>CANJLH010000001.1 GCA_947475415.1 Caulobacteraceae bacterium
CCCCGTGAAGCTGAAAAACGGACTTGGCCAGGTCCAGGCCGATGGTGGTAACTTGCATCCGGATGGCTCCCTTCTCAGGTTGAAACGTCTGTCGACACCCAACCTTGGCACATCACGATGCCGGATACGGGGGCCATCCACCCCATCATGCGCCGAGATTGCAAAGTGGGCGCCGCAAGGCCGGGACTCAGGCCGAGCTGCGCCAGGGTCTTGCGCAGCGACCGGGTGGTCTAGTTGTAGATCCGGCCGAACGTGGCGGCTTGATCCGGGTTGTCGGTTTCCACGGCGCGCTGCTGTTCATTGCGGGCCAGCACCAGGCCCATCTTCGCAAGCTAATCGAGTTAGAGCTCGTGCCGTTCGATGATGTCTTCTTCTGCACCAAACGCGCACAAAACGGGAACATAGATCGAGGCGAGGTTCAAGCGATTCGTGGGTTTGCGCCGGCGCAATGGCCCTTCCCCAATCGAGGGGTGAAGGGCTCAAGGATGCGGATCTGCGCGCCTCAACCCCATGCACCGTTGTGCATCCGCAATTGACGTAGGCCCATGAGCGGGGGTCGGTCAGTAAGCCGTAGGCTTGCAGGCGCTAGGGCGGCAGCTCGGTCGCCAGGAGTTTCGCGCGGTTGGTGAAGGCCTCGGTGTCGATCTCGGCCAGTTCGATTTCGCGGGCCATCACCTTGGCCTTCCAGGCCTCGTGGGCGGGGATGTTAGCGTGGAACTCCGGCATCACCTCGGCGGCGAACAGCTCCAGGCTGGCGCAGGTGTCCTCGTGAGTGTTCTTGCCGGCCTGGTTGAGCAGGATCACCTGGTCGATATGGCTCTCCTCGAACTTGCGCAGTTTGCTGCGGATCGTTTCAGGGCTGCCGATCAGACCGCCGGCCATGGCCTTTTCCACCAGGTCGGGATTGGCGTCCCGCCACCGGCAATATTCCTCCCAGACGTTGTATGACCCGGGCGCGGCGTTGGCGATCTCGGCCATGCCGTAGAAGCGCAGGGCGAACTGGAAGAAGGTCATGCCATCGGCCTTACGGCGGGCCTCCTCGTCGGTGGGGGCGCACATGAACATCGAGACCAGGGCGATGTTCGGATTGACCGGATATTCGGCCAATCGATCGAGCCGCTTGGTCATGGCGTTGTAATAGGCGTGCACCCAGGCATGCGCCGCATCGGCGCTGACGAATTGAAAACCTAGCGCGCCTAGTCCCTTTTCCCCGGCGTAGGCTATGGTCTGCAGCTGCGAACAGGCCGTCCACAAAGGTGGATGCGGATCCTGCCTGGGCTTCGGCAAAACGTTGCGGGGCGGGAAGTCGAAATGCTCGCCGTGGTATTCATGATTGTGGCTGGTGAACATCGGAACCAGGCAGCGCACAGCGTCCTCGAAGATCGCCCGCTTGTCGCGGAAGCGCACATTGAACGGGTGCAGTTCGCGGGTGGTGGCCGCCTCGCCGACCCCCAGCTCCACCCGCCCATTGGAGATCAGGTCCAGAACCGAGACCTGGGCGGCGACCTTGGCCGGATGGTTGGTGGTGAGGTGCAGGATACCGTGGCCCAGGCGGATATTCTTTGTCCGCTGGCTGGCGGCGCCGAACAGCACCCCAGGCGCCGAGCAGTGAGAGTACTCCTCCAGGAAATGATGCTCCACCTGCCATGCGTAGTCGTAGCCCAGCCGGTCGGCGAGTTCGATCTGGCCGAGGGCGTTGTTGAACATCCGCCATTCGTCGTCGCGCTCCCACGGGCGCGGCAGCTGCATCTCGTAGAAGACCCCGAATTTCATGGCGGCGTTTCCTTCGTTTCCTCACCCTGATTGCGACCGCAATCCGCCGGCCCGTCAAGCGCCCCCCATCCAGTTCCCAAAAACCTTCCGGCGCCATAGAGACTTGGGCGACAACACCAGGAGGATCCCCAATGGCGGCGACGCAGGCCGAAAAGGCCGCAACCCATGGCAAGCTCACTGATGCTGGCGTTGAACGCCTGCGCCAGAGGATCGGGGTGCAGTTCAACCAGAACCGCGCCTATCACAACGCTGAGATGACCTGGGACGGCTCGCGTCACTTCGCTAACGGCTATGGCGACGACAATCCGTTGTGGTGCGATCCGGACTACGCTGCAAAGACCCGCTGGGGCGGGCTGATCGGCTCGCCGCTGTTCCACTATACCATGGGCGAGCCCGACGCCCCGGAACAGACGCCCGAGGTCAAGGCGATGATGCGGGGCGATCCGCTGGCGGGGTTGGGGTCCTATCAGGCGGTGATGGATTTCGAATGGTGGCGGCCCATCAAGGTTGGCGACCGGCTGGGGCGCAGGTTGGCCCTGGTGGGGATCGCCCCCAAAGCAAACAGCGCCTTTTCAGGCCGTAGTCTGGGGGAGATCCAGGCTTTCTTCTACCGCAACCACCGTGGCGAACTGACCAACATGCGTTCCGGCACCTGGATCCGGGCGGAGCGCAGCGCGTCCAAAGACAAGGCCAAGCAATACGAACTGCCCAAGCCCTATAGCCCAGAACAGCTGGCGGCCATCGACGCAGCCTACGCCGCCGAGGAGATCCGCGGCGCCAATCCCCGCTACTGGGAAGATGTTCAGCCCGGCGACGAGATCCAGACCATCGTACGCGGACCTTTGCGCACCTCCGACATCGTGGTCTGGCACGTGGGCTGGGGAATGCAACTGACGCCCCCCGGCGCCTTCAAGGTGTCCTACAAGGTGCGCGCCAAGGCGCCCGGCCTGTTCACCCCCAATCCTCTCAACGTGCCTGACACCGTGCAGCGCCTGCACTGGGAGAAAGAATGGGCCAACGAACTGGGCATTCCGGTCTCCTACGACTACGGCGCCATTCGCGAGGCGGTGCTGGGCAATCTGTTGACCAACTGGATGGGCGATGACGCCTGGCTCTGGAAGCTGAGCTGCGAGCACCGCAAATTCGTCTACACCGGCGACACCTACTGGGCCAAAGGCCGGGTAAAGGACAAGGCCATGACAGACAAGGGCGCTGAGGTTCGCCTGGAGATCTGGGTCGAGAACCAGTGGGGAACCATCGTCACCCCCGGCGAGGCCACCGTGTTGCTGCCCACCCGCGACAAACCGGTAGAATTGCCAAGACCCGCCGAGGAAGACATCGACCGTCTTATCGCTCACGAGGTGGAGCGCCATCGATACCTGGACACCGGGATTTCGCTTGATGCCCCAACAGGCTAGGGACTCGACGGCTTGACGGGCCTGTTGAAGCGTGAAGGCCAGTCGTTGACCGCGACCCCTATGCGCCGATGCCGCACCGTCCTCCGTTCCGATAGGCCGCCGGCCTGATGCTGGTGGTGCGCGCCGCCTTCACCGCCAAGTCGACGCGCTGTCATGCAAACTTCGCAATTGCTTCATAGGGGGAAGGCCGGGCGCCCATACTGGGGATGTTGGGCGCCGCCATCTGGGCGCAGCATGAGCGTGGACGAAGTCAATAACACCAGTTTCACCCGTCCGACCGAAGCGCCGCTTACGCCATCTAGCGCGTTCCTCTGGGCGTTCGCATTCGACGACGGCCTCGCCGAACCGCTGACCGATGAGACGTTGCAGGCCCGGGGCGGATTTGTCCATGGATGGATCTGGGTGCACCTCCCCCTAAGTGACCAGCGGGCGCGCAGCTACGTCGAACGCCACCTCGAACTCCCCGAACCCGCCAGGGAAATGATCCTGGGCGCGGAGTCGCGGGTCCAGGTCCAGTTCGCCGGCGACTGGGCGTACGGGGTCCTGCCTGATCTGAAGCGGGACCTCGACGGACACGCACAGGGGGCCGGACGTCTGCAGTTCGCATTCGGCGCGCGTCATCTCATCACCGCTCGGCGCCACGCCCTGCAATGTGTCGACGACCTGAGGCGGAAAGTCCAAGGCGGGGCCAACTTCAATAGTCCTTCCGACGCCTGGGTCGAACTTGTCGAAGTGTTCATCGACACCGCGGAGCGGCGGCTGCACGACCTGGGAGAAGCCGTGGACCGCATCGAGGACCAGTTGCTGGGGGACGACGATGAAACGGACGGTTTGGCGTTGGGGCCGTTGCGGCGAGAGCTGTCGCGTCAACATCGCGACTTGCTCGCCCTACGCAGCGCGCTTGGGCGAGCAACTCTGCCGCGCGCCACCCACATGCTGACCGTGCTCACCGAGCAACTGCCAAGGCTCGTGCATGAGGTCGAAGACCTGGACCGGGAGAGCCGCGGGCTGCAGGACCGCGCTCGCCTCGTGCACGAGGAGATCGACACCCGTATCGCCGCGGGCGCCAACCGTTCCATGCGTACGCTCACCGTCATGTCGACACTGCTGATCCCACCGACGCTGATCGTCGGCGCGTTCGGGATGAACCTCGCGGGCATCCCATTCGCCAGTGGCCATTTCGGATTCGCGAAGGCGATCCTGCTCTGCGTGACCGTAGTGGTCGGCGCCTACGCAATGTTGCGCCGATGGCGGATTCTATCCTGACGCACCTCACGTTTTCGCGCCACGATTCTGGCCCCGAGGCGAAAAATGGTTTGCCGCATCAACAATTTCCAAATCCCAGACTCTTGCCAAGGCGGAGCCGGCAATGGCCGTCCGGTCACCAGATTCCAGACGGGATTGAAAAAAGCCGCCGCCGGGCCGATCCTCGGACGGACTGGAACATTGGAACAGGGCGGAGCAATGGGCGTCTACGACTTCTCAGCCAAAAGTCTCGACGGCCGCGAGGTTCCACTCGCCGATTGGCGCGGCAAGGTCGTGCTGGTGGTCAATGTGGCCAGTAAGTGCGGCTTCACGCCCCAGTACGCGGGCCTTGAGGCGCTATACCGCAAATTTAAGGACCGCGGCTTCGAAGTGGTTGGCTTTCCGTGCAACCAGTTCGGCGCCCAGGAGCCCGGCGATGCCGCCGAGATCGCCAACTTCTGCCAGCTGACCTATGATGTCAGCTTCCCAATGATGGCCAAGATCGACGTCAATGGCCCGCAGGCCCATCCGCTATATACGTATCTCAAGAAGGCGCAGAAGGGCGTTCTCGGCAGCGAGGCTGTGAAGTGGAATTTCACCAAGTTCCTACTCGACCGCGAGGGCCGCGCGGTTCGCCGCTTCGCCCCCACTGACACTCCGGAGCACATCGGGTCCGCCATCGAAGCCCTACTCTGACAACGACCAAACCTAAACCAAAAGGGGGCAATGCCCCCGCGCGAGTTCCAATGACCTCAACAACGAGCACCGAAACCCTGGCCGAGCGCGTATCGGCGGTTCTGGCCCTTTCGCCGGACGCCGGAGCCGTTGAATTCCAGGGCGTCTGGACCAGCTGGCGCGCCCTGGCGCAAGCGGCGGAGGCGATCGAGGCGAGGCTGGAGGTGCTGGGTGTTCCGAAAGACGCGCCCGTGGGCTGGGTGGCCCGCAACCGACCCGCAGGCGTGGCCGCGTTTGTCGCCCTACTCCGGGCGGGGCGGCCGATCGCGCCCCTGCGGCCTAATCAGTCCGTCGCTGGATTCTGCGAGGAAATCCGCGCTCAGCGGCTGATGGCCATCGTCGGCGACCGCGAAGACTGGTCCCTGCCCGGCGTCGCAGAAGCTGCGAAGTCGGCCGGGAGCGCCGGAATCTGCGTGGATGAAGCGGACGGCCGCTATGCCGTCACACTCTATTCTGGCCTGGAAAATGTTGGCCCTGGCCCCCACCGGGACCCGGCGCCGGGCATGGTGGTGGAGCGCTTGTCCAGCGGCACCACGGGGCCGCCCAAGCGCATTCCGGTGGACGTCGACAAGATGATGCCGGCCCTGCGGCAAACCGAGGAGACCCAGTCGGTCAACGCCGGGGCGCCGTTGGCGTTGAAGAGCTCGCCGGCGATCATCCTGTCGCCGTTCACCCACGCCGGCGGCATCTTCGCCCTGCTGCTGAACATCTATCAGGCCCGCCCGGTGGTGATCTTCGACAAGTTCGAGGTGGGCCGCTGGGTCGAGGCGGTGCGCAACTATCAGCCCAAGTCCGCCACCCTGGTGCCGGCGATGATCCGCATGATCCTGGATTCCGACACGCCCCGAGCCGCGCTGGCCAGTCTCAAGGCGGTGCGCAGCGGCACGGCGGCGCTGGATCCCGCCGCCCAGATCGAGTTCGAGGAACGTTTCGGCATACCGGTGCTGATCGACTATGGCGCGGCGGAGTTTATCGGCGGGGTGGCCGGCTGGTCGCTGGGCGAACACCGCAGCTACGCCAAGGAAAAGCTGGGCAGCGTCGGCAGGGTGCGCCCCGACGTGCAAATTCGAACCATCGATCCCGACACCAAGGAAGAGCTGCCGAAGGGTGCGATCGGCCAGCTCGAGCTCCATTCGTCCCGCTTTTCTCCGGACTGGATCCGCACCAACGACTTCGCTCGCATCGACGAAGACGGCTTCATGTACATCCATGGGCGGCTGGATGACGCCATCAACCGCGGCGGGTTCAAGATCCTGCCCGACGATGTCTCGCCGGTGATCCGCGCCTTTCCCGGCGTCCAGGACGCCACGGTGGTGGGCTTTCCCGACCCGCGGCTAGGTCAGGTTCCGGTGGCGATCATCGAGGCGCCTGGCGGCCCGGTGGATGTGGAGGCCCTGCGCGCCTTCCTGAAGGAACGCCTCGCGGCCTATCAGGTCCCCGTCGACTACCGTTTCATAGACGCCTTCCCCCGCACCACCACCATGAAGATCGCCCGGCCGGAACTGAAGAAGATGCTTGGCCTGGCGTGAAAGGCGGCGATGCTCACGCGAAGAACGGGATGACGTCGCGGCCCATGGTCTGCATCCAGCTGGCTGGGTCGGCCATGGTGCCGGCGACCGCGATGTTCTCGACGCCAAGTTCGCGAAGCTCCGTCAGGCGGCGGCGGTAATCGGCCGCACTCCCCACCAGGGCGAAGCGATCCGCCAGATAGTCGCGCAAGCCGAGTTCGTCCAGCAGGTGGGCATTGGCCATCGGGCGCGTGGCGCCGACGTGGTTTACATTGTCATAGCGCGCGCCCAGTTCGGCGATCCTCGGCCAGATGTCCTCAGGGATCAGTTTGCCGACCCCTTCATTGAACGAAAGCCGCTTGCCGATGCCGGCGATAGAGGACCGCACCTCGTCGATCGCCGACTGTCGATCTTCCGCCAGGGCGGCGCGGGCATGCCACCATATCTCGATGTCGGCCGGGTCACGGCCCGCTTCCGCGGCCCCGGCCGCCAACTGGCGACGTGAGTCGGCGATCACTTCCGGTGTCAGGCCAGTCTCAATGAAGACGCCGTCGGCCACTCGGCCGGCAAGCCGCAGGGCCTTGGGCCCGCCGGCGGACATGAAGATTGGCAGACCCGGCCGGCGAAAGGCCATCTTCACCGGCGCACCGCGGTAGGTCGCCTCGCCCTTGTCGAGCAAGTCGCGCATGGTTCGGATGTAGTGCTCCATCTGCGCGATCGAGCCCGGCTTCTGGCCCAGGTTAGTGGCGGCGGTGTCGCCGGAGCCCAGGCCGATATAGGCCCTGCCCGGCGCAAGGGCGTCGATGGTCGCAAGGCCGGAGGTCATAACCGCCGGGTGGCGAGTGATCGTGTTCGAGATGAACGAGCCCACCCTCGCCCGGTTGGTGTTGACAGCGATGATGGCCAAGGATGCGAAGTGTTCGCCAAATACGCTGGGGTTGTCACCGGCCATGACCATGGAAAAGCCCGCCGCCTCGGCGGCCTGGGCGTGTTCGCTCAATTGTTCCGGGCGGCGCGGATGAAATCCGGCGGTGATGGCGAACTTCATCAAAGGCTCCTGCAGTGACCCGCCCAAGACGCCCTTTGCGCTCAGACCTTGGACTGGCGATTGAAACGCAAAGCCGCGACGCCCGCCATCTTTCTGCGCACCCCCTGGATCAGCAGAGCTTTCGAGGCCATCCTGCAAATAGGGATCAGCGGAGGAGACCTGCTCTTGGAATTCGGATGGTCCGACGAACAAACGGCGACGCGTGAGAGGATCGAGACGCTCCTGGCCACACGCATGCCGCCGGGCTGGGAGGAGGCCTCGGCGCATGGGCCCGGCTCGGACGAACAGGTGGCCTACGCGCGCCAGTTCTGTCCAATCCTGGGCGCTGAGCGGCTGCTGGTGGGTCACTGGCCGCGGGAATACGGTGGCGACGAAGCCGGAATCTGGGACCAGTACATCCTGCGCGAGGCGCTCTACGCCATCGGAGAGCCCCGCGGACCCCAGTACATGAATTCAAATTGGATCGGCCCCTCGATCATGCGCTACGGGACGCCTGAGCAGAAGGCGCATCACCTGCCGATGATCGCCGCGGGAACGGTCTCCTGGTGCCAAGGATTTTCCGAACCCTCGGCCGGGTCGGACCTGGCGGCGTTACGCACCCGCGCCGAGCGGGTGGGAAACGGCTACCGGATCAATGGATCTAAGATCTGGACCTCTTATTCTCAGGCCGCTGACTACTGTTTCCTGCTGGCGCGCACCGGTGAGGGCAAGAAGACCATCACCGTATTCCTGCTGCCGATGACCACTCCAGGCATCCAGGTTAAACCGATCAAGGCCCTGGTCTGCGACGGCAGCCTGAACGAGGTGTTCTTCACTGACGTCTATGCCGACGACTCCATGCGACTCGGCGAAGAGGACAAGGGCTGGGAGGTGGTGACCTACGCCCTGGCCCAGGAACGAGTGGGTAGCCCCAAGCACGTCTACGCCATGGCCATGCTGGAAAAGGCGGTCGAGCATCTGCAGAGTCAGGACCGGTTCGACGACGCCCGCGTGCGGGAGCGGGCGGCTCGGGCCCTGGCGGTCTGCGACGCGGCCCAGAAGCTCAACTATCGCTGCGTCGACAACCGCGCCAAGGGCAAACCGGACACGGCGGAGAACAATATGGCCCGGGTGCTTCAGTCCAAGGGCGAGCACCTGGTCTCCGACTTCATCGCCGACTTCCTGCCCGAGGTGATCGCCGGCGCCGCGCTGGCGCCGCTGAAAGCCTATGTACGCCGCACCGCCTCGGCTGCGATCGGAGCAGGATCTGCGGAGATCCAGCTGAACCTGATCGCGCGCAACTGGCTTGATCTGCCGCGGGGGGAATGACGGATGGATTTCGATCTCAACGCCGATCAGGAGCAGTTGCAGGACGCGGTGGCGCATGCGTCGGCGAAGTACCGGACCGCACCGATCCATCCCGTGTTCCACGCTTATGACACCGACCTGGACCGTGACCTCGGCCAAGGCGGATTCTTCGACGTTCAGCGCCAGGATGGCTATGGGCCGCTGGACGCGGCGCTGACCGTGGAGACGCTCAGCCGGCTGCCGCGATGTGCCGAGATCGGCGCGAGCCTGCTGGTCGCGCCGAAACTTCTGGCCGATGCCTTACCCCGCCCGATCGCGCTTTTGTCGCGCCCGGACGTTGCTGCGGCCCGATTTCTGGCCCAGGCCAAGACCGCGATCATCGACGCGGGCGACGACGTATTGATCCTGGACCTGGAAGGCATGGCGCGGGTGGAAACCGAGAGCCTCTATGCCTATCCCTTCGGGGCCTTTGCGAGCCCGCCCGATCTGTCACGCGCTCGGCGGCTGGGCGCGACGGCGGTTCCCGTACTTCGCCAGTGGTGGCGCCTAGTCATCGCCATGGAAGCGGTGGGCGCGCTTCAGGCGGCCTTGGAGTTCACGGTAGAGTACCTTAAAACCCGCCGTCAGTTCGGACGTCCGCTGGGATCCTTCCAGGCGATCCAGCACCGGCTGGCGGGCGGAACCGCGCTGATCCAGGGCTTGCGCTGGCAGGCGCTGAACGCGGCATGGTCGCAGGATCCTGTCGACGCGGCTCTGGCGGCGACCTTCGCGCAGGAGGCCGCCCAGTCGGTGGCCTATGACCTGCACCAGTTCTCCGGCGCCCTTGGCCTGACTCTGGAACATCCGCTGCATTTCTGGACCTGGCGATTAAAGGCCCTGCAGGGGGAGCTGGACGCATTGCACGGCCAGGCGGCGGCGGCGGCCGACCTGGCGTGGCCCCGGCGGCGGGAGTCCGCATCATGACCCCGGTGGCGACGGAAAGCAGCGTCTTGGTTTCATCCTCGGCCTATCTGAACCATACGCCGTTGCGGGAATGGTTCTCGACTGAACTATTGCGCAAGAATGGCAAGGACCGGCGCCCGATCAGCGACAACACGCCACTCAATCGCGCTCTGGCCGACATCCGCGACAACGCGCTCGTAGATGCGATGTTCGAGCGCGACCGCAAACTCTCACCGGCGCTGGATCGCTGGATGACGGAGAAGTTCTACTCCACCTTTACCGTCGAGGACCTGGCCACCTGTCCGCCGGATTCCGTGGGCGGAATCTACTACAACTACATCCAGGGCGGCATCGAGCTGGATATCGGATTCGCGCTCGACAGCCGCAACTGGTACGAATACGCCATCGTCCGCTACTCGCGGAACCACGACTTCGAGCACATCCTGACCGGCGGCCCGTTCACCTTTCCGGGCGAATATGCGCCGCTCTTTGCGATGATCACCAACACCCACAATTATATGAGCCCGGACCTGGCGGCCTTCATCGGCATGCGCAGCGCCCTGGGTTCACTGCGATTCCTGAGCCGCGCGGTGCTGCACTATCCCGGCAGTGTCGCGGCCTGCCTGGACGCCATCGCCCTGGGGATCGAGGTCGGACTGGCGTCAGATCCCATCCGGCTGATCAAGGTCGAGGATGTGCTGCGCCTGCCGCTGGAAGCGGCGCGGGAAAAGCTGGGCATCCGCGGCGCCTACGACCTGCCGGCAGAGCCCGGCGGGTCGGCCTGGCTTGACCCCTTCGACGCCGAAGCCATCGCGGCGGACTCACACCTGCCCTACATCAAGCGCGGAATGCGCAAGGTGGCCACCGCGTCCAGCGTGCTGGTCAGCTCATCGAAGTACATGAACGACGTGCGTCTGCGCGACTGGACTGCGACGGCCATGCTGCGCAAGTGCGGTGCGGACTACCCCGATGCAGAAGAAGAGGCGCGACTTGAAGTCATTCTGGATCCCTTGCGCGACACGGTCGGTTTCAATGCGCGGGCCGAGGTCGCCCGGCGCGCGAACCCGGTTCTGAACCGGCTGTTGACCGAGCGCCCCACCCTCGACGCCGGCGCCTTCGCCGCGGCTCCTGCGGGCAGCGTCGGGGCCCGTCTGACTCAGCGGGGCCTGCCGCACTCCCTAGCTATCGGCGACGACGCCTGGAGTTACCTTTCGGCGCGAGCGCAGGCCGCTGAGGCCGTGCTCGCGGTGCTGTTCGAGGGCCGGGGCGATCCCCTTGAAGAAATCATGCCGGGGTGGGCGATGGCGGCCGCGCTCGCCAACCACCTGGAGGCCGACCTAGCGGGAGAACTCAACATCGGCCGAGTGCTGTCGCTGCAGCGGTTCATCGCGCGCACGCAACTGCACTACCCGGAGAGCTGGATCGCGATCGCCAGGGCGATGCGCCAGGGCATCGCCACCGGCAAGGCCGCGCCGCCGCTCTACGCCATGGATTTCACCGCCATCGCGGCCCTGTCACCGGCCGAGGCGCGAGCGCGACTGGGGATCGCGGACTGGACAGCGGTGGACACCCGCGCGGCGTCTGCGGCATACGGGGCGGCATGACCGAACTGTGGATCCAGACCGCGCTCGCCCCAGTGCGGGAGATCGCGGCTCAGGCCGCGCGTCTGGAGACGGATGGCTGGGGCGGCGTGATGCTGTTCGATTCACAGTGCCTTATCGCCGATCCGTATGTCGCCCTGGCGCTGGCGGCGGCGGCGACCACGCGAATGGGCCTGGGGATCGGGGTGACCAATCCGATCACCCGCCACGCCGCCGTGACGGCCAGCGCCATCGCCGCGGTGCAGGAGGCCTCGGGGGGCCGTGCGGTGCTGGGGATCGGCCGCGGCAATTCCTCCCTGGCCTTCCTGGGCGCGCGGCCGGCCTCGCCGGCTTCGTTTGAAGCCTATGTTGGATTGCTGCAAACCCTGCTCCGCGGAGAAGGGGCGCCGGTGGAACAACTTCTGGCGCGGGGGGACGGGCTGGCGGCGCTGGATCCGCAGAGCCTGGGCCGGGCGCCTGACGCCGCGCGGCTGGCGTGGCTGGACCGTTCGGCAGCCAAGGTTCCGGTGGAGATCGCCGCCACGGGACCGAAGCTGATCGCCATCGCAGCCCGCAAGGCCGACCGGCTGTCCATCTCGGTGGGGGCGGAGGTGGGACGGATCGCCGACACGCTGGCCACCGCCCGCGCCGCCATTGAGGCCGCTGGCCGCAGCGGACCGTTGCCGGTCACAGCCTATGTGGCCCTGGCTTGCCTGGACGACGCAGCTGCCGCGCGGCGGCTGGTGGCGCCGGACGTGGCCATGCACGCCCATATCGCCGCCATGAGCCCCGACAACCTGGCCGCGATGAGCGATGAGGAGCGCGCCGTCACCAAGGCCGTCGCCGCCGCCTATGACATGACACGCCACGCCCGCCACGGCGCCCAGACAGAGGCGCTGGACGACGCCTTCATCGACGCCCACGCCATCGTGGGGCCGGCGCGGGCCTGCGTGGAACGGCTAAAGGCGCTGGCGGATCTGGGGCTGGGCCGGATCGTTCTGATGTTGCCACCTCCGCTGAAGGGGGATCCCCGGGCTTCGTACGAGGCCATTGTCGGCGAGGTGCTGCCGGCGTTTGCGGCGCCCCAGAGCCGCTGATCAGCCGCCGGCTTCCGGCCCGACGCCAAACCGCTCGGTATAGAAACTGAACCGTTCGCGTACGCCCGCGTTGGTGAGTCCGAAGTCCTCCGCCGCATAGCGGTGACGGCCGAACTTGTCCTGGGGGTTGGCGGCCAGCCAGCCCAGCACTGCGTCGCGGACGCGGTCGTCATAGGGCATGGCGAAGAAGCGGTAGATCTTTTCGATGGTTCCGGCTGGATCTGCCAGCATGTCCTCGTAGTGGACATCGCAGACGCGGCCCTCCAGCCCCATGCGGTCGCGGGAGGAGATACCGCGACGCAGGGCGATCTCCTGCATGGTCGACCATTCCGGACCTAGCGAGCGGGGGTCCAAGTCCGGGTTCAAGCGGCCGCGGGTGGTGCGGATGAAACTGCAAAGGGAGGCCATGGTGGTAGCCGGATCTCGGTGCATCCACACCAGACGCAGGTCCGGATAGGTTTCGAAAAGCCGTTCAAGGGTGAACAGATGCTTGTTGGACTTCAGCACCCAGTGGCTGCCCTTGTGCCGGTGCTGGTAGTGCTGCAGGGCCAGTTTGTGGATCGGGTAGGCGTCGCGGTAGTCGCGGCCGAGCAACCAGTTCAGATAGCTGGGGACATAATAGTTTCCTACCGCCCCCTGGTTCATCACCGTCATGTCGAACAGCCGTCCGCACTCCTCGGGCAATCGGGCGTCGATTGGGTGGCGGATGCGCAATTCGGGCGCAGACTTGTCGAAGACCGCCACCTGGGCCTCGGCGACGGCGATACGGGAGTCGATGAGGTAGGTGGCGGTTTCCGGCGGCGGCGAAGGGTTGAGCAATTCCCAGTGAAGGGTGGTCCGCGCCCGGGGGTCGGCGGCCAGCAGGGCCTGCATGGCGGTGGTGCCGCTGCGCGGCAGTCCCATGATGAACAGCGGCTTTTCGATCACCTCGGCGGCGACGCCAGGAAAGCGCTTGCGGTCCTCGATGATCTTCAGGCGGTTGGAGAGGTTGAAGGCGATAGCCCCCTCGACCTCCGGCCAGCGTTCCGGCGCGACGCCGGACTCGGCCTTCAGGGCGGCCAGCAGCACCTTCAGCGGCTCGCGGAATTCCTCGCCGCCGAAGTCGTTGAGGCCGGCGATCGCCTGGGCGGTCTCGATCACCCGTTCCGCAATGAGGTCGGCCAACTCAGTCCACCATATTCATCTTGAGATCCGGAAAGCGCTCGGCGAGCACCCGGCGGAAACCGTCCTTCCACTTGACCTTGCATTCGCCGACCATCGCCACGCGCTTGGTGTTATCCGTCGCACGCGGATAAGCCGTGGCCTCATGGGTGACGTTGAAGCGGTGGTCCAGGCCCATGGTGGCGGCGACCCAGGGCACCAGGTCCTCCATGGCGATAGCGTCATCGCCGGCCCAGTTGACAATGTTTCCGCCCACGGTCGCCCCGGCGAAGAAGCCCTCGATATGATCGGCCATGTCGGTGTCGTGCAGCGGGCCACCGACGAACTGCCAGTCCGGATGGCGGTCGATGGCCTGGCCAGCGGCGATCTTGGACATCACCATTACCGGCAGGCCGCCGTGGCCGCCCGAGCCGTAGGACCAGTTCAGGCGCGGGATGGTGAGCGGGACATTGTGCAGGCGCGAGAAAGTGCGGGCCACCGCCTCGCCGCAGTATTTGGTCGTGCCATAGGGAAACCGCGTGCTGATCCGCGTCGAGCCGCCGCAGCGGTCAGTCTCCTTATACTGATACCAGGGGTCCGGATGATCCCAATAGACGCCGGTGGTTGAGACATAGATCCAGGCCTTGGCCTTATTGAAGTGGTTGAACAGCAGACCGGCGCCCTCGGCGTTCTGGGTGACGCCGATGTCCATGGTTTCCGGCCAGGTGTCGGCGGCCACGTGCAGGACGTAGTCGAAATCGTCTGGCACGCCGGTGAAGTCGCCGGAAGTATAATCGCAGGCGATTGGCCTGACGCCCAAAGCCTCCACCGCCTCGCGAGAGCCCGGCTTGGAAAACCGGGCGAGGCCGCTAATCTCATTGTGTGGCGACAGCAGGCGGGCGAGCGACGCCCCCACCTGCCCAGTCATGCCCGTCATCAGCAGACGTGCGCCTTTGAGCATTGTGATCTCCCCAAGTTGGACGGGCCGCCGCCTGTGCGCCGGCTTTCGGATGGTGTCAGGACCAGGCGGCGCTCGACGCTCGCTCGCACATTCGAACATAGGGCGCCGGCCATCTCCCCGATCGGGGAGATGGCGCTAAGGGCGCAACTAGAACGGTAGGTTGTAGAGGTGGACAGCGTTGGATTCGAGGACCTTCTTGCGCACCTCGTAGCTGTACCCGCCAAGGGTGTCGGCGAAGTGCTCCTGGACACCGGGGTAGAGAGACACCGGGTGCGGGAAATCGGTTTCGATCAGAACCTTGTCGACGCCCACGGTCTCCAGCAGCAGCTTTGGTGCGGACTTCTCAAACCAATAGGTGATCCAGAAGTTGTCCTTGAAGTACTGCCACGGCCGCTTTTGCAGGGTCTTGGCCTTCTTCGGCAGCATTTCGTCGAACTGGTGCTCCAGGGCCTCGATGCAATAGGGCACCCAGCCCATGCCACTCTCGATCATGCCGATCTTCAGCTTCGGATGCCGGTCGAGACGGCCTGAGACCATGAAGTTGCCGATGGTGGCGGCATTGCCCAGGGAATACATCATCGAGGCGACCGACAGGGTCTGCTCGAAGCCGAAGCCCCTCCAGGTCATACCGCCCGGATCGATGGCCGCGTTGAGATGGAAGTTGATCGGCGCGCCGGTCGCCTCGCACATCTCGAACAGCGGTGTCCAATAGTCATCGAGGAATGACGGCACACCGGGATAGCGCTCCGGCAGGTCCGGCAGCACGAAGCCCTTGATTCCCATGTCCAGGCAGCGCCGGGCCTCGGCCTCCATGGCCGGCTTGTTCCACAGCGGCAGGTGGGCGAGGGTGAACAGGCGCTGGCCGGATTCGACCTGCCGCTCGGCGGCGGCGTCGTTGTAGATCTGCAGGATGGTGCGGGCGAGTTCGTCGTCGCCCAGAGCCATCAGCGAACCCGCCTGGGTGACGCCGGAGTTCTGGTAGCAGATCTGGGCGTAGATGCCCATTTCGTCCATCGCCTTCAGGCGCGGCTTCAGCTGGTAGGAGCCCGGATGGCCCTGGTCCATGCTGGGGTAGGAGAGCCGGCCGAGCAGCTTGTTGTTGTCGGCGCCGATAACGCAGCCGCCGCCCCAGGCGCCGAAGTCATTGTCGCCAACATACCAGCGGTCGCGGCCGCCCACATGGCGGTGATAGGGCACCTTGTCCTTGAATTTGGCCGGCGCGCGCGAGGTGAACAGGTCCGGCGGCTCGGAGAAGTGGGTGTCGCAATCGACGATCTTTATGCCGGCCAGACTGGGGTGAATCCCCTGCGAGGCCTTGGCGTAATCCACCTCGCGGATCACCCCGCCTGGGGAGAAACCCTCATCCAGCCAGTAGCGCTGGGCGTCGTCGGCGATGGCTTCGATATGGCGGTCGTCGTCGGTCATGGCGGGTCTCCTCCGTGCTTGACGAGGTTGTACCCCCTCCATGACCGACCGTGAAGCGGCGATGGGCCGCCGTCTATCTCTTCATCTGGTCATCCGGCAGCGAGCGTTCGATCATGCCGTAGGCGCTCTCGCCATCCCAGCTGTAGTGGGCGCCGCCCTGGTGGAATGGCAATTTGACCACCCCGCCCGGCGTCCAGTTGCCGAACATCGGGTTACCTGTGGTTATGTAGGTGGTGTCGTGGGTCTTGCCCTCGATTCGGTGGATGCGGCCGTCGTCGGTTTGCAGGGTGACGCTGCAGGGACCGCCGTGCGGGACGATGGTGGTCATCCAGGGCGCGTCTAGCACCTTGGCGTAGTGTTTAATGCCGTTCTCGAAGATGAAGGCCTCATTGTAGGCTGGCGTACCGTCCTTGCGCGGCGGGAAGGCCAGCGAGCCGAAAGCCCTCCCGGAGGGGAACACCGCCGACTGCCAGCAGTGGCCAGGGAACTCGCCGGTGTCGCGGTGGCCGTAGCGGCGCACCCTGAGGCCGCGGCCCTCAAAGTCCATCGCCGTCTCGCCCTCGATCTGGAAGACGCCGGTGCAGACGAAAAGCTGTTCATGACGATGGCCACCAATGGCGCCAACGGCGAGCGCCGTCGACTGATCCTGCGACTGCTCGCCGGGCGACCATGGCGGCGCGGCCATGGTGGCGTCGATCTCGATCTTCACCTGCCGCATCGGCCCGGTCGTCTCACCGGCGATCTGCTTATGGGACGTGGTCTCATAAGCCTTGCCGTCGAAGGTCATCTTCCAGTGCTTTAGGGGCTCGATGATCTCGAAGGTCAGGGGCCCGGCGTTCAAGGTCACGGTCTTTCCGTTCGCCACCTTGGCCGGCGATGGGGCGAAAGCTCCAGCGCCGATCAGAACGCGACCGTCGGGGAAAGCGATGTTGGCTTCGACCCCGCGATTGTCCCACTCACCCGCGAGCGCCTCGACCGTCATTCGGGGGAAGCCAAAGCGGCCGGCGTCGTCGGAGACCCAGAACGACGCGGAATCTCGCATCAGCGGGTTTTCCGGCCTTGACGGCAGAAAGAAATCAAGGACGGGGTCGTATCCGCCGACGGGTCCGAAATCAGCCATGGGGGCCTCCTCACGTTGTCAGTGGGTCGATTTTTTTGGAGCCTACGCCTGAATTCCTGGACATGGAAACCCAATTGCGGTCTGCACAAGTCGCCGCACTTGGCCGGCACAACAGCTTGTGGTCTGATCGAACAGTCCGAAATGCTCCGGGAGACGCGTTTTTGAGCGGTCGCATCAGTTCCCGTTTCACGCGCGCCTCCACCGCCGATGACGTGCTGGCCGGCCAGGATCTGTCGGCCAAGACCATGGTGGTGACCGGCGGCGCCTCAGGCCTGGGATACGAGACCACCCGCGCGCTGGCCAAGGCCGGGGCGCGGGTGCTGATCGGCGTGCGTGACACCGTCGCCGGCGAGTCCGCCGTCGCCGCAATCCGCGCCGAAGCGCCGCGCGCCAGGATAGAGATCGCCGAACTGGATCTCGTGAATCTGCAGTCCGTGCGAGCCTTCGCCGGCTGGCTTGAGACAACGGCGCCGGTGATCGATGTTTTCATCGCCAACGCCGGGATCAGCAATACGCCCCAGTCCCACGCGGAAAACGGCTGGGAACTGCGTTTCGCCACCAACCATGTGGGCCATGGCGTGCTGATCGGCGCCGTGCTGCCGCAACTTCGCCGCGCTGCGCCGGCCCGGGTGGTGATGGTGTCCTCGGCCGCCCACAAGGGCAGTCCGGTGGAATTCGAAGACATCCATTTCCGCGGCCGACCCTGGGATCCCTTCAAGGCCTACGGCCAGTCCAAAAGCGCCAATGTGCTCTATGGCGTCGAATTCACGCGAAGGTTCGCCGATGCGGGCCTGACAGCCAACGCCCTGCAGCCTGGCTCGATCCTCACGCGTTTGCAGCGCCACAATTCCCAGGAGCGAATGATCCTCAACGGCATGCTGGACGCGCAGGGTCAGCCAGTGTCAGACATGCGTTCTCCGGAGCAGGGCGCGGCGACCAGCGTCTGGGCGGCGGTCGCGCCGGAACTGGCCGGACATGGGGGCCTCTATCTGGAGAACTGCGCTGAATCCGAGCCCGTCGGTCCCGACACCCATAAGTGGGAGGGCTGGGCGCCCCACGCCCGCGACCCCGAGGCGGCGAGGCGACTGTGGGCGCTGACCGAAGAGATGGTCGGGCCAATCGGCTGAGCATCGCTTGCCTTGACCGCGTCCGCCGCGCCATTGTGCCGCAAAGGCAGGTAAGCGTCGCTTTGGGGGAGACACGCATGACAGTCACGCGCGCGACGCTTGCCTTGGCGATGGCGCTTATCACTTTGCCAGGTTGTCAGAAGCCGGCCGGGCCGCCCAGAGACAGCGTCGCCGCATATCCCGCCGACTGGCCGCAGTTCGGGCGGACAGAGGGATCGCAAGGATTCAGCCCGCTGACCCGGATCAACGCCGGCAACGTCGGCCAATTGGGACTGGCCTGGTCCTTTGATCTTGAGCCGGGCCACAGCGTCACCGCCCCGGTAGAGGCGAACGGCGTGGTCTATCTGGCCACCCGTCATAGCCTGGTTACGGCGCTCGACGCGGTCACCGGCAAGCAGCTTTGGCGGTATGACCCACACTCGCCGGAGGTCGCCGGCCTAAAGCTGCGGCGAGCCTGGGGCAGCCGAGGCCTGGCCTACGACGATGGCCGCGTGTTCGTGGGCACAATGGACGGACGCCTCATCTCGCTGGATGCCAAGACTGGCAAGGAAGCCTGGAGCGTGGCCACCGGTCAGCCCGGCGACGACCGGTTCATCACTGGCGCGCCGCGGATTTTCAACGGCAAGGTGCTGATCGGGCACGGCGGCGGCGACGTTGTGCCGACCCGCGGCTACGTCACCTGCTACGACGCCAAGACCGGCAAGCAGCTTTGGCGGTTCTACACTGTGCCGGGTCCCGGCGCGCCGGAGGACGAGGCCCAGGCGGCCGCGGCCAAGACCTGGCACGGCGAGGCGTGGAAGGCCGGCGGCGGCGGGGTGGTCTGGAACGCCATGACCTATGATGCGGAAATGAATCGGGTCTACATCGGCACCGGCAACGCCGAGCCCTATGACCGCAGCCTGCGCAGCGAGGGCAAGGGCGACAATCTCTATACCGCCGCCATCGTCGCCCTGGACGCCGACACCGGCAAGTACGTCTGGCACTATCAGGTCAATCCCGGCGAGGAATGGGACTTCGACGCCGACATGGACATGCTGCCGGCGACGCTGAATATCGACGGCAAGCCCCGCAAGGTGCTGATGCAAGCGCCCAAGAACGGATTCTTCTATGTGCTCGACCGGGAAACCGGAAAGCCGATCTCCGCCGAGCCCTTCGCCACGGTCAACTGGGCGACCAAGATCGATCTAGTCACCGGCCGCCCTGTGGAAGTCGACGCCGCCCGCTTCCATGGCAAGGCCGCCTTCCTGATGCGGCCCACCCCCACCGGAGCGCACAACTGGCTTCCCATGGCGTTCAGCCCAAAGTCAGGCCTGGTCTACATCCCGGTCAGCGAGCGTGGCGTGAAATGGGCCGACCCATTCCCCGACTACCTACCTAGGCTCCCGGAGGGTGATCACAGCTACCTGAAGGCCTGGGATCCGATCCGGCAGAAGGCCGTCTGGCAAGTTGAGGCCGCAGGCCCCTTCCCGGGCGGGGCGATCGCCACGGCCGGCGACCTGGTGTTCCAGGGCCAGATGGACCGGTCCTTCAACGCCTTCGCGGCGGCGGACGGCAAGAAGCTCTGGTCCTTTGACGCCCGCGCGCCGGCCATCGCACCGCCGATCACCTATGAGGTGAAGGGCGTCCAATACGTCACCGTCATCACTGGGTTCGGCGCCAGCGCCAGCCTGTTCCTGCAGCCAGAACAGCGCATCACCAACCTGGATTATCGGGCCATGCCCCGGCGGGTTTTGACTTTCGCACTCGGCGGCAAGGCCACTCTGCCGCCGGCCCCGGCGGCTCCGGCCCAGGTCGCGGCTCCGGATCCGGACTTCAAGCCCGACGCGGCGCGAATGAGCCGCGGAGCCGGCGCCTTCGCCGCGAACTGCATCTTGTGTCACGGCATAAACGTCGTCGCCGCCGGCGCCGCGCCCGACCTGCGCTACTCGCCGGCCGTAACCGCTATGGAGAACTTCGCCTCCGTCGTGCGCGACGGCGCGCTGCTGGCGCGGGGGATGCCTAGGTTCGACGAACTCACCGCGGATCAGACTGAGGACATCCGCTTTTACGTCCGCGCCCGAGCCCGGGAATCCGCGGACGTTCGCCACGCCGGCGTCAAGCCGTCAGGAGGATAAAATGAGTGTACTTGACCGCTTCCGCCTGGACGGCCTCACCGCCGTCATCACTGGCGCGGGGCCCGGAATCGGATCGCACGTAGCTCGCGCTTTCGCAGAGGTAGGCGCCAAGGTGGTGGTGAGCGCGCGGACGCAAGACCGCATCGAGGCCCTGGCCGGCGAAATCCGCGACGCCGGCGGCGAAGCTCTGGCGGTGGTCGCCGATGTCAGCCGGGAGGCCGACCTGATGCGTCTCGCCGACACCGCCGAGCAGGCCTTCGGACCGGTGCATATCCTGTTCAACAACGCCGCCGTGGGTTCCATCGGTATCGACCTGGAGCCCTTCGCTGGCGATAACGACATCTGGGAGCAGGCGGTCGCCGTAAACCTTATGGCCCCCTACCGCCTGGCCAAGCGGTTCGTGCCGGGCATGAAGGCGGCGGGCTATGGCTCGATCATCAATCTGCTGACCTGCGCGGCCTTTCACCCGATCCAGCCCCAGATGGCCTATGGTTCCACTAAGGCGGGCCTGCACATGTTGACCCGCTACATGGCCCGCGGCGCGGCTCCGGAAGTGCGGGCAAACTGTATCTGCCCAGGCTCCATGAGCCCGGACGGCGAGATCAAGCCCGCCTTTGCGCCGCACGTCGCCAAAAATGCAATCCCTCGGGCCGGCCGGGCCGACGAGGTGACCGGCGCTGCCTTGCTGCTTGCCTCGCCAGCTTCAAGCTACACAACCGGCCAGGTGATCTTCTGCGAAGGCGGCCGGATCAACACCCTCTACTGAAGGAACGCCGATGACGTCCGCCAAGACCGACGACACCGCCGGCGAACGCGGAAGCGGCGTCTATCGGTGGTATGTCCTGGGTGTGCTCACCCTGACCTATGCGATCCACGCCATGGACCGCAATGTGCTCAACTTACTGATCGAGCCGATCAGGCGGGAGTTCCAGGTTTCGGACAGCGCTCTTGGGCTGTTGACCGGCCTGGGATACGCCGTGCCCTTCGCCATCGCGGGCCTGCCGCTGGGGGTGCTGATCGACCGCACCAACCGACGCCGGCTGTTGGCGCTGATGTTGTCGGTGTGGAGCGCGTTCACGGCCCTGGGCGGAGCGGCGCTCAATTTCCCAATGCTGCTGGCCACCCGGATGGCGGTTGGAGCGGCGGAGTCCGGGACGCCGCCGAACATCCTGTCGCAAATCTCCGACTATTTCCCGCCCCGTCTGCGGGCCACGGCGGTAAGCGTATTCTACATCGGCGCGCCGGTCGGAACAATGATGGGGGCCTTCCTGGCCGGCCAGATCACCGCGGCCTACGGCTGGCGCGCGGCGCTGCTGGTGGCGGCTATCCCCGGCTTCATCCTGGCCGCCATCCTGATGCTGACGGTGCGTGAGGCGAAGCGCGGCGATCGGCCGACCGGCGAACCGGGCGTCACGTTGATGCAGGCGCTGCAGATCGTCCGCAACCCCGGCATGGCCTGCGTCCTGGCGGCGTTGATCATTGGCGGGCTGGCTTCAGTAGGCATCGGCGCCTGGACCGGCGCGCTTTTGATGCGCAGCTTCCACATGCCGGTGCAGGACGCCGGCAAGCTTGTCGCTCTCACCGGCCTGGTGGGCGCTTGCGGCACCGCCCTTGGCGGGGTGATTTCCGACCTGTTCGCCAAGGGTCGCAGCGAGCGGTTGCTGCTTCTGGCCGGTCTGACCAACCTAATCGCCCTGCCGCTGTTCCTCTATGCGGTGATGGCGCGCGATGTGGCGTCCCTTACCCCCGCGCTGCTCGCGTGGAGCGTCATCCACGTGATCTATTGGGGGCCTGGCTACGGCGTCGCGCTCGGTCTGGCGCCCGCCCAGACCCGTGGGCGGATCATGGCGCTGACCTTCGTGCTCAGCAATATTCTGGGCTCCGGCATGGGACCGCAGATCGTGGGCTGGCTATCCGACGCCTTCAAGTCCGCCGGCGACCCTGAGGCGCTGCGCCACGCCGTGGCCGCCCTCGGCGCGGCCATGGGACTCTGCGGCTTGCTGTTCCTGGTCGCCCTGAAGTTGGTGAAGCCCGGCGTCACCCAACCTATCGAGCCGGCGGCGTGACTGTGCTCAGCGGCCGCGTCGTCGCATTGACCGGCGCCTCACGCGGCCTCGGCAGGCAGGTGGCGCGCGACCTCGTCGCCGCCGGCGCGAAGGTGGCGCTCATCGCGCGCAGTTCCCCGGACCTCGCCGAAGCCGCCGACGAACTGGGCGCCGCGGCTGCGGCCTTCGCCGCGGATATCGGCAACGCCGCCTCAGCGGCCGAGGCCATCAATGCGGCGGCTGCGCGGTTCGGTCGCCTCGACGCCCTGGTCAACAACGCCGGGCTCTATCAACCCATACGGGTCGATCGTTCGCCTCCCGAGGTGATCGAGCGCCACGTCGTAACAAACCTCCTGGGCGCCATCTGGTGCGCCCGCGCCGCGATCCCGCATCTGCGCGCCACTGGCCTGGGCGACATCGTCAACGTCTCCTCTCTGGCCAGCAGGACCCCACGGCCATTGCTCAGCGTCTATGGCGCCACCAAAGGTGGGCTGGAGTCGTTCTCCACCGGTCTGCGCAATGAACTGCGCAAGGATCGAATCCGCGTCACCGTGCTGCGCATCGGCTCCGTCGCCGGGGGCTCAGGCGGAGCAGGCGTGGACCCCGAGATCCGCGCCGAATTCCTCCAGGGCATCGCCGATACGGGCGGTTCGTGGGGCGCCGCGGTGGCCCAAAGTTCGATTTCGGCAAGTCTGCTGCACATCCTGTCGCTACCAGCGGACATGAGCTTGAACCTGGTGGACGCCCGGCCGATCTGACCCTCCGATGGCGAAGTCACTCGCCCGATACACGTTCCTGCTTTCAAGCGGCGCCGGCGGCGGGTAGAGGTTTCAGGTTGACCGGTGGCTTGGCGCAACGCTCAAAGGTGCGACTGGAGTACGTCCTCATGAAGACGCTCGTGGCGATTATCGCGGTCCTCACATTCGCCCCATTCGGGCTGGCGGGCTGTGGCGGTGGCGGTGGCGGGGCGGCGGCTTCGCCGACGCCGGCGCCCTCGACAACTCCTACGCCCACGCCTACGCCCACACCCACGTCCGGACCAGAAGTCGGCAAGTTCACACTGACCAACGACGGTTCTCAGATCGCCGCCCGCGCCTTTAGTTTCGGGCAAGTCTTCTCGGCTGGGGCGGTGAAACCAAACGATGCGCTGCAACTCACCCTCGGGGGAAGCCAGATCCCCGTCCAGATGGACGCCAAGGCGCTGAACGCCGATGGATCGGTCCGGCACGCGGTGTTATCGGCGGAATTACCGGCGCTGAGCGGCGGCCAGCGGCTGCAGGGCGCCATCCTGGTCGCTTCCGGCGGCGCCAACACCACCATTCCGGCCTATGTGGCGACGCCGAACCTCGACGTGGTTCTGACCCTTTCCGGGCGTCAGATCACGCTCAACTTGCCGACACTGACGCAGAACTCCGCCAACGCGGTCGGCAATCCCTGGCTCCGGGGCCCCGTGGCGCAGGAGCGCCGCTACCGCACTCAGGTGGATGATCACCTTGAGGTCGCCTTCGACGTGTTTACGCCGAGAACCGGGCCGGCGCGAGTGGACGTGATCTTCCGCAACGACTGGATCGGCATCAGCCCGAAAGACGAGCGCGTCTATGACGTGGACATGCGCATGAACGGGACATCGGTCTACCAGGCCCGCGCGGTGCGCCACTACGCGCTGTCCTCGTGGCATCGCACGCTCTGGACCGACGGGAGCCCGCAGATCCGCATTGCTCCAGATCTGGCCGGTCTTGAGCAAGCTTCCGTAGTTCCTCGCTACGAAGCGAACTTCCCAATCCACAGCAGTTTCGCCAGCGAAATCGCCAACGCCGCAAATTCGATCAGCACGGCGCCGCTAAGCAGCGGCTCCGTCACGATGGCTATGCCGACGACCGGAGGGCGGTTAGACATCGGTCCCCTGCCCACCTGGGCGGTTGTCGACTTGCTGAACGGGAATGCCACCAGCCGCAAGCTGCTGATGGCCAACGCGGACGCAGCGGGCGCGATTCCGTGGCACCTTCGCGAGCGGGCCACGAGTCTGCCGCCGACAACCGACGCCCATCCCGATGTCTGGCTGGACCCCCGCGGCGGGGTAAATCTACTTACCGAGTTTTTTGAACCGGGAAACCAAGGCTGGGAGATCGACGACGCGCACCAGCCGTCACTGACCTATTTGCCCTATGTCATTACGGGATCCCAATATTACCGGGATGAACTCGCCCAACAGGCTGCGTACGTGCTTCTGTCCTACGATGCGGGTTACCGAGGTGGCGCTGAAGCCCTGATTATCGGCGCCAACGGGGAGGCTTGGCAACAGGTTCGCGGACTGGCCTGGTCGCTCCGGACCATCGCCCAGGCGGCGTTCATAATGCCCAGCCAGGACCCCATGAGGCCATACTTCGACACCAAGCTGAAGGGCAACCTGGCCAAGATCAACCAAGTGTTCGCCGTCGACAGGGCCTACCGCGACGCCGGCGAAGTTGAGGGATGGATTCCAGGTTCCTTCCAGGCGGATGGCCTCACAGCGCCCTGGCAACAAGGATTCCTAGCCACCGTCCTCTCCTGGACCAATGACATGGGTTACGCCGACGCTGGCCGTATCGCGACCTGGATGTCGCCCTTCATTTCAGGGCTGTTCACCAACTCTGCAAAGGGGTTCGATCCAGAACGGGGCGTCTCCTTCTCCCTGGCAGTCTCAGACGCTCAGACTGGAGCCAAATTCAACACCTGGGCCCAGGTCTCCAGCAAGAGCGGCTTGGCGGCCAAGCGGGCGCAGGACGTGTCGGATGAGTTCACATTCTACGCAATGATCCTTCGGTCAGGTAACGCAGGCGCCTACTCGGCCAGCGGCTCGGCCAACGCCGCGACGGCCTATAACTTCCTGACCGCGCGCCTGAACCGCATCGCCGACCCCATATTCCGAGGCGACCCCACCTTCGCCATCGCGCCCTCGCGGGCGTTACCTTGAGGATTGTAGGAAACCCTGCGTCCGGCCTGAGGCGCATGACTGGTCAATCGCGTCCGTTTGAGTCAACAATCGCAACTGACAGATAAAATCCCCGACGAAGGCAGAACGCCCATGAGCGATACCGCAAACCCGCCCAAGGCGGCGTTTCCCTTCATCAAGATCGACGCCGGCGGGCGCGCCAGCCTGACGGCCGTGCGCTGCAAGGCTTGCGGGTCCTGGTACGCCGAGACTCACCGCCTGGCGTGCGCCAGGTGTGGCAAGCGCGAGTTTGAAACCGCCGAGCCGACCCTGACCGGCAAGCTTCACGCCGCTTCGATTGTCGAACGCGGCTTTCCGGGGACCCCCACGCCGTTCATCTCCGCAGTGGTCGATCTGGATGACGGCCCGGTTCTGAAGGGCATGTTGCGCGGTGTGGCCTGCAAGCCCGGCGAGATTCCACACGGTCGCCGCGTGAAGGTGGTGTTCGACGACGCCCTTGGCCGCAAGGACGCCGAGGGGAACAGCTACGTCTCACACTTCTTTGAACCGGCCTGAGGGAGGTCGCCATGAGCCAGGACGTCTACATCACCGGCATCGAGATGCTGAAGTTTGGCCGCTACCCGGATCGCGGCCCGCCGCAGCTGGGCGCGGAGGCGGCGCTGGGCGCGCTGGACGAGGCGGGGATCGCAATCGCCGACATCCAGGCCATGTACGCCGGCAGTGTTTTCCAGAGCATGATCGGCCAGCGCATCCTGCAGCAGATCGGCCAGACCGGCATTCAGGTGGTCAACATTACCAACGCCTGCGCCACCGGAGCCGCCTGTGTGCGCGAGGGTTGGATCGCCATTCGCTCCGGTGAATACGACACCGTGCTCTGCGTCGGGGTCGAGCAGACCACCGGTATGGGCCTGCTGGGCGGCGCCAAGACCGGCCCGATCCCCACCGACGGCCTGCTGGGCTCAGCCACCATGCCATCGGTTTTCGGCGAAGCGGGCATCGAATACGCCGCTAAGACCGGCGCCACCATCGAGGACTTCGCCCAGGTGGCGGTGAAGAACCACCACCACTCGACCATGAATCCCAAGGCCTATCTCCAGAAGGAGACGCCGCTGGACGTAGTGCTCAATGCCGAGGTGATCGCGTGGCCGGTGACCAAGCTGATGTGCTCGGTCAATGTGGACGGGGCGGCGGCCTGCGTGCTGATGAGCGAGCGCAAGGTGAAGGAATTGGGGCTGATGGGTCAGGCGATCCGCATCCGCGGCACGGCGCTGGCCTCCGACCCCTGGCAGGAGCGCGATCCAACCATGCCCGACGTCAACACCGTGACCCGGCTGGCGGCGGACAAGGCCTACGCCATGTCGGGCGTGGAGCCCGGCGACATCGACCTGTGCGAGCTGCATGACTGCTTCGCCCCCATCGAGCTGCCGCACTATGAGAACCTGCGCCTTTGCGAGGATGGCGCAGGCGTCGAGCTACTGCGCTCCGGCGCCACCGAACTGGGTGGCCGCATCCCGGTCAATGTCTCCGGCGGCCTGCTCTCCAAGGGCCACCCGATCGCGGCCACCGGCATCGCCAACCTCTACGAGCTGTCGCTGCACCTGCGCGGCAAGGCCGGCGATCGGCAGGTGGCTGGCGCGAAGATCGGCATGGCCCATGTGGTGGGGCTGGGCACCTGCAGCGCGGTGCACATCCTGGAGAAGGCGTAGGGGGCGCGGGAACGCCCGAAGGGGCGAGACCTCACTCCCCGACCGACATCAACGACGCGCGCCCTGCACATAGGGAATTAACGCGAACAGCAGCTGCGCCACGAGGCCTATGAGGCCAGCTGCATGGGTATAGGTCGCCAGATGTTCCGCGATCGTGCGGCCAAACAAGAGCACCGCCAGGCCCAGTTCAGCGAGCATGGTCAGGCTGAAGGCCGCAAATCCCATGGTCATGCGTTCCGCTGCGCCAGGCGCCACGCGGAACGCCGCGACACACCATCGGGAAACCAACCAACTTGCGGTCGGGATCACCGGTGCTTCTAACAGAACGGCGCGGATCTCGCCCAATCTCGGGGCAGTAATAAGCACCCGAACCACGCCGAGCGCGAATCCGAGACCGAAGACCAGGCCGAAATATGCGGCGCCCGCCCATAGGGGCCGCACCATCGGGCCTCTTCGCCAGGCGCCGCCGTCCGCCATCAGAGCATCACCCGTCCTCTCATCCGTAGGTGAAGTAACGCTTGCCCTGCGCCTGCATCAGCCGGCCGAACTTCATGCCGGGAAAGTGCGGCGAGGCCACGTGAACCGCACCGTCCTCGATCTCCCGGATCAGATTCAACTTGGTGCGGTGGGCCAGGTCCTTGTCCAGGTCGGCCATCAGACTGAACTCCACGTTGGTCATCTCCAGTGGGCAGTGGATGACGTCGCCCAGCAGCATGGCGCGCTGACCCTGGGATGAGACGATTGCGATGGCGCTGCCCGGCGTGTGCCCCGGCGCGTGACGCATGTCGATGCCCGGCGCGATGGTGATGTCGCGGTCGAAGGTGCGGATCTGTCCCAGGGCGCCGGCCATGCGCACCCCAGCCGGTTCGACGCCGAACATCACCTTGGTGCCGGTCTCGTCGGGGGGATTGTCGCCCAGGAAATGAGCGGCATCGGCCTCGTGCACCCAGACGTCTGCATGCTGGAAAAACGGCTTGTCGTCCCGGGTCACCCAGCCCATGTGGTCGCAATGCAGATGGGAGAGCACCACGTCGGTGACCTCCTCCGGCGCAACGCCGGCGGCTCTCAGGCTGGCTTCCAGGCGGCCATGATGGATGACAGTGTCCTTCAACCCCCGACGACGCATGGCGACGAAGTCCTCATCGCGGCCGAATCTGCGCCACATGTCGTCGAAGGCGCCCAGGATCGCTGGATCGGCATCGGCCGCGCAATAGTCGCCGCAGTGACCGCAGGGCGGGCCGAGGCCCGCGTCCAGCAGCACTACCCGTCCCCCCGTGCGCACAAGAAACCCGCCCAGCTGGGTGTAGAACAAGCCGTCGCCGGGAATATAGGCCCGGTGGGGCTCCAGATCCGGGTCGATGGCCTTGATCTGCGGCGGTTCTGGGATAGTAAACCAGCCGTCGTCAATGGGGGTGATGGTCAGGTCGCCCACCTTGAGGGCGTTGGCGGCGATGTCCGCGTCCATGGTTTCAGATCCCCGCCTTGCGCTTTTCCACGGTGACGAATTCCAGCGCCAGGGCGGTCTCCAGGTCCATGCCCTCCACGCGTCGATTGTGGTCGATGTAGCGGCGGATGTCGTCCTGGGCGTAGCCGCCGATGGTTTCGAGAATGTCGAGGGTGCGGGCGACCAGATTCTCTGGCGTTGTGAGTTCATTGACCAGGCCCCATTCATACGCCTGCCGCGCGTCGATGAACTGGCCCGACATGGTCATCTGCGCCGCGCGCCGTGCGCCAATGGCCGAAATCAGCAGCGCTCCCAGGCCCCAGCCCGGGAAGCGGCCGATCTTGATATGAGTGTCCACGAACCGCGACCGGTCCGAGGCGATCACGAAGGTGCAGGAGAGCGCCACCTCCAGTCCGCCGGTGACGCAGGGCCCATCGACCATGGCCACGGTTGGCTTGGACATCGCCCGGTTGGCTTCCACCGGATGAGGGCGCACCAGCGGCAGGTTTGAGCCGGCGGGTGTCTCCTTGATGTCGACGCCGGCAGAGAAATAGCCATGCGCACCAGTCACCACCACCGCGGAGATCGCCGGGTCGGCGTCCGCCGCACGCAACTCACGGGCATAGTCGCGGCGCATGTCGCGGGTCATGGCGTTGCGCGCGTCGGGCCGGTTGAAGACGAGGAAGCGGATCGCGCCGCGCGTTGTCGCCACCAGCGGATCGCTCGAGCCCCCCAGCAGGTCATTAATCGTCATGGCTTCGGCCATCGCCGTCTCCTTCGGTGATCCAGTGTTCCTGACACCAATCAGAACCTCCCCCGCATCGCCCGGCAAGGCCCGAATGCGCATTGGAGGTGGACGCGGCCGCGCCGCAAGGCGACTGTAGGACAGCCATAGGACTTCATCCGAGGGACGCCGCGTGACGGAACTACTGCCCAGACCCCTGCCCAACATCAATGAAATGAACCGCGACTTCTGGTGTGGCGGCGCGGATGGCCGCCTGCACATCCACCGGTGCGGGGCATGCAAGCGCTGGCATCATCCCTATGTGGCCGCCTGTCCCGCCTGCCTGTCGCGGGACGTGAAAGCCGAACCGGTCAGCGGCCTGGGCAAAGTCAAGGCGGTGACCATCAATCATCAGCCGTGGTTCCCGGCGGTACCGGTTCCCTACGCCGTGATTCTGGTGGAGTTGGACGAACAGGAGGATATCCGACTGCCGGCCAACTTGGTGAATGCGCCGGTCGAGGCCGCCCAGCCCGGCCTAAAGGTCAAGGTCTGCTTCCAGCAGTACGGCGACATCTTCATCCCCGTGTTCGAACCGGCCTGAGGCGACCATGACCCGTTATTTCGAAAAGAACGTCGCGGTCTCCGGCGTCGGCCAGTCCAAGCTCTACCGCAAGCCCACCGTCTATCCCTTCGACCTGTGCGTCGACGCCTGCATGGCGGCCATCGAGGACGCGGGCCTGACACCGGCCGATATTGACGGCGTCGCCTGCTGGCCGGCCGCCCCGCCGCATGTGGGGCACGGCACCTCGTCGGCCTCGACCACCGATATCAAGAACAGTCTGGGGCTGAAGCTCAATTGGTACGCCTCGGGCTCCGGCCCGGCGCAGTACGCCAGCATCATCAACGCCATTGGGGCCATCGCCGCGGGCTATTGCGACCATGTGCTGTGCTATCGGGCCGAGGGCGAGCGCTGGGTCCCCACCTATGGCCGCGCCTATGTGGACGGCTCCATGCCCACCGCGGAGGGCTTCCAACAGTGGACCCTGCCCTACTGGGCGCCGTCGGCCGCCAACTGGATCGGACTGCACGCCGACTGCCACATGCGCAAGACCGGGATCTCCCGTGAGCAGATGGGCATGATCCCGATCAATCAGCGCCGCAACGCCGGCCTGAACGAGGCGGCGGTCTATCGCGAACCGATCACCCTGGACGACTATATGAACGCCCGGATGGTGAGTTCGCCCTTCTGCCTCTACGACTGCGACGTGCCAATCGATGGCTCTGCCGCGGTGGTCATCTCCCGCCTCGACGTAGCCCGCGAGCGCACCCGCAAGCCGATCCGCTTCGAGGCGGTGGGTTCGGCCCTGCACGACCACGAGAGCTGGTTCTGCCGCACCGACTGGCCGAACATGGCGCTAAACGACGCGGCCAAGATGATGTGGAGCCGCACGGACCTGACCGCCAAGGACGTCTCCACCGCCCACCTCTACGACGGCTTCACCTGGCTGACGATCCTGTGGCTGGAGGCATTGGGCCTCACCAAGCCCGGTGAGACCGGCGGTTTCCTGGAGGGCGGCCAACGCATCGCCCTGGAAGGCGAACTGCCGTTGAACACCAACGGCGGCCAGCTTTCAGAGGGCCGGCTGCACGCTTTCAGCCATCTGGTGGAGGCGGTGCGCCAATTGCGCGGCGAGGCCGGCCCCCGGCAGGTGAAGAAAGACGTCAAGGTCAGCGTCTGCGGCGCCGGCGGCGGGGTGTTCGGATCTTCGCTGCTGCTGGTGAACGACTGAGGCTGCGGACCGGAGCCTTTGCATGCGCTGTCGGGCCGAATGCGGCCAGGGCGCAAACCGCCAGCACCAGTTTTCCCAATGATCGCACGGCCCCGCTCTCCTGGTTAGAGCGCGTTGCACTACCCCTAGTTGAGCGGGGCGCATCCGGGTTATGCGGTCGCCCGTCAGAACGCCTTCGCGAAGCCCAGGGTAATTCGGCCCGAAGCATCTCGATCCGTGTCGCGGGCCTCCAGGGAGGCGCGCCAGCTGAACCCGGCGGCCTCCCCTTCGAGGGCGATCTGGCCCCCCACGAAATCCCTGTCATCAGTGGGCAGGGCCACTGGAGCGGCCGACCCGCTCACCGCGGCCAAGGCCAGGATCGGATTGCGCGGGCCGCCTTCGCTGACCCAGGTATAGCCGACCCGGGCGGTGGGACGGAACGAGCCGCCGCCGCCGAAGGTCGCCTCCAGGCCCAGGGTGCTTTCGGTGCGGCTATAGTCGGTGTCGGGCGCAATGCCGTTGCCGATAGCCGCCCCATTTTCGGTGAAGGAATCCAGGTTCACTCGCGCGTGCAGCACGTCGGCATAGGGTCCGGCTCGCGCAGGTCCCAGATCCGCCGCATAACCGAACTTAACGTTTGCGGTCAGTACGTTCCCAGAGGGGCGGGCTTGCGCGGAAAGCCCATACGAAGCCGGGCGGCGCGTCTTCAATTTGAGGTTGGCTAGCCCCGCCGCACCCTGGGCGTAAAAGCCGGACTTGTCGAACAGGCCCACATAGGCCCCGGCGGCGTAGCTGTGGCCGCTAATGTCGAAATCCGCGCTGCTGTCGCCGTCGATCTTTTGGCCCGAAAGGACGATGCCGTATTGTAGAAGTTCCGAGCCTCGCTCGATCCCCACCACCAGGGACCCTGCGTCCACGGCGTCGCCGAGACTGGTCCCGCCAACCCGGCCGAAACCGCCTTGGCCCCAGCCCCGCACGCCCATTGTGTCCAAGCCTGCGGCCCGCGCCCGGCGCACAGCGTCGAGATTGCCCTGGGCCGCCAATGCTGGCTCCGCCCCGAACCGGGCTCCCACCTGATGCGCGCCGGCCAAAACCACGGCGCCGGTGGTCCGCAGATAGGCGAGCGCCTGCGGATCGACATAGGTGGGCAGGGTCAGGCGATAGATCAGCACCACATTGTCGTTGTCGCCACTGCCTGCCGTGGGACTGTTGAGCGCGGTGTTGGCGTTTTGCACGCCCGCCGCATCCACGTCGCTGGACACGAAGTCATTGTCATTGCCGACCAGGAGGAAATAATCGTTGGGCTTGTCCTCTTCCAGCGTCGGCGCCAGCGCCATCGCCTCCCATTTTTCCGAGAGCGAAAACTGCGTGCTGGGGTTGGTGATGGTGTTGATGCCAAACTTTCCCAGCTGAGTGGGGTTTAGCAAATTGACCAGTTCGACCTGCTGCACCGGCGTTATCCCCGCCACCAGCGCGCCGGAGCCGTTGGCCACTGCGCTGGTAGAAATCGGCGTGACGCCGTTGGAAAACGCCGTGCCGGCGATGCTGGTGGCGCCTGTGGTGTCTACCAACAGGATGCTCTTGAAGGCGATGGCGTTGGAGTTGCCATTGGTGCCGCGGCCGTTGCCGTCCCGCGAGAGCACAAGGAACTGGGTGTTGTTGAGCGCCAGGACTTCCGACTGGGCCGCCGTGGTCCCAGGCGCGCCAATCCCCGTGGCGCTGTTGTTGAAAACCGGCAGCTGCAGCACATATTCAGCCAACGGCGCCGTCGGCGTCCGACTAGCGGAGATGTCATAGACCAGCACACGGGTGTTGTTGCGCCGCACCGCCACATTGGTCGGATTGTCCTGCAATGCGGCGCTCTGCAGCACCGCGAACAGCCGTGTCCCGTCGGGCGAGACCGAGACACCTTCCATGCCCTGGTTCGACCGTCGCCCCGTGGTGCCCGGGACCAGCGGCGCGTCATTGGTTCCGTTGAAGTTCACAGCGCCGTTGACCCGCGGGATGATGTCCGGATTGGCCTGGATCGCCCCGATCTGTGCGCCATTGGCGTCGAAGTAATAGATCGCTGCCCCATACTCATCGCCTACATAGAAGCTGCCGTCGTTCAGAAACGTGACGGCCTCGGCGTCCATAGCGATCTTCCCGGCGCCGGGGTCACCGGCGGGTGGCGTTGGGTAGACAATGCCGTTCCGGGTGACCGTGGTCCCCTGAGGATCGCGTCCGGTGAACAGCTGCCCGGTGGAATCCCGCAAAAGCATGCCCCCGGCCTGCACCAGCTGCATCTGTTGTGTGGTCGCCGGCACTGCGGCGGTTCCCGTGTAAGGATTGAGCGTAAGTGTGAACCTATTCAGCCGGGCGGCATAGTTGGTTGTGGTCAGGCCCCCCACATTGTTCGGACCCCGGTCAGGCAAGGTGTAGAGGCTGGCGGTGTAGCCGCCCGATGACCGACGCCAGGTCTTCAGGTCGAGCGCCATGCCGGAGAACGAGCCCAGGGTCTCGCCATTGAAATCATGCAGCGTGGCGCTTAGCCGGGCCGTGCCGACGAGACCCTGGTTAATGAAAGTCGCGCCGCCCACGGTGGCGGATGTCGAACCTGTAGCCGTTGTGACATTTGGTGAACTGAACCCGATGGAATCGGCCCTGGCGACACCGGCGGCGACAAGCGCCAATGCTGACACTGCGGCCAACACTCCCGTGCGAGTTATCATTAATTTCCCCAATCCTTTTCGCTCAGGATCCGGGTAGCGAAGGATTGTGACGGTTCGGAAAGGCTTTGATGACGGATTTCTTGCACCGGGGGAGTGGCTACCGAATCCCAGCCGAGGTCATCTCGGGTTCAAAGCCTTCTGGGCCAGAGCCCCACTCAGTTCCGCGGCACCCCATCGAAAAACGCCGCGCCGCCCGGCTTCAGCCAGATGATCTCCAGGTGGTGACCTAGCAGGGGCCGGGCATCGGCGTAGACCAACTGCAGGCGATCCGGCAGCTCGGTCGTCGACACCACCGGCGAGCCCTGAACCTCGAGAGACGCCAGAGCGTCGCGCCAGCCTGCCTCGTCATGCACCAGATAACCCAGGTGGTGCAGCTGGATGCCAAACTCGCCTTGCGGCGGCATCGCGCAGGCGTAAAGCGGATGGTCTGGGCCTGGCTCGATCAGTTCGATCATGATGTCCCCGGTCCAGGCCAGCCCCACCCGGATCGGATCAGGCGCATCAGGGTTCATGTCGGCGCTGCTGAAGATCAGGAAGTCCGTGACCCCGAACTTCTCGCCATAGAGGGCGACCGCACGGTCCAGATCGGGCGTTACATAGCCGAGCTGGAAACACTGTTTGAAAAAGATCGGAACAGACATTGGAGACTCCGTAAGGGATCAGCCGGTGCGCATGAGCAGCAGCCGCTGGCCGTCGGGGTCGGCAGCCATCATGAACTCGCCGGCATCGTTGCTCATCCGCGTCTGTGGGTGCGCACATCCGCCGGCGGCGGTAATCCGCGCCGCCGCAGCGTCCAGGTTCTTCACCCGCAGCGACAGGTGGCGCGCACCGATCCGTGGCGCCTTGGGCGCGGCAGCCTCGGGTCCGCAGCTCAGCAGTTCAATGCGGAAGCCGGCCAACTCCATGGCGACCATCGTCAAGGCGGCGGCGTCGGGGCGTTCCAGCAAGGTCTTGAAGGGTTCCGGCGGGCTCATGGCGTAGAGTCGTGAAAATCCCAGCGCCGCATAAAAGGCCTCGGCGCGATCGATGTCCGACACACAGATCGTCACATGCGAGGGCTCGAATTCAGGCTCGTCCGGCAATGTCGCCCCCCCGGTTCGCATGGACGCGTCCGTATTAGGGTTAGACCCGTGGCGCCGTCGCTGATTAGATCGCACATCAATGACCAACCGACAAACCGCGCCGCGCGCGGCAGGGGGAAACGAATGCTGAAGGGCGAAGCGGCGCGCGAGTGGAAGGATCACTGGCCGCTGATCCTGGCGGGGATCGTCGGCACCACGGTGATCGGCGCGCAAGTCTACCCGGTCGGCACGGTGATGAAGCCAATGCAGGCGGCCTTCGGCTGGGACCGCACCACCATCTCGGCGAGCGCCACCATCAGCTCGGTGGGCACCCTGTTGCTCTCCACCGTGGTGGGACTGGCGCTGGATCGTTGGGGACCGCGGCGGGTCGCAATGGTTGGGACGCCGCTGATGGCCGCAGTCATGGCCTGCATCGGCCTAACCCCGCCCAACGCCACCGCGTGGCTGACGGCCTGGGTGCTCTACGCCGTCTGCGCGGTGATGCTGCTGCCGATCACCTTCGGGGCGGCGATCACCAGCGCCTTCAAGGCGTCGCGGGGACTAGCGCTGGGCGTGGGGCTCTGCGGGTCCGGCGTCTCGGCGATCTTCTATCCATTCTATACGCTGTGGCTGATCAACACCTTCGGCGTCCGCGGCGTTTATCCGGGCCTGGCGGCTTTCATACTGCTGTCCATGGGGCTGATGCTGGCGTTCGCCTTCTATCCGCCGATGACTCACGCCGGGGCCCTGGAGAAAACAGCGCCGGAGGACATGCCGGCCGGCGGACAGGCCTGGGGCGTGCCCCTGCTAAGCGCCATGCGCACCACCATGCTGTGGCGGATCGTGCTGGTGCTGGCGGTGGCGGCGATCTGCGCCTCGTCGATCAACATCCACATTCAGGCGCTGTTGAACGACCGCGGGCTTTCGGTCTCCCAGGCCGCTCAGATCATGGCGGTGACAGGCCCTTGCGTGGTGATCGGCCGCTGGTGCGGTGGCTGGTTGCTGGACCGAATCCATGCGCGCTGGATCGCGCTGACCTTTTACCTGCTACCGGCACTGGGTTGTTTCCTACTGCTGAACTTCGACGGCGCTTACTGGCGCGGGTTCGCCGCGGCGGTGCTGATCGGATTTTCCGTGGGCGTCGAGGGGGACCTGCTGCCCTTCCTGCTAGCTCGCTACTTCGGGGTCCGTTGGTTCGGTTCGCTATATGGGTTCGGAATGGCGATCTTCGGCCTGGGCTATGCGATCGGCCCCTTTGCGGCGGCGCGATTCTTCGACCTGACCGGATCCTACAACGGCTACCTGATATCGATCATCACCCTGCTGGTCCTGGGCGGACTCGTCGCCCTCAGCTACGGCCGATATCCGGATGGCCCGCAGGACGTAAAAGGAGCCGTCGGCTGAATCAGGAGAGTCGCCATGAGCCAATCGCTGAACATCCGCAGAACCGCCGGCGCCCTGGGCGCTGAAATCACCGGCGTGGACCTGTCCCGCGACCTTTCGGATCCGGTGATCGCCGCCATCCGCGCCGCCCTGGTCGAGCACCAGGTGATCTTCTTCCGAGACCAGTCGCTGAGCCCTGCGGAACAGGGCCGGTTCGGCGCGCGGTTCGGGCCGCTCAACATCCACCCCTATGTCGCCGGCATGGCCGATTATCCGGCGGTGATGGAGGTGATCAAGGAGCCGCAGGACAAGACCAACTTCGGCGGCGGCTGGCACTCCGACATGAGCTTCCTCGCACGGCCCTCGATCGGCTCGATCCTTTATGCGGTGGAGGTCCCGGCGTTTGGCGGCGATACTCTGTTCGCCAGCCAGGCCGCCGCATTTGAGGCGTTGTCGGCGGGGATGCAGGCGACGCTGGAAGGGCTGAATGCCGTGCATGGCGCCTCGACCCAGTACGGTCCCGGCGGCATCTCCTCGCGCAAGCGCAGCTCCATGGTGATCGCCGAAGCCGACGGCCTGGAGGGTGAGTTCGTCCACCCCGTGGTGCTTATCCACCCGGAAAGCGGCCGCAAGGCGCTCTATGTGAACCCGGCCTTCACCCTGCGCATCGACGGATGGACCGCGCGGGAGTCGCGGCCACTGCTGGACTTCCTGTTCCAGCATTCCCGCCATGAGGCCTACACTTGCCGGTTCAATTGGGCGCCGGGATCGGTGGCCTTTTGGGACAACCGGTCGGTCTGGCACTATGCGCTGAACGACTATCCGGGCCAGCGGCGGCACATGCGCCGGGTCACGGTCGATCCTTGGCCGGAAGCTGTGGCGACGGCGGTCGCCGCGGAATAGTCCGGTCAGATCGCCAGCGGATAGCCGCCGGCCACCTTCATTGTCTCGCCGGTGATGAAGCTTGCCGCTGGTGACACCAGGAACAGCGCCATATTGGCGATGTCATCCATGTCGCCCAACCGGTGGATCACCTGCATGTCGTCCACCAGGCTGCGCACCATCGCGTCCGGCATCTCCTCCAGCGCCTGTTCAGTGGCGATGAGGCCGGGCGCGATGGCGTTGACCCGGATCTTGTCCTCGGCCAACTCCTGCGCGAAGGCGATGGTCAGGCCCCTCACGGCCAGCTTGCTCACCCCATAGGCGTTCTTCGAGCCGAAACCGGCGATCGAGGAGATGTTGATGATCGCCCCGCCGCCCCGTTGGCGCATGGTCTCCTTCACGGCCAGGGTGCAGAAGATCACTCCCATCATGTTCACGTCGAACAGGGCGCGGATCTCGTGGGTGGGCAGGTCTCCGAATGGCTTGTTGTACTTCATCAAGTGCTTGCCGGCGTTGTTGACAAGGATGTCGATCCCGCCCAGCGCCTCCACCGCCTGCGCCACCGCCGGCACCACCGCTGTCTCATCAGCCACGTCCAGCTGAATGGCCACCGCCTTGCCGTTCTGTTCGCGGATCGCCGCCGCGGCGGCTTCGGCGCGGCCCAGATCGATGTCGGTGACGGCGATGGCCGCGCCCGCCTTTGCGAACCGGTAGGCCATGCGCCGGCCGAAGCCCATCCCGGCGCCGGTGATGAAGGCAACCTTGCCGCTCAAGTCCACGTCGATGTCGTTCACGTCAGATCCCCCATGTTCGGCGCCGCCGCCACCTAAGCGCGGTTCACGTAGGCGAGCAATGTCTCGGCGGCCTGCTTCAGCGCTTCACGGCCCGCATGACCCTCGGGCGCGATGGCCAGGCCGTGATGCAAATCCTTGGTCACCAGCGAAAAGTCGCGGCCGGGCCCGAGTATGCCTGGCGCGACCGCGAGGGCGTAGCTCGTGGCCGACCCGCCCAGCATCACCTCGCGCAGCGCGGTTCGATCAAGGCCAAGGGTCTCGCCGAGATCCAGCGCAGCGGCGACCAGGCCCATATTGGCGATCACGGTCAAGTTGTTGACCAGCTTGGCACGCATGCCCGAACCGACCGGGCCAAGGTGGCCGATGGGATTTCCGTAGGTCTCTAGCACCGGCCGCACCCGCTCCAACGCTGCGGCCTCGCCGCCGACGAACACCGCCAGCTTGCCGCCCAGGGCGCCCTCGCCGGAACTGGACACCCCGGCGTCCAGAACCTGGACGCCCAGCGCCCGGCCTTGTTCAGCGATCTCGACGCAGAGCTCCGGCATCACCGTCGAATGGATGAGCAACACGCTGCCAGCGCCCAGATCCTTGAGCAACGCGTCGCCATCCAGCAGGGCGCGAAGGTCGTCGTCGGTGCGCACACAAACGCCGAGCACTTCGCATGCCCGCGCCACCTCCGCAGCCGACGCGCAAAGCCGCACGCCAGACTCGTCGAAGGCGGCGACCGCGGCTGGGCTCTTGTCCCACACGCTGAGCGCAAACCCGCTGCGGGCTATCATCCGCGCCATGGGGGCGCCCTGCTGACCGAGGCCAATAAATCCCGCCTTCATGAACTGACCTCCACACGTCGGAAACGCGGCAACGCCACTTCGGCGTCGACAACCTCGAACACCACCTCGACGGGCAGGCCCACCGCGATCTCGGCGTTCGGGGTCCCCACCAGATTGCTGACGATGTGCACGTCCGGCGCTTCGGCCAGGGACACCACGATCACGTTATAGGGCCCGACGCCGGCGAGTTCCGGAACCAGCTCCTGGTGAACAATGGTGTAGCTGAGGATCTCGCCCTTGCCGCTCACCGGCTCGAAGGCGGCGTTGGCGGAGCGGCACCGCCAGCACACGGGCCCCGGCGGATGGCGCCAAGCCTGGCAGTCGGCGCAACGCTGCACCACCAGCCGGCCCTCCCGGGTGGCCGCCCAGTACGGCGCGGCCGGACCCTCCAGGGACGGCAGGTGAAAGGGGATGGGGAAGAATGCCATCGTCCGCGCCTATCGCGCCAGGAGCGCTAAGCTGGTGGGGGAGCGGCCGGGGGTTCCGGCCACCAGGGCAATCTCGCAATTCGCCACCTGCGCCGTCGAAGTCCCACGGATCTGGCGAATACCCTCCAGCACGTGATTCATGTGAACATAGGCCTCCGAATGCAGACCGCCATGGGTGTTAATCGGTAACTTGCCGCGGTCCCAGCTGATGCCCTGGTCGACGATGAACGGTCCGCCTTCCCCCGGCTTGCAGAAACCGAGGTCTTCAAGCGACATGACGATCTGCGGGGTGAAATTATCGAACAGAAGGGCGACGTCGACGTCGTCAGGTTTGACGCCCGCCTCACCGAATAGCCGCCGGGCCAGGGGGGCCTGGCCGCCGGTGGCGAAATCGGCGGTGCGCATGTTCTGGCTGGCCGGATCGGACGGCCAGCGGGGCATGCCGCCCATCACCGCATTCAGCACCCGGACGGTGGGGCGCCTCAGGTCCCGCGCCCGCTCGGCGGTGGTGACCAAATAGGCGCAGGCGCCGTCGTTCTCCTGGCAGCAGTCCAGCCGGCGGATCGGATCGGCGATGAACGGGCTGGCCGCATGATCGTCCAGGGTGATCGGCGTGCGCCGCAGGGCAATGGGATTGCGGGCGGCGTGCCGGCGCATGGCCACCGCCACATGGCCGAAATGCTCCGTCGTGGTGCCGTATAGGGCCATGTGCCGTCTGGCCGACAGGGCATAGGTCTGGGCCGGCGACAACAGGCCGAAGGGCATCGAGAACTGCACCATGGAGAAGGGATCGGAGGTGGTGCGCTTGCCGGAAAACGCCGGGCCGCTGAGGGATTTTCCGAAACGCTTGGTCTCATCCATGATGATGGCCCGGAACACGACCACATAGTTGGCCGAACCTGACCGGACCGCATCGGCCGCCAGCACCAGCGCTCCCATGGCGTTGGCGCCGCCGCCGCCCCAGGCCATGGCCGAATAGCGCAACTCCGGCAGCCCCAGTTCGAAGGCAAGGACGCCCCCGTCGAGGGGATCGTCCGAGAACGAAGCAAAGCCGTCGATGGCGTCGATGGGCAGGCCGGCGTCCGCGGCCGCATTCTTCACCGCCTCCAGCGCAAGGCTGAGCGCCCCGCGGTGGGCGAGTTGACCGCGGAAGGCGTATTCGGTCTGGCCGATGCCGACGATGCAGGGTTCCGCCCGGGCCATCTCAGGCGTCGAACTCCACCATCACCTTGCCGGCCTCGCGCTGACCGGCCTGTGTGAAGGCCTCGTGGAACCGGTTGAACGGGAAGCGGTGCGTGATGTAGTCGGCGAAATGGTCCGGGTCCTGGCCCAGCCGCGCCACCACCCAACCGAACTCGTCGGGGTAGCCGATCGATGTGGTGATGGAGAGCTCCTTGGACAGCATCTGGCCGAAGTGGATCGGCACCGGCTCGCGATAGACGGCCGGCACCACCAGCCGCGCATGCAGCTTGGACAGCCCGATCACCGTGCTGACGATGGAGGCTGCGCCAGCCGCATCGATATAGGCGTCGGTGCCGGCGCAGAGCGCACCCAACACATATTCCCGCCCGTGGACAGCGTAGAGCGTCTCGGCCAAATCATCCTTGTCGGCGCGCACCAGGGTCTTCGCGCCATAGCGCTCGGCGAGGGCCAACCGCTCCGGCGACAGGTCGACGGCGACGATATCATCGACGCCCTTGTCCTTCAGCCAAAGCACCGCGCCCAGACCGATCGGCCCCACGCCAAACACCACCACCTTTTCGCCGGGTTTGGCGCCGCTGCGGTTGACTGCGTGCAGACCCACTCCCAGCGGTTCCGCCGCCGCGGCGATGGACATGGGCAGATTGCCCGGCAGCTCGATCAGGTTGCGGCCAAGCTCGGCGTCGCGGACCAGTAGGTAGTCGGCGAACGCGCCCTCGGTGCCGCCGTTGCCGATGACGTTGGTGATCTCGCCCATGGGGTTGATCGCAACCCGCTGGCCGGCGCGGACGCCCTTGGCGGCGGGTCCCGCCTCCACCACCACGCCGGCCGCCTCATGCCCAAGAGGCGTGGCCCCGTCGCGCCGCGAGCCGTCGCGCACCATGGTGAGATCCGTGCCGCAGATGCCGCAGGCGGCGATGCGGATCACCACATCCGCCGCCCCGGGCGCCGGCGTTTCGATGTCGTCCACGCGCACGTCGCCCGGACCGTAGAGGTTAACCGCCTTCATTGCCGTTCTCCCTAGAAGACGCTGCCGACCCAGCCGCCGTCGATGGTGATCAAGTCACCGGTGTGATAGCTGGCCGCGTCGCTCATCAGGTAAGCGGCGATGCCGTGGAAGTCCTCGGGATAGCCCCAGCGCGGGATCGGGCAGCGCTCCTCCAGCATCGCCGTGTAGGGGTGATCCTTCTCGCCTTCCTTGGTGGCGTCGCCGGTGCGGATCAGGCCGGGCAGGATGATATTGGCCCGGATGCCGTCGTTGCCGTACTCGGTGGAGATGCAGCGGACCACCGAGGCCAGCGCCCCTTTCGCCGCGGCATAGTTCTCGATACGCGGCACGCCGTAGCGGGTCGACAGGCTGCCGCAGACCATGATCGAGCCGCCCGGATCGCCTTTGGCCTTACGGTCCAGGAAATGGCGGATCGCCTGCTGCATGGTATAGTGCGCCCCATGCAGGCTGACCGCCAGCAGGCCGTGCCAGGAGGACTGCGGCATCTCGTGGTAGGGCTCCATGGTCGGCATCATGCCGGCATTGGCCACCGCGCAGTCGATGCGGCCCATCACCTTGATCGCGTCGGCGTAGCCTTCGATCACTGCGGCCTCGTCGGACACGTCCACGGAACGGTGGTGCACCCGGGTTCCATATTGGGCGAGGTGTTCGGCGGCCTTGGCGTTGGCGTCCTCGCGCCGGCCCCAGATCACCACGTCGCCGCCGCACATGGCGATCCCCTCGGCGAAGCCCAGACCCAGGCCGCTGTTGGCGCCGGTGACGAGGGCGACCTTGCCGGTGAGGTCAAAGAGGTTCTTGGCGGGCATTCGGTCATTTCCTCCGTTGGGGGTGGCGGCGCGGGCTTCAGAGGCCTTCGCGCTCAACCTCGATATGGGCGCGGTAGTTTTCGAACAAGGGCGCGATACTGGCCTCCGACTGGCCGAAACGGTCCAGGGTGTAGGCGTGCTTTCCCCACTTGCCCTGCGGATTGTCGGCCAGCCAGTCGCGCATGCCGGCTTCGACCTCCGCACTGAAGTCATCGCCCAGGAAGGCGTACAGCCGCCGCATCTGGGTGATCGGATCGCGCATCATTTCGGCGTAGTGCAGATCGTGAATCGGGACGTCGGGGCGCGCCTTGCGGAACGCCACCATCCGGTCCACGTGCGCCACGATCTGATGCGGATAGTGCCGGCCGATATAGGCGTCGTCCGGATCGCCGCCGGTGAAGCGGCTCTGGGAATTGGCGATCAGGCTCATCAGCGAGCCCATGGCGGTGAAGGGGTCGCGGTGGGTCCAGATGACCCGCGCATCCGGGTAGGCGGCTATCAGCCATTTGATGTGCAGGGAATGGGACGGCATCTTCAGGTTCCAAGCCCCCGCCGCCTGGGACTGCAGCATCTGCAGAAAGAGACGGTGATAGTCATAGGCGCTCGACATGTCGCCGTGCAGCAGGAAGTCGGAATAGGCCGGGCTCGGGAAAAACGACTCCCAGGCGAGCCCCCGGAAGTCGTGGTGCATCACGAAGATGCACTCGGTGGGATAGACCGCAGAAGACCGATAGAAGCGGCCGGCCGCCGGATCCTTCTCTTGCTGGATGCGCTCCTCTTCCAGGCGCGCCAGGCAGCGGGGATCGGTCTTCAGGGTCGCCAAGGTCGGCGGCGGCACGGGGTCATCGACGATCCAGGTCAAGAGCGAGCGCCTGGCGGGGTCAGTCGCCAGCAGATTGGCCGTAAGCGTGGTGCCGGTGCGCGGCGCGCCGCAAACCACCACCGGCCGAACGATCTTTTCCTTGGCGACCCCCGGGTGGGTGCGGACATAGTCGGCGACCTTGAGACGGCTGGCCAGGGCCGCCACCGCCATGGACCTCCACAGCTCCCGCCCGTCGGCCGTCATGCGCGTGGACCGGTTGGCCTCGGAGACCAGAAGGCTGAGTCCGTCCCGGAACGACTCGGAGTCGAAGTCCTTCAGGCCGGTCTGGTGCTGGGCCTCGGCGATCAATGCATCAGGATGAAGTGCGTCCGACATCAAATTCTCTCCCCGCAACATCTGGCCTCCCGGGCCATTTGGGTCCAGCTTAGGACGCCCACGACCAAGGCGCATGTGAGAAATCGCCGCCGGGCAGCACAAACAGGGAGAAACCCATGGCCCGCTATTCCAGCGCCGACCACCACCTCGTCAAAGCCGTCGAATTCAAGCCCGAGGCGCCGGCGGTCCGGATCAACGATTTCATCTGGATGTCGAAAGGCACTTCCAACGGCTACGTGCTTACCAGCGACGCCGGCGACGTGGTGATCAATACCGGCACGCCGGACCAAGGGCCCCGCTTCCGGGAGCGGTTTGAACAGGCCCTGGGCCGCCAACTCAAAGTCGACACCATCGTGCTGACCCAGGACCACTTCGACCACATCGGCGGCTGGCACGTGTTCGCCGACCCGGGCGCCAAGACCATCGTGCAGCAGAACTATCCGCAACTGCTCAAGGAACGGAACATGCTGGCCCCGTTCTTCGGACCCCGCGGCCGGCGCGTGCTGCACGCCATCTCGCCCGCGACCCCGCCCTACCCGGTTCCGACGCCTAAGATCCCCGATCCGGACCGGCTGACCCTGTTCGAGCATCTGCATGTCTTCGAGGTCGGCGGCCGCAAATATGAGGTCCACTGGGCCTCGGCCGGCGAGACCATGGACTCGGTGATGGTCTGGATGCCGAATGAGAAGATCGTATTCACCGGCAACTGGATGGGTGCGCTCTACGGCGCCCTGCCGCACTTCTACACCCTGCGTGGCGACCGCGACCGCAGCGTGCCGCAGTTCATGCGTGAGCTGCAGCGGCTGATCGACTGGGCGCCGGAGATGATGATCACCGGCCACGACGAGCCCATCGTGGGCGCGGCGCGCATCCGCGCCGACATGACCAAGCTGATGGAGGCGATCCGGTTCCTGCACGACGAGACCGTCAAGGGCATGAACGCCGGCAAGCCGCTGCATTCGATGATCCAGGAGATCCGCCTACCGGCGAACCTGCAGATGGCGCCTGGCCGCGGACCGGAGTGGTGGTACGTCCGGGCGATCTATGAAGAATACACGGGCTGGTTCCGCCACGAGTCCACCACCGAACTCTACGGCGTGCCGGCCCAATCCATCTGGCACGAACTGGCTCACATGGCCGGCGGCCCGGACCAACTTGCCGCCAGGGCGCGCCACCGGGTCGAGTCCGGCGAACCGTTGCAGGCGCTGCACTTCGTGGAGGTGGCCCTGGCCGCCGACCCCAAGAACCGCAATGTCCGCGAGGCCGAGATCGCTGCGCTGGAACTGCTCATTGAACGCACCGGCGGGCGCACCTTTGACGAGCTTGGGTGGTTGGAAAGCAAGATCGCCGAAGCGAAGGCAGCGATGGGGTGATGGGGCGTTCGCCCCCCTAAAAATCCGCCGCCAGCCCCACGCTCAGCCGGCGCGCGTCGGCCTGTTGGTAAGTGTTGGCGGCGATGACCTTCCAGGATTTGTCGTCGAAGGCGTTGGCCAGCAGCACGCGCAGGCTCATGGGCGTCTGGCCCGTTTTCCAGCGGTAGCGCAGGCCCACGTCGACGACGGTGGTGGCGCCGATCTTCAACTGCTCGCCGCCCAGCGCCGCATAGGTCCGGGCCGAGGCGATGCGCGGCGCGGTCTCAACGACGGCGCCGCTGAGCGACAGGCCGCGGACGGGGGTCTTCAGGTCGGCGTCAATGCGCACCAGCAGCGGCGTCGTGTTTACCGGCCGTTTGCCGACCCTGCCGGCGGTGCGGGCGTCGCCAGTGACCACAGGATCCATCAGCACCGCCCCGGCCAGCAGGTGCAGGGCGCCGATGTCCTGCGACAGGGAAAACTCCACGCCGCGATGGCGCACCTGGCCCTGTTCTGTGAAGACGTTCGCGGCGTCGAAGGTGAAATACGGCTTCTCAAGCTGGAACACCGAGGCCACGAAGCGGGTCTTGCCGTGGGCGATGCGCACGCCGCCGTCGATCTGGGTGGTGCGTGAGGCGTCCAGCTGTTCGTTTCGATTCGCAGCGTTCTCCGGCGCCGCGCCGCTCTCCTCCAGGCCGCGGACGTAGGTTGCGTAGACGGTGAGCCAGCGCCTGGGGGTAAGCGCAAGAGCGCCGTTATACAGCCAGGGCCGTGTCTCGGTTTGCGCCAGGCCGCCCAGGTGGCGGAAACTCTGGCGGTAGTCGGTCTTCTGCAGGCCGAGGTTGATCTGGCCCACGCCGGCCAGGCCGCCGAAATAGCCCACGCCGAAGGTCTTCTGTCGGATGCGGCCCTTGTCCACCGGCCCGAAGGCGAGAACGGGTTTCGGTTCGTGGTCGTACTGGCCGAGGATCACCGGGCCGAGATCGCGGATGTCGGAGCCGCCAGACTCGGTCAGGCGGTTGCGGCCACGGATCATGAACATCACCCGGTGGCGAACGCCGCCCTGCTCCCGCTTCCAGGCCAGTTGCGCTTCGCCGGAGATCGAGCGCTGGAACAGCCGTGGATCGGAGATTACCCGGTGTCGCCCCGCGCCCTCGGGATTGTTGATCGAGAACACCTCTGTGTAGTTGCTGCTCTTCAGGTTCTGCGAGCTGCTCAGGCCCGCGCGCACCGACCAGGAGTCGCCCAGGGTGAAGCGGGTGATCCCCATCAGCGCGACTTGGTCGGTATGGCCCTCTGTCCACCGCTGGCCCAGGTAGCGGCGCGCCTTGGGAATCGGCGGCAGGAAGGCGTCGGCGGCGGTGATGTTCGGGCGGGCCATGATGTGGTCGTCCACGACGTAACTGACGATGCCCAGCGCGTCGCCGTTGCTGAACCGCAGGCGCGGGATCAAGGCCATGGCGTGGAACTCCTGCGAGGAGCCGTCGGTCTGCTCCATGTTCAGGTAGGCGTAGCCGGCGCCGAAGCTAAGGCGCTCCTTGATGATCGGGACCTGAAAATCGACCTCGGCGAGCGGCGCGCCCCAGGGATCTCGGCCCACCGCCGCGGAAGCGGCGAACTTGTCGCCGGAGTTGCGCACCTTGTAGTCGACGATGCCGCTGGGGGCCGGAAACGGATAGTCCAGCGCCGCCGCCCCCACCCGGATCGCCGCGTTCAGCCGCCAGCGGCCCGACGACTGGGACACCTGATCGTAATAGACCCCTTCGATGCGCATGTTGCCGGCCTTCGACGGGCTGAAGCCGCGCACATCCTGATCGTTATAAATGCCGATCTTCTCCGACCCCACCTGGGCGCCGAAGGCGTCCTCGGCGGAGGTGACGGCGTTCTCGTTCACCCGCTGTGCCAGGGCTGGCAATGGCGCAAGCACCAGGACGGCGACGCCCGTGAGCGCGCCCTCGACAAAGCGGCCCGATCTGCGCCTTCGCACCTGGTTCGCCCCCGATCTGCCTGACGCCCCGCGCGTCCTGGCGTCTGCTAGTCGAGCCAATAGTCGCGCGTCCAATGCCAAATATATGTGCAGCGATGAGCAACGCCGCCGTGCGCATTGATCCTGGTCAAGTCTTTGCGACGCCAGTCGGCGGCAGGATTGCTCAAAAGGTCCGACGCCGGACGGATTGCGCGGCGCGGCCAGACAAGGGAGGTCCGAATGGAAGCGGTCTACCGACTGCCCGCGGTGAACAGCGTAAGTGTGGGCGCGCCGTTCCGGTGGCTGGCCCAGGGGTGGGCGGATATGTGGAGGGCGCCGGGACCGTTGTTGCTTCACGGCTTGGTCATTGCCCTGATCAGCTTTGCGATCACCTATGGGATCTATGTGACCAGCGCCGCCTTTTGGGTGTTGTCGTTGACCTTTGGCTTCGTGTTCGTGGCCCCGGTGCTGGCGATGGGCCCCTACGAGGCAGGGCGAATTATCGATCAGGGCGGCAAGGTCACGCTCGGACGGATCACCTTTGTCCGGGGAGCGCTGCGGACCGATGTCGCCTACCTGGGCCTGGCGCTGTTGTTGATCTATTTCTTCTGGGGCCGGATCGCGCAGGTTGTGTACGGCCTGTCCACTTGGAGGCTCTATCACACCGCACCGGAATTCATCGACTTCGCGCTGGGGACGCCCGAGGGGCACAAGATGATGATCGTCGGTACGATCGTTGGCCTGTCGATCGCCTTTCTCGCATATGCGATGGTGGTTGTGAGCGCGCCGATGCTGTTGGACCCGCGCCAAAGCGTGTTCTCCGCAACAGCAACCAGTGTCCGCTCCGTGACGGCGAACCCCGGCCCGATGGTGCTCTGGGCGGTAATCCTCCTGGTGGCGCTGAATCTGGTGGCGGCCAGCGGCTTCGTACTGATGATCGTGGCGTTCCCATGGCTCGGCCTGGCCAGCTGGCGCGCCTACCGTGAGCTGGTGGCTGACGACGCCGTGGCGGAAGCAGCGGTGCGGCCAGCCGCCGCCGCCAGCGGAGCCTGAACCGCCTCAGTCTTCCGGGAACGCCATCGCCGCGTGAACGCCGCCGTCCACCAGCAGGTCGGTGCCGGTGATGAACGACGCCCGCTCCGAGGCCAGGAACTCGATGGCGTCTGCGGTCTCGATCATGGTGCCTTCGCGGCCCAGGGGCGTCTTGGCCAGCAGCGCCAGCTTGTGCTCCCGGTTCGCGCCGGCGAATTCCAGCGCCCCCATGGGGGTGGCGATCATGCCCGGCGACATGGACACGATCCGTGCGCCCTTCTGGCCCCAGGCCCAGGCCCGCTGGCGGCACATGCGGTTGAGCGCGGTCTTGGTCAGGGAATAGGCGTTCCCCGAGGTGTGCTCCGCCGCCGGCAGCAGCGCCTCCAGGGCCTCGAAGAAGTCCGGCGCCAGCGGCCGGTCCAGCACCGCCAGCACCTCGTCAGACGGCGGCTGCGGCCGGTGGCCGGCCAGGGACGAGACGAATATCGCCGCGGTGTGGGGCTGCGCCAGCTTCAACATCGCGCGCTCAATAAGGGCCGGCCCGACCAGATTAACCGCCAGTAGGGTGCGCCAATCGCCCATCGATGGCGAGAAAGCCGCCACGTGGGCGAGCGTGCGCAGCGGTCCCCGCTCGGCCACGAAGGCCGCCAGACGGTCCACCGAGGCCGGATCGGTCATGTCGCACTGGACCGCCACGGCGTCGATGCCGTCCTCCTTCAACGCCGCCTCCCGGGCCGGGTTCTTGTCCGCCGACAGGCTGGCCAGGACGATCCGGCAATGTTGGCCTAGCCGCTTGGCGGTGGACATCCCCATGCCCCCGCCCCCGATCACCACCGCGATCGGCAGATCGGGGCGCTCGCTGGTACCGGTCCTGACCATGGCGGCCTCCCTGTTCACTGCGGCCCAGGTGTGACAGGGCGACGGGCGGCAAGGCAAGAGGGAGATCCATTGGCCACGCATCGACATCCCATGAACTTGCGCTAGCTTTGCGCAACAGCCGAAATCCGCGCCCCGGAGGACCCGATGCCCAGCCGTTACCTGCTCGACCCAGAGCTTGAGCCGATGCTCGAGATCGCCAGCCAGATGAAGTTCACGCCGGGCGAGCCCTCGCCAGCGATGCAAGCCATCTTGGCCGCGCCGCCGCCAACGTCGGACAAGGTCGACTGGCGCGAGGTCAGGGTCCCCGGCCTGGCCGGCGCGCCTGACGTGCGCTGCCTCCTCTATCTGCCCAAGGATGCGTCCCAGCCACGCCCGGCGATCCTGCATATCCACGGCGGTGGCTATATACTGGGCGCCCCGGAGATGACCGCGCCGGTCAATATGAAGTGGGCCGAGGACTTTGGCGCCGTGGTGCTGTCGGTGGACTATCGACTCGCGCCGATGACCAAGCACCCGGGGCCGGTGGAGGACTGCTATGCGGCCCTGGCGTGGCTGTCCGGCCAGGCGGCGGAGTTCAACATCGACACCACGCGCCTGGGCGTGGCGGGCGAGAGCGCCGGCGGCGGCCTGGCCGCGGCCCTGGCCCTGCTGGCCCGCGACCGGGGGGAATATCCGTTGGCCTTCCAGCACCTGATCTTCCCGATGATCGACGACCGTACGGTCACACACCCCGACCCCTCGCCCTACGTGGGCCAATACCTGTGGACCCGGGAGAAAAATGACCTGGGTTGGACCTCATTGCTGGACTGCGCGCCGGGTTCCGACGACGTGTCCCCCTACGCCGCCCCCGCCCGAGCCGAGGACGTGGCCGGCCTGCCGCCCACCTATCTGGCCTGCGGGGCGCTTGACCTGTTCATCGAGGAAAACCTGGAATACGCCCGCCGGCTGATCCGGGCCGGGGTGCCGGTGGAGATGCACGTCTATCCCGGCGCCCCGCACGGGTTCCACATGCTGGCGGACGCCGGCGTCACACGGACCGCCACCCGAGATGCGCTGACGGCGCTGGGAAAGGCTTTAGGGAAGTAGAGGTAGGGCGGGCCGGTTCGCTAGAATCCCAGCTCACTCAAACCCGGATGATCGTCCGGCCGCCGCCCTAGCGGCCAGCGGAAACTACGAGCACCCTCCGCGATCGGGGCGTCATTGATGCTGGCGATGCGGCGGCGCATGAGACCATGAGCGTCGAACTCCCAGTTCTCGTTGCCATAGGCGCGAAACCACTGGCCGGCCGCATCGTGAAACTCATAGGCGAAGCGCACTGCGATGCGGTCTTCGCGGAACGCCCAGAGCTCCTTGACCAGCCGATAGTCGAGCTCGCGCCTCCATTTTCGGGCCAGGAACTCTGCGATCGCCGCACGGCCTTCCAGGAATTCCGTGCGGTTTCGCCAACGGCTGTCGGACGTATAGGCCAGCGCCACTCGCGCCGGATCACGGCTGTTCCAGGCGTCCTCGGCCAGACGGACCTTTCGCACGGCGTCCTCATGAGTGAACGGCGGCAGCGGCGGGCGATCCGGTTCGGCCATGGTCAGGCTCCTTGGTTAGTGATGTCGGCGGGGGAAAATCTTGGCGTGATATGTTGCGGGCAGTTCCAGTCAAAGGCTTCCAGCCGCACCCTCATGGCCCGTTCCGGCAGACCCTGATAACCGGGGGTCGCGACAGCTTCCGCCAGATCGGGATCGGCGGCCAGGTCCACCGCCTCGGCGTGGCCATAGATCTTCAGCCGGCGCCGATTGGGATAGTCCATCAGGAACAGCGCCACCCGGGGATTGGCCATGAGGTTGCCGAGGCTGACGTACTGGCGGTTGCCACGGTAGTCTGCGAACGCCAGGCTGCGGTCATCCAGCACCCTTAAGAAGCCCGCAGGACCGCCCCGGTGTTGCACATAGGGCCAGCCGGTCTCGGAGACGCTGGCCATGTAGAAGCTGTCCCGCCCTGTGATGAATTGCGCCTCGCTGGCGGTGAAGCGATCCGGCGAAGGAACGAAGCCGGACAGCCCGCGGTCGCGGCCTCCATTGGCCAATTGCGCTGCGCGCACGCTGGGTGTGAAGGCGACGTCGAGGAATCTGGCGCTCATGGGAACCTCCATTCGAAACTGGCCGGCGGCCCTGGTGGGGACGCCGGCCAGATAGGTCAGGCCGCCTCAGCGGTGCGGGACACCGGAAAGTCGATGTCGGTTTCGGCGACGTTGTTGATCAGGTTGGTCAGAAAGTTCTCGGCGACGACGGCGATGATCTCGATGATCTGAGCCTCGCTGAATCCCGCCAGCTTCACGGCGGCTAGATCGGCGGCGCTGACCTTTCCGCGGGTTTCCGCGACCCTCGCGCCGAACCGCACGGCGGCGTCGGCCCTGGGATCGGTGGAAGCGCCTTTGCGGTTCAAGGCGATTTCCTCTGGCGACAGCTTGGCCAGATTCAGCCCCAGATAGGTGTGGGCGGACAGGCAGTAGTCGCAGCCGTTCACCTGCGCCGTGGCGATCGCCAGGCGCTCACGGGTCTTGACGTCCAGCGCCTTGGCCAGCGCGCCGGACAGGCCGCTCATGGCGGACAGCGCCGCGGGGCTCAGCGCCACAAGCCGAAACAGGTTGGGTGTGACGCCCAGTTGCGCCTGGACGGCGTCGAGAATGGGCTGCGAGGCGGCGGGCGCGTTATCGCGGGTCGGGATTGTGATGCGGGACATGGGACTGATGCTTCCTGGGTTCGCGGCGGCCGCAGCCGCCTGATGACCCAAGACCTACCAGCTCTCGAAATTGCGAATAATCTGGCGTATATGAAATTCATACTGTCATTTTTTGGAAGAATTATGGATCAGCTGGAAGCCATGGCCATCCTGGTCGCCTCTGTAGAGACCGGTAGTCTGACGGGGGCAGGCCGCCGGCTGGGCGCGCCCTTGCCAACCATCAGCCGCAAGATCACCGACCTGGAGGCCCACCTTAAGACTCGCCTGTTGATCCGCACGACCCGGCGGTTGACCCTGACCGACGCAGGCGCAGCCTATATCGCCGCCGCTCGGCGCATCCTGGAACAGGTCGACGAGGCTGAGCGCCTGGCGGCGGGTGAATACGCCGCCCCGCGGGGAGATCTCGTCATCGCCGCGCCAATTGTGTTCGGACGCCTGCATATCCTGCCGATTGTGAGCGACTTTCTGGCGAGGTTTGACGCGATCAACGCCCATCTTTTGCTTTCGGACCGCAATATGCACCTGATCGATGATCATATCGACGTGGCGCTGCGGATCGGCGTCCTGCCTGACAGCAGCCTCGTGGCGACCCGCGTCGGCGTCGTGCGCAGCGTGGTCTGCGCCAGCCCCGCCTACCTCGCCGCCCACGGGACACCCGGCACGCCGGGCGAACTGGCCGACCGTGACGGCGTATTCTTTGACGCTCTCGACGCTGGCGGCGCCTGGCGGTTTAGGGCGCCGGGCGCCGCCGCGGATCTGATCGCGCCGGTCCGCGCGCGCCTGTCGGTGAACACCGCCGAGGCCGCCATCGACGCGGCGATCGCCGGGGTTGGGGTGGCCCGCGTGCTTTCTTATCAGGTCGCCGCCGCCGTTGCGGACGGCCGGCTGACGATCATATTGAGGGATTTCGAACGCGCGCCCCTGGACGTGAGTCTGATCCACGCCGGACAGGGCCGGCTTCCGCTGAAGACCCGCGCTTTCCTGGACATGGCGGCGCCGCGCTTGCGGCAGGCGCTGACCTCTCTGGCCGCCTGAAGTTCTGTCGCCGCGTGGCATTCCATTAAGCCTATCCCTCAGAAACTCATTAAATTCCGCATGCTATGGGGCGTGAACGGGTCTGCGTAGGGCTGGCCCTGGCGCGAGGAGGCGATGATGCGGTTGGGAGGCGTTGGTTTCCGCCACGATCATTCCATCGCCACCATGAGCCGGCGGCTGTTCGAAAAGATGGACGAGAACCGCAACGGCTCTGCCTCGCTGGAGGAGTTTCAGCGCTCGGGCGTGCTGCGCAAGCTGGGCGTGGTGAAGACCGCTGATGAGGAGAAGGCCGCCTTCGCCGGCGCCGACACCAACCACGACGGCGCCCTTTCACGGATGGAGTCGCAGGTTTTCTTCCAGCAGGTGCTGACCCAGTCCGAGAAGGCGCGGATCGCCGCCATGTTGCTATTGACGCAGGAGGACGACGCCGAGGCGGCGAAGGCTCCGGCGCCCCCTGAATCTACGGCCGAGCCTGCGCCCACGGAACCGTCACACTCAGAGGCCTCGGCCGCGGTCACGCGGGAGGATGATGCCGCTCAGCCGAACAGGCCCGCGGGTGCGGATGAGATCGCCCGCAAGGCGGAGACGAAGCTCGCCAAGGCCTATGCGGAATTGGCCAAACGCACCGCCGAAGCCCTGGCCACTGCGCCCACCCACGCCGCGACCGCCTGATCGTACCCGTCCCCCTTGCGGGGCCCGGTGCTTCCCTGTTCAATTCCCGCAGCGACTGCGACTTGGGAGGTGCCGGTGGCGGACCAATCGAAGACGGCCCGCGCGCCGATGGTGAAGACCGTCGACGCCGTCGTGGTGGGCGGCGGGTTCGGCGGCATGTACCAGCTGCATCGCCTGCGGGAACTGGGCCTAAGCCTGCAGGGCTTCGAGGCGGGCGATGACGTGGGTGGCACCTGGTACTGGAACCGCTACCCCGGCGCGCGCTGCGACGTGCCCAGCCTGTTCTATTCCTTCACCTTTTCGGAAGCCCTAACTCGGGAATGGCGCTGGTCGGAGAAGTACGCCGCGCAGCCGGAAATCCTGCGCTACGCCGGCCACATCGCCGACCGCTACGGCCTGCGAGACCTTATCGCCTTTCAGACCCGCGTAACCAAGGCCGTCTTCGACGAAGGCTCCAACCAATGGCTGATCGAAACGGACCGGGGCGATCAGGTCCGCGCCCGCTGGTGCGTGATGGCGACAGGTTGTCTTTCCGTGCCGCAGGAGCCTCAAATCACCGGCGCGGAGAGCTTCAAGGGTCCCATTTATCACACCGGCCGTTGGCCCCATGAGCCCGTGGACTTCACCGGCCAGCGGGTGGGGGTGATCGGCACCGGATCCTCCGGCATCCAGTCGATCCCCGAAATCGCCAAACAGGCGATGCACGTGACTGTCTTTCAGCGCACGGCCAACTATAGCCTGCCGGCGAACAATGGGCCGCTCACCGACGCGGATTACGAAAAGCACCAGCAGGGCTACGCAGAGTACCTGGAGCTATTGAAGGCCGGCGCCCCCGGCGTCATCGGCGGGGCCGAAACCGCGCCGATACCGCCGCTCGAAAAACAGCGGCATGTCTACCAGAAGCACTGGGACGCTGGCGGCACCACCCTAATCCTCGCCTTTCCCAATGTGCTCACCAGCCAAGAAGTAAACGACGTCGCCTCGGACTTCGTGCGCGAGAAGATTAAGGCCAAGGTCAAGGACCCGGCGGTGGCCGAGAAGCTCAGCCCCCGCGGCCACCCGATCGGAACCAAGCGCATCTGTGTCGACCTCGAATATTTCGAGACCTTCAACCGAGCGAACGTATCGCTGGTGGACGTGCGCGCCGCCCCGATCCAGGCCATCACGCCAACGGGATTGCGTACCACCGAGGCGGACTATGAGCTGGACGCCATTGTGCTGGCCACAGGCTTCGACGCCATGACAGGGGCGCTGCTGGCCATGGACATCACCGGCGTCGGCGGCGCTCGCCTGGATCAGGCTTGGGCCGGCGGACCGGCGGCTTACCTCGGTCTGACGGTGGCGGGTTTCCCCAACCTATTCATGGTCACGGGGCCGGGCAGCCCCTCGGTGCTGTCCAACATGCTGGTGGCCATCGAACAGCATGTGGACTGGATCAGCGACGCCATCGCCCACATGCGCGCCAAGGGCCTCAACCGGATCGAAGCACAACCCGACGCCCAGGCCGCCTGGGTGGCGCACGTCAAGGCCACGGCGGACTCCTCACTCTTTCCCAAGGCCAATTCCTGGTACATGGGAGCCAACATTCCCGGAAAGCCCAGGGTGTTCCCGATCTACATCGGCGACGGATATCGCCGGAAATGCGAGGACGTGGCCGCCAAGGGCTACGAGGGATTCACCGTCGGTTGAGGACGAAATGGACACCCTGACCCGCTTGATGATCGAACGCGACTGCCATCGGCTTTGCATCGATTACGCACGGCGCGCCGATGAACGTGCGGACACTTTCGCCGACCTTTTCACCGAGGACGCGCGGCTTGAGCTGTCGGGCATGTCCATGAGCGGTCATGAGGAGATCGCCGCCTTCATGCGCCGCCCACGGCCGGCTCGCGTGAGCCGGCATATGATCCTGAACGTCGTGATCGACATCGACAGCGAGACCACGGCCAGGGGGTTGGCCGATCTGGTCTACTATGTCGGCGAAAATGAGGACAGCGTCGCGCGCCTGGCGGACATCAGTCCCGCCACGATCGGAACCTACCAGGATGAATACCGATTGACCGCCCAGGGCTGGCGCATCGCTAGCCGGCGCATGACGGCCAAGTTCGTGCGAGAGCTGGGCTGATTGCGATCGCCGCGCCGCCGAACCATGTTGCTTCGAACGCCTGAAAGACACCCAGAGGGAACACCATGACCCAGACGATGACAGAGCCAGCCCCGGCGCCGGCGCATGTCCCGCCGGAGCTCGTGCGCGACTTCACCTTCCAGTCCCTACCGGGGGCGGCGGAGGATCCGATGCTGGCAGTGGCGGACGCTCTGCGGGACGGACCACCGATGGTCTATGTGCGCAACCTGCGTTTCGAGGGCTACAACGCATGGGTGGCCGCCCGCTACGAGATCATCCGTGAGGCCTATCAGAATCCGGAGCTGTTCTCGTCTCAGAGCATCACCAGTTTTTCGGGCCTCCTGGATGAGAGCTGGCCCTTCCTGCCGATCGAAACCGATCCGCCGGAGCACAGCATCTGGCGCACCTTGCTGAACCCGCTGTTCGCGCCCAAGCGGATGAAGGCGGTGGAGGCTGACATCAAGGCCACCGCGGAGAAGCTGGTGAGCGCTATACTGGCGAAGGGCGAGGCGGAGTTCGTCGACGACTTCAGCGCCGTCTTTCCGATCATGATTTTCCTGAGCCTGATGGGCCTGCCCTTCGCACAGGCGGCGAAATTTCTCGAATGGGAAAATGGCGTCTTGCACAGCCGTGACCTGGATGTGCGCAAACGCAGCGCCTTCGCCATCCGCGACTATCTGGTAGGCGCGATCGAGGCCAAGAAGGTCAATCCCGCCGACGATGTTATCAGCTACGTTTTGACCACTCCTGTCGATGGCCGCGCCATCACCGATCAGGAAGCCCTGTCCGTCTGCTTCATGCTGTTCGTGGCCGGCCTGGACACGGTGACCGCGGCCCTGGGCTTCATGTTCAAACACCTGGCCGAAAATCCAGGCCACCAGCAGCAACTGCGCGACCACCCGGAGCAGATCGGCGAGGCGGTGGAGGAGTATTTGCGGGCCTATCCGATCGTCACTAGTTTCCGCCTGATCACCCGCGACGTGGTGTTCCATGGAGTGCAGCTCAAGGCGGGTGAGCGGATCGCCCTGTCCTTGCCGCTGGCCGGGCGAGATGGCGAAGCGTTCGCCAATCCCGACGTGGTCGATTTCAGCCGCGAGAAGCTCGATCACATCAGCTTCGCCGCAGGCCCGCACCGGTGCCTTGGTTCGCACCTGGCGCGGCGGGAACTGCGGGTGGCGCTGGAGGAATGGCTGACCCGGGTGCCGCCGTTCCGCGTCAAGCCCGGCGAGCGGCCGGAGACGCACGCCCAGGGGGTTTTCGGCGTCGACTACCTGCCGCTGGTCTGGTAGCGGCGACGGCATGGCTGAAATCTCGCAATCCCTCGATGGCCTGGTCGACATCGAACGTCTGACCGCCTGGCTAGACGCCAACATCCCCGCCCTGGGCTCGGGCCCGCTGAAGGCGAAGATGATCCACGGCGGCACGTCCAATGTGATCCTGTTGCTGGACCGCGGCGGCGAACGGCCGCTGATCCTGCGCCGGCCGCCCCGGACGCCGCCGCCGAATTCCGAAAAGTCGGTGATGCGAGAAGCCCGGGTGCTAGCGGCGCTGAACGGCACGCCGGTGCCGCACCCGCACTGCCATGGCCGCTGCGAGGACCCCTCGGTGATCGGCGCGCCGTTCTATGTGATGGACCTGGTGCCGGGCTGGGCCGCCGACCTGCGCGACGGCCACATCTATCACCGCGCCCCGTTCGACAAGGCCCCCTTCGAATACGGCATCGCCTACGCCATGGTGGACGGCCTCGTTGCCCTGGCCAACGTCGACTACAAGGCCGTGGGCTTGGAGGGTTTCGGCAAGCCCGAGAAATTTCTCGAACGGCAGGTAGACCGCTGGGAGTCCCAGATCCAGAGCTATGGCAAGCTCTACAACTACCCTGGCCGCGACCTGCCTGGCTATGAATACGCCCGCGACTGGCTGCGCGCCAATGTGCCGGACAGCTTCAAAGCCGGTATCATCCATGGCGATGTGGGCACCCCCAACGCCCTGTTCGCAGATGGCCCGCCGGCCAGGCTCACCGCCTTGATCGACTGGGAGCTGTCCACCATCGGCGACCCGCTGCTGGACATGGCCTGGCTCGGCAATGGCCTGCGCGACGAACGCGAGCCTGACCGTATTCCAGGCAAGGCGCTGTACAATGTGGCGAACTTCCCCACCCGCCAGGAACTGGTCCGCTACTACGCCGCCGGCACCGGGCGCGACGTTTCGAACTTCGACTACTACCTGATGCTGGCGATGTTCAAAGGCGGCTGCATCCTGGAATACAAGGTGGCCCAGGCCGCCGCCGGCATCCTGCCCAGGGAGACCGGCGAATTCTTCTCAGGCCTGGTTCTGAAGGGCTTCGCCGAGGCCGAGCGGCTGGCGCGGTCCATCGGCTGACCCGCCGCCTCAGTGGAAGGTGCGCCCGCCGTCGATGGCGAATGTGGCGCCGGTGACGTAGCTGGACTCATCCGAGGTCAGGAACAGGCAGGCGTTGGCCAGTTCCGGCGGCTCGGCCCAGCGCCCCATGGGATAGCGGGCCACCGCCGGGGCCTCCAGGGGCCGGTCCTCGTAGCCCTCGAACATGAAGGCGGTCATCGGCGTCTTGACCAGGCCCGGACAGATGACATTGGCCCGGATCACCGGCGCGAACTCCGCCGCCAGCGCCTTGGTGAATGCGATCAGACCGCCCTTGGAGCCGGCGTAGGCGCTCGATCCGCCGCCGGTGGGGTGAATGCCGACGCCTGAGGCGATATTGACGACCGTGCCCCCCTTGGCCGTCAGCCACGGCAGGGCGGCGCGACAGATGACATAGGGCGCAGTCAGATTGATCGCGAGAGCCCGCGACCAGTCCTCGAGGTCCAGGTCGGCCAAGGGCTTGACCATGGAGATGCCGGCGCAATTGACGATCCCGTCCAGTCCGCCCATGACTCCGGCCGACTGCTCCACCGCCGCCGCCGCCGCCACTGGGTCGGTGAGGTCGACGGTGATGGGGTCAGCGGCGATCTCGCCGGCCACAGCCGCCAGGCCCTCGCCGTTGATATCGAGCAGGACGAGTCTCGCCCCATGGCGGGCGAACAACCGCGCCGTGGCTGCGGCGATGCCGGACGCAGCTCCGGTGATCAGCACCCGGCGACCGGCGAGCCGTCGTGCGTCATCCATGATGTTTCTCCCAATGGTCATGCGGCCGGCAGCATCGCCGGCTTGACCTTCGGGGCCAAGCCTCTACCGCCAGTCGCTATGAGTGATACAGGCGAATGGGTGGCGCTGCTGGCGGCTTCGGCCCTGGCCGAGGGCGAGGTCGTGGGAACCGACCATGGGGATCGCAAGGTCGCCCTTTACCGCCTGACCGGCGCATTCTACGCCACCAGCAACCTCTGCACCCATGCCCACGCCCTGTTGTCATATGGCTGGGTGGAGGGCGATCGCATCCGATGCCCGCTGCACGCCGCGTGTTTCGATATCGCCACCGGCAAGGCCCAGGGGTTTCCGGTGACCCAGGATATCGCCACCTATCCTGTGCGGGTGACCGAGGGGATCATCGAGGTTCTGCTGCCGCTCAGTGGATGAGCTCGGCGCGCAAGGTCCGCGCGCCGCTCAAGTAGAACAGGCTGGCCGGGACATCGAGCAGCAGGAAGGTCAGGATCGCCCACTTCACCCCGGCGGCTGGCCCCAGCGCCAGTCCCTTTGAATAGAAGTCGCTGACCAGGCCTACAGCCAGTGGGCCCAGCCCTAGTCCGATCAGGTTGTTGGTGAACAGCATGGTAGCGGTGGCGGTGGCCCGCACCCGCGGCTGAAACAGACCCTGGACCGCGCCATAGATCGGTCCGGTCCACCAGGTGCTGAAGGCGCCGGCGGCCATCAGCAGCAGCAATGCGATGACGAAGGACGGCGACAGGATCGCCCCCACCAGGAACGGCATGCCGCAGATCATGCCCAGCGCAGGAATAGTCGCGTAGGCCCGCACATCACGGCGAGCGAAATGGTCCACCAGACGGCCGCCGAGGACGGCGCCCACAGCCCCGCCGACGCCGGCGGTGAGCCCGAGCGCCGGCCCCACCACGCCGGCGCCCTTCAGGCCCACATGCGCCCCCAGGGCGGCGATCTCGCCGGCGTGGTTGCGCATCAGGAAGGAGGCCATGAAGGCGCCCATGCCGAACTGGACGAATGAGCGGGTCGCGCCGCCGCCGATCAGCCGCCAGATGGTCTTGTTGCGGCGGATTTCGTCGAACGCCTCCCAGAACGGCGGCGAGGCCTCAGCCTGGGTCGCCATCATGCCCTTTAGCCGCCGCCGCGGTTCGCGCAGGGTCAGATAGGCGATCACCGCCAGCACCAGTCCCGGCGCCCCCACCACCAGGAAAGCGGCCCTCCAGCCCCAGATGCTGGCCACGACGCCGCCGATGGCCAGGCCCAGGAGGGTGCCGATGGGTGATCCCAGGGCGTACATCGACATGGCCGAGGCGCGTTCTTCCTTGGGCGTGTAGTCGGCGATCAGCGAGGTGACCGCGGGCGTGCAGCCGGCCTCGCCGACGCCGACACCGATGCGGGCGGCGATGAGTTGCCAGAAGGTCTGGGTGAGGCCGCAAACGGTGGTGGCGAGGCTCCAGGCCGCCACCGAGAGGCTTATAAGCAACGGCCGGTCGCCGCGTTCGGCCAGCCTGGCGATGGGAAAGCCCAGCAGGGTGTAGAACAGGGCGAAGGACAGGCCCGTCATCAGGCCCAGCTGCCAGTCGGCCAGATGCAGGTCGTTCTTGATCGGCTCGGCCAGGATGGTGACGATCTGGCGGTCGAGGAAGTTGAACACATAGATCAGCATCAGGATGCTGAGCGCATAGCGCCGGAACCCGCGCGAGAAGGTCGGCGGGACCGCCGCGTCCGCAAAATCGGTGCTCATGGACCACTCCCCGCCCGCCTTGATCAGCGGGTCCGCCGACAGCCTAGGCTGAGATCAAGCCACAGCGAAAGGGTATTGGTCAGCGATCAACGCCGCCGCTCGCTGCGGCGCCTCACCCCAGCCCAATGGACTTGGCGTAGCGCTCCATCACCGCGAAACCCTCATAGCCCACGCTGCCGACCTTGGCGCCGTCCCAGGGGGTGATAACGGCCCGGTGACAGCCCTGCTCGACCATCTCCTCCAGTTCCGCCCGGGTCGCTGTGCCGAGCGTAATGGTGCCGAATTCGAACGGCTCGTCGGCCCGGCCAGCATCGATTAGGTGCTGCTTGATGGCAGGGATGGAGGAGGCGGGCCCATGCCAGCCGTTGCCCAGATAGCCGGCGCGGCGCTCCGCAGGGGGCGTGCCGCCGCCGATGTGGATCGGGATCGGTTTCTGCACCGGCTTGGGCTGAAAGCCCATGGGACCGAAGTTGTAGAAGTCGCCGTGAAACTCCGGATACTCCTGCTCGAAACAGACGCGCATGGCCCGGATGGTTTCGTCCATCTTGCGGCCGCGCTTTTTGAACTCATTGCCGGTGAAGGCGTATTCCTTCTCGCTCCAGCCCAGGCCCACCGCCAGATCCAGCCGCCCGCCCGACAGCACGTCCAGAGAGGCCACCATCTTGGCCGCCAGCACCGCGTCGCGCAGGGGCAGCATGTAGATGCCGACCCCAAGCCGCACCTTCTTGGTGGCCCCGGCGAAGGCGGCCAGCGCGATCAGGGGATCGAGAAAGCCGGAGTCCGGGGTGAAGTCCACCAGGTCGGCCGTACCCGCGGCCCCGGCCGCGAGCACGCGGGGATATTCGCGCCACCAGTCGGGGGAGTTGTCGAGGCAGATGTGCTCTCCCGACCACACCGCGTCGAAGCCCAGTTGCTCGCACAACTGGGCGCACTCCACCTGCAATTCCGGTTTCACCCAGACGATGTTGACGCCCATCTTCAGCGGTGCAGCCATGGTCTCACTCCCTGATTGACGCGGCGCCTGGCGACCCGCGCTGTTGTGCACTCTGTTCAGCCGCGCCGGCGTTCGGCCGCCTCGGTCATCATCTCGGCGCCGCGCTTGACGAACTCTTCCGGCGCGTCAGGCAGTGTCATGGCGCCGTGCTCCCGGGACGGCAGGATCACCGTGGCGGTGCCCGGGGTGGTCACCCAGCCGCGTTGGCAGGTGCCCTTGATCTCCAGGTCCACCACGCAGTGACGGCCCTCGCGGCGCTTGGCGGCCACGCGGCCCTCCATCATATGGAAGTCGCCGATGAAGTTGAAGGCGCGCATCTGGCAGAACAGCCGCCACAGCCATGCGTCGTCGCCCATCCAGGCGGTGACCAAGTGGGCCATCCAGTTCATCCGCATGTCAGCGTAGTCGTAGGGCAGCGGCAGGCCGACCTTGCCCGCCCAGTCCTGCTCCCAGTGCAGCCGTTGGGCGACGTCCGGCACGCCATAGGGGTTCTTGGGGTAGAAGCCGGGGATCTTCTGACGGGTCTTCCACCAGTAGCGCAGGGGTCCATGGCCATAGTGGCCCATGCCGCGGCCCAGGTGCTCGGCGATGATGTCGGTGACGGTGAGCGGTCCCTTGGCGAGCGGCTGCATCAGGTCGCCCACCTCCACGTCCTCCCAGTAGCGGGGTTTGGCGCCGCGGGTCTCTTCAGCGGCGTAGGTGGCATCGATCTTGGCGATGGCTTCGTCGTCATAGACCCAGGGCGCCACATCGTCGTGCTTGCCGCCCTTCTTGGAGCCGGAACGTTCGGCCACGATCAACAGGGTCTCATGGTTGGAGATCGGCGCGCCGTCGGCGGTCACATCGAGCCGGCGGCGGGTGACATGCACCGTCTTGCCGGCGAACTTGCTCTTCTCGATGACGCTGACCCCGCAGGTGGTCGACTCATAGAAAATCTGCTCGTCGGGCCGCACCGGGCGGTACCATTCGTAGGTGAAGCCCGAGACGTATTCGCCGCAGCCGGGGAACAGTTGGCGGAATAGCTTCTTCTTTTCCGGGCTCAGCGGCGGGGTCTCATTGACCCCGGTGATGGCCATGTAGGTCGGCGGCGCGATCTGGCCGCGCCAGCGGGTGGTCTTGGCGTATTCCGGGTCGTTGTAGAGCGGATTGTCGTCGCCATAAGAAAAAGCGAAGTGCGAGATGCCGTTCGATGACGGGACCGGGTCATGCAGCACAATGTGGCTGGGCTGCGGGATCCCGATCTGCGCCTGCGCCCGGGCGATTTCCGTATCGGTGATTTTGCCGAAAGTGCTCTCGGTCTTGGTGTCTTCAGCCGTGCTCATCGCGGGTCTCCCAGTGCGGTCTCGAGGCCTCAGCATACGCCAGCAGGGCGGGGCTTCCAGGGGCCGATTGATGCGAATAGGCCGATTGATGGTGTGGGTTCGCGGATTGAAGCGCGACCTTGCTTGACCGCCCCGCCGTGACGCGCAGACTGATGCGCCCACAGGAGAGATGCATGCCAAGCCCCCACGCCGCAATCGCGCCCCCCGGCTACCTCGCCGGCAAGGTGATCATTATTACCGGCGCCAGTCAGGGGATCGGGCTGGTCTCGGCTCATGGTTTCGCCGCGTTGGGCGCCAAGGTGGCGCTGGGCGCGCGGCGCGGCGAGGTAGTGGAAGCCGTCGCCGCCGAGATAAAGGCGGCCGGCGGTAAGGCGATTGGGGCGGCGTTGGACGTCACCGAAGAAGCCAGCGTGGCGGCCTTTGTGGACAAGACCGTGAGCCGGTTCGGGCGCCTGGACGGCCTGTTCAATAACGCCGGCCGCGATCCCCAGGAGCATGGCGGCTTGGCCGACATCTCGCTCGACGAGTGGAAGGCGGTGCATGCGGTGAAGATCGATGGGACCTTCCTGTGCTCAAAATACGCCATCCCCCACATGCTGAAGGCGGGCAAGGGCTCCATCGTCAACAACGGCTCGGTGGTCTCCGAGCGAGCGCCTTCCATGGTTCCTGCGCCCTCGGCGTCACAGTCGGCGATCACCGGCATGACCCGCTCCATGGCGGCGGCCTATGGACACGCCAATATCCGCACCAACATGCTGGCCACCGGCCTGATTCTCACCACCGAACGGGTAGAGGGCTACTACAAGGACCAGCATGATCGGATGAAATCCTGGTGCCCGATGCAGCGGCCGGGAACCTCCGAGGACGTGGCCCAGGCCGCGGCCTGGCTGCTCTCCGACTATTCGAGCTTCATCAACGGGGCGATCATCCCGGTGGACGGCGGCCATCTGGCCGGTGAGTACCGGGCGTAGGAACTGTTACCATGACCCAATATGACGCCATCCCGATGAACCGCCTGGATTTCGGCCTCGACTCGGCCACGGAAGGGCGCTCGTTGTGGCCGCCGGCCGGCGATAGCGGCTATTCCGAAAACGACGCCATCTGGGTCTATGACGAGGCCCAGGGGATCGGAGTCCACGCTTGGCTGGGCCACTCCGGGGAGCAGTATCCGGAAGCCTTCGAGCGGATGAGCGTATTTCTGCCGGGCGGCGTCGTCCTGGCCCTCGCCCAGCGGGGGCCGCAGCACACCGAGGCCACCCAGTCGGGGCCGCACATGTGGGCCCGCTGCGACGCGCCCTTCGAGCGCTGGACTTACGCCTATGACGGCCCGGTGCTGCCCACCACTGCCGAGGAGTTGTCCCGCGGACCCGTTCCGGCGGGCCGCGAGCCGGTGCATGTGGTGTTCGAGGCGCATGCGCGGATGGTGGCGCCGGCGTTTCCCCAGGGCGCCTTCTTCAAGAACAAGGCCGACTATCACGCCACGTCCGCCAGCCGCTTCTTCGGCGGATACCGCTGCGAGCAGCCGCTAATGGCCGACGCCTCACTGAAGATCGGCGACAAGTGGCATCGCATCTGCGGGCCGGGCCTGCGCACCCACCGCAAGGGCGCGCGGGTGATGCAGACCAACGCCCAGGTTCAGGTGGCAAAGTACACCGGCCACCGCTGGATGCACGCGGTGTTCCCCAGCGGTCGGGAAATCTACCATAGCTGGTTCGGTGGCGCGGACGGCGAAGCCATCGACGGGGAGGCCTTCGTGCGCGACGCCGGCGTCACCTACCGCGCCCAGGTGCGCAATCCCATGCCGATGGGTCTGGAGGGCGCGGGCGCCAGACACGAATTCAGCTTCGTCTCCGGCCTGGGCGAGACCCACATCCAGTGCGAAATCATCGCCGACAGCTTCCAGTCGCTGATGGGCCAGGAGTTCTTCGGCGTGCAGTGGGACTCCCCCAACCCCGACTGCCTGGCCATGAGCCAGGCCTTCGTCCGCTACCACTGGGGCGAGGAGACGGCGGTGAACATGATGGAGCGCTCGGTGGGCCTGGCGGCGCTCAAGCGGCCGCGGTGATGGCGGCCTTGCGCAATAGGCGATCGGGCCTCAGTTTGCCCCATTGATCGCTGATCGTGAGAGACACCCCCATGAGCGAACACCTCACCCTAAGCCGATCGGTCAAGGGCCTAACCGTCCTGGTCACCGGCGCCGCCAGCGGCATGGGCCGCGCCACAGCGCGGGTTTTCGCCGACGAGGGGGCCAATGTGGCGGTCACCGACTTCAACGGCGAAGGCGCCCAGGCGGTGGCCCAGGACATAACGGCGGCGGGCGGATCTGCGCGGGCCTGGTCGCTGGACGTGTCGGACCCTGCGGCGATCCGGCGGGTGGTGGACGACTCGGCGGCGCACTTCGGCGGCCTGGACTGCCTGGTCAACAACGCCGGGGTCTCGGCCTTCAATGCCATCGACGACGATGGCTATGAGGCGGTCTGGGATCGGGCGGTCACTATCCTGCTCACCGCCCACCAGCGGATGATCCGCGCCTCCCTGCCCCATTTGCGCAAGTCGGCCAGCCCGCGCATCGTCAACATCGCCTCCACCGAGGCCCTGGGCGCCACCGCCCGCAACAGTCCCTACGCGGCGGCCAAGGCCGGGGTTACGGGCCTCACCCGTGCGCTCGCCGTGGAGCTGGGGCCCGAGGGGATCACGGTCAACGCCATCTGCCCGGGGCCGATCCTCACCGCCATGACCGGCCGCTATCCGCAGAACGAGCGGGAGATCTACGCCAAGCGGCGCACGGCGCTGCGTCGCTACGGGGCGCCGGAGGAAGTGGCGCATATGACCTTGTCCCTTTGCCTGCCGGCCGCGTCCTTTCTCACCGGGGCGGTGATCCCGGTGGACGGCGGTCTGATGGCGCGCAACGCCTGAGGACGGCTACTTCGTCTTGGGCGGAAGCTTTTCGTAGCGGTAGGGTTCGTTTTCGCCGGGCCGGAAATAGCCCTCCAGATCAAGTTCGCCATCCTTGTCGGTGTCGTACATCGCCAGGTCCAACTGGTCGTCCTGGCCCTCGTCGATCATCACCGTGTCGAACTTGCCGTCGCCGTCTGAGTCCGCCAGATAGGTGATCGCCTCGCGTCGGTCGAAGGGCACGGTCATCAAGGTGTCGCCCTTGCCGTCGCAGTCGGTGTCCAGCACAAATTCATCACCCTTGGGCTTCTTGGACTTACCGGACGAGAGCTCTTTGGTCTCGCAGACGTTCGAGGGAACACCGGCCCGGTCCGCGGTCATCGCCAGTAGGGCGGTGACATCCTCACCGGAGACCGCGAAGTTCAGGCCCTCGCCCTCGCTGGTGAAACTGTTGATGCCAACCACCTCGAGCTTGTCGTCCAGCAGCGGTCCGCCGGAGTTGCCGGGATTGATCGGAGTCTGGGTCTGGATCACCGTGGCCTTGTGCTCGAGCTTGTCGTCGGCGGCCCAGGCATAGTCACGGCGAATCTGGCTGACCACGCCTTTGGTGTAGGTCCAGGCCTCGCCGGTGGGATGGCCGATCGCGTGGACGTCCGCGCCCACCTGCACGGCGGCGGCGCCTGCGATCTTCAGGGGAATACGACCCGCCGGGACCTCGGCGACCTGAATTACCGCCAGATCCGCCACCCCATCGCGGCGGATCACTTTGGCGACCCGCAGGTCCTTCTTGTCCAGGGCCGCGCCCTCGGTCGCGGGCTTGAAGATCACGCCGACCTCCTTCTCCTCGCCCACCACATGCAGGTTGGTGACGATGCGTCCGTCGGGGCTGACCAGCACGCCGGAACCCAGGGCGTCGCCAGCCACAATCAGCACCACCGACGGCGACGCTTCCGTGTAGACCCGGCTTTCGGTCGCGCCGCGGGTTGTCGCTTTGGCTTCCGGCTGAAGCCGGGAGAGCACCTCGCTATAGCGCGCAGGGTTTCGGTTTCTGCCGCCCGCCGCGCGCAGCGCCCCCGGCCCCGGTCGGGCGGACGACGTCCCGCTGACCATTGGCAACGACGCGCCGATAGTCCCTTCCGACGATGCGGCTTGCGCGTAAGATGACAACCCGAGCGCGAGGAGCGCCGTGACGATCCGGAGCCGTGTCATGGGCGGGCGCCTCCCGAAACCTTCGCTTTGGCGAAACCTAGCGCCGTTCTGGCTCGCGGCAAGCTTGTTGCTGTTTCCCACGCATCCGGCGGTCGCGGCCGACCCAGAGATCACCGCGGCCTGGACGCAGTACAACGCCGGCAGGTCCGTCACCGCCAGGCGCGGTCTGGAGGCGTTCCTGGCTGGCCCCGTGGCCGCCGAGCCCAGGCGTCGGCTGACCGCCCTGGAGACCCTGGCGGAGATCTGCGTGGCGAGCCTGGCGGATCAATGCCTCGCGACGGCCGCCGGTCAATTTGCCGAAACAGCCGGCATGATCCCGGTTGAAAACCCCGCCCAGCGCCTCGAACTCGCCCGGCGCGCCAGCTATTACATCTTCTCGGGCCAGCTTGCCGGCGGAACGCCGGAGCAGGCCGCAGCGATCCTCAACCATCCCATCTGGAAGGCAGAGCACGCCTACGACATCGCGCTCTATCTGCGCCGCCAGGTGCTGGCCGCCAACGTCCTGCTGCGGCTGGACAAACCCCTGGAGGCCAACCGGGCCATCGACAAGGTGCTGTCCTTAATCGCCGCGGTGAAGAACCCGCGCGACGGGCCGTCGACCCTGACCTGGGCCCTGTCGGAGACCATTGAGAACCTGCTGGTGGTCGGCGACACCGAGCGGGCCTATGGCGTCTACAAGGCCACGGTGGGCGCCATCAGCGCGACCACGCCGCCGTTGAGCGTCGAGGCGGCGCTCTACGAACTGCGGGCCGGCATACTGCTGGGCGATATGGGTCAGGCGGAGCCGGCGCGGAAATACCTCGACCGGGCGGTGCGCACGATCGACGCCATAGAACTGGAGCCCGACGCCCGTGAGTTCCTGCTGGCCCGCGCCCTGACCGAGCTCGCGTCCCTATGCGAAATCCAGGGCGACTCAGCCTGCGCCGAAGCCGCCCTAAAACGCCACCCGTTCGCCGCTCGTTACGCCAAGGTCGGGCGCGCGCCCCCCAGCTTCGAAGAGGTGCGCTACCTGACCGTCCGGGCGATCTCCGCCGGGGTCAGCCGGACCGAGGACGCGACCGCGGCGGCGGCGCTGAAATCACCGCTGGGGTTTTCGGCCGACGGCGCCGATTCAGAGACTCTGGCGGCGCTGCGTGATGTGGGCCAGGCCCTGGCCGCGCCACCGGGCGACCAGCGCGCGGCGCGCCTGCAGAGCGCCGCGCACCAGATCCGGATTGTCGCGCAGCGTCGCCGCGACGCCCCCTTCGGCGCCTGGTACCGGGCCTCGCTGTTCGATCGCGGCCTGGTCGCGCTGGCGCTCACCCAGGCCGTCAACGCGCTAGGAGACGACGGCGCCGACGACGTGTTCGCCCTGCTGCAGCTTTCCGCCCGCAACGGCCGCGGATTTGACGCCGACGCGCTCACCGCGCTGGGGCAGGCCCGCAACGAAACCCAGCGCCGCGCGATTCATCAGGCCCTGCGCTTGCGGGCGCGCCGGGATGCGGTGGAACGCGCCGCCTTGGGCGCCGTGGCGGCGGATATGGCGAGCGGCAAGGCGAGCGGCGGACCGATGCAGCAGGACTTTGGGGTGCGCCTCAGATTTCGCGACTTCTCGGATCGCATCGCCGCGGCGAGCTCAGACCTCGCCAGGGACGGCGTCGCCATCTCCGGGACCAATCTGGTGAACCTCAAGCAGCTTCAGGCCGTGCTCAGGCCCGATGAGGCGGCCCTGACCGTCGCCTCCGCCCCTGGCGGCCTCGTCTACATGTGCGTGCGCCAAGACTCCGCGTTTCGGCGCGCCGCCGGCACCGACATCCGGAACCTGCGAGCAGACCTGAAGCTGATGACGGCGGCGCTCACCGCCGGCAATGCACCGGACGACGCCCTCGACGCACAGTTCCCAGCCGCGGCGGCGGTGCGGCTCTATGACCTGCTGATCCGCCCCTTCGCCCCCTGTCTGAGACCCGGCGACCACATTATCTGGCTACCCGACCTGGGACTGACCGGCTTTCCCATCCAAGCCCTGCTGGAACGCTTGCCGCCCAAGGCCGCGGTGGGCTGGGACCTGTCGCAGGCGGCCTGGCTGGCCCGGGACCATGCGGTGACCTATGTCGCCGCAGCCGCCGCCATCGTGGCGCAGCGCACCAGCCCGCGACCGCCGCAGGCCGCCTTCGACTTCCTGGGCGCCGGCGACCCCCTGCTGAGCGGAGTCACCGCCTCCGGCGAGGACCGCCAGAAGATCGCCAGCCGCGGCGTTCGCACTGGCTCAGGGTTCGCTGCGCTCGCGCCTTTGCCGGAAACCCGCGACGAACTGCTTCGCTCAGCGGCGCGCTTCACCGCGCCCATGGTGCTCACCGGGGCGGCGGCCACCGAGGCGCAGGTGCGGCGACAAGTCACCGGATCATACCGCTACATCTCCTTCGCCACCCACGGCCTGCTGCGCGACGATCTGCAGGGACTGGCGGAACCGGCGCTTGTGTTCACGCCCACCGCGTCATCGGACTCCATGGACGACGGCCTCATGACCGCCTCGGAGATCGCCGACCTCAACCTGTCGGCACGCTTCGTGGCTCTGTCGGCCTGCAACACCGCCAACTTCGACCTAAGCCAGATGGCGCAGGACCTGCCGGCGCTGGCCTCAGCCTTTGCGGTCGCCGGCGTACCGGCGACGCTGGGGACCCTGTGGCCGGTGGATTCCGAAACCGGCAAACAGGTGGTGGCCGCCACCTTCGAAGCCCTGCGCGCCGGCCGCGCCCCCGCCCAGGCGCTGGCCGACGCCCAGCGCGCCTTCCTGGCCCACCCCCCGTCCCGCGCGCGTCTGCACCCACGCTTCTGGGCGCCCTTCGCGGTGATGGGCGATGGGGGCGACGGCGCGGCGGGTCCAGTCGGCGAAGGCGCCGCCGTGACCCTTGGATCCGTTGAATCGATTGAGGGCGACGGCGAGGTCCGGGTCGCCAGACTGCCCTTCGGAAGACGCCTCACCCGGTATGTCGGCATCCGACCGCGCGGAGGCCGCCCCCCCACCTTGACCGACCTGAGCGGACTCTCCGGCCTCACCTGGCGCAGAACTGACCGGACCAATGACTATGGTGATTTTCACGCCGAGCTTGGGGATCGCATTGTTGTCGGAGGAACCCTGGAATTGGGGCCTGAGCGACTTCGGCCGACGCTGGAGGTTCTCGATTCCAAAACCGGTGCGCATGGCCACATCTGGCGGGGCGAAGGAATTTCCGAACCGGCGGCTGTGCTCAGTGGCGGCGCCAGAATTGACGACAGCCGGGCGGTGTTCGTGGTTGAGACCCTCGTCCTTCCCAGTGAGTTGGAGACCGGCCGCCCGAAGCTCTATGTTTTCGAGACTGACGCAAACCTCAAGCCGCGCTTGCTATTCAAGATCGAGGCGCCCAACCACGCATTCATCAATGCGGTCACCGTCACTCCAACCTCGGCAGGAATTCTCTACACATACTCCATGTCCGACATGATCCCCGCGCCGGCCACGCCGACCCTCGTTGACGAGTTCGATTCGTCGACCTGCGTTCCGGAATCGCTCACGCGTATTGAACTGCGCGAGGCGCGTGACGGAGCGCTGAAGTCGGCCAAGGAGATACAGGGTTTCTCATTAGGGGCGTCTGCGAAGCGGGGCGACAAAGTTTATCTGGGCGGGTCCTTTCGAGGCAGTTGTGTTCAAGAGGCGCACGCGGTTGTTCTCAGCATCGACACGGAGCTCGCCGCGCACGGAATCTTCCAGGATATATCCCTCGGCGCATCGGACGTGCGCACCCTCGCGCCGATGCCGGACGGCCGCATCTTTGTCGCCGCAGCGAAGGACAGCACCGTCGATGTGGCTGCGGCGCGAACCGTGGATTCCATGAGCCCGCAAGACGTCGCGCATCTCCTCTACACCGGCATGGTCTTCACCATCGACGCGGAGGGCGAAGCCTCTCCGCCCACCTACCTCAACGCCGGAACAACCATACTTGTCACCTCATCCGACGCCAGCGACCCCGGCGACATTCTGCTGGGCGGCGCCATCGGCTCGGTTCCCGCCATCTTCCACCTTTCCGCGCACGGTGATCGTGCTAGGCCTTAGCAAACCGAGGGAGGCCCCATGTCGATCTGCGATTTCCTGTTTTCCGCCGACCTGTGCGTGCCCGCCGCCGCACCCTGCCTGGAAACCCTGAAGACCAGGCTCGGCCTGCCCCAGCCGGGGCCTGGCGCATTTGTCCAGTATGACGAGTCCGGTTGGGACGTGGTGTTCGCCCTGGTCAACAAGGCCTTCGCCGCCGCGCCCACCCGGCTGGAGATCATCGCTCCGCCCGCCGCCGACGGCCCTCGCCCGGACCGGTTCGGTCGCAGGGTGTTCGAAGATCAAGCTCCCCGCGCCTGGCGCACCCACGCCACGGTGGTTGCGGTTCCCGACCTGGACGCCCTGGTCGAGCGGGCGCGGGCCAAGGGCCTGCGATTCTTCTTCGAGCCGATGGCCGAGAACGTGCCTTTCGACAAGCTTTGGATGGGTTCGGCGCACGGTGACATCGGTGACTACGATTCCGCCGCCGACGATGGTTTCCGATTCGAGTTCATTCCCTCCAACTCGGTGGCCTTCTCCCCCAAGCTGTTCGAGACCCCGGTGGATGTTCCGCGGCCTGGAGAAACCGGCTTCCGGCGAATCCGTCACCGCGCCTTCCTGGTCGCCGACCTCGAAGCTTCCTTGCGCTCATTTGAAGACAAATTCGGCTGGACGCCGGCTGGCGCCGTCAAGGTCGAACCCGGCCGCGGCTATCGCTTCGCGGACATGAGCACCAACCATGGCCATGGCGCGGGATTGCGACTGGTGCAGGCCACGGATCCGGACAGCGCCGCCGGCCGCGACTTCGCCGCCCAGGGGGCGGGTCCCTACACAATCACAATCGCCACCTTCGACCTTACGGCCACGGCGGCGGATCTGGCCGCGCGGGGAACCGCATTCAACCGACTCCCAAACGGTGCGCATGAACCAGAGGCCCTGGTTCCCGACCTCGGCGAAGTCGGCGCGCCGTTCGTGCTGGTTCCGGACGCTTGACCCGCGGCGGCCTCAGCGCCCGGTGAACTTCGGCGGCCGTTTCTCTAGCGCCGCGGCGAGGCCTTCCTTGAAGTCCTCGCTGCTCAAAGCTTCACGGGCGTCGTCGCCGGAGGCGTAGAAGGCCTCGGCGAAGCTCTGGCCCCCGGCGGCCAGCACCTGTTTCTTGATCACCTGAACCGAACGCGGAGAGATGCGGCCGGCGAGGTCACGGGCGTAGTTTGTGGCGTAGGCGACCAACTCGTCTGGCGCCACGACCTTGGTCACCAGGCCGATGGCCAGGGCTTCGTCGGCCTCAACTCGGCGTCCTGACATCAGCATCTCGCGGGCGCGGCCGGCCCCGATGGTGTGGGTGAGCGACCAGCAAAGCGCGACCTCCGGCGTCGCGCCGATGCGCGCGAAACCGGTCATGAAGGCCGCTGTCGCGGACGCTATGCGGATATCCGCGTGTAGCGCGAGCAGGAAGCCCGCCCCCACCGCCGGGCCATTGATCGCGGCGATCACCGGGACGCCAAGCCCCATGAAGAAGGTATAGCGGGAGCGGAACTCGGGCGGTGTATAGGGCGCCACATTGTAGAAATCATTGGGATCGATCGGCGAACGCTCGTTCTTCACCCGGGCGGTCGCATTGCTCTTCAGCCGGTCGATGTCGCCGCCGGATGAGAAAGCCGGCCCTGCGCCGGTGATCAGGATCGCGCGCACCGAGGCGTCCCCCGCCGCCTTGATCAGCGAGTCATCGATAGCGTCGGTCATGGCCTGGGACATCGAATTGCGGCGCGCCGGATTGTTCAGTGTGATGGTCGCCAGCCCATCTTCCACGCCGTAGAGTACGATCGGTTCGTCCATGTCCCGCCTCGCTGTTGGAGATTGCGACAAGTAAGCACGATGGCGCCCGGCCCCGTCGAGCCCAAAGCGCGCCCGTTGGCTCCGGCTCAGAAATCGGCGATCAAGAACAGGTTCCAGCGACGCGTGTCGTCCAACTGAAAGGTGTTGCTCGAGATCACCTTCCAGGTCCGCTGATCGAAGATGTTGTAGACCACCAACCGCGCCGATAGGGGCGTGTCGCCGATCTTGAAATTCTGCCGCGCGCCCAGGTCGATGGTGGTGTGGCTTGGCAGGAAGAGCTGCCGGCCGCCCAGTTGCGCATACTCCGAGGCGGAGGCGGCCTTGGCGCTGTCATGCAGCACGCCCAGGGTAAGGTTCAGGCCGCCCATGATGTCGGTGCGGTAGGTGAAGTCGGCGCGCGCATGCAGCTTTGGCGTGCCAACCGGGCGCGGCCCCAGAAGGTCCTGGTCGACGGCCGGTCCGCTGACGGTTGGGTCCATCAGGATCGCACCCGCCACCACGTGAAGCCGTTCGCCCAGGTGACCGGTGGCCGAGACCTCCAGACCGCGATGGCTCAGATCGCCCAGCTCCACATAGCGGCCGGCGGCGTCATAGCTGAAGTTGGGCCGTTTCATCTCGAACACGCTGGCCACAATGCGCATGTCACCCACCGCCCAGCGCAGGCCCGCATCGATCTGGCTGGTCTGCGAAGACGGCAGTTGCTGGTTGCGGTTGACCGCGCTCTCCGGCGCGGCGCCGTTGTCCTCAAGGCCGCTGACATAGGCGGCGTAGAGGGCAAGGCGCCGGGTGGGCTGCACGACGACGCTGGCGTTGTAGAGCCAGGGCTTGGCTGACGACTGGGAGTGGATCGCCGGTCCATTGACCTCGGCGGAATAGTCGCTCTTGGTCAGACCAAGATTGATCTGGCCGACCCCCTTCAGCGCGCCCTTGTAGCCGATCGAATAATTGGACTGGTCAAGCGTGGCGAGGTTGAGCCCGGTGAAGGCGAAACGCGGCTTTTTTTCCGGGTCGGGTGTTCCCAGTTGGACTTCGCCAAAATCGAGCAATTGCGATCCGCCACTCTCGATATGACGGTGGCGGCCTCTGAGGTCGACGTGGACGGTGTGGCTAAGTTCCTCGTCGCCGAACTTGTAGGCGACGAACGCCTCCCAGCTGTTGGCGTAGGCGTTCTGGCGCGGGTCGGCCAGCAGCTTATGACTCGCCAACCCGGAGGGATCGCGAACCGAAAACAACTCCGTATAGTTCCGCTTGCGGTCGATGCGCGACTGAAACGCCCCGCCGCGGAACACAAGGCCGTCGCCAAGGTGCGCCTTCACGACCACGCCGCCGTTATAGTTCTCGGATCGGTTATTGGCCCAGGATTGACCCAGATAGCGCCTGGGTTTCACGAGCTCGGGGATGAAGGGGCCCGAGCTGATGATCAACGGCTTGGCGTCGATGTCATGTTGAATGAAGCCGCTGATAAAGGGCTTGATTTCCAGGTCGCCGAGGCGTGCGTAAGGCACCAGCCCGAAAGCGACATTGCGCGCGTCAGAGCCATCAATGAACTCCGGGCGGCCGTGGCTAATGCCGGCGCCCAGGCTGAGGTGATCCTTGATCAGCGGAATTTCGGCGTCGTACTCGGCGATCATGCCGCCATAGTCGCGCAGGCTGATCTGTGCGGTCGAACGCAGCTTGTCGCCCGGCTCGCGGGCCCGGTAAGCGACGATGCCGCTGGGGGCCGGGGAAGGGTCACCTAGGGCGCCGAACCCGACCTTGATCGCATAGGACGCCCGCGCCCGCTGGATGAACATCGCCAGTTGGTCGAAATAGACGTCGTCGATGCGGGCGTTGCCTGCGCGCTGGGGATTGAAACCCCTTACTTCAGTATCGGTGTAGATTCCGACCGTTTCCTGGCCGACGGCGCCGCCAAATGCATCTTCCGCCTTGGCCGCAGCGCTTTCTCCGGCGTGCTGCGCAAACGCGGAGTCAGGCGCGCAGATCCAGGCCGCGGTGAGCGCCACGGACACCATAGGCCTGCGCCAAACGCGCCATGCGGCGATCCCTCGCAGGCTGCTGCTCCTCGGCTTTGTGATATAACCCCCGCCCGGCGACGCGGGCGCGCGTCAGAACTGACGCGTTGTCTACTTATTCGGGCTGGGGTGCGAGCGCAATCGCTCGAGAGTCCCGCCCCCAAACCATTCTTCGCGATTCATATCCGCTCAGAGGCTTGGATGATCGACCCGGCAGAGATCCATGACGATCCGCCTGGTGAGCGCCGCATCCCCGTCCTGGATCGCGGCTTGCGCCGCACGCGCAAGGATCATCCCCGCATCCGACGCTGTGGGCTGCGGGCCTTCGGTGGCCTCCAGGCCGATCAGCACAGCACTCACCAGCCCGGTCACGCGATTGGCCCCAACCCGGCCGAGCGCGCTCAGAAAACGGTTCGCCGCGCCGGCCGGATCGCCGGCGAGCGAAGCGTCCAACATCGCTCGCCCCCGATCATCAGCCGCCGCAGCGGCGGCCGCAAGGTTGGGCTGGACGGTCAGGCGAACTTCACCCACATGGCGCGGTTCGACGCCCAGGAAGCGTAGGCTGGATACCGCTGTTTCCACGGCATAGTCCGGCCGCGGAGAGCCGACGATGAACCCGCCTCGCTGCCCGCGCTTGGAACTGCAAACGCCATGCACCTCCAGGATGCGGGCGGCCTCGCGGAAGATATTCCGACTGACCCCGTATTCCGCCAGCAGCGCCGGTTCCAGGCCCAAATGATGGCCTGGCCGCCAGCCGTTGGCGGCGATGTTTCTAGCGACCGATAGCGCCACCAGCTGACTGTGCTTGCGGCCTCGGCCCTCGTCCACCGCCTCGAGAATTTCCGAGGCGATCAAGGGGGCGGCGCCGGCCTGGGCCAGCCGCCGGCGGTCTTCCGCGCGCTGGATCAGCCGCGCCTGTTCGCCCGGCCGCGATGTGCGCAGCAGTTCGACAGCGCTGGTGGCGTCATCGGCGATGATCGCCTCAATCAGCGCCTCCCAATGTTTGACCAACACCGCGCCGCCGCCCGGTTCCAGGGTGTTGTGAATGCGCTGCGGATCCTCCCGCGCCACGGCCGGAGCGAGGGCCCGAAACACCAACTTGTTCAGCACAGTCAGCAGCGGATTGTCGGCGATCTCAGCCAGCCGCGTAATAAGGCGATTGTAGCGCCGAATCAGCTCCGGCTCCGGGAGATCTCCGCCGTTCATCGCCCTGGCCAGCTCGCGCAGCCCCGCTGCGTCCGATGCAGTGACCCGCGCCACCACAGCGCGAAGCATGGCGTTCTGGAACAGGAATCGGGCGTCGATCAGCTCGCGAACATCCACATCGATGAGTTGGAGGTAGGTGGCCGTGGTCTGGGCCGCCACGTCTCCTGGCTGCCTGGCGACAACCAGTCCGCCACCGGCGCCTCTGCGCATCACCGCCAAGCCGTTCTGCTCGATCTGACGGACCGCCTCGCGCAGCACCGCATGGCTCACCCCATGGCGGGCGAGCAGTTCCTGCATCGAACCGACGGTGCGACCCACCGGCCAGCCCATTTCCATGATATCGCGGGCAATGGCGGCGGCGACACCTTCGGCCAGCTTCTTGGAGCGCGGCGTCGTCTCCGCGTCCCGGTTACTCGGCATGATGTTCATGATCGTTGCACCTGCCGAACCAAACCGGAACCGTTCGATCGACGTATTCTACATTTCGTAGCTGACACACACGTCACATAAGCCGAATTGTCAACCGGCTGGGAATGACGACCGTCTCCGGATTAACCGGCGGGTCGCGCAAACCGAATTGCAGACCGTTGCCGCCACCGCCCCAGATGCTAGGACTGGCGCAACGAAATGACCGGGAGATTGCGACCATGAGCCGCGCCGAAGACGAACTTGCGATCCGACAACTGGCCGCCGCCTATACCGATGCCTGCAACTGCCGCTGTCCGGAGGGTATGGCCGGGGTTTATGCGCCGGACGGCGAGTTGATGACCGTTGGCCGCGACCGGCCGATCAAGGGCTATGATAAACTGTTGCTCGGCTTCCAGCGGTTGCTGGAACAGCGTGAATTCCTGATGCAGACCACCCATTCCGGAGTTGTGGAGGTGCGCGGCGATACGGCCGTGGCGCGCTGGTGGTTCACCGAGCTGAAGAAGCCCCTGGGCCATCCCAACTACCAGTACGTCTGGGGCTGCTATCAGGACGAGTTGGTGCGCCTGCCCGAGGGATGGCGCTATGCGCGGCGGACGGCGGCCGGGATGATGACCTGGGAATTACCTCTGAGCGAGGGTCATGTGGGCCCGCCGCCCTTCCTGCCCATGCCGTCCTTGCCGGGTCGTGAGGCCGAGGCCCTGCAAACCGCCTGAACACGCAGCAGGGTCGGCGCGCAGCACGGACGTGATCAGAGACATGTCCGATACGCACCTACTGGCCAGGCGAGGCTGCGGCGGGTTTATTGCGCCTTCTGAGCAAACCGAGGCGCCCATGGAAACCTTTGAAATCCCCGCAAACCTGCTGGGTGACGCGGGCCTCGCCAAGGTCCGCGCCTGGCTTGAGCAGAATATCGGCGGCGAGATCGGCGAATTCCGCCGCCAACCGCGCTGGCGGCCGATGTATTTCGTAGACGTGGTGCGCGACGGCGAAGTGCTGCCGCTACTGATCCGCGGCGACCGGCCGGACGTGCCGCTGATTTTCCCACTGGAGCATGAAATGCTCACCCAGCGGCTGATCCAGGAATGCGGGGTCGCCGCCCCGAAGATCTACGGCTGGTGCGACGATCCCCGCTGCATCATCATGGAGCGCGTCCCCGGCGTACCCCATTTCGACGGCGTCTCCGACCCGGACCGCAAGGCGGTGATGCACGACTACATGCGGCTGCTGGCGGACCTGCACCGGCTGCCGGTGGAGCCCTTCAAGGCCGCCGGAGTGCATCACGCCGCCACCCCGGACGAGGCGCACCTGATCGGCCAGCGGCGGTTTGAGACGATCTACCGCGCCACCAAGAAGCGTCCCGACCCCTTCCTGGAGTTCGTGCTGGGCTGGCTGAAACGCAATCCGCTCAAGCGGTCATATCGAGAAGCGGTGGTCTGCTGGGATTCCGGACAATTCCACCAGCTCGACGGCAAGCTGGTGGGGTTCGTCGACCTGGAGATCGCCCACGTCGGCGATCCGATGCTGGACTTGGCCGGGTTCCGCATGCGCGACACGGTGCTGGGCTTCGGTGATTTCAACGAGCTCTACGCGGTCTATGAGGACTACACCGGCGAAAAGGTGGACCTGGAGGCGATCAAGCACCACCACCTTTTCTTCACCATGGCCAACGCCCTGTCCTTCCACACGGCCCTCGCCGACCCGGCGCCTGGGTCAGACTACATGACCAACCTGCAATGGGTGAACGAGACCAACCGCTTCGCCCTGGAGGCCCTGGCGGAATACCTGGACCTGGACCTGCCCGAGGTCGCCATGCCCGAACCGGAGGCCACCGCCGCCTCGCCGCAGATCGCGCACCTGGTGCGGTTTCTGCGCAATGTGCACACCGACAACGAGATCCTCGCCCACGAACTGCGCAGCATGTTCCGGCTCTCCCGACACATCCAGCGCTGGGACGAGGTGGGCCGCGCGGTGGTGAACGCCAACCTGGACGACATGGCGGTCCTGCTCGGCCGCCGCCCGGAAACCTGGCAGGACGGCGAGGCGTCTCTGGAAGCCTATGTGCTGGCCGACAACGGCGCCCACGACCTGGATCTCATCCAGCTGTTCAATCGCATCTGCCAGCGCGCCCAGTCGCTCAACGGCCCCCCAGGCTCGCCCATAGCCCGCCACAACCCGATCCAGCGGTTCGGGCGGTGAGGGTGGCGCCGTGACGAGATGTCACCAAAACTCATGCGCCTAACAGGCCCGAAAGGCGAGTTCCCGGAGGCCTACCCACGGCAGCCTTGGGAGCGAGGGGAACCCAGGGAATTCTGGATACATGTTACGTTGCAGGATTCCGGGGAGAGCCACTATGCCAGACCAACGTTATGAAGCGTCCGCATATGAGTTCGCGAAACTGGCGCTGGGATCGCTGATCACCTCGTGCAGTGGCGCCCTCATTGGGCTGATGGCCTTTGCGGGCCAGCAGCCGCACCTACCACCCGCGGCAGCGTGGCGGCTGGGCTTGGCGGCGGGGTGGCTGGGCACGGCCCTGCTGCTGGCTCTGTTTTCGGCGCTGCTTGCCTTTGCCAATCACGCCCTCCTGGCCTGGGGCAAACCTAGGCCGTGGCTTCGGGGACTAGCGGTTTCGGTGGGAGTCGCCAGTCTCGTGGCCCTCGCCGTTGGTGGGCTCGCCGCGGTGCAGATGCTTCTGTCGGCTGTTGGATAGCCTACCGTACAATGCCCGCTAGGGATTGCGGACCGCCGTCCTACTTCACCTCGACAGTCACCGGGAACCGCTCGAAGTAGAACCCGAACCGCGCGCGGATTTCCTCCGGGGTCAGGCCGAAGTCGCGGCGGAGGTCGTAGTGGATCTGGCCGTACTTACCCCGCGGCGCCCGGGCGATGAAGTCCGCCCAGGCTGCGCGTAGAGCGTCGCTGATCGGCATGCCGGCCTTGCGGTAGATTTCCTCCACCGTCGCCATCGGCGCGGCCATGAACTTGTCGAAATAGACGTCCACCGTGCGTTCCGGATCCAGCCGGTCGCGGTCGCGCACGCAGGCGCGCAGCAGCCGCTCATAGCGGTCGATCCAGTAGTCGGAGGTCTTCTTCGGCTCCACCGTCCGGCGCGAGATCCGCTGGCGGTAGCAGTTGCTGGTGATCGCCGACTGGATCGAAGCCACCGGATCGCGGTGGGTCATCACTACGGTGGCGTCCGGGAACACCGTGGTCAGCGGGACCAGGTTTTCCATGTGCTGCGGGCACTTCATCAGCCAGCGTTTTGTCCCGGTCTGGAAGTTCAGCACCTGCAGGCACTTCTTCAGGTAGCGGAACACCGGCGTCTGGTCGTGGGTCTCGCAGTAGTCGCGCCAGGCCGGAGAGAAGGTCAGCCACTCGATGTGATAGCTGCCGAAGTCGATGCAGCTGAACTCCACGTCCTCGGAAATGTGGTCGGGGCTGAACTCGTGCATGGCCTTGGTGTAGGGCAGCAGCGCGTCGGCCTGGACCCATTCGGCGGCGCATTTGGCGTGACGCGGATCCTCCTGGCCGGGGGTCGCCACCTCGTCCGCCGCCGGAACCGGCCGGATGGCCTCCCAGTAGGGAAGCGAACGCAGGTTGCGGTCGGCGGCCAGGAAGTTCTGCAGATGGGTGGTGCCTGACCTGGGCAGGCCCGCCACCACCAGCGGCCGTTCGATGGGAATGTCGAGGATTTCCGGGTGGCGGCGCACCAGATCCTCCACCCGCAGGCGCGTCGTCGCATAGCGGACGCACATGCCGAAGATTGTGCTGCGGCCCAGCCGCGACAGGCCCGCGTCATCAGCCGCGCACTTCAGCCACAGACGCATCCGTTCGCGAAATCCGTCGTCGCCGAAGTCCGAAAGACCGGTGGCCTGGCGCGCGAGGTCCAGAACGTGTTCCTCCTCCAGCCGCGGCTCCTGCGCGGCGTCCACCGCGGCGCGCTGCACAGCGCTCAGCACCGGATCGTGCAGGTCGGTGATGTCGATGATCACGCCCGGTCCGGTGCCGTCGTTTGCCTGGCTCATATGCGTCGATGCTCCCTACAGGGCTGTGTTGATCACCGCCTCGGCGACCTTGCGGAACTGGGCGAAGGTCTCGGCGGGACTGAAGTCCAAGGCGACGGCGAAACAGCCGGCGTCGCGGTAACGCCGGATGGCGTCGACGCCCTCGGCCGCATCGCTGACCCGGAAACGGATCGAACGGGGCACCTTGCGGCCGGCCATCTGGTCCAGCCGTTCACCCCCGGTCTGCAGTTCCTGCGGCGACAGGCCGGTGGGGTGCCAGACGTCGGCGTATTTCGCCGCCCGTTCCATGGGCAGCCGCTTCAGCGCCCGCGCGCCGACCCAGATGGGCGGCCCGGGCTTCTGCACCGGGCAAGGCTCGAACCTGATCTTCGAACTGCGCGACCAGCGGCCTTCATGGCTGATCTCGCCGCCCTTCCAGCAGGTGGCGAAGACGTCCAGGGTCTCATCGGTCACGGCGCCGCGGGGCGCAAACTGAGCCCGCCGATCCAGGGCGTCGAACTCCCGCTCCGCCCAGCCGGTGCCGATCCCGATGTCCAGCCGACCCTTGGAGAGCACATCGATTGTAGCCAGCATCTTCGCGGTCAGCACCGCGTCGCGGTAGGGCAGAATCAGCACCCCGGTCCCCAGCCGGATGCCCGTCGTGCGAGCCGCGACATGAGCCAGCGTGGTCAGGATCTCCAGCCAGTAGCCGCCGTACATGGTGTACTCCGGCACGCCGATCACATGGTCGGTCAGCCACAGCCCCTCATAACCCATCGCCTCGAAACAGGGCGCCTCGGCGATGGCTTCGGCCGCATAGGGGCCGGTGTTAGGAACAACGACGTCAAGGCGCATTGGCGGGCCTCAGGCGTTGGCCTCGGCGCCGGTGATCTCCTTGGAGACGTCCTTGGCCAGGGTCCAGAAATGGTTGAGCAGGGCGCGGGCCGGTTCGCCGCGGCGGACCAGATGATACTCGATATCATGCACCGGTCCGCTGATCGGCACATGCGCGAACCCTTGCGGCATTCCGGGCTCCGAGTCTGGCCAGCCATAGGCAACCATCAACAGCCGTTCCTGGCGGGCGTAGTAGCCGATCGCCTGCTGTCCCTCGGTCACCACCACCAGCTCTGCGCCGGCCGCCGCAAAGGGACCCAGGAATCGTTCGTGGACGCTGGGATTGAGCCGCGGATCGGTGACAGCGATGCGCTGCCCCGCGAGATCGGCCATTGTGACGCTGGCCGCAGCGGCCAGGGGATTTTCCGAAGGAATGAACAGGCTTGGACGAGCCCGATGAATGATCAGGCTCTCCATGTCGTTCAGTTCCAGGGTCACCGGCAGAATCGCCACATCAAGCGTACGCCGCCGCAGCTTGGCGATCAGCCTCGGCGTGTAGTTGCTGGCCAGCTCCAGCCCCGCCCTGGGATAGCGCGCCTGGAAACGGGTGATTAGCAACCGGCGCCCGGGCAGCCAGAAATCGTAGGGCGTTGAACCCAGGCTGACCACCGACGAGTGCGCGCGGCCCACATCGCGCATGGCAGCCCGCGCCCGCTCGGCGGCGTCGGAGAGCTCCCGGGCGTGTTTCAGCAGCGCTTCGCCCTCGCTGGTCAGCGACACCTTGCGAGTCGAACGCACCAGCAGCAGGCAGCCCATCTGAGCTTCAAGCTGCTGAATTTGCCGCGAAAGCCACGGCTGATCCACCCGCAACCGCTTGGCAGCGCGGTTGAACGACAGCTCTTCGGCCACCGCCACAAATCTGATTAGCCATTCCAGGTCCGACATCGGCGCGACACTGCCTAAACCCGGGCCAAGCTGCAACAGGGCGCAACGGGACTTGCAGCTTCGTGGTTTTCCGGGCGTGGTGGCAGCCGCAAGGGAGAGACGGTCATGACCGAAGATGAAAAGACCTCGGCGCGCAACGAAATCGCCGAACTCATGCAACGTTACGCAAGGGCCAGCGACTTCAACGACCGCGAGGCCTACGCGATGCTCTACCTTGAAGACGGCGTGCTCGACCTGCCGGACGGCCAGCAGCACAAGGGCCGCGACGCCCTGCGCTCCACGCCCAAGCCACAGGGCGTCAAGCGTCGGCATTACTTCATGCCGCCCGTGCTGGAATTCGGCGCCGACGGTGAAGCCACTGGTCACGGATACTGCGTCGTGTTCAATTTTGACGAGGCGACCAACAAGGCCGGCCCGCCCCGCTCGATCGACTACCAGACCACCTATCGCCACACAGCGGAGGGATGGCGGATCGCCAACCACAGGGTCCGCCCATCCTTTGGCGGCTGATGCCGACCCGCGCGCCACTTTTCCAAGGAGACAAAGACATGGCCGAACTCGAAACCCTGCTCTTCGAGGTGAGCGACAAGATCGCCACCATCACCCTCAACCGCCCGGCGGCGATGAATTCGTTCAACGGCAAGATGCTGGAGGAGATGAAATCCTGCTGGCAGCGGGTGCAGGCGGACGACAACATCCACGTGGCGATCCTAAGGGCCTCTGAGGGCCGCGCATTCTGCACCGGCGTCGACGTCCGCGAGGGCCGCCCGTCGCCAGATAATCTGTGGTCGCATGTGGATCCGGGCGAATATCTGTCGCCGAAGATGGTGGCCTGCTGGAAACCGGTGGTGACCGCGGTGCACGGCATGTGCGCCGGCGGCGCCTTCTACATGATCAATGAGAGCGACATCGTCATCTGCTCGGAGGACGCCACCTTCTTCGACCCGCATGTGACCTACGGCATGACTTCGTCCCTGGAGCCGATCGGCATGACCTATCGCCAGCCCCTCGGCGACGTCCTGCGCATGGTGCTACTAGGCAACGATGAGCGGATCGGCGCCCAGTCGGCCCTGCGTCAGGGGATCGTCAGCGAGGTGACAACCCTGGACAACCTCTATGTCCGCGCCCGCGAATTGGCGACCAAGATCGCCGCCAAGCCGACAGCGGCGACGCAAGGATCTGTCCGCGCGATCTGGGAATCCCTGGACCTACCCCGCGGCATCGCCCTGCGTACTGGGCTGAAATACTGCCAGTTGGGCAATCCGGTGGGCATCCCACAGGTGGACCGCAATGCGGTGATGGCCGCAGCAAAGGTCTTCGAGGTCCGCTGACGAAACGCAAACCGGCGCGGCGGCGATCGACATCACCGCCGCGCCGATTTTCCGGGAGAAAATGATGGCAAGCGATTCTCCACCCGCCGCCGCCCTTAGGGCCCTGTTGAACGCCTTTGAAGTGATGGACTTCGATACGGTTGGTCGACTGATCGCCGATGACGCCCAGTTCGACTTTCCCTATGGCGGTCAGGCGCCAGTCAAGGGACGCGCGGCGATCCTGGACTTCCTGCGCGTCGGCATGGCGACCTTTCTGAAGTCCATGGACTTCACCATCGCCGCTATTCATCCGGCTGCGGACCCGGAATTGGTGTTCGCCGAATATTCGTCCACGGGGGTGATGACCAACGATCGGCCCTACGCCAACCGCTACATCTGCCTGCTGCGGGCGTCGGGAGGCAAGATCACCCTGTTCCGGGAATTTTATAATCCGGCCGCGATCGCGGCGGCGAAGGCGTGAGCATGGATGCGAGCCAGTTAGCGGGATGCTGGACCCTGGTGGTCTGGGAGAGGATCGGCGCCAATGGCGCCGTGAGCCATCCGTATTCTGACCGGGCCAGCGGGCGGATTTTCTATGACGCCAACGGCTTGATGGGCGCCTTTCTGATGCACCCTGACTGGCCGCGCGGCGAGACGGCCGCCGAGCCGCGGTTTCTGTCCTACTCGGGCGGTTGGGAGTTGGACGGCGACATCGTCAACCACAACGTCGACATCTGCTCCGACCCCAAGTTCATCGGCCTGGTGCTGCGCCGCCGTGTGGTACCCGACGGCGAGCGCATCGCGCTCTTAACCCTGCCTGCCAGGGGCCATGGCGAGCGGGAGTCCCAGCACCGCCTGCTCTGGGCGCGCGCCGGTTGAAGCGCTTGCCTAACCGGCGGGTAACGCTAGGAATGCGCCACGCCCGAACGGCGCGCAACCACGACACGCGACAAGGTGACGATCCATGAAGATGAACGGGGAGCAGTTGATCGCCGCGCCGCGCGATGCGGTCTGGGCCGCGCTCAACGACCCTGAGGTGCTGAAAGCCTGCATCCCCGGCTGCCAGTCACTGGAAAAGATTGACGACGAACACATGAAGGCCGCAGCCGCCATCAAGGTTGGGCCGATCAGCGCCCGGTTCGCCGGCGAGGTCACGCTATCTGACCGCGATCCGCCCAACGGCTATCGAATCTCCGGCGAGGGGTCCGGGGGCGCGGCGGGTTTCGCCAAGGGCGGCGCCACAGTGCGCCTCACCGACGAGGTCGGCGGCACGAAGCTCTCCTATGATGTTGACGCTCAGGTGGGCGGCAAGCTGGCTCAGTTAGGCGGCGGACTGATCGACGCCACCGCCAAGCAAATGGCGGGCGCCTTCTTCAAGAAGTTCGGCGAGATTGTCGCCCCGGCTCCCGCCGAAGCCGCGACGCCGGCCGATGCGCTCCCCCCAGCCGTGAGCTCGGTTGAAACCGCCACCATCGTGCTGCCCAAGCTGCCTCCCGCCGCCGTGGGCGCGCTGGCGATCGCCGCGGTGCTAGGCTTCTACCTGGGCCGGCAGGGTGACAGCATGTCCGGCCTGCTCGCCGCGATCCTGGTGATCGCCGTTGCGGCCATAGCCTACAATTTCGGCCGCAAGGCGCGGTAGGGTCTCCTCAGCCCCCCGACGCTTCCGCCTCGAACAGCGCCTTCACCGCCGGCATGGACACCTTCATGGATGGCGTGCGCGGCAGGTCGTCGACCCGGCGGAACTGCACCGGCACCTGATAGGCGGTGAGTTGTTCGCGCAGGAAGGTCGAAAGCCCCTCGGCGCCCGGATCCTTGGCGCCCGGCTTGACGACATAGGCCGCCACCGGAACCGCCCCAAGCCGCTCATCCGGCAGGCCCACGACGCTGGCCTCCTTGATGGCCGGATGCTGTTCGATCGCCCTGACTACATGGTCGGGCAACACCTTGAACCCTCCGCGGATGATGGCGTTGTCGGCCCGGCCGGTGATCCACAGGAAGTGCTCAGCGTCGACCTTGGCCAGGTCGCTGACACGCACCCAGTTCTCGCCGTCGCCGATCACACCGCCGCGCAGCTCCAGGATTCCCACCTCGCCGGCCGGCAGCACCTCGAAGGTTTCCCGGTCGACCGTGCGCGCCTCCAGCCCCGGGTGCATCCGTCCGGCCGAGCCGCGCTTTTCCTTCCAGTATTTATTGAAGGTGGTCAGCGACCATCCACAGATGGCGCCGGCGAACTCGGTCGCGCCATAGGTGGATAGAACCGGCGTTCCGTAGCGCTCTACGAACTGGTCCACCACATCAGGCGAGATCGGCGCCGTACCGCAAGTGAAGTTGACGATGCTGGCCAGCTCCGCCTTGGGGATGTTGGCGTCGAGGATCATTTTCAGCACCGTGGGCGGCCCCCCGGCCGTCTTGGGCTTCACCTCGGCGACGACCTTGCGCCACTCTTCTACCGAAAACCGCTCCATCAGATGCATGGCCCGGCCGTCCACCGCCGCGGTGAGGGCGAAGTACATGCCAGAGATATGGACGAAAGGACTGAAGAGGATCGCCGAGCCGGGACGGATCTGCGGCGGATCGTCCTCGGAGCGGGTAGGATCGGCCCGGGCGGAGCGTTTGAAATTGAGCTCCAGCTGCCGGTAGGTGAGCGGCGCGCGCTTCGGCTCGCCGGTGGTGCCCGAGGTCAACATCAGCACCGCTATGTCAGGCAGCAGGTCGGCGAACGGACCGGGGCCGAGTTTCGACAACTCGGGATGGACCTTAATCTCGAAATCCAGGTTGTCTCCCAGCACAAGCCCAACCGCGCCGATCTCGCGGGTGGCGGCAACGATATCCTGGCGCGCCCAGTCGTCCGGCGAGGCCACCACCACCGAGGGCTTGAGCTTGCGAATGTCGGCGGCGACCTTGTTGTCGGGCATGATCGGATTCAGCGTGATCACGCAGCGTTCGCCGATGATCACCCCCAGGATCGCCGAATAGTTCTGTGGCCGGTTGCGCAACATGACTCCAACGCCAGCGGCCGCGGGCAGGCCGAGGTCATCCAGCTTTTTCCTCAGGCCCTCCGCGGTGCGGCGAACATCGCGCCAGGTCACGGCCCGGTCCTTGAAGTGGACGGCTGGCTCAACCGAATCCAACGCCAGGACGCCGGCGATCTGCTTGGCGAGATAGGACATCTGAACTCCCGAAGACAGGCGGGCGCATCGACCCCCGCACAAGTGGCCTTCTTCAATAATACTGGCCGGGTCCCGTCAATCGACGGTCTTCAATTCGCAGTCAGGCGTGCGGTTCTCGACGTGCGGCGGGCGAGGACGTAGACTGACGCAACGCGAAGAAACACTAAGGGTGGAAACATGAACGCGCCGATTCATCGCCCGTCCGCCGCTCAGCTCCGTGTCGGCGACGAAGTCCGCCAGGCGCCCTATGATCGTGGCCGCGGTGTGCCAGTGTTTGTCTCCCCGGTCGACCCCGCCCTCGCCCATGACCTGCAGGCGTCTGTCGCCTGGATTCAGTCTCGCCAGGCGGCGCTCGATGAGATGCTGTGCGAGGTCGGCGCGGTGGTGCTGCGCGGGTTCGCCTGGCGCGACACCGACGGCTTCGCCGCCGCCATCGACCACTATCCCACCATGGCCTACGGCTACCTGGGCGGCGCCACCCCCCGCGATCAGGTCAAGGGCAAGGTCTATGAGGCGACCCATGCGCCCGCGACAGCCAAGCTAATGTTCCACCAGGAGATGGCCTACCTGCCGCACTACCCGAGCAAACTGGCCTTCTTCTGCAACGCCGCACCGGAGACCGGCGGCGAAACCCTGATCGCCGACGTGCGCCGCTTTGACTCGGAGATGGATCAGAGATTCCGCGACGAAATCCGCCGCCGCGGCGTGCGCTACCGGCGCAACTTCCGGCGGCCTGACTGGTCGAGCGGGAACCTGGACCTGGACACTTTCCATCGTCCCTGGACCGAGGCCTTCTCCACCAATGATCCGAAAGTCGCCGAGGCCGGCTGCGAGGCCATGGGCCTGGCCTTCGAATGGGAGACGAACGGCAGCCTATCGGTGATCTATGATGCGCCAGGCTTCGTCACCCATCCAAGAACCGGGCGCGAAATCTGGTTCAACCAGATCCCCAGCCAGTCGCCCAACGTCTCCAGTGTCGGGACCGAGCGTGCGGCCCTCTATGATTCGCACTACGGCGCGGACAATCCGCGGCCCTACCGCACCACCTATGCGGACGGCGGCGAGATCGCCTATGAGGACCTGATGGCCCTCTATCCGCTGCTGGAATCCCTAGAAGTCGCCTTCCCCTGGCGGGCGGGCGACCTGATGCTGCTGGACAATTTCTACGTCTTCCACGGCCGCGGCGCCTACACCGGCAATCGGGACGTTCAAGTGGCCCTTCTGGGCTGAGAGAGAATCGCAATGACCGCTGAATTGACTATCTCCGGCCGCCCGATCGAGGCGATGGACGCCGACGAAGCGCGCATTCGCCGCGATCTCGCCGCCTGCTATCGGCTGGTGGCGCTCTACGGCTGGGACGACCTGGTCGCCACCCACATTTCCGCGCGCGTCCCGGGTGAAGGCGAGCAGTTCCTGATCAACCCCTTCGGCATGTTGTTCGAGGAGGTCACCGCCTCGTCGCTGGTGAAAATCAACTCCGAGGGCGATATCCTGGCGCCGACGCCGCACCAGGTGAACGCCGCCGGCTTCACCATTCACTCTGCGGTGCACATGGCCCGCGAGGACGCCGGCTGCGTGATCCATCTGCACAGCCGCGACGGGGTGGCGGTCTCCATGCTGGAGGAGGGGCTGCTGCCGCTGAACCAGACCGCCATGACCATCGCCCCCGACATCGCCTTCCACGAATACGAAGGCGCGGCGCTGGACCTGGACGAGCGCGAGCGGCTGCAGGCCGACCTGGGGACCCGCAACCTGATGCTGCTGCGCAATCATGGCACCCTGACGCTCGGCCGCTCGGTCGCCGAGGCCTTCACCCGCTGCTACTTCCTGGAAATGTCCTGCACGATGCAGATTCGCGCCATGTCCACCGGCCGCCCCTTGCACCATGCCGATCCCGAAGTGGTGGCCAAGACCGGCAATGCCCTGAAGGGCGACTCCATCGATCGCTTCAGCCGTGGACTGGTCTGGCCCGCGCTGCTTCGCAAGCTTGATCGCATCGACCCCAGCTACGCCGACTGACGCGGACCGCTGGGGGGAGCGCGCGGGCATGAGCAGACGGCGATTTGAATTCAGGGTCCGCGCGGCGTGGTTCATCCCGCTGATGGCGGTGATTACGATCACCCTGGGGACCTTGGCTTGGATCGACCAGGGTCAGAACTTCGTGGACGCGCTCTATCGCGCCGCGGCGCTGTTTTCCTACAACGACGTCTACGGCGGGGGCTCGCCGCTGAAGGACCCGCGTATCCAGGTCGCGCGCTGGATCGGCCTGGTGGTGGTGTTCAGCGCCGCCTTCCTGGCGCTCGGCGCGCTATTACAGCAGCAGTTGGCGCTGATTGTCGCGCGGGGCCTGCCCCAGGATGTGGTGATCATCGGCAGCGACCCCATCGCCGGATCCGCCTTCGAGGCCGCCCGCAGCCATGAGAAAAGCGCGCTCTGGCTGGGCGCGGAGGCGCTGTCCACATCCACGATCCGATACATCGCGCTGGCCTGGCCGGCGGGGGATCATGCGCGGATGGTGCGCGAACACGCGATGGAGGCCAAACATATCCTGATCGCCGAGGCCGAATGCGCCAAAGCCCTGGTCCTGGCGCGGGCCGCACGCGAGGCCGCGCCAGACGCGTGGATCACCGTGCTCGTGCACGATGTGCGGCTGGCGGAGGACGCGGCGGCGACCCTCAATCAGGCCCGCACTCGAGTGATGTCTCAGGCGGCGGTTTCGGCGCGTGCGCTGACTATCGAACACCCGCCGTTCCTGATCGCCAAGGAGCTGGGGCATGATCGAATCCATGCCCTGATCGTCGGCTTTGGACGCACAGGCCAGGCGATCGCCCGCGATCTGATCGTCAATTGCCGCACCACCTACCTGAAAACACCTCGGATCACCGTCATCGACCCCAACGCCACTGCCCTGGAGGGCGTGTTTCGGGTTCGGGCGCCGGAGGCTGACCGGGCGGCGGAGTTTGAGTTTATCAACGGACGGATCGATTCCAGCGCGATTTCCCCGGACCCGTCGGCGCTCGCGCGAACCGTGGCGGCGGCGGGTCCGATCACTACCGCCTATGTCTGTCTTACCCACGACACCCAGGTGCTGGCGGCCGCCGGCATGCTGCAGGCCCTGACCCGGGCTGTGGACATCGGCCAGCCGTCGATCTTCGTGCGCCTTCGCGATAGCGCCTCGGTCGGTGCGCCCGGCGGGGAACGCAGGGGCCTGGACGCCCTGATTCCCTTCGGCGACCTGGATGCGATCCTGGATGCCAGCGAGTTCCTCAACGACGCGCCGGACGCCGCCGCCCGCACTTTCAACGAGGCCTACCGTAGGGGGTTGCCCGAGGCGGCCCGCGAGGACCCGGTCAACCGCTCCGGATATCCGTGGGACCGCCTTGACGAAACCTTCCGTCAGGCCAACCGCGACGTGGCCGCCCACGTCGCCGCCAAACTCGCCAGCGCCAATATCGACCCCGCCCTGTGGCGCGGTCTGCGAACTCTACCGAAACTGACCGAGGGCGCGCTCTACAACAACGCCGAAGAACTGGAGCGGCTGTCAGAACTGGAACATGAACGCTGGAACGCCCAGCGGCGCATGGATGGCTGGCGCTGGACTTCCGAGCCGAAGAAGGACGACCTTCGCCGCCTGCATCCGTCCCTGGTCGATTACGACCAGCTCACCGACGAGGTGAAGGAATATGACCGCGGCAATGTCCGCGAAACTCAGGCGGCGTGCTGGCCCGGCCGAACCGCATGAGACGGCTTCAGTAGGGCACGTCCTCGACGTGCTTCTTCTTCACCGGCTTCGGCTTGGCGCGCGCTGCGGGCTTGGCGACCGGCGCGGGCGTCTCCGCCGTCAGGGTGGCGTTGAGATCCCCGGCCGGCGCGGCGTCCATCGTCTCAAGCGGCTCCGTGGGTAGAGACTTGGCGTCTACCGGCGCTGGCGTGGGTGTGGAGACCACGATGTCGACCGCCGATGCGCCGCCGGATTTGGCGGTGGCGACCGCAGGTTTATGCGCAGAGCGTCCGCCGGAAAGGGTGAACCAGGCGATGGCCGCCACCATCACTAGCGCCGCCGCCGCGATCCAAAGGCCGATGCCGCCCTTGGATTTCGGCTTGGCCGCTACGGGATCCTTGACTGGATCCGCAACCGATGCGGCCGGCGGCGCTTTCGCCACAGCGGTAGCTTCAGGCGTCGCGGCGAGCGCCGCGGCCACCTCCTGCACGCGTGGGTTTTCCTCGGGTGCGTCGGGCTGCTTCGGCTCGGTTGGCGCGACAAGCGGTAAAGGCGAGCTGGTGACCGTTCCCGGACTTGGATTCACCGGCGCCGGCAGCGCCTGGGAAAGCCGCTCGCTCAACTGGTCCATAGCCGCTTCCCAACCGGCGAAGAAGTCCACCCATTGGCGCGTCGCGAACTCATAGGCGAAGGCTTCGTTGGGGGTGACGTCTTCCACCCGCAGCGGCACGACGATCAGCCGCTCCTGGCTGGCCAATGCCAGCTCCTTGGTCATTTCCTCGGAATTGTTGGAATTGGCGGTGAAGACCAGCAGCAGGATCTTGGCCCGGCGGATCGCGCGCACGATGGCTACCTGGAAGTTCTCCCCGGGCGCGATGTCGCGCAGGGAAATCCAGCACTTGAAGCCGCGGGCCTCCAGCGCCTTGCAAAGCGTGCTGGCGACCTTGCGGTCCTCAGAGGCGAAACTGATGAAGATACTCGCGTCCATCCCCGCCCCAGGCCACGCCGGCTAAAAAGCGCGGCAACATAAGCGGCGGTCAAGCCGCGAAGCAACCCCCCGTCTCCCGTTGGTTTCCCAGCGGACCACCGGGGTCCGAGAAGCAAGAAAGGCGGCCCCGAAGGACCGCCTCTGCCGCCTCTGTCTCATTCGCGCAGAATCTTCGCAGATTCTGGAGGCGCCGCGTGGCCCCACGCCCTGACGGCCAGACTGTGGCCGCCGTTGGGCCTACTATTCCCCCGAGCGCCTCAATTCGCAACGAAGATGGCGCCTCGGGCGACAATCAGTTGGCGAGTGTGCTCTTGAAACCACGCTGCCCCCAAAGGGCCTCATTCCGGGCATTGTCGCGCCACAGGCGCTCACCAAAAGAGCTGTGTCGGCTGATCGGAACCGGTTTGGACCCTGAACAGCCCCCCCAGCCCCCCAGATCGGGCGCGGTCAGCCGACAACCCTTCCCGACAAGCTGTGCTACTGAAACGGCCCCTCCCGCAACAGGCGACCCAGGTCGTGGCGGCGCCACAGGTTGAGGAAGTTGATCGTGACCTTCAATTGCACGCGCGCCGTCTCATTGACGGTGAACAGGGGGTCAAAGCGATCGACGGCGACAGAGGGATCAGGCACCTCGCTCAGGATGGCGCGCGGCGCGACCAGGGAGGAAAGCCCCGACACCAACATGTCGAGATCGAGATGCTGCTCAAGTTCGGCCTTGTTGAGGACCGGCCCTCCGGCGCGGGCATAATCCGCGATGAAGAGTTCCACCAGTTCGTCCAGATGCCGGTCCAGCATGTCCGGCTCCGCACACCCCAGCGAGCCCCAGATCGTACGGCTCACGTGCATCTGCCCGACATTGGCCCAGTCGATCAGCCCGCATTTCAACGTCCCGTCCGGCTCGCGCCAGAACCAGCCATTGTCGATGTTGGCGTTCCAGTGGCACAGCGCGATCATGTCCGGTTGGGCGTAGCGGAATCGGCTGATCGCGTCCTGCTGCGCAATCAGCATCGGCGCGTCGGCTCGAAAACCGTCAAGGAATGCGGTGTCAGCCAGGTGCTCCGGCACAAGGTGCGGATACTTCTCGATGAAGTCCGCGAGGCGGTGGACCCGCATGGCGAGCCCCGCCTCATCGAAGCGATTGCGACGGCCTGCCAGCTTTTCCATATCGAGCGGAAAGTCGCGCTCCACCACATCGCCCAGCCGCCCTGACTTATGGGTCCCCGAAAGCAGCGCCAGGGTGGAAATCAGCACGCGGTAATGTTCCAGCGGCTCAGGCAGAATGTGGTCCATGCACTTGTGATGATGCGGCTCGACACGCCCTTCACCGTAAGGAATCCGCGCGCTGACGATGATGCCGCTACCCGAGGCATGATTGAAATCAGCGTAGACGCATTTCGGCGCGGCGACCGGGAAGGTCGGATCGCGCGACAGGTTGGCCAGCCGCACCTCAGCCTCCATGTCGAACCGCACGCGGTCGCGGGTCTTGTCGGTTAGGCTGCGCGAGAATTTCACGAACAGATCGCGCGAGAGGCCAGGATCGTCCCGCTCATAGGCGACCGAGAGCATCGCCTTCGTACCGGTCCCGCCAACCATCCATTCGTCGAGGCGGGTGATCTCGCTGACTCTGTTGTCGTGGGCGAGCGCGCCGCTGGCGCCGAAGGCGCGGGTCAGGAACTCGGCCCCGCCCGACCGGAGCGCCTCGGGGTGAGCAGGAAGGTCCAGGCCCAGCAGGTCGCCCCGAGCCCAGTCATCGATCGTGCTTTCAGTCATGGCGGCTGCGCTAACGTTGAACCGGTCTCGAGCGCAAGCCCCGAAGCCGACGAGGGGTGGCCTGGACGCTTCAGCCGGGCTAACGCATTCATATGGCGCGCACCAGGCAAGGCCCCGAGTTGGCTATTGAAGTCGGCGGGGAGCCCTATGTCTGGCGGCTGCAACGCCAGCCGCAGTGGTCTAGTGACGCGGCTGAGTGGCGCGGCATGGCGATCGCCGTGCGTCATCAGGAGGGTCAGCGTGAGGCCGTCCTGGAGTTTCCGCCCGGCCCGCAGCGCAGGTTCGGCGCACCGCTACTCCAGGCCTCACACATCGCGCCGGACCTCGTGGCCAAAGCCATCACCTCCGCCATCGCCGCGGGCTGGGAGCCCCTGTCTCGCGGCAAGACGGTGACCATCGTCGTGGATGCGGCGGGAGGGTGAGGCGGCATATGCCCCAGGTTCCCATTTCGGCGCAGGCCCGAAAATGGGACATCGGAAGCAACTCAGAGACGGCAATCCGCAGTCGAAGTTGTATAACGGACCCCAAAGAGGTTCGTCTGTTTGACGACTTCGATTTTGTCGCCTGCTTTGCAAGTTGTTGGCGCCAAGAGCTCAGCCGAAACCCGTTTGCCGTCCAGGAGCACGGTGACCGTGTAGCTGACGCCAGTATCGCCCATGTGGACGGTTGTGCGTTCGACGGTGCCGATACGCCTCTCAAACTTGAGTGCAAACATGTCGGCAGAAAACAGCAGTGCGAGAACGCATGCTGCTGAGAATCCAAAAAACACCGGGCGCAATTCAATCCAGCGCCCAAGGGGCTTTCCAATCGCACGCGTGAAGCTGAAATTGGCCATGTGTCCCAATCTAGGGGGTGGGATATTTTTGGCAACGGATGGCCAACTCACCATGGAGAGGGGGTCGGCCGTTAGTCGTCCTGAACTTCTGAGATGGCGCAAAACCGGTCAGCGCTTCAAAAGCGACATCTGGCAACCGCCTTGCCTTACGATGCCCCCCTACGCCGTCACCGCCCCGCTCTTGACCGCATCGATGGTCGCTTGCACCGCCCGGCGCTCCGTATCCAGATCCTCCAGCCGCCGGGTCAGACGCTGCAGCGCCAGGCAGGTGACGTCGCGGGCGTCGGCGGTCTCGGCGCTGTTGAGGATGTCCTCGATGTCCGGCAGGGAGAGGCCGGCGCTGCGCAATTGAGTGATTTGCGACAGCCGGCGCTGGGCGCGCTGGTCGAAGCGGCGCGCATTTTGCCGATCGCGCACCGCCTGGATCAGGCCACGCTCCTCATAATAGCGGATCGCCCGCGGGGTCAGACCCAGCCTGCGGGTCAAATCGCTGATCGAGGCGAAGCCGCCGACCGAGCGCGCGGCCTGCATCATGCGAACTCCACCAGCACCTCGTCGGCGGCCACCGAGTCACCGGCCTTGGGTCCCACCAGCTTCACCACCCCGTCCCGTTCGGCGCGGATGATGTTCTGCATCTTCATGGCCTCGACGATCGCCACCTGCTGGCCGGAGGTCACCGCTTGACCCACCTCCACGTCCAGGCTGACCAATAGGCCCGGCATCGGCGACAGGATCATCTTCGAGGTGTCCGCCGCCTGTTTGGGCGGCAGCTTTTCGTGCAGCTCGGCCTGGCGCGGGCTCAGCACCAGCACATGGGCCTGGGCCGCCCGATGACGAACGATGAAACCCTCAGCCGCCGGTTTCACCTGGGCGGTGAAGTCATGACCGTGCAAAGAACCGCGGAAATTGGCTTCGCCGGGCTTCCAGCGCACGCCGGTCAGGCTGAGCTTGCGGCCCTCCTGCTGGAACTCGACGCTGAAGTCGCGCCCGCCGTTGGTCAGGCGCACCATCCGCCGCTCGCCGTTCTCGATCACCACCCAGTCCTGGCGCAGCAGTTGCGGCGCGGAGCGGGCGGTGAGGATGCGGTGCATAGCGCAGCCTACCGCCGCCATCAGGTCGCGCTGGAATTCGGTGGGAACCGTGCCGTGGAAGCCGTCGGGGAATTCATCCTTGATGTAGTTGGTGGACAGTTCACCGGACCGGAACCGCGCCTGGTCCATCACCGCAGCCAGGAAGGGAATGTTCTGACCCAGCCCTTCGATGTGGAAATCCTCTAGCGCCCGGCCCATGGCGTCGATAGCCTGCAGCCGATCCGGCCCCCAGGTGGAGAGCTTGGAGATCATCGGGTCATAGAACATCGAGATCTCGTCGCCCTCGCGGACGCCGGCGTCGTTGCGCACCTTGATCGGGCCCTGGTCATCCTCGGCTGGCGGGGAATAGCGCACCAGCCGGCCGATAGAGGGCAGGAAGCCGCGGTAGGGATCTTCCGCATAGATGCGGCTTTCCATCGCCCAGCCGTTGATCTTCAGGTCTTCCTGCTTGAACGCCAGCGGCAGACCAGCGGCGGAGCGGATCATCTGCTCCACCAGGTCCACCCCGGTGATCAGTTCCGTGACCGGATGCTCCACCTGCAGGCGGGTGTTCATCTCCAGGAAGAAGAAGCTCTTGTCCTGGCCGGCCACGAACTCGACGGTGCCGGCGGAATCGTAGCCCACCGCCTTGGCCAGAGCGACCGCCTGGGCGCCCATGGCCATGCGGGTGTCGTGGTCCAGCAGCGGTGATGGCGCTTCTTCGATGACCTTCTGGTTGCGGCGCTGGATCGAGCATTCCCGCTCGAACAGGTGCAGCACATTACCGTGCTTGTCCCCCAGCACCTGGATTTCGATATGGCGCGGATTGACAATGAACTTCTCGATGAAGATCCGATCGTCGCCGAAGCTGGACTTGGCCTCGGCGCGCACCGCCGGGAAGCCTTCCTCCACGTCCTGGCGGTTCCAGGCGATGCGGATGCCCTTGCCGCCGCCACCGGCCGAGGCCTTCAGCATCACTGGGTAGCCGATCTCCTCGGAGATCTTGATGGCGTGCGGCACGTCGTCGATCTCGCCCACGTGGCCGGGCACCACGGAGACATTGGCCTTGCCGGCCGCCTTCTTGGATTCGATCTTGTCGCCCATCGCCTCGATGGCGTGGGGATTGGGGCCGATGAAGACGATGCCTTCGTCAGCCAGCCGCCGGGCGAACCCGGCGTTCTCCGACAGGAAGCCGAAGCCAGGGTGCACCGCCTCGGCGCCGGTCTCACGACATGCGGCCACGATCTTGTCAGCGACCAGGTAGCTCTCCGACGCCGGCGCCGGGCCAATGAAAACGGTCTCGTCGGCCATCTCCACGGCCATGGAGTCCGCATCGGCCTCGGAATAGACCACCACAGTGGCGATCCCCAGCCTGCGGCAGGTCTTGATGATGCGGACGGCGATCTCGCCGCGGTTGGCGATCAGGATCTTTTTGAACATGGCAACCGTCTAAAGCGGAATGTTGTCGTGCTTCTTGGCGGGGTTCGTCAGCACCTTGTGCTCCAGGCGTTTTAGCGCCTTGACGATCCGCTTGCGGGTTTCGCGCGGCTTGATCACATCGTCGATGTAACCGCGGCTGGCCGCCACGAAGGGGTTGGCGAACCTTGACTGGTACTCCGCGGTGCGCGCGGCGATGGCGTCCGGATCCCCGGTCTCAGCGCGGAAGATGATCTCCACCGCCCCCTTGGCGCCCATCACTGCGATCTCGGCGGTGGGCCAGGCGTAGTTGACATCGCCGCGGATGTGCTTGGAACTCATCACGTCATAGGCGCCGCCATAGGCTTTGCGGGTGATCAGAGTCACCTTCGGAACCGTCGCCTCGGCGTAGGCGAACAACAGCTTCGCCCCATGGCGGATCAGCGCGCCCTGTTCCTGCTTGGTGCCCGGCATGAAGCCCGGAACGTCGACGAAGGTCACCAGCGGTATGTCGAAGGCGTCGCAGAAGCGCACGAAGCGGGCGGCCTTGCGCGAAGCGTCGATGTCCAGCACGCCGGCCAGCACTTGCGGCTGGTTGGCGACGATGCCCACCGGGGCCCCGTCCATGCGCGCGAAACCCACCACGATGTTGCGCGCGAAACCCTCGCTCACCTCGAAGAAGTCTGCCTCGTCCACGACCTTCAGGATCAGTTCCTTGATGTCGTAGGGCTTGTTGGGGTTGGCCGGCACCAGGGTGTCGAGGCTGGCTTCCTCCCGTTCCGGATCATCGAAGCTTTCCCGCCGCGGCGGCTTTTCCCGGTTGGACAGCGGCAGGAAGTCCACCATTCGGCGGATTTGGGTCAGGGCCTCCAGGTCATTGTCGAAGGCGCCGTCGGAAACCCCCGACTTAATGGCATGGACCCGATAGCCGCCCAGGTCCTCGTGGCTGACGTCCTCGTGGGTGACAGTCTTCACCACATCGGGGCCGGTCACATACATGTAGCTCGTATCCTTCACCATGAAGATGAAGTCCATAATCGCCGGCGAATAGACGTCGCCGCCGGCGCAGGGGCCCATGATCACCGCGATCTGCGGGATCACCCCCGAGGCCAGGGTGTTCTCCAGGAATATGTCGGCGTAGCCCGCCAGGCTGTCGACCCCTTCCTGAATACGTGCGCCGCCGGCGTCGAACAGGCCGATCACCGGTGCGCCCGCCTTGATCGCCTGGCGCTGCAGTTTGACGATCTTCTGGGCGTGGGCGCTGGAGAGCGAGCCGCCGAACACCGTGAAGTCCTTGGAGAACACGAACACCAGCCGGCCGTTGATCTCGCCCCAGCCGGTGACCACCCCGTCGCCGGCCACCCGCTGATCGGCCATGCCGAAGTCGGTGATCCGGTGTTCGACGAACATGTCGAACTCCTCGAAGGAGCCCTCGTCCACCAACAGCTCGATCCGCTCACGCGCGGTCAGCTTGCCCTTGGCGTGTTGGCTCGCGACTCGGCGCTCGCCGCCCCCGGCCCGCGCCTCGGCGCGCCGACGTTCCAGCTCTAAAAGGATCTCTTTCATCGGCCTCTAGTGAATTTGTGAAAGCGACCGCCCCGGAAAGGCGGCGCGGATCAGTTGCCAATTGACCGCTTAAGCCGAGAAAACTGAAGAAACGCAAACGGGATCGTGCGAAAACTTCACTCCATCGCTGCGGTCGGATGTAAAATTGCGAAATCGAGAAAAGCTGTTTATCGGTCCCAGGATGCGCGCCCTGCGCGAAGCCCGCGGCTGGACCCTCTCAATCAGCGCCCAGGCGCTGGGCGTCTCGATCAGCTATCTGTCGCAGATCGAGGCCAATCATCGGCCGGTCACCTCGCGCATCCTGGCCGCGGTCAGCGACGTATTCGGGGTCGCCGCAGCGGCGCTGGACGCCGATGACGGACAGCGGCTAGTGGCCGACCTGCGCGAGGCTCTGGCCGAGGCGGCGCGGACCGAAGCCCCTGTCACCCTTTCGGAAATCCGCCAGGTGGCCACCCAGTCACCCGCCTTTGCGCGGCGCTACCTGGACCTGCACCGGGCCTTCTTGCGCCTGGATGAACGGATGAAGCTGGCCGATGAGGCGGTGGGTCTGGACGAGGCCGCCGCCGCCAGTTCGCTGCTCCCCTATGAGGAGGTCCGCGACTTCTTCAACGACAAGAACAACTACATCGACAACCTGGACCGGGCCGCCGAGGCCCTGGCCGCCGACATGGGCCTCACCGACGCCGTCTCGGCGGAGGCGGCCATCACGACCCGCCTGGCCGATCACCATCGGGTGAACTTGCGGCTGGACGCGCGCGGCGACCTGATGCGCCGCTATGACTCAGACGCACGCACCCTGTCGCTAAACCCCGCACAGTCGGCCGAGACCCGCACTTTCCAAATGGCCTATCATCTGGTCGCCACCGAGCTTGCCGGCCTGATCGAAACAGAGCTCGCCCAAGCGGGCCTGCTCAGCCCGGAGGCGGTCGACGTCTGCCGCGTAGGCCTGGGCAACTACGCCGCTGGCGCGCTCACCATGCCCTACCGGCCGTTCATGCTGGCCGCCCGCGAACTGCGCCACGATGTGGAGCAGCTGTCCTTACGCTTCCACACCAGCCTGGAACAGACTTGCCACCGCCTGTCGACCCTACAGCGGCCGGGAGAGCGGGGCGTTCCGATGTATTTTGTCCGCGTCGACGCCGCCGGCTCCATCACCAAGCGCCATTCCGCCACCCGTTTCCGCTTCGCCCGCTTCGGCGGCACCTGCCCCCTGTGGAACGTGCACGAGGCGGTGGGCGCGCCAGCCGGCTTCCATGTCCAGGTGGCCGAGATGCCCGATGGCCTGCGCTACCTTTGTATGGCCAAGACCGTCTGGAAGCCCTCCGGCTCCTACCTGGCCAAGGACCGCCGTTACGTCCTGGGTTTCGGCTGCGAGCTGCAATACGCCGACGACTTCGTCTATTCCCAGGGCGTCGACCTCACCGCTCGGCCCGAACCCATCGGCGTCTCATGCCGCATCTGCGAACGCGAAGACTGCGCCCAGCGCGCCTTCCCCCCGGTGGACAAACGCCTGGAAGTGCCGGCGAACGAACGCGCCGTGGTGCCGTTCCGGGTTGCGCGGGGATGAAGCCCTAATCGCCTGATTCACCTTGACGTCTTCGGCGCGCGCGGGGCTAATTTTCCCGGGCCCGCCCCCCGGACCTTGGCGTCAAATCTCGGATGGAACGAATGTTGCGACGCGCGATGATCCTGGCGCTGGCCTTGCTGGCCTGGGCGCCAACCCTGGCCAAGTCAATGCCGGGCGCGATCGTCCTACGCGGCCAGATGATGGCGCGGACTTGTGTTCAGAACGGCGGCCGCGTCGGTCCGGGAGAGCGCCCGTTCGCCGTCAACGACGCGGACTTCAACGGCGACGGCCGGGCGGATTGGCTCATCGACGCGGCCGCGTTCCAGTGCCTCGGTAAGCCCTCGCTGTTCAGTTCCGCAAACGGCTCCATCGTCGAGGTGCTGCTTGACGATGGCCGCGGCGGCGCGCGCAGCGCCTTTCTGGCCGCCGCTCTGACCTATCAGGTCGCCAGGGGCAGCCCCGCCACCCTCACCGTCACCCAGCAGGGCGCCAAGTGCGCGGGCGGCGGAACCTGCCAGAAGTCGCTCACCTGGAGCCGTGACCGCTTCGTTGAGACCCAACTCGCGCAGGCGCCCGCCAACGCCGCGCCCGCCCCGGCCCAGGCGTCCGGCGCCTTCGCCGGCGCGCCCTTCACGGTGACCCCCGCCGAAAAGATCGCGGCCTTCAAGGCCGCCGGCTTCAAGCAGGTCGGCGGCAAGTGGGCGGCGCCGGATTGCAATGTCTGGGCGCCGGAAAACTATAGCCCATCCGCCAGTGTATTTCAGGAAGCCGCAGACCTCAACAAGGACGGACGCCCGGAGTTTTGGATCAGGAACACAGGCACGGGCTGTTACGGCAATACCGGCGAAGCGGTCTGGCTGATGGGCAAGACCGCGACAGGCTGGGTCACCATGATCCAGCAGGTTGGCGTGGCGGACGCCTGCGAGAGCCGCCACAACGGCTGGCCGGACGTGCTGATCGGCGGCCCCGGCATGGGTCCCTTTTCGCTCTACGCCTTCAATGGGGCGAAATATGTGGACCGTCAGGCCTATGGATGTCCGAAGGCGCGGGCGCCTGCAACGCCCCCCCGCAGCTGACGCTGCCGCCACCGCCGCCGTTCGCGACGGCCTGCTTCCTGAACAGGGACGCACTCTAACGTCGGCTTCAGCGAAATCGCGCAATTGCGATGGCGCCAATCCCCCCTCACGCCTTCAGCCAATACCCCGCCACACGAACGCCCCAGGCACGCCAGTCTGATCCCCACGCTCACATCCGATATCGGGACACGCACGTGGTCCGAGCGCCAGTCGTCGGCGGATGGGATAAGAGCGTATATGTCCGGGTTTCACGGGAACAGCCGGGCCGTTTCCACGGCCGACAATCCTCAAGGCGCCGCCATCAATTCGAAGTCGACCGGGTCAAGCCCAAGGACATTGCAGATCCGGATCGCCACCGCCCGCTCTTCTGCGTCGAAGCCGCCATCGGCGTCCGCAATCGCGCAGCAGGCCTCGACCAGCAACGCCGGATAGCGCTTGGTGCCTTTCAGCCTGGCAACAGCCGCAAGGGCGGCCGCTTCGCCGCGGGTCTGGTCGGCAACGAACTGCTCGGTTAGAGCCTCGAACGTGAGGGTCACGTCATCCAGGCCGAATACGGAGATGGGTTCGAAGCCGCGTAGCAACGCCAGCATGCGCCTGTGCTCATCCTCCGTCACCCAGCCATCGGCATAGGCGACGAGGGCGCATCCCGCCACGATGCCTTCCATCAGATGCTCATTATGGGCCCGACACACCTCCTCGTTGAAATCCTCCCAGGATTGTTTCGAGAAGCGCCGAAGCGAACGCCGATATGGCATATTTATCCTTTCTTTTCTTTGCTTTATGAGTGAGCGATGCAGATTGTCGTTTGGCTGCCTTCAGTCGAAGACATCGAAGATGTTCCAGCGCCGCTTGTTGCGGTGATGGACGTCATCGTCGTCCCAGTCACGCCGCCCATCATGGTGGGCCGACGACGGTCGGCGGGCGAATCCATCCCCCGGCTGCCGCGGTTGTGTGTGGGGCCGGTCATCAGGAAGCGGTTCGACCGCGGCCTCCATCAGTTTTTCGAGTTCGCCGCGGTCGAGCCAGACACCGCGGCAGGTTGGGCAGATGTCGAACTCGACACCTGACCGGGTCACGCTCTGCATCGAACCGTTGTCGTTGGGACAAAGTAACAAAGGCACTAGGTTTCTCCTTTCAACGTGAGGTCGGGACGGCGGGTGCGCCACAGTGAGTAGACAATCCCTGCCGACAGGATCGCGAAGGTAGCGCCAAGTGACCAAGCGGCGGGGAACTTCTCGAGGCCCAGCAGGTCCGCCACGAAGATCTTCGAGCCGATGAAGATCAACAGCACCGCAAGCGCCTGCTTCAGATATGCGAAGCGGTGCAGCACGGCCGCCAGTGCGAAGTAGAGAGCCCGCAAGCCCAGGATCGCGAAGATGTTGGACGTGTAGACAATGTAGGGATCGGTCGTGATCGCGAAAATCGCGGGCACGGAGTCCACGGCGAAGATCACGTCGGCGATCTCGATCAGGACCAGCGCGAGGAAGAGCGGCGTCATGTGGCGCGCGAGCCGCCCCGTCTTGCTGTCTGGCAGTTGAACAAAGAAGCGTTCGCCATGCAGTTCGTCAGCAACACGAAACCGGCGCCGGATGAGCTTCAGAACACGGCTCTGAGAGAGGTCGGTCTCCTTGTCGCCGAGCGCCAGCATCTTTATCCCGGTCACGATCAGGAAGGCGGCGAACACGTAAAGGACCCAGGCGTACTCGGCGACAAGTGTGGCGCCGACGCCGATCATGATCGCGCGCAGCGCGATCACCCCGAGGATACCCCAGAACAGCACCCGGTGCTGATACATGCGGGGCACGGCAAAGAAGCTGAAGATCAGGGCGATGACGAAGACGTTGTCGAGCGCCAGACTCTTCTCGACGATGAAGCCAGTGAGATACTGGAGGCTGGCTGTCTCGCCCAATTGCCACCAGACCAATCCGGAAAACGCGACGCCGAGCGTTAGATAGGCTGCGGAGAGCGCGAGGCTCTCCCCCACGCCGATCTCTTTCTGCTTGCGATGCAGCACGCCCAGGTCGAGCGCCAAAAGTACGCCTACGATCGCCAGAAATCCAAGCCACATCCAAATGGGCTTGCTCAACCACTCGACAGTCAGAAATTCCAAACGCCGCCTCCAGTCAGGGAGTGCAGCTCGATTGGGAACGAAAGCGTCGGACCCTGTACATCGAGCGCACTCGATGCGGTCCGACATCACGACCAAAAGGGTCGCCAGAGGGGCCCGGCCCGCGACTAGCAGATAGGAGGCCGATTTGACGTTGCAAGGGGCGCCGGGATTTCTCTGCCAGTTGCGAAGTCACCAAACTCCGCACTGTCCTCCTTCACACCCTCAAGCCTTCAGGCGATACCCCGTCTTCAGGATCCAAACGATCGCCCCCAGACACGCCAGGCTGAAGACGACAGCGCCCGCCAGGCTGACCCCCACGTTCACGTCACTGATCCCGTAGAAGCTCCAGCGAAAGCCACTCACCAGATAGACCACCGGATTGAACAGGGTCACCGTGCGCCAGAACGGCGGCAGCATGCTGACCGAATAGAAGCTGCCGCCCAGGAAGGTTAGCGGCGTCAGCACCAGCATCGGGATCACGTTCAGCCGCTCGAAGGATTCCGCCCACACCCCGATCACGAACCCGAACAGGCAGAACGCGATGCAGGTCAGCACCAGGAATCCCAGCATCCAAACCGGGTGCAGGATGCCGAAGGGAATGAACACCCGCGCCGTGGCCAGGATGATCAGCCCCAGGATTAGCGACTTGGTGGCCGCTGCACCCACATAGCCGATGACGATCTCGGCGGCCGAGACTGGCGCGGACAACAGCTCGTAGATGGTGCCGGCGTACCTGGGCATATAGATGCCGAACGAGGCGTTGGAGACGCTCTCAGTGAGGATCGACAGCATCATCAGCCCAGGCACGATGAAAGCGCCGTAGCTGACCCCGTCGATCTGGGTCATCCGCGAGCCGATGGCCGATCCGAACACCACGAAATAGAGCGCCGTGGCGATCACCGGCGAGGCGATCGACTGGCCGATGGTGCGCCAGGTGCGCTCGAGTTCGAAGCGATAGATGGCCGCAATGGCGTAGCGGTTCATGCGGCGCCCCGGACCAGGCTGACGAAGATCTCCTCCAGCGAACTTTGGTCGGTGCGCAGGTCGCGATAGCCGACGCCCAGTTCGCCTAGCCGCCGCAGGAGCTCGGCGATGCCGGTGTCGTTCGCCTGGGCGTCGAAAGCGTAGACGAGGTCGTGGCCCCCGTCTGCGAGGGTCAGTTCATAGCCGGCCAGCCCGGCCGGGATCAACGCCAACGGCTGGGCCAGATGCACCGTCAACTGCCGACGCCCCAGCTTGCGCATCAGGGCGGCCTTTTCCTCCACCACGATCAGCTCGCCGCCGCGAATGACCCCTATCCGATCGGCCATCTCCTCGGCTTCCTCGATGTAGTGGGTGGTGAGGATGATGGTGACGCCGGTATCGCGCAGGGAGCGCACCACCGCCCACATCTCCCGGCGCAGCTCCACGTCCACCCCGGCGGTTGGCTCGTCCAGGAACAGGATCGTGGGTTCATGCGACAGGGCCTTGGCGATCATCACCCGCCGCTTCATGCCCCCGGACAGGGTCATGATCTTGTCGTCCTTCCTGTCCCACAGCGACAGGGACCGCAGGACCTTTTCCAGATGCGCCGGATCAGCCGGCTTACCGAACAGGCCGCGGCTGAACCGCACCGTCGCCCACACGGTTTCAAAGGCGTCGGTGGCCAGTTCCTGCGGCACCAGGCCGATGGCTGCGCGCGCGGCGCGGAAATCGCGGCGGATGTCGTGGCCGTCCGCCGTCACCACCCCCTCGGTCGAGTTGACGATCCCGCAGACGATGCTGATCAGGGTGGTTTTGCCCGCCCCGTTGGGGCCGAGCAGGGCGAAGATCTCGCCACGCCGGATGTCCAGGTCGATCGCTTTCAGCGCGCGGAATCCCCCGGCATAGGTTTTGGACAGACCCTTGATGGAAATGATCGGCTGCATGCGTCAACGCTCTAACGCCATGGGCGCATCGGCGCCATCGTGTCCCGCACGGTGCAAACTGGCGCCCTAGGCGCGCTTGCGGCGACCGCGGGCGATGGCGCCTTTCGGCAGGCTGTGGTGGCCATCCTCTTCTTCCCACATGAGATGGTTCAGGCTCTGGAACAAGAAGGCGGTGGACCAGCCGATCAACAACATCCCATTGACCGACTCCAGCACGCCAATGATCCGCCAGGACACTGGAAGCAAGGCCCCAGTTTCGCCGGCCGTCGAGTAGGCGCTGGTGGAGAAATAGAGCGCCTGCTCCAAGGTCCCCAGCACGCCCGCGAACCGGTAGACGAGGGCGTAAAGCCAGATCTCAATCCCGTGCAGCAGGAACAGGCCAAGCACGATGCCCAATGGCACGATCGTTCGGTTGATATCCACCCAGCGGGCGAACCTCCGCAGGTGAAGGCGGACGAGCATTTGCAGGCCGTCGAGCCCCAGCAGATGGATCACGATGGTCGTACAGACGATCGCCGTTGCGATTGCGAGCTGAGGGAGAAGGCCATCCATTGGCGCTGATTATAGGGATTTCATCGCGCGCGGCGCCAAATTTAGAGCAAACGCGTCCGCGGCGCGCCTCGGCGACTGCTCACGGTCATCAATGAGCCGCCGTAGGTCTTTGATAAACCCTGATCGGTTATCATCGGCGCACGTCAGATGTTCGCGGCCTGTCCCCGGGGCCGCGGCGACACCATGTTCCGAGCGGCGAGTTCCGAGGCGCCGAGACCATGACACAGCAGCCGGCCCAGGCGGTGAGTTATTCGCGCATCCTGATCATCAAGCTGTCCGCGCTTGGCGATTTCGTGCAGGCGTCGGGCGCCATCGAGGCCATCGCCAAGACCCATTGGGATGCCGATCTCACCTTGCTGACCACGCCGCCCTTCGAGGATCTGGCACGGTCGATGGGCTTTTTCAACGACATCTGGACCGACGGGCGGCCCCGCTGGACCGATGTTGCGGCGGTGACGAGGCTGGTGCGGCGCATGGACCGGGCGCGGTTCGAGCTGGTCTACGACCTGCAGTCCAACGACCGCACCAACCGCTATTTCCAGCTTTTGCGCCCCGATCCGCCCCAGTGGTGCGGCGCCGCCTGGGGGGCTAGCTTCCGCCACCCGCAGACCATGCGCCAGAACCGGCACATACAGGACGTGCTGGCCGAACAGCTGGCGCTGATGGGAATCAACGAGGTGCCGCGCCCCAGCCTGGCGTGGCTGAATAGCGATGTGTCGCCCTTCGGCCTGCCACGGAATTACGCCCTGCTGGCGCCTGGCGGGGCGGCGCACCGGCCGGCCAAGCGTTGGCCCGCCTCATGCTACGCTAGCCTGGCCAAGGCGCTGGCCATCGCCGGGATCACGCCGGTGATCCTGGGTCACGGCTCCGATGAGACCGCGCTGGCCGGCATGATACGGCTGACCGAGCCGGGCGCCGTTAACCTGGTCGGCCGCACCAGTTACGCTGATGTGGCGAGCCTGGCCCGCGGTGCGCGGATCGCAGTGGGCAATGACACCGGACCGATGCAGATCGCCGCCGCCGCTGGCGTGCCGTCGCTGATCCTGTTCTCCGCAGAGAGCGACCCGGCCCTCAGCGCCCCTCGCGCCGCCCGTGAAGATCAGAGGGTGGAGACATTGCGGGTGAAGGACCTGAAAGAGCTCAACGTCGCCCAGGTAGCCGAACGGCTGCGCGGGTTCGGGCTTCCCATTTAAGCGCGGCAGGCCTTGCAGCGGCCGTGCGCCTCCACCGCGATGTGGGCGGGGGTGAAGTCGCCGCGGGCCAGAATCGCATGCTCAACCGCCTGAGTGGGGGCGGCGAATTCCTCAGCGGCGCCGCAACAGTCGCAGATCAGGAACGACGGTGAATGGCCGGCCGCGTCCAGGTGGCAGGCGGTGTAGGCGTTCAGGCTGGCGATCCGGTGGGCGAGGCCCAGTGCCACCAAGGTGTCCAGCGCCCGATAGACCGTCGGCGGCGCGGTCTGGACGCCAGTCTTGAACTGGGCCAGCAGGTCATAGGCCTTGATCGGGCCTCCCGCTTCCAGCAGCAGCTCATAAGCCCGCTCGCGCTGGGCGGTCCAGCGCTGGCCGGCAGCGACGCACCGCGCCCGGCCGGCGCCGATGGCGGCGCGGACGGCGGCCTTGCTGGGTTTTGCGGACGCCTCATGGGCGCAGGCGGCGGACATGGCGGCGATCCTAGCCGCACCTGGACCGTCAGCCTAGAGCACCGGCGATGCGCCCCCGTCCACATTTATGGCTACGCCGGAGATGTAGCTGCCCGCCTCGGAGGCCAGGAACAGGGCGGCGGCGGCGAACTCCTCGGCCCTGCCGACCCGGCCCACCGGAATCCGTCGGCCCTGCTCGGCCATCCAGGTGGCCCGCAGCCCATCGTCGGGGAAGCGCCGCACCCACTGGTCGCTCTCGATGATCCCCACCATCAGGGCGTTGACCAGGATACCGTCTGCGGCGAACTCGCCGGCCAGGGCCTTGGTGATCGACATGCCCGCCGCGCGCGAGGCGGTGGTGGGCAGGCTTCCCGCCGCGGGCGCCTTGGCGCCGCTGGCCAGCACATTGATGATCCTGCCCCAGCCCTTGGCCCGCATCGCCGGGATCACCAACCGCGCCAGCCGCACATGGGCGAACACCTTCAGGTCGAAGTCCGCCTGCCAGACCGCGTCGGAGCTGGTGAGGAAGCCGCCCCCCGCCGCCTGGCCGGCGTTATTGACCAGGATGTCGATGGGGCCCAGCGCTCCGACGGCGCCGTCATGGGCCGCCTGGCAGCCCGCGGCGGTGGCCACATCGGCGCTAACCGCGACCACCTTGGCATTGGGCGCCTTGGCCCGCACCGCCTGCTCCGCGGCGGTCAGCGTCGCCGAATCACGGCTGACAAGGGCCACCGCGGCGCCGGCTTCGGCAAAGGCTTCGGCAGTGGCCAGGCCCAGGCCCTTGGAGCCGCCGGTGATCAGGGCCGTGCGTCCGGCAAGGGATAGCTGCATTTTGACTCCAAATTCCGTGTGGTTGGCCGCGCGCCCTTTGAACGGCGCCCGCACCGCTATAGCGTGCCCGCGCACCCTATCGCGGCGGGACCCCGGAAATGAAGCAGTTCATCATCACCATGGCTGGCGTGTTCGCAGGCCTGATGATCTTTCTGATCGGGGTGCCCTTCATCCTGATCACCGCCGCGGCCGGGGCGGCCAAGCCCCAGGCGACGCCGGCCCATGCGGTCCTCGCCTTGGACCTGCGCCAACCGATCACCGACCAGGACCCCACCAACCCCCTCGCAAGCCTTGGCCGGCGCTCGCTGTCGGTTATGACCGTAGTCGACGCCCTGCACAGGGCCGAGACCGACCCCCGCGTTAAGGCCGTGTTCGTGCGCCTACCCGAAGGCGGCATGGAGCCCGGCGCCGCCGAGGAGATGCGCCAGGCCCTCAAGCGGGTTCGCGCGGCCGGCAAGAGGGTGATCGCCCACAGCCAGGGACTCTATCCCTCCGGCGTGGTGGTGGCGACCTACATGCTGGGCGCATCCGCCGACGAGCTCTGGATGCAGCCCGGCGCCTCGTTCCAAGCCACCGGCCTCGCCAGCGAGGACATCTTCCTCAAGCGCGCTTTCGACAAATACGGCGTCAAGGCCGACTACGAGCAGCGCTATGAGTACAAGAACGCGGTCAATCCCTACCTTTATTCCGACTACACGCCGGCCCATCGCGAATCGAACCTGTCCTGGATGGGCTCGGTCTATCTGAACGCGGTCGCCGCCGCCGCGGCAGACCGGCGCAAGGATCCGGCTGCGCTGCGCGGCATCCTGGAGGCCGGCCCATACCTGGCCGACGAAGCCCTGAAGGCCGGGCTGATCGACAAGGTAGGCCAGGTGCGCCAGGCCGAGGACGCGGCCAAGGCCGCGGCCGGCAAGGACGCCGAATTCATGAGCCTCGAGGATTATGACCATGCGCCCCATCCCCATGGCCGCGAATCGGGCCTGCCGGTGGTGGCTGTGGTGGAAGCGGAAGGCCCCATCGTCACCGGCCACGATGGCGCGGCGAACCCGTTCAGCGGGGGCTCCACCGTCTTTTCCGACGACGTTTCCAAGGCGCTCTACGACGCGGCGGAGGACAACGACGTCAAGGCCATCGTGTTCCGGGTCAATTCCCCCGGTGGGTCGGACACCGCCTCTGAACAGATCCTGGCCGGCGTGCGCGCAGCCAAGGCGGCGAAGAAACCGGTGGTCGTGAGCATGGGTACCTACGGCGCCTCTGGCGGCTACTGGATCGCCTCGGAAGCTTCGGCGATCATCGCCCAGCCCTCGACGCTGACCGGCTCCATCGGCGTGTTCGGCGGCAAATTCGCCATCGGCGACGCTCTGGCGCGGTTCGGGGTCGACATCCGCGAGACCAACGTGGGCTCTCCCTATGCCGGCGCCTTCGGTTCGGGCCGGGAGTTCACCGCCGCCGAACGTGCCGCATTCGCAGGCTGGATGGACCGCATCTACGGCAACTTCCTCGCCCGAGTGTCCGCCGGCCGCAAGCTGCCCCTGCAGCGGGTGGAGGAGATCGCCAAGGGCCGGGTCTGGACCGGCGCCCAGGCCCGCGAACTGGGGCTGGTGGACGAGGTGGGCGGCTTCTACCAGGCGGTGGAAAGGGCCAAAGCCCTGTCCGGCGTCACCGGCGAGGTGCGTCTTAAGCGCATGGCCTCGTCAGGCTCGCCGTTCGAGGCGCTGCAACGGGCGCTGGGGGTTCAAGCCACCTCGCTTCGGACGCTGGCGGCGGCGGCTTGGCTGATGGGCGATCCCAAGGCCCAGGCGGTGCTGGACCAGATGGTCGATGCCCGGCTTCGCGCCGAGGGCGCCACTGCCCTTGCGCCAAGGCCGTTCCACTAAGTGCCGTCATTCCCGCAGCGTAAACACCACCTCACGGCGGCCAAAATCCAGAGTCACCGCCTCGAAGGCCCGCATCACATCCACGCCGATCAGGATGGCGGGGCGATCGCGTAGCTTCCAGAGGTCGAAGACGTGCAGGTCGGCGTAGGCCGCCACCACGCGCCGCAGGGTGAGTCCGCCGATGTCGAGCCTGGGCAGCACACCCACCTCGCCCTCCGCCGTCTGGCCCGTGGCGCTGTAGAGCGGCGTGGTGTAGCGCCGCTCACGCGGATCGGAGTTGCGCGCGTCCACCGCCCGGCGGAGCGCCAGATTGGCCACCGTGCTCTGCGAGCCGGAATCCAGGAAAGCCGTCACCGGCCGCTTGGCCACATCGGCGGCGACAATGATCAATTGCCCGAACCGAAACCTCGCCGGGACCACCTCCTCGCGGTCGCTAATCCGGGTTTGCAGGCCCCCGTTGCGGCGCATGTCCAGCGGATTCAGGTCCTCGGCTCGTCGCCCGCCCGACGAAGATTCCATGCGTATCTCCCGCTTCAGGAAATCCAGCCGCACGCGCCGGTCGCGCAGTACGTCCACCCCGAGGAGGCCGTCGACACCCAGCCTTGAGCGGGGCAGCACGGGCGTATGGATATTCCGGGAGACGACGGCGCCTATCCGAAGTTCCGCCGCCAGGGCCATCTGCGCCGGCTCGGCGCCGGCGATGCCATGCACCTGCGCCGCTGGCAGAGGCGGCAGGTCCAGCGTCTCGGAAAGTTCTCGCGACACCACCGTGCGGTTGGCCCCGGTGTCGAGTACGAAGGCGAACGGACCCCGCCCGTTGATGAACACCGGCGCGGTGATCCGCCCGGCCAGGTCGGCGCCAGCGCCCACCGGATCGCCCGGCCCCGGCTGAGTGAGGTTGACCAGGATCGACGGCCGCGTCGCCGCGCAGCCGGCCAAAGCCGCCGCCGCCGCGCCCAGGGTCCGCCGGGTCCAGGATGCCTGACTCATCATCCCCCGCATCGCACGCACAGGCCCAGGCGCAAACGAAAAGGGCGGCGGATCGCTCCGCCGCCCCTGTATGTTGATCGCTTCAGCGGACTAGAAGTTCGCAGTCACGCCCATGAACACCTTCCGGCCCAGCACGTCATAGGTCGGGTAGGTGTTTGGAGAGCCCGTTCCCGAGAGCCGATTGTTCACCAGCGGCGGATCCTTGTCGAACAGGTTGTTCACACCGCCACGCAGAGTGAACATGTCGCTCACATGCCACTGGGCCGACAGGTCGAAATAGCTTCGGGTCGGCAGGCGATGGTTAAACGCCGTGGTGGCGTTGCGCCCGATGGTCGGCTCGTTGGTGTCGGTCTCCAGCAGCGAACCGCCGTAGTAGCGCCAGGCCAACGAAGCGGTCACATCCCAGGGCGTGGTCCAGGTGGTGCGGATCGTGTGGCGCCAATGCGGGTTCACCGTCTCGCATTGGGTGCCGAACAGGCCGGCGCAGTCATAGGCCGGATCGCCCGGCAGCGGCACGGTTGAGACTTTGGTCAGATAGGTGCCGAAGAAGTTGAACGAGAGCTTGCCTGCGTTGTCGAGGCCAATGTCTTCCAGGGGCAGATTGTAGCCTGCCTGTAAGTCGAACCCGGAGAACTTCTTGGCGCCGATATTGACATTGGTGCCGTTGATGTAACCGCCGGCCCCCACGGTGGTGCCGAACAATATACCGTTCTGCGCGCGCTTGATCTGACTGCAGAAGTCCGGATTGCCAGTGGTCAGGCACCGCTGAAGGATGACGCCCAGCGGAATGGAGCCGACCACGTCTTTCAGGTTGATCCGGTAGTAGTCAACGCTGGCCGTAAAGCCGCGGATGAATTTTGGCGTCGCGGTGAAGCCGACGGTGAAGGTCTTCGCCGTCTCAGGGGTAAGCGCCGCATTGCCGCCCGAGAGCACGGCGCACTGTCCGGATGGGCAGTTGGGAATGACCCCGAATTGCGCCGGGGTGACACCAGTCAGGGCACACTGGGCCGGCGTCGCCGGACGCGGCGATCCCGCCGCGCAAGGGTCATCAGACACCTGGCTGGTGTTGGTGACCGTTTGCGGCGTGAACAGTTCGATCAGGCTCGGCGCGCGGATCGCCTTCTGGTAGGCGCCGCGGAAACGGATATCGCCCGTAGGCGCCCAGGCCAGGCCCAGCTTGTAGGTCTTGGCGGTATCGCCGGGCGAGTAGTTCGAAATCCGCCCGCCCACCTCGGCGGTCAGGTCCTCGATGAAGGACATGCCCTGCGCGATCGGAATTCGCGCTTCGCCGAAGAACTCGTTCACCTTGACGCTGTTGTTGATGGTCACCGAGGCGCCGCCAGCGCCGGAGAGATCGCCGCTCAGCTCAGCGGCATCCGGCGCATATTGCAGTTGGTCGCGGCGATGGTGGAAGCCGAAGGCCACGCCGACGCCGTCCTCAGCCCACGGCGACTTGACGCCGTAGTCGCCCAGATCGCCGTTGATCACCGCCTCGAAGATCCGTTCGGTGGTCGAGCCGCGCGAGGTTCCGGTGTTGTCCAGATAGGCCAATGCCGCCTGGGTGACGCCGCCGTCGCGGAAGATGTTGTAGGGCACGCAGCTGCCGCCGGAGATGCAGACTGGTCCGTTCGGCCCCTGGATCACCTGCAGGGCGTTCTGGATGCGGGAAATGGCGAGGTAGTGCTGCTTCGCCTCATTGAAGGTGGTCCGATAGTACGACCCGTACACGTCATACTTCCAGGTATCAGCGATCGCCCCCTTCGCGCCAAGCACGGCGCGGTAGTTGGTGTGCTCGTAGAAGGTATCGCGGCCGCCGCCCTCAATGTTGCGCCGGCCGATCAACAGGTCCTTGCTGGAGCCAGCCGCGATGTCGGCTGCGGAGCAGCCGATCGCGCCGCGCTGCTGCGCGCTCATGAACGGATTGTTGCAATTGACCAGATAGCCGCCGGTCGGCGAGGCGCCAGAGCCCTGGAACAGGCCGCTGGGCGCGATCACCACATTGGTGCGGTCGTGCATGAAGCCGAATTCGGAATAGAGCTTGATGTGCTCGTTGATTTCATAATCGGCGAAATACCCCGCGTTGTAGCGGATGCTCTGCTGGATCAGATAGGCATAGGCGTTGGAGTTGAAGAACGGCGGCGGTGACGTGATCGTGTTTGCACTCCATGGGACGAAATTGTTGCCGAGCACCGCGAACTGACCGCCCGCGCCCGACGACAGGAACAACTGGTTGGAGTTTGGTGACCCGGCGCAGCTCAGCACGCCTGTGGCGCTGGCCACCACCTGGCATGCGGCGTAATCGCGCTTGATCTGCGCCACCGGCTCCTGGTTGTGATAGGTGAAATAGGTGGTGATATTACCCTTGTCCTCTGGGGCGTTGACACCGAATGCGATGCTCACGTCGCGGGAATCGCCATCCCACACGTTCTTTTTCGGGCCCTTGACCTGGCGTGCAGCAAATAGGCCCTGAACAGTCTCATTGCCCTGACTGTGCTGATAGACCCCCGCCTGGGCGTCGATCTGCACGCCTTCAAAGCGGCGCTTCATCTTGAAGTTGACCACGCCGGCGATGGCGTCGGAACCGTAGATCGCTGAGGCGCCGCCGGTCAGCACCTCGACGCTTTCGATGAGCTGCGACGGGATCTGGTTGATATCCGGCGCCGGGTTGGAGTTACCGGTGTTGGGGTCGCCGACCCCAAGCCGGCGACCATCCACCAGCACCAGGGTTCGCTGCGGACCGAGGCCGCGCAGATCGACGGTTGAGACCCCGCCCGGACCCTTCAGGGGGTTGGAGGTAGGAGAATAGCTGCCACCGTTGGAAGAAGAGTTCTGCGAAATCTGCGGCAGCTGGTTGAGGATGTCGATCACGACCGGACGGCCGCCCAGGGTCACGTCCTGCGCCGTCGTGACCTGGATGGGGCTCACGCTGTTCAGGTTCGGTTGCGGAATCCGCGAGCCGGTGACGACGATTTCTTCGACTTCGGTTCCCTGCGCGAGGGCGGGACTTACAAAGGCCGCCATGGCGGCGGCGCCGATCATCGAGGAAGCCAGCAGGCGTCCCCGCATTGTGATGGTTTTCAAGGTTAGAACCCTCCAGCTGTCGGCGCCGATGTCAGGCAGAGCGCGGATCAGCCCATTGTTGAGTAAAGGATCCCGTGGCGTAGCGTGGCCCGGTTACGACCTCTGTTACGGGCGTTACCCGCATACGGTCAACGGTCGAACTCGCCTCACACGCGCATTGGCCGCAACCTGTCGCATATCAGTCACATATCGATTGACGTTGTAAGCGATCGGCAGCCCGAACTCAGCCCGGCGCGCGGGCGCCCTGCAGGCAAAGGTATCGCGCCCGGTGATGGTCGATGATGTTGTCGACCCAACCCGTCACCCGCGGACTGACCAGATTCTTGTTCACCAGGAAATAGATCGGGGTAACCGACGCATCGCGAAGCATGACCGACTCCGCCTGTGCCAGGTACCCGGCCCGCACCTTGGCGTCCGGCTCATTGTCGGCCTTGGCCAAAAGGGCGTCGAACACAGGGCTGTTGTAGTCGCCGTAGTTCTGCGTGCCGGTGGTCGACTGCTGCAGATATAGGAAGCTCATGGCGTCGTTGAAATCGGCGACCCAGCCGGCGTCGGCGATCTCGAAGTCGCGGTTGCGGTAGGAAGCGTAGGCGATCTGGGTCTCGCTCTGCATCAGGTCGACGTGCACGCCAATCTCCTTCCAGTCGGCCTGGATCGCCGGCATGAACAGCATCGGATCGGGCGAATTGCGGTGCTTGATCACCGTATGCAGAGGATGATCGGGACCGTAACCCGCCTGGGCCAGCAGCACCCGGGCCGCGGCCTGACGGCGCGCCAGCGGCCAGTTCGCCCACACCGGCGGTCTCGCGGCCTGATAGTTGGCGACCCCGGGCGGCACGAAGGTGTAGGCCGCGACCTGCCCGCCGCGCAAAAGCTTGCCGGTGATGAACTCCCGGTCGATGGCCATGGCCAGCGCCGTACGGACCCTTAGGTCCTGGAACGCCTTCACATGGCTGTTAAACGCCAGGTAGGCGAGGCCCAGATAGGTGTGTGTGCGCACGTAGGCCGGCATCTGCTGGCGCGCGAAGGCGACGCGGTTGGACTGGATGTCGTCGTTGATGTCCAGCTCGCCGCGTTTAACCCGCCGCTCGCCGCTGATAGCGTCAGTGGTGGGATAGTAGCGGATCTCGTCCACGCAGACCTTGGCCGCGTCGTAGAAGCGCGGGTTCTTCACCGAGCGCACATAGTCGCCCAGCCGCCATTCGACGATCTTGAACGGGCCGTTGCCGACGAAGTGGCCGGGCTGCACCCAGGCGTCGCCCCACTTCTCCACCACATGTTTCGGCACGGGATACATGGTCTGGTGCTTGGCCAGTTCCGGCAGGTAGGGCGCGGGGTGGGTGAGCCGGATCTCCAGAACCTTGGGGCTGAGCGCCCGCACCCCCAGGGTTTCTCCGGCGGCCTTGCCCTCGTTCACCGCCTGGGCGTTTTCGATAACATAGAGCAGCGACGCGTATTCCGACGCCGTTTGCGGGGCCATGATCCGGCGCAGGGCGAAGACGAAGTCGTCGGCGGTCACCGCGACCCCGTCCGACCACAGCGCGTCTCTGAGGTAGAAGGTCCAGACCCGGCCATCGGGGCTAGTGGTCCAGCGCTCGGCCATGCCGGGAATCGCGCGCCCCTCCGCGTCGTCTTGCACCAGCCCTATGATTGCGTCGGAGGCGATATTGTCCTCCCAGGTGCCGGTGATCTTGGCCGGGTCGAGGGTGGCCGGCTCCGCGCCGTTGCCCTTCAACAGGCAGACCTTGCCCGCCGGACAGGGTGGCCGGCCGGACTCGCGCGGCCCGCAACCGGCGACAAACAGGGCCGCAGCGGCGAGGACGCAGAGATTGCGCAGGCCGCGAACGGTCGTATCAATGAGACGAAGGCGCCACATGGACATGCAGCGATGACAGGTTTTTGGCTTCGGGCAAGCCTCGCCGCGGCCCTTTTCGCGACCGGCGCCCCCGCCCTGGCCGCAGACGCCGCCGGCCGCACTGCGGTGCTGCAGCGTCTGCTGGATTGCCGCAAGGTCGAGGGCGAGGCCGCCCGCCTGGCCTGCTACGACACCGCGGCAGGCGCGCTGGACCAGGCCGAGGCCAAGGGCGACGTGGTTGTGGTCGACCGAGAGCAGGCCCGATCCATGCGCAAACAAAGCTTCGGATTCACCCTGCCCTCCCTGGCGATCTTCGATCGCGGCGAAAAGCCCGAGGACATCAACCGGGTGACGCTACAGGTGACGGACGCTCGCCGCGACCGCAACGGCAAATGGGTGATCACGGTGGAGGGCGGCCAGGTCTGGCGTCAGATCGATGTCGGCGAATTCACAGTTGATCCCAGGCCCGGCATGACCGCCAGCGTCCGCAAGGCGTCCCTGGGCAGCTTCCTCATGAGCATCGGCGGCAAGGCCGGCGTGCGGGTTCACCGAGACGAATAGGGCCTACCGGTCCTTGGGGTCCAGCGCATCGCGAAGACCGTCGCCGATGAAGTTGAAACTCATCAGGGTGATCACCATCAGCAACGATGGAAACACCAGTAGCCACCAAGCCAGCTCCATGTCCTGCGCCCCGCCCGCGATCAGGGTGCCCAGCGAAGCCATCGGCGGCTGAACGCCCAGTCCCAGGAAGGAAAGGAAGCTCTCCGCCAGGATCACCGCAGGAATGGTCAGGGTTACATAGACCACCACTGGGCCCAGCAGGTTGGGCACGATGTGGCGCGCGATGATGCCCGCGGAATCCAGCCCGGCCGCCCGGGCGGCCTCTATGAACTCCTTGTGCTTGAGGGTCAGCGTCTGGCCGCGGACGATCCGGCTCATGGTCAGCCACTCCACCGCCCCGATCGCAACGAAAATCAGGATGATGTTCGAACCGAAGGTGACCATCAACAGGATCACGAAGAATATGAACGGCAGCGAATAGAGCACGTCGACCACGCGCATCATGGTTTCGTCCAGCCGTCCGCCGACGTAGCCCGCCACCGCCCCCCAGGCGACGCCGATGATCAGCGACACCAAGGTCGCCACCAGACCGATCGCCAGCGAGACCCGCAGGCCGATCAACAGCCGGGCCAGCAGGTCGCGGCCAAGTGAATCGGTTCCCAGCAGATGGCCGTGTGTCAACGGGGCGACCCAGACGTCTTCCTTGTTGATCGCGTCATAATGGAATGGCGTGATCAGGGGGCCAAGGATCGCGGCGACGACCAGCAGAGCCAGGATGGTCATCCCTGCCACGGCCGCGCGGTTGCGCAGCAGGCGACGCCGCGCATCGTCCCAAAGGCTTCGGCCCTTGAGCGCCTTTTCCATCAACTCGCCGCCGCTTGACGAGCCTGGCAGGATCAATGAGGTGCTCATGCCAGCTTCACCCGCGGATCCAGCGCCGCATAGATAAGATCAGCCACCAGGTTCAGCGCGACGATCAAACCCGCGTAGAAGATCACCATGCCCATGACGACGGTGTAATCCCGCTGCAATGCGCTGATCACGAAGAACTTGCCCAGGCCCGGCAGGTTGAAGATCTTTTCCACCACCAGCGAACCGGTGATCAGTCCTGCACAGGCCGGGCCCAGGTAGCTGACCAGCGGCAAGATCGCGGCGCGCAGGGCGTGTCGCCAGACGATGCGGTGCTCTGGCAGACCCTTGGCGCGGGCGGTGCGCACATAGTTGGATCTCAGCACCTCGATCATCCCGGCCCGGGTCAGCCGCGAGATAATGGCGATCTGCGGCAGGGCCAAAACAGCGATCGGCAGTATCAAGTTTTGCAGCGCGCCCCCGTTCCAGCCCGCCGACGGCAGCCATCCCAGCTTCGAAGCAAACAACAGCACCAGCAGCGGCGCGGTGACGAAGGTGGGAATGCACACCCCCAATATCGCCACGGTCATGACGCCATAATCCACCGCCCGGTTCTGGCGCAGGGCGGCGAGCACTCCAAGGGTGATTCCCGCAATGCTGGCGATGAGAATCGCCGAAAGGCCCAGCACCAGGCTGACCGCATAATTCTCCTTCAGGATCTGGAGGACGGTCTTGTCTTTGTATTTGAGCGATGGGCCCAGGTCTCCGTGCGCAACATCGGCGAGGTAACGCACGTATTGCTCGCCGAGGGGCCGGTTCATCCCGTACTTGGCCTCGACGTTCTTCTTGATCTCCGGCGAGAGCTTGCGGTCCATGTCGAAGGGGCTGCCCGGCGCCGCGCGCATCATGAAGAAGGCGACGGTGATCACCAGAAAGAGCGTCGGTATCGCCACCAGGAGGCGGCGGCCGATGAAGCGCAGCATGGGTTCGATGAACTCGGCAACGGGCTTTTAGACCCTAGGCGTTGCGAAACTTCCATCCGCCCCCGATGATGTCAACGAAGGCCGGACGCCGGCGACCAGCGGGAGTATCAGATGTCCGAATTCCGACGTGTCACCGACTCGCTTTCCGTGGCGCCGCAAATCACCCTCGACGATGTGGCCGAGGCCGCGCGACAGGGGTTCAAGCTGCTGATCAACAACCGGCCGGATGGTGAGTCGCCTGACCAACCGGACAGCGCACAGTTCGAGGCCGCCGCGCACGGTGTGGGACTGCTGTATGCCCACATCCCGGTGACCGGTTCGCCGACACCGGCGCAGGTGGCTGCGGAGCGGGTGATCCTTGAGCGTGCGCCGGGTCCCGTGCTGGCGTTTTGCCGTTCGGGCACGCGCTCGATCGTGACCTGGTCCATCGGCGAGGCTGAATCCGGGCGGCGTAGCCGAAAGGAGCTTGTGGAGCTGGGGCGCGCTGCGGGCTACGACCTGTCCGGCGTGTTGGGCGCTTGAACATGGCTTACCTGTGGGCCGTGGCCGATGCGCCAACCGGGACGAATTCGTCCGGCTCACAACTGGCCAGTAAGAACTGCGCTGCGATGAGACAGGTGAGCACGGCCGTCACGGTCCAGAACCGTTTTGACACAGCCACGGCCGAAATCTTCGACATGAACGCCTCCAAACACCGCTTCAGCTGCGTCCAGCGCAACTTCGGCGCCGCGACCTGTAAGGTTCCCCAATGATCCCCTTCGTCAAAGACATCCAATTCGAGTACGGTCGCTGCGATCAGGTCTCGCCGCTTATCCGGCGGGTCATCGCCAACAATCCCGGCCCTTTCACCTTCACCGGCACCGGCACCTATATCGTGGGTCGGGGCGAGGTGGCTGTGATTGATCCGGGCCCGGACATGGCCGAGCACCTGGACGCCATACTGGCGGCCATCGCGGGCGAGACAGTGACGGCGATCGTAATCACTCACCACCACATCGACCATTCGCCCCTGGCAATGCCGCTCAAGGCCCGCACCGGGGCGCCGATTTATGGCTGTGCGCTCAAGTCCCCGGCGGGCGCGGGCGATTCCGGCGAAGCGGGCCACGACGGCGCCTATCAGCCCGATATCGACGTCTGCGGGGGCGGCGCGCGGATTTCTGGCCCAGGCTGGACCCTGGAAGCCATCGCCACGCCGGGCCACACCTCAAACCACATCTGCTACGCGCTGCTCGAGGAACAGGCGGTGTTCACCGGCGATCACATCATGGGCTGGTCGACCACCGTGATCACCCCGCCCGACGGGGACATGACCGCCTATATGGAGAGTTTGGCGCTGATCCGCGCTCGGGACTTCGCTGCGCTTTGGCCGACCCACGGCCCGCCGGTGCATGAGGTCGGTCCTTTCATCGACGCCTACGCCGCCCATCGCCGACAGAGGGAAGCCCAGGTGCTTGGCGTCCTGGCGGTCGGGCCCGCCCGGATCGCGGATATGGTCCCCAAACTCTACGCCGATGTGGACCCTAGGCTGCACCCGGCGGCGGCCCGATCGATGTTGGCGCACACCATCGATCTGACGCACAGGGGCAAGGTGGTCTGCGACGGCGCGCCAGGTCCGGACAGCCTCTACCGGCTCGCCTGAGCAGGTCTAGGCTTGCAGATCGCCGGTCGCCGACCGTTGGTTTTCGATTCATTTTTCATCAACCAGGTCATGCGACACTTTGCCTCGGATGATCGGGTAAGGCCATGTTTCGCGTGGATTTTCGATTTGAGAATTCGGGACTCTGGGCGACTTCCGGCGCCCCCGCCAGCGCTCAGATCGCCTGGGGCATCGCCAAGTCTTTGCGAAATTCCCAACAGCAGGTCGAGGTGCGCGTCGTCCCGACCCAACCCCAGACGCGACTGGTCGATCTAAAAATCTGACTCCGCCAGCGCATTCAGATCAGCGCGGCGACCAGATTGATGGTCAGGGCCACCACCAGTGTATTGAACACAAAGGCGATCACCCCGTGCAGCGTGCCGATGCGGCGCATGGGTTTGGTCGTAAAGGCGATGTCTGCGGTCTGGCAGGCTACGCCAATCACCACGGCAAAGTGCATGAAGTCCCAATCGTCGGGCTCCTCGCCGCCCGGAAACGCCAAGCCGCGCATCGGAGCGCCTTCGCCACTGGCCGTATAGTACTCATGCGCATAGTGCAGGGCGAATACCATCTGCACCATGAACCAGGACAAGGCCGCCGTCAGGATGGCCAATGAAATCCGCGCCGCCTGCGCCCACCCGCCAAGCCCCTTCGCCAGTGACAGCTCGAATCCCACCGCCAGCAGGCTCACCGCCGTCGCCGTGATCACCAAGCCAAGGATCATCCCACGACCTTCGTCCTGGGCGGCGGCTCTCGCCTGGATGCGGGCCGGATCGGAGGGGATCATCTGCGCCAAACTCGCAGAGATGAAACCGACGCAGGCTGCGTCCCAGCCTAGGATCGCGCTGGTGCTGACCCGCAGGCCCAGGCTTGCGCAAGCCATCGCCAACAAGATCCCCACGCTGAACGCGCCCGACAACCGCGGGCGTGCGGCGAGCGCTGCAACCAGCCGCAGTCCCCGGCGGGTCTCAGACATTCACCGCTGCCTGCATCAGCGTCGTGTACCGGTCGCCCGCCACTTCATCGATGGGGAAAGCAGCCTCGATCTGCGCAATATCCGCCGCATTCAGAATCACCGCGGCGGCGCCGGTGTTCTCCTCAAGCCGGCTGCGGCGCTTGGTGCCGGGGATCGGGATGATGTGCGTCCACCGCGCCATGGTCCATGCCAGCGCCAGTTGCGAGGCTGAACAGCCCTTGGCTGCGGCGATGGCCTGGACCTTATCCACCAGATCGAGGTTCTTCTGGAAGTTCTCGCCCTTGAAGCGCGGATTGCTGCGCCGCCAATCGCCGGCCTCGAAATCATTCGGGCTGCGGATTTCGCCGCTCAGAAATCCGCGGCCCAGCGGGCTGTAAGGCACGAAACCGACACCCAGTTGGCGACAGGCATCCAGCACGCCGTTGGTCTCCGGATCGCGGGTCCAGAGAGAATACTCGCTCTGCACGGCGGTCACTTGGTGGACCTTGCAGGCCCGCTGAAGCGTGGCCGCTGAGCATTCCGACAGGCCGATATGGCGAATCTTGCCGGCCTTTATCAGGTCGGCCATGGCGCCCACCGTGTCCTCGATGGGCGTCGCCTGGTCGACCCTGTGCAGGTAGTAGAGGTCGATCGTGTCGATCTGCAGTCGCTTGAGGCTCGCGTCCACCGCCTCGCGCACGTACTCAGGCCGCCCGTCGATCCGAACCCCACGCGGGTCGGTGGCGTCGGGCACAAATCCGAATTTGGTGGCCAGGAACACCGCGTCACGGCGGCCCTGCAACACCCGCCCCAACAGCTCTTCATTGAGCTTCGGACCGTACATGTCGGCGGTGTCCCAGAAGGTGACCCCCAACTCCAGGGCGCGCTCCAGGGTGGCGACAGATTCGGCCGCGTCAGCATGGCCGTACATATGGGTCATTGACATGCAGCCGAGACCGATGGCGGAAACCGTGGGGCCCGCTGGGCCGAGTGTGCGCGTCTGCATGGTTTTCTCCCGGATCATCGCCATGACCTTACCGTCCGACCGATGACAAATGCCCTGGAATCGAGCGGTTGGCGATCCTTCAGCTCAGAAGCTGCAGGCGTGTCGCGACACCGACGCCGTCCTGTGGTCCCCGCAACCCCCGTCGGAGCGGATCGCGGACTCACTTCCAGACCACCGGCAAGGCCCTATAGTAACGACAACGACCGCCACCAAGGAGCCCGCCATGGCCATCCGCGACCTGGATCACATCAATATCCGCACCGACCGCCTTGAGGAGACCCGGGCGTTCTTCGTGGACATCCTCGGCCTCACCGAGGGCTGGCGGCCATCGGTAAGTTCGCCGGGTTACTGGCTCTATGCGGGCGAGCGCGCCTGTGTGCACCTGTCGACGCTAGGAGAGTCTCCGAAGGCTCCGCGGTCGGCCTTGGATCACTTCGCCTTCCGGGTCGACGACATTGACGCGACGGCTGCGAATTTGACCGCCCACGGCGTCGAATACCGCACGTTCGAACTGCCCGGCGGATCGATCCGCCAGATTGTCTGCCAGGATCCGAACGGCGTGTCCGTGGAGCTGAACTGGCGGGCGGGCTGACCCCTACCCCTTGGCCGCCGGCGTCGCACCATCCGGCAGCGAATAGTCCTTGTAGCGCTCGCGGATAAGCTTCTTGTCGATCTTACCGGTGGCGCCCAGAGGGATGTCATCCACGAACAGGATCTCGTCGGGCATCCACCAGCGAGCGATCTTGCCGTCCAGGAACTGACGGAACTCCGCTGGCGTGGCGGTCTCTCCATCCCGCAGCCTGACCAGCAGCAGCGGGCGCTCGTCCCATTTCGGGTGGGCCACCCCGATCACCGCGGCCATCAGGGCCTTGGGGTGGCCGGCAGCGATGTTCTCCACCTCCACCGAAGAGATCCATTCGCCGCCCGACTTGATCACGTCCTTGGAGCGGTCGGTGATCTGCATGTAGCCCATGGGCTCTATGGTGGCGACGTCGCCGGTGTCGAAGAAGTTGTCGTCGTCGAGGATCTTGCCGCCGTCGCCCCGGAAATACTCGCCGATCACATAGGCGCCCTTAACCTTCAGCCGGCCGAAGGTGACCCCGTCGTGGGGCAGTTCGCGGCCCTCATCATCCTCCAGCTTCAACTGGATGGTCACTGGCGGACGGCCCTGCTTGGCGCGGTACTTGAGCTGGGTCTCGACGTCCAGGGCCGCCACCGCCGCGCTGGGCGAGGATTCGGTGCCCAGGGGCGAGGTCTCTGTCATCCCCCAGGCGTGGGTGAGCGTCACCCCATAGTCGTCGCGCAGGGTGCGGATCAGGCCTTCTGGCACCGCCGAGCCGCCCGCCGCCACCCGCTTCAGGGTGGAGAATTTCGCCCCGATCCCGCGCATGTGCTGCAACAGACCCTGCCAGACCGTGGGCACGGCGGCGGCGAAGGTGACCCCCTCGCTCTCGATCAGTTCGTAGAGCGACTCACCGTCCAGCTTCGGGCCCGGCAGCACCATCTTCGCCCCCGCGGCGGGGCAAGAGTAGGTCAGGCCCCAGGCATTGGCGTGGCACATAGGCACCACAGGCAGCACGGTCTCGCGGCCGGACAGGGCCAGCATGTCCACCTGCATGCTGGTCAGGGTGTGCAGGAAGTTGGTGCGGTGGGAATAGAGCACGCCCTTGGGGTTTCCGGTGGTGCCGGAGGTGTAGCAGAGCCCGGCTGCGGTGTTCTCCTCAAAGCCTCCCCAGACGCAATCGGGACTGCTCTCCTCCAGCAGGCTCTCAAAGCAGAGCGCGCCCGGCAGGGCCGCGTCATCCATATGATCCGCATCGGTGAGCACGATCAAATGCTCCACCGTTTGCATGTTCCCGCGTTGCTCAAGCAACATGGGCAGGAATGAAGTGTCGGTGAGGATCACCCTGTCGGCGGCATGGTTGACGATGTAACAGATCTGCTCGACGAACAGGCGCGGATTTAGGGTATGGCAGACCGCGCCGATGCCGATGATCCCGTACCAGGTCTCCAGGTGCCGAGCGGTGTTCCAGCCCAGGGTGGCGACCCGGTCGCCAGGATTGATCCCCAGCGCCAGCAATGCGTTGGACAGCCGCTTGGCGCGCTCGTGGACCTGGGCGTAGGTGGTCCGGACGATGGGACCTTCAACCTGGCGGGTCACGATCTCCCGCTCACCGTGCCAGGTCCTGGCATGATCGAGGATCTTGTCCAGAGTCAGCGGCCAGTCCTGCATCAAGCCCAGCATGGGTTCCTCTCCCTGCAATCCCACCTCGCCGCTTAGCAGACTCCCGCGGCCCCTGGCGATTCTACGTACGTTTTGGCTCGCGGATGCGTCACCGGTCGGCCTATGAGTGGATATGCGCGCGCTCCTATTTCTCTTCGGAACCCTCTTTCTGAGCCTCGCCACACAGGCGATGGCCGACCCCTGCGAGGCGATACCCGAAGATGGGCCGACGCCGGCCTACCTCAACCTGGACGCGGTGTTCACCGGGCCGGTCAACCTGGTGATCGACGGCGACTCTATTTGCGTCGCGGTGGCGCCGGGACCTGCGGGCGCGGTGGAGGTCAGGTTGGCGGACTTCTACGCGCCGGAATCCGCGGCGCCGGGCGGCCGCGCGGCCAAGGCCGCGCTGGAGAAGATCGCCCTTGGCCGAACCGCGGTCTGCACGGCCGGCATGCGCACACATGACCGGATCGCCGCGCGCTGCGTTGTCGATGGCCGGCCCCTAGGCGACACCCTGCGGGCGGCGGGAATCTCCGAAGGCGGCAATGGCCGGCGTCCCACGCCCCACATGATGCGCCGGACAACGGTGCGCATTACCGCCGCAGGCGCGCCCTTCCAGACCTGCGCCGCCGCGCGCGCAGCCGGTGCGACCCCGCTCCTGCGCGGCCGGCCCGGCTACAACCCGATTCTGGACGGCGACAACGACGGGCGCGCCTGCGAGCCAATCCGGCGCAAGTAAGACTTTAGACGGCGGCCTGGCGCCGCCAGGATATTGGCCCCAGGTCGGCGGCGACCTGCCGTTCATAAATCTCCACGGTGGCGTCAGAAGCGTCGCCTCGCCTCGCGGCTAGACGCGCGCGGGCGATTTCCGCAGGAAGTTCGAGCCAGACTCCCTCGAACGCCACGCCTGCCGCTTTGGCCAACGATTCCGCCGCAGCCCGCCGGGCGGGGTCCATGAACGTGGCGTCTAGCACCACCGCGTGGCCGGCGGCCAAGGCGCGGGTGGCGTCGGTGAACAGTACTCCGTGCACCGCTTCGTCGCGCTGCGGGGAATAGGCCTCGGGTGGCAGGCGCTCGTCAGGCGCGACGCCGGCCAGGCGCTTGCGGACCTCATCTGAGCGCAGGATCACCGCACCGGGTGAGACCCCAATCGCAGGCGCGACAGCACGTGCGAACGTCGTCTTGCCAGTCCCTGACAGTCCGCCGACCGCCATTAGGCTGGGCGGGGGCGGTTCGAGATGGGCCGCGGCCGCCGCCAGGTACCGCCGGGCGGTGGCGTCATCACCCGAGTTGGCGTTGACGTGGGCTCGCACCGCCGCGCGCATCGACAGCATCAGCGGCAGCAGCGCGAGACCGTCCCAATGCGCTGGTGGGAAGTTGCGGGCGGTTTCATCCAGCCAGGCCGAAAGCACCCGAACACCCGCGTCCCGGCGCCCTAGAAAATCAAGGTCCATCAAGAGGAAGGCCAGGTCGTAGAGGACATCGATCTCCGACAGCATGTCGTTGAACTCGATACAGTCGAACAGCACTGGGCGACCGTCCTCAAGGAGGATGTTGCCCAGATGCAGGTCCCCGTGACAGCGGCGCACAAAGCCCTCAGCGCGCCGCGCTTCCAACAGCCCAGCGCGCCGGTCAAATTCGGCGTCGGTGGCGGAGATCAGATCCTCAATCGCCTCCGCGCCCAGCCGCGGCGCGAGACCTCGCAGCAGCTGCGCATTGGAGTTGATCGTATAGCGCATCCCTGCCGCGCCGCCGGCGTCCGCGCAAACGGGCGCGGCGGAATGGCTGCGCGCAACTGTCCGACCCAGACTCTCGCCAAGCGATCCGTCGATCACCTGCGGCTGCGACGACAACACCGCGTCGGCATCGAACCGTCGCATTTCCAGCACCGGCTCGACCAGCGGGCCCGAACCGTCCAGGTCTAGGCCGCCAGCCTCTGTACGCGTGATCCGGCGCACGGCGCGATAGATGTCCGGCGCCGTCGCTTGGTTGAACCGAAACTCCCGCTCCAGCGCCCATAGCCGCCTATCCAAGGTGGTGAAATCCACATAGCCGAGCGCCACGTGACGCTTGACCTTGAAGGCCACGCCAGGCTTCAAAAACACCCGGGCGCAGGCGGTCTCGATGACCCGATCGGCGCCGGCGGACAGAAGGGCCGCCACCTCGGCCTCCTGTGAATTCATCAGGGAAACAGCCGCTCCTGCGTCCAGCCTGCGCCAGCGCGGCGGAAGACCAACCGCTCGTGAAGTCGAAATGGCCGGTCGCGCCAGAACTCGAATACCTGAGGGGCGACCCGGTAGCCCAGCCAGTGCGGTGGACGCGGGGGGCGGGACAGTCCGAACCTGAGACCCGCCTCGGCGATACGCTTCTCAAGCGCCAGGGGCTCGAGGATCGGGCGCGACTGGTCCGACGCCCAGGCTCCGATCTGAGCCGAACGGGCGCGGGAGGCGAAATAGGCATCAGCCTCAGCGGCGCTGACGACCGAAACCGGACCGCGGACCCTCACCTGACGGCGCAGGGACTTCCAGTGAAACAGGAGGGCAGCCTCGCCGTGGGCAGCGATCTGACGGCCCTTGGCGCTTTCGGCGTTGGTGTAGAATGTGAATCCTCGCGGATCGACATCCTTGAGCAGAACCATGCGCACGTCCGGCGCGCCCATATCATCCACCGTAGCGAGCGCCATGGCGTGGGCGTCGTTGATCTCCTGCTTCAGCGCATCGGCGAGCCAGTCGCCGAAAAGGGCGAAGGGGTCGGCGGCGCTGATTTGCGGTTGCGGCGCCGCGGCGGCGACCTGGCGTTCATAATCCTCCTCGCTGGGGGAGGCCGGTATCAAGGGCGGGCGCTGTTCTGTCATGGCGCCAGCATAGCGCGCCCGGGACCGGGCGGTAGCCTTAACGGCGCGTTGACCACCCTCGGCCATGTTCGCGCCATGCCGGCGATCGAACCCGCAATGTCCTACAAACGGGCCCGCGAGATTTTGGGGGTCACCCTGCTCGCGGACGAAACGGAGATTCGTCGCGCCTACCACGCCGCCGCCAAACGCGCCCACCCTGACCGGCCCGGCGGCGACGCCAGCGCCTTTCGAGAGGTGGCGGAAGCCTATGCGCGCCTCAGGCTGCGCACCTCCGCCGACGCCCCATTCCACGCGCCGTCCCCGATGCGCCCCACCACATCTGCGGGCCGCCCTGAACTGGTCATCTCGCCGCAGGTAGCCTTCGCAGGCGGACCAGTGGAGCACGTAGGGGCTGAAGGTCGGATCCTGCGCGTGACCCTGCCGCCAGGGATGCGGCCTGGGGACGTTATTCGCGCGGCGGGCGTGGAGATGGTGATCCGCGTCAAGCCGGAGGCCGGCGTTATGGTCCGAGGCGGCGACATCTGGATCACCGCCGAGGTCGATCCGGTGATTCTTGCCAAGGGCGGCCGAATAGCAGTGGACACACCGATTGGCCGACGGATTGTCTGGGTCACTGGCAAGGCGGGCGAGCGCGGTCTGATCCGGCTCCCCGGTCAAGGGCTGCCGGCCCGCGGTCGCCACCGCGAGGGTTGCCTGTTCCTGCGATTGGGTCCGCTCGTCACGACGCCGGAGTCGCCCGCTCGCGTCATGCTGCGCCAGTTTGCGGCCGCCTGGGCGGCCTGAAGCCGGATCAGCCCTTCGCCAGGGTCGCCCGCAGATCCTTCGCCAGATTGGGAATATCGGCCATCGAGCGAAGGACGTCGTTCAGGTGCGTGCAGCCCAGCGCACCCGGCAGCTTGTCCAGGACATCGAGGCGGAAGCCGCGCAGATCGACGCCTTCCATATACTTGGCACGGGGCGAGGCGCCCGGGCATTCTCGGTACGGCAGCACGCGCGGGTCAACTTCGATGGAGATCAGCTGAAACGTCTCAGCGTCGGCGACGGCGGACAACTGGTATTCGTGGATGGCGACGCGGTTGACGCCGCCGTCCGGCGAGGTGGACGAATCCTGAAAGCCCACGTCGATCCCGATTTTTCCGCTTTCGAACCAGACATCCGTGCGACGGGCGCGTCGCATGCCGACCCCCTCCTGCTGGTTGAGCGGATGCCAGCTAAGGTCATCCTCAGGGTTTGGCAGGGGCGGCACGATGGTGGCGCTCTGGGACGACTGGACGCTTGTGCCGTCCGGGTTAAGCGCCGTTGAACCGGGCGCGAAGCCGGTGCAGATGCCCTCCATCTTGCGCACCTGTGCGGCCCGGGCCTCGGGGTTGGACTCGAATTCCTCGCGGATCCTCTGTATCCAGTCGCCGTGCCAACGCGACCAGGCCCAGCCGGCCACGAGGCTGGCGCCGGAGAAGTCGTCAAGCAGCAAGTGCATCGGCGAAGTGTTCTCGTGCTCCGCGGGCAGCAGCTGAGCGATGAGGGACCTCAGGTGCCCGCCGCCGCGGTGGCCGACCATCGACTGAGCTGCCTCGCTTCCGCGGATTGTCTTGATGGTCATTATCTCGCGCAGCGGATTTGCGATGATCTCAGTGGTGTCATCGCCGAGCAGCCGTGTCTCGCCGCTGGCAAGGGTGACCAGGTCACGGCCGCGCCCGCGCATGCGCATCGGCTTACCGATGCCTTCTGGCCAGTCTGTATCCAAGGTCGTCGTACGCCGGATCGAATCCGGCCGGCGAAGGGGCGAGGGTCCGTAGGGGTTGGACGGCGCCTTGGTGGCGGGGAGATCCATCAATCGCTCTCTGAAAAATGATTCAACTGGGAATGGGCCGATCATATGAGCCGGTCATTGCGAACCAGTTGCGGGTTTGCCGCCACAATTGCAAGCCGTGTCACCCGGCGTAATAGGCGACTTCTCCGTCGATGAGGGTCAGGCGGACCTGGCCTGCAAGGGGTTCCGCCAGGACGCTGGCGAGGGGCGCCGCCAACAGGCAAAGATCAGCGACCGCGCCCCGGGCCACGCGCCGCGCTGCGCCGCCCGGCGTCTGGGGATCGGATTGGTAGAGAGCCAGGGCGCGACGCGGGTCCACCGCCTCAGCGGGCCCGATCTGGCGGCCCGCGCGGCTGCGTCGGCGGATCGCCGCGCCGATTCCGGCCCAGGGATCTGGTGACGCATAGGGAGCGTCCGAACTCCCCGCCACGGGTATGCCGGCGGCTAGCAGGCTGGCGCAGCGATAGAGGTCATCCTGATCGGCGGCGGCGACGTCGGACAGGTAGCGGTCGCCCCGCTCATGGACAAAACCCGGCTGCGTGACCACGGTGAGACCCAGGGCCGCGACAGATGCAATGGCCTCAGCCGGAATGACGCCGCCATGCTCGATTCGGTCGCCAGTTCGCGCACCGGCCGCCTCGAACGCCGCAAGAGTCAGGGCAAGCTCAGCGGCAGTGACGCAATGGACTGCGACGCTGCGAGCCTCGGCGCGGGCGCGGGCGATGGCGGAGATCATGACTTCCAGGTCCGGCAGGTCATGATCGTCGATCAGAATCTTCAGCGGACCCACGCTGAAGGCCCCATCATCAGGCGCAATTAGGGGGCCGTGGCTCATCAATGTCAGCCGCTGCGGCAACAAGCCGGCGCGATGCGCCCCGGCCAGCAACGCCGCCCCTGTAGCGTCAGTGCTGGCGCTGGCGTCGGTCACGCCAGTGACGCCGCAGGCCGCCAGCTGCCGGCCGATCGGAGCTAGTTCCGGCGGATCATCGTCCAATCGTGCGCGCAGCCAGGGGTCACCTCGCCACAACCGCCCTGTGGGCCGTCCGGTAGCGTCAAGCTCCAGCTCTGTCGGTCCGCCACCTTCGACGCCAAGTCGTTCGAGGGCGCGGCTGTTGAAAACCCACAGTGAACCAGACTGATGTTGCACCCGGAGTGGGCGCTGCGGGACCAGGCGATCGAGGATGCCGCGGTGGAGCGCTCCCCCCAGGCGCTCATGGTAGCCAACCGCGCGGATCCAGCCTGAGCCCACCGCCGCAGCGGCGTGCAGCCGGACGGCGAGATCGTCGGGAGAGACGACCGCCTGAAGGTCCACTGATGACGCCTGGGCGGCCAGGGCCAGCAGGTGGATGTGGTGGTCGACGAGACCAGGAATCAGGGCGCCGCCACGACCGTCAACGGTTTCGCCCCCGGAAAGCCCCTGCCCGATCTCGGTGACTCGCCCAGCCTGGATACGCACGTCCAAGCCGGCGAGGTTCGCCACTTCAACATTTCGAATGATAAGCATCAGGCCGCCATAGTGCGGCGCAGAGCCGCGGCGCGGGCTGCGCTGGGCGCCAGGCCCGCATCGACCAGGAACCCGCCGCCCTGCTCCAGGGCGGCCAAGGCGCCGGCTGCGGCGGCCAGACCGGTGATCGGATCCGCCAGGGCGTCACCCAGGAACCGCGGCGCGCGCCGCTTGGTCCATCGCACCAGGCCGGCGGCGGCGGCGGTGTCGTCGCCAAAGCCCACCCAGTCGGCCGCCTCACCCTGCCAGCCGTAGGCGGAAACCGCCACCCAGACCAAGGCGGGATTTGCGGCGAACAGCACCGATGGCGCGAGTCCCAGTTGGTCGAACGCGCGCGGCCGCGCCGACGTGATCACCACATCGGCGGAGGCCATCTCGTCGCGCAGGCGATCAATGGCCGGCCTGGCCGCGAAGTCGATGGCCGAATGGGACTTGGCGCCGTTCAAACGCTCGAAAAGGACCGGCGTCGCCAAACGGACGGGATCGGGGCGGCCGAGACTCTCAACCTTGTTCACCTCGGCGCCCCCCGAAGCGAACACGGCGCCGCACAGCGGCCCCGCCCACATGGCCGACATATCGACAACCTTCAGAGGCTTGCCTCTGTCTGCGCGCATGCCAGAGGTCATGTGAATCAGGGGCGTCCCGGCGGGCGCGGCGGCCGCCTCGCCAACACCGGAGATGGGCAGACCCAACAGGCGCGCCGTCGCGATCAGGTCGCGCCAGGGTCGTTCTCGGACGGCCGTGAGAATCACAGGCCAGGGATCAACCCCCACCTCAGTTTCCAGCCAGGCCGGCAAGAGCGTCTGATCATCTGGGCGGGCGAGGTTGACCGCGATCCAGCCGTCAGCGGCCTCCACCATGCGGCAAGACCGGTTAGCCGACCACACGCCGGGCGGCTTCAGCGTCAGATGGCCGGTCCTTTCCAGGAGGTCTTCGCTCACCACCGCCTGGCGGCCCAAGCGCGCGGAACGGGCGGCGATGTCAGCGGTGAGCACGCCCAGCGCCCCGGCGATCGGGCTCAATCGGTTGGCTCCACGGCATCGACCAGACCCCAGGACAGCGCCGTGGCGGCGTCAACGTCCCATCCGGTGATGGCCATATAGGCCGCCCGTCGCCGGCCGATGCGCCGCGGAATGGACGCGGTGCCGCCGGCGCCGGGAATCAGGCCCATCGACACCTCGGGCAGGCGGAAGTAGGCGTCCGGGCGCGCGACGATGCGACCGGCGGCGGCCGGCGTTTCAATGCCCGCGCCGACGCAGGCGCCGTGCACATAGACCGTCGCCCGCGCGCCCAGACGATGCAGCAAGCCCGTCGGCGAGCGCAGGACGCGCACCAGGTGGGCGATGCCCGGGTCCTTCGCCTGACCGAATTCGTCCAGGTCGCCGCCGGCGCTGAACGCTGATCCAAGACCCATGATCGCCACCGGCCCGGCGTCCGGATCGGAGAGGGCGAAAGCCAGGGCCTCGGCCAGTTCGTCGCGCATTTGAGCGTCAACGCTGTTGCGCGCGTGGGGGCGGTTCAAGGACAGAACGAAGGCGCCGTTCACCCACGACTGCAACACCCGGGGCGCGTCGGGCTCTTCGCGATAGCGCACCGGGGTCGCCGCCCGCCAGGCCAGGAAATCTCCCGACGCCAGCAGCATGGAATAGGCGAAGGACTCCAGCGCCAACGCCTGCTCGAAACTGAGGGCGAGGGTCATCCGCAGAACCTGCGCCGCCACGGTCGCAGCCGTGGGCCGGCTTCGGGCCACATCTTCCAGGCACCCGAGCGCGGCGTCGATCCGATCCGGCGCAAGACCAACCCACGGCCTTGGCGCATCCGCGTCTGTGCTGAGCAGGATGTCGAACGGCTCGAGCCCGGCCGTCGGCCGTTCGCCGCGGCGATGCACGCCAACCCGCACCACGCCTGGACCGGACATCGGGTCCGCCGAAGTCCCGTCGTCGAGCGCCGTTACCGCCAGTCCCGTCCCGCCCTCACCCGCCAGGGCTTCGAAGAGCCGGGCGGTGTCGATCGCGGCGGGCGGGCGGGCCATGGCGAACCCCTCTAGTCGGTCTTGGTGAGCTCGGCCCGCAGCACCCGGCGCAGCAGCTTACCGGTTTCGTTGTACGGCAGGGCGTCGCGGAACTCCCAGGTCTCGGGCGTCTTGGTCGAGCGCAGCTTGCTCTTCACCAGGGCGGCCAGGTCGTCAGTGCTGGGCCGCTCGCCATTGGCCACGATGACGGCGGCCACCCGCTCGCCCCACTCACGGTCTGGCAGTCCCAGCACGGCCACGTCCATAACCGCCGGGTGGTCCCGCAGCACGTCCTCGATTTCGCCCGGCGAGATGTTCTCGCCGCCCCGGACGATCACGTCGTCAAGGCGGCCCTCAACGTAAAGGTAGCCGTGCTCGTCCAGCCAGCCACCGTCATTGGTGGCGAACCAGCCATCATCCTGGATCGCCTTGCGGTGAAGGTATTCACCCGCCACCTGGTCGCCACGCACATAGACCTCGCCGTGCTGGCCGGGACCGAGCGCTTCGCCGTCGGGACCCCGGATTTCGAGTTCCAGGGTCGGGAGCGGCTGTCCGACCGAGGTCAGGCGCCGGCGGATCACCGGGTCGTCGGATGCGATGGCGATGCGGTGATCCTCCGGACCCAGCACCGCGACCGTGGAACTGGTCTCGGTGAGGCCGTAGGCGTTGACGAAGTCCACGTGCGGCAGCATCTGCAGCGCCCGCTCGATCACCGGATGCGGCATCGGACCGCCGCCGTAAGAGAGCGCCCGAAGGTGGGGTAGCGCCTGACCACGCTTTTCCAGCACGTCCAGAACCCGACCCAGCATGGTGGGCACCACCATGGCGTGGCTGATCTTCTCCTTAACCGCCAGGTCCACCCAGGCCTCCGGCGTGAAGGCGTCCAGATAAACCAGCCGGCGACCACCATAGATGCCGGTGAGGATCGCCGAGATTCCGGCGATATGGTAGGGCGGCACGCTGATCAGCGCCGCCTCCTCCTCTTCAGACCCCATGAACTCCACCGAGGAGATCACATAGGAGGTGAGGTGCCGGTGGCGCAGCACCGCGGCCTTGGGATCGCCGGTGGTGCCGCTGGTGAACAACAGGACGGCGATGTCGGCGTCATGCTCGGGAAGTTCACCCGGATGGTTGCCCGGATCGGCGCAGGCTGCCGCGAAGGCGCTACGGCTGACGAGGTTGACGCCCTCGACCCCCTCCACCCGGGCCAGCATGTCATCGTCCACCACCGCCACGGCGGGAGCGGTGCGCGCCAGCAGCTTGCGCAGGTCAACATCCGGGAGCCGGTAGTTCAGGGGCACAAAGGGCATGCCCACCGCGCCGGCGCCGAACAGGATGGTCGGCAGGGCGGGACCGTTGACGCCGATGAACACGATGTTGTCGCCGCCCTTGGCCTTCAGCCAGGCGCCGCCGGCGCGGACCTGGGCGGCGAGGTCGGAAAAACAAAGGCCGCCATCCAGGGATCCCAGGATCGTGCGATCCGGCAGGACGTCGGCGGTCATGTCCAGGAGGAGGGACGTGTGCATTCGGTCCCGCTCAGTCCGACGAAGGAAGCGCCTTGGCTTCCCGCAGTTGCAGCGGGCGGCCGTCGAGGGCGAGCGAACCGGTTCCGGGCTTCGAGGCCAGGACTTCCATGCCGCTTTCCTCATCGAAATAGCGCTTGCCCACCGCAACGCCGCCGGACATGTCGGCCGCGGCGGTCAGGCCCGCGGGCTTTTCAGCCGCCAGCGGCACCATGGGGTGGCCGCCGCACTGAAGGTCGCCGGGGGTCTTGGGCGGCCGCACCACCACCGCTTCGGCGGTGCAGACGGCGCTCTTCCAGCGCGAACCGGGCTTCAGTTCCATCGTTATCTCACTCCCTAAAGGGTCCGGCGGCGGCGCACCCCACCGCATTTGGCTTCGGCGCCGATAAACTCTGCGCGAACAGCGACGTCAAGCGTGGGGCGGCGCCTAAAAAAGCAAAAGGGACGTGTGGCTCACGCCGCACGTCCCTTTAAGGTGAAGAGGAAGGATTTTACTTGAAGTTGTAGTTGGCCCTCACGCCCCAGAGCCGCGGCCGGCCGAGCGTCCGGAAGCCCGAGTCAAAGCTCGGCAGTGCGGCCGTGATCGTCGTCGGATAGCTGCCCAGAGTCGGGTGGAAGACGTGCTGGATGATGGTCTTGTTGGCCAAATTGTCCACGAAACCTTCGAGCGTCACGGTCTTCGCGGCGTTGCGCCACTGAACGCGTGCATTGTAGATGCCGTATTTCGGGATCACTTCCGACGGATCGTTGTCGATGCCCGAGAAGCTCTTGTCTTGCCAACGACCATCGCCCTGGAGGGTGATCGAACCGGCATCACCCATCGGAATCGAGTAGCGCACGATGGCATTAAAGCTGACCTTGGGCGCCTGGGTCAGATTGTTGCCGTTGATGAACCGCCCGTCGATGGTGAACTTCGGATCGGTGACCATCTTGGTATCGAGCAGGCCGACGTTGGCGGCGATTTCCAGATTGTCGGTGACAGCCCAGGTCGCCTCGACTTCCGCGCCGTAGGTGCGCGGATCGCCAGCGTTGATGTAGAACACGAAGGATGCGCCGGTGACGGGGTCAGACGACCCGATCAACGCCTGCAGACCGTAGAACTTGTAATAGAACAATGAGCTGTTCAGGCGCAGCTTCCGGTCGAAGAAGTAGCGCTTCATGCCCAGTTCGAACGAGTCCACCGTCTCGGCGGTCACTGGACCGCGTTGCCCAGTCGTACGCACCGGGTTGAAACCACCGCTCTTGAAGCCGTGCGAATACTGAAGGAAGTAGAGCTGGTCGTCGGCGGGCCGCCACTCGATAGCCGCACGGCCGGTGGCCGCTTCGGTCGAGATGCTCTGCGGCGCGGTGTCGCCGCAATAGCTGGCGAGGGCGAGGTTCGTCCTGTTCGCCGCCGTCTCACCCGGGCCCGACCCGCAGACGGGGATCAGCGTCAATTGCATCTTCCGGGTGTCGTTGGTGTAGCGCAGGCCCACCGATGCGGTGAGCGTATCACTGACCGGCGCGTCAATCTGGCCGAAGATGGCGTAGGACTGGGTGGTGGTCCGGGCCAAAGTCTTGGTGTTGCGCACGTCGATACCGGGATTATCCACGGTATTGAAGCCGAGCTGATCAAGACGCAGATCGAATTCCGTTCCGGCGTAGGCTTGCTGGTGGCCACGGTAGAAGTAGATGCCGCCAACATACTTGACGCCGTTGTGCTCCCCATTCAGGCGGGTCTCATGTGACACCTGATCGGCGTTTGAACGCCAGAAGGTGTGCACATCGACCGGGCCCGAGCCATAGGGCCGGTTGTCGTAGTTATCGAAGTCGTAGCCGAACCGCTGATTGTACTTCTCGTACGCGGTGATCGACGTCAACGTCGCCTCGCCGACGCTACCGGTCAGCTTGGCGTAGGCGCCGCGGGCCTTGTAGTCAAAGGGAAGGGCGTAGTCGATGTAGGTCTTGGTCGAATCAAGTTTGGAAAGCTTGTATCCGGCGCGGTTGTAGCCCTGGTTCGAGCTGATGCAGGCGGCGGTGGCGAGGTCGCCCGCCGTACCCGGGACCGGGCGAATCAGGGCGCCGCTCGCGTCGCGGCCCGCACAGTAGGTCAGCGGAATCCCCGGTGTGGCAGGGTTGGGCGGGCCAAGCAGGTAGAGCGCGCCTTGCGAGGTCGAAAGACCGTCGTTCTTCGCGTAGTGGCCCTGGGCTTCCAGCATCCAGTCGTCGTTCAGGTCCCACTGGACGGTCAGGCGCGCCGACTTGGCGTTGGTCTTGGCCGAACGGCCGCCGGACGGGCCGATATTCTTCTGCCAGCCGTCATCGCGGTTCCACTTTCCGGCCAGACGGGCGCGGACGCCTTCGCTCAGAGGTCCGCTGATCGCGCCTTCGAGAATGGTCTGGTTGTAGGCGCCGTACTGGGCGCTGGCGTAGCCTTCGACGCTCTCGGTGGGCTTCTTGGAAGCGAAGCTCACCACGCCCGCGGTGGCGTTGCGGCCGAACAGCGTGCCCTGCGGCCCGCGCAGCACTTCAACGTGGCCCACGTCATAGGTCTGAGAGACGCCGATGCCCTGCGAGGCCTGGTAGATGTCGTCCAGATAGACCGCCACCGAGGCTTCGTTGATGTTGGAGAAGTCAACGAAGCTGATGCCGCGGATGGAGAAGAAGGGCGGTCCACCGCCGCCGCCAAGACCACCGGCCTTGAAATTGGGGATCAGATCCACGATGCGCGTGGCGTCCTGGATGTTCATCGCCTTCAGCTGCTCGCCCGAATAGGCGGACACGGCCAGCGGCACGTTCTGGATATTTTCCGACCGCTTCTGGGCGGTCACGACCACTTCATCGATCAGCACGTTTTCGGCCGAGGCGCCGGTGGCGACGAACAGCGCCGGAATCGCCGTGGCCAGCAACAGGCCCTTGAGGCCCGCCCTGCGACCGGTTGCAGCCGCGACCGCTAATGAACCTTGGATTGTCATAACCTTCCCCTAATTCTCGGCGCGCTCGGCCCCGACCTCGTTGACGTCTATGCGACAACCTCAATGTCTTAGAGGTCGCCGCCGACAAATTCGAACAGGCGTTTGATGGCCTGAAAGACTTAACTGTTCAATAGCGGCCGAGCTTGTCAAAGGCTGTGTGTGGCATTTTTGACGATATTATTACGGCGGCGACGCGGATAGGTTGGCCGCCGGCAGGCGGGGCGGCGACGCCTCCGGCACACCTCTGATCGAACCGGGGCGCAGGGATCGAAAGTGACACTGGGGACATTCTCCGGCCTGACGGCCACTATTGTTGCGATGTCCGTGACCTGGGCGTCGCCCGCCGCGGCGGGCGACGGATGGCGAACCGCGGCCGACGCCGGAGTGGCGGGACTGGCTATTCTCGCCGCGGGCAAGACCACGGCCGAATCGGACCGGGCAGGAGCTGGCCAGCTCGCGCTTTCGCTTGGCGCGACTGCGGGTTCCGCCGCGGTCCTGAAGCGCGCCCTTCCCGAAATGCGGCCGAACGGCCGCAACGACCGATCCTTCCCGTCCGGCCACACCGCCGTCGCGTTCGCGGCGGCCGGCTACCTGCACCAGAGATACGGCTGGGAATGGGGCGTTCCAGCCGCGGCCATCGCCACGATGGTCGGCGTGGCGCGGATCCGGTCCCACGATCACCACTGGTATGATGTGGTCGCAGGCGCGGCGCTGGGTGAGGCGACCGCCTTCCTGATTACCAAGCCCCGCGATGACGGGGTTGTCATCATGCCGTGGACGACGCGGTCGGGCGCGGGCGTCAGCCTGGCCGCGCGGTTCTGAGGCCGCACGTATGGATATGATGGTTCACCCGCGCCTGCGTCGCCGCGTCCCGCAAAGCGCCGAGCCGCCGATCAAGGTGTGCTTCCTTTATATCGCTCAGGCGCATCAAGTTCTCCACAGCCTCTCGGCGGCCGCCGACCTGGCCTTGGGCGGGCCTGACGTCGCTGTCACGGTGGCGGCCACCAGCGCTACGGTGCTGGACTACGCGCGCCGACTCGCAGAGCGGCTGGGTCGGCCCCCCATTCAATGGCGGCTGTTGGGGCCTGGCTGGCTGCGCGGCGCGTCCGGTCCTGATGGCGTGCCGCCGAAGCTGCCGATGCTGGCCGCCAATGCGCGGTTCCTGAATGGCTTCGACGCGATCGTGGCCCCTGAACGAACCACGACAGCACTAAGGCGCATGGGTGTTTCCCACCCGAAGCTGGTCTACACCCAGCACGGCGCCGGTGATCGCGGCGGGGTGTTCGAGCCGCGTCTCGGGCGGTTTGATCTGGTGTTTTCCGCTGGCGCCAAGCAACGGGACCGGATGATCGCCGAGGGACTGGTTACGCCCGCGCAGTGCGCCGTAATCGGCTACCCGAAATTCGATCTGGTTGACCGCCTTGACCAAACCGGCCCGAACCTGTTCGCCGTCAACCGGCCGATCGTCCTCTACAATCCGCATTTTACGTCGCGGGTCTCCTCCTGGCCGCAATGGGGCCAGAAGGTGCTGCAGGCGTTCGCGAATCAGGATCGCTACAACCTGATCTTCGCCCCTCACTTGCGTCTGTTTCGGGGGCGCGCCGCGCAGGACGTCATCGAACTCACCCCATTCCTTGGTGTCCCTTCAATTCACCTGGACCTCGGTACAACGCCGGCGGCGATCGAGATGACTTATACCCGTCTCGCTGACGTCTATTTGGGCGACGCAAGCAGCCAGATCTATGAATTCCTGCTCCGCCCTCGCCCCTGCGTGTTTCTCAACGCCAACTCCGCAAACTGGCGTGAGGATGAGAGCCACCGCCATTGGCGGTACGGTCCGGTTGTGGACGAAATTGGCGACGTCGTCCGCAAGGTGGATGAGGCTGTGGCCACACACAGCCAGTACCTCGCCGCTCAGGAAGATGGCTTCTCTCTCACCTTTGACCTCGCAGGCCCAACATCCTCCAGCCGCGCCGCTAGCGCCATCCGCCAGGTTGCGTCCCAGGAGGCGTAGTTAGAGGGTCAGAAGGCGCGCCGGGCCGTGAGCCTGATCGTCCGTGGACGCTGTGGCGTATGCTGAGCGCTGGATCGGTATGAGAATGGATTGCCGAACGCCAGGGTGTCGCCCTTGCGGTCCAGGGCGTTCTCAACGGCGAGACCCAGGCTGTACCGGTCGTCGCGCAGAGCCAGGGAGAGTCTCAGGTCGCCGTAGTCGCCCATGGGCGGCGAACCGGACCCATCCAGAGTAAGGCGCGCCGGGCCGACCGAACTGTAGCTGGCGGCCAGATCGGTAACCCAATGCGAGCCGAGCGGCTGACTCCACTGGGCGCTGACGGCGTAGGTCATGGCCGGCATGCCGGGCAGACGGGTATCGGCCCGACCTGCAAATCCGGGCGCAAGATGGACAAGTTCCGGGTCCTGGCTGACCAGGTTCGCGGTCAGATGCAGCCCGCCAGCCCGATAGGCCGCCTCCAATTCCACGCCGCGGCTGCGGCCGTCACCGAGATTGGCGGTGTAGGGCAGGCCAGAGGGCAGGATGAGGTCTGCCTGGATATCCCGCCATATCGCATTGAATACCGCCGCCCGCAGCGCGATCCGACCGGACTGCGAACGCCACCGCGCGCCGGTCTCGTAACTCCACAGTTCGTCACCGGAATAGCGCCGGAGAGGCTGTGGCGCGCCGATAGCGGCGGCGAACACTTGACCGGGCGGGCCCGCCGTATTGAAGCCGCCGGCGCGATAGCCCTCTGCGGCCAGGCCGTACAAAGTCAGACGCGGCGCAAGGCGCCAGGCGACGCGCACCATCGGGGCGAAGCCACGGGTGTGGGTCTTGCCATCAAACCGCCGGAGCGGCCCCCCAAGCGAGACTGTTGAGGCGGTCGTGAGCTGCGAGTCGAACAGACGACCGCCCGCGGTCAGCGTCATGTGATCTGTAAGGTCGGCGGAGACCTCACCGAACACCGCGGCTTCCCAAATGAGATCGCGCCGCCGCTCGATGTAGCCCGCGCCGCTGAGTGTGGTGTTGAGTGTTCCGTCCAGTCGCTGTTCGCCCAGGGTGGCGAAGCCGCCGAAAAGCCCCTGCAGCCGGCCCCTAGTTGCCGTCAATCGGGCTTCAGCGACAAGGGCGCGGATTTCATTCTCATCTTCAAAGGCAAGTGGCCGTGCGCCTGGAAGGGTGAGGCTCGTTGGCGCCTGATCAGCCGCGTAGGTTGTCGCCACCGTGTGATTGAGCGCGCTGATGGTCGCCGTTGCTCGGCCCCATTGCGGGCTCCAATGCGCCGTGAAGGTGAGCGCCATGAAGTCATTGTCGTGGGGCTCGGCCGCGGTCGTCGCGCGGGCCAGCGGACCGGCGAGCGCTTGCGCATAGTGGGCGTCGCGGGTGTCGATCGTCTGGTCCACGAACGTCGCGTCGAGCGTCAGGGTTTCGGTGGGTAGCCAGGCGGCGGACAGGCGCACACCCTGGCGGCGCGTACGGTCGACATCGGTCAAATGGCGACCTTGATCGTCCAGGTAGCCGCCCGAGGATTCCCTCCAGGCAACCAGTCGAGCCGCGGCGAGGTCCGAAATAGGCGTGTTCGCGACGAGGACGCCCAGGCTTGAGCTGTCACCGTGGGCGGTGGCTGATCCGGTCACCTCCAGCGACCCGGAACGACCGGCCGGGTCGGGAGCATTGGGAACAACGTGCAGCACGCCGCCCACAGACCCGGCGCCGTAGAGTGACCCTTGCGGCCCACGCAGAACTTCGATGCGGGCGACGTCCAGGAACGGGAAATCCGGATCCGGCGCATTATAAGTCAGCCGCATTTCGCCGAGATAGATTCCGACGGTGGATTGGGCATGGCCTGTCAGAGGGCCATCGGAAAGGCCGCGCAAGAGGATCTTGTCGCGCCCCGGTCCCAGATTCGTGACGGTGACTCCCGCCGCCAACAGGGAAAGCTGGCTGACGTCAGCGACACCCGCGCGCGCCAGCTCCGCGCCGGAAACCGCGGTGAGTCCGGAGGCCGACGACGACAGCAGGGTCTCCCGCTTCTGGGCCGTAACCACAACGTCGGACAATTCGGTCGGCGCGGCGGCCACCGCCGGACGGGGCGGAGTCGGCGTCTGAGGCGTTCGATCCGTCTCATGTCCGCCAGGGCGCGGCCGCGCCGGCCGGATGACCAGCGTACGATTGTCGGGACGCAGCGCTTCGCATCCGGACCCCTTCAGCAGGCGACCAAGCGCGGCGTCCAGTGACATTTCACCCTTGAGGCCGGCGTGGCCAACGCACCGCGCCCCCGGGACGAAGCCGATGGAAACACCGGCCTGCTGCGCTAACGCGAGCAGGGCCTCCTGTTGCGCCTGTTCAGGGATCGAGAACGCAATTTTCCGCTCGCCGGCTTCCGCGGCGCAGCAGACCGAGACCGCCGCGGTGAACCCCAGCGCCGCCAGCCTTCGACAGTGAATCGATGTCAGCGGGCGTCCTGCCGCAGGCTCAGGCGCACGGCGCCGGCCTCATTGGAAACCCGCACCGGCAGGAACTCGGAAAGCCGTCTCACCATCACGTCCTCGCCCTCGAGGTTGAGCGCCGCGGTCACCCGCAGGTCGCGGGCGTCGGGCGCCACCATGATCGGCGTCTCGGCATAACGGTTCAAGACCCTTGCGACCTCAGACAGACGCTCATTGCGGAAAATCAACCGTCCTTGGGTCCAGGCCAGGGCCGCCTCGGTGTCGGCGGCGGCGACCAGGTCGCCGGTTGCGCCCTCCCGATGCGACAGACCTTGGCCGGCGCGCAGTCGCGCGATCGGATTTGCCCCCGACACGCCGGCGGGCCGCACCTCGACGACGCCTCGACGGACCGTGACGCTCACGTCACCGTCCCGACGCAGCACATTGAATTCGGTCCCCACCACCCGAATCTGACGATCACCTGCGCGAATGACGAACGGTCGACCGGCGTCCTTTGCGACATCAAAGACAGCCTCCGCATCGGCCATCTCAACGTCCCGTTCCCGCCGGCCCAGCCGCACCTTGATTTGGGAATCGCCGTTCAGCGTAACTTGGCTTCCATCGCTCAAGGCGATGACCCGACGCTCCCCGCGCGCGGTCCGATAGGTTTCAGTGCTTGTGGTGTCCAGAGTGACGCCGAGCGCCACGGCGCCGACAAGGCAAGCCGCCGCCGCACCCAGCCAGACGCGCCGCGACGCTGTGGCGCGAGGTCGAAACGCAACCACACTCGACAACGCCGGCCCGGCGTCGTCCAACGCCACCCAGAGCCCCTCGACCGCTTCATAGGCGCGGCCATGTTCACCCGATTCGCCAAGCCATGTTTCGAACGCCAACCAGTCCTGTTCGCCCGCCGTGTCCGAGGATAGGCGCACGTGCCAGGCCGCCGCCTGTTCGAGCAGGGCATTCCACTTCAACGGATCATTAGGCGTGGCGGTCATCGACGTTCAATCAGCTCCCACCTCACAGACGACACCGCGCGCCCGCTCCCGCAATTTGCGTACGAACTCATCAGTCGACCTTCGCCAAAAGCGCTTTCAGCGCCGACATCAGATATTTTTCCACCGCACTGCGGGAGACCCCCAGCCGGTCTGCGACCTCCTTGTGGCTCAGCCCCTCGAATTTTTGCAGGCGAAAGGCGGTTGCGACCTGGGGCGGAAGGTTTTCTACGGCCGCCACCAGCTTCGCCAGGCGTTGGCGCGAGGTGATCGCATCCTCGGCCGCCGGCTCATCGACCACCGGTTCACCGCCATCGATGACTGAGGTCTCTCGGCCCCAACGCTGCTCGCGATTGTCTTGGCGGCGTTGCTGCTTGATCCGATCCAGCATCACATTCGAGCCCATCCGGTAAAGATAGGCCTCCGGACTCTGCAGGTCGCCAGGCGGAGCGCTGGCTTGGATTTTCAGGTAAAGGTCCTGGACGATATCCTCCGCCGCGGACGGCGATCCCGTGCGCAAGGTGAAGAATCGCACGAGATCGGTGCGCTTGCGCAGATAGGCTTCGATCAGCGGGCGCGGATCGGCCATGGCGGATGCGGTTCCCTGCACAAGATTCGAGCGCGTCTGATCCGTCATTCGCCCGCCGAGCGCAATCACCCAAGCGGCCGAACGCCCGCAAAATAGTCACAGGCGCTGTGAGGCGGTCCGGCGATTGCGTCGTCTTGAGGTCAGGGGCGCAAGCCTGGAGGCGCAAATTGGGTAAAGTTCTGCACAGGTTTAACCCGGCGTTGGAGGTTGAGACGGCCTTCGCGCCGCCCCCCTGTCTGACCCTGGTCGACTGCCGTCATCCTGCCAGGGCCGCCGCCGAGGCGTTCGTCGAAGCGCGATTTCAATCGGCCTTCGGCGCAAGAGTTCACAGTCACTACCCGCATATCGCCACAAGGCTGGGACCCTGCGGCGAGGTGCTTGCGGCGGCTGGCGTCCGGTTCGCCGGTTCGGACCCGCTATTTCTTGAGACCTATCTTGACGAACCGGTGGAACAGGCCCTGGCGCGGACCTTCGGTCGGCCGGTGGCCCGCGATGGCGTGGTGGAGATAGGAGCCTTTGCAGCGGTGGCGTTGCACGACGCCTTCGCCCTTTTCTCCAGCCTCGCCGCCTGGCTGGATGATCCCTGCCGCAAACGGTTCGCGGTCGCCACGGCGCGGCCGGAATTGGAGCGGCTGCTGCGGCGGGCGGGTTTCCAGTTGCGCGCGCTGGCCTCTGCCGACCCGGCGCGATTGGGTCCGGCGGCGGCCGATTGGGGGACCTACTACGGTCCTGGTCCAAAGGTATTCGGCGGCGAAGTCGCCGGATCCGCCGCCTTGCCATTGTTACGCGAACGCCTGCGACTGCGCGCCGTGCACCGACGACTACGCGGCAGCGGGACAAACCGGCGGTGAGTCGCGTCCTCTCGGCGGTGGCATCCCACGCCGCGCTGCAGCCGAACAGCCAGGCGATTCGTGGGCAGGACATTGCGCTCAGCTACGCGGATCTCGCCAAGGCTCTTGATAGTGCGAAAACTTGGCTCGAGGCGGAACTGGCCAACGTCCCTCGGGACGCCCCGGTCGCCATCGCCCTCGACAATGGCCCGGCTTGGGTGGTGCTCGATCTGGCGCTGATCGGCCTGAGGCGTCCATGCTTGCCGCTTCCGCAGTTCTTCAATGCTGAGCAGCGCGCCCACGCCCTCGCCGACTGCGGCGCTGCGGCCATTCTACGCGCGGCGCAACCCGGCGAAGCCACCGGCGTCCGACTGGGCGGGACCGCGGTGGTCGCCCAACCGCTCACAGCGCCGTCGCGCCAGTTGCATGTGGGCGCCGCGAAGATCACCTACACCTCTGGCTCGACCGGCAGACCGAAAGGCGTCTGCCTTTCACTGGCGCAGATGGAAAACGTCGCGGCCTCCGTCGTAACGGCGCTCGGCGCGACCTACGCCGGCGCACACATGCCGGTGTTGCCGCTGGGCGTGCTGCTGGAGAATGTGGCCGGCCTATACGCCGTAATGCTGGCGGGGGGCGCCTATTTCGCGCCGCCGCTGCGCGCCCTGGGCTATGGGCAGGACTTCAAGCCAGACATCAAGCAACTTGCAGATCTGGTGGAGGCCCAGGCGATCACCAGCCTGATCATGCCGCCGGAGCTCCTTCGCGGACTGACGCAGCTCCTCGTCGCGACCGGGCGCAGGCTTCCGTCGTTGCGGTTCGTGGCCGTTGGCGGCGCCAAGGTCGCCCCGCAGCTTGTCGAAGCGGCGCGGGACGTCGGCCTGCCGGCCCATGAGGGCTATGGACTGACCGAGTGCGCTTCGGTTGTGAGCCTGAACACACCGACCGCCGACCGCTCAGGCGCGGTGGGTCGCCCGCTGGCGCACGTCGACCTCCGCGTCGCCGCCGATGGCGAACTGATCATCGGGAACGCGCCCTTCCTAGGCTATGTGGGTGAAGCCGCCCAGGTAGGCGCTTTCGCCACCGGCGACATTGGGCGCATCGACCCGCAGGGGTTCGTCGCCATTTCCGGGCGCAAGTCGAACATGCTGATCACCGCCATGGGCCGCAATGTCGCGCCCGAATGGGTCGAAAGCGAGCTGGCCGCCCAGCCGGAGATTGCTCAATCCGTGGTGTTCGGCGAGGGCGCGGATGAACTCTGCGCCCTACTTGTCCCGTCCGGGACAGGCCTAGGGGAAACCGCAGTTGCTCAGGCGGTGGCGCGCGCCAACGCCGCGCTGCCGCCCTATGCGCGGATCGGCCGCTGGCGGGTCGCCGCTCCCTTTGACCCCACGCGCGGCGAATTGACCGCCAACGGCCGGCCCCGGCGCGAGGCGCTGGCGGCCGCGCATCGCGAATTCATCGATTTTCAGCCCTGAGGACTCGCATGGCCTTCTTCCAACGCCTGGAGCAATCGACCATCATCGAACGGCAGGCGCTCAATGCCGTGCCCCAGATCCTTGATGGCCTGGCCGGCCGCATTAGCCTCTCGACCTGGCTGGCTTATCTTGCCGAGGCCTACCACCACGTCCGCCACACGGTTCCGCTGCTTACTTTGGCGCGCGACGGCCTGGACCCCGCCCACCGGAGATTCCGCGCCGCCCTTGACGACTACATCTCCGAGGAAACCGGCCACGAGCAGTGGATCCTTAACGACATCGCCTGCGCCGGCGGCGACGCCATAGCGGTGCGCGACAGCAAAGCCGGTGAGGCGACCGCCCGCATGGTCGCCTTCGCCTACGACTATGTCCGCCGCGTCAATCCCATGGGCCTGTTCGGAATGATCTACGTCCTGGAGGGAACTTCAGTCGCCCTCGCCTCTCAGGGCGCCGCGAAGGTCGCGGGTGCGCTGGGGCTGGGCTCGGACTGTTTCACCTACCTCGCTTCACATGGATCGTTGGACAAGGCCCACCTGGCGTTCTTCGCGTCCCTCATGGACCGCATCGAAGAGCCCGCCGATGAGCAGTCGATTATCGAAGTGGCGCGGGCGGTCTTCCGGCTGTTCGCCGACATGTTCCGATCCATCCCTCACGACAGGAGCCTCGTCCATGCGGTTTGAAGGTCAGCGGATCGCCGTCACCGGCGGATCTGGCGACATTGGCGGGCGCATCGTGCAGCGGCTGCTGGATGAAGGCGCGCGAGTGACCGTGCTCGATCGTACGCCGCCCAAGGGGGGGCGTTCGACCTACATCGCCTGTGACCTGGCGTGCTCCGAGGGCCTCGAAGCGGCCGCGGCGGCGCTGGGGGAGCGAAGTTGGGACATTCTCGTCAATCTGGCTGGCGTTCAGTATTTCGGTCAGGTTGAGTCTGAGACGCCTGACAGCCTGGCCCGGACCTTCACCGTCAATCTGATCGCGCCGGTGCGGCTCTCCCAGGCAGTGTTGCCCCAGATGCGGGCGCGCGGCGCCGGCCAGATCGTCAACATCGGATCGATCTTCGGCTCCATCAACTTCGCCCACTTTGCGAGTTACTCAAGTTCGAAGGCCGGCTTGCGCGCCTTCAGCCAGGCCCTGCGCCGCGAACTCGCGGGCTCAGGCGTCAAGGTCACCTATGTCGCGCCGCGGGCCGTCAAGACCGCGTTCAACTCCGAACAGGTGATGAAGTTCGCCGCCATTACCAAGACGGCGATGGACGACCCTGAGATTGTCGCTGGGCGCATCATCAAGGCCATCAGCGGCACTCGCCCCGAGGTCTACCTCGGATACCCCGAAGCGGTGTTCGTGCGCCTCAACGCCATCCTGCCTGGGCTGGTCGATCACGCCCTGGCCTCCGGTGACCGGCAGGTCGCCAAACTTTTCGCCTGAACGGAGACACTCATGCGCATTCCCCTAATTGCTTTCGCCGCACTCGTCCTCGCCGGACCGGTGACAGCCGCAGATAGCCTTGATGCCCGCATCGAGGTTCTGGCTCGCACCTGGGATCACGTGAATTACGAAGTGGGCTCAGCCGCCCGCGTGGACCAGGCCGCAAGCCTGGCCGCCCAAGCCGACGCGCTCTCAAAACAATTCCCCGGCCGCGCCGAACCGCTGGTCTGGAAGGCCATCGCGCTATCGACCGAGGCGGGCGCCAAGGGCGGCATGGGCGCCCTACCCCTGGTCAAGGCGGCTAAGGCGACCCTGGAGCAGGCAGAAAAGATCAATCCCAACGCGCTCGGAGACGGATCGATCTACACCAGCCTGGGCTCACTATATTATCAGGTGCCCGGATTCCCCGTGGGCTTTGGCGACAAGGGCAAGGCAAGCGCCTACCTGAAAAAGGCGCTCGCCGTAAATCCCGGCGGACTCGACGCGAACTATTTCTATGGCGACTACCTATTCCGCGATGGCAAGTACGCTGAGGCGGCCAAGGCCCTGCAAAAGGCAATGGCTGCGCCAGCCCGGCCCGGCCGCGAGGTCGCCGATCATGGCCGTAAAGCCGAAGCCGCGGCCCTGCTCGCCAAAGCGAAGGCGAAACTGGGGTGACGCCAGTCTTGTAGCGGCCGCGCAGGCGGACTATCGGCGGTTCTAGCCAACGCGGCGCCTGCGCAGGGAAACTTGGCCATGACCGTCCTATTCGACCCCTCCCCCCAGATCTTGGCGCCCACCAGCACGGGCGACCTTTTCCCTGTGCGGCGAGTGTTCTGCGTTGGACGCAACTACGCCGACCACGCTCGTGAGATGGGGTCCGACCCTGACCGAGAACCGCCGTTCTTCTTCACCAAATGGGCAGAGACCGTTATCGGCGATGGAGCGGAACTGCCCTATCCTCAGGCGACGACCAATTTTCATCATGAGGTGGAGTTGGTGGTCGCCATTGGCGCGGGCGGCCGCAACATCTCCGCGGCCGAAGCGCTCAACCATGTCTGGGGCTACGCGGTGGGGCTCGACATGACCCGCCGCGACCTCCAGTTCGCCGCCCGCGATACGGGCCGGCCCTGGGATACCGGCAAGAATGTGGAAGCGGCATCGCCCCTAGGGTGCATCCATCCGGCGGCTGGGTTCGGTGACGGATCGAGCGGACGAATCGAGCTCAAGGTCAATGGCCAGGTGCGCCAGAGCTCCGACATTTCGCAGATGATCTGGTCAGCGCCCGAGGTGATCGCCTGCCTGTCGGGTTACTATCGGCTGCATCCGGGCGACCTGATCTACACCGGCACGCCGGCAGGTGTCGGCCCGGTTGTTCCTGGCGACGAAATGCGAGCCGAGATCGACGGCCTCAGCCCCTTGCGAGTCCGTGTGGTAGGGCCGGCCCGATAATCGGCTTGATCCGCATCCGATTGTGACACCGGCGCGCGCGCCTTCACCACCAGTGCGTCGGTTATGGGCTGGCCATGGGCGGCGCGCGTGACTAACGCTCGGACCTGATGACTTTGCCGATTGAGATCCTAAGCGCCGCCTTGGACAACCGCACCGCCAGCGTCGGTGTGATCGGGCTAGGCTATGTGGGCCTGCCGCTGACATTCGCGGTGCGACGCGCCGGATTTTCGGTAATCGGCTTCGACGTGAATCCCGCCCGCGTTGAAGGCGTGAAACGTGGCGAGCACCTAATCAACTATATCGACGCCGAATTGTTTCGCAGGGCCGCCGCTGACCCGGACTTTGCGGCCACGACCGACATGAGTCGACTGGGCGAAGCTGATGTGCTGGTGATCTGCGTGCCGACCCCGCTCACCCGGCACAAGGAGCCGGATCTGACCTTCGTACGCGCCACCGGGGAGGCGATTGCAGGAAACCTGCGGCCTGGCCAGCTGGTTATACTGGAATCCACCACTTGGCCCGGGACCACTCGCGAAGTGCTGCAGCCCCTGTTGGAGACCGGCGGCCTGGTCTGTGGGCGCGACTTCTTCCTGGCCTTCTCGCCTGAGCGGGAAGATCCCGGCAATGACCGTTTCGCCACGGCCTCGATCCCCAAGGTCGTGGGCGCCGACGATTTGGTTTCCTCTGACCTGGCTACGAGGTTCTATGGTGCGGTCGTCGAGCGGGTTGTCCCGGTTCAAGGGGCCGCTACAGCTGAGGCGGTAAAACTTACCGAGAACATCTTCCGCGCCGTCAACATCGCCCTCGTGAACGAATTGAAGACGGTCTACGAGGCCTTGGACGTCGACGTCTGGGAGGTGATCGACGCCGCCGCCACCAAACCCTTCGGGTTCATGCCCTTCTATCCGGGCCCAGGCCTGGGCGGCCATTGCATCCCCATCGATCCCTTCTACCTCACCTGGAAGGCGCGGGAACATGGGGTGGAGACCCGCTTCATAGAACTCGCCGGTCTGATCAACACCCGCATGCCCAAACTGGTGGTGGACCGACTGCAGGCCGCGCTCGCCGAGCGCCGCTCCGGCGGGCTGACCGGCGCGCGGGTGCTGGTCTTGGGCCTGGCCTACAAGAAGAACATCAATGACCTGCGTGAGAGCCCCGCGCTGGAGTTGATCGAACTGATCGAGGAGCGCGGCGGCCATACCGCCTATCACGACCCCCACATCCCAAGGATCCCTCCCACCCGCGAGCATACCGCCCTGGCCGGCAGAGAATCGGTGGCCCTGGACGCCGAGACGCTGGGAGGTTTCGACGCCGTGCTGCTCGCCACAGATCACGACGATGTCGATTATCCCCTTGTCGTCCACCACAGCCGACTGATCATCGACACCCGGAACGGCTTCGCAAGCCGCGGACTCTCCAGTCAATTGGTGATCAAGGCCTGAGCCGGAGCCGCGAGCGCTTGATCGACCCTGCGTGGGGAGACAGAGTGGCGCGGTTGACATAGCCTTGGAGAGGAGTCGGCCCTGGAGACCATTGCAACCCCGCCCTCAGCCAGGGTCACGGCCATCGCCGACGAAATCATAGGCCGAGCGCGCGCCTGTGAGGCCGATCGCGGATTCGCCCTGGGCGGCGTGATGCGGGCCCTGGCGCAGGACCTGCTCGCCGGCGGGCCAACCGCGGCGGCGGTCGCGGACTTCGATGGCATACCCAACGAGGCGTTGCTGTCACTGCGGCTCGCCTGCGCATTGCACCGCGCCGCGCTTGACGGCCGGGCCCCGGCGCTGCGGCGCTACTTTCCCAGCACGGGCGGCGCGTATGATCCGCAGCGCGACGCCGAGGGACTCGCAGAGGCCGTGAGGGAAGGCGTCATCGCAGAGGCGGAGTTGATCGGCGACTACCTGATGGGTCCGCCGCAAACCAATGATGTCGGACGCTGCACCGGCCTGCTGGGTGGCTTTCTGGCGTTCGCGAACGAAATTGACGCGCCTTTCGACCTGCTGGAGATCGGCTGCAGCGCGGGCCTCAATCTGGCCTTCGACCGTTACCACTACGCGATCGGCGGTCTGGAGTGGGGCGACCCGGCCTCGGCCGTGCGCCTGTCACCCGACTGGCGAGGCCCGCCGCCCGCGCTGGAAGCAACCCCGCGGATCCGTCGGCGGTTGGGCGCGGATATCGCACCGATCGACGTCTCGGCGCCGCAGACCCCGGCCCGCCTGGCGTCCTACGTATGGCCGGATCAGCCGGATCGCCTGAATCGGCTGCTGAGCGCCATCGAAATCGCCAGGGGAACGCCGCGCCAGATCGACCGAGACAGCGCCGAAGTCTGGCTGAAAAACCAACTGGCCACCGCCGAGCCAGGCGTCGGCCGGCTCGTGTTCCACTCGGCCATGTGGCTTTATCTGCCCAGGTCTGTGCAGGACGCCGTTACCGCCGCTATCGTCGACGCCGGCCACCGCGCCACCGCCGACACGCCACTGGGCTGGCTGTCGCTGGAACCCGGAGCCTCAGCGCGGGCGCCCCAGGCCTGCGAGATCAGCCTCACGATGTGGCCAGGCGGCGTCAGGCGTGTCCTGGGCACGGCCCACACTCACGGGTTCTGGGTTCAGTGGAACCCATGACCTGCGCGTTGTTCGGCGCAACAGACGGCGGAGGAACTCATCATGGGCGGCTTTGATCGCATCCTGACCACCCACGTTGGCAGCTTGCCCCGCTCAGCGCCGCTGATCGAGCTCCTGGAGGCGCACGAGCACGATCCCGCGGCGAACTCAAACGCCCTTCAGACGCGACTGCGCGACGATGTCGCCGACGTCGTGGCGCGCCAGGTGGCGCTCGGTGTCGACCTGGTCAGTGACGGCGAGCTCAGCAAGACAAGCTACGCCACCTACATCACCGACCGGCTCAGCGGCTTCGGGGGCGCCTCGCGGGGACGCGCGGCCCAGGATCTGAAGGACTATCCGGACTACGCGCAACACCTGATCGAAATTGGTGGCACCCTGCCCCAGGTCGGCCAGGTCTGCTGCATTGGTCCCGTGGCGCCGAAAAGCACCGCCGAACTCGAGGCCGACCTCGCCAACTTCCGGGCGGCGGTGGACAAGGTCAGGCCTAAGGGCGCCTTCATGAACGCCGCCTCGCCAGGGGTGGTCTCGGTGTTCCAGAAGAACGAGTTCTATCCCGACGAGGATTCCTACATCGAAGCGGTCGCCGAGGCGCTCCGCCCCGAATACGAAGCCATTATTGAGGCAGGATTCCTGCTGCAGGTCGACGCCCCAGACTTGGCAATGGGTCGCCACCTCGCCTTCGCCCGTCTGAGCGACGAGGAATTCCTGGGCGTCGTGGATCGCAATGTGGCGGCGATCAATCACGCGACGCGGAACATCCCCGCCGAAAAGCTGCGGGTGCACCTGTGCTGGGGTAATTACGAGGGACCGCACCACCACGACATTCCCCTCAGCCGCATCCTAGATGGCGTGCTGAAGGTGAATACCGGCTGCCTTCTGCTGGAGGGCGCCAATCCCCGCCACGAGCATGAGTGGGCGGTGTTCGAAGGCGTCAAGCTTCCCGAGGGCCTGGTGCTGGCACCCGGCGTGATCGATTCCACCAGCAACTACATCGAACACCCCGAGCTGGTGGCCCAGAGGATAGAGCGTTACGCAAGCGTTGTGGGTCGCGACCGGGTCTGCGCCGGCGCCGACTGCGGTTTCTCGACGTTCCGCGGCCTTCCGAATGTCTGGCCTTCAATTGCCTGGAAGAAGCTGGAATCCCTGGTCGCCGGCGCCGAGATCGCCAGCCGACGGCTCTGGTCCTGAAGCTATCCGGCGAGCGCCCCGCCCGCCATCATCAGCGTTTCTGTGAAGATCTGAGAGGCCTCGGTGGTGTCGATGTCGTGAGCCATTCGCACGCCCAGCGCTTCGCGGGCCTCATCGACGCCCAGATGAAGAACCTCCTCATAGCGGAACATGAAGATCGGTCCGGAGGCCTGGCCCACCATGATGCCGTGGGCGATGCACTCCAACATCTTCGGCCAAGTGTGAGGGTAGTGTAATATTGAACGACTTAGAACGCGCAGGGCGTTGAAAAGGTATTTCACATTTAGTTCGCCGGCGAGTTCCGGCGACAGGTGCTGGAACAGGTTGGACAATGTCACCCAGTAGGGCACCGCCTCGCCCAGGGCGTCGAATTGACCACCGGTGACGATATGCTCCAGGTCATGGGTCTGCAGGTGGCGCCGCGTGTAGAAATCAAAATGGCCACGCGGTTCGGCCCTAGGCACGATATCCAGCTGGGCGTTGTTCTCGATGATGAATATGTAGAGCTTTCCGCCAACGCTTTCCGGCGGCAGAGCCTTTAGGTCGGCCAAATCATAGGTTGACATGAATCGCTCCGACAGCCAGCGATCCAGCTGCGGATTGGATTTCCGTTCGACTTCGAACAATTCGTCCACCGCGGCTTCGTCGCGGATCTTGGCCAGCGACGCCACCAGTTCGATATTATCGGCGGGGATTGGAAAGTCCGGTCCATTGCGACGTAGCAGGCTGGTCGCCACCCAATCTCGCAGCCGGGCGCTGTTCAGGTATTTTGACGAGCTGATGAGCGCGCTGCTCTCAGTCGCCAGTCTCCTTACACCGCGACCGAGATAGGGTGTTTCCTTCTCAGGCTTATCCAAGATCTACACTCCTATCGGCTCAAACCGCCGGCGTCACAGCGGCCGCCAGCACCTCAGGATTGAGGAAGGTCAACTGAGCGGCGTCGCGACGGTGACGCGAAACTCCACCCAGCTCTTGTTGCAGCTGCAGCAATCTGATCGACCAGACGTGCAACGGAAAATCCCGGGTAAATCCGATCGCTCCGTGTAACTGGTGACATTCGCGGAACATGGTGTCGGCGCCGCCGGCCGCGAAAGCCGCCGCGGTGGCCGCCAGGTCAGGCCGGGCGTCGCGGTAGGCGGCCTCAAAGGCCAGCCAGCGGGCGCCTTCAACCATTACCGCCAGTCGCCCCAGCCGGTGCTGCACCGCCTGGAACGACCCGATCGGGCGCCCGAACTGACGCCGGTCACGGAGGAAATCGACGGTGAGGTCGAGAGCGCCCTTCATGAGGCCGGCGGCCTGAACTGCGATTTCCACCCGCCACCAGTCCCGGAGTCTCGCCCCCGACCCAGGCCCGAGTGATCGGGCCCGCGTTATCGCGCCAGGGCGCAGTCGCGCCAGGGGGAATCCCGCCCGATTGGTGTCCACCGTCGTCCAGTCATCCGGTGTCGTGTCGAGCGTCAGGGCCTCGTCGTCATTTAGGACCAGCAACATCTCGCAATACCCGCCCAGTCGGATCGGCTGGGTCACCGGCGCTTCGGCTAGCGCGACGCGAAGATCGCTCACGTGGCCTGTGACGTTTGGCGAAACCAGGGCGCTGGCGGTGAAGCAGGTGACGGCGGCGGTCCGCGCGGTCTCGAATCCCGCCAGGGCCGCGTCAAGGCCGCCCGTCTCGCTGGCCTGGCTAATGTCCAGGAACCCAGCCTGACCAAGGGCCGCGTCAAGCTCATGATCATAGCCCGGCGTCCGCGCGAACTGCAGGGCGCGTTCGCGGCCGGCGTGGCGAGACAGCAAGGTCTGAAGCGACTCGATAATCTGGCGCTGCTGTTCGTTGGGAGAAAATTGCATGGCCAGTCCTATTTCGACCGTGGAAGGCCAAGGAAATCGATGGCGATGCGGTCAAGCTGGATCTCAGACGTGCCCGACGCCACCGCCATGGAGGCGTTACGGATCGGATCAATCCCTGGCCCCTTTCGATCCAGGGCCTCAAGACCCAGGACATCGGCCGAGAGTTGCGCCACCATCTTCAGGCAGTCGGTGCTGATCAGCCGCGACAAGTTGGAATCCGCTGTGGGCGGACTGCCCGCCTCGCGTAGGTCGTAGACCTTAAGCGTCAGCAACCGCGCAGCCTGACAGGCGGCCCACGCCTCACCAAAGCGGCTCTGAATTTCGGGATCATCGAACTTGCCGTTGGCGATGGCGATCTCGGCGGCCTCTGCGAGTTGAACCGCCGCACGCTGGTACTGCGTCGAGCCCACGCGCTCATAGGCCAGCGCCCAACGCACCACCTCCCATCCCTGGTTCTCCTCCCCAAGCCGCGCGCTCACCGGAATGCGCATTTCATCGAAGAACAGTTCGTAGTGGGACTCATCGCCGGCCAGACTGTTGATGTGCCGGGTGGTGAAGCCCGGCTGGCCCATCGGCACGATCAGCACCGTGATCCCGCGCGCCCGAGAGTCCGGCTCGCCGGTGCGAACCAGCAGGATGCAGAAGTCTGCAATACCGACGTGCGACGTCCAGATTTTCGAGCCATTTACGACGTAGTCGTCTCCGTCGCGAACGGCGCGGGTGCGCAAGGACGCCAGATCACTGCCAGCATCCGGCTCGGAGAATCCCTGGCACCAGAACACATCTCCGGCGGCGATCCGGCGCAGGTGGTTCAGCTTCTGCTCTTCCGTGCCGAAGCGCATAATCGCCGGACCAATCCAGTTGACGTTCATGTACTGCGACCCCCGAGGCTCGCCAATCGGGGTGAGCTCTTCGCCCAGGATCGCCTGCCGCCACGCGGAACACTCGGCGCCGCCATATTCCTTGGGCCAGTTCTGGGTCAGCCAGCCGTGTTCGGCCATACCTTGGGCGAACGCTCGGGCGGCGGTCTTGTAGGCGGGCCGATCAGTCTGATCGTAGCCCCGCCAGCCCTTTGGCAGCATCTTGCGGATATAGGCTCGCAACTCTGCGCGATAGGCCGCGTCCTCGTCCGTCCAGTCGAATTCCACGGCCTACTCCCCTCGGTCCCTACGTTCGGTGCAATTCGGGATGCAATCGCCGCCGTCAGGAACCCATGGCGGCGAACATCCTGTTGATCTGGCCCGAGGTGACGATCTCCTTCTTGTCCATGCTGTCGGTCTTCATCCCGCCAAGGTGCTCGCGGGGGCTCACGTCCACATGCTTGCCAGCCTCACGCAGGGCGCCGACGGTGCAGTTCTCGCGGCCAAGCACCGAGAAGGGGTCGTAGGAATACTGGGCCATGGCGTTGAGGTGGGTGACCTTGTCGATTGTCTGGCGCGGCAGATCCTTAACGCACTTCCAGAGGTATTCCGGGCAATTCGGCCATACGGTGTCGGAGTGGGGATAATCGCATTCCCAGGTCACCAGGTCCTCATTGAGGAAGCGTAGGTTCTCCAGCCCGAACCGGTCGTCGATGAAGCAGGTGATGATGTGCTTGTTGAAGATGTCCGAGGGCTTGCGACCGCCGCCGAAATCATAGTGGGTCCACTCTCCGTGATGCTCATGGGTGAAGTCGGCCCGCTCCAAGAAATAGGGAATCCAGCCAATCCCGCCTTCCGAGAGCGCCATCCTGAGATCTGGGTATTCCTTCCAGATCGGCGCATAGACCCAGTCGGCGGCGCTGTTGGAGATCGACATCGGCATGGTGGTGATCCAGGCCGCGATCGGGGTCTCCGCAGACGCGTGAGCCGCCCGCGCGCCGGTGCCGATGTGGCAGTTGATCACCATCCCGTAGTCGTTGAGCGCCTTCCACATCGGCTTCCAGTAGTCGGTGTGGATGCTAGGCAGGCCGATGAGGGCGGGATTGTCGGGAAAAGTGATGGCGTGCACGCCGAGATCGCTGGCCCGCTTAAGTTCAGCCAGCGTCTCCTCCATGTTCCACAAGGGCAGGATGACCATTGGTATGAACCGGCCCGGGGCGACCCCGCACCAGTCATGGATATGCCAGTCGTTGTAGGCGCGCACCGCATGTGTCGCCATGGTCTTGTCCGCGACGCCCAGGAAGGTCATCCCCGCGAAGTTCGGGAAAGTCGGGAAGTTGATCGACCCCAGCACGCCGTTGACATTCATATCGTCGACCCGCGCCTTGGCGTCATAGCAACCCTTTCGCATCTGCTCGAAGGCGTCCGGCTCGAACCCGTATTCCGAGCGGGGCCGGCCCACCACAGCGTTGGTGCCCATGGTCGGGTATATCTTGTCCTCGAAGAACCAGACGTCCTTGTCGCCCTTCTTGATGATCTTCGGCGCCTTGTCGCGCAGGCGCTCGGGGAAGTGCCGGATAAAGGCCTCAGGGGGCTCAACGTTGTGATCGTCGACGCTCACCAGAATCAGGTCGTTCATGTCCATGGGGACCTCCGCAAACAGCCGCACCCGTTAGGCCAATGGCGCGCCGGATGGTGTGATTTCACCGATCTTCCCCGCCGAAGCCCGGCGCTTCAACCCCAAATCGCGGCGCGGCGGCTTGCTTTGCGCTGGTGCGGCCGGACAATGCGCCGCTGAACAGCCGACCTGTCGGCCAGACCGATCAGATGCGGAGCCGATGCCATGTCCCTGTTTGACCTGTCGGGAAAGGTCGCCGTCGTCACCGGCGCCACCAAAGGCATCGGCCTGGGGATCGCGCGGGAGCTGGTGAAGGTGGGCGCCAAGGTGATCGTCTCCAGCCGCAACCAGGCCGACTGCGACGCTCTGGCCGAGGAATTGGGCGACGATGTCGCCAAGGGGATCGCGCTCGACCTGGAGAAGTTCGACGACATCGAACCCTTCGCCGTCGCCGCGGCTGCGGCGTTCGGCGGGATCGATATCCTTGTCTGCAACGCCGCCGTTCTGGCGTTTGTCGGACCCGCGCCCAAGACCCCGCCGCAACTGTTCGATCGACTGCTAATATCCAACATCCACCACAATTTCCGCCTCTGCGAGGCGTTCCGCCCGCTGATCGCGGCCCGCGGCGGGGGCAGCATCGCCCTGATCGGCTCCGGCGCGGGACATCAGGCTGCACCCTTCATGCTGGCCTACGGCGTCTCCAAGGCCGGCCTGTCGCACATGGCCCGCTGTCTCGCCGACGAAATGGCGGCGGAAGGCATCCGGGTGAACTGCATCGCCGCCGGCATCATTCGCAGCAAATCCTCGGAGCGAATGTGGCGAGACGAGGCGCTTTTGGCGAAGACCAGCGCCACCATCCCCCTGCAGCGAATTGGCGAGTCCGAAGACATCGCCGGCACGGTGATCTTCCTGGCGTCGCGGGCCGGCTCCTTCGTCACCGGCGAGACTATCATGGTCGACGGCGGCAACAGCCAGTTGTCGCCGCCCCAATCGGCCGGCGCCGCCAACCCGGCCATGGCCGCGGTCAGGGCTTCGCTGAAGAAGAGCTGAGCTTGTGGAAGCCCGCGTCGCGCACCAACCGCCCCGGGCGCGCGCCGGTGTCCTGATCGTTGCGTCGGGTGACGACGCCGTTGACCAGTGTGGCGACATAGCCCTTCGCCTTCTGCAACATCCTTCGCCCACCCTTGGGTAGGTCGTCGGTGAGATAGGGCAGGTCGAGCTGAAGGTTTTCGAAGTCGATCACATTGATGTCCGCCCGCAGGCCCACCTCCAGACGGCCGCGGTCAGCGAACCCGAAGGCGTCAGCCAGGTCGGCTGAGTTCATCCGGATCACCGCTTCCAGGGGCAGGGTTGGGCCCCGCACCCGATCGCGGGCCCAGAAGGTTAGCATGTAGGTCGGATTGGCCGCATCGCAGATGATCCGCACATGAGCGCCCGCGTCGCTGAGCCCAACCAGGGTTGCCGGATGCATGAGCATCTCGGCGACATCGTCATAGTTGCCGTTGGCGTAGTTGTTGGACAAGCCAAACAGTTGCGCCCTGCCGTCGGCGCCCATCATGGCGTCATAAGCGAAGGCCTCGATATCCATCCCGGCCGCCTCGGCGCGGCTGCGAATGGATTCGGTCCTGCGCACAGGTTCGAACGATGCGTCGCGGTCGTAGATGAACTGATACGGTAAGGTCCGCCGAAGGGTCAGGTGATAGTTCGACATCAAGGCGTCGGTGGTCGGCGGTACATCCTTGTCACTGAGGATCGCCGCGCGGACCTCGGGCTTGCGGAGTTCAGCCAGCTGCGCCTCGAGTGGCAGGTGGGCGAGGCCCAAATAGGTCTCACGGCGCATGAAGATATGATAGCCGCTCCAGCTGGCGAGCTGGCCCGAGGCGCGAGGCTCCACCATGGGATAGAGCCGTCCGCCGGCGTCGCCCACCTGTTCAGCGGTCGTCATCACTTCGCGCCAGGCGTCGCGCTCGTCATGGGCCTGTAGGATCGATACGATGACCGGGGACCGGGTTGAAAGGGCGACCCGCGCAAACATTTCCACCTCGCGCATTAGTTGGTTGGCGGACTCCGGATATATGGCGCCGCCGACGAGGCCGCGGGGCACCACCTGGACGACGCCGCGCCCGGAAGCTCGCACTGCGCCGGCTAGGGCCATGATTTCGGCTTCGGATGCGAAGGTGCCCGGAATCTCCACGCCGGCCGATGTACGATGCTCCTGCACCCGCGAGGTCGAGAAGCCAACCGCGCCGCTAAGCAGCGCCTCCTCCACCAGCGCCGCCATCGCCGCCAGATCCTCGGCCGTGGCCGGTTCGTCTGCCGCGCCGCGCTCGCCCATCACATAGAGCCGCAAAGGCGCGTGGGGAATCATCGCCGATACATCCATGGCGAGTGCTCGCCGGCTGAGCGCATCCAAATATTGAGGGAAGCTCTCCCACGCCCACCGGATGCCCTCGTGCAGGGCGGTCCCCGGGATGTCCTCGACATCCTCCATCAGGCCGATCAACCGGGCCTTATCGCTCGGCTTCACCGGCGCAAAGCCCACACCACAATTGCCCATGACAACTGTCGTCACGCCGTGGGAGGCGGAGGGTTCCAGGGCATCGTCCCAGGTGGCCTGGGCGTCGTAGTGCGTATGGCCGTCGATGAACCCAGGCGTGACGATGCAGCCTGTCGCATTGATCACTTCGTCTGCATCGCCCTCAACCTTGGCGCCGATTGCAGCGATGCGGCCTGAGCGCACAGCGACGTCGCCGGTGAACCCAGGCCCGCCGGACCCGTCCAGGATCAGCCCGCCACGCACGATCAAGTCATAGGTCGTCACCATGGTCGCCTCTATCGTTCAACTCAGGGCCACTAGACTTGGTGATACTCGATTTCACAAGGCGTTCGACCCCGGCGTCACTGGGCGCGCCAGCCATTTCTTTGCAACCAATCGGACGGGTCCTCGGGGTCGGCGCTCGATCCGGGGATTGCGAACCGGCGCCTGCCGTCGGGACGCAGGAGCCACAGTTGCTCAAAGGAACCCCCGCTGCGGCGGTACATGTGCTGACTCACGATGAGCGAGCCGGAATAGAGTCCGTTGCGCACAACGGCCAGGGAGTTTCCGGCCGCGATAAACCGGTGTGCTCCAGTGGCGACGTCAATGGCATGCACCGCGCCTGACGTCACCCATGCGGCGGACTGGACGTAAACCGTGCGCCCGTCATTGGAGAACTTTGGTCCCGTGAGTTCGGTCAGGTTCGCCTTCGGGTCATCACTCGGTAGGGACCCCAAAAGGCGGCGCGGCGCGCCACCGCCCAGATTGATAAGCCAGACCGCAGCTACGTCTCCGGCGCCATCACGTCCGACAAATGCGATCAGGCCTCCATCCACCGATGGGCTGGCGTCCTTGCCGCCCTGCCGCTTGACGGCGTCAAGCGCGCCATTCACCTCGCCATGAGTCCTAGGATTTGGTTCGGATTGCCCGGCAGCGCGGGCAGACGCCGGACCGCTCGCCAGGCCGGACAGACAGGCGACGAGCACTGAAATTCGGATGAGACGCATCAATTTGACCTAGCCGTCGGCGCTGCCGACTGGATCGCCAGAATCATGGCCTGAAGGTCTCCGTCGAGACCATTCATCCGGATCGCGAATTCTGGACGACCCAGCATGCGCGCGCTCAAGCGATTGAGCGCCCATAGCGGATTTCGGGGCAATCCGCGCCCAGCAGGATTGGCGACGTCCAGGGCCAACATGGTCTGACCATTGTATACGAAGGGCATGAAGCCGCGCAGGTCTTCCCAAGCTACAGAGTCGAATGACAGCCGGCGGTCATGGATGCCGCTAGGAAGAATAAGCACCACCGCCCTGCGATCGAAAAGCGCCAGCAGATAGGTGATCGATGCGGCGCCCAGGATAAGAGCGAACGCCCCGAGCACTGCAAAGATGATCACATGTCCCGGGACCGACAGGTCCCCGAACCCGCGCATGCCAACCTGCCAGGCCATCCAGCCCGAAAGGACCGCCATCGCCCCGCTGCCGCTAGACGCCGACAGGAGCCAGCCACGGCGCCAAGCAAAGTGTCGCGTCGGCGTGACGCGGCGATCCGCCACCGTGTCCTGCAAATCGGCGCCTTCGAGATTTGCTTGCTGTAAATTGGCGCCAGCCAGATCCGCCCGCGCCAGATTGGCGTCGCTGAAATCAGCCTCGGACAGGTCAGCCCGCCGCAGGGAGGTGTCCTCCAGATTTATTCCGGAGGCTTGCGCCCCACGAAAGTCGGCGCCGTCGAGGGTCGCCGCCCATACATGCGCCGATCGCAAGTCAGCGCCCTGGAATCGCGCGCCCACCGCGGTTATTTGCAAGGCGGTTGCGCCGCTGAGGTTTGCGTGACTGAGGTCAGCGCCGTCCAGCCTCGCCTGATTGAGTAAGGCGTCGGCCAAGCGGGCGTTGCGCAGATCCAGACCCCGGGCGTCAACCCCGTGAAGATCTGCGAAACTGAGGTCGATCCCACCGGCCGCAGCCAATCTCAGCGCCTCGCCAAGCGCCCGTGCGTCGCTATCCGCTGAGGCGAACCCGATTGGATTTTCAAAAAGGGTGGCGCCGGTCTCCCGGTGTCGGATTTCCACGCGATTGGCCAATTGGGCGATCCTCTTTTCTGCCCAGTACAAGGGAAAACCGCCGCCTGCGAAGCCGAGAAGTCAGAGAGCGCAACTTGCGCTGTGGCCTAGGGGCGCTATGGCTGGCGCCAGATCGCAACTTGAGGAGGCGGGCCATACCTACGCGCCAGGAAGTTCTGCTCGGAACCGCCGCGATCCTCGTTTCCGTCGCGCTGGGTCCGTCCGCGGCCGCAAAGGGTGCGATACCGCCGCAAACGATCGTAGAGCGGATTTACGCCCGTGCGATACGTCCACTGCCGGGGGAACACACGCCAGGCGGCGGGAGCTTCCTGTTTGAGAAACCCTCCCTGGCAGTACGGTTCACCACCGGCTTCATAGACCTGTGGACCCGGGCGTACGCTGTCGCCGACGAAGACGTAGAAGGTCCGCTGATCGATTTCGACGTGGTCACCAACTCCCAGGACCCGGACTTCGACCGCTACCGCGCCGAGGTAGAATCCCAGGCCGTTGGCCGCCAAGTGGTGGCCGCCAAGATGTGGACGCGCACCGGCCGCACGCCCGAAGTCGTGCGCTACGATTTCATCCTCGAACGTGGCGCCTGGCGCATCGACAACATCCGAGGGTCTGTCGAAAACGACCCTTGGTCATTGCGCGATATTCTGAACGGCGCCTTCGATAAGACGCCGCTCAAGTAATCTCAGCCCACGGCGGCCTTCGCCGCTTTCGCCGCACGACGCGCCTCACGCAGGGCTTCGAAATCTTCGGACGCGAAAAGGGCCAGCTGCTGCTGCAGTTCACGGCGGATCGCGGCCCGCACGCCGTCTGACCAAAGCTCATCAACAAGGTTCTTCGCCGCCATCATGGCCTGGTTGGGCTTGGACGCGATCTTGCGGGCCAGCGCCTCCACGTGACTGTCCAGCTCCTCCAGGGGTACGATGAAATCCACCAATCCCCAGGCCAGCGCGGTTTCCGCATCGACGGGATCGCCAGTCATCAGCATCCACTTGGTCCGCGCCGGCCCGATCAGCGAAGCGGCCAACGCCGAACCACCCTGGTCGACCGCCAGGCCGTAGTTGACCTCCGGAAGGGAAATGCGAGTTGTCGGCGCGGCGATCCGGAAATCGCACACCAGGGCGTATTCGGCGCCGCCGCCATAGGCGGCCCCCTTCAGGGCCGCGATCATAGGCTTGCCCATATCGAGCATCATTTTGATCTTCTGCTGGCCGGCGATCATGAATTCGTGGTGCGATACCCCGGGCGGCCGCTCACCCATCTCACGGAAGTCGCGACCGGCGCAGAAGGATTTCCCCTCCCCCCGCAGGATCACGACCTTGGCGTCGGTGCGCCGACGCGCGTCCTCCAGGACCTCGTGCAATTCGTCGCCGAATGCGTCGTTGAACGCGTTGTGCACTTCCGGGCGGTTGAACGTGATCGTGAGTACGCCGTCCGCGCACCGGGATTCGACATAGGCCATGGTTAAGCTCCGCCTGCGATTGTTGTTCCAATGCCCATGTATCAGGGCTTCTTCGACCGCGCCCAGTCGCGCACTGGCTCGAAGGGTGCGAATTTCAGACCCCGGCGCAGCCAGTTGGCTCCGTCGATCACTAGGTTATGTCCGGTGATGTAGGAGGCGAAAGGCGAGCACAGGAAGGTGGCAGCCCAGGCAAGTTCATGCAGTTCGCCGACCCTCAGCGCCGGGATTCGCTGCTCCTGGTCGACCCGTCCGGGCAGATCCTTCAGCACCTGAGGCTGATCTTCATGCGGGAACACCCCGGGCATCAGGCCATTGACCCGGATTCCGTCAGGGGCCCACTCCACCGACAGGGACTGCACGAGGTTGGCGACACCGGCCTTGGCAGCCGCTGAGGGCGCCGCGCCGGGGCCGCCGGTCCAGGCGTAGGTGGCGCCAATGCACAGGATCGCGCCGGGCGCCTCCAGCGCGATGCGCCGCCGGGCGAACTCCGTTGAACAGAAATAGGGACCGTCGAGGGTGATCTGGGTGATCGCCCGCCAGCCGTTTGCCGACAGCTCCTCAGCCGGCACGGGGAAATTGGCCGCGGCGTTGTTGACCAGGATGGTGACCGGACCCAGAAGCTGTTCGGCCTTGTCAAACCCGGCCTTCACGGACTCGGCCGAGCGCACATCCATCTGGATCGCGACCGCCTTGCCGCCCACGGCCTCCACAGCGGCCACACCGGACTTCAGATGCTCCTCGCTGCGGGACGCGATCGCGATCCGGCCGCCCAGGCGTGCGAAGCCCTCCGCCATCGCCTTGCCAAGTCCAGTGCCGCCGCCCGTGATCAGGATCACATCATCGGCGAAGGTGTCGGTGGGCAGAAACGGCGTGTCTCGCGGCCGCGGCGGCGCTAGGGGCATGGATCATCCTCCCGAGAATTCCACCGGCTTAGTTGCCGGTCGAACCGGTTGATTATCTGCACGCGGCGAGGTTTGCGCCAGGGGCGGCAAAGTTGTTTCGTCGAGCATCGCATATCTGATGGTCGGGCGGCCAATAGGCACGGGTGGCCCCCCACGTCACCCCATCTCGGGGACGCGATTCAACATACCTGAAGGTTGCCCTCACGAACGAAGCCCCAACCAGAGGTACCCCGTGAAATTTTCCGGCGCCGGCGATGCGTAAACCAAAAAATCGAACTCTTCGTCTATGTCGTCCCTATGGATACTAAAGAGTCCCGCATGGCCGCACCGGCGCGCGTAGCCGTGATCGTGCCCGCCTACGGCCTCGCCCATCTAGTTGGCGAAGCCCTGCTATCACTGCAGCGGCAGTCCCTGCCGGACTGGGAGTGCGTGGTGGTGGACGACGGTTCACCCGATGACGTGGGGAGCACCATCGCACCCTTCTTAACCGATCCGCGCATACGGTTTCTCGCAACGGAGAACCATGGCGTTTCAGCGGCGCGCAACCGCGCGATCCGCGAAACTGCCTCTCCACTGGTTGCGCTGCTTGATGGTGACGACCTGTTCCGGCCCGATTACCTGGAGATCATGGTTCCGCTGCTCGAAGCCGACCCGTCTATCCGCTTCGCCACCAGCAATTCGCAAATTTTCGGGGCGGTGGCGCGCGAGCGGCTATTTTTTAGCGCCAACCGCGCCGTGGAGCACGGATTATGCGGCACCCTGGCCGACGTGCTCGACCGCAAGTTCGGCGTACACATATGCACCACTTTCCGTCGCGCGGATTTCGATGCGGTCGGCGGATTCGATGAGACCATGACTCAGAGCGAAGACTTGGACTTATGGGTGCGGCTGCTGCAACTGGGTGGGGAAGCGCGCTATGTCGATCGCGTCCTGAGCGACTATCGAGTTCGGGCCGGTTCCGGCTCCTCCCACGGGGGGCGAATTCTGCAAGGCAACATCACTGTCTATGAAAAGGCCCGCAAGGCGTTGCCGGAAATGGCGCAGGAGCAGGCGTTGCTGGAGAGGCTGATCTTAGGACAGCGCAAGTTGTTGGACTTTGAGAACGCCATCGACCGGATCATCTGTGGCGACACCGCGCAGGGGATTGCCGCGTTGAGGCGCGCAGGGCCCGATCAAGTCGGAAGCGCAGCGTGGCGCCTCTCGTTCATGCTGTGGGGCCTGTTTCCAGGGTGTGCCATATGGATGCTGCGTTGGCGTCGCAAAGCACACCGCCGGGGCGCGCGGGGTTGGCTGGATGTTCTGCGCAGAAATTGACGCGCAAGCGAAGTGACCGTCGCAGACCCCAGCCGAAGCAGGCGAATGGAGGTTGAACGGTACAGCTCACGTCGACCATTACGGGTTTTCCCTGACCAAGCGGGTCGGGTCGCGACGGCCACCAGACTGCGCCGCAACTGAGACCGCCCGAACATCTTCAATGGCGGGGCGCGGCTCCCCGTATGAGAACTTCAGTGCGCACAAGTATTCGTCCGATCGTCGTGCGGCGCAGGACCCTGTCCCAGGTATAATTTACCCTAAATATATAGAAAGCGTAGTTGACGACGCGCTCGCAGAGATTGGACCAGCGGCGGTCGACCGGCGCTGCGCCCTTCCAAGGGGTGCGGTGAAGATAGCGCCAATAGAGGCCCTTATGCGGGGTCGGCATGACGAATAGCCACGGCTTGCGCATCGTTGTGTAGTGGAGGATAGCCGGGCTTCGCATCGCCCGTTTGACAGCCTCCGGATCTAAAGTCACTTCCCCCCGCGGAAGCCGCCACAGCCGCGCCGGAACATTCCATCGATAGTCAATGACCTTGATTTCACCTTTGAGCACCGCATTGATTGCGTCCTGGTCGTGGAATTCAAGCCTGTCGCCTTCTTGTTCGATATAGTCCGACAGACGTTTGAGGGCCTCCGTGGACCGCCACCTGGCGAGGTTCAGCAGCAGCACGCCGGCATTGACGTAGGGGGCGTTGGAGGGGAGTCCCAACGCCTCAAGTCTGGTGCTTTGAAATGGCTCCCGCGCAGCGGCCAGGGTGTACTCGCTAAGGTCGATCTCCCAAAGCGGTCCAAGGTCCCCCAGGACCAAGAGATCGGCGTCAAGATACAAAATCTTGTCAAGAGTTTCGGGAAGCACCTCGGCGGCGAACAGCCTCAAATAGGTGTCTCGCGTGATATGATGAGAAGTGTGCCACCGTGCATCCTGACCCCACTCGAAACCATGGATCTTTAGTTGGGCGTTTTTGAAGTCCTCGATCGTCGCGGAGAGTCGTTGCTCCAGCTCCGCGTCGCGTCGGCTGGTGATCAGGTGAATTTCCAGAGAATGTGCCTGATTGTTCTCAACGAGCGAGAACAGCGCAGCGGCGAGGTGTTGAAAATAGCCCGGATCGCAGCAAAACAGCACCCGGATGGGCGTCTGAGTGGAGGAAAAGGTTTGCTTCTCTAGACCCGGCGCGGTCATCGGCAGGTATTTCCGTTGGTTCGGCGGCCTGGTGGGAGAAAGCTGGCCCGCACGTGCTTCCGCACCGATGAATGTTTCGCGATGTAGACGCTCTTCAGGACTGAAACGGCAGGTATCGCCACGTCAAACGGCCCTCGCCAGCGACTGCGGCCAGGCGGTTTCCATCCAGCCGACCGATTCCGGCCAGTGGCCGATGAGCTCGAGCGTTTCGGCGGCTGAGGGTTGAGCCGCCTCGCCGCCTTTTCCGCGCAGCCATTCGATCAGCGGCCGCGCCAGCCGATAGCCACCCAGCCCGATCATCCGCTTGGCCAGTAGGGTGCGGCCGACCGGCGACCTTCCAAGCGGATAGCCGATCTCCTCGGCGAAGGCGACGAAGTGGTCCGAGCCGTCGACGTCACCAGCCTCGAAGCGACGATGGGCTTGGTAGAGCGCGGTCGTCGCGCAGCGGAGCCGGGAGATTTCCAACCACCGATCGGGTTGGTCCGCTTCCGAGCTCAACACCGTCGCGATCTTCGTCACCGCGCGCATGCATTCACGAAGGTCTCGGCTGGGGTCAGCCTTGTAGTAATCGCTCATGTTCGAGCCGTGCAGCCGATAGTAACCGAAGACGGCGTCAACAAACCCGATATCGGAGCACAGCGCTGCGCGCATCCACATTTCGTAGTCGCTGGTGTGCGGCAGTTCCGGGTCGTAGGGCCCGAGCTCATGCTGCAGTTTGGTGCGCAGGATCGCCGTTGGCGTGATCACCGGGTTTCCGAACTCGCAGCAGTGCTCGATGAAGCGGTGGCCCGGAATGATGGAAGCTCTGGGAGAAACAGTTTCAGGCGCGCCGACAGGCTCCGCTTCGCCCCGCAGCAGCACGCCCCAGCCGTAGGTCATGCCGACATTGGGGTGGGCCTCCATCAGGGCCGTCGCGCGAGCCAGCGCGCTCGGCGCCAAGGCGTCGTCAGCCGAAAGCAGCAGGCAATAGTCGGCGCTCGCCCAGTCGAAGAGTCCTTCGTTAATGGTGCGGAAAAAACCTTGATTGACCTCGTGGCGGCGGAAGTTCACGCGGGGGTTCTCAGCCGCCAACCGCTCGCCGACCTCGCGGGTGTTGTCGGGCGAACAATCGTCGATGATCAGCACCCGGACGTCCACGCCCTCCTGATCCAGCGCCGTTTCGACACATCCGCGCAGGAATCGGCCGTAATTGTAACAAGGGATAACGACGTCGACCGCGCTCATCAGGATGCCCCGCAAGCTACCTTTAGCGCCGAGATCACCTGATCCTGCTCGTCATGCGTCATCTGTGGATAGAGCGGCAGGACGATGCAGCTATCCTGTGCGGCCTCTGAATTCGGCAGCGGCCGATGCAACTGTTGATCGGAATAGACCGCCTCACGGTGGGCATTCATGATCCCGCGGCGGGTCGCGATACCCTGATCAAGCATGGCTTGCATAACCATGCGTTGGTCGCAGTGGACCGGCAGACGGACACAGTAACCCTGGAAATTGCTGCGGGCGTAGATGGGCTCCACTGGCGGCGCGAGGCCGTTGTCGCCAGCCAACTTCTCAGAGTAACGGGCGGCCAGCGCGCGGCGGACCGGCACGATGTCGTTGAGGCGCTTCAACTGCTCACGTCCGACAGCTGCCTGGATGTCGGTCATGCGGTAGTTGAAACCCATCACCGCGTGCGACTCGAAGATCACCTGGGGCGAACCGTGTCGCACGGTGTCCGGGACGCTCATACCGTGCTGGCGCAACAGGCGAAACTGCGCGTCCCACTCGGCGTGGCGCGTTACGATCATGCCGCCATCGCCGGTATTCATGATCTTGCGGGGGTGAAAGGAGAAGCAGGCTACATCGCCGTGCGGCCGGCCGATCCGCTCCCAGTTTCCGTCCCAGAGCACCTCGCTGCCAATAGCGCAGGCGGCATCCTCGACAACCGGGATTCCATGGGCCCGGCCGATCGCTGTGATCGCGGCCAGGTCACAGGGCATACCCATCTGGTGCACGCAGAGGATCGCGCTGGTCCTCTCCGATAACGCCGCCTCGATCTGGCCGGCCTCCATGTTGAAGGTGACCGGATCAATGTCCACGAACACCGGGGTCGCGCCGCAGTAGCGGACCGCATTGGCTGTGGCGATATAGGAATGGCTAACGGTCACCACCTCGTCGCCCGGCTTCACCCCCGCCACCAGCAGGGCCAGGTGCAGGGCCGTCGTGCAGTTGGAGACCGCCGCGGCGTGCGGCGCGCCGACGTACGCCGCGAATTCCTTTTCGAACGCAGCCACTTCGGGGCCCTGTGTGGTCCAGCCGCTGTGGATCACACGCCGAACGGCGTCGGCCTCGCGGTCGTCCATCACCGGCTTGATGATCGGGATCATCGCACTTGTTCTCGGTTGGCGCGCCACCATTCGACAAGGCGCTCGAGGCCCTCGTCCAGGTCGATCGCGGCGCGGAACCCCAGCAGTTCCGCCGCTTTCGAGGTGTCGGCCAGTCGGCGCGATACGGGATTGACCTTGTTCTCGGGGCCGTACTCCGGCTGCAGGTTCGAGCCCATCACCCGCAGCAGAGACGCCGCAAGCTCGTTGAGGCTGGTCTCCACACCGCTGGCGACATTGAAAATCTCATCGGTGACATCTGAGCCGAGGCCGAGGACATTCGCCCGGGCGATATCCTCAACATTGATGAAGTCCATTGTCGTCAGACCATCACCCAGGATCAGCGGCGGGATTCCACTGTCGATGCGCTCCATCCAGCGGATCAGCACCTCCGTATACTTTCCATGCACATCCATGCGCGGGCCATAGACGTTGAAGTACCGGAAGCCGACGTAGGGCAGGCCGTACATATCGTTGAATGACCGCAGAAGGCCCTCGAGCATGATCTTGCACGCCCCGTACCAGGTGCGGTTGTTGTATGGGTGGTGCGCCTCGGTCGTCGGGAAGGTGTCGGCCAGACCGTAGATCGAAGCGGAGGAGGCCGTGACAACCTTTTGGGCTCCGGCCGCCTGGGCGGCCTCCAGCACATTGAAGCTGCCGTCACACATCACTTCCATTGCCTCGCGCGGCTCGGCGGCGCAGGCGGTGATGCGCAGGGTGGCCATGTGAATGACTGCGTCCATGCCCTCCATGGCTTTGTGGGTGGCCGCCACGTCTCGAATGTCGCCGTTGACCAGCGTCACCCGCGGATCTTTCAGGGCCTCTTCGACATTGTGTTGCGAACCGCGCACCAGGTTGTCGAAAATTACAATCTGCTTCGGATCATGCTCGCGCAGCAGCAGATCAATGGTCGTTGAGCCGATCAACCCGCAACCGCCAGTGACGAGAATCTTGGAACCGTCAATTTTCATGAGTCACTCAGGCCTTCTCGGTAACGCGGGCGGCGGGCGCCGGCGCCGGATTCATCTGCGGATAAATCTCGCGCAAGGTTGCGATGACCTGCTCCTGTGACTGCGCCGGTAGTTCGGGATACATCGGCAGAGAGAGCTGTTCAGCAGCGGCCTGCTCGGCGTGCGGGAAGTCGCCCTCGCGGTAACCCAGATCGGCATAGGCCGGCAGCAGGTGAACCGGGAACGGATAATGAATGCCCGTCTGTACGCCGCGCGCATTCAGCGCCTCCTGCAACTGGGCGCGGTTGGCGGTGCGGATGGCGTAGATGTGATAGACGTGCCGGACGTTCGGCCGGGCGTGCGGCGCCGCGATCCCACTGCCCGCCAGCAGCGACCCATACCGGTCCGCAGCCGTCCGGCGAGCCTCAGTCCAGGCGTCCAGATGGCGCAGCTTCACCCGCAGAACGGCGCCTTGCAGGCCCTCCAGGCGCATGTTGTAGCCCTTGAGCACGTGGTGATATTTCTTTTCCGCTCCCCAGTCGCGCAGCATGCGGATGGTGCGGGCGAATTCCGGGTTCGCCGTGGTCACCATGCCGCCCTCACCATAGGCGCCAAGGTTTTTGCCCGGATAGAAGCTGAAACAGCCCATGTCGGCGAGGCTGCCCGCCCGCTTGCCGTCGTACTCGGCGCCGTGCGCCTGGCAGGCGTCTTCGATGACCACCAGGCCATGCTTGCGCGCGATGGCCATGATCGGCGCCATGTCAGCCGGTTGGCCGTAGAGGTGCACCGGCAGGATGGCCTTGGTTTGCGGCGTGATCGCCGCCTCAATTCCGGCGGGGTCCATGGTGTAGGTCACCGGATCGATATCGACGAAGACCGTCTTGGCGCCCGTATAATGGATCGCCGCGACGCTGGCCACGAAAGTGAAGGGCGTGGTGATGACCTCGTCGCCGGGACCCACGCCGGCCGCCAGAAGCGCCAGATGCAGGGCGCTGGTGCCATTGTTGACCCCGATGCCGTGAATGCTGCCGCTATAGGCCGCGAACTCCTCTTCGAAGGCCGCGACCTCTGAGCCGAGGGTGAACTGGCAGGAGTCGAGAATGCCCTGGATGGCCGCGTCAACCTCGCTCTTGATGCTGAGGTACTGGGCGCGAAGATCGACGAACGGGATCAAGAAATAATCTCCAGGTTTTTGATTTGGATGGTCCGGCCGCGGTTCTGCATGGACGCGGTGGCCGCCTCGATGATCTCAACGACCTTGAGGCCCAGTTGGCCGTCGGTGAGCGAAGTCTTTCCTTCCAGGATGCAATCCAAGAAGTGCTCACCCTCTGTGCGCAACGCCTCAGTTTCGTTTGTGGCGGGCGCCCACATGTCGCCAGTGCGATAGCCGACTCGCATCTGGTGGATTTGCTTGGGGTCGTCCGTAAAGCTGACCCCCTTGTCATAGACCTTAAGCTTTTCGCTGTTCTGCAGGTCGTCGTAGATCATCATCTTCTTGCTGCCGCCCACCAGCACCTGCCGGACCTTGACCGGCGCGAGCCAGTTGACGCTGGTGTGGGCGATTATCCCGGAGTCGTAGAACAAGGTGATGTAAGCGAGGTTTTCCGGCGTCCCAGGAAAGTGATTGACGCCCGCGGCCGACACCGCCACCGGGTGCTGGTTGAGCAGGTAGGCCAGGATCGAGAAATCGTGAACCGCAAGATCGGAAATCACATTCACGTCGTGCTGGAACAGGCCCAGGTTCACGCGCACGGAGTCATAATAAAGGACGTCACCCAGATCACCACGGGCGATCAATTCACCCATCTTCTGCACTGCCCCGGTGTAGACGAAGGTGTGGTCCACATGCAGGGTCTTACCCCGCCGTTCAGCCTCGTCGACCAACTGGCGCGCCTCGGCGACCGTCTCGGTCATGGGCTTTTCCAGCCAGACGTGCTTGTCGGCTTTGAGCGCGGCCATGGCGAGCTTAAAGTGCGTGCGGACAGGCGTGGCGATGACGATCACATCGATGGTGGGATCGTTGATCAGGTCGTTGACGTCGGTGCTGGTGCGAACCGAAGGAAAGCGCCGCTGAGCCAATGCCAGCTTGCCTTCATCCAGATCCGCAATCGCCGCCACCCTGCATCGGGCCAACTCTGCGAAGTTTCGCACCAGGTTGGGACCCCAGTAGCCGTAACCCACAATTCCTACTTGCAACATCGTCCCCGCCTTCATCCAACTTCCTTGGGCAATACGAGCCCTAGGTTGAATATTCGATAAGCACGTCGGCGCTTTCCCGATTTGCAATGCGCCGGCGCCAAAACCGCACCTCGACCAACTGTCGAGCCCCGCTGAAGCAAGTCGCGGGCCATGCGGCAGGCGGCGCCTCACTGCGGTTGACGCGCCGCCTTGATGACCTAGAAGTGAAAATGGCGTCGACCATCGGACCTGAATCGGCGAATTGCGACACACAGCGGAAATTCGACCATGCCCATAGCCGACAGCGTCAAACTGGGATTAAACGTCGCGATCTATCACCGCGATCTGGTGAACCTGTACGGCTGCGCCGTCGGCGATGACACTAAGATCGGCGCCTTTGTTGAAATCCAGAAAAACGCCTTCGTCGGCGCGCGCTGCAAGATTTCCTCGCACAGCTTCATCTGCGAAGGCGTCCACATTGAGGACGAAGTGTTCATCGGCCACGGCGTCATATTCACCAACGATCGAAAGCCACGCGCCACCAATCCCGATGGAAGCCTTCAAGGTGAAGCCGATTGGGCCGTCGAACGGACGCTTGTGAAAAAGGGCGCCTCGATCGGTAGCAACGCCACCATCCTCGCTGGCGTGACCATCGGCGAACGCGCCCTCGTCGGCGCCGGCGCCGTGGTCACCAAGGATGTCCCAGATGACACTGTCGTCGCAGGTGTGCCCGCCCGGATTATTGGTGGATCAGGTCAAACCTAAAGTAACCTCGGCGGGATAATGAATGCGTAAGCCATGTCTGGCTTTTCGCTGGACTAAACACCTCGGCTCTTAGCTCGAAGGAACGTCATGTCGATTCCGTTCGTCGGTGTAACCTTCTTAAACCACAGCTGCATTAGCATCAGCTCCGAAACCACTGAGATCCTCTGTGACCCCTGGTTCGAAGGTTCGGCGTTCGGCAATGGATGGCGGCTGCTCTGCGAAGAAAGCCACCGGCTGGACAAACTGAATTTCGACTATCTTTGGATATCGCACGAACATCCGGACCATTTTTCGATCCCGACGTTGCGACACCTCCCCGATGGGTCGCAGGTGATCTATCAGAAGACACAAGACCAGAAAGTCAAACGTTACCTGGAATCCCGCCATAGCGTCATCGAATTGGCGGACCTTGAACGTCGGCGATTTCGCGACATTGAAGTTCAGCTATTTCGGTGCGACGGTTATGATTCCGCGATGTCGTTCCGGTTGCCGACTGGCCAAGCCATTGTGAATGTCAACGATTGTCGAGTGGAATTGGGTGATCTTACTCGAAAGATCCGCGACGAAACTGGCGGAATCGACCTGCTGGCGATGCAGTTCTCATATGCAAATTGGGCGGGAAATCGAGGCGATAACGAAATACCCCGCCTGCAGCATCAGCAAGTTATTTCCCGGATTAGAGAAACTTGCACCGCACTAAAGCCAAATTTTCTATTATTATTCGCCAGCTATGTGTATTTCTCGCATGAGGAAAATTTCTACTGGAACGAGCATAGCTGGCTTCGCGAAGCTTATAATGAGTTGAAAAACGATGTATCGATAATTATTCCAACTCCCGGTTACAAATTTGATATTCGTGACGTCGAAAAAGAACAATTGACATATACTACAGAGTCCGCGATTAATTTCTGGGAGAACATCCACAATACGCGCACTCCCATCGACAAGATGACCGCGGCAAAAAGTAAGGACGATTTAGTCGACCAATTTGGAAAGTTCTTCAAGAATCACTGGGCATCCAATGATTTAGAGCTCGCAAAATTGACACTTGCACCAGATCTGGACATACATATTCACATTTCTGATTTAAATTTTGTAATGTATTTCAATCTGATGACCGGTGAGTCCAGAGTTGTCGAAGATCATGTTTACGATATTTCGGTATCTTCTGAGATGCTTTCCATTCTTTTTACAAGTAGCTTCGGTCGCGGAACCGCCACTATAAGCGGTAGAATTCAATTTAACTATCCGACCGCATTCAAATTTTTCACATTCTTCTTCATATTTTACGCAAACAACAATGGAAGATATTTCAAAAATGGTGGCATTGCCCCATCCGAATTCGGATCAATCGCGCACACGGCGGTGTTAGCAAATATATTTAGAGTTTCACCAGAGGGACGACAAAATTACGAGGAGTTCGCCAAATCTTGGAATATCCTCTAAGATTTATCTATTTTCGATCGGTCGCTTTCTACGCCAGTCTCACAGGTTCCATTTCGCAACGGTCTCTATAATATTCTGATCTGCAACCTGACCAACCTGATTATTCTGGCGCTCTCGTTCCTGAATATCTTCAGACATGTTAGAAAATTTATCGACCTTACAAAATTTCATGTGCACGTACAGCGGGGTTTCACATCTATCCACATAGATGTTATCCTCTCCATGAATGAATGGTGATTTCAGTTCTTCGCAATACCCCAGACCATTATCATATTTCGAAAGTGTTCTCGGAAATAGTCTTGGCTCCATGTCTTCGAATGGGCGACCAGAAATAAGGCAAGTCCTATTTTCGTGCAAATTCACGCCGGTGTGCCAGAGCGATTGCGCTCGCGCCGTTCGAAATTTTTCCATTTCAACGCCGAATTCATTTGTCGCGACTGTATCTCCATCCCACTTCAATATAAATGGATACTGGCACTGAGCCACGCACCAGTTATAAAAGTTCGAAAGCAGTGCTGGCGAACGCCGCCCCTTTGAGGTCGACGCCAATTTCCTATTTTCTTCGCCGTAGCGGGCGACCTTATGAGGATAGACAAGAGCTCTTATTTTTCCTGGGTACTTATCCGCCAATCGTGAGATGATTTTCGGAGTCTGATCATCGCTCATATTATCAATGATCACTACCTCATCAACATGATCAATTATGGATAGTATGGCCGCTTCGATAAACTGTTCCTCATTGCGAACCCGCATCATTGCGGAAATTCTCTTCCGTCCACGAAAAGCGAATAAGGGTAATATTTTCTTAGTCAGCGATCGTAGCAGGGCCTTTAACTTCCACATTGTGGACCTCGACTCATGAACCGGCTTTAATTCATTCAAAATCTAGCCGCCTGATCATTCCAATATGCAATGACCCAGGGCGAGAAACTGGGATTTGACCTTCAATATCAGGCAAGCCGGCTGCGTTCGCAATTTTCCCAAAATGCGACAGCATGTGACTCGGCTGATTTCATAGCAATATTCCCGCCAGTCGCTCCGGAATGACATCTCAACATTGGCTTTGAGAGGCAGGGGCGCAGGATTTCCCGCGTTCGCCCCATTTTCAGGTTCGCCTATACCCCTTCGATGAAGGCCGCCCGATACTCTGCGAACTCAGCCCAGATCCGCGCCTCCGTCAGCCCGAAGTCGGCCAGAGCGTAGTCGTGAGCCGGTCGGGCCTCGCGCTGGTTGGCGTCCCGCCATTTCTGCATTTCGTTCCAGCCCCGATCGGTAAGGGGTTGACCGATGAAGCCGAACACATCCTCGGCCACCTTGCGCGGGTTGGCGACGGTGTCGCGATACCAGACGTCGAGGAAACGGCCGGGGTTGGCGGCGCGAATGTCCAGCGCCCGTTTCATTGAGCCGGCGAACATAGCGCACCAGGCGTCGCCGATGTCATGGGCGTCGTCGCGGGCGACGCTGGTGGAGTGCAGCACATGGATGAAGCTGCAGATCGACGGAATGGTGGTGATCGGATCTCGATGGGTTTGGATGATGTGGACGCCCGGGAACTCGGCGAGGATTTCATTCAGGCCGTGGATATGGTCGGGGGTCTTGAACAGCCAGCGCGCGCCAGCCTCCCAGCGGTCGGAGCGCTTGCGCTGCCACTGCAGAAACTGGGCGGCCAACCGCAGATAGCGGTAGGCCGGCGTCTTGTCGGCGGTGGTGAACCAATCATTGTAACTGGGAACCAAGGCCTGGGACTGTTCGCCGGTGGACAGGAAAGCGCCCCGGTACAGGTAGATGCTCTCCTCCGGAGCCATGGTCTCGTAGGGATAGATGGACGCCAGTTCCGGCATGGCGGCCATCATCGCCGCCACCGCCGTGTCGCCAGCCGGGATGCGCGCGTCGTGGGCGGGGTTGAAGTCCCAGTCGAAGGCCGGCGCGATCTCGCTGGCCTCGTAGAACAAGGGCGCGGTCAGACCCTCCGCAGCAGACAACATGCGGTAGAGCATGGTGGTGCCGGTCCGCGGCAGGCCGACGATCACCACCGGAACGCCGATGTCCTCGTCGAGGATGTCGGGATGGCGCCGCACCCATTCAAACAGGGTGAGCCGGTTGGCCAGCGTTCCGATCAGCCGCTCCCGATGCTGCTGGCGGCCCGCTATGCTGAGGGGCGCCTCGGTGTCCAACGAACGGCAAAGCACCTGCAGGGGCTCAAGAAAATCCTCCCCGCCGAAATCGGAGAAACCCGTGCGGTCGCGGGCCTCGGCCAGCAGAGTCGGGACGTCGAAATCGCCGGCCATGTCAAAAGCCTTTCTTGAGATCGGCCAGCTTCACAAGCCGCGTGGTGGGATCGATGTGTTCGCTGGCACGGATCCAGCGCATTGCGAAGTGGCCCAGGCGGTGGCCCGAGGTCGACAGCCAGTTGGGATGACCGGGGTCCTCATGGGCGATTACCGCCGTGACGCCGCCGTCGGGATCCGGCGCGGCCGTGTGCTTGTTCAGGTGGCTGCGGTGATAGCGGTAGTCCATGGATTCCTGCCAGTAGTTGTCCACCTGCAGGTTCCAGGTGTCGCAATCGGGGATGCGGGGGATGTGAACCACCAGGGCCTCATCGGGCGCAAGGTTCCAAAATGAGCGGTAGAAATAGATGTTGGGATCGCCCCCGGCCCGAAGACACGCATCCTGGTCGGCCGGAGGCAGGTCGTTGGGGTGGGCGAGGTAGCTCTCGGTCCAGTTGGTGAAGGTGGTTGCGCAATAGACCACGAAGCCGCTGGCCGCCGCCAGCTGGGCTTTGATGCGGTCCAGGGTCAGTGGGGCTGGCGCGCCGGCGACGTCCAGCGGCTCGATATGCAGCACCGCCGGGATTTCGCACCCCCGGTCGAGGTAGGTCTGGCGCACGTTGATCGACTGGGTCTCAGGGGTGACCGGTAGCCAGTTGGGGCCGGTGCGTTCGCCCCCCAGGATGATCTCGAAAGTCCCGTTCTCCGCCACCTTCAGCGCCGTTGAGTCCAGGTGCCCCACTTGATGGGTGAACCCCTGGTCGTCGCGGGTAGCGGTGATGAAGCTTAGGTAGTCGATGGTGTTGCGCACCCCGGTGATCCGGTAGCGGCGGGCCGGATTGAGCATGGACCGCTGATAGATGGTGTCAGGGTTGTCACAGCCGAATTTGGACACCTCATCGATATAGCGAGCCAGGACCGGAAAGTCGGGGTCGGCGAACTCCACGGCGGACAGCAGCCCCATGCGCGCCAGACGGCTCAGGTGGCGCACGCCTTCGGCCCCGGTACGGGGGTCCGAGGGCGAAGTGGCGCGGAACAGCTGATCTCCCGCCACCTTCAGGCTGTCCAGATAGCCGTTCCAGACCGCCTTCAGTTCGGCGGCTTCCGCTTCCGTCATTTTACCCCTCCCTGGGCGCGCTGGCGGCGATGCGGGCCAAATAGTCCCGGGTCGCCCGTCCGATCACCTCGACGATCACTCCGGACGCCGACTGGAAATAGCCGGTCTCCGCGCCAGGCCGTCCCAGAATCCGCCGATGGCCGGCGGCCTCCAGCGCCAAACCAACCGCGACGGAGTCCTCGGAGAAGTAACACAAGTGATGCACGCCCTTGCTGGCCTCGGCCCAAGGGCTGTCGGGAATGCACTGGATCAGCTCCAGATGCGGAGGCCCCTCGACTGTGTGGGCGATGCGCATCTCCGCCTGCCGCGCCTCCCCATGCAGCACGAGATCCATCACCCGCGGCTTGCCGGCCCGCCAGGTGACGCCCAGCTGAGCCGACAATTCGGCCATGGCCTGGTCGATATCCACCGCCGTGATCCCGATGTGGAACAACTGGCCGGGGTGCAGTCCGGTCATTAAACGTCCTCCCTGTCCGGATTGCAGCCTAAGGCTTGCATCCGCCGGCGCCACGGGTTTTCTGACGCCAACAGGGGAAGAAACATGAGCGACGAATTCGTCACGGGCCAGCCCACCCTGCCGGCGCTTCTGCAGGCGCAGACGGCGCGCTGGGGCGACCGGCTGATGGTGCAGGTGGGCGATGACATGGCGAGCTTCCGCGAGGTGGAGGCCAGGTCCGCGGCCATCGCCCGCGGCCTGCTGGCCTCCGGAGTCGGCAAGGGCGAAAAGGTAGGCGTCCTGTTCGGCAATGGGCCGGACTGGGTGGTCGCCTTCTACGCCGCGGTGAGGATCGGCGCCGTGGCGGTGCTGCTGTCGACCTTCGCCAAGCCCAGAGAGCTGGCCTACACGATCCGCTTTGGCGATGTTCGCACCCTGGTGGCCTGCGGCCGGTTCCTGGGCGCCGACTATGTGGCGCGGCTTGAGGAGGCCTTTCCCGAGCTTGTCGGAAAAGCGGAACCGGAACTGGTGATGGCGTCTGCGCCCCTGCTGCGCCACATCTGGATCGATGCGGATGCGCCGCCGACCTGGGCCAAGGGGCGGTTCGGCGATCTGGCCGAGGCGCCGGGTGCGGCGCGCTTCACTCCACAGATCCTGACGGCGATCGAGGCCGAGGTGACGCCTTCGGACCCGTCGCTGATCATCTTCACTTCCGGCACCACCAGCGACCCCAAGGCGGTGCTGCACAGTCACGGCTCGGTGGCCGCCCATGGCCAGATGCTTGCCCGCTACATGACGTTCGCCCCCGGGGACAAGGGCCTCACCACCATGCCGCTATTCTGGGTGGGCGGGCTGATCATGGTGATGCTGTCGGGCAACTGCCGGGGCGCCGCCTTCCTGGCCCCGCGCAGCCCTTCGGCCGAAGATATGCTGCGCGCTATCCGCGAGGAAGGCGCCTCGACACTGCAACTCTGGGCCTCGCAGATGGGCGCGCTGATGAACCATCCGAACTGGACGCCTGAGGACCTCAAGCGGCTGCGCCCCACCAGCGCCCAGCAGCTGGCCCTGTTCGGCCTGGCCACTCCTGAACAAACCCCCAATTCGCTGGGCATGTCGGAGAGCATGGGCCCCCACTCCAAGGAGCTGTTCGACAATCCCTTGCCCCTCGGCAAGGCCGGCTCATTCGGCCGCGGCGTGCCCGGCGTGGAGCGCAAGATCATCGACCCGGCCACCGGGGCCACCCTGCCCACGGGCGTCGAGGGGGAACTGTGCATCCGCGGCTATTCGCTGATGATCGGCTACTACAAGAAGGACCGGCTGGAGAGCTTCGACGCCGACGGCTGGTTCCACACCGGCGACTTCTGCGTGATTGACGAGGATGGCTACCTTTTCTTCAACGGCCGCCGCAACGAGATGATCAAGACCGCCGGCGCCAATGTGGCGCCCCGGGAGGTGGAGCTGTTGCTGGCCGCCATGCCCGGGGTGGTGGAGGCCGCAGTGCTCGGCCTGCCCGACGCGCGCCTGGGGGAGATGGTCTGCGCCGTGGTGCTTCCGGGCCTGGGGGCGAACCTGGACGAGGCCTCGCTGAAGGCGGCGCTGAAGAAGGAGCTGGCCGACTACAAGGTGCCGAAACGCATCCTGGTGCTCTCTCCCGACGATGTGCCGCGCACTGACAGCGAGAAGGTCAAGAAGCCGGTGCTGGCCAAGCTGCTGGCTGAGCGGCTGGCGGCGGAGGGGTAGAGCGAAAGGCCTTGGCGGATGAAAATATGCCCCAGGTTCAATTTTTCGCGGATCAATCCCATGCACCTGAGCGTCAAATCACAATTGGCGGGGTGCGACCGGGTTTGACGTGGGAATACGGGCGAAGCGATATCAGGTGGCCCCTGGGTGACCATGAAACGACGGAACACGGCGCCGTTCGACGGGCGCCTGGTTTCGTTTCCCCACACCTTTGAGAGCGACAGCTTGAGCAAGCCAAGGGTCAGCCAAAGCACCCTGCAATTCCTCGACGCGGCCACGCTGAACGCCGAACATGCGGCAGCGGGCCTCGCGCTCGACGACCATTTCGACGATTGGGATCGCAGCCCCCTGGTGGACGCCGACCTGGAAATCATCACCATCGCCCGGCGAGTTTGGGGGTCCTCCGCAACCCTCCCCCATTGCCTCACGCCGCGTGACCCAGTTCAATAGACCCCAACGCGGCCTTCCCGCCGCAGCTTAGGAGACGAGACCCCATGGCGGCCACCGCAGACGATCACGCCCTGGCCGCCAATCTGGCCAAGACCGCCGGCGACATCCTGATCCGGCTGCGCACTGATGCGGTGGTGTCTGGCAAGGCGCTGGGGGCGCTGGGGGATCAGGTGGCCAACACCTTCCTGACCTGCGCCCTGCGGGAGCTGCGGCCGGACGACGGTCTGTTGTCGGAGGAGGAGGCGGCCGATCCGGTCCGGTTCTCCAGGTCGAGGGTGTGGATCGTCGATCCCCTGGACGGGACGCGGGAGTATTCCGAGGGCCGGTCGGACTGGGCGGTGCATGTGGCCATGTGCGTGGATGGCGTGCCGGTGGTCTCCGCGGTGGCGATCCCGGGCGAGGGCGAGGTGTGGTCCACCGCAGAGCCCGCGGCGGCCGGGCCCTGCGCCAACCGCAAGATCGTGGTCAGCCGCACCCGCCCCCCCGCCGAGGCCGAGGCGGTGGCCAAGGCCCTGGGCGGCGAACTGGAAGGCATGGGATCGGCGGGGGCCAAGACCATGGCGGTGGTGAGGGGCGACGTAGTCGCCTACGTCCATTCCGGCGGCCAGTACGAATGGGATAGCTGCGCCCCGGCCGGGGTGGCGGCGGCCTTTGGCCTGCACGTGAGCCGCATCGACGGATCGCCGCTGATCTATAACCAGACCGACACCTACATGCCCGACCTGATCGTCTGCCGCCCCGAATTCACCGAGCAAATCCTGGCCGCCGTGCGCGGCGCCAAGGTCAGCGCCTGATGGCCGGGTTGCTGGAAGGCAAGGTGGTGATGGTCAGCGGCATCGGGCCGGGCCTGGGCCAGCACCTGGCCCTGCACGCCGCCCGGGAAGGCGCCCACATCGCCATCGGCGCGCGGACCGCCGCCAAGCTGGACGCCGTGGAGGCGGAGGTGGCGCGGCTGGGCCTGGGCGTGCAGGTGCTCAAGGTTCCCACCGATGTGCGCGACGCGGCCCAGTGCAAGGCCTTCGTCGCCAGGACCGCCGAACATTTCGGCCGCGTCGATGTGCTGATCAACAGCGCCTTTGTCACCGGCGCCTATGTCCTGGCCGAAACGGCGGACCTGGACGACTGGCGCGAGACCCTGAACGTCAATCTGTTCGGGGCCATGGCTCTGATGCAGGCGGCGATCCCGCACATGACCGCCCAAGGCGGCGGGTCCATCGTCAACGTCAACACCAAGGTCACGCGACTGCCCTACCCCACCATGGGTGGTTATGCGGTTTCCAAAGCGGCGCTGCGGATGGCCACGGCGCAACTGGCCAAGGAGCTGGGCGGGCGCAAGATCCGGGTCAATTCGGTGTTCCCCGGCTGGATGTGGGGGCCGACGGTGCTGAAGGGCTTTGAGGCCCGCGCCGCCGCCGAAGGCCGCACCGTGGACGAGATCCGCGCCGAGATCGCCGCCACCATCCCGCTGGGCGAGATCCCCGTGGACGAGGACTGCGCGCGGGCGATCATCGCCCTGGCGTCCGACTATTTCCTGCCCGTCACGGGCGCCTGCCTGGACCTGTCCGGCGGCGAATACCTGCCGCTGTGAACAAGGAGACGCCCCATGCTTAGCTGGACCATCGGCGAGATCACCGTCACCGCGGTGGTGGAAGGCGAGTTCGCCTTTCCCGGCGAGGCGTTCTTCCCAGGCGCCACCAAGGCCGAGGTGGATGCGGTGGGCTGGGCCGCGCCCTTCCGGGCCGAGAACGGCGACCTGAAGCTGGCCATCCAGGCGCTGCTGGTGAAGACCCCCACCCGGCGCATCCTGGTGGACGCCTGCATGGGCAACGACAAGACCCGCGGCCGCGGCGGCGGCCACATGCTGAAGACAGACCTCCTGGACCGGCTGGAGGCCCAGGGCTTTGGTCGCGATGATGTGGATACGGTGCTCTGCACCCATCTGCATGTGGATCACGTGGGCTGGAACACCATGCTGGTGGACGGCGTCTGGGTCCCGACCTTCCGCAAGGCGCGCTATGTGATGGGGCGCACCGAGTTCGAATTCTGGCGCGGCCGCGCCGAAGGCGACGACGGCCAGATCTTCGCCGATTCCGTGCAGCCGGTGTTCGATGCCGGACTGGTGGACCTGGTTGAGCCCGACCATGTGATCTGCGACGAAATCCGCTTCGTCCCCACCCATGGCCACACCCCTGGGCATGTGAGCGTCGCCATCCAGTCCGATGGCCAGCGGGCGCTGATCACCGGCGATATCATGCACAGTCCGGTGCAGATCGCCCGGCCCGACTGGGGCGCTTTCGTGGACGAGGATTCCGCCGCCGCCGAGGTCACCCGCAAGCGGGTGCTGGCGGAGAGCGTGGATCAGCCGGTGCTGATCATCGGCACCCACTTCCCCGCCCCCACCGCCGGACATATCGTTCGTGAAGGCGCCGCCTACCGGCTGAAATCCTGACTCTCGCGCGTTTGACAAGGAAGCCCCATGGACCTGCAGACCCTGCTCGACATCGAGTCCATCAAACAGCTTCGCTACACGTTCGCCTGGTGCCTGGAGACTTCCGAGCCCGACAAGCTGGCCGACCTGTTCACCAAGGACGGAGTGATCGACGTGGGCCCCTGGGGCCGGATGGACGGGCAGGACGCCATTCGGAAAGGCTACGGCCGCGCCTACCGCCACGGGGAACAGTTCACCGCCGTACATGCGGTCACCAACCCACGCATCTTCGTGGACGGCGAAAACGCCACCGGAACCTGGTACCTGCTGGACTGCTCGCTGCGGGAAAAGGACGTCAACCCGCTGCAGATCGTCGGAATCTACGACGAGAAATACCGCAAGGAAGCCGGCGAATGGCGCATCGCCCACTTGCACCTGAAGTTCCTGTGGTCCTCCCACGTGGGCCACATCAGCGAGGATAATCCCATGAGCCTGCCGCGGCACATCCTGCGCAAGCCGGAGACTGCAGGGTAATCGTTCGAGGTTGTACTAAAGGCCCTTAAGCCGCCAGACCGAACAACTCCGCGGTGTTCGAGCGCATGATCCTGCGCATTGTGGGGGCGTCCACCCGGCCCACCAGCTTGTCGGCGAACTGCACCGGCTCGGGCAGGCCTTCCGGGTGCGGCCAGTCGGCGCCGAACAGGACCCGGTCGGCGCCCATCACCTGAACCAACTCTACCGGATCGTCCTCGAAGAACGGGCAGACGAAGAAGTGCTGTTTGAACACTTCCGACGGCAGGCCGGTCACCGCCCCGCCCAGGCCCGCCTGGCCGCGACTCTTGAAGGCGGCCTTGTCCATCCGCTTCAGCAGGCCCTTCACCCATTCTGAGCCGTTCTCGATGGACAGGATCCGCAGCTTCGGGAAGCGCACGAACAGATTGTTGAGGATCAGGTTGGCGAAGGTGTCCTCCACAGAGGGCTCGGCGGCGAACATCTGGAACGGCGAGGTATATTGCAGGGGCGGCCGCGGATGCTCGCCCCACAGCCCGCCGATCAACTCGTGATAGCCGGCGTCGCCGGTGTGGAAGGCCACAGGGATGTCAGCCTCCTGGACCATGGCCCAGAACCGGTCTCGGGCCGGATCGGCCGGGGAGCCGCCATAGAGCGGGCCCTTCTTCAGATGCACCAGCTTCGCCCCAGCCTTCAACACGCGATCGAGTTCGGCGCAGGCCTGGCCGACATCGATCAGCGAGATCATCGGCGCGGAAAAAATTCGGCCATCGTCGCCGTAGCCCCAATCATCTTCCAGCCAGCGGTTGAAGGCGCGCAGGCCAGCGTAGAGGGCCTCCAGGTCGTCATGCATCTCATGCTCGACCGCCACGCCGACGGAGGGGAACATCAGAGTTGCTTCAAGTCCCTGTTCGTCCATCAACGCCAAGCGCGCCTTTCTTTGCATCATCGGCGGGTGGTCGAATGCGCTGATCACCTCGCTCTGGTGCCAGCCCTCGGCATCGTCGACGAGACCCTGGAAAAACGCCACCCGGCTGCCGGGCGCGCCGGTGTAATCGGTCTGCGGCACCTTCATCATCCCGGCCTTCTTCTGGCCGATGTAGAGTCGGGCCAAACCGTCCTTGGCGTCGGTGCGAACATTCACGGACCGATCCATGAACCGCTGCTCAAGATGGCGCGTGAAGCAGTCGTGCGGCTCATAGTAGTGGCCGTCTGCGTCGATGAGCCGAAAGTCAAAATTCTCAAGCTTGGCCTTGACGGTCATATGGCGCTCCAAGGACGGGGACACATCGCCATTCACGTAATCCGCAGGTTGAGATTGGCGAGGACGGTGTTGCGCAGCGGCCCCGGATGTTCAATTAGAAATCTGAGACAGCGCGCGGCCCGCCGGGGTCCGCCGATCCGAACCCAGTTGGAAGAGCGCCATGCATCTAGATCTCACGCCTGAGGACGAACGGTTCCGCGAGGAAGTCCGCGATTGGCTTGTCGACAATATTCCGAAAGGCCGCGCGCCAACCGGGCGTTACGATTTCCGCGAGTTCGACATGAACTGGCAGAAGACCATGTATGCTGGCGGCTGGGCCGGCATCTCGTGGCCGAAGGAATATGGCGGCCGTGGCCTTTCCACCATTGAGCAGATCATCTGGTACGAGGAGGGCGCCAAGGCCGGCGCGCCGGACGAAGGCTGCGCCTTCGTGGGACTCAACCACGGCGGGCCGACCCTGATCGCCAACGCCTCTGAGGCGCAGAAGTCCTTCCACCTGCCCAAGATCCTCAAGGGGGAGTCAGTGTGGTGCCAGGGCTTCTCGGAGCCCGGCTCCGGCTCCGACCTGGCCAGCCTGTCCACCCGCGCCGAGATCGACGGCGATGAGCTGGTGATCAACGGTTCGAAGATCTGGACCAGCTACGCCCAGGTCGCCGACTACCAGGAACTGCTGGTGCGCACTGATCCGGAGGCGCGCAAGCATGGCGGCATCACCTGGGTGATCTGCGACATGAAGGCCCCCGGCATCACTATCCGCGCCGTGCCGATGGCAAACGGCAACGAAGGCCACCTGAACCAGGTGTTTTACGATGACGTTCGCCTGCCGATCACCAACGTGGTGGGCGAGATCAACGGCGGCTGGAAAGTGGCCATGTCGACGCTGTCCTTCGAGCGCGGCACAGCCTTCACCGCCCGCCAGATCCGCCTGGCCAAGATGGTCGATGACCTGGTCGACCGGGCCAAGACCAAGACCGGACCCTCAGGCAAGGCGACGTTCGCCAATGAGGAGATCGGTCGGCGGCTGTCCAAGTTGCGGGCCGAAACCGTGGCGCTGCGGGGCATGACCTTCCTGGCGGTGGCCAAGAACGTCCGCCGCGACCAGCCCGGCCCCGATGGTTCGATGCTGAAGATGATGGTTTCGCGCCTGGGCAAGGAAGCTCAGCAGATCGCCCGCCAACTGATGGGCAACGATATCCTGATCATGGGTCATGAGACTTATGAGCATTTCTACAGCTTCGCCAATTCCGTCGGTGGCGGCACCGACGAGATCCAGCACAACATCGTCGCCGAGCGGGTGCTCGGCCTTCCCAAGTCCTACTAGAAGAGCCTCGCCATGGACCTGCACACGACCCGCGACCAGGACGAGATCATCGAGTCCGCCCAGGAATACCTGTCCCGCGAATTACCGGCGGACCGCTCCATCACCCAGAAGGACACCGCCCTGTCCGGCCGCCAGTGGCGCGGCATGGCCGACATGGGCTGGTTTTCCATGGGCCTGTCGGAGGAGGCCGGCGGGCTGGGCCTGAGCGTGATTGAAGAGGCCCTCGTCATGCGCGAGTTCGGCCGCTACCTGGCGCCGCCCCAGGCGTTGGGCACCATGCTCGCCGCCCACCTGGCGGTTGACGCTGGCGAGACCACCCTGGCCGCCGCACTGGCGTCCGGCGACCGTCGCGCGGCCATCGCGGTGCCGGCGCAGGGCGGAACTACCGGCGGGCCCGCCACCGGCGCCTATCGGCTGGTGGACACCGACCAGGCGGACCTTGCCATTGGTTGGTCATCCGCGGGCGCGTTCCTGGCGCCGATGGATGCCTTCATCGGCCGCGAGGTCGTTGCGCCCATGGACGCCACCTTGCAGATCAGCACCGCTGAGGGCCTCGACGCCGGCAAGGCGGTCTGGCGTTCCGACAACGACGGTCTCTTCAACGCTCGCGCCCGGGTCCTGACCGCCGCGGCCTTGACCGGCGGAGCCGAGGCGGTCTGCGCAGTCTCCACCGAATACGCCAAGGTGCGCCACCAGTTCGGCAAGCCGATCGGCTCATTCCAGGCCATCGCCCACCCGCTGGCCAAGATGGCCACCCGCAACGAGGCCGCCCTGGCCTGCCTCTACTACGCGGCGGTCTGCGTGCGCGACGGCAAACCGGATCGGGACCTCTTCACTGCGTCGGCCCGGTCGGTCGCCTATTACGCCGGCTACGACAACGCCGTGGCGTCGATGCAGATCCACGGCGGCTATGGCCAGACCTACGAGTACATGCCGCACTTCTATCTGAAGCGGGCCATGATCTACGGCCTTGTCGGCGGCGGGGTGGCGGCTGACGAGGCCGACGTTCTGGAAGCGGACTCGATCATCATCTAGCCGGCCGTGCGCAATTCCAGGGAACCGGAATGAGCATCTCGGCCGACGAACTCGCCGCCATTCGCGCCAGTTTCCAGCGCCTGCTGGCCGAGCGGGGAACCGAGGCCGATGTCCGCCGCGCAATCGCGAGCCCCGAAGGCTATGACGCCGCGCTTTGGCGGGGCATCGGGGATCTGGGGCTTGCCGGCCTGATCGCGCCGGTGGCGGATGGCGGCGCCGGCGGCGGCGCTGTCGAGCTGGAACTGCTGATGGAGGACGCCGGCGCGGCCCTGCTCTGCGCGCCCTTCCTGTCCAGCGTCGTGATTGCAGGCGGCCTGGTGGCGGGCGGCGACGACGCTGAGGACCGCGCGCGCCTGTTGCCCCGGCTGATCAGCGGCGCGGCGGTCGGCGCTGTGGCCCTGACCGGGGAAGCCGGACTCTGGACTCCGCAGGACATCACGGTTCGCGCCGCCGAAGGCCGGCTGACAGGCGTGGCGTCCTACGTTCTCTTCGGCGCCCAGGCCGATGTGCTTCTGGCGGCGGCGTGGGATGCTGAAGGGCCGGCGGTCTATGAGGTGGCGGCAGGCGCAACGGGTCTGACCATCACGCCCCTGAAGACCTTCGATCTCACGCAGCCAATGGCGAAGATCGCATTCGAAGGGGTCGAAGCGCGACGGATCGCGGGGCCTGAAGCGCTCGCGCGCACCCTGGACCTGGGGCGCATCGCCCTGGCGGGCGAACAGGCCGGGGCGGCGCGGCGGATCTTCGAGATCACCCTGGATTATCTCCGCACGCGGGTGCAGTTCGGCCGGCCCATCGGCGGCTTCCAGGCCATGAAGCACATGGCCGCAGACCTCCTGATCGAGGTGGAGAACGCCACCTCGGCGGCGCGGCACGCCGCCTCGGCCGTGGCGCAGGGCGCGCCGAACGCGCAGGTGATGGTCAACCTCGCCGCCTTCGCCTGCGCCGACGCCTTCAGTCAGACAGCGGCGACCGCGGTGCAGATGCACGGCGGAATCGCCTTCACCTGGGATCATCCGGCTCATCTCTACCTGCGCCGGGCCAGGGCGGATGCGCGGCTGTTTGGCGCTTCGGACCTCTACCGAGACCGCTACCTCGCAGCCCTGGAGGCCGTCGATGCGTGACGAAGACCTCATCGCTGAAGTCCGCGCCTTCCTGAACACACACTGGGACGCCAAAAAAAAGCGTCCGAAGGCCGGAGGGGGCGCGAAGGAATTCCGTCACCGGGTCCTGGAGGCGGGATTCGCAGTCCCCAGTTGGACGGCAGAGTGGTTCGGGCGCAACCTCGCCGCCGATCAGGCCAGGCTCATCGAACGCGAATTCGCCGCCGTGGCCGCCTATGGCGCCGGACAGGACAAGACCAACCTGTTCGCCAACACCATTCTGGCCGCGGGAACCGACGCGCTGAAGCGCGAAGTCCTGCAGGGTCTACTCACCTCTGAGATCGACTCATGCCTACTCTATTCCGAGCCCGGCGCCGGCTCCGATCTGGCGGCGGTGCGCACCCGCGCCGATCGAACCGCCGACGGATGGGTCGTCCAGGGCCAGAAGGTGTGGACCTCCGGCGCGCGCACCGCCCAATACGCGCTGTTGCTGGCGCGCACCGACTGGGATGTTCCAAAGCACCAGGGCCTGTCGTTCTTCTACATGCCGATGAAACAGCCTGGCGTGGATGTTCGCCCGCTGCACCAGATCACCGGCGACAGCCACTTCAACGAGGTGTTCCTGGACGGCGCGGTCGTGCCCGAGGCCAATCTGCTGGGAAACGAGAACGGCGGCTGGAAAGTGCTGCAGACCGCGCTGGCCTATGAGCGGCTGGTGATGGGCGAAGGGGCCGGCGAGCGCCGGCAGGGCTCTGGCAAGGACAACCGCAAGAGCCTGATCCAAATGGCCCGCTCGGCCGGGCGGCTGGGTGATCCCGTGCTTCGCCAGAAGATCGCCCAGGCGCTCGCCTACCGCCAGCTCAATGATCTGAATCTGGCCCGCGCCAAGGCCGAGATGGCCCAGGGAACCGCCTCGCCGATCATGTCTCTGGGCAAGCTGGCCATGAGCCGCATATTGCACGGAGACGCCGCGGTGATGGCCGACATCCTGGGCGCCGCCAGCCTGCTCGACGGCGAGGAAAATCCCGAATCCGCGGACATGAACTACCGCGCGCTCAACGCCTACATGACCTCTATCGGCGGGGGCACCGACCAGATCCAGCGCAACATCATCGCCGAACGGGTCCTGGGCCTGCCCCGAGAGATCGAGGTGGATCGCGACCTGCCGTTCAGGGATTCGCGGGCTGTGAAGGGGTGACGCTTGCGCGGGTCTGACCGCCGCAGAGGGCCACGCCCTGAGCCACCAGCTCCATCAGCCGTTCAGCCTGAACGCGCCAGGCCCGTTCGCGGGCGGATGTCCAATCGGACCCCAGCTGGTCGGCCAGAACGCCGGTGAGCGCGTTCAGCAGGCCGCGGTAATAGCCGTCGGAAATCTCCCCGTAGCTGGTGTGATCCTTGGCCAGTTCCCGGACGGTCGCGGGCATGTAGTCATGTCCCTGGGCCAGCTCCAGCAGGATAGCCAAGATTTCGTTCAGCATCCGGCCGCGCGTGCGTTCGCCCATGTGGAACAGGGTGCGCGCCTCAGGGTGGGCGTCGAAGAATCTTCCGTAGACCAGCGGCGTCAGGTCGTCACAGACCTCCGCCGCCCTCTCCAGCGAAGCCTCCATGAGTTCGTAGTCCGTCTGCGTCTGCATTTGGCCAGCCTGCGAAAACCCCGAGCAGCGATCCCTGACATGGATCAATTCCAGTCGGCCTGCGCCCTCACTTGAGGGGCGAGAACCGCGTCGGTAGCAGGATTTGCGAATTCATCCGGCGCATGAGCGAGTAGATGGTCGCAATGTAACGCCGCCAGTCCTCATCGGCGAAAGCCCCGGTCCGCGCGCGCATGCGGTCGGAAATGTCGGCATAGCCCCATAGGTGCAGCACCTGATCGACGTCACCGTCCATCGGCGTCCAGACGCCGATGTTGCGGGAATAGCGCTCCCGGAACGGCAGGGCCGCCAGCATCCGGCCGAGATAAGTCTGCAGATCGCCCGGCCGGATGGAATAGGTGCGGAACTCGACGACCCCGGCCGGCCCATCAAGCTGGAGAGGGCGAGCGAGCCGCAGGCGCCGCCGCTCGACAGCCCTGAGGACTTCATGGTGAAAATCCGGCGTGACTTCGGCGTCCGGCGGCTGACTCTGCAGGACCAGCAGGCGGTTCAGATCACCGAATTCGCAGGTCCATGCCCCGACCAACCGGACGTGATCGCCCTGAACCGCATAGGCTTCGACCAGCTCCGCAATACGTCCCGGCGCGGCGGTGTAAGTGGTGAGATCATGCAATGCGGCCATGCGGAGTTTGTATCTCGTGGCGGCCGCAAGGGTCGAGCCGCCAACGATGACGAAAGTCTCGCGGCTCATATTTCGAAGGCGTCATTGTCCCGGCCCGCGCCGGTGATAGCTTTGCTTCCATCGAATGAACACCGGCGACGACGCCGGGGCATGGGAGGCGCAAATGTCGAGGAAACTGGCGTTCACTGTTGTTGTAGGGGCGCTGGCCTGGGCGGCCTCAGCCGCAGCAGCCTCGGCAATGAGCTGCGACGCCCTGAGCATGCAGGCCGCAGCCCCTGCGGACACCATCGTCGCCACCGCCGAGCTGGTGAAGACGCCAATTCCCAACTGCAAGGTCGAAGGCTGGGTCACGACCAACAATCCCGGCCCGAACCGGGTCCACTTCCGAGTGCAGTTGCCGGAAAAAAGCCTGTGGAACGGCCGCTACTACTTCATGGGTCTAGGGGGATCAGCGGGGTCGATGCCGCCGGCGCCGCCGAAGATCCTGGGGGCGGGCTTCGTGGTGGCGGTGACGGACACCGGTCACCAGGGCCACCTGCTGGACTGGAGCTTCATGAGCAATCAGGTTCAGGCCCTGGACCATATCCATCGCGGCGCCCATGTCGCCACTGTCGCCGGCCAGACGCTCACCAAGGCCTTCTACGGCGTCGACAAACTGTGGCGCTATCATCTCGGCTGCTCGGGCGGCGGGCGGATGGGCAGCATGGCTGTGCGCTTCCACCCTGAGGACTATGACGGGGTGGTGATCGGCGGCAACGGCAACCTACCCAAAGGCGGCGTCGCCGGCGCCGAAATGCTGAAGTTCACGCAGACGACTCAAGAGCAGTACCGGCCCGGCGGCTGGGTCTCACCGGCCAAGCTGGCGATGGTCGAGCAGCACGTCACCGCAGCCTGCGACCTGACCGACGGCGCCAAGGACGGCGTGGTCTGGGATTCGCGGCTCTGCCACTACGATGTCGCCAAGTTGCAGTGCAAAGCCGGCGACGGTCCGGATTGCCTGACGGTTTCTGAGATCCGCACCATCAAAGCCATCGTGCGCGGACCCTATGACAAACACGGCCGCAAGCTTTCCGAGGGCATGCCGATCACCAACATGACCATGTGGCAGTTCAACGGCAAGGCTCCGCCCCCCTGGAAGCCGGAGGCCACGTTCGAGAACCTGACAACGGCGTCGAGCGCCTATGTGATCCCAACGACCATGGCTCATGGGCTTATCCGCAAGGACTACGACGTCCTGAAGGACATGGACTTCAGCGACGAGGCCCTGAAGGAATGGGACAAGGGCTTCCGGGACTCCGGCTTCGCTGTACCGTTCAAGGCCGAACACCTGGCGGGCTTCCAGAAGGCCGGCGGCAAGATGATCATGTGGAGCGGATCGAGCGATCCCTGCTGTTCCTACATCGAGCAGGAGAACACCTTCGACACGGCTGTGAAGGGCCTGGGCGCTGAGCAGGTGCAGAAGATGTTCGCCCTCTATTCAATTCCCGGCATGGGCCACTGCGCCGGCGGCACGGGACCGGAAGACTCTACCGACATGCTGCTGCAGACGATGATCGACTGGGTGGAGAAGGGCAAGGAACCCGGCGCGATCGTCGCCCACCGCGGAACCCGCGTGCAGACCCCGTTCCGGGTGATGACCACCACCGCCGAAGCCGGCGTGCCCTTGCAGGCCTCCACCGGCGTCTCCCGCGACTTCCTGCTGTGCCGCTATCCGATGGTCTCGGTGTTCGACACCTCCAAGGCCAAGGTCGAGGGGGCGGTCTACGACGCCGGCAACTGGTCCTGCCGGGCCAAGCGGTAACGGAGGCGGCCGGGCGCCGCGGCCGTTATGCTAGGGCGTGACAGCCGCAATTGGATACCGGTTATGGCGTCCGTCACGCTCTAAGCAGCCGAAGATCGACCCTTAGGCGGTTCCACCTGATCCAGTACGGGTCTAGCGTTATTCTGACCGCAATCCGGCAGGGAGCGTTCGTTCTGACATCCGCCGAGACATGGGATGCGCCTCTGGCCGGCGTCCGGGTGCTCGACCTGGCGAGCGGGCCGATGGGCGCGATCGGACGCACCCTGGCTGAGTTCGGGGCCGACGTCGTGCGGATCGAGCCGCCCGGCGGCGCGCCGGACCGAGTCGACCGGATCGGGTACACATCCGCCAATCTGGGCAAGCGCGGCGCCGCGTTGGCGCTGTCCGATCCCCGACTTGAGGCTCTCACGACCTTCGCCGACATCCTGATTGAGACCGCTCGGCCTGGCTCGACGGACGCGGAGATTCTGGCCGATCTGCGAGCGCGGCGCCCGACGCTGGTGATCCTTTCCGCTCGCGATTTCGGCGAAGGCCCGCTGGAATCCTGGCAAGCGACCGATCTGGTCCTGCAGGCGCTGAACGGTGTGCTGTCGCGCTCCGGCGAACCGGGCCGACCGCCGCTGCCGCCCCCCGGTGAGCTCGCGTTCGCCTGCGCCGCGGCACAGGGTGTCTACGGCCTGCTCGTGGCCTGGCTGAACAGGCTGATCACCGGAAAGGGCGACCACCTGGAGCTCAGCCTGCTCGACGCGACGGTCCAGGCGCTGGATCCGGGCTACGGCGCCGCCGGCAGCGCGGCGTTGGGGGCTGCGGCCAGCGACGTGCCGCGTGGGCGGCCCGACTCCAGCCATCTGTACCCAATCTTGCCCTGCAAGGACGGTCACGTCCGGCTGACGGTGTTGGCCGCCCGCCAGTGGCAAGGGATGCTCGACTGGATGGGGCGGCCGGCGGAACTCTCCGACCCGGCGCTGAACAACATCCAGGCCCGCTTCGCCTCGACCACCCTGCTGCCAGCGATCGCACGATTCTTCGCAGACAAGACCCGCGCCGAAATCGAGCAGGAAAGCGAGGCGCACCATGTTCCGGCCGCTGGCGTACTGACCCTGGCGGAGGCGATGGCCAGCGCGCAGATCCGTGCTCGCGACGTGTTCAGGCAGGTCGACCTCGCCCCCGGCGTCTCCGCGCCATTCCCCAACGGCGTAGTGGAAATCGATGGCGCGCGGGCCGGAGCCAACTGGGCCACGCCACCGGCCGACGCCGATGCGGACAAGGTCATCACGGACTGGGCGCGACCGCGCGCACCCCATGCGACGCCTTCTTTCGGCGCGCCAGGCCGACCTCTGGCGGGCCTGCGTGTGCTTGACCTGGGAGTCATCATCGTCGGCTCCGAGCATGGCAAGCTCCTGGCCGACTATGGCGCGGAGGTGATCAAGATCGAGACCACCGACTTCCCCGACGCCATGCGCACCAACGCCCAAACCTTTCCCCGCGGCATGAGCCCCACCTTCGCCGCGGGTCAACGAAATCGATTAAGCCTGGGGCTCGGCCTGCGCTCCCCCGAGGGGCGCGAGCTATTCCTCAGGCTGGCGGCGGTCTCCGATGTGGTCCTGACCAACTTCAAGCCCGGTACGCTTGAGTCCCTCGACCTCGGTCCTGAGGCGCTGCTGGCGATCAATCCGGCGCTGATCGTGGTGGAGAGTTCGGCATTCGGCGGCACGGGACCCTGGCGCGGGCGGCTGGGCTACGGCCCGTTGGTGCGCGCCTCGGCCGGACTGACCCACCTCTGGAGCTACCCGGGTGAAGTGGCCGGATTCAGCGACCACGTGACCGTCTACCCGGACCATGTCGCCGGCCGCGTCGGCGTGAGCGCGGCCATGGCGCTACTGATACGACGTGCGCGCACAGGTCGCGGCGGGCTGGTCGGCGTTTCGCAGACCGAGGTGATGTTGAGCCACCTTGCCGCCGACATCGCCGCGCAGTCCGTGGGAGAACCCCGCCCTGACCGCGCCGGACCCTGGGGCGTTTTCCGCTGCGCCGGTGACGATGAGTGGTGTGTGGTGACAGTTCGCGACGCCAATGACGGGCGCGCCCTGGCCGGAGTCTTGGAGCGATCTGACCTACCGGACTCCTCGGCGCTACAGAATTGGTTGGCGGGTCGCGATCCACACGCGGCGTCGGCGACGCTGCAGGCCGCCGGTGTTCCGGCCGCGCCCATGCTGCGGGTGTCCGAACTGCCGGCCTACCCACACTTTGCCGCGCGCGGGGTGTTCCAGAGCCTGGAGCACCCCGATCTCGAGGCGCCGCAATTGGTGGACAATTCACCGATTCGATCCGAGCGGCTGCAGCGACCACCCCTTGCGCCGGCGCCTCACCTCGGCGAACACACCCGCCGGATCGCCCGTGAACGGCTGTCGCTGTCCGACGCGGAGATCGACCGCCTGCTGGCGGCCAATATCCTTCAGGCGCCGCCGGGCGCCTGAGCCACGCACGAGGAAACTACGATGACCAACCCCGTTGTCCTGGTCGAGCGCCGCGAGCGCGTGATGATCATCACGCTCAACCGGCCAGAGGCGCGCAATGCGGTCAATGTAGAGGTGACGATGGCTGTGGGCGCGGCCATGGAGGCGGCGGATCAGGATCCCGACTGCTGGGTGGTGATCCTCACCGGCGCCGGCGACAAGGCCTTTTGCGCCGGCGCCGATCTGAAGGCCATGGCCAGCGGACGGCGCAACGTCGCCGCGGACCCAAAGGTTCAGGCCTGGGGGTTCGCCGGCTATGTGACCCATCACATCTCCAAGCCCACCATCGCGGCGGTGAACGGCATGGCCATCGGTGGGGGCGTCGAGTTGACCCTGGCGTCCGATCTGGCCATTGCCGCCGATGTGGCGGTGTTCGGCCTGCCGGAGGTCAAACGCGGCATATTGGCCGGCGCCGGCGGGACCTTCCGCATGGGCCAGCAGGTTCCGCCCAAGTTCGCCATGGAACTGTTGCTGACCGGAGATTCCATCACTGCGCAGCGGGCGCTGGAGCTTGGCCTGGTGAACGCGGTCGTGCCACAAGCCGATGTGCTGGATGCCGCCCTGGCGCTGGCCGCGCGGATCACGGTCAACGCCCCGCTCGCGGTGCAGGCCGCCAAACGCATGGCCCGCGGCATCGTCGACGGAACCCTGCCCGCCGAGGAGGACCTATGGCGGCGAAGCAAGAAGGAGGGCGCCGCCCTAATGGCCTCCGAGGATGGCCGCGAAGGACCCCGCGCCTTCGCGGAGAAGCGGCCGCCGGTGTGGAAGGCGCGATAGGAGACCCGTCATGATGGACACAAGCCGCATTCCGGTGATCGTCGGCGTTGGTCAGGTCAATGACCGGCCGGCGACCCCCGAACTTGGCCTCGATTCCCTGGGTCTGATGGAGGCCGCACTCCGGGCGGCGGACGATGACGCCGGCGGCGGCTGGCTCCCTCGGCTGGACTCGCTGGCCCTGGTCGACCAGATTTCCTGGCCGCAGCTTGGCGAGACCTCGGCGCCACTGGCGGCGCGGCTCGGGGCGAATCCGCGCATCTGCTTCAAGACGCCCTCAGCCATGGGCGACAGCCCGATCCTGCTGCTCAACCAGGCGGCCAACGCCATTGCTTCAGGTGAAATCGAGGTCGCCGCCGTCGGGGGAGGCGAAGCGCTTCGCACCGCCGCACAACGTGCGGCCCTGGCCGCCGGCGACCGGCCCCAGGACCATAACGCCACCCGCATCGCCTCAGCCCGGCGCGCCCAGACCTATCGGGGTCGTTATGGACTGACCGCGCCGGTGGACATCTATCCCCTGTACGAGAACTGCGCGCGGGCCGCCTATGGCCAGACCCTGGCCGAGGCCCAGGCCGAGAGCGGCCAGATCTGGTCGCTGTTTTCCGAAGTGGCGCTGGGCAACCCCGGCGCGTGGATCCGCCGGGCCTATTCCCCCAATGAGATCATCGAGCCCACCGCCGCCAACCGGCCCATCGCCCATCCCTATAACAAGCTGATGGTGGCCAATTCGTCGGTGAACCAGGGGGCGGGTTTCATTGTCACCAGCCTCGCCAGGGCGCTTGAGGCCGGCGTTCCTGAAGCCCGCCTGATTTATGTGGGCCGCGGGGCCGCGGCCCATGAGCCCGACGATTTCCTGGCCCGTGACCGCTATGACGCCTTCCCCGGCATGCAGGTGTCGATCACCCGGGCGCTGCAGTTGAACCAGGTGAGCGCCGCCGACCTCGATCTGGTCGAGCTCTACTCCTGCTTTCCTTGCGTGCCGAAAATGGCGCGTCGGGTGTTCGGCTGGCCTGCGGAACGTCCCGCCACGGTGTTCGGCGGACTGACCTTCGGCGGTGGACCGATCGGCAATTACATGAGCCATGCGGTGGTCGGCATGGTGCTGAAGCTGCGCGAGACCGGCCGCAATGGCCTGTTGTTCGCCAATGGCGGTTTGGCCACCCACAACCACACCATCGTGGTGAGCCGCGACAGCGCCATCGCCCAGGCCCTGCCGGCCGACTACGATTTTCAGGCCGAGGCCGACGCCGCCCGCGGCCCGATCCCGCCACACCGGGAAAACTATGTTGGCCCCGGGCGTATCGAGACCTACACCGTCCTCTACGAACGCGACGGCAGCCCGAAATTCGGCGTCATCATTGGGCGCAGCCCGCAGGGCGAGCGGTTCCTCGCCAAGGTTCCGGGCGCCGATGCGGCGGGTGTCGCCTTCCTTACAGACGGCCGCGTCGAGCCGGTGGGAACTGAGGGGACGGCGACGATGAATGACGAGGGCGACGTAATCTGGCGGCGCATCTGAAATTCGACGCAGGGTTGCTGAATTGCGCAGGCAGCTCTGCTGAACGGCCAGTTTGTGAAAAAAGGCCGATATTAACACTGTCTCTGTATACGCCGGGGAATGACCGGGCGTGTCGCGCGCGTACTATTGAATTGCCTTGGGCTGGTTGCCGGCGTGGCCGTTGGCGGCGCGGCCTGTGCTGGCGATTCGAACACGGACCTGCTCTCAGCGGAGAAAATCACCGTCGCAGCAGACGTTCGGCTGGTGGGCGTCAATGGCGAGCGGAGCTGGCTCGACGGCGGGTTCGGCAAGACGCGGTACGGCGGCGAAGACGCCGGCCGGCGCTCGAACTTCCAACTGCGCCCGAAATTCAGCGACGCCGATCTGATCTGGCAGCCGCGCCTTTCCTGGGCGCTTTCCGGGACGGTTGTCGCAAACCTGCAGGACGAGCCGAAACTCAAGGTCGGGCTGTCCGAAGCCTTTGTCAGCTACAAACCCCTGAGCGAATCCTCCACCCGGTTCTCGGCCCGGGCGGGCCTGATGTGGCCGCCTGTCTCCCTGGAGCATTCCCGTCCGGAGTGGGCGGTGACGGAAACCATCACCCCCTCAGCGATCAACAGTTGGATAGGCGAAGAGGTGAAGGTGGTTGGCGCCGAGATGACCGGCGCGACCTCGCTGGGCGAGCACCGTCTATCGGCCACGACCGGCGCCTTTGACGTCAATGACACCGCCGGCGCCATGATCGCCTACCGCGGCTGGGCCCTGCATGACCAAAAGGCGACCGCCTTCCTCCGCCAGCCCCTGCCGACGCTGAACAGCTTCATTCAGTACGTTCAGCCGCGCTACTCGCATCCCCTGAAGGAGATGGATCACGGTTTCGGAAACCGGGTCGGCTACTATGTCAAATTGGCCTGGGAGCCGCCGGCGCCCGTGCGACTCGAGGCATTCCACTACGACAACCACGGCGACCCCCTGGCGGTGGACAAAACTCTGGAATGGGGATGGCGCACGCACTTTGAGGACATCGGCGCTGTGGTCGATCTCAGCGACAGCACGCAAATTCGCACCCAGGCGCTCACCGGCCGCACCCGCATGGGCGCGGAGTCCAACGGGGCCATATGGATCGACACCCGGTTCCGGTCCGCTTACGCGCTCATCACCCGCCAGTTGGCTAAGGGCTCCCTCTCCGGACGTCTGGAGGCGTTCGGGACCCGAAACCACGGCAGCACCCTAGTCCGTGACGACAACGAGGACGGCTGGGCGCTCACCCTGGCCGGGCGCCACGAGATCAACAACAATATGACCGCCCAGGTGGAGCTGCTGCACGTCGAAAGCGCACGTGATGCACGCCGGCGCGACGGCCTGGCGCCGAAGCAGGCCCAGGATCTGGCGCAGGTCGCTTTGAAGCTGCGCTGGTGAATCTGAACCCTTTTGGGCCGCACATCATTCGACAGGGGAATGTTCCCACCGTGAGAAGCCTTCTGCTCGCACTGCTGATCGCCGCCGCTGTAAATCCCGCGGCCGCAGCCGTGCTGTCGATCAAGGTGGTCACACCTGAGGGAAGGCCGGTCGCCGACGCTGTGGTGACGTTGAAGCCGGTCGATGGGCCGGCGACGCCGCCGAAGGTCGGCCGCGGCTACCGGGTCGATCAGAAGGACATTCAGTTCCATCCCTTCGTGTCGGTCGTGCCGGTAGGCGCCGAGGTTTCGTTTCCAAACCTCGACCCCACCAAGCACCACGTCTATTCGTTCTCTCCGGCCAAGCGTTTCGAACTGAAGCTGTTCGCCAAGGACCAGTCGCGCAGCGTCGTGTTCGACAAGTCTGGCGTGGTGTCGATCGGCTGCAACATCCACGACCAGATGAGCGCTTACATCTTCGTGACCGACACCGCCTGGACGGCGAAGACCGACGCCAGCGGCGTCGTAACCTTCCGCGACGCCCCCGCGCGGGCGGTCACCGCCGCCGTGTGGCATCCCAGCCTGCGCGCGCCGGGGGGCGTCATGTCCCGCCAGTTGACGCCGGGCGCTGCGCCGACAACCGAGACCTTCACCGCGCGGCTTAGGCCGCCGCCGGTGCATGGCATGAGCGCCTACTGATGATGGGACTGCGCTTCAAGTCGATCTCGACACGCCTGTCGGCGCTCTATGCGACGATGTTCGCCGCCGCCATGGTGTGCATCTCCACTGCGCTTTACCTGACCATTGACCATGCCGCCGGCGCCCAGGTGGAAAGGCAACTCGTCTCCTCCGGCGCCGTCTATGACCGCATCTGGCAGCAGCGCGCGGCCCAGCTTCGCGACGCGGCAAGCTTGCTTGCGAAGGACTTCGGCTTCCTGGAAGCGCTGGCGACCGGCGATCAAGAAACGGAGTTCTCCGCCCTGGAGAACCTGCGTAATCGCCTGGGAGCACAGACCGCCTTCATCGTCAGTGTCGACGGCGAGGTCACCGGCCTGTCGGACCGGCGCATGGAGGAGCAGGCCGCAGCGCTCTGGTATGCGCTTGACGCCGGCCAGTTGTCGGGCGTCGCAACCATAGGCGACCGGGCCCGACAGGTGGTCGCCGCACCGATCATGGCGCCGTCGCTGTACGGTTGAGTGGTATTCGCCGCCGACCTGAACAGCCGCGAAATGCGCGGGCTGGAGCGGCTTTCCGCCATCCCCCTGAAAGCCGGCGTACTGATGCGCTCGCGCGGCAAGCCCTATGTCAAGGTTGCGGGAAGCTTCGCCCCCCCAAACGCCGAGGCGATGAACCTGATCTCTGCGCATCTCGGCGGCGCGCGGAGTTTCAGCCTCGACACCGCGGACGGCAGGGCTTTCGCCCTGGCTAAACCGCTGCCGACATTGTCCGAAAATGAGCAGGCTGCATTGCTGCTGGTCTATCCGAAGTCCGCGGCTATGGCGCCCTATCGGCCGATGCAGCTAGCGATAAGCCTGATCGCGCTCGCCGGCCTTTGCGCCGTGGTCTACGCCACCTGGCGCACCTCGGCGTTGATCACCAAGCCCATCGCCCGCCTCGACGAGGCCGTGCGCAGGCTGGCCTCCGGGGAGCGCGCCGAGGCGCCGGTGGAGGGCGACGACGAACTCGCCCGGCTTGCGGCCAGCTTCAACCACATGGCCAATGAGATCGAGGAGCGCGAGAAGCGCATCACTCACCTCGCCTTCAATGACGTTCTGACCGGTCTGCCCAACCGCGCCATGTTTCAACAGCAGTTGGACCACCATCTGCGGATCAACGAGGGCGTCGCCAGTAGCCTGGCGCTCTACTGCCTTGATCTGGACCACTTCAAGGCGGTGAACGACACCCTCGGCCACCCGGTGGGTGACACCATGCTGGTGGCGGTCGCCGAACGCCTCAAGGTCACGGCCAAGGGATGCTTTCTGGCCCGCCTCGGCGGGGATGAATTTGTAATCCTTCAGTTTCTCGCCGGTGACCCCCGACCGATCGGCGAGCTGGGCCGCGCCCTGATCGCCACGGTGAGTAAGCCGCTTGAGATCGACGGCCACCGGATTGTTCCGTCCACCAGCATCGGCGTCGCCATCGCCCATGAGGACGGCGTCGATGTGGACACCCTTCTGCGCAACGCCGACCTGGCGCTCTACCGCGCCAAGGAGGCTGGGCGCGGGGTTGTCGCCTTTTTCGAAGAGGCGCTGAACGAGCGGGCGCAAGCCCGCCGCCAACTGGAGAACGACCTGCGTCGCGCCATCGAGCAGGGCGAACTGGAGCTCTATTATCAGCCCTTGTTCGATCTCGGGCGAAACCGGATCGGTTCCTTCGAGGCGCTGCTGCGCTGGAACCATCCGGAGCGGGGCATGATCTCGCCCGCCGACTTTATCCCGGTGGCCGAGGACACCGGTCTTATCGTGCCGATTGGCGCCTGGGCGATGCGCGAAGCCTGCCGCGAAGCGACCCATTGGCCCGAACATGTGCGGATCGCGGTGAATGTGTCATCGGTCCAGTTCCATCGTCCCGGGCTCAATGAAGTGATCCTCCAGGCGCTGGCGGCCAGCGGCCTCGCCCCTAACCGCCTCGAAGTGGAGATCACGGAATCGATCTTCCTTGAGGGCAGCGAATCCACCCTGAAAGTTTTGCACGGCCTGCGCGAACTGGGGGTGCGCGTGGCGCTGGATGACTTCGGCACCGGCTATTCCAGCCTGAGCTACCTGCAGAGCTTCCCCTTCGACAAGATCAAGATCGACCGCTCCTTCATCCAGAACCTGCTCACACGCACCGGCGCGGTGGCCGTTGTCCGCGCCATCATCGACCTGGCCGGCGCTCTGGGGATGGAAACCACCGCCGAGGGCGTTGAGGAGACCGAGCAGCTGTCCGAGCTGCGCAACCAAGGTTGTTCGTCGGTGCAGGGCTTCCTGTTCTCCCGGCCAGTGCAAGCCGCTGACGTCCACGTCATGCTGGGCGACCGCACGGATCAGGTCGGGCGGCGGGTCGCGTAGGGCGCGTCTATCCTACGCTTTGGACTTCCTGGGCGTCTTGACCTTCGGCGGTATGGCGGCGGCGTAGCGGTGTGCGCGCGCCATCCGGCCGTCGGCCTGCGTCGCGGCCTCAGGACATGACCTTCACATAGGACCCCGGCGCATCCTCCAGCGCCGCCAGAGGTCCCTTGGCCGGATCGCGCGCCGGAACCATGCCGCCGGAGCGTTCATGCAGCCAGGCCGCCCAGGTCGGCCACCATGACCCGGGGGTCTCAACGGCGTCCGCTTTCCAGGCCTCCAGCGTCGGCGGCAGGTCCGGATTGGTCCAGTGCTGGTACTTCCTGGCGTCCGGGTGATTGACCACGCCCGCGATATGTCCAGAACCGGCCATCACCAGGGTCACCGGCCCGCCGAACAGCCGCGCGCCGCGATAGATGCTGGCGGCAGGCGCAATGTGGTCGTCCTTGGAGCACTGGATGAACAGGGGCGTCTTCACCTTGCCAATGTCCAGCCGCACGCCCCCCAGCTCCAGTTCGCCTTTGGACAGCCGGTTCTCCTGATAGAACGAGCGCAGGTACCAAAGGCCGAGCGCCTTGGGCATGCGGGTCTGATCGGCGTTCCAGAACAAGAGGTCGAAGGCCTTGGGCTCACGGCCCAGCAGATAGTTGTTCACGAAGAACGACAGGATCAGATCGTTGGCCCGCAGGATGTTGAAGGCCTCGCCCATGGCTGAACCGGGCAGCACGCCCCCCGCCTCATCCATCCGCCTCTCGATGTCACCCAGCCAGGCCTCGTCGGTGAACAGGGCCAGATCACCCGCCTGGGTGAAATCCTGCTGCGCGGCGAAGAAGGTGGCCGAATTGATCGGAGTGGTCTTCTTCTTAGCGGCCAGCCAGGCCAGCGTGCAGGACAAAAGCGTGCCGGCGATGCAATAGCCCACGGTGTTCACCGTCGATGCGCCGGTCTGTTCCTTCGCCTTTTCGACCGCGGTCAGTACGCCGTCGGACATATAGTCCTCGAAGGTCTTGTCCGCGTGCCGCGCATCCGGGTTCACCCAGGAGGTGACGAAAACCGTGAAGCCCTGGGTGGTCAGCCAGCGGATCATCGAATTTGCCGGCTGCAGGTCGAGGATGTAGTATTTGTTGATCCAGGAGGTCACCAGCAGCAGCGGGATCTCGCGCACCTCTTCCGTGGTCGGCGAGAACTGCAGCAGTTGGAACAGTTCGTTTTCGAACACCACCTTGCCCGGGGTGACGGCGACGTTTTCGCCAACCTTGAACCGGCTCATGTCGGTCTGGCTAACCGTCAGCTCACCACCGCCGCGCTTCAGATCGGCGGCGAAATTCTCCATGCCCCGCACCAGGCTCTCGCCATGGGTCCGCACCGCTTCCTCAAGCGCCTCGGGATTGGAGCCCAGAAAGTTGGACGGCGAGAAAATGTCGGTGAGCAGGCGGGTGAAAAACTCGACCCTGCGTTTGATGACCGGGTCGCTGGCCTCGGCTTCGCCGGCCAGCCGGTTCAACCAGTCGGCGTTGAGCTGATAGGCTTGCCGGATCGAGTCGAAGAACGGCTGCTCCCAAGCCGCGCCAGCGAACCGCTTGTCCGGCGCGCTCTTGTGCTCACCGCCGAACGCGCGCTGCGTGACCCCGCGCCAGAAACCCAGCGCGCCGTCCATCAGCGCCACGTTCGCCCGCCACATGCCTTCAGGCCGCTTGGCCGTATTGAAGAACACATCAATCAGGGAGGGGCCCAGATGCATCGGGTCCGCACCCGCCTGCGCCTTGCCCGCCTGGCGAAGCGCACTCTCCAGGATCGCGCCCTGTCCGATCACTGCGGCGCGGGCGAGGTTGATCGAGAACTGCTGCAGGGCGGCGGGATTGAGCGCCGCCGGAAGGTCGAGGACTGGGTTGGCGTCCGGCATCGTTCCACCCTTACGTTGCGACGCAACATATTCGTTGTGGTCACTTCTATGCGGGTTTTCGCTGCAATGCAATATGATCTTTATGCTGCATCGCAACATGGCGTCGGGGGTAGGGTTGGAGATCAGTCGATCTCGATGGCGCTTGCCGGTTGCGCAGCTGACGTCTCGACCGGCGCCGGTCCGACAACCGCCGTTGCGGGCTTTGCGGCCCGGCTCAGTTTGGTGATCAGACCAGAAATCCTCCGGGCGAACCCGCCGATCGAGAAGGGTTTGGCGATCACCCCTACCACGCCCAGCTTGGCTGGTTTCAGCCACCACATTGCCCGCAGCGGCGCCGGTGAGCACCACCACCGGAATCTATGCCGTGCTTGGTCCGGACCGCATCGCCCGCAGCAAACCCATGCCATCTAGAAGCCGGCCACCAGCCGCGCGCCGACGACCAGGGCGTTCTTGACGTCCTTCCGGCCGTAGGTCCGCACGATGTACTGAACGTCCGGCTGGAACGCGATGTGTTCGACGAGCTTGTCGCTGTAGGTCAACTCAAACTGGGTTTCGGCCCGGCCCATGGAGAGACCGAGATCGGCGGCGTTGGCGCGGGCCCGGGAGGCGAACCGCGCCTGGGCGACGCCAACGGAGAACTGAGACTCCGCCCGGCCGGCGAACACCGGACCGATCAGAGCTCCGGTCTGCCAGCTTGCGGCCACATCGGTGGTGCGGCCATCCGAAACCCCGGCCTTGACAAAGGCGGTGACGTTCTTCGCCAGCGACGTTTCGCCCAGCACATAGGCGCCCTGGCTTCTACGCAGCCGGGGATTCCCCGCCGGGGTCAGGTCGCGGATATCGTCGCGGCGTTCGGTATAGGACCAGGCGCCCACGCCGAACTTGCCCCGGCCGGTCCAGCCGGCTTCGCCGACCACCAGCAGGCCCTCATCGGACGAGAAATCGACCCCGCCGCGGTCACCCGGAACCCCCGCCTGGGCGTTGAACACCGCCGCCTGCAGATAGGTGGCCTCCGACGGTTTGAACCGCCACCGGGCGCCCAGGGCCGTGGACGGATAGATGGAAGGCCCAACGGGACCGGTCGCTGAGAATTCCGGGCCGATGCCGTAGGACGGACCTACCAGCAGGCCCGCGGAGTCCGAGGCGTCGAACTCACTGTTCAGATCGGTGAGACCGATGCGGAAATTGTTCGCCGCGCCGATCGATGCCTCCAGCCAGGCCTGGAACAACCGCACGTCGCGGTTACCGGCCGCAACATTGTTGACCCCCTGGACAGATCCCACGAGATCATTCGGCTCCTGGCCGACGTTAAGGAGAACGTCCGCATGCGCCGTGACGCCCCGCCAACCGAAGCTCTGCTCAAGATCCGCATCCGCAGAATGCGTCAGCACACTGACTTGGCGCGTCCCGGTCCGGTCGCCCCCGGAGACGACGGCCACGCCGTCCAATGACAATTCTGCGCTGAGATCCAACGCGGGCTTACCGCCGGCATCGGCTCCATCCTGCGCAATCGCCGGCGCTGAAGTCAGCAACAACGAAGCAAATATCGCCGTCACTGACAAAAATATATATTTCATTCTGAAATTTCTCCGGAATTCTAAGATTTTGGAGATCTTATATTACGGAATATTACTCTCCTGCATTGGATGTTTCCAATTCGGCTTCTATATTCCTAAAATTGACTAACCTTTATTGAATGCTGGTTGGGTGGACGCAGCATCAGAACAGGTCGACCTCGCCATCGTCCGTCGCCAGCGACGGGCGCGCATCTACGGCGCGGAGGACTGTGTTCCTGGCACTCATGCTGCCCAACCCCGAGCTGCTTGATCCGAAAGTTTGATGGTGCAGCCTCGCCGTCAAACTGGAAGGATTCGTTATCGGCCAAGTTCTCCACGGGAGCGCCACAACGACTGAGGTGGTCCGTCGAGCGATACAACATAGTCAAGAGAGCCTGAGGGTTCTGGCGAAGCGCCATGGGATCAACCAGAAGACCGTCGCCAAGTGGAAGCGGCGCACGTTTGTGGCGGATCTTCCCACAGGTCCCAAGGACTCGCGCTCGACGGTTCTGACGGTCGAGGACGAAGCCATAGTGATCGCCTTCCGGCGAGTGTCGGGCCGATACGGTTTAAGATCTGACAACCCTGTTGCGCCTCAGACGGCGTCAAGTAGCCTCAGGTTCGTCGGCGGCGCCCACCTTTTTGGTGGTGACCTTCTTCAACCCAATCAGCACCGCATTGCGCTGTTCCGGCGTGAACGCCTGCCCGCGCGCGCGCAGCAGCATCAGGGTCTGCAGGTGAACATCGATCGCCTCCCAGGCGACCACGTCCTTAGCAAGGCTGCGGTCCACCATATCACAGAGTGCGCGCGCCCCTTCGTCGATGCCGGAGTTCGGCAGGCCGATAGCCACTTCGATGATTTTTAGGCCCAGAGCATAGAGATCTCCCAGCGGCTCGGCCTTTCGGCCCGCCGCCCCGGCGCCGAAGCGCCGTTCGATCTCCGCCATCACCTCGTCGATGATCTCCAGGCAGGGCGGCCGCAACTCATCAAGGGCCGCATTGGCCTGCTGCACCGCCTGACGGACCGTGACGCCGCCGTTGCCCAGCGCCAGCCGGGCGATGCGGTTCGGCACCTTGTACATGCGCACGCCGCTCATAACTTCACCTTTGCGGGTTTCATGGGGGCGTTGATGTCCTCTTGACTGAGATTGGGCTCGGCGGGCGCGTCCTTCAGGTCGTCGGCGCGGCGCCCTTCGGCGCCGGCCGGCGGACCAAGACGCTGGAAGCGCCGGTCGGGGCCCACATAGCCGTCGCACTCAACGAATTTGCGGTCTTCGCGGGTGGACCAGAAGATCCGCTCCAGTAGCACATAGGGAGGCAACGGCTTGGCAACCACGAAATGAGCGCCGCAATCGCGCGCCTTGTGCACCTTCGACTGTGGCGTGTGGCCGGTGACCAACACGATGGGGACGAAGCGGTTCGGCTCGGGCGCCTTGCGGCGCACCCATTTGATCAGGGAATAGCCATCCTCATCGGGCATCTGCGCATCGGTGAGGATTACGTCGAGCGGCGTGTTGTTGATGATTTCGCGGCCGGCCGCAGCCGATTGGCACTTCAGCACGCCCCTGGCGCCGAAGCCGACCACCACCTGGTGCATGATGTTCAGGGACTGGTAGTTGTCGTCGATCAGCAGGAACTGAACCTTCTCAAGGTTGATCTTGTCCCCGTCGCGCATCCGTTGCAACGCTCTCATGCCGCACCGCCATTGCAGGTTCGCAGAAACTGGCTTCGGGGCCGGCGAGTCATTCTTGTTGGGACCTGTTAACGGAACGCCGCGTTCAGGCCTTGTTGCTACGGCGAGACGCGTTAATGTTCCGTGTAACGAAAGAGATTGCGCTTATGCAGGGATGCAATGTGATGTTGCGTTGTTTATACCCATGATAGTGCTTACTAGCCTCGAAATTTACCAAGTCATCGCCTGTTAGGCCCTGTATCGCGGCATAACTCATGCAGGGCCGCCACCTTTCGCTTGCCCGAGGCGGCGCTGTGCGAGGATGTTAGGCGTCCATGAAGGCCAGTTTGACGTGACCGAGACCTTTTTCGCTTTCCGCCGGCATGGCTTCGTCCGCGCCGCGGCCTGCACGCCCAGGGTCGCCCCGGGTGATCCCGGCTACAACGCCGCGGAAACCCTGGCGCTTGCCCGCGAAGGGCACGCCCAAGGTGTCGATCTGATGCTGTTCCCGGAGCTGGGCCTGTCCGCCTACGCCATCGATGACCTGCATCTGCAGGACGCCCTGCTGCGCCGCGTGGACGCCGAGCTCGCCGCCCTGGCCGCCGCGTCGCAGGACCTGGCGCCGGTGTTGATCGTGGGTGCGCCGCTGGCCCACAACGGGCGGCTCTACAACTGCGCCGTTGCGATCAGCCGCGGGCGGATCCTGGGCGTCGTCCCGAAATCCTTCCTGCCCAACTATCGGGAATACTATGAGCACCGATGGTTTGCGCCGGGCGTCGGCGTCACCGGCCTGGAGATCGCCGCAGGCGGACAGACCGTCCCCTTCGGGACCGACCTGATCTTCGCCGCCGCCGACCTCGCCGATTTCGTCTTCCACCTGGAAATCTGCGAGGACTTCTGGTCGGCGACGCCGCCGTCGACGGCGGGCGCCCTGGCCGGAGCCTTGATCCTCTGCAACCTGTCAGCCTCCAACATCGTGGTCGGCAAGGCCGATGAGCGCGCCATGCTTTGCGCCTCCCAGTCGGTGCGTTGCCAGGCCGCTTATCTCTATTCCGCTGCGGGCCCCGGCGAGAGCACCACCGATCTGGCCTGGGACGGCCAGGCCTCGATCCATGAACTCGGCCGCCTGCTAGCTGAGACCGAGCGCTTCCCGGCAGAACCGCAGATGGCCATCGCCGACGTCGATGTGGAGCGCCTGCGGCTGGAGCGTATGCGCACCCCCACCTTCGGCGCGGCGGCCGCCGCAGCCGGCTGGCCGGAGCGCAACTTTCGCCGCATCCCTTTCACGCACCAGCCCACTTTCGAGGACCTGGGCCTGCTCCGGCCCATGGGCCGTTTTCCCTTCGTGCCGGATGATCCCGCACGGCTGGATCATGACTGCTACGAGGCTTTCAACATCCAGGTGCAGGGCCTGACCAAGCGGATCACCGCGACCAAGGCCAAGCACATCGTCATCGGCGTCTCCGGTGGGCTGGATTCAACCCACGCGCTGTTGGTCGCCGCCCGCGCCTTCGATGGCCTGAAGCTGCCGCGTTCTGACATTCTGGCCTTCACCATGCCCGGTTTCGCCACCTCCGACGGCACCAAGGCCAACGCCTGGGCGTTGATGAAAGCCCTGGGCGTCACCGCCGGGGAAATCGACATCCGCCCCGCCGCTCTACGGATGCTGGAGGACATCGGACACCCCTTCGCCGATGGCCGGCCGGTCTATGACGTCGCCTTTGAAAACGTGCAGGCGGGCCTGCGCACCGACTACCTGTTCCGCCTGGCCAACCAGCGCGGCGGTTTCGTACTCGGCACCGGCGACCTGTCGGAACTGGCGCTCGGCTGGTGCACCTACGGTGTCGGCGACCAGATGAGCCACTACAACGTCAATGGCTCAGTGGCGAAGACTCTGATCCAGCACCTGATCCGCTGGGTGATGAAGACTGGCCAGATGGGAGACACCACCGCCGACGCCACCCTTGCCGCCATCCTCGACACCGAGATCAGTCCCGAGCTGATTCCCGCCGACGCCGCGGGAGCCATCCAGTCCACCCAGGCCATCGTCGGTCCCTATGAGCTGCAGGACTTCAGCCTCTATCATATCACCCGCTACGGCCTGCGCCCCTCCAAGGTGGCTTTCCTGGCGTGGCATGCCTGGAAGGATGCGGCCAAGGGCGAATGGCCGCCGAATTTCCCACCCGAGGCGCGCAACGCCTATGATTTGGCCGCGATCAAGAGGTGGCTGGAAGTCTTCCTGTTCCGCTTCTTCGAAACCAGCCAGTTCAAGCGCTCGGCCATGCCCAACGGCCCCAAGGTGATTTCCGGCGGCAACCTCTCCCCCCGCGGCGACTGGCGTGCGCCCTCGGATGGCACCGCAAGGCTGTGGCTGGAGGAGCTGGCGACCAACGTACCCTAGGCGCCCAAGCCTGCGCTACCGCTTACGCTGAGCCCGCGGCTGTGTTTCAGTCGTCGTCCACGAGGAAGCGGGGGGCGGACATGCTCAGGGGCCACAAGATTCTATTGACCGGACTGACAGGCCGGGTTGGCGGCGCCTTCGCCGAGGCCCTCGCCGGCGACAATGAGCTTTGGGGCCTCGCGCGATACAGCCAGCCTGGCCAGCTTGAGTACTGGCGGGCCAAGGGCGTGAAGACTGTGGTCGGGCACTACGCCGACGATGACCTTTCAGCTGTTCCCGACGACTTCGACTACGTCTTGCACGTGGCGGCGGACGTCGCCCCGGCCACCTTCGAGAGCGGAATGCGTGACAATGCCGAGGGCGTCGGCCTGCTGATGCAGCATTGCCGCAGGGCCAAGGCCTTCCTGCACGTCTCCACCGTTGGCGTCTACGCGCCCAATCCGGACTTCGCACACCGCTATCGCGAGGATGACATCTGCGGGTCTGGAACCATGGGCCACTATTGTGGGACCAAACTCGCCGGCGAGGGCGTGGCCCGCACCATGGCGCGCCTGCTGAACCTGCCGACGATCATCTGCCGGCTCGCCGTGCAGTACGGGACCTTGCAGAATGGCGGCATGCCCGGCGGTTACCTGCAGCGGCTGATCGCCGGCCAGACCATCCTTTTACCCCGCAACCAGTGCAACGAATTCGTCCTTGTCTCTGATCAGGATCTGGTGGGCTTTGTGAAGCCCTGCCTGGCCGCCGCCGCCGTCCCCGCGGTCACCGTCAACTGGGGCGGCGACGTCGCGGTTCCGGGGCCAGAATTCATCACCTATCTCGCCGAACTCGCCGGCGTCCCCGCCCGATGGGATTATTATGACGGTTCCTCGCCGCCATCGGTTCCCACGGACAATACCCGACGTATCGCCATCACCGGTCCCTGCAAGGTGAACTGGAAGGATGGTCTGAAAGTGATGTACGAGGCCTTGCACCAACAATTCCGCGCCCAGGCCGCTGGCGCGCCCGCCCCCGCCAGCAGCAGCAGATCGCAGCTGCCCTAGCAAATCGGAGTCCGTTCCCTTGAGACTGATCCTGCGTCACGACTTGCGCGCCGCGCCCTTCGGCGCGCCGCACAGCGCCCTCTACAAGGCCGCGATCGACCAGAGCATCTGGGCCGACAAGGTGGGCTTTCACACCATCATGACCCACGAACACCACTGCGAGGACGGTTACATCCCCTCGCCGCTGGTGCTCGCAGCCGCCATCGCCGGCGCAACCCGCCAGGCGCGCATCGAGATTCGCATTGCGCTCCTGCCGCTCTACGATCCGATCCGCATGGCCGAGGACTGGGCGGTCCTTGACCTGATTAGCGAGGGGCGCGCCGACGTGGTGGTCGCAGTGGGCTACCGCCGCTACGAGTTCGCTCTGTTTGGCGTCGACTACGACACCCGCGGACAAAGGATGGACGAGGCCATCGCCATCATCAAACAGGCCTGGACCGGCGAGCCATTCGAATACCGCGGCCAGACCGTTCAGATCACCCCACGTCCCTATCGCCAGCCCCGGCCGCCGATCTATTTTGGCGGCAACTCCAAGGCGGCGGCCCGCCGCGCCGCGCGTGAGGGAGACGGCTTCTTCCCACCGCCAAACTCCACCCTGATCGATTTTTATCAGCAGGAATGCCGCCGACTGGGCAAGACCCCCGGGCCGGACGGCCGCATGGATCACAACGGCAACATCGCCTTCGTCGCCGAGGATCCCGCCGCGGCCTGGGATGAGGTCGGTCGCTACCTCCTGTATCAGCACAACGCCTACGCCGTGTTTGCCGTAGAGGCCATGAGCCGCTCAACCGAGGCCCAGGCAACCTTCCCATTCAAACCCGCCACCACCCGCCAGGAATTGGCGGACCTGCGAACCTATCTCATCGTGTCGCCGGACGAGGCGGTGCGGATGGCCAAGGAGAGCGGCGTGATGGTCCTGCAGCCGCTGGCGGGCGGCATTCCGCCAGATCTCGCCCGCAAGAGCCTCGACCTCGTGGAGCGCAAGGTCCTGCCGGCGCTGGGCTAGGCGCTTGCCGGTTGACAAGCCGCCCCACGGCGCCGCCGAATTTCCAACGACATTCGGGAGACGAACATGGAACGCAGACTCCTCGGCCGCACCGGCCTGTCGGTGGGAGTCATCGGGTTGGGCACGGCGACCTTCGGCGGCTTCGGGCTGAAGAACGAGGATGACTGCGCACGCATCGTCCATCAGGCGCTGGACGCCGGACTCAACCTTGTGGACACCGCTGACTTCTATGGCCTGGGCCTTTCAGAGACCATCACCGGAAAGGCCCTCGCCGGACGCCGCGACAAGGTGGTGCTGGCCACCAAGTGCGGCTCACCCATGTCGAACGATCCCAATGAGCGCGGCGGTTCGCGCCGCTGGATCAACCGCGCCATCGACGCCAGCCTGAAGCGACTGGGAACCGACCATGTGGATATTTACCAGCTCCATCAGCCCGACCCGTTCACCGACGCGGAGGAGACCGCCGAGGCCATGAACGGCTTGATCTCGGCGGGCAAGATCCGCTACTGGGGCACGTCCAACTTCTCCGCGGCGATGATCACTGAGTCCCAGCTGCGGGCTCGGATGCGAAACCTCACCCCCGGCCACACCGAGCAGACCGCCTATTCCATCTTCACCCGCGGGCCGGAGGCCGAGCTGTTGCCGGCCTGCCGCCGCTACGGTCTGGGCTTTCTGGCCTATTCGCCCCTTGACGGCGGCTGGTTGTCAGGACGCTACCGGAAGGACCAGGAGATCGAAAGATCGCCGCGCCAACGCCTGCAGCCGGACCTCTTCGACCTTTCCGACCCAGCCATCGCCGCCAAGCTCGACATCGTCGAAGACCTCTGCGCCATCGCCGAGGCGGACGGCCAGACCCTGTCGGAACTCGCCGTGGGGTTCGCTCTGGCCCATCCCGGCGTCACCGCGGCCCTGGTGGGCGGCAGCCGGGCTGAACACTACGCCCCCTATTTCCAGGGCCGAGACTGGCGGCTGACTGACGAGGTTCTGGACCGTATCGACGCGGTCGCCCGGCCTGGCGTCTCCAAACCGGCGCAAGCTCCACGAAACACGGCCCTCACCGACAAGACCGAGCGCCGCCGCTCCCCCCACGAAGCCGAAGCCTCCGCTGCGCGCTCCGCCACCAACCGCGTGCTTGAGTTGCAACAGCGTAAGAAGGAAGGCTAGGGCCGCCGTCGACGGCTGTCCGCTGTCCTTAGGGCTCGTCAGCCCTGGCTATTTTGCGGTGAAGCCCCATCTAACAGGGGACGCCGTTGGGTGAGTGCCGCCAGGAAAGCGGTTGATCCTGCCTGACGCGGCGCGCGCCATGGACAACAAATGCCCAACCTCTTTGTTGCGTCCGCACTCAGCATCCTGTGCGTCATCTTGCTGCCGCTGGTGTTCAATCTTCTCGGCTGGCGGCAGGACGCATGAGCCAGCCAAACCAGGATGAGCGCCTGACACGCGAGAATGCGTACCTTCGCCAGCGCAACGCTCAACTTCAGGAAGACCTGACCGCCGTCAGCGCAGAGGCCGAGCGCCTGCGGCAAGCGGCGGAACGCCTGCTGGGAAGCAACATCCTGCACTCACCCGACTCCCTAAACGGAGACCCGTGATCGCAATGCGCCGCAACCTCGACCGCGCCGCCGAGTACCGCCGGCTTGCGCAGGAATCCTCCGCCCTCGCCCAGGCCAGCCTCCTTGATCACGTGCGCGAGAAACACACGCTGGCCGCGGCGACCTGGACCGCGCTGGCGCAAAGCGATGAGCGGCCGCTTGAGCCGCCAACGGCAGCAGCGTCGACACGCCCTCCCAAGGACAAGCTGTGCGCCATCTGAACCTGCCTGCCGGGTCGGCTTCAGGGTCACGGCGACGGCGAGAGCCGGCATGGGTGTCCATCGCTGGGACCTGCGGGTCTACGCGGTCGGGCGCGGGCAGAGCGACCGGACGCCGATCCTGACCTATGGTTCGACGATCGGCGGACGCGACCGCCAACAGCGCGTCGAGCCGCCAATCCAAATTCAGGACTGCCGTTTGGAATTTCAGTCTCGCCATGCCTTCGCCCACGGTTGGCGCGACGATCAGGGCGCGGTGATCGACGATACGCCTAGCCTCCTGGTGATCGGCTTCTGCAATCCCGCCGCGCCAATGGCGCAGCGCGACGACGTCCTCGTAAGTTTCGCCTTCACGGACGCGCGCCCGACGGCCTGACAGCAATCCTCAGGGCGGGTGAGTCGGTGCGCGGAAGCGATCGATGCTCGCGTCCGCGCCCAAACCCATTCAGCGCGTGCTGCGCCGATCATTCAGCCTTGTCGAGAGGGCGAGCGGCGACGGCGAGCCCGACGACCGCGGATCCATGAGGGCGCGCCGGATCGGCGCCGTTCCATAAGAGGGTTGGATTTTCATGTGAGGCCTTTCCGGCCATGTCCGGCGTGAAGTGTTCCAAGCCTGGACGGAACGTTTAGTAACACGCCGACACCGGCCGCGGCGCTCAAATCGTGCGTGGAAGTGGCCCGATCGGCCGGCCTGCGAACGATTCAGCAGCGATATTGTTCGTCACCTCCCAAAAGTGTCCGCAAACCCCAGCGTTCCGGTTGACTCGCCCGCCTCCGGACCCGCCATCATCGCGGCTCCACACCCGCTCCAGGGCTCGTCATGACCCATACCCTCGTCGAGATCGCCCAAGGTCGGCTGCAAGGCCATGAATCCAGCGGCGTGGTGCGGTTCCTGGGCATTCCCTATGCCGGTCCGGTCTCCGGCGCCGGGCGTTGGCGACCCGCGCCGCCAGCCCGGGCCTGGACGGGCGTGCGCGACGCCGCGGCCTACGGGCCCCGAGCCATCCAGTTGGTCACCACCGCCCGGCCGGAGATCGACGCCCTGCACGCACTTGTCGCCCCACCAGCGGGTTGGCGCAGCGAACAGTCAGAGGATTGCCTCAACCTCAATGTTTTCGCCCCTGACCGGGCGGGGACCAAACGGCCGGTGATGGTCTGGCTGCACGGCGGCGGCTACTTCGGCGAGTCGCCGCCGATCTGGTGGTCCGAAGGCGGCGCGCTTACGGCGGAGCAGGATGTGGTGGTGGTCACTGTCCGCCACCGCATCGGGCTTATGGGTCACCTGCATCTGGCGGATTTGAGCCCTCGCGCCGATCTGGCGCTTTCCGGCAATGTCTCCATCGACGACCTGATCACAGCGCTCTGCTGGGTGCGGGCCAATATCGCGGCCTTCGGTGGCGATCCGGGCAATGTCACCATCTTCGGCGAGTCGGGGGGCGGCGCAAAGGTCTGTATACTGATGAATACGCCGGCCGCCCAGGGTCTGTTCCATCGCGCCATCGTCCAGTCAGGCCCCTCGCTGCAAGCCGCCACCCGCGAAGAGGCGACCAAGAGCGCCCTGCATGTACTCAAGGCCCTTGGCCTTGACGCGGGCGATGTTGAGCGGCTGATTGATATCCCCACCGACAAGATCCTGGAGGTCCAGGCCGCACTGCTGCCGATCATGCGTTCGCCCTGGGAGACTTCTGGCAAGCTCACCGGCATGAGCCCGGTGGTCGATGGTGACTTCCTGCCACACCAGCCCTTTTCACCGGCCGCCATGGGCATGGCCTCGGCCGTACCTCTGCTGATCGGGACCAACAAGGACGAGGCCCGCATTCTGGCCGCGCGCCCCGCCGACGCCTTCGACATGACTCTCGAGCGTGCGCGCCAGATCATGGGCCGTTCGGCCGGGCCGCGCCTGGATGAGGCCTGGGCGCTTTATTCGGCGCAGACAGGCGGCGGAGCGCCTTCGGACGTCTTCTTCGCCTATATGAGCGATTACATGGAGCGCGACCGCTCCATCGTGCTGGCCGAGCGCCGGGTGCGGCGCCGCGCGGCGGCGACCTTTATGTATTTCCTGGAATTCGGGACCGACGTACTGGGCGGCAAATTGGGCGCGCCCCACACTCTGGACATTCCCCTGGTCTTCGGCCGCGCGGATCTGGGCATCGCCGGAACTGACCCGGACCGTCACGCCGTTTCCGCCGCCATGCGGGCTGCATGGGCCGCGTTTGCGCGCGAGGGTGAACCGGCTGGCGGCGTCCTTTCCCCGTGGCCGGCCTATGACGAGGATCGCCGCGCCACCATGGTGTTCGCCGCCCCGCCACGCCTGTCACAGGACCCTGCTCGCGAGGCGCGGCTCTATTGGCGCGCCGGCCAGGACCCGTCCACCGCCTGTTAGTCATTCCCCTTCATCCTGCCGGCTCCCGCCAGACATGCGCCGAGGAGCCCCATGCGCAACGCCCCCCGACTGATCGGCCTGTCGCGCCGCGGCCTGATCCTCAGCGGCGCAGGTCTGCTGGCCGCGCCGTTGGCCCTCGCCGAGGGCGTGCCCGACGGGGAGTCCCCCGCCAATCCTGCCGCCGTACGTCGCAAGCCGGTCCATCGCGCTCAGCCGAAGCCGCACGCCGCCGAGGGCCACGCCGCGCCCACCGACCATGACGGCGAGGCCGCGTCTTCCCCTGAGGAGGCTATGCAGCGGCTGATGGCCGGAAATGCCCGTTATGTGTCCGCTCGGGCCACCCATCCCAATCTGGACGCCGCCCGGCGTCAGCTGGTGGCGAGCGGCCAGCATCCCTTCGCCTCGATCCTCGCCTGCGCCGATAGCCGGGTCGCCCCAGAGCTGATCTTCGACCAGGGCCTGGGCGACTTGTTCGTGGTCCGGGTGGCCGGGAACGTCGTCGATGACGCAATTCTGGCCTCTATCGAATATTCGGTGATCCACCTGGGTTCGACCTTGGTTATGGTGCTGGGGCACGAGCGCTGCGGCGCGGTCAAGGCCACTGTAGACGCCCTGGCCGGCCACCCCTCGGAGGAGGACGCCGACACCCGCATCGGCGCACTGGCCAAGCTGATCGCGCCCGCGGTCAAGGCCGTACCCATCAACACCGTCGATGTGGTGGACTCGGCCGTGTCGCTCAACGCCACCAACACCGCGGTGGAGATCTTCGCGGGCTCAAGGCCCCTGCGCGAGCGGGTTTTGGCCGGCAAGCTGCGCATCGTGTCGGCCCGCTATGACCTCGACGATGGCCGCGTCTCCCCCACCAGGGGTGACCCCAAGATGCTGATGACCTCGCTGGGGTAGGCGCCGCCCCATAGGTCAGGGCAAGTTGCCGCGGTCGAATCCGCGGAGCCGCCATGCCCCCTGCACCCGTCCATCCCGCCTCCCGCCCCGAGACCTATGGCGAGGTCGTGCGCCGGCAGGCCTGCGCGCGACCGGACGCGCCGGTCACCATATTCGAGGGCTGTTCGGTCACTTACGCCGAGCTTGACCGCGCGACGGACCGGGTGGCCAACGCCCTGCTGGCGTCCGGGCTCTCGCCGGGTCAACGCATCGCCTATCTGGGCAAGAACAGCGACCTGGCCCTTGAACTGACCCTGGGCGCCGCCAAGGCGGGCGTCGTCATGACTCCGGTAGGCTGGCGCCTCGCTCCCCCTGAGATCGCCTGGATCCTGGACGACTGTGAGGCTCAAATCCTGTTTGCGGAGGAGGAGTTCGCCGCCGCAATCCGCGCCATTGCGCCCAGCCTGACCCATACCCACCGCTACTTTAGCCTGCGCGGCGTGGTCGCCGGCTGGGAGGACTACGCCGCCTGGCGCGACTCCGCTCCGGCGACGGCGCCGCAGATCACGCTCAAACCTGACGATGTGGTGCTGCAGATCTACACCTCCGGCACCACCGGACGGCCCAAGGGCGCCATGCTCTCCCACGCCAACTCCACCGCCCTGCGCTCCATCGTCAGCGCCGTGGCGCCCGAGTGGCTGGCGGGGGTCGCCGGAGAGAAACTCCTTTTCACCATGCCCTACGCCCATGTGGCCGGGGTCGGTCAGGCGCTGCTGGGCGTCTACAACGGGGTGACCCTGATTATTCACCGCGAGTTCGACCCCGGCGCCACCCTGGCGGCCATCACCGAATATCGACCCGAGCGCCTGTTCCTGGTCCCCGCGGCGATCCAGATTCTGATCCGCCACCCGGACGCGGCGAACACCGACTATTCCTGCGTGAAGTACCTGAGCTACGGCGCGAGCCCAATTCCGCTGGAACTGCTGCGTGACGCCATGCGGCTTCTGAAGTGCGGCTTCATCCAGCTCTACGGCATGACCGAGACCTGGGGCACCATCGCGGCCCTGGCGCCGGAGGACCACGACCTAGATAACCCTGGACGGCTGACCGCCGCGGGCAAGGCCCTGCCGGGCGTGGAATTGCGCATTCTCGGCCCCGAAGGCGCAGTGTCGCCCCCCGGCGAGACCGGCGAAGTGGCCATCCGGTCCCCCTCGGTAATGACCGGCTACTGGAAACGGCCGCAGGACACCGCCCGGGTCCTCGACGCCGATGGCTGGTATCGCACCGGCGATGCCGGCCGGATGGACGCGGACGGATACCTGTTCATCCAGGACCGGCTGAAGGACATGATCATCTCCGGGGCCGAGAACATCTATCCGGCCGAGGTTGAGAGCGCGATTTTCGGCCACCCCGCCGTTGCCGATGTCGCGGTCATCGGCGTTCCCGATGAGAAATGGGGTGAGGCGGTGAAGGCCATGGTGGTGCTTAAGCCCGGTGCGGCCGCCGATGAAGCCGCCATCATCGCCTGGGCGCGGACTCGCATCGCGGCCTTCAAGGCGCCCAAGAGCGTCGACTTCATCGACGCAGTGCCCCGTAATCCATCCGGCAAGATCCTGCGCCGCGAACTACGCGACCCCTTCTGGGCGGGCCGCGAGCGTCAGGTGAACTAGCTCACGCCCACCGCACCCCACCATCCACATGCAAGGTCTCGCCGGTGATGTAGCCGGCGGCCTCGGAGGCCAGGAAGACGGCCGAGGCGCCCACCTGGCTGCCCTTGGCGCGCTTTTGCGGCAGGACGCCCTCGGCGAAGATGGAGCCTAGCAGCGCCGCCTTGTCAGGCGGAAGGGTGCGGAAGACCCCACGGGTAGGATGCGAACGGCTGCCTAAACTCATCGGCTCGTCGGGATCGTCCGGGCCGGTGGCGTAGGGGGCGATGGCGTTGACGGTGACGTTGGCGGGCCCAACCTCCACAGACAGCACCCGGGTGAACCCGTGAACGCCCGCCTTGGCGGCGGAATAGATCGCCAGATAGGGGTCACCCACCACCCCCGACATCGAGCCGATGTTGATCACCCGCCCCCACTGGCGCGCGATCATCCCCGGCAGGAACACCCGCGTGCAGTTCAGCACGCTCATCAGGGTGATATCGATGTCGGCCCTCCACTGGGCCGGCTCGGAGCCGGCGAAGGGGCCGACATCCACGTTGCCGCCGACGTTGTTCACCAGCACGTCCAGGTGTCCGAAGCGGTTCAGCGCCGCCTCCGCCATCGCCCGGACCTGGTCGTAATCGGTGACGTCGGCGGCAATGAACACCGCATCCGCCGCGCCGGCCTCCAGCGCCCGGTCAACCACCACCCGCCCAGCCGTCGCGTCGCGCCCGACCACCGCCACTTTGGCGCCCTCTCCGGCGAACGCCATGGCGATGGCGCGGCCGATGTTGGCGGTGGCGCCGGTGACCAGGACCGGACGGTCCGTAAGCCCGGTGTCCATGTGGTTCTCTCCCCAATCGGCGCCGGTGACCCCGCGATGGTCCCCGTGGCGCGGCCCAACTCTAGGGTCTAATGTGGGCGGGCAAAAGCATTCCGAGGGAGAAGGCCGCATGGAATTCGCGTGGTCGCAATCACATCTGGACTACCGGAAACGGGTGTCCGGCTTCCTGGAAAAGGAGCTGCCGGCGGACTGGTTCGAGACCCTCCAGAAGGGCATCGCCACCAAGGAACAGGCCGAGTTTTCCCGCGACTTCTGTCCCAAGCTTGCCGACGCTGGCCTGCTCACCCCGCAATGGCCGAAGGAATACGGCGGCGAGGACGGCGAGGCCTGGGAGCAGTTCATCCTGGCCGAGGAGGTGTGGCGCTGGGGCGAGCCGCGCGGGCCGCAGTACATGGGGGTCAACTGGATCGGGCCGACGCTGATGCGGTTCGGCACCGAGGAGCAGAAGGACATCCACCTGAAGGGTATCGCGTCCGGCAAGCTGGTCTGGTCACAGGGCTTCTCCGAACCCCAGGCCGGCACCGATCTCGGCGCCATGCAGACCAAGGCCGAATGGAACGGCCAGGGCTATACGGTCAACGGCATGAAGCTGTGGACCTCCTACTCGGAATGGGCGGACTGGATCTTCCTGCTGGCCAGGACCGGGCCGGAGCGCAAACAGATCAGCGTCTTCCTGGTGGACATGAAGACGCCGGGCATCCAGGTCGTCCCTTTCCCCGGCCTTCCGGAATACGGCCACCTGAACGAAGTCTATTTCGACAATGTCCACATCCCCGCTTCCGCCCTCTTGGGCGAGGAGCACAAGGGGTGGGACATCATGGCCTTCACCCTCAACTTCGAGCGGGTGGGCCTGCCGCGCTACATCTGGGGCCTGCGCACCCTGGACATCGCCGTGGAGCAGTTGAAGGCGGAGGGACGTTTCGACGACCCCATCTGCCGCGCCGCCGCCGGGCGGATCGTCGCCCGCTTCGAGGCCGCCACGGTGCTCACCTACGCGGTGGTGGATGAGCGGATCAACGACATCCAGGGCACGGTGACCCCCAATGTGCAGCGGATCACCGCGGCTCAGGCCTGCCTGGACCTGATGAGCTTCATGATGGATTACGTTCCCGACTGCCTCACTGGCGGCAACAACTTCCTGGAGCTGTTCTACCGCGGCCAGGTGGCCTCCACCATCGCCGCCGGAGCCTATGAGATCCAACTCGACGCGATCGCCCAGCGCGGTCTCGGCATGCCCCGGGGAAGGTAGACGCCATGCAGTTCCAACTCGACGAGAACCAGGCCGCCGTCCTCGCTGGCGTCCAGGCCATCCTGCAACACCATCAGGACGTCCCTGGCGCTCACCGGCGCGGCTGGTCCTATTATTCCATGGAGCTGGATGAGGCGCTGTCACGCAACGGCTACCTGGACATCGGCCGCACCGAAGGCATGGGCGGCGTCGAAAGCGCCCTGGTGGTGCTGGAAGCCGCCAAGGCGCCGGTGTCGGTGGAGATCGGCGCCTCGGTGCTGGTGGCGCCGCACCTTAGCGCGACCGAGATTCCGCGGCCGATCTGCCTGATCAGCGGCGACCTGATGAAGGCCCAGCGGTACCTGCCGGTGGCCAGGACCGCGATCATCGACACCGGCGACGATGTGTTGGTGCTGCCCGTCGACCCGGCCAATGTGGAAGCCGTGGAAAGCATCTTCGCCTATCCCTTCGGCCGCTTCAAAACCCGCCCGGACCTGGCCGGGGCCCAACGCCTGGGCAAGGCCGCCGTGGCGCCCCTGCGCCAATGGGCGCGCGTCGCCCTCGCCTGCGAGGTCGCCGGCGCCATGCGCGCGGCTATCGACTTCACCGTCGACTACACCAAGCAGCGCAAGATGTTCGGTTCGACGCTGGCGGCCTACCAGGCGGTGCATCACCGGCTGGCGGAATGCCACCTGATCGCCGAGGGCGTGCGTGCCCTGGCGCTCAAGGCCGCCTGGAGCGGCGACGAATCCGAGGCCGCCTGGGCGGCGACCTACGCCCAGATGAATATCCAGAAGGTGCTGTTCGACACCCACCAGTTCAACGGCGGCATGGGGGTGACGAACGAGCACAAGCTGCACTTCTGGACCTACCGCTTCCGGGCCCTGCAGGCCGAGGTCGGCGGCCAGTCCGGCGCGGCCCTCGACACTGCCGACCTTCGCTGGGGCCCACCCGGCGCCGGCGCCATCGACCGGGCGGCGGTACGGGGGGCGGCGTAAGTATCAACGTCGGTTGGCGTCCGGCGTCGGCAGGCGCGCGCCGCCGGAGGGTTGAGGGGCCATGATACCTATCCCCACGCGAACATTGAACACGATCACCACAGGGAACGGGGGTTAGGTAGCGCAGCCCTCACTCCGCCTCCTCCAAATCCGGCATCCGCTGTGCTTCCAGCTCGCGGCGGGTTTCCGGGGGAATCTCCATGGAGCGCCGGGTTTCCACGTCGAAGGCCAGGGAAACGTGGTCGCAGACGCCGACCATCTGGCGGCTGCGGGCATTGAACATCCATCGGCGGCTCCAGTGGGCCTTGCGGTCGATGCGCATCTCGGCGCCAATCACCTTGACCCTGTCACCGGCCCGGGGCGTGGCCAGCAGCACCTGACGGCTCTCCAGCATGGCCCAGCCGAAGGCGGCGTGACCCTCGCCGCTGACCAGATGGCCGCGGCGGGCCTCATTGGCGTCGATGGCCACGAAGTCGATATCCTGGGCGCCCGAGGCCCGCATGAAGCCGGTCTCGTCGCAGACCTCGGACGGCACGTCGCCCTCCAAGCCGCCGTAGCGGAACTCCCGCCCCTCGCTCCGGCGCTCCAGGTCGGTCAGGGTGACGTCCACGCGGGGCGGGGCGAAGCTCAGCGTCCGAGGCGCCGCATGGGCCGGCAGCGGCATGCGCGGCCCCTCCGTCCAGGGCAGGTCGGCGGGAGCGCCCGCCCGGGTCGTCCGATCGACCAGGGCCGGGGTCACGATGAGCGCCGCCGCCCGCTCGCCGGTATCGGCGTTGAGAATCTCCACGTAGAGGCGCGGCGCGCCATCGGCCTCGGTGACCGCGCCTTCCACCACCAGCGGCGCGCCCAACCGCTGTTCGCGGTAGAAATGGGTGAGCAGGTCACGCGGTGTGAGCGCCAGGCCCCGGCGAATGAGCGCCGCATCATCCAGGCCCAGCCGGGCGAACCAGGCCTGTGTCGCCAGCCAGGCGCGCCGGGTGTAGTGGCGGACGTTCATATGGCCCAGGTGGTCGATCTCGTCGGCGGTCACCGGGGCGTCGAGCAGGCGCAACATATCGGGCGGGATTCCAAACAAAGGCGGCCGTAAGGGCTGCTGGAAAACAGGCTATTCGCTGGCTGAGGCGGGAGAGGGTCCGCCGGGGCCAGCAGCGCCACCGTAGAATTCCGGCGCCCCTACCGCAACGCCTTCGCCGATCGGATAACACTTAAGGACTTGGTGAAGTGTATTGCGAAGGACCGCCATCGCGTGACACTTAATGATATGATTAAGCGACAGGCCGAACTCGACCTAATGTACGCCGCCCTCGCCGACCCCACCCGCCGCGCGATAATCGCGCGGCTCGCGCAGGGACCGGCTTCAGTGAGCGAGCTGGCGCAGCCGCTCGCCATGTCGTTGCCGGCTGTGACGCAGCATCTGAAGCTGTTGGAGCAGAGCGGGTTCGTCTCCAGCCACAAGTTGGGCCGGGTCCGCACCTGCCGGATTGAACCGGCGCGACTGGCGGCGGCCGAATCCTGGCTGGCCGGCCAGCGGGCCGCCTGGTCGGCGCGCTTTGATCGCATGGACGCCCTGCTACTGGAAGGAAAAGAGCTCGATGGCTGACACCGGCAACGACCTGACTATATCGCGCTACCTGGCCGTTTCCCGCGCCCGAATCTGGCGGGCCTGGGCGGACCCGAAGATCCTGGCCGAATGGTGGTGCCCGAAGCCCTGGACAACCGAGGTTCGCGCGTTTGATTTCCGGCCGGGGGGCGACTTCTACACCTTCATGCGAGGCCCGCCGGACGAGGGCGGCGAGAGCGACAATCCGGGTTGCTTTCTCGATATTGTCCCCGAGGAAAGGCTCGTTTTCACCTCGCTGCTTGTCGGGGGCTGGCGGCCGGTGACGCCCTGGATCGGCATAACCGCGATCTTCACCTTGGCCGACGAGGCCGACGGAACACGTTATGACGTGCGCGTCATGCACCGCGACGCCGAGGAATCCGCGCGCCACGTCGAGATGGGTTTCCACGACGGCTGGAACGTCTGCATCGACCAGCTTGCAGCGGTCGCACGGCGCCTGTGACGCGGCGCAGAGATCGCGCGCATTGACAATCCCCGCCGCCGTGGAAGCCTGTGCGCCTCATAGCGGGAGGGAAACCATGGCGGGCGAACTGTTTGGGCTGGAACGGGGCCAGAAGGCGGTGCTGGTGCTGGCGGAGGTGCAGCGGCGTGTGGTGATGCCGCAATATTCCACCAGCCCGATCGCGGCCGAGGCCCAAGCGCGCGGCATCGTCGAAAAGATCGACCAGCTGGCCCGAACGTGCCGCGCCGCCGGCCTGCCGGTGATTCATGTCCACAAATGGAGCCGGCCGGACAAGGGCGGCAACTTCAACAACTGCCGGCTTTCGGCGGCGTCTAACCGGCGGCCGACACCAGATGACCTGGATTATGTGCTGGACTCACCCCTGGACGTTCCCGCCAGCGACTATGTGATCAAGCGGGTGCACGGCATCTCCAGTTTCCACAACACCGAGCTGGAGTCCATCATGCGCTACTATGGCGCCGAGACGGTCATACTGGTGGGCGTGTCCACCGACATGAACATCGTGGCCACATCCATCGAGGCGGTGAACCGTGGCCTGAACGTGGTGGTCCCGGAGGACTGCATCGCCGGATCTAGCCCGCAGGTGCACCGCACCCAGATCGACAACATGTTGCGGCTGCTGGCCACAATCACCGACAGTGGCGCGGTGACGGCGGCGCTGAACTGCGGCGCTCACGGCTCGGAGCTGCTGATGGCGGCCGGGGACTGAAATACGGTCGTCGCCACGATCGGCGCTATATGCTTGAAGTCGGCCATTGTCATCGAAGCACAGCGGGAGCGGAACATGACCTATGACGTGGTGGTGATCGGCTGCGGATCTGCAGCCTTGTCGGCGGCGGTGAACGCTGCGGAGGGCGGCGCCAGGGTGGCGGTGCTGGAACGCGCGCCCCGGGAAGAGCGGGGCGGCAATTCCCGCTACACCGAAGCGTGGATGCGCATGAAAAGCGAGGATGAAGTCTCCGACGACTTCATCTACATGTTCTTAGGCGACCGCGGCCATGGCGCCGTCGACCCCAACGTGCTGAAGGACGTGTCGAACGCTTATGAGAACTGGGCCAAGAACACCAAGGCCTGGGCGTTCAACGATCCGGAACTGGTGGCGGCCCTGGCCGATAATGCGCCGGCCACCATGCACTGGCTGAAGACCCACGGCGTCCAGTTCACCTTCCACTCCCCCATGCTGCTACAGGGCGGCGACCTGCGCATGGGCCCCTCAGGCGGCGGCCTGGCCATCGTCGAGAGCCTTGCGACCTCCGCCGAACGGCTAGGGGTGGAGATGATGTACGAGACCACCGGCCGCTCGCTGTTGCAGACAGACGCCGGCGACATCCGCGGCGTGCGCGCCTGGTCCAAGGCGCGGGGGAACTTCGCCATCGAAACCCGCAACGTCGTGGTCGCCTGCGGCGGCTATGAGGGCAACATCGAGATGATGATCCGCTACTGCGGCGCCAACGCCCACCTCACCCGGCCGGTCTCCCCCGGCGGGGTCTACAACAAGGGCGAGGGGATCGAGATGATGCTTGCGGTGGGCGCCGCCGCCGCCGGCCAGTACGACATGTTCCATGGCGAGCCTGTGGATCCCCGCTCGCCCCGGCACGAGGCGCTGATCGGGGCGCTCAACTACGGCATACTTATCAATGTGGGCGGCAAGCGGTTCGTGGACGAAGGCGCCAACCGCTATGAGTACATCTATGACGAGCTGAGCTGGTCGGTGATGCGCCAGAAACTGGGCCGTGCGCACTTCGTGTTCGATTCGCGCTTGTTCGACATTCCGAACATCCGTACACGGATTAAGACCGATCACGAGCCGATCCGGGCGTCATCCGTCGCGGATTTCGCTGTGAAGATCGGCGTCCCCGAGGCCGCGCTTTCCTCCACCCTGGCCGAATACAACGCCGCCTGTCCGAGCGACGGCGTACGTGACACCACCAAACTGGACGGGCTCGCCACCCGGGGCCTCACCGTGCCCAAGTCAAATTGGGCACAGCCCATCGACGTCTCCGACCTGTGGGCCTATCCGGTGATGTGCGCCAACACCCTCACCTGCGGCGGGGTGAAGGTTACCGGTGACGCCGAGGTGCTCAACCGCGACGGCGAACCCATCCCCGGCCTCTACGCCGCCGGCGAGACGGTGGGGCTCTACTATAACCTCTATATCGGCGCGACGTCGGTGCTGCGCGGCTTGGTGTTCGGACGCCAGGCTGCGCGGAAGATCTGCGCGGGCCTGGGGCGGTAAGGCAAGCGTCCTAACCCGCCCCGCCCACCAGGCGGGCCATGTACTTGTCCTCCAGGGCGAAGATCTCGTCGCGGCCGAGCAGCCGTTGCGCCACGCCGAAGCCGCACAGAAGCTCCTCATAGCCCTCGATACCGTCCGCCGCCCGCACCCGCTCAAACACCGTGCGCAGGGCCTGGATCTGTGCCTGCATGGCGGTTGACGGCAAGCTCACCCGCGCCACGCCGATCTCCTGCAGCTTTGAAAAGGTGAGCCCCTTGGGGGTCTTGCCGCCCTCCACCATGTTGATCGCCACCGGCCCGTCGATGCGCTTCGCCGCCGCCTCGATCACCTCGACGGAGTCGACACCTTCCACGAACACCATGGTGGCGCCGACCTTGAGGAAGGCGTTGCCACGTCGCACCACCTCGTCAAGGCCGGCCACGGACAGGGCGTCAGTGCGGGCGTTGATGACAAAGTCCTTGTCTTCCCGCGCGTCGCAGGCGGCCTCCACCTTGGCCACCGCCTCATCGAAGTCGAGCAGGGTCTTGCCCTCCAGGTGGCCGCAGCGCTTGGGGATCACCTGGTCTTCAATATTGATCCCTGCTGCGCCCGCCCGCTCGAACTCCCGCACAGCAAGATAGGCGTTGACCGCATTGCCGAAGCCGGTGTCGGCGTCGCCCATCACCGGAACCGCCACCGCCCGGGCGATACGACCGGTGTGCTCGGCCATCTCCCGAGCCGACACCAGGCTGTAATCGGGGACCCCGTAGTGGCAGGCCACCAGATTGGCGCCTGAGGCCTGGATAGCCTTAAACCCCGCCTCCGCAGCCAGAGAGGCCGACAAGGCGTCATAGGCGCCCGGCATGACCAGCAGCTCCCGGTCGTGAATCAGCCGCTTCAGTTCAGTGGTCTTGCGCATGGGTGGCCTCCTGGCTGGCATAGACCCAGGGCCTAAGCGCCTGGTCCCGGGCGCGGAAGGCTTCGATCAGCGGCCGCTTCATCAAGGTCAGTTCGATCTCGTCGGCGCCCTGCATCAACATCTCCCGCTCCAGGGAGCCGATCTGGAAGCCGAACACCGCGCCGGACGGCGAAACAATTGTGCAGGTTTCCAGGTCCACCGCCATCTGCGGCGCGATCGCCCCATCGGCCAGTTCGGCCAGAACCTGCTCCACCGCCGCGATCGGCAGGACCGCCGGCAGCACGCCGTTGCGGATGCAGTTGTTACGGAAGATCGCCCCATAGCTCTCGGCGATCACGGCGCGGACGCCGAACTGGCTGAGCGCCCAGACCGCCGCCTCCCGCGAAGACCCGCAGCCGAAATTGCGGCCGGCGACGAGCAGCTGCGCGCCGGCGTAGCGGGGGTTATTCAGCACGAAGTCCGGGTTGGGTGCCCGGGTTCCCGGTAGGTAGCGCCAATTGGCGAACAGCTTTTCGCCATAGCCGGTGCGCGCGGTGGACTGGGTTTCTTTCGACGGGATTATCGCGTCGGTATCGACATTGTCGATGGGCATTGGCGCGGACGTTCCCGCGATGCGGCGAAACGGCTCCATCAGCGCCTCAGAAGGGCGCGCGGGTCAGCGATGGCGCCGGCCACCGCCGAGGCCGCCACGGTGAGCGGACTGGCCAGATGGGTGCGCACACCGGGGCCCTGGCGGTTCTCGAAATTGCGGTTGGTGGAGCTGATCACCCGCCGCGCGGACCCGAAGCTGTCGCCGCCATTATAGAAGCACAGCGAACAGCCCGCCTCGCGCCACTGGAACCCTGCGGCCTTGAAGATGCGATCCAGGCCTTCGGCCTCAGCCTGCCGCTTCACCGGCGTGGAGCCCGGCACGCAGATGGCGGTGACACCGGCCGCCACCTTGCGCCCGGCCAGCACCCGGGCCGCGTCGCGCAGATCCTCAATGCGGCTGTTGGCGCATGAGCCGATGAAGGCCGCGTCGATGGAAAGTCCCGCCAGGGGCCGGCCCGGTTCGGCGCCGGTGTAGGCCAGAGCCTTCTCCGCCGAGGCCCGCGCCACAGCGTCGGCGAACCCGCCGGGCGCCGGCACCGGTTCGTCCACACCCACCGTCTGTTCCGAACTGGTGCCCCAGGTGACCGACGGAGACAGTCCGGCGGCGTTGATGACGATTTCGCGGTCGAAGCGCGCATCGCCGTCCGACCTGAGCGTCCGCCACCAGGCGACGGCGGCGTCCCAGTCCGCTCTCTGGGGCGCATAGGGCCGCCCGGCGAGGTAAGCGATGGTGGTCTCGTCCGGCGCGACGATGCCGGTCCATGCGCCGAACTCCACCGCCATGTTGCACAATGTCATCCGGCCCGCGCAGCTCATCGCCTCCACGGCAGACCCGGCGTATTCCAGCGCGCAACCGTCGCCGCCGCGCGCGCCGTGGGTGCGGATAAGGTGCAGCACCATGTCCTTGGCGGTGACGCCGTCCGCCAGCGCGCCATCGAACCGCACCCGCATCTGTTTGGGCCGGCCCGCCGGCAGGCACTGGGTCGCCAGCGCATGTTCGCCCTGGGTGACTCCGATTCCCCAGGCCAAGGCGCCCATGCCGCCCAGGGTGCAGGTGTGGCTGTCGCCGCAGACCATGGTCAGTCCCGGCTGCGCGGACCCGAGCTCGGGCGCGATCACATGGGCGATGCCCTGGGCCGGATCATCCAGATCGAACACCCGGATTCCCGCCGCCCTGGCGCCGTCGCGGAAGGCGGCGATGAACTCCGCCCCGCCGGGGAACTTGGTCGCGTCAGTTCGGCCGGGGTTGGTGTCGATGATGTGGTCCAGGGTTCCCAGCACCATGGCCGGGTCGAATACCTTGCGCCCCGCCTCGGCGAGGCCCTGCAACATCCGCCCGCCGGACCGTTCATGCAGGAAGATTCGATCAATGTGCAGTAGGTCGGTTGCGTCACCCAGTTCGGCCACCGCATGAGCAGCCCAGATCTTCTCCACCAATGTGCGGGGGGCGGTCATCGCTCAGTAGTAAATCCGCCCGCCGTCCACCGAAAGGGTGGAGCCGGTGACGAACCCGGACGCATGGCTGGTCAGGTATAGGATCGCCTCGGCGATCTCCTCAGGCCGCCCCATCCGCTGCAGGGCGTAGCGTGACTCCACGCGCCGGATCGCTTCAGGGTCGGTGAATGTGTCGCGCACCAGCGGCGTGTCGACCCCGCCCGGCGCTACGGCGTTGACCCGGATCTGCGGCGCAAGTTCCAGGGCCAGCACTTTGGTCAGCGCATGCACCGCGGCCTTGGACGCCGAATAGGCCGCACGCCCCATCAGCGGCTGGATGCCCAGGGCCGAGCCAAGGTTGACGATAGTCGCCCGCTCGGCCGCCTGCAGATGCTTCAGCGCGGCGCGGCAGGTGTGGAACACGCTGCCGGCGTTCACCGACATCGCCCGCTCCCAGTCGGCGGGCGTGGTGTCGGCGAACGGCCTGGAGATCCCGATGCCGGCGTTGCAGACCAGGCCGTCCAGCCCGCCCAGCGCGACCGCCATCGCGTCCACCGCCGCCGCCACAGCCGCCGGATCACTCACGTCGGTGGCATGGAAAGGCGCGCTCAGTTCGCCCGCCACCAGGGCCAGCTTGTCCGCCTGCAGGTCCAGCAGCGCCACCAACGCGCCCTCGCCCACGAATTGCCGCGCGGTCGCCGCCCCGATGCCGGACGCCGCGCCGGTGATCAGGACCCTGCGGCCGGCGAGACGCGGCTCGCCCATCAGCCCGCCCGGCTCGGCAGCCGCACCTTGGCGACGCCCGCTGCGGTGGTTTCGTCGAGTTGGTTGGTCGTGGTGATCCGCACCGTGGCGATACGGCTGGCCAGATCCACCTCCTGCACCGTCCCGTTCAGCCAGGTGACGTCGTTCAGGAAGTTCGGGCGGATCAGTCGGAAGTCCAGATCCTCCAGGAACCCATGGTCGCCCATCCAGTCAGTTATCAGGTGGCAGAACCAGGAATAGCGCTGGCAACCGAAGTCGTAGCCGGAAGCCAGACCGCTTTGCTGCGCCATGCCCTGCTCCCAATGTGGCGACTCGAAATTGTCCATCACCCCGGTGGCCAAGTTCAGCTGGGCGATGGCCGGATGCAGTTTCAGGTGGTCGTACATCATCCGGTTAGTGGGGCACAGGCCGCTTCCCCATCCCATGATGAAGCCGACGATATTGTTGATGGTCAGCGGGCCTTTCAGCATCGGGCCGATCGGATCGTTGGGCTGAACGTCCTCAATGTAGAGAGGCTCTGCGCCGCGGCGGAGCCGCTTGGCCTCAGTCGCATAATGGGCGTCGAAGCGGGCGCGGTCCTCGGCGGTCCACACCGCCAGCGGCCGCTCGAGGTACGTAGCCTTGCCACGGGCGTCACCACGCTGGAACCGCTTGATGATATGCCAGACTTCGGCCACCAGTTCACCGGAATCCGTGCGGAATGCCATGTGTTCCACCTGGCGCACGGAGCGCCCGCCGAACTTGCCGTTCTCGTTCAGGTCCACCTGCACCAGGGCGGCGTCCGCGCGGATCTTCTCGCCAACCTTGGCGGGCCGCACCCAGCGCCAGCGCTCGCCCGCCCAAAGGCCCAGCACGCCCGGCAGGAATTCCTCGACCGCCATCTTGCCGTCCTCGGGCGTGCGGCGGATCCCGCTGGCGTGGCTGTAGAGATAGGTGGGCGGGGCGATGCGCCCACCCCAGGGCGAGGCCGCCGCATAGGCGTCGTCCCACCACAGGGGGTTGTCATCGCCGACCCCCAGGGCGAAGTGCCAGATATTGTCGGCGGTGACCTCGGAATTCCAGGCCGGCACGGGCGCGCGTCTGTCGATATGGGAGCGCATAATCGCCAGGGCCTCATCGGTGATCCTGCCGTTTTCCCAGTCCACATCTGCGCTCATGCCATATTCCTCCCATCAATCACGTCCATGATTGCGGTCTCGCCGTACCCACGAGCCACCCGCCGGGGCCTGTCTGATGCTCCTGCATCTGGACGCAATTCCGGTGCGTTGTAAACGCGGGCGCAGTGGGGCAGCTTGGGGTCGATTGACCCGTTTCAGGAGGAATAGGCATGGCCGAAACCGTTCGCCGCTGGCGCAACCGCCCGGAGGGTTCAAACTGGGGCGAGTTCGGCGAAGACGACGAGATCGGCCGGCTCAATCTCATCACGCCCGAACGGGTGCTGGCCGCGGCGAAGGAGATCCGCGACGGCCTGTCCTTCTGCCTGTCCCTGCCGCTGAACCTGCCCGGCGGCGGCCGCGGTTCGCGTCAGCCGCCAAAGCTGTTCGCTACCGGCGAGCCGGAATCGCCGCGGATGAACCATCACATGACCGAGTATCCGGGGATCAGCGACGTGCTCTGCGACGACGCCGTGGTTCTGACCCTGCAGTACTCCACCCAGTGGGACGGCCTATGCCATGTGGGCCATCTGTTTGACGCCAATGGCGACGGAGTGGATGAGCCGGTCTACTACAACGGCTGGCGGGCCGGCATCGACGTCAAGAGCCATGAAGAGGGCGGCGCCCACCGCCTGGGCATCCAGACCTATGCCGAGAAGGGAGTCCAGACCCGCGGCGTCATGTTCGACTTCCACCGCCACTTCGGCCCCGGCCGCCGGGCGGTCAGCTATGATGACCTGATGAGCGTCATCGACAAGGACAAGATCGAGGTCGCCCCCGGCGACATCATGGTGATCCACTCAGGCTTCGGTCAGACACTGGTGGACTTCGCCGGCGAGCCGGACCCCGCCGTGCTGCGCACCCTGGGCGCGGAACTGGACGGCGGCGACGATCGGCTGCTCAAGTGGGTCAGCGAGTCCGGTGTGGCCGCCATCGCCGCCGACACCGCCGCGGTGGAGACCTTCCGCCGCCCCCGCGAAGCCGGCCCCAAGCTGAAACCGCTGCTGCCACTGCATGAGCTCTGCCTGTTCAAGATCGGCGTGCCCCTGGGGGAATACTGGTACCTGACGCCGCTGGCCACGGCGCTGGCGGCGCGTGGCCGCACCGGCTTCATGCTCACCGCCCCGCCTCTGCGTCTGCCTGGCGCGGTGGGCTCGCCGCTGACGCCGATCGGGACGATCTGAGGCAGAAGCGGCGCGCAAGTCCCTTCGCCGTCAGTCGTCCTCGTCGTCCTCTTCGCTCTCCACCGGCGCCACCGCCTCTGGCGGCGGCAGGGTGCGCACGCTGATGATCTCCGCGCCGGGGAAGGCCGCCATCACCGACTGCACGAAGGGATCTGCCTCGACCTCGGCGCGGACGTCGCGCGTCTCACGCTTCTGTCGCTCCCAGGCGCTCTCGGCCCCGCCGCCGCCCTGGGCGATCAGCCAGGGCAGGCCTGTCCATTCCTTGAGCCGCCCCACCAGCCGTTGCGCCAGGTCGGCCGGTGCGCCGGGCGCGGGCTCATACTCAATGGCGCCGGGCCGAAAACTGATCGGGCGCACATAGCGTTCCACGTCCAGCTTCAGCGCGATGTCGCGCCGCTGGTCGATCAGCGCCAGCACCTCGTCAAAGGACTGGGGATTGGGCGAGGGTCCAGCCTGGATCTGCGGCTGCACCATACGCGCCGTCGCCGCCCCGCCGCCCATCCGCGCCGCCGCGCCGCCGCCTGAACCGCCGCCGCCTGACCCTGACCCACCGCCCGGCGCGGTCGCCGCGCCTTCACCGGCCTGCAGCATCTTCAAGGCGTCTTCCGGTCCGGGCAGGTCGGCGGCGTAGCAGAGCCGGATGAGCACCATGTCCACCGCCGCGGCCGCATCCGGCGCGCGACGCACCTCATCGGCCGCCTTCAGAAGCATCTGCCAGATGCGCGCCAGCACGCCCGGCGACACAGCCGCCCCCACCGCTGTCAGCCGGCCGGCCTGGTCCTTGGGCATTACCAGCGCCTGTGGCCCCACCGCCCGGGCCACCGAGGCGCCGTGGCAGTGCTCCAGCAGGTCCAGCATCACCTGGCCGGGGTCGGCCCCATAGCCATGCAGGGTGCGGAAAGTCTCGATGGCCGGCCCCGCCTCGCCACGCATCACCTGTTCGAACAGGGCGATGGTCTGCGCTCGGTCGGCCAGGCCCATCATGTCGCGGATCAACGCCGCGCCCACCGTCTGGCCGGCGTCAGCCTGAACGATCGCCTGGTCCAGCAGCGACTGGGCGTCGCGCATAGAGCCCTCAGCGGCGCGGGCGATCAGAGTGAGACCCTCGGCGTCCACCCGCGCGCCCTCCGCCTCGGCGATCTTCTCGAGGCTGGCGACGATGGCGGCCGGCTCTACCCGCCGCAGGTCGAAGCGCTGGCAGCGGGAAAGGATGGTCACCGGTACCTTGCGGATCTCGGTGGTGGCGAAGATGAACTTGGCGTGAGGCGGCGGTTCTTCCAGCGTCTTCAGAAGCGCGTTGAACGCCGCCGTCGACAGCATGTGCACTTCGTCGATGATGTAGACCTTGTAGCGCGCCTCGACGGGCGCATAGCGCACCCCGTCCAGCAGCTCGCGCATTTCATCAACCTTGGTGCGGCTGGCGGCGTCCAGCTCCAGCACATCCATGTGCCGCCCGTCGATGATCGCGCGGCAATGGCGGCCCTCGGCGGTCAGGTCCAGGTGCGGCTCATGCACCGTCTCGCTCTCATAGTTGAGCGCCCGCGCCAGCAGCCGCGCGGTGGTGGTTTTGCCCACCCCGCGCACCCCGGTCAGCATGAAGGCGTGGGCGATCCGGTTCGCCGCGAAGGCGTTGCGCAAGGTGCGCACCATCGCCTCCTGGCCCACCAGGTCCTCGAAGGTTCGTGGCCGGTATTTGCGCGCGATGACGGTGTAGGCGGCCGACGGAGCCACCTCCGGGGCCGGCGGGGCCGGCGGCGCGCCGAACATGTCCGCCGTGTTGGGGTCACGCTCGGGCGTTTCTTCGTCAAGCGTGAGATCTGGGTCGGACATCGGCCGCGTCAATTGTGTGAGGTGGAGACCGGACAACGACCCGGAGCGAAACTCGTTGCGGCTGCTTCCTTCCGGACCTGACCGGGTTGGCGAGGACTCCGCCCGTCGCCGATCTCCGCCCCCTATATCGCGTCTGGCGGGCGCGGACGCAAGCACGCGCGCAAACGTGATCCTCGAGCTCGGACCGAGGATGACGGCCGCGAGAGGAGAGGATCACCGAATCCCCCTCCCCCATCGCTCATAGCCCCGCTAAAACCCTCCCATGGCTCTTGAAACATTCCTGAACACCTTCGCCGGAAACCCGCTCAACCGCCGGTCCGACCGCCGCACCGACCCTGAATGGGTTTCACAGCGGCTCCACGCCGAGGGATCCCTCGCCGTCGCCATCTGGAACGGCAAGGTGTTGGTGGAGAAGGCCGAAGGCGGCGCCCAGGTTTCCTACCTGCCCGCCCGCCTGGCCGAAGACCTCTCCGGCGGGCCAGAGCGGCTGCTGTTCATGGGGCTGTGGAACGAGACCGCTGTGTTCGCCGTCGACCTGGAGGGACCAGCCGATCCGGTGGACGGCCCGCTGGCCGGCTTTGGCCGTTTCGAGGAGCTGCGTGGCGTGGCGCTGGACCTGCCCGACGCCGAAGCCGCCATCTCCGCCACCGCTAAGCAGATGTTCGAATGGCGCCGCCGTCACCGCTTCTGCGCCAACTGTGGCCAGCCCAGTGAACCCGAAGACGCCGGCTGGAAGCGCAGATGTCCAGCCTGCAAGGTCGAGCATTTCCCCCGCACCGACCCGGTGGTGATCATGCTGGCAATCCATACCGGACCGGGCGGCGAGGAGCGCTGCATGCTGGGCCGCCAGGCCGCTTGGCCCAAGGGCATGTTCTCGGCCCTGGCTGGTTTCCTGGAGCCCGGCGAATCCATCGAGGAGGCCTGCGCGCGCGAGCTCTTCGAGGAAGCCGCCCTGGACACCCTCCGTGTCAACTACCACTCCACCCAGCCTTGGCCTTACCCGTCATCCCTGATGATCGGCCTGCACGCCCACGTGGCCCACGATCAGGCCGCCCCCGACCAAACCGAACTGGACGAAGTGCGCTGGTTCACCCGGGACGAGGCGCGGGCGATGCTGGCCGGGAAGCTTGCCGGCGTATCATCGCCGGGCCGACTTGCGATCGCCCATCAGCTGATTAGGGCGTGGGCGGAGGCGTAGAGCGCGGCCCAGTCGCAACGCTCACCCCTTGGAAACCGCACTGTCGTAAACCACGGGCGTGAGCAGTCTGGACCCCGATTGGATGGCGGCCGCCCGGCGGGCGACCCTTCGGCTGCGCGCCACCACCGTCGGCGCGCGGCGCGCCGGCCATTCGGTGTACATCGCCCTGCTGGAGGACCGGCGCCGGGTCTGCCGCTGGGGCCTCTACGTCGGCCAGACCTCATCGGATCCGGACCTGCGCTTCGACCAGCACAAGACCGGCTACAAGGCCAGCCGCTGGGTCAACCGGTTCGGCGTGCGCCTGCTGCCCGATCTGGTGCAGCACCTTAACCCGCTGCGGGGCTGGGAATCCCTCGAGCTTGAGGCGGCCCTTGCCGAAGAGCTTCGGCGCGCCGGTGTCCCCTGGGTCACAGGCGGCCACTGAGCGCGGCGCCAAAAACACCCGGCCATTGTCTACGGCGGATTATTGGCGTGAAAAGGCGGACGCCCCAATCTGGAAGGACCCGCCATGCCCGCCATCACCGTCGCCCAGGCCCGCAGCATCGTTGACGCCGCCTTTGAAGGCGCCGCCCGTCGGGGCGTGGCCAACATCATCGTGCTGGTGACCGATACGGGCGGGGCCATGAAGGCCGCCCAGCGGTCCGACACGGCAGGCCCCGCCGCCGTCGAGATCGCCGCCGCCAAGGTCCACACCGCCCTGGGCTTCCGGCGCGCCACCCTCGACCTGGCCGGCTATCGCGACAACCCGGCGGTGAACGCCACCCTGGGCAATGTCCTGGCAGGCCGCTTCATGCCCTTTGGCGGCGGCGTGGTGATCGTCGACGCTGCGGGCGAGGTCGTCGGCGCCGCGGCCTTCTCCGGCGCCGCGGCCGAAATCGACCACGAGATCATCGCCGAGGCGGTTCAGGCGGCGGGATTGAGGGTGCTGGGGTGACGTCGCCTCACCCCGCTCTCGCCGCCTTCACGTCCGCCTCGATCGTCCGGCTGGCCAGCAGGAACAGACCCCCCGCCACCAGGAACATCGCCGGCGCCAGCAGGAGGGTGTAGCGCAGGGACTGGTCGCCGAAGGTCAGCTTCAGCACATCGTTGCAGGCTCCGAACAGCAGCGGTCCGCCGAGTGCGCCCACCACATTGCCCACCAGCGCCATCAGCGCAGTGACGAAGCCGCGCATCTGCGGCGGCGCCACTGAGAGGTAGACCACAGCCGCGGCCGTGGTGATCCCCCCGGACGTGAAGGTGTAGACCACCAGGCAGGCGATGGCGCCGGCCAGCCCCGGCATCAGGCTGGACGCGATCAGGAACGGCGAGGAGACCGCGATCATGATGCAGCACAGATAGAGGCTCCAGCGCGGCCCGCGCCGGGCCAACCGGTCGCTGAGCACGCCGGCGACGATGTTGCTCAGCATTGACGCGCCGATGACGCCGCCAAACACGGCGCCCATGCGGGTGGAGCTCAAGCCATGCACCCGCATCAGAAACGGCGGCACCCACACCAGCCAGCCCTGGTAACAGGCCTGCAGGAAGACGTTGCCCAGGGCGAACACCGCCAGGGTGGGGATGGCGGCGCAGCGCCTGAGCGCCGGTATGAGCGGCTCCTGCACCGGCGGCGCGGCCGCGCCGTCCTGAGCGCCGCGCCGGGGCTCGGGCAGGGTCAGCATCACCAGCGCCGATAGCAGCAGCCCTGGCAGACCCACGATCATCAGGGCCCCGCGCCAGTTGACCGCATCATTCAGCCAGCCGGCCAGAATCGAGCCCAGCGAATAGCCCGCCGTCGATCCGACGATCACCCATCCGATCGTCCCGCCCCGCTGGACCGGCGGCGCCACGTCGCCGATCAAGCTCATGGTGGTGGGCATCTGGGCCGACTCCGCCCCGGCCACGCCAATGCGGATCAGGAGCAGGCTGAGGTAGCCGCTGGCCGCCCCGCACAGCATGGTGGCAGCGCTCCAGATCGCCACCGCGCCTGCCAGCAGGTTGCGCCGGTTGATGCGGTCGGCCAGCCGCGCCAGAGGCAGGGCCATCAGGGCGTAGACCACCGCGAAGGTGGCGCCTGTCAGCGCGCCCATGGCCGCGTCGCTGACCTTCAAGTCGCGCTGGATGGGGACCAGAAGCACCGCGAAGGCTTGGCGGTCGATGGCCGCCAGCAAAGCCACCAGGGCCAGGAGAAGCGTAATCCAGCCGCGCCTGCGCGCAACTATCTGGTCAATGTCGCGCAAGGCGTCCCTCCCGGTGTTTGGGCGGGAGTGTGCGGCGGCGGCGAAGCGTTTGCTAGGGGCTGCTTCGCCCGCTACCCCCGGAAGGGATCGGCGGGAAACACCCCGAGGATCTCAAAGCGCTCCGAGAAGAACGCCAGCTCCTCAATGGCGCGGGCTAGGGGCGGATCCTCCGGGCGGCCGTCCACCTCCACATAGAAGAAGGTCGCCGCGAAGGAGGCGTTCTCCATGTAGCTTTCCAGCTTGGTCATGTTGACGCCGTTGGTGGCGAAGCCGCCCAGCGCCTTGTAGAGGGCGGCGGGCATGTTCTTCACCCGGAACACGAAGGCGGTAATGCAGGCCGCGCCTTCGGGCGGCCGCGGCGGCGACTTGTCCGCGGTCATCACCAGAAAGCGGGTAGTGTTGTTATGTTTGTCCTCGATATCGCGCAGCAGGATGTCGAGGCCGTAGATCTGGGCCGCCAGGGCCGGCGCCAGGGCCGAACGGCTGGGATCGGGATGTTCAGCCAGCTGACGCGCCGCGCCGGCGGTGTCGCCCGCAGCCTCCTCCCTCAACCCCAGCCGGCGCAGGGTCTTGCGGCATTGGCCAAGGGCGATGGGCATGGAAGCCACCGACTTGATGTCCTCCAGCCGCGCGCCCTTGTTGGCCATAAGCTGGAAATGGATCGGCTTGAACCGCTCGCCGATGATCCTCAAGCCCGAGGCCGGCATCAGGTGGTGCACGTCGGTGACGCGACCCTGGATGGAGTTTTCCACCGCGATGGCCCCGAGCTCGCAGTCGCCCGAGGCGATGGCGTCGAAGGCGTCTTCGAACGAAGGACAGGGAGTCGGCTCATGGTCGGGGAAGTGAGTCAGACACACCTCGTGGCCGTTGGCGCCAAGCTCACCCTGGAAGGCGATCCGCGGCTTGCTCATGAGTTCCCCTTCGCTTGGCGCTGCGCATGGGCTCGCGCCCGCGCCAGATCCGCTGGGTTATCCACCGAGATCGGCGCCTCGTCGACCACCGCGGCCCAGATCTGCATACCCATTTCCAACGCCCGGAGCTGTTCCAGTCGTTCGCGCAGTTCCAGCGCCGAGGGCTGAGCCCGGGCGAAAGCGTCCAGCGCCGCCCGGCGGAAGGCATAGACACCGTGGTGAACCCACACTGGGCCGTCGCCATAGAGGACCGAGCGGGTGAAGTAGAGAGCACGCGCGCTGCGTCCTTCCGGGGCCATCGCCGCCACGACCTTGGGCATGTCCGGATTGGTGCGCTCCGAGGGATCTGATTCGGCCACCATCACGGTGGCGATATCGCAGGCGGGCTGGACGGTCAGCAGTGCGACGGTCGCCCGAAGCGCCTCGGGCGCGATGAACGGCACGTCGCCCTGCAGATTGACCACCACATCGTGTCGGCCCTGCGGATCGACCAGCGCCAGGGCGGCCAGAATGCGGTCGGAGCCGGACGGCAGGTTCGGATCAGTAAGCACGGCGCGGCCGCCGGCGGCCTCCACCGCCTCGACGATCTGCGACTCGCCCGCCGCCACCACCACCGGCCCCACCCCGGCGGCCTCGGCCTGACGCAGCACCCGCACGATCATCGGCTGGCCCGCGATGTCGGCCAGCGGCTTTCCCGGCAAGCGGGTCGCGGCCATGCGTGCGGGGATGAGGACGATCGGGGTCATGGCCTGCGGGATTCGCTCTTGCGAGTCGTGTGCGCGATCGACGGAAATTGAGGCCAACTGGCCGGTTGCACCAGCGCCGGTAGCGTGTAAGAGAGCCGGGCGCAATAAGGGGCGGGGGGATTCCCGCGAGTCTGATGGCCGGGTGCGACCGGCCGAATCTGGGGCCGAATTTACGACCATGAGCGACCTCACGTTCAATAAGATCGCCGGCGCCGTGCTGGCGACCGGCCTGGCCATCGCCGGCCTCAAGGAACTCACCTCTCATGTGTTCGCCCCCGGCGAAGCACCGGAGAAGGCGGGCTACGAAATCGCCGTCGTCGAGGACGCAGGGGGCGGCGCGGCCGCCGTCGAGGCGCCTATCGACTGGGGCACGGTGTTGCCCGCCGCCGACGTGAAAGCCGGCGAGGCGGTGTTCGCCAAGTGCAAATCCTGCCACAACGCCGACAACGGCGGTCCCAACGGCACCGGTCCCAACCTGTGGGGCGTGGAGGGCCGCAAGCCCGCCAGCCACCCGGGCTTCGCCTATTCCGCCGCGCTGACCGGCTACGCCGCCAAGCAGCCGGTCTGGGACTTCGAGCACCTCTCCGAGTTCATCAAGGAACCGAAGAAGTACATGAGCCCGATGGGGGATACCAAGATGACCTTCGTCGGCCTGAAGAAGGCCGAGGATCGCATAAACCTGCTGGCCTACCTGCACGCTCAAGGCGCATCGCTGCCGTTCCCCGCCCCGAACCCGGCCGTCGCCGCCGCGCCGGCGGCGGATGCGGCTGCCGCGCCCGCCGCCACGACGGCGCCCGCAGCGGCTCCGGCGGCGCCCGCTGCAAAATAGACGTCAGGCGAATCGGGTGCGCAGCATCCGGTAAAGGCCGCGAATCACCTGTGCTTCCGCCCCGGCGGGTGATCCCGGTCGCCCGCGCGGGTTCCAGGCGAAGATGTCAAAATGCGCCCACGGTCCGGTCGGCGCGAACCGTTGCAGGAACAGCGCCGCCGTCACCGAACCGGCCTGAGCCCAGGCGTCAGAATCGTTCTTCAGGTCCGCCACGTCCGAGTCCAGCGACTCCGCATAGGGCTTCCAAAGCGGCATCCGCCAGACCGGGTCATTCACCGCAGCCGCCGCCGCGGTGATCGCCGCCGCCAGCGCCTCATCATCGGTGTAGAATGGCGGCAGCTGCGGGCCCAGCGCCGCTCTCGCCGCTCCGGTCAGGGTCGCAAGGTCCAAGGTCAGGGCCGGATTCAGCTCCGCCGCCCGCGCCAGGGCGTCGGCCAGGATCAGCCGGCCCTCCGCATCGGTGTTACCCACCTCGATCGACAATCCCTTGCGGCTTTCAAGCACGTCGCCCGGCCGCATGGCGTCCGCCGAGATGGCGTTTTCCGCCACCGGGATCAACACCGCGAGCCGCACCGGCAGGGCCGCGGCCATCACCATCCGGCTGAGCGCCAGCGCGTGCGCGGCTCCGCCCATGTCCTTCTTCATCAGCCGCATGCCTGCGGAGGGCTTGATGTCCAGTCCGCCGGTATCGAACGTGACCCCCTTGCCGAGGATCGCCACCAGCGGCGCATCTCCCTGACCCCAGCGAATCTCGATCATCCGCGGCGCGCGGTCCGGCGCGGCGGCCCGGCCCACCGCATGCACCGCCGGATAATTCGCCTCCAAGAGTCCTTCGCCGACGGTGACCGTGATCTGCGCCCCGAATTGTTCGGCGACCTCCCGAGCCAGGGTCTCGATCTGCAGCGGACCCATTTCGTTGGCCGGCGTATTGATCATGTCCCGGGCCATGGCGCAGGCGTGGGCCTGCTGCAGCACCTCGGCCACATCCACCCCGTCGCCCGCCACCAGCCGCGGCCGCGGCCCCACCGCCTTCTTGTACCGGTCGAAACGGTAGCTCCCCAAGGCGAAGGCCAAGGCGATCTGGTCCGCCGCCAGGGCTCGAGGCGCCTGGGCGATCCGGTAGTCCCCCGCCGGGAGCCGCGCAGCCAGACCCCGGAAACTCATGGCGTCGGCCTGGTCTTCGCTTCCCAGGCCGAACAACACCCGCTCGACCCCGCCCTCGGTATTGGGAACCACCAGCGTCTGGCCGGACCTACCCTTGAAATCCGCCGTGGCCGCGAAGCCTCGCACGAAGGCGCGTCGGCCTTCCAGAAAGGCGGGAGTCTCGGCTTCGGTGAGCGCGTGGACCCCAACCGCGGCGGCGTCGGGGGCGGAGATGATCGCGTTGGACATGGAATGCGGCCCCGAAAAATTATGCTTAACGCTTCCTTTAAACGCCGGGGCGATGCTGCGCGACAGTCCATTCGGAGCCATGACGCCCATGTGTCGTATCTCACTCGTCGTCGCAGCGACCGCGGCGCTCTGCCTTGCAGCGCCAGACGCCTGGGCCAAGAAGAAGGACAAGGAGAAGCCCGGGTCTGCAGCGGTTGCGGCGGCTGGCCAATCTCCATCGCCGGCGCCGCGCGTCAAAGCCACCGCCGAGCAGCGCGCGATCGCCAACCAGGGCGATCCCCTTGCCCGGGCGGCCTTCTGGACTCGCGAAGTCGACATCGATCCCCGCGATGTCCCGGCCACGCTCGCGCTCACCCAGGCGCTGCGGGCCCTGGGCAGCTATGAAGACGCCGCCCAGGTGACGGGCCGGCTGCTGATGCTCGAACCCAACAACGTCGAAGGCTTGCTGGAGATGGCCCGCATCCACATCGCCCGCCTTCAGGGCTTCTACGGCATCGAGCCCGGCCGCAAGGCCCAGGCCCTGGCACCTCGGGACTGGCGGCCGCCGGCGCTGCTGGCCGTGGCCTACGAACAGGCCAACCGTCCCGATGAGGCGTTGGCGGCGCACCGGCAGGCCCAGGCCATCGCGCCCAACAATCCCAGCGTGCTGTCGAACCTGGCCATGTTCCTGGCCACCCATGGCGACCCGCCGCAGGCCGAGAAGCTGCTGCGCACCGCCGCCGCTTTGCCCGGCGCATCCGTGCAGGTGCGCCAGAACCTTGCGCTGGTTGTCGGCTTGCAGGGCCGCTTCGACGAGGCCGAACGCCTGGCGCGCCAGGATCTGCCGCCAGAAGTCGTCGCCAACAACATGGCCTATCTGCACAACGTCGCGGGCGGCGGCGAAGCCGCCGGTCCGGTCCGCGACTGGAACAGCCTGCGCACCCAGCCCTAGACCCTGACGGATTCAGATCGAACCGAACCGAGGTCTTCTGCGTCTAAACGGGCTTGGTCGCCATCAGGTCGGTGACGCGCAGGATCGCCGGGCCGAGGATGACTACGAACAGCACCGGCAGGAAGAACAGGATCATCGGCACGGTGAGTTTGGCGGGCAACTGAGCCGCCTTCTTTTCCGCTTCCGCGATGCGCAAATCGCGGTTTTCCTTGGACATGACCCGCAGGGCCGCCCCAACCGGCGTGCCGTAGCGCTCGGCCTGGATCATTGCCGTGACAACCGACTTGATGCCAGGGTGATTGGTGCGCTTGGCGAGGCCCTCATAGGCCATCCGGCGCTCCGGCAGATAGGAAAGCTCCGCGGTAAGCAGCGTGAGTTCTTCCGCCAGTTCGATGGAGGTGCCGCCGATTTCCTGGCTTACCTTCTGAATCGCCGTCTCGACTGACATGCCGGCTTCCACGCAGATCAGCAACAGGTCCAGCGAGTCCGGAAAGGCGCCGACGATGGAGTCCTTCCGCTTGGCTGTGACATTGCTGATGTAGACGTTTGGCGCATAGTAGCCTAGCACCAGACCGGCTACGCAGGCGGTGAACTTGGCGATGGATGACAGTCCGAAGTCGTTGATCAGGTAGATGTAAATCGCCGTCACCAGCGCGAACGCGAACGGCAGCACGAAGCGGAAGAAGTAGAAGGTGGTCACAGGACGCGGTCCCCGGAAGCCGGCCTGCGCCAGCTTGTCCACCACCTGCGGATCCTCCAGCAGGCGCGACAACTGCAGCCGCTCCACGACCTTCTTGTAGAGACCTTCATCGGTCTGCCGAAGAGCGGAACCGCTGCCTTTGCTTGCCAGGGCTTCATGGGACTTGCGGCGAAGTTCCTCGCGCCGGGTCGACACGGACTTCAGCCGCGTCTCCAGGCTGGAGGCGGTCAGGTAGGGCCGCGCCAGGGTGATGATGGTCGCGAAGGCGACGATCGCAGTTCCCGCGGCGATCAGGTTCTTCGGGGCGACGAGGGATTCGACTAGCGTCATGCGCCGGCTCCTAGATCCTGAAATTGATCATTTTGCGCATGGTGAAAATGCCGATGGACATCCAGGTCACCCCGCCCAGCAGCAGCAACTGGCCGCGCGGGTCGGTGAACATCGGCGCCATATAGGCTGGGGTGGTGACGCTGATCAGAGTCACAACGCCCGGGGGCAGCGAGCCGATGATCGACGCGGACGCCACGGCTTCACCAGCCATGGCCTTGATCTTCTCCCGCATCATCTTGCGGGCCCGGATGACGGTCGACAGGTTGCCCAGCGCTTCGGCGAGATTACCGCCGGTGCGTTGCTGGATCGCCAGCACGATCGAGAAAAACCGCACCTCGGGCGTAGGCATGCTCTCGTACATGCGCTCCAGCGCTTGGTCGACCGACAGGCCGACCCCCAGGTTTTCCACCAGCCGGCGAAACTCGCCGGCCATGGGTTCTGACGTCTCGCGGCCAATCACCCGAAGACAGTCATGGACCGGGAGGCCCGACCGGATGCCGCGGACGATCACGTCCATGGCGTCGGGGAAGGTCGCGGTGAACTGTTTGACGCGCCGATTGGCCAGGAAATTGAGCACCCAGCGCGGCAGGCCCAGGCCCGCGCCGATGCTAAGCAACAGGGCGACCCACCAGGGTTGTCTGAAGATGATGATCAGGACGCCCACCACCAATGCCAGAACGGAACTGGAAATCCAGAAGCCCTTGACGTTGTCTTTCAGGCCGGCGCGGCGCAGGCGCGAGGACAGGCTGAGCCGCGCCTTCTTTTGTTCCCGCTCCTGATTGCGCAGGGTTTTCAGGATCTGGCGGCGTCTTTGATCGGGCGCGGCCTGGGCTCGGCGAATCCGGTTGGCTTCGGCGGCGTCAACGCGGTTGACCGTGAGGGTTTGCGCACGCTTCGCCAGCTTGGCGGCGGAGCCGTCGCCGCCCACGACGACCCAGCCGAACCCCGCGATGGCGATGAAGCCAAGAACGGCGACCAGGACGACGACCAAGGTGGGCGACATGGGTTACTCCGCCGCGTCGAGGGCTTCCGCCAGCTCGCGTTCCAGGCCGTAGTAGCGGGCGCGATCCCAGAAGCGGGGCCGGGCGATCCCGGTGGAGCGGTGCTTGCCGACCACCCTGCCCTCGGCGTCCTCGCCGGTGATCTCGTAGACGAACAGATCCTGCGTGACGATCACATCACCCTCCAGGCCCACGACCTCGGTGACATGAGTGATCCGCCGCGAACCGTCACGCAGGCGGGCGGCCTGAATGACCACGTCGACAGATCCCACGATCATCTCGCGGATGGTCTTAGATGGCAGGCCGAAGCCGCCCATGGTGATCATGGATTCCAGGCGGCTGATCGCTTCGCGGGGACTGTTGGCGTGCAAGGTGCCCATGGAGCCGTCGTGGCCGGTGTTCATGGCCTGCAACAGGTCAAAGGCCTCCGGCCCGCGCACTTCGCCGACGATGATCCGCTCCGGACGCATCCGCAGGCAGTTCTTCACCAGGTCGCGCATGGCGATCATGCCCTGGCCTTCCAGGTTCGGCGGCCGGGTCTCCAGGCGCACCACGTGCGGCTGCTGCAGCTGCAGTTCGGCTGCGTCTTCGCAGGTGACCACCCGTTCGGTGGGATCGATGAAGGCCGTCATGGTGTTGAGCAAGGTGGTCTTGCCGGAGCCGGTGCCGCCGGAAATCAGCGTGTTGCATCGGCAGGCGCCGATGACGCCCAGCACCCGCGCGCCCTCTGGACTGATGGAGCCGAACTCCACCAGATTCTTCATGGTCAGCTTGTCTTTTTTGAACTTCCGGATGGTGAGGGTCGGTCCATCCAGCGCCAGGGGCGGCGCGATCACATTGACGCGGGAGCCGTCGGGCAGGCGCGCATCGCAGATCGGTGAGCTCTCGTCGACCCGCCGGCCAACCTGGCTCACGATCCGCTGGCAGATGTTCATCAGCTGAAGGTTGTCGCGGAAGCGGACATTGGTGAGCTGAACCTTGCCCCCCACTTCGATGAACACCCGCTGGGCGCCGTTCACCATGATATCGGCGATGTCGTCGCGTTCCAGCAGCGGCTCTAGCGGGCCATAGCCAAGCACATCATTGATGATGTCTTGCACCAGCTGGGTCTGCTCGGCGACCGACATCGAGACATTCTTGATCGCCACCAGTTCGGCGACGATGTCCCTGATCTCCTCGGAAGCCGCTTTGACATCAAGTTGGGCGAGTTGCGACAGATCGATGGTGTTGAGCAGCGCATTGAAGATCGTCGTCTTCGTTGCGTGGTAGAAATCCGATTGTTCGCGGACCACCTGTTCCGGCGCTGAACCGCCCTGGGCGGCCTGCAGCTGTTCGAAAGCGAAGGTGGAGCGCGGCGCGCCGCCGGCGCTGCCGGACGTCGCCGGCTTTGGCTTTTCAGCTTCGGGCGGCGGCGGCTCGGTCCGCTGTGGGCGCGTGGCGATCGCCGGCCCGCCGGAAGGGGCGGGCGGCGGCGCGCTGCGCGCCTGAGGCGCCGCGGCATCTCCTGGACGCTTGCCGAACATCAGGCCCTACTTCCGCTTCATCAGGCTGGACAGGAAGGACGTCTTGCCTTGCGGCGCGACCTCGCGCCGGGCGATCTGTTGGGCGAGCTGGTCGAGCGCCTCGCAGGTCTTCGACTTGGGGCCGACCTCGGAGATCATCTGGCCATTGTTGGCCGCCTGACCGAACAGCTTCGGATCAAAGGGCAACACCGCGGCGGGAGTGACGCCGAGCGCCTGACCGAAGTCCTTGACCGGAATTTCAGGCCGCCCCGGGACTCCGACCTGGTTCAGGACCAGGCGCGGCGGCGCATCGTTCGGCCGGGCGCGGCGCACCAGGTCAATGATGTTCTTGGCGTTGCGCAGCGAGGCGAGATCCGGTGTGGCGACGATCACCAGATCATCCGACGACGTGACGATCTTGCGCTTCCAGGCGTTCCAGATGTGCGGCAGGTCCAGGATCACGAACGGCGCGGAGCCACGGATCTTCTGGGTGACTTCCTCATAGGCCTCCGCGGCGATGTCATAGTCCTGGTCCAGAGTCGCCGGGGCGGCGAACAGGGACAGCCGCTCGGTGCAACGCGCCATCATCCGCTCCATCAGCACCGAGTCGAGGCGGTCGGGCTGAGACAGCGCGTCGGCGATCCCCTGCAGTGGGTCCTGATTGAAGTCCAGGCCCGCCGTCCCGAAGGGCAGGTCCAGGTCCACCAGCACAGCGCCGGTCTGCAGGCGTTCACTGATCGAATGGGCGATATTGTGGGCGACCGTCGAGACGCCCGCACCACCCTTGGCGCCGCAGAACGCCACCTGGCGGCCGACGAACGGCGCGGTCGGATCGGCGTAGAGGTTGCTGATCGAACGGATGATCTGCAGCACATCGAAGGGGGGCACGATATAGTCGCTCACCCCGCGACGCATCAGCTCGCGGTAGAGGGCGATGTCGTTGGCCGCACCGACGATCACGACCTTGGTGCCTGGATCGCAGACCTCGGCGAGGGCTTCGAGCCCGGCCAGGAGTTCGCTGGGTTCGCTCAGGCTCTCGATCAGCACCAGGGGCGGCGTGGGCTGACTCTGATAGGCCTCGAGCGCCCCGGGCAGACCGCCTGGTCGAATAATCGTGTTCGCCCGTTCCATGCGCCGGTCCTTGGCGGCGCGTTCCATGACCTCGCCGCTCTCCGGCAGAACGTAGAAGCCATGGATGGTGATCCGTGGCACCGGCGCGTCGCCAAGGGCGTGTTCGGCCCCTGCGATCATTTCATGGACAGGATTGGGCCTGGCCGGGGCGCTGGCGGGAGATGCGTCACTCAAGCCGGAGAACCGCTCATCGAGGGGCGGCAGATCCCCGAACGGATCAGGCTGACCTTCGGCTGGAGCGACAGCCTCGGACCAGTTCTCTTCCTTGGGTGCGCTAAACTCGTCTTCGGCCTCAAAGTTGAGATCGAAGGGGTCGGCGGCAGATTGCGGCGTCATCGTCCTGCCTGCGGCTATTGAATGGAATTGGAAACAGTGCCTTTGGCCTGATCGTCCTTGGCCGAAGAGGTGACTTCTCCGGTGCGGTACTTATCCAGGACGTTCTGGCGGCGGGAGGCGTCTTGCGGGGTCATGGTGCGCGGCCCCAGCAGGTCCGCCGGATCGGCGGTCTGTGCGGCCATGTTGGCGGTTACCGCGCACCCAAAGTTCGGCTGCGCGTTGTTCTGCCAGCTGCCGGTGATGCTGGTCCACTTGGTTCCGCATTTTGGAATCTCGGCCTTGTAGCGCAGATATCCAATCAGCAGATGCGCCGGCCCTTGTCCGTCGGGGGTGTAACCGACAAGTTCAACCTGGTCCGGCGGCACGCCGTGGGAGATCAGGAAGCTGCGTGCGCTTTCGCTCATGCGATAGGCCGCCGAGGCGTCGACGCCATCCTGTGGCGTCTGGATGCCGATCATGCCGCCCTCATCATCGCGCCAGAAGTCGATGAAGCGGGACAGGGCGTCGGCCTGTCTTGGCGAAAGCCCCTGGGCGTGGATCGCCAGGCGGACTTCCTCGGGTTGCGCGCTGACTTTCGCGGCGAACTGCTGGGTCGGGGTCAGCGCCTTCTTATCCTGCCCGGGCACCGTAGAGGCGCAGGCGGCGAGGAGGGCGGTGAGGCCGATCGCGGCGAAGCGGCTGAGGTGTGTTGTGGTCATGGGCGCGCTCACTCGATCACGTAGCCGTAGGGGCCGCGGTATGTCGGCGCATCCGCGGCGGCGGACTTAGGTTTCTTGGTCTTGTAGGCGTGGTTCAGTTGGCCAAGCAGGATCGTCTCCGGATCACTGGCGACCCGGAAGCCGTCGGCGGGCGTCTGCAGGCTGGCCGGATTGGTCGGCGACACGATGTAGGGCGTGACGATGACCACCAGTTCAGTTTCGCCTTCCAGATAGTCCCGGCTGCGGAACAGCGAACCCAGCACCGGCAAGTTCATCATTCCCGGTAGGGAGTCGATATTCTGGCGGGTCTGCTCGCGCAGCAGTCCGGCGATCATCATCCCGCCACCGGAAGGCATCTCGACTGTGGTCTCGGCGCGGCGGACGTTGAGGGCCGGGATGGTGAGCCCTCCCGACCCGCCATTGCCGCCAACCGTAAAGGCGCCCTGGGGCGACAGTTCGGAGACCTCGGTGGAAATTTTGATGGAGATGCGGCCGCCGGTGAGAACCACCGGGGTGAAGCCCAGGCCGACCCCGAAAGGCTTGAAGCTGACCGTGACCTGCCCGTTCTGGTCCATGCCTTCGGGAACTGGGAACTCGCCGCCGGCCAGGAAACGGGCCGCCTCGCCGGACACCGCCGTGAGATTAGGCTCCGCCAGGGTGCGCACCAGACCCACGCGCTCGAAGGCCTTCAGCATCGCACCGGCGCTGTTCAGGCCCGGGTCGCCCGCCAGGCCGTTCTTGATGGTCGCGGTGTCTGAGTTGCCGCCATTGCGAGCGATGAACTCGCACTGGTCCTTGTCGTTCGGCGCGGGATAGCCGCAAGGATGCAGCATCACCGGCCCCTTGGAGGTGTCGAGGTTGTAACCGCCGACAAGTCCACCCAGCAGCGAACCGTTCACGCCAAAGGTGGCGCCGCGACTGAACAGGTATTGCGGCTCGCCGAGTTGACCCAGCACGGCGTTGGTGTCGAAGCCGAGTTGCTTGATGACGCTGCGCTGCATCTCGACGATGCGCACCTTCAGCATCACCTGATCCTTGCCGGCGATGGTCAGCATGTTGAGCACTTGCTCGGGCCGGCCGACGCCAGCCCGGGCCACCTGCACGGCGCGGTCCACATCGGCGGCGCTCATCACCATGCCGGACAGGATGACGCTGTCATTCATGGATTCCACGCGAACGCGCGCGCCCGGGATCACCCGGTTGATCGTCTGGGCGATCGCCGAATTGTCCTGATCAACCCGGATGTCCAGGGACAGAATCCGCCGGCCGGCGCTGTCGAAGAACACCGCGTCGGTCTGACCCGACTTTAGCCCCATCACATAGATGCGGCGCGGCGAACGCAGGATGGCATCGGCCACCTGTGGACTGGTCACCAGGACGTCGCGGGCGTCGACCGGCAACTCGATGGTGGCCGACTTGCCCCGGGGCAAGTTGAGCGATTGGGAGGCGCCGGCGCCGGAGACATCCACGCGCACGACTGAGGCGCTGGCCATCGTGTCGGAGGCCATCGCCGCGCTACGGGCCTGGGCCACTGCGGCCATGCGCGCATCGGCGACGGACTGGGCGATGACGGGGCCGCCCGCGATGGCGAACGCCAGGCCTGCGGAAAGGGCGAGCTTACGGATCATCGGAGAGCCACCTCGGTTGCCGTGCCGGCCCTGACAATGCGGACCGTCTGTTCGGTGCGCGCGCTCGGGCCGCCGCGGCCGGATGGGCCGCCGATGTCGGCATAGGAGCGCAGCGTCAGGATCATTTCCCCCTGCGCCTTACCCCGCGCGAGGATTTCGGCGTCGGTGGCTGGGACCTCCAGGGTGGCCACGGCGCCGACCGCCGCCTTAGCGTCGACAGCGGCCTCGGTGATCTGGTCGATGGCCAGCACGCGCACATTGGTCATCAGGGTCTCGGTGGAGAAACCCTTGCTGCCGCCTTCCGCGGGGCGCGACTGCAGGACATCCACCCGGTCGCCAGGAAGTATAAAACCGCCGGCTCCGGTTTCCGCGGAGACAGGGATCGCGATCGCGCGCATCCCCGGCTGCAGGACGACGGCCATGTAGCCGGTCTGACCCGCGCGTACGAGCTTGCGTGACGTGATCGGCTCGTTGGCCAGGAACGGCTCCTTCACCAGCGCGCCTTCCAGGGACTGGATCGCGGAATTCCCCATCACCATCTCGGTCGCCGCCTTTTCGGTCTTCTTGGCGACTTTTTCGACGCCTTGCGGCGGCGGCGCTGGGGCCGCGCCATCCGTGATGAAGGTCGCGTTCAGGGCCTCAATGGGCCAGGGCTGCCAGGTGAGGTCGGTAGCGGTCAGGCGTCGACCGATCGGCAGGTCGGTTTTCGCCACCAGGACCTGGGCCATGGGTTTCGGCGGCGGCGCGGCCGCCACGGCGACCGGGGTTGATGACGTCTTCGGCGACATCATGCCCTGCACCAGAAATGCAAGTGCGATCGCCGCGACGCCGGCGACGACGATGATTGCTATTCGGACTGCGCCCATGGACCTAACTCGGCTCCCGCGCGGCGGGTGACTTGCGGCGGCCTCGTGTTCTCACGGGCGTGCTCGATTCGGGGAGCCGGGCTTCTGCGGCTTCGCAACTTTGGAGCGACCATGGTTAACGCGGGCTAAAGGCCGCACCATCAAACCCCCAGGGCGCGAAGGATGGGCGACGCCGGGAAGGCCGCCAGGGCGCCGATGGCTATGGCCACGCCGTAAGGCACGGCGGCGCCGGGCTCTATCAGTCGGGCGAACCAGCCAGGCCGCTTGGGCAGGGCCGGGCGCACCCAGGCGGAGCGCAGGCCGAGCAGGAGGCAAGCCAGGCCGCCCCCGGCAAGCGCGGTATAGACCAGATAGGTTACGCAGGCTGGCCAGCCGATCCAAAGGCTTGCGGCCGCCAGCAGTTTGGCGTCACCGCCGCCCACCCAGCCGGCCGCAAACAGACCCATGCCGATGACGAGCCCCACGACGCCCACGGCCGCACACAGTCCGACCTGCGTCCACGGAACCCCGGCGGCGATCGCGGCCGGAACGAAGGCGCAGATCAGAGCCAATGATATCCAGTTGGGAATTGTGAAGCTGGTGAGGTCCCGAAGCGCGGCCACCGCTACCAGGGCGGGGAACGCCAGTATGAGCAGATATTGCAGGAGATGGAGCATGCGGGACCTCGGTCTGGCCGCAGGATCGCGGCAACCGGTGAACAGAGCGTTGTCGTCCGCGCGGCGACACCGACGCGCCGCAACAGAAAAGGGCCGCGGCGCTTTCGCACCGCGGCCCCATCTTGGTGCCTTAGGCCTTCAGGCTTACGGCATCTTGCTCGCAACGCTGTTGAACGTGCCGCCGACCTTGCCGCCCAGGGTGGTCAGGGCCGCAACGAGAACCAGGGCGATCAGGGCGGCGATCAGGGCATACTCGATGGCGGTGGCGCCGGATTCGTCCTTAGCGAAACGCGAAATGAACTTGCTCATGGGTTTATTCCTTCCAGTCTGGGTACAAGTTGAACGTAGGTTACTAGGCTTTAGAGGTCGTCGCCCCGTTAGGGCATCTTGCTGCCGATACCGTTGAATGTGTTTCCGATACCGTTTCCAAGTAGAGTCAGTGCGGCGATGAGGGCTACACAAAGCATCGCGGCGATAAGTCCGTACTCGATGGCCGTGGCGCCAGACTCGTTCTTGACAAACTTGGTCACGAACTTCGTCATCCCTCGGTCTCCGTTGCTCTAACGAGGGCGTCTTCGTGGAACCCTCGCGGGGTTGCGCCCCAATCTGAATCTGAGATTTGCACCCTCGACCTTAATTCCAAGTAAATCTGAGATTTCTTCTTCAATTTTATTATGGTATACTTCGGTTTACTATTATTATCGGTTAACCATGTCGCCGAAATCGGGGAGATTCGGCCCGCCAGACATAAGATTCTCACGCGCGCGCGTTAGGGCGGCGCGGCGTTCAAGGTTTATTGACCATTCGGAAGCGACCCTGTGGCCTGCACCACGGGAGCCCGCCGATGCGCCGAGCCACATTTTTCTTCGCCGCCTTTCTCTTGACCGCCTTGCCCGCGGCCGCCGAGACCCTCAATGTTCAGATGGATCAGAGCGCGGCCCTGCGCCTGTCCGTCCCGGCGCGCGATGTGGTGATCGGCAATCCCAACATCGCTGACGTCAACCTTCTGGACGCGCGCCGGTTGGTGGTGATCGGCAAATCCTTCGGCGTCACCAACCTGCTGGTCATGGATCAGGCCGGCCGCACCATCCTGGACCGCACCATAGTGGTGTCGGCCGCGGCGCCATCGATGAAGTATTTCCGAGGCGACGAAGTGCGCAACTACGCGTGCACGGACCGCTGCGAGCAGATCTCCTCGTCGCAAGGCTCCGTCGCGGCTGTCGCCGCCGCGACGCCCCAGGCGCCGACGACCACTCCTTAAAGGTCACTTAAGACTGGGCGGCTATGGTCTGGATCGAGACTCCAGGAGCCGCCCACATGGCGCTTAGAAAAGCGCGAACCTCGTTCCTCCGGCGCTTCAGCCGCGCCCACCGCGGCGCGGCGGCGGTCGAGTTCGCCTTTATCGCCTTCCCGTTCCTGTTGTTGCTGTTCGGCATCGTCGAGCTGGCGATGGTCTTCGTGGTGGCGACGACCCTGGAGGGCGCGACCGACTCCGCGTCTCGGCGGATCCGCACCGGCGAATTCCAGACCAGCGGCGCCACCTCAAAGACCGACTTCCGCGACCTGGTCTGCGCGCGCATGTCCTGGCTAGCGGGCGGCTGCGCGGCCAAGCTGGTTGTCGACGTACAGACATTCGCTGTCGGGGACTATGTGACCGCGGCGGGGAGCACGCCGCAGAACCCGACCACATTCGACCCGCTGACCACCTGCTTCTCAGCCGGCGGGCCCGGGGACATCGTGCTGGTGCGCACCTACTATCCCTGGACCCTGTTCACACCGCTGCTGAACAGCGCGCTGCAGAACATGGGAACCGGCACCGGCAAACGACTGGTCTCCGCCGTCGCCGCGTTCCGCAACGAGCCCTACAACAACGATGCCACGGTCGGCGCCAAATGCACCTGAGTCGACTTCTCCGTGACACCCGCGGCCTGTCCGCGGTGGAATTCGCCCTCGTGGCGCCACTGATGGTGCTGCTCTACATGGGCCTGGCCGAGCTCACCCTGGCCATGATGGCCGAGCGCCGCGCCAGCCACTCGGCCTCCGCGGTTGCGGACCTCGTAGCCCAGTCGCCAGCCTCCATGAGCAGCGCCGATCTCGACAAGGTGCTCTATATCGGCAAGGCGGTCGTGGCCCCCTTCCCCACCGCCGGGCTCTCCTTGCGCATATCCAGCGTAAAGGCCGATGCGGCGCTTTCGCCAAAGGTGGTGTGGAGCAAGACCAGCGGGCCGGACCTGACCCGCTATAGCCAGGGCTCCACGGCGCCCAGCTTCCCGTCCGGTCTGCTGGCCGCAAATGAAACCGTGATCTCAGCCGACGTGCTCTACAAATATGACACGCCGCTCAAGCAGATCATCCCACGGACTCTCAACTTCAAGACCACCTTCTATCTGCGGCCGCGCCGCGCCGACGCCATCGCCTGTCCGGACTGCCCGGCCTAAAGGTCCGATGCGGCGGCCGTGAGTTCATCGACCAGCCGCAACGCCGCCACAGGCCGGCCGTCCAGCCACGCCACTGGCCGCACGCCGATCAGGCTGTTGGTGAGGAATATGGCTTGGGCGCCAGCCAGCGCGCTCGGTGCGGTGCGGACTTCTAGACACTCCAGACCGCGGCGGCCCGCCTCCGCCAGCACGGCGGCGCGCATCACCCCGTCAAGAACGCCACAGTCCAGCGCCGGCGTGTAAAGCCGCCCGTCCTCGATCCAGAACATGTTCGCCGCGGTTGCCGAGGTCAGTTCGCCGCGGTTGTTCAACATAAGGGCTTCGTCCGCGCCAGACTCGCGCGCTCCGCGCCGGGCCAGCACATTGTCCAGGTAGGCCAGCGTCTTCAGGCGAGAAGCGGGCGAGCCTTCATTGCGCCGGACAGTGCTGATGATCACCCGCGCCGGTCCCGATGGTCTTGGCGCGGCGGCGGCGGTGGCCAGCATCCTGGGCGCGATCGGATCGGGCCGGTCCAGCCCGCGACCGCCGGATCCCGCGGTGAGGGTCAGACGCACCGCCACGCGTCCGGGTTCGGTCGCCGCCAGCGCCTCGCCCATCAGCCTCAGCGCCAGCTCGGGGTCTGGCGCCGGCAGTCCCAGGACCTCACAGCCCCGCGACATCCGCGCGAGGTGCTCCGCCACCAGCCGTAGTTGGCCGTCCAAGGCCAGCACCGTCTCGAACAGTCCGTCGCCGAGGGTCAGGCCGCGGTCGTCGGGCGCGATCACGCCGCTTACGTCTCCCGGCTGAGGCTCGCCTCGGCCGCGTCAAGCGCCCGGCGGCCATCCGCGCCATTTCCCTGGGCGTTGAGCGCGTCGGCGAGCGCGGTCAGGCACAGGCGCACATGCCAGTCGCTGGCCGAGGCGCCCATCAGGCCGATCCGCCAAACCTTGCCCTTCAGGGGGCCCAGGCCTGCGCCGATCTCCAGGCCCCAGGCGTTCAGCACATGGGTCCGCACCGCGGCCTCATCGACGCCGTCGGGAACCCTCACCGCGTTGAGCTGAGGCAGCCGGTGGGGCGCGTCGACCAGGAACGATAGGCCCAGCGCCTCGACCCCGGCAGCCAGCGCACCATGGGTGCGGGCGTGGCGCACGAAGGCGGCCTGCAGGCCCTCCTCGAACAGCACAACCAGCGCCTCGTGCAGGCCATAAAGTGCGTTGATCGGGGCCGTGTGGTGGTAGGTGCGCCCGCCCTCGCCGCCCCAATAGCTCATCAGCAACTGGAAATCGAACAGCCAGTTGCGCGGCTTTTCCGTTCGTGCGGCGATGGCCGCCTGGGCGCGGGAGCTCAACGCGATGGGCGACAGGCCCGGCGGCGCCGAGAGGCATTTCTGGGTTCCCGAATAGATCACGTCCGCGCCCCAGCCCACCGCGTTCACCGGCACGCCACCCAGGGAGGTGACGCAGTCGACGATCGACAACGCCCCATGCCGCGCGGCGGCCGCGCATAGCGGGTGTGCGTCGCTCAAGGCGCCGGTCGAGGTCTCAGCGTGGACGAAGGCCAGCAGCTTGGCGGGCCGCTCGGCCAGCACCGCCTCGACCCGCTGCGCATCCACTGGCTGGCCCCATTCGTGATCAACCGTCACCACCTCGGCGCCCGCGCGGCCGGCCATGTCCGCCATGCGCCCCCCAAAGGCGCCATTGACCGCGATCACCGCCCGCTCGCCTGGCTGCAGCAGGTTCATGATCGCGGCCTCCATGCCAGCCGTACCCGGCGCCGGCAGCGGCACGCAGGCGTAGCCGGGGGCGTTCATCAGGCGCGACAGCCCCGCCTTGATCTCTTCCATCAGGTCCTGGAAGGCTGGATCCAGGTGGCCGATGGTGGGTCGGGCCAGCGCCGCCAGCACGCGGGGGCTGACATCGGACGGGCCGGGGCCCATCAGGATTCGTCGGGGGGGATTGAAGCTCTGCATCACCCTCGCGTGTAACACGTGGTGGTGATTTGGCGCCACGCTCAAGGGCGCGTCATTCTGCGTCCAGGCTCTTTACGGAGAGTCCAGTCCCCCTGAAGCGCCCGCCATGGTTCTGGAGACCGTGGCGGGCGTGCTTCGTTCAGTCGCGGCCCAGGATGCGCTGGTGAATCCTTTCGCGCAGCGGGGCGTCGAGACCCAGGGCCTCATCCAGGTAGCCGTCCAGCCCGCCGTGCTGGCGCTCGATTTCCTCGAAGGCCGCATCAAGGTAGGCCACGTCCACGGAAACCGCGATGCGCGCGGTGGCCTCGTCGATCCGCTTGCCCACGTGCCGGTCGATAAAGGTGATCAGCCGCTGGCAGCGCCGGGCGACGTGCGCCGGCTCATTGGTCAGCAGATAGTCGGCCATCATGTCCTCGTGGCTCACCCCGGCCAGGTGGTGGGTGAGCGCGCAGATCAGCCCGGTACGGTCCTTGCCCGCCGCGCAGTGCACGAGCACCGCCCCGTCGCTCTGCGCCAGCGCGCGAAAATAGCGGGCGAACAGGTCCATGTGGCGCGGCTCGTGCGGCGCCTTGCGGTAGAACGACAACCCGTCCTGGCGAAACCACTCAGGCGTGACATCCGCGTCCTTCAGTCCCGCCGCCCAGTCCTCGTCAGCTGTGCCGATGTCATTCTCGATCACATCGGCGGCGAAATCCGCCCAGCGCCGCGAGGGCTCCCGCTCCCGCTCCGTGCTGCGCCTCAGGTCGACCACCACCGCGACGCCCAGGTCGCGCAGCCGCGCAAGGTCCGCCTCGGTGGCGTGGGCGTGGTTGGCGCTGCGGTACAGCAGCCCCCGCTTCAAGCCGCGGCCGCACACGGTGTCATAGCCACCGAAGTCGCGGAAGTTGTCGATGCCGTGGAAGTCGATGTGCCGGGTCATGGTCGACCAATAATATGACCGCGGCGGAAAATCGAGGCGACCCTCAACGGAATGGCGGCTCATCGAAACTGCGCAGCTTGCGCGAATGCAGGGCCGGGCCCTCCTTCCGCAGCAGGTCCATGGCCGCCACCCCGATCTGCAGGTGTTGGGCGATGGAGCGCTCATAGAAGGCGTTGGCCTGGCCCGGCAGCTTGATCTCCCCGTGCAGCGGCTTGTCGGATACGCACAACAGCGTCCCGTAGGGCGCGCGGAACCGGTAGCCCTGGGCGGCGATGGTGGCGCTTTCCATGTCGATGGCCACCGCCCGGGATTGGTTGAACCGGAGCGCCGTGGAGGAATAGCGGAGTTCCCAGTTGCGGTCGTCGGTGGTCACCACCGTGCCGGTGCGCAGCCGCCGCTTCAACATCTCCCCCGACTCACCGGTGACCTGTTCGGCCGCTCGGCTCAAGGCCACCTGCACCTCGGCGATGGGAGGGATCGGAATCTCCGGCGGCAGCACCGCATCCAACACATGGTCGTCGCGCAGATAGGCGTGGGCCAGCACATAGTCACCGATGGTCTGGCTACCGCGCAGGCCGCCGCAATGGCCGATCATCAGCCAGGCCTGGGGCCGCAAGACCGCCAGGTGATCGGTGATGGTCTTGGCATTGGACGGGCCGACGCCGATGTTGACCAGGGTCAACCCCGCCCGGCCCGGCGCCATCAGGTGATAGGCCGGCATTTGGTGGCGCCGCCAGGGCGCGGCGGTGACGGCCGCCACCGGATCGGGAGTGTCGGCGGTCACCACCACCCCGCCCGCCGCCGATAGCGCCGTATAGGGTCCGCCCTTTCCCAGCTGATCGCAGGCCCAGCGCACGAACTCGTCCACATAGCGATGGTAGTTGGTGAACAGAATGAAGGACTGCACGTGCTCGGCCGGCGTACCGCAGTAGTGCGCCAGTCGGGCCAGGGAGAAGTCCGTGCGCAGGCCGTCGAACAGCGCCAGCGGCCGCTCCACCTCCGCGCTGTGAGTCCATAGGCCGTCGGCCACCTCGTCGCCGATGAACGCCAGCTCTGTGGTGGGGAAATGCCGGGCGATTTCGCCGGCGCTGACGTCGGCGGCGCTCAGGTCCGCGGCCTCAAGCACATAGGGAAACGGAATTTCCTGGCTTGACCGGTCCACCGACAGATCGACCCCGAAATCCGCAACCAGCAGGCTCAGTTGCTCCACCAGATAGTCGCGGAACAGATCGGGCCGGGTAATGGTGGAGGCGTAACGTCCCGGCAGCGACATGCGCGCGTAGGCCCGCCCCAGCCTGGGATAGGGCTTGCCCGCCGGCCATGCCAGCCGCAGCAGCGGATAGACAAACGCCCCCGCCGCCCGGCGCTCCGCCGACGGCGGAGGCCCACCCGCCAGGAAGGACTTCAACGCCCCACGCAGGGCGTCGGTGCTGGCGCGGTACTCCGCGTCAAGCTGGGCGACGACGGCGGCGGCCTGTTGCTTGGGGCTCATGGGGCGAGACTAGCCGGGGACGCGGCGGGAAGCGAGGTGGGCTGGCGAGGCGGCGATGGTAGGATTTCCGACGCCAAGCGCAAATTTTCGCGGAGCAGTCCGATGCACTGTACTTTCAGGCCGGGAATTATGAGGTGCGTCCGGAATTGACGCCGAAGCGTTCACGCCAAAAATCCGTAGCCTGAGACCAAAGTGCGGGCTTCCCGTATTCCGATGTGGCTTATGTCCCCGGATCCCGCGCGCCTATCCCCACACCACCGGAAGTCTTGGCGCGGCGAGCAGGCCGGGCGTCGCCCAGGGCTCGACGCCCGGCTTCAGGCGGAAGCTGAGTATGCGATTCAAGAGTTCCTCCACAGCTATGCGCAGTTCGCGGCGCGCCACGTGCGACCCCAGGCAACGGTGAGGGCCGCCGGCGAAGGTGAAATGGCGGTTCGAGGGGCGATCAAAGCGCACTTCGCGAGGGTTTTCGAACTCCGCCGGGTCGAAATTTCCGGCGGTGTTGAAGGCCATCACGGTATCGCCCTTCTTGATCTTCACGCCCCGGATTTCGTGGTCCTCCTTGACCAGCCTGTTGGAGTTGACCAGCGGCTGAATGCGCAGGAACTCTTCGACGGCCTCCGGGATAAGCGAGGGATCCTCGCGCAGCTTCTGCTGTAGTTCCGGCTGCATGGCCATGCGGCGGAACATCAGCGAGGTGGTGGCCGCCACGGTGTCGAGCCCACCGATCCACAGGAAAGTCATCGCGCCCATGATCTCGTCGTCGGTCAGCGGACGGCCGTCCACTTTGCCGTGGACGATGTGGCTTGCGAGCGTGTTGTCGAGCGGGAGGTTGCGCACCACTTCCACGAACTCGCGGTTGTACTTGACCGCTGAGCCTATGCCCCACTTGATCCGCTCGGCGTTGAAGTTCGAATGCAGGATCGCGTATTCCCACAGGAGGAATTCCTCCAACATGTCCTGAGGGAATCCCATCAGGTCGAGGAAGACGCGCACCGGATAGATCCGGCCGTAGTCATAGGCCAGGTCCGCCTCACCCTTGTCGGCGAAGCCGTCGACGAGGGTGGTGATGATCGACCGCATCTTGGGCTCAAGCCGCTCGTTCAGGGCCTTGGGCGAGAACCAGGAATTCAGCAGCAGGCGGTACTTGCCATGTTCTGGCGGATCGACCCCCAGCGGGATCATCGGGAAGGTTTCTCCCACCAGGGTATGGAACGCTGCGGCGCCCTTGGTCGAATAGAGCCTGTCGTTCTGGTAAACTTCGCGAATGTCCTCGTAATGGGTCACCACCCAGCATCCGCGGAACAGACCCGGGGCGTCCTGGTTGTTGTAGAAGACCGGCGGCAGAACCTTATAGACATCTTCGGTGACGCTGAACGGATCGACCAGGGTGTTGGCTTCGCCATAGGCGGACACGTCGAAGATCAGGTCTTTCGGCACGTGCGCGGGCGCGTCAGGCATATCGGCGGGCTTGGCCCTTGGGCCGCCATAGCCGCGTGATTCAGTGATCGTCATGATTTCCTCCGTTTCGTCCCGACGTGGGACCGACGCGCCGCCAGCGACCGGTGCGCCCCGATCCGGCCCAAGCGGCGCTTGGCGCTGTCATGAATCCAGCGACGTCGTGAGGCGCTTTGATCTGTGTCGAATTTGGCCTCGGAAAAACGGCGTCCCGTGAATGTTCCCATCATGTCCCGCATCGTGGTTCTTGAAGTGCCGCACCAAGTGAAGCAGCGGGGAACCCGGTGCGAGGCGATCTTTTTCGAAGACGTCGACCTGGAGGTCTACCGAGATGTGAACTGGGGCGTCTGAACTGGGGACACGCACGACCTTCGGCGCTCCTGCTTGGCGTCAACGACCCCAAGATCTTCACAACCCTTGACAACCAGCCAACTTTGTGTTCTCTTTTTGTTCTCGCCCCCCGCCCCACTCGGCTTCCCACAAGGCGTTGCTCGCTCCTCGAAAATCGCCGACAAACCGAAAGCGCCCGCTACACCTGAGCGCCCGCAATTCTTTGAAATCTTGTGATATTGTCCCTCGACAAGGTGCTACCCGAATGCGGGTTTTGCGAGAAGCGAGGAACACCTGAAACGTCGCGTTTCGCCCCGCCGTCCACTCGGTTTACCGCGTCCAATTCCGCCAAGACCGCAATCCGCCTTGACTTTTTGCACTGCAGCAGCGATAGACCGCCTCGCGTCCAGATCGACGCTATTGGCGCTCCAGCCGCGTGAGGGTCCCGAGAACGGGACTTTGCCTGTCGAGCGCCGAGAATTCCCATAGATCGCCCGGCCACGCGGGGCGCTTCCCATTATATCCTTCGCCCCGCGCGAGACGCCCCTCATGGCGCTCGCGCCCATGGCGTATCTGAAAGAATATTGTTTGACCCAATTCACCGACCTAAACCTCGATAAGGCGCTCCTGAAAGCGCTGGCCGAGAAGGGCTACGCCACCCCCACCCCCATCCAGGCCCAGGCGATTCCTGGCGTGATGGCCGGCCGCGACCTCCTGGGCGTGGCCCAGACCGGCACCGGCAAGACCGCGGCCTTCGCCCTGCCGATCCTGCACCGGCTGGCCGCCGACCGTAAGGCCGCCCCGCGCCGGGGCTGCCGGGTGCTGGTGCTGGCCCCGACCCGCGAGCTGGCCACTCAGATCGGCGACAGCTTCAAGACCTATGGCAAGCATCTGGGCTTCTCCACCGCGGTGATCTTCGGCGGTGTCAAGTATGGCGCCCAGATCAAGGCGCTGGCCGCCGGCATCGACGTGCTGGTCGCCACACCGGGCCGGCTGCTCGACCATATCCAGGAAAAGATGGCGGTGCTGAGCCAGACCGAGATCTTCGTACTCGACGAGGCCGACCAGATGCTCGACCTGGGCTTCCTGGTCCCGATCCGCAAGATCGTCGGCCACTTGCCCAAGCAGCGCCAGAACCTGTTCTTCTCCGCCACCATGCCCGCCGAGATCGGCAAGCTGGCCGGCGACCTGCTGCACGACCCGCTGAAGGTTTCCGTGGCGCCCCAGGGCACTACGGTCGAGCGCGTCAACCAGCAGGTGCTTTACGTGGAGACCTCCCGCAAGCGCGCGCTGCTGTGCGAACTGTTCGACCAGCCGGACTTCACCCGCGTGCTGGTGTTCACTCGCACCAAGCGCGGCGCGGACCGGGTCGCCAAGTCCCTGGAGCAGATCGGCGTCGAGGCGGCCTCCATTCACGGCGACAAGAGCCAGGGCCAGCGCGAGCGTGCGCTGGCGTCGTTCAAGGCCGGCCAGGTCCGCGCCCTGGTGGCCACCGACATCGCCGCGCGCGGCATCGACATCGACTCGGTCACCCACGTGATCCAGTATGAACTGCCCAATGTGCCGGAGTCGTACGTCCACCGCATCGGCCGCACCGCGCGTGCCGGCGCCAAGGGCTCGGCCGTGGCCTTCTGCGCCGATGACGAACGCAAGCTGCTGCGCGACATCGAAAAGGTCACTCGCCAGGTGATCCCGACCTTCGACCGCCGCAACGACCGCGCCCTGGGCGCGGCCACGGCGGCCATGCCGGAACCGTTGGGCGTGCGCCCTGAGCGCGCGCCGAACGCCGGCCGCAGCGGCCAGCCCAAGTCGGGGAACCGCGGAAACCGCAGCCGCTCCGGCGGCGGCGGCGGGGGACAGGCCAAGTCCGGCGGCCAGCGCGGCGCGGCGTTCAAGGGACCCAAGCGCACCGGCGATTCCGCACCTGCCCGCACCGGCGTCTGGTCCAACCGCTAGGCGTGAATGGACGGGCCGGACCCCGACACGAGCTGGCATGACCTGCTCGGCGAAGGACGACTCGCCCGGTTCGCGCTGATCTGCCTGGGCGTCTGGCTGAACGCAGCCGACGCCCTGGTGGTGGCCACCATCATGCCCTCTGTCGGCGCCGAACTGGGTGGCCTGGCCTGGTTCGGCTGGGCGACGGCGGGGTTCTTCACCGGCTCGATCCTCGCCGGCGCCACGGCGGGGCGACTGTCGATGGTCTTCGGACTGCGCAGGGCCATGGCCTGGGCCGGGATCCTCTACGCCCTGGGCTGCCTGGTCAGCGCCATGGCCCCCTCCATCGGCCTGTTCCTCGCCGGCCGCTTGGTACAGGGTGTCGGCGCAGGATGGATCATCGGCTTCGCGCACGTGGCCATAGGTCTGGTGTTCCCCAAGCGCCATCTGGCCCGGACCTTCGCCGCTGTCGCCAGCGTCTGGGGCGCGGCCACGCTGGTCGGCCCGCTTTTGGGCGGCCTGTTCGTCCAGGCCGGCGACTGGCGCGGGGTGTTCTGGCTGTTTGCGGTCCAGGCGCTGGCTTTCGCCGCCGCGGCCGTCTGGCTGCTGGAGCGAGAAGCCCGCGGCGAGGACCAGGGCGGAGTGCCGGCCCTGCAGGTCGGCCTGATCGTACTGGCGGTGGCCGCGATCGCCGCCAGCGGCCTGACCGGTTTGGCCTGGCGCGCGGCGGCCCTGGGCCTTGCGGGCGTCGGCCTGCTCGGGGCTGCGGTGCGCCTGGACGCCCGCGCGCCGGCGAACCTATTCCCCCGCCGCGCCGCCGACATATCCACAGCCCAGGGGGCGGCCTATGGCGCCATGCTCGCCATGTGCGTGGCCGGTATGGCCCTGGTCACCTTCGGCCCTGCGATCCTGCAGGCGCTGCATGGTCTGTCGCCGCTGGCCGCCGGCTATGTGATCGGTGCGGAAACGCTGAGCTGGACGATCTCGGCCCTCCTGGTGTCCCGCGCCGGGCCCCGCTGGCAGGTGCTCTGGATCAGGGTGGGAACCCTGGCGCTGGTCGCCGCCCTGGTCTGGCTGACCTTCGCCCTGCGCGACGGCCCGCCGGCGATGGTGGTGGCCGCCGCCCTCCTGCAGGGCGCAGGCTTCGGGGTCGCGTTCGGTTTCCTTTGCCAGATGATCATCGCCCAGGCCTCCGACGCCGAACGGGCGGTGGCCTCATCCTCGATCGCGGCGGTTCAGCAGACCGGCGCGGCGGTAGGCGCGGCCCTGGTGGGCGCGGTGGCCACCCTTGCCGGGGCGAGCGGCCATGTGCTGAGCGTTCCGGCAGCCCGGATGACCGCGATGTGGATTTTCGCGGCCGGCCTGCCCGCCGCGGCGCTGGCGATCTTTTGCGCGTTCCGCCTGCCGGTCCCATCGGCGTCCGCGCTCAGCTCCGGTAGTCCCCGTTGATTTCCACGTAGCGCTTGGTGAGGTCGCAGGTCCACATGGTCGCGGCCCCGCGGCCGACGCCCACGTCCACCGACACCTCCAACTCCTGGCGCTTCATGTAGGCGCTCATCTTCGCCTCGTCGTAGGTGGTTGAGACTAGGCCGTCCTGGGCAGCGACCAGGGGACCGAACTTGACGCAGATCCGGTCCCGGTCAATGGGCTCGTCGGCTCGGCCCACGGCCATGACTATGCGGCCCCAGTTGGCGTCCTCGCCGGCGAAGGCGGTCTTGACCAGCGGGCTCTCGCAGATGGTGCGGGCGATCTTGCGCGCTGAGGCTGCATTCTCGGCTCCGGTCACATTGACCTTGACGAACTTGCTCGCCCCCTCCCCGTCGCGCACCAGTTGAAGCGCCAGATCCAGCAACACGGACTCAAGCTTTTCACGGAAGTCGGACAGCCTGCGGTCCCCAGCCCGGCTGATCCGAGGCGCGCCGGACTGGCCAGTGGCGAACAGCAGCAGGGTGTCGTTGGTGGAGCGGTCGCCGTCCACCGTGACGCAGTTGAAGGTCGAGCGCGTGTAGAGGCCGACCAACGTCTGCAACGCCGCCGGCGCGATCGCCGCGTCGGTGGCCACGAAGGCCAGCATGGTCGCCATGTCAGGCGCGATCATGCCCGAACCCTTGGCGATGCCTGCGATGCGCACCTTGACCCCGTCGATCTGCGCCTCGGCGGTCGCACCCTTGGGGAAGGTGTCGGTGGTCATGATCGCCGCGGCCGCCTCGGCCCAGCCGTCCTCGGTCAGCCGCGCTTCCAGCTCCGGCAATCTGGGAACGATTTTGGAGTCGTCGAGCAACACCCCGATGACCCCGGTAGAGGCGCACATCACGTCGCGCTGACGGCAATCAAAGCGCTTGGCGATCCCAGCAGCGACCCGACGCACGGCGTCGGCGCCCGGCTTGCCGGTGAAGGAATTGGCGCAACCGGCATTGACCACCAGGGCGCGCACATCCTCGCCCTTGGAGGCGGCGAGTTGGCGCGTACACCAGTCCACCGGCGCGGAGCCTACGCGGTGGCGGGTGAAGACTCCCGCAGCCGCCGTCCCCTCAGCGAACCGCATCACCAACAGGTCCGGCCGCTCATGCTTGTAGAACCCGGCCCGCCCGATCGCCATCTCGACACCGGCGATGGGGGCGATGCGCGGAAATCTGACCGCAAGCGGCGACACCAGCGGGCTCGCAGGCGCCGCTGGAACCGTCGCCGTCGACAGGGCCTGGGTCTGACGATCGGCGCGCCGCAGGGCCGCGCGCTTGAGCGCTGACGCCAAGGGATCCAGCGCCCACTCCAGAGTCTGGCCCACTGCCTCCACAGACCCGGCCGCCGCATCGCGAACCATCGAGACACCGGCGGACCTGGGCTTGGGCGTGGACTTGGCGGGCGGCGGCTTGCGGCTCATTTGCGCATTCCCTCAGCTTTAGCCGTGGCGTTGGCCGACAGCGGGGCGGCCGGCGCGGCGGCGGTGACAGGCGGCGCCGCGGACGGCGGTGGGGCGGCGGCCGGCTCTACCGCCTGACCGGCGATTTTCGCCGGCGGCGGGATGAGCGGCTGAATCTTTGAATGTCCGCGCAGGCGCTCCAGTAGGTCCTTTATCCGGTCAAAGGTGAGATAACGGACGATCTGAGGCCGGGCAGCCTCGAGAGTGATCGGATCCTCAAGCTTGCGGTCTTCTACCCGAAGGATCGCCCAGCCCCCATCCACCTGAATGGGCCCCACGATATCACCAGTCTTGGCCGCCTTCAGAGCGGTCTCATAGGCCTGCGGCATGATGTCGGTGGTGAAAAACCCCAGGTCGCCGCCGTTGAAGCGCGTGGCCGCATCGATCGATCGTTCCATGGCCAAGGCCTCAAAGGCGGCGCCGGAAGCAAGTTGCGCCTTGATGATGGCCGCCTCGGCCTGCGATGCCACCAGGATCTGGCGGGCGCGGATCTGTTCGGACTGACGAGCGAGCTTCATCTGTTCCTGGTAGAGACCGCGCACGGCGTTCTCGCTCGCCGCGCCGGATACCTCACGCTCAACGAGCAAGTCGCCCAGGATTCGCTCACGGGACGCCGCCAACCGGCGCTGGGCGGCCGGATCGCGGTCGAGCTTCAGCCGCACGGCTTCGGCCGCCAGCAACTTGCGGTCGATGACCTCATCCATCACCTGATGGAATGGTTCAGAGGCCACGTCGAGCGGTTCGCCTTCGCCGATCAGGCCCTGGGCGATCGCCTCGCGCTTCACGTCCGAGGCCCAGACCGTCTTGCCATCGACCTTGGCGACCGCCTTGTCGCCGGGAACCGGAGCCTGTTCCGCGCCGCCCTTCTGATCACAGGCGCTCAGCGCCAGGACGCAGGCGACCGCGGCGATCGCCAGGCGTGGAATCCCGCCCCCTGTCGCACCAGTCATGGTTTGTCCTCGCGCAGCAATCGTCGCCGTCCCTAGCCATTTACATCCGACGATGCAAAGGTTGCGCCCATGCGCCCTGCGGCCAGGACCATCATGTGGCCGCGCAAATCAGGAAAGGATCCGCCATGCGCGAAGCCGTCGTTGTCTCCTACGCCCGCACAGGCCTCGCCAAGTCACAGCGCGGCGGGTTCAATATCACCCCGACAGTCACCATGGCCGCCCACGCCATCAAGCATGCGGTGGCTAAGTCCGGGATCGAAAAGGAGGCGGTGGAAGACTGCTACCTGGGCAACATCGCCCACGGCTCGGGCAATCTCGGCCGTCAGGCGAGCCTGTTGGCGGGCTTGCCGATCACCACCTCCGGAGTGACCATCAACCGCTTCTGCTCGTCTGGAACACAGTCCATCGCAATGGCCGCCAACACCGTGCGCAACGACGGCGTCGATGTGCTGGTCGCCGGCGGAGTGGAATCCCTATCCCTGCGTCAGCCCCGCGAGGAAAGCGACAACCAGGACCCCCATCTGCTGGAGATCGCGCCAGCCATCTTCATGGCCATGATCGACACCGCTGACATCGTCGCCAAGCGCTACAACGTCAGCCGCGAATACCAGGACCAGTACTCCTACGAATCCCAGATGCGCACCGCCGCCGCCCAACAGGCCGGCAAGTTCAAGGACGAGATCGTCCCCATGGCCACCAAGATGAAGGTGGTGAACAAGGAAACCAAAGCCGAGAGCATCGTCGACTATGTGGTGGAGCGCGACGAGTGCAACCGCCCCGACACGACGCTCGAGGGTCTGTTGAAACTGCCACCCGTGCGCGGCGAGGGCAATTTCATCTCCGCCGGCAACGCCTCACAGCTGTCCGACGGCGCCGGCGCGGTGGTGATGATGGAGGCCAAGGAGGCCGCCCGCCGCAATCTTAAGCCCCTGGGCGCCTTCCGCGGCTGGGCGGTGGCCGGCTGTGAGCCCGACGAGATGGGCATTGGCCCGGTGTTCGCCGTGCCGCGGCTCCTGGAACGTCACGGCCTGAAGGTGGACGACATAGACCTGTGGGAACTGAACGAGGCCTTCGCCTCCCAGGCACTCTATTGCCGTGACCGGCTCGGCATCGACCCGGCCAAATTCAACGTCAATGGTGGCGCGATCTCCATCGGCCACCCGTTCGGCATGAGCGGCTCGCGGATGGTGGGTCACGTGCTGCAGGAGGGCCAGCGCCGGGGCTCCAAGTACGCTGTGGTCACCATGTGCATCGGCGGCGGCATGGGCGGCGCGGGGCTGCTGGAAGTCTATTAGGCCTTGTCGCTTTTTCCTCTCCGGCCGCCGTTGCGGCGGGAGAGGACAACTGCGCGCGGCCACTCCGCGTTGACACCGCACGGGGGGCTCACTAAGTCTCCGGCGCGCTGAAGGTGCGGGATTCCGGGCGGGCGGAGGGCATCCTCGATCTCCACGCGCGGCGCCCGCCGGCGTCAAATTGCGGCTATCGGACGCCCATAAACATGATCTTCCAACGCCTCTTCGGCTCCTCGAACGACCGCAAGGTCAAGGCCTTCATGGCCCGTGTCGGTAAGATCACCGCCCTCGAACCGCAGATGAAAGCCCTCTCAGACGAGGGCCTACGGGCCAAGACTGAGGAATTCAAGGCCCGGCTGGCGGGCGGCGCCAAGCTCGACGACGTTTTGGAGGAGGCATTCGCGGTCGTGCGCGAGGCCTCAGTAAGGACGCTCGGCCAGCGTCATTATGACGTGCAGCTGGTGGGCGGCATGATCCTGCACCAGGGCGGCATCGCAGAAATGCGCACTGGGGAAGGCAAGACCCTGGTGGCCACAGCGCCGGTTTATCTGAACGCACTGGCCGGCAAGGGCGTGCACCTGATCACCGTCAATGACTATCTGGCTCAGCGCGACGCGGAGTGGATGGGCCAAATCTACCAATTCCTGGGTTTGTCGGTTGGCGTAATTGTCCACGGTCTTAGCCAGAACCAGCGCCAGGCCGCCTACGCCGCCGACGTCACCTACGGCACCAACAATGAATTCGGCTTCGACTACCTGCGCGACAATCTGGTCTACGACCTGGGCGAGATGGTCCAGCGCGGCCATAATTTCGCGATCGTGGATGAGGTGGACTCCATCCTGATCGATGAGGCGCGGACGCCGCTGATCATCTCCGGTCCCACCGAGGACCGCAGCGAGTTCTACCGGACCATCGACGTGCTGGTGAAGGAGCTTATCAAGGACAAGACCAGCTTCGAACACGACGAGAAGCAGCGTCAGGTGATGCTGACTGAGGCTGGATCCGAGAATTTCGAAGAAACGCTGCAGGCGGCCGGCCATCTGGAGGCGGAAACCACCGGCCTATATGACGCCGCCAATGTCTCGGTGGTGCACCACGTCAATCAGGCTCTTCGGGCCAATATCCTCTATCAGCGCGACCGCGACTACATCGTGCGCGCTGGCGAGGTGATGCTCATCGACGAATTCACAGGCCGGATGATGCAGGGCCGGCGCTTGTCGGAGGGTCTCCACCAGGCCATCGAGGCCAAGGAGGGGGTGGTCGTCCAGCCGGAGAATCAGACCCTGGCGTCGGTGACGATCCAGAACTACTTCCGCCTGTACAGCAAACTGTCGGGCATGACGGGTACGGCCGCCACCGAGGCGCAGGAATTCCTCGACATCTACAAGATGGATGTCGCCGAGATTCCCACCAATCGGCCGATCACGCGGATCGACGACGACGACGAGGTCTATCGGACGGCGGCCGAGAAGAACCAAGCGATCCTGAAACAGATCGAGGATTGCTACCGTCGCGGACAGCCGATCCTGGTTGGCACGGTCTCGATTGAAAAGTCCGAACAGCTTTCCGCCCTGCTCAGCGCCCATAAGTCCGAGCAGGACGGCAAGACGATCACCGGCATCCCGCACAATGTGCTGAACGCCCGGTATCACGAGCAGGAAGCCATGATTGTCGCCGACGCAGGCGTGCCGGGCGCGGTGACCATCGCCACCAACATGGCCGGACGCGGCACCGACATCCAACTTGGCGGCAACGTCGACATGAAGGTGTTGAAATGGCGCGAGGAGCAGATCGGCCTTGGACTCGAAGTCACCCCGGCCATGGCCGCCCAGCGCCATGCCGAGATCGCCGCAGAGATCGCCGACCTGAAGGAACAGGCCCTGGCCGCCGGCGGCCTGTTCGTCCTGGGCACGGAACGCCATGAGAGTCGGCGGATCGACAACCAGTTGCGCGGCCGTACCGGCCGGCAGGGCGACCCGGGACGATCCAAGTTCTATCTATCCTGCGAGGACGACCTGTTGCGCATCTTCGCCGGCGAAAGGCTGGACACGATCATGCGCACCTTTGGCGTCGAGGAAGGCGAAGCGATCACCCATCGCTGGCTGAACGCCGCCATCGAGAAGGCCCAGAAGCGCGTCGAGCAGCGAAACTACGAGATCCGTAAGAACCTGCTGAAATACGACGACGTGGTCAACGACCAGCGCAAGGCGGTGTTCGAACAGCGTCAAGAGTTCATGGAATCCACCGACATCTCCGAGGTGATCGAGGAGATGCGCGCCGACACCATCGAGGACTTTGTCTCCCGTCACCTGCCGCCTAAGGCCTATGCAGAACAATGGGACGTCGATGGCCTTGACGCCCAGGTTCACGAATACCTGGGGCTTGACCTGCCGATCCGCGACTGGGCGAGCGAGGAAGGCATCGCCAACGAGGAAATTCAGGAACGGCTGATGGACGCCGCCAAGGCGCGCGCCGCCGAGCGCGAGCAGCTGGTGGGCCCTGCGCACATGCGCACCATCGAGAAGAGCTTCCTGCTGCAGACCGTGGACCTGCAATGGCGCGAGCACCTGATGCACCTGGATCATCTGCGCAACGTCATCGGCCTGCGCGGCTATGCCCAGCGCGATCCGCTCAACGAGTACAAGACCGAGGCCTTCTCACTGTTCGAGAAGCTTCTAATCGACGTGCGCCAGAATGTGACGCGCTGGATGATGACCGTTCAGTTCGAATTCTCCGAACCGGAACCCGCGCCCTCGCCGCTCGGAAACCTGACCGAGGTGCACCTAGACCCGCTTACCGGAGAGAATGCCGTGGTGATGGGTGTGCTGCCGGACGGCCTGTCCGCCGAGCAGCGTCAAGGCCTGCCGGTGTCAGCATTGCCTGATGGTTGGGAGAGCACCGGCCGAAATGCGCCCTGCCCCTGCAACTCCGGTCGCAAGTTCAAGCACTGCCACGGACAGCTGGTTTGATCGTGACAGGCGGAGTCAGCCTCCTCCGCTTGCCTTACAGGTTTTGACGCCAAGCAGCGAATAGACCGGGCAGTAGCCGATCAGGCCGGTGACCAGAGGGATGAGGCCAATATAGGCCCAGGGCGTCTTGGGTCCTACGAAGGCCAAGGATAGCACCAGGGCGCCGACAATGACGCGCAGCACGCGGTCGAGTGTTCCTTCGTTGGCTTTCATATCACCGGCTCCTTTGCGGGGTTGAGCCCCGGAAATTAGGAAGGCCGCAGTCTTCAGATCGCCGCCTTGATCCAGGTCAGGCGACCCCAAGTGTCTTGGCGCCCACATAGGCGGCCGCCGCGATAACCATGAGGGCGAACATCCGCCGTCCCAGGTCGGCGTGTGCGGCGATCTTCTGGGCAAGCGGGGCTCCCGCCAGGACTCCCACCCCGCCGCCAGCCACCAGAGCCGCGAACATCGGCCAGTCCACCAGGCCTGAAGCGGCATAGCTGGCGCTGGTCGCGGCCCCGAACAGGGCGACTGATACCAGTGAGGAGGCCGCGGCATGGCTCAGCGTCATGCCCGTCGCCGCCATCAGCCCCGGCACGATCAGAAAGCCGCCGCCAATACCGAAGAATCCCGCCGCGAGGCCCGTCAAGAGGCCCAGGGGCGCGAGTTTCAAGATCAATGGCGGCGTAAGGTGGACTGTTGGATCGCCGGGTCGCCGCTGAGGGAACAGCATGGCCGCGCCGACGAGGCCCATGGCGAGCGCAAACCATCCGAGCAGGGCGTGGCCATCCACCTGCTTGGCCAGATGCGCGCCACTCATGGAGCCTGCCAAGCCCGAAATCCCGAACACGATCGCGCAGGGCCACTTGACCTGACCCGCACGCGCCTGCCGCGACAGGCCGATCAGCGCGTTGACCGCCACGGCCGCCGCCGAAGTGCCGATGGCGACGTGCGGATCGCGCACGCCGGCGGCGTATATCAGCAATGGCGTGGCGACCACCGAGCCACCGCCCCCGAACAGGGTCAACAGGACTCCGATCAGCAGGCCAATCAGCGCGCCGATGAAGAGGGGGCTGAGAGATTCCATCGGTCAGGCCCGCGCCGGTCGGTTCCAGGGCGTAATAGTCAGGATTCGCGCGAGACCACAGGTCCCGTTGACGCCCGCATAGACGAGCCCCGCGCCCATGAATGCCGCGAGGCCGAAGAATCCTGGATGAACCAAGCAACCGGAAACCACCGCCACAAGGACAAAGCCGTTGGCCACATGCCTGTGCGCAAACTCATCCGGCTCCCGATTATCGACAAGGACCGCCCCCCCTGCGCGGAGCCGTTCGGCGACTTCGTATGGCTTCAAGTGGATCAATGTAGCGGTCATGTCAGGAAACCAATTCAGGGGGACAGGAGAATTCAGCAATGGTCCTAATCACGCGGGCGGCGGCCGGATCGGCGATCCGGGGCCAGATGACCGGGCTTCCCGGCGGGTCACCACGATAACCTCATCGCGCAGGACTTCAGGTGTTGCGACAGCGCCGACTGAGAAAGTCCGATATGGGGGTACAGTTCCCCGACGCAGCGTTCCTGGTCCACAAGTTGGCTCAGGATCGTCAGACGCCGCTCATTGGAAAGCGCTCGGAGCAGGCGAGCCGTCTGGCCGGCGCTGGCCTCAAGGTGGGCAAGATCAAAGGGCGCGGCGTCATTCATGGTGCGATTATATATGATATTGCTAATTTAGTAAATACTAATATATAGGACTGGTCATTCCGGAGTTCTCTTCATGTCCGCCCGCATTCAAGCCTTCTTCGACCAAGCGACGTCCACGGTAAGTTACCTGGTGTCCGATCCCGCGACGATGGCTGCCGCAATTATCGATCCGGTGCTCGACTACGAGCCCAGGGGGGCGACGATTTCAACCGTTTCAGCGGACCGGATCCTCGCCGCCATGAGCGACCAGGGACTCCACCTTCGCTACGTGCTTGAAACCCACGCGCATGCCGACCACCTCACAGCGGCGCGCCTGATCCGGACACGCACTGGCGCGCCGGTGGTCATCGGCTCCCACATCGGAGAAGTCCAGAAGACGTTCATTCCGCGGTTCGAGGCCTTCGATGTCATTCCAGACGGAAGCGCATTCGATCGCCTGGCGGCCGACGGCGACGTGCTGGCCCTTGGAGATCTGGCGATCCGTGTGATGCACACGCCCGGTCATACGGCGGCCTGTGTCACCTATGTGATTGGCGACGCAGCCTTTGTTGGCGACACCTTGTTCATGCCGGACTACGGGACCGCCAGGACGGACTTTCCAGGCGGCGACGCTGCCGATCTTTATCGGTCGATCCGCAGGATACTGGACCTGCCGTCGGCGACGCGAATTTACGTCGGCCACGACTATCTGCCGGAAGGGCGTACGCAACCCCGTTGGGAGACCGACGTGGCGGAGCAACGGGCGAGCAATATCCACATCCACGACGGCGTCGATGAGACAGCGTTCGTGGCGCTGCGTCAGGCGCGCGATGCGACGCTTCCGCCTCCATTGCTGATCCTGCCATCACTGCAGGTAAATATCCGCGCTGGGGTCCTGCCGCCGCCATCGGCCCACGGCGGCGTATTCCTGCGTCTTCCGGTTACCGGAGCGGAGCAGCTGTCCGCCTGACGGAGATGGCCAATGTACCGCGGACGCCCTATGTAAAGGGTTGCGTCGATCCATCTGCGCCGACCGTTTCGTTTGGGCCCCGTTTCCGGGATCCGACCCGCGATCCCCGCAATTTGAGCGCTCTTATCGCAAGGGCGCCGTTCCAGTGGCGCAGGGAGTCTGTCGATGGCCAAGGGCCAGAAGAAGTCCAACAAGGAAGTCCGCAAACCGAAGCAACCAAAGGCCAAGGCCGAACCGGCGGTCCGCTCCTTCCTGACCCCGCCGAGCTCGGGCAAGAAGGGCTGAGCCAACGCTGGCGTCCGACTTCGGCTCGGCTAGGATGCCGCGCAGGAAGATTACGCCAGCTGGGACGGCCTAAATGAATGATGGAGCGCCGCGCCGCGCGCGCAGCATCGCGGAGATGCACGCGTTGCAGGGCAAGATGTTCCGGCCCGAACAGATCGGCGCCGGCATCAAGGCCTATCGGCCGCGCCCGAGCGATGTGATCATCTCGCCATACGGCAAGTGCGGCACAACCTGGTTGCAGCAGACCTTCCACACCCTGCGCACCCGCGGCGACATGGATTTTGACGACATCTCGCGGGTGGTCCCCTGGATAGAGACCTCCGTAGCTCTGGGCCTTGACATCAACGCCGAGCAGCGGGCCGAGCCGCGCGGCTTCAAGAGCCACATGGGCTATGACGCCGTCCCCAAGGGCGCCCGCTACGTGGTGTCCCTGCGCGATCCCAAGGACGCCCTGGTGTCCATGCACCGGTTCATGGACGGCTGGTATCTGGAGCCCGGTGCAGTGAGCGTGGCCGAGTTCGCCGTGGGCCTGCTCACGGGACGACCCGGCGACTACTGGAGCCACCTGGCCAGCTGGTGGACAGAGCGGGACAACCCCGATGTGCTGCTCATGTCCTATGAGCACATGAGCGCCGAGCCGGCGCTGCACATCCGCAAGCTGGCCGCCTTCTGCGGCATCCCCCTGGACGACGAGCTCCTGGCGCTCACCCAGGAGCGGTCCTCGCTCGGCTACATGCTGGCGCACAAGGACCGCTTTGACGACGCCATGATGCGGGAGGCGTCCGAACGGTTGAGCAACCTGCCGCCGGGCAGCGACTCGTCCAAGGTGCGCCGGGGCAAGGTGGGCTCCCACCGCGATGAGCTGGACGCCGACACCGCCGCGAAACTGGACGCCAAGTGGACCGAACTGATCACGCCCCGGTTCGGCTTCCCCGACTACGCCGCCCTGGAGGCGGAGCTGCGGCGGCGCAACGTCGTCTAGCTCGGGGCGATTCGCCCGCCGCATTGCCGCAGATCAAAGCAGGGAGCGCCGGCGCCATGACGTCATGGCCCATTCCACAAATTGCGAATGATATTGACAATCGTTCGCATGTAGGGCTTCTGAGCCCCGGTTGGAGCAGGAGCGCTTGGATGAACAGAGGGGTGTTTTTCGCAGCGGCGATGGCCGCGGCGGCCTATGCGGGATCGGCCGCGGCGGCGCCGGGGCTGTCCACCAAGGTCTATGAGCCCTACGTCAAAAACGGGGTCACCGAGGTGGAGCTGCGGGCCGGCGCCCTGACCGGCGGGCCGGCCGATGGCGAGGGCAAGGCGATCTTCGAAGTCTCCCATGGCTTCAGCGATCGGGTAAGCCTGGGACTGGAGGCTCATATGGAAAAGGCCGCGGGCGGGTCGGCCAAACTGGAAGCCCTGTCGCTGGCCGCCGTGGTCTATCTGGGCCAGATCCCCGGGACCGGCGTCGATGTGGCCGGTTATGTCGAATACGAACAACCCCTACACGGCGGCGCCAGCGTCGCAGAGGGCAAGTTGCTGTTCGCCCGCCAGTTCGGCCCCATCAAGACCACCGCCAATCTGATCGCCGAGCGGCCGATCTCCCTCAATGGCCGCGAGACCGAGTTCGAATACGGCCTGCAGGCCACCGCCGAGGCGGCCCGGGGTCTCAACCTGGGCGTCCAGGCCCTCGGCGACCTGGGAACCACCCACCGCTTCGGCGGCCGCCAGGAGCACTATCTGGGCCCGTTGGCGCAGTTCGAGATGCGGCCCAAGGGCCTGGGCGGCGAGATCGAACTGGAGGCGGCCTATCTGTTCGCCGCCGGTTCGGCCAAGGACGAGACCGGCGGCCAGTTCCGCTTCGTGATCGAGTTCGAGAAACGATTCTGAGGCGCGCGCCTCAAGCCTTCACCTCCCACTCCAGCGGCAGGCTGTTCAGGCAGACCAGCCCGCCGTCGTAACGCAACTCGGCCCCCGGCTTGACCCGGAACTCCCCCAGGCGATCCAGCAGCATCCGCACGGCGATGCGCATCTCGCGGCGCGCCAGGTGCGAGCCCGCGCAACGGTGAACCCCGGCGCCGAAGGCGAAGTGGCGGTTGGGCTCGCGGTCGGGCCGGAACTGGGACGGATCGGGCGCCTCGGCAGGGTCGTTGCTGGCTGCGTAGAGCAGGGTCTGCACCCAGTCGCCGGCCTTGATCGGCGCGCCGTTAAGCTCGATGTCCTTCACGCAAAGCCGCCCGGTGGGGATCCAGCTGTGATAGCGCAGGGATTCCTCGATGGCGTCGGGGATCATCTCCGGATTGGCCCGCAGCCGGCGCTGCAGCTTGGGATGTTCGGCCAGGTAGCGGAGAGTGTGACCCAGCCCCGCGGCCACCGTGTCCAGCCCCGCCATGTAGAGCAGCATGTTCATGCCGGCGAGCATCTCGGGCCGGATCGGCGCGCCGTCCACCTCGGCGCGGACCAGGCCGGAGAGGATATCGTCGCCGGGATTGCGGCGCTTCTCCTCGGACAGCTCGCGCATGTAGCCGGCCACCGCCATGGCCGCCGCCCGCCGCGCCTCCAGGGTCTCGCCCTGGAAGATGGTGTGCTCCCAGGCGATGAACTGTTCGCGGCCCTCCATGGGCAGGCCCATGAAGCGCATGAACACGATCACCGGGAACGGCCGCGCATAGGCGGTCATGAACTCGCACTCGCCCTTGCCGGCGAAGGCGTCGATCAGTTCGGACGACAGGCCCGTGAGGCTCTGCTCCACCGCATCGATGTTCTTGGGCGAGAACACCGGCGCCAGCAGCGCGCGGTACTTTCCGTGCTCCGGCGGGTCCATGTACAGCGGCACCAGCCCGCCGGTCCCGCCGCTATAGCCGCCATTGGGGTCGCGGGCCCGCTCGTTGGAGAAATGCTCCCAGTCCTGCATCACCTGGCGGATCGGTTCCGCCCCGGTGGCGACCCAGCAACCGCCGGGGCGGATGGCCTCGGCGTGCGTCGACCAGAACACCGGCGGCAGGCCCCTGAGCTTGCCCCAAACCTTGAAGGGATCCTTGCGGAACGCCTCGGTCCGCGCGCCGCCCACGTCGAGGTTGAACACCAGCTCGGCCGGCACATGGGCGGGGATTGCGGCGGGGATTGCGGCGGGGATTGCGGCGGGGATTGCGGCGGGGGCGAGGGTCTGTGACACGGGGTTCCTCCTGGAGCGTCACCCGCGGGCGACGCTGACAGCTGAGGCGCGCGGCCGGGCGACGTCAAGGCAATGGCGAGGGCGGCCGGAAACCGGGGCCTGACGAAGGTGCTAACGATCTGGCCGAAACGTGCGTTTCGTTAGCACCTGGAGCTCGAATTTCCCTTCGTGTTTTCAAGGGTATGCTGGGGGTCAGGTGTAGACACCCCTTTCGGCGAGTCGGTGTTTTTCGGGTGTGAACAGCACCTTGCGGGCGGCGCGGGCGGCGGGTGAACTCAACCGCGCAGTCTAGCGGCGGCAAAGGGTAACGTCAAGAACACTTCAGGAACACTTGGCGTCTTCGCCCCGCGTGGCGCAGGCGCCGGGGCCGCCGGCGGTTTTGCGTCAACCGCCCGGAACACGGGCACAACGAATCAGGACCGAATCAGCGCCCCAGCCGGATTCGGGATTCGTTCTCCACAACATATTGTATTTCCGAGAAGCTTCACCACAAGCCCCCATCGGACCATCGCATCACGCCCACCGTCTGCGGCTTGACGCGGGGGGAGCCCTTCGACTATATCGCGCCCTCCCGCGTGGGCCCCGCCCGCCGCACCTTTTTTATCCAGGCGAAGGTCACCCCATGTCGCGCCGCTGCGAACTCACCGGAATTGGCCCGATGGTCGGCAACAACGTGAGCCACTCCAACGTCAAGACCAAGCGCCGCTTCCTGCCGGCCCTTTCGCCCGCGACCCTGGCGTCGGACGCCCTTGGCCAGAGCTACCGCCTGCGGATCTCCAACGCGGCCCTGCGCACCATCGACTTCCGCGGCGGCCTCGACCCCTTCCTGCTCAAGGCCCGCGACACGGACCTGTCGCCCCGCGCCCTCAAGATCAAGCGCCAGGTGAAGGCCAAGCTCAGCGCGGCGCAACCGGCGGCGTAAGAGGCGGTTAGTCCCCAAGGTCGATGTGAAGGAGCCGCCCGGTGGGGCGGCTTTTTTCGTTTGGGGGGGTGGGGAGCGATGATTGACTCGTAGGCGACATTGCGAAGGTCTGCTCGTAAGATGTGACGAGTTGGGTCTGCTTGACCCCAGGGTCGCCGACGACACGATCCTGGAAGCCATGTTGCCCAGCCCCTCCTCGTGACCCGGCCTATCGTGGCGACCCCAAGGGGAGTCAGGCTCTGACGCCCGTCGGAGCTCGTGTTCGAATTGCTTGATCAGAAAGTATCCGGCTTCACCAAAGAGGATGGAGAGGTCGTGCGACCCTAAGGTCGGATGGTCCGTCACATCCGACCGTCGATTTAGAGATGGAAAGCAGTCATCGGCCTGACATCACGCTTTCCAAGGTTTAGACCTGTTGCATGGGCGCCGGCGCCGCTGCCCTTCGAAGGACACCATGAGTGATAGCGCAGCCGTCCACCCACCTGGATTTCTGAAGAACCCGACCCGGTTCCTGTTCTTCACGGGCAAGGGTGGCGTAGGCAAAACTTCGATCGCTTGCGCCACCGCACTATCGCTCGCTGATCGCGGCAAGTTCGTTCTTCTGGTCAGCACCGACCCCGCCTCCAACCTTGACGAGATATTGGACGTGCCCTTGGGCAATCTTCCAATCGCCGTCCCCGGCGCGGCGCGTCTGTCCGTGCTGAATATCGACCCCACTGTCGCAGCCGAGACCTATCGCGCGAGGGTTCTGGCGCAGCTGGGACCGGACGCGGGCGAGCTGGATCGGAGCAAGGTGCGGGAGCAGTTGTCGGGGGCTTGCACGACCGAGATCGCTGCGTTTGATGAGTTCGTCGGTCGTTTGGCCGACACTGACTCGGGCTTCGATCACATCGTCTTCGACACTGCGCCGACCGGGCACACACTCCGGCTCCTCAGCCTCCCGAAGGCTTGGAGCGGCTTTCTGGAGGACAATGATCAGGGCGCATCGTGCCTCGGACCGCACTCCGGCCTCAAGATGCAGGAGGCGCGTTTCAAAGCGGCGATGACAGCGCTCTGTGACCCGGCGTCCACGACCATTATCCGCGTGACGCGCCCCGAAGTCAGCGCCATCGCCGAGGCGGCGCGGACCTCGGACGAGTTTCGCGCGCTCGGCCTCGCCAACCAGCATCTGGCCGTTAATGGCGTGTTCCGGGCCAGTGACCGATCTGATGCGACGGCTTTGTCGCTAGAGGCCCAGGGGCGGGAGGCGCTCATGGGCATGCCGTCCTCACTGCGGGCGCTGCCGCGCGACGACATTCTGCTGCGACCGTTCGAGATGATGGGGCTGGGCGCCTTGCGTTCCCTGCTTGGTCCGGGCGCGGCGCCTGTGACCCCGGTTCAGACCTCTCTAGCCAAACCCTTTGCCGACGATCTCCCGGCTCTTGACCAGCTGGTGGACCTTCTCGCGGCGGATGGCCGCGGCCTGATCATGGTCATGGGAAAGGGCGGAGTCGGCAAGACGACGATCGCCGGCGCTATCGCCCTCGGCCTGGTCGAGCGCGGCCATAGCGTGCATCTCAGCACGACCGACCCCGCCGCCCACCTTGCAATGACAATCGTCGGCGAGGTCGCTGGCTTACAGGTCGATCGGATCGATCCCAAGGCGGAGACGGGACGCTATATCGCCAAGATCATGGCCCAGCGCGGCGCCAAGCTTGACGCGGAGGGCCAAGCCCTGCTGCGCGAAGATCTGGCTTCGCCCTGCACGGAAGAGATCGCTGTATTCCACGCCTTCTCGCACATCGTCGCGGAGGCGCGGAGTTCGTTTGTGGTGCTCGATACAGCGCCGACCGGCCACACCTTGCTGCTGATGGACGAAACCGGCGCCTATCATCGGCAGATGGTCCGTCAGACGGCGGAATTGGGGAGGCGTATCATTACGCCCCTGATGCGTCTCCAAGACCCAGACTACACGCGAATTCTTCTGGTCACGCTGGCCGAGACTACGCCAGTTTCCCAGGCCAGCGCCTTGCAGGACGACTTGCGACGAGCGCAGATCGAGCCCTACGCCTGGATTATCAACCGGAGCCTGCTCGCCGCCGGAACTCGTGACGAGCTGCTTCAACAGCGACTGTTGGGCGAGCAAAAGCAAATTGATCGCGTGCGCGCGGGCCTGGCGAAGAGAGTATTCTTCCTTCCGTGGCAGGCGAACCCGCCAATCGGTTTGGCAGCGCTCAAGGAATTGGCCCATCACCGTTCCCAAGCGCCGTCGATCGCGTAGGAAGCGAGTCTGTTGCGCTCCTGTGGACGGCGAGCAGACCATCCCAGTGACCGCAACGGGTCGATAGCGGTCGAGCGCCTAAGTCCCAAAGGCCGACATTCAGGCCTTTTGGCCGTCGGTGCGAATGCCGGATTTCCGGTCGGACGCCAACGCCCGCTTCTGGCGCATTTCCGACCAAGCAATTCGGGGACAGGCGCAATGTTCCCCTGGTGTTTCTGATGTGCCGTTGCTTGCGCAACTGCTCCTGATTTTAGCCGGCGTGTGGGGCACATGTTCCATTCCCCGAATTACCGGTTTGGCGTCGCTCACACGATGGGGAGCTGCAAAATGCGCTACACGGCGCCGGGCCTGTCGCCGGCATGATTTGGATCAACGATAAATGCCGTGACCGCGCGATAAACATGTCACTCCGCCCCGACGGGAGCGCGCGCTTGGGCCCATTCGAGTCCACGACGCTGCTGCTTCCTTGATTGACGCTAACCGACGCGGCGGCGCCCGCGGGATCAATCGAGGAGAACCGCTGTGACAGTCTGTGTCGAAGACATCGAAGTGCTGACCGTCGAGAACACCGCCTTCAGCCCGATTGCCTCGCAAGACAGACGGCCGGTCAGGGGCTGGTATCCTCCAGATGGAGCCGACGTCCTGCGCCATCGGATTTCAAGCTACGCTATCGCGACGGACTTTGACGGTTCGCTTGGTGGCACCCTGATCTTGCCGAGAACACTGGCGGCGCATCATCTGCCGGGTCGGCCGCAGAACTCCGCCGCTGGTCCACGCACAAGCGCCCCAATCGCGTCGCCGCATGTCGGCCGATGAGTTGGATCACTGGTTCAGCCGACCCGAGTGGCCACTCTTGGTCGCCCTGGCGATCGGACTGCTGATCGGCCTTGAGCGCGAACGCCGCAAGGGTGAAGGAATCACCCGCTCAGCGGCAGGGTTGCGGACATTTGGCCTAGTGGGCCTGTTGGGGGGCGTCGCCGCCCTGGCCGGAAACGCCGGCTTTGTCTTGCTAGCCGGCGCCTTTGTCGCCCTAGGCGCCCTTGCGGCCTATTGGCTCGGAGACCGAAAGGACCCGGGGCTCACCGGCGAGGTCGCGCTGGTTGTAACATATGCCCTCGGGGTTCTCGCCCAGACGCGACCCGCAGTCGGCCTTGAAGTTGGCGTGGTGGTCGCGGCCTTGCTGGCGTTTCGGGTCCAACTGCATCGCTTCGTGCGGGACCGCATCACCGACCAGGAGCTGTTGGATGCCCTGACCTTTGCCATTGCGGCGTTGGTCATTCTGCCCTTACTGCCCAATCGGCCGATCGATCCGCTCGGCTTGCTCAATCCCTTCACCCTCTGGCGTCTCGCCGTTGTGGCGATGGCGCTCAGCTTCCTGGGATATGTAGCGCAGCGCCTGCTGGGCGGCAGGTTCGGGCTCCTGGTGGCGGGCCTTGCCGCTGGCCTTGTCTCAAGCACCGCGGCGGTTGCCGCCATGGGCGCGCGCGCCAAGGGCCAGACCGACCTAGCCGCCGCCAGCGCGGCCGGCGCAATCGCCTCCATGATCGGCAGCCTTGCCTATCTCCTTGCGATCATTGGCGCCGTCAGTCCCCAGCTGATCATCACCATGGCGATCCCATTGGGCCTGGCCGCATGCCTGATGCTCGCTTACGCAGTCTGGCTTGTGCGCCGCACGCCAAAGGTCTCAGGCCATGACACCGCCGGCCGAGCCTTCAGCGGCGGAGCGGTTCTGCTGTTCGTGGTCATGGTGGGAGCATTCAGTCTCATCGCCGAATTGCTCCTCCGCTGGCTTGGCGCGCCGGGTGCTTTGATCGGCGCGGCGGTGATGGGCCTCGCTGACGCGCATGCCGCTTCGGTGTCCATGGCCACACTTCAAGCCGGCGGTCGGGTGACATTGACGGCCGCGGCGATCGGCGTGGTCTTGACGCTGACCACCAATATGGCTGTCAAGGTTCCGGCGGCCTTCATGACGGGAGGCCGAGCCTACGGGCGACAGGTGACGATTGGCGTCCTGCTACTGATCGCAGGCCTCTGGGCGGGCGGCGCCATGGCTTTCCTGACCGGAGATGGCGGCCGGTTGTTATTGGGGAGGCCATCTTGACCCGCAACCAGTCCCCAGCGCCGTCGACGTCAAAGAACAAAGCCAGTGTCATGGGCGGCCCCACTCGCGCCGCGCGACCCGCGCCGCACCCCTATGTTCAAGTCACTTTGCTGGTGCTGGCCGCCGTGGTGGCATGGAAGTTGGCCGGTGTCCTTCTGTTGCTGTTTTCGGCCATACTGCTGGCGGCGGCGCTCTCGGCGCTGTCTGATGGTCTGCGTAAACTTGCCCCCCTACCTAACCAGGTCGCAGTGTTGCTGGCGGCGCTCTTGATGTTCGCCGTCCTGGCAGGGGTGATCGCGCTCTTCGGTTGGCGCATTTTGGCTCAGTATGAGGAGATCCTGGGTAAGGCGCGCAATAGCGCCCACGCCCTGTTCGCCTACGCCCAGGCGCAACCTTGGGGGGATGCGCTCCTAAAGCAGGCCAATGGCGCGCGGATTTCCGACGCGACCGATACCCTGGCGCCCATCCTGGGGTCGGCCGTCAGCGGGGCCGCGCGCTATCTCACCTACGGCGCGATCGTGATCTTCTGCGCAATCTTCCTGGCGCTAAATCCTGCGCGGTATCGCGAAGGAGCTCTCATCCTCATTCCGCCATCCCATCGACCGGAAGTGTTGAGTTTTCTGACGCGGAGCGCGACGATCCTGAAACGCTGGCTGGTCAGTCGCCTGATCGTGATGGTCGCGCTTGGCGTGCTGGTTAGCATCGGACTTAGCTTGCTGGGAATTTCCGGGGCGGTCGCGTTGGGGCTTACCGGCGGCCTCCTTACGTTCATCCCGTTCCTGGGCGCGCTGATGGCGGCGGTTCCTGCCGTGCTCGTGGCCTTCACGGTCAGTCCGCTCAAAGCGCTTGCGACAGCTCTGATGTTCTGGGCGGCCCACTTCATTGAGGGGACCTTCATCACCCCGCTGGTTCAAGACGAGAGCGTCGACCTTCCGCCCGTCCTGAACATATTCTCGACGCTTGCCTTCACTGTTCTCTTCGGACCTTCCGGCGTCCTGCTGGCAAGCCCCCTTGTCCTCGTCATCATCACCGCTATCCAAGTCTTTTATCTTGAGGGACACCTTGGGAATCCGCGACCGACGCCGGTAACGCCGCAGCCGCCATCCTCGCGGTCTAGGCTGCGCCAAATTCTCCAACTGAGGCACCGGTAGAACGTGGCCTTCCCGCCCGCCTCCGAAACGTCCCGCCAGTTCCGAGCGCGGAGAAGACGCACCTCGAAAGCAGGGACGCACACCGATTTCTGAAATCTGCCGTCTCGGACAATAAACCTGGGTCCCCGCTTTCGCGGGGATGAGCGGGGATTGGGGGCGATTGGCGAGTCTTGCCGGCCGCCGCCCTACCCGATCGTGCCCTTGAACAGCGCCAACATCTCGCGCCAATGCCGCTCGGACGCCGCCTCGTTGTAGGTGAGCGTGTCGGCCGGGGCGTAGCCGTGCAGGGCGCCGGGCCAGATGGAGACGTTGGCGTCGACGCCGGCGGATTTGAGCGCCGCGTCCAGGGTGGCGCAGGCTTCGGGGGTGAAGCCGGCGTCCTCGTCGGCCCCGGCGACCAGCACCTTGGCCTTGATCTTCGGCGCCAGCAGGTGGGGGCTTTCCGGCTTGTCGGTGGCCATGTTGCCGCCGTGGAAGGCGCCGACGGCGGCGAAGCGGTCGGGGAAGGCGGCGGCGGCGCGGAAGGAAATGGCGCCGCCCATGCAATAGCCGATGACGCCCAGCTTGTCGGCCTTGGCCTGCGGCTGATTGTCCAGCCAGGCGAGGCAGGCGGCGACGTCGGCCACGCACCGTTCGGGGTTGGTGGAGGGCAGGAACTTGCCGAACAGCTCCTTGCGTTTGGCCTCATCGGAGAGGACGGCCTTGACGTCCATGGGCGGATAGGGGCCGACGCGCCAGAACATGTCGGGCAGCAGCACATAATAGCCGTTGCAGGCCAGCCGCTCGCCCATCTCGAACAGGGCCGGGCGGATGGCCAGGCCGTCCATGACGAAGAGGACGGTGGGCCAGGGGCCGGCGCCGGTGTCGGGCTTGAAAGCGAAGGCGCGAATGTCGCCTTCGGGCGAGGGGACGGTGACGTCGGTGCGGCTCATGGGCGGGTCCAGTCGAAGGCCAGCAGCAAGGTGCGCTGGGTGGGGGAGAAATTGTCGTCGGAGAGGATGTAGAAGCGCAAGGTCCCGTGGGGGCCGGGGAGGATGGCGACGCCCTCGAAATTGTCCACGGTGAGCGGATCGGCCAGGTACATGCGGTCGAGTTCGGCGTTGTTGGCGTCGCGGAAACTCAATGTGACGCGGTTTCCCAGGGCCGGGCTCCAGGCCCGCATCAGCCAGGCGGTGCGCCCGTCGGGCATGGGGGCGATGGCGACAAGGCCGGCGGCGGGGGGCAGGTCGGCCGGCGTTCCGGGCGCGCAGGCCGCGGAGAGGCGACAGACCCAGGTGCGGCCAGAGGTTTCGGCGCCGGTGACATAGGCGTCGGGCGCCACCCATGGCAGGGGGGCCAGGGCCTCCAGCCCCTCATTGGGGGCGAAAGTCTCGTTCGGCATGGGCGCGGCGCTCGGCGGGCCGCCACGGGCGGGGTAGTTGAGGATGCGGTGGTGGTGCTCGAAGCTGACCAGCCGGTCGCCGCCTGGAAGGAAGGCCAGGCCCTCGGCGTCGGCCTCGAACTTGTCGCTGAGCGGGGCGCCGTCCTCAGCCGTGAGGCGGCTCAGGCGCACGTCCTTGATCCCGGTCAGCCGGCCGGCGGCGTCGAGGTTGAGGCGTGCGGTCAGGAAGTCACCCTCATCGCCGATGGCGGTGAGCCTGCCGTCGGGGGTGATCTTGAGGTCCGACAGGCCGTGCAGGCGCTGGGACGCCACGGCGGTGAGCTGCACCCCGCCGGCATAGACGAAGCCCGAGACGCGGTCCTGGGCCGGGTCGGCGGGGTTCAAGGGGACCGGCACGGCGGTGATCTGGACCGTCGGGTTGGCGGGCGGCGCGGTGGCGCAGGCCGTGAGCGCCAGCGCGGCGGCCAGGACGCACCACGGCCCCCTCACGCCACCACTCTCCGCACTTCCTTGAAGGTGGAGCGGCGCATGCCGCCGGTGGGACCCTGGGTGTTGGGCGGCGGGGGCAAGAGGCCGGACATGGCGCGGGTGACGCGGCGCGGCTCCTCCTCGAACAGTTCCGCCAGCTGCTCGACGATGGCGCCGGCCAATTGCTCCACATCGACGATGGTGACGGCGCGGCGGTAGTAGCGGGTGACGTCGTGGCCGATGCCGATGGCGATCAGCTGCACGGGGCTGCGGGCCTCGATCTCGGCGATCACCTCGCGCAAGTGGCGCTCCAGATAGTGGCCGGAGTTCACGGACAGGGTGGAGTCGTCCACCGGCGCCCCGTCGGAGATCACCATCAGGATCCGCCGCGCCTCGGGCCGGCCGATCAGCCGCTGGTGAGCCCACAGCAGGGCTTCGCCGTCGATGTTCTCCTTCAGGAGTCCCTCGCGCATCATCAGACCGAGGTTCTTGCGGGCGCGCCGCCAGGGGGCGTCGGCGGCCTTGTAGATAATGTGGCGCAGGTCGTTCAGGCGGCCCGGCTGGGCGGGCTTGCCGGCCTTCAGCCAGTCCTCCCGGGACTGGCCGCCCTTCCAGGCGCGGGTGGTGAAGCCGAGGATCTCGGTCTTGACACCGCAACGCTCAAGGGTGCGGGCCAGGATGTCGGCGCAGACCGCCGCCACCATGATCGGCCGCCCGCGCATAGAGCCGGAATTGTCGATGAGGATGGAGACCACGGTGTCGCGGAACTCGGTGTCCTCCTCCTGCTTGAAGGAGAGCGGCGCGGTGGGGTCGATGATCACCCGGGTCAGGCGGGCGACGTCGAGGATCCCCTCCTCCAGGTCGAAGCTCCAGGAGCGGTTCTGCTGGGCCATCAGCTTGCGCTGCAGGCGGTTGGCCAAGCGCGAGACCACGTTGGAGAGATTGGCCAGTTGCTGGTCCAGATAGGCGCGCAGGCGGGAAAGCTCTTCCGGCTCGCACAGCTCCTCGGCGGCGGTCACCTCGTCGTGGGCGGTGGTGAACACCCTGTAGGTGATCGCCCGGGGGTCGCCCTTGGGGTCCGGGCGGGCGGGCTGTTCGCCGTCGCCCAGTTCCGGCGGCTCGTCGGTCTCCTCGGCGTCGGCGTCATCGTCGGAGGGCATCAGCTCGGACTCGGCATCCTCGGTCTCGCGGCTGGATTCCTCGGACTCCCTGGCGGTCTGGTCGGAGCTATCGCCCTCCCCGTCGCTGTCCTCCTCTTCGCTCTCCTCGGGCTGGCCCTGTTCGCCGCTGTCGTCGTCTTCCTGATCCTGGTCGGAGGAGTCGGTGAGTTCGTCGCCCATGGCCAGGTCGCGCAGGATCGCCTGGGCGATGCGGGCATAGGCCTTCTGATCGTCCACGGCGCCCGCGAGCCGGTCGAGGTCGGCGCCGGCCTTGGTTTCGATATCCTCGCGGAACAGATCCACCAGCGGCTTGGCGCTGGGCGGCGGCGGCTGACCGGTGAGGCGTTCGCGGGCCAGCAGGGCGACCACGTCGGCGAGCGGCGGGCTGGCCAGGGATTCCAGCTGCGACAGGTTCTTCTTCGACCAGTTGTGCTCAAGCACCGCGTTGAGGTTCGAACGCACGCCGCCCATGGCGTTGGCGCCGATCGCTTCGATGCGGGCCTGCTCCATGGCGTCATAGACCGGCATTCCCGGCCCGGCCCGTGGCCGGCCGCGGGTGTGGGCGGCCGGGTCGTGGTGCGCCACCCTGAGCGCCATCTGGTCGGCCAGGCCGCGAATGCGCGCGGCGTCAATCTCGGTCAGGTCCCTGGGCGGATGCGGCAACACCAGACGGTTGCCGGACAGCAACGGCCCCTCGCCCGAATAGGCCACCTCAAGGTCGGCGGACTCAGCCAGAGAGCGTGCGGCGTTCGCCAGCGCGCGCTTGAAGGGCTCCAGTGGGCTTTCCGGGGACTTGGCCATCGTGCGACGTCAATAAAGCAAACCCGCCCCGGCGCGCCACCACTCGTTCCCGCAGACGCGCTTCCTTGACCTTTCCGCCCTTTTGAGCGCATAAGCCCGCCTTTCCGGCGCAGATCATGAGCGCCCTCCACCGCCACGACCCCCATCCAGCATGGGACGAGGGCGGCGAGGCCCCCCGTCGACGTGAACGTCCACGGGGGTTCATGGCGTATGGGCCAATGGAGCAACGAAATTGTTCGACGCGCTGACAGAACGGCTTTCCGGCGTCTTCGACCGCCTGTCGGGCCGCGGCGTGCTGTCCGAAAAAGACGTCGACGAAGCGCTGCGCGAGGTGCGGGTGGCGCTGCTGGAGGCGGACGTCGCCCTGCCGGTGGTGCGCGAGTTCATCGCCAAGGCCAAGGAAGCGGCCACCGGGGAAGCGGTGATCCGCTCGGTGCGGCCCGCCGACCAGGTGGTCAAGATCACCTATGACGGCCTGGTGGAGATGCTCGGCGGCGAGGGCGAGCCGGAGGGGCTGAGCCTCTCGCTGAACCCGCCGACGGTGATCCTGATGGCCGGCCTGCAGGGCTCGGGCAAGACCACCACGGCGGCGAAACTTGGTCTGCGGCTGGGCCGCGAGCGCAAGAAGGTGCTGCTGGCCTCGCTGGACACCCGCCGGCCGGCGGCCATGGAGCAGCTGGCGACGCTGGCCGAACAGGCAGGAGTTTCGTCTCTGCCGATCGTGGCCGGCCAGTCGGCGCCGGACATCGCCCGGCGCGCCATGTCGGCGGCCAAGCTGCAGGGCTATGACGTCCTGATCCTCGACACCGCGGGCCGCACGACCATCGACGAGGCGATGATGGCGGAAGCCGCCGAGATCGCCCGCATCGCCACTCCTTCGGAAACCCTGCTGGTTGCCGACAGCCTCACCGGCCAGGACGCGGTGCGCACCGCCAAAGCGTTCCATGAGCGGCTGCCGCTCACCGGCCTGATCCTCACCCGGGCGGACGGCGACGGCCGCGGGGGCGCGGCGCTCTCCATGCGCGCAGTCACCGGATTGCCGATCAAATTCCTGGGGGTTTCGGAGAAGATCGACGGCCTGGACGCCTTCGACGCGCGCCGGATCGCCGGGCGCATCCTTGGTCAGGGCGACGTGGTGGCCTTGGTGGAGAAGGCCGCCCAGGACCTGGACATGGCCAAGGCCGAGGCCACGGCGCGCAAGCTCGCCAAGGGCCAGTTCGACCTGGAAATGATGGCCGACCAGCTGCAGCAGATGAAGCGCATGGGCGGCATGGAAGGCATCATGGGCCTCTTGCCAGGGGTGCAGAAGGTCAAAAAGCAGATCGCCGAGGCCAATATCTCGGACAAGACCTTCGACCGGCAGCTGGCGATCATATCGTCCATGACCCGCGTGGAGCGCCGCAAGCCGGACATCCTGCAGGCCTCGCGCAAGCGCCGCATCGCCAAAGGCGCCGGCGTCGATGTGTCCGAGGTCAACCGGCTGCTCAAGCAGCAGCGGCAGATGGCCGACACCTTCAAGGCCATGAGCCGCGGCGGCGGCCGTGGCCTGGCGCAGATGGCGCAGATGTTGGGCGGCGGCGGCGCGGACATGGCGCGGCTGAAGGCCATGGGCGGCGGCAAGGCGCCCTCACCCGATGAGATCAACAAGGCCCTGTCCGGCCTCGGCGGCGCGCCAGGCGAATTGCCCGGCGGCCTGAAACTCCCCGGCCTGGGCGGACCGCCCGGCTTCAACCCCTTCAAGAAATAAGCAAACCAAGGACCCCAATGCTCAAGATTCGTCTCGCCCGCGGCGGCGCCAAGAAGCGCCCGTTCTATTCCATCGTCGTCGCCGACAGCCATTCCCCCCGCGACGGCCGCTTCATCGAGAAGGTCGGCACCTACGATCCGCTGGCCGCCAAGGACCATCCCGAGCGCCTGCGCATCAAGACCGAGCGGGTGGCGGAATGGATGAGTAAGGGCGCCCAGCCCACCGACCGCGTGGCGCGGCTCCTGTCGAGCGTGGGCGCGGCCCAGTGGACCGCCGGCAATAACCCGAAGAAGGGTCAGCCCGGCAAGAAGGCCCAGGAGCGCCTGGCTGAGAAGACCCAGCGCGAAACCGACGCCAAGGCCGCCGCCGAGGCCGCCGCCGCCGCGCCGCCGCCGGTGGTCGAGGAGCCGGTGGTCGAGGAGGCGGTGGTCGAAGAGGCTCCCGCGGCCGTGGAGGAACCCGCCGCCGCCGAAGAGGCCGCGCCGGTTGAAGAGGCGGCCGCTGAAGCCGCGCCGGCCGAAGAGGCCTAGTCGACCATTGAAACAAAAGCCGCCAGTCCTGAGCTCTCCCTTCCCCCCTCCAGTGGGAAGGGAGAGCTTCGCTGGTTAGTTCGATGACCCCCCTTATCCAGGTCGGCGTCGTGGGCGGCGCGTTCGGGGTGCGGGGGGAGGTGCGGATCACCACCTATACCGACGATCCGATGGCGCTGGCCGGCTACCGGGACCTGGTGCGCCAGGATGGAACGCCAGCGCTCACCGTTCTGTCGGCCCGGCCCGCCAAGGCCGGGATCGTGGCGCGGGTGAAGGAAGTGGATTCGCCCGAGGCCGCCGACGTTTTGCGCGGTCTGAAACTGTTCATCCCCCGCGCGCGGCTGCCGGCGCTGGAGGACGAGGACGAGTTCTACCTGGCCGACCTGATCGGCCTGGCGGTGGAGGACGAGGCCGGCGAGACGCTGGGCGTGGTCAAGGCGGTGCAGAACTTCGGCGCCGACGACCTCTTGGAGATCCAGCCCCCGTCAGGCGCGAGCTGGTGGCTGCCGTTCACACGCGCAGCCGTTCCCGAGGTGAAACTCGCCGAGCGCCGTATCGTCGCCGTGCGCCCGCCGGAAACCGAATAGACCCTACGCCGGCGCCGCGTTCGGGTGCACGCGCATCAGCCCTTCCTGGGCCGTCGAGGCCACCAACAACCCGTCCTCACGGTAGATCGAACCGCGGTTGAAGCCGCAGGCGCCGGCGGAAACCGGGCTGTCCATCACATAAAGGTGCCAACGGTTGAAGTCGGTGGGATGGTGGAACCAGATGGCGTGGTCGAGGCTGGCCGACTGCAGGTTGGGCGTGCGCCAAATGTAGCCGTGGGCGCGCAGGGCGTTGCCGGCGAGGTTCATATCCGAGGCGTAGGCCAGGGCCACGTGCTGAATCTTGTAATCGTCGCCCAGCGGCGCCACGGCGCGAAACCAGATGTTGGACCTGGGCTCGCCCGCGCCGTCCAGCAGGAAATGATGGCCGCCCACGGCGCGCATCTCCACCGGCCGTGGGCGCAGCAGGAGATCGTGCATCTCCTTGGGCAGGTTTTCCAACAGCAGCGGCAGCTGCTCGGACTCCGGCGGCAGGGTTTCCGGTCGCGGCACGTCTGGCATGGGGAACTGATGCTCGGCGCCCTTCTCGAACACCTTGAACGAGGCGGCCATGTTGAAAATCTGCCTGCCGTGCTGGATCGCGGTGACGCGGCGGGTGGTGAAACTGCCGCCATCGCGGGAACGGTCCACGTCGAACAGGATCGGGATCTTTGGATCGCCAGGCCGGATGAAATAGCAGTGCAGGGAGTGGCAGATGCGATCATCCACAGTCTCGTATGCCGCCATCAGCGACTGAGCGATCACCTGGCCGCCGAAGATGCGCTCGGCCCCATTGTCGGGCGAGGTTCCCCGGAAAAGGTTCACCTCGATGCGCTCCAGCGCCAGCAGTTCCGGCAGGTCCAGGTGGGGGTCCATGGCGGGCCTATGTTGCAGTGCGAAAGGAGGCGGGGTTTATCCGGTGACGCAGGGGACGGCAAGGCCGTAGCACCGGCGGGCGCTTGACGTGGCCCGTCTGCAGGCCTTGAAGGCGCCCATGAGCTTTGACGCCGCCGTCCTGACCATGTTCCCCGAGGCCTTCCCCGGACCGCTCGGCGTTTCGCTGATCGGCACGGCCTGGCGCGAGCAGGGCCTGTGGGCTCTGGAAACGGTGGACATTCGGGGATTTTCCAAGGATAAGCGCGGCTTCCTGGACGACACCCCTGCAGGGGGCGGTCCGGGACAGGTGATGCGAGCGGACGTCATCGCGGCTGCGCTGGACAGCGTAGAGACGCGGGGGCGGCCGCTTTTGTATATGAGCGCCCGGGGCAAGCCCCTGACCCAGGCGCGGGTTCGTGAGTGGGCGGCGGGTCCAGGACTGATCATCCTGTGCGGCCGTTTCGAGGGGGTGGATCAGCGGGTCATTGAGACCCGCGGGTTTGAGGAGATCAGCGTCTCCGACGTGGTCCTCGCCGGCGGCGAGGCGGCGGCGATGGTGGTGATCGAGGCGTGCGTGCGTCTGGCGCCGGGGGTTCTGGGCCAGGCGGCGAGCCTGAGTGAAGAGAGTTTTGAGGACGGGCTCCTCGAATATCCGCAGTACACGAGACCGCGGATGTTCGAAGGGCGCGATATTCCCGAGGTGCTGACGTCGGGCCACCATGGCGAGGTGGCCAAATGGCGGCAGGCGCAGCGGGAACAGACGACGCGGGAGCGGCGGCCGGATCTCTGGGCGGCGCATCTCGCCAACTTACAGCCAAAGGGCCATTCAAGCCCCAAAAGGAAGTGACCAAGATGAACCTGCTCGAGACCCTGGAAAAGGAAGAGGCCGACCGCCTCAAGGCCCAGCGCAGCACCCCGGAGTTCCAGCCCGGCGATACGGTGCGCGTTAACGTCAAGATCAAGGAAGGCGAGCGTGAGCGCGTCCAGGCCTATGAGGGCGTCTGCATCGCCCGGGCCGGTTCCGGCATCAACGAGAGCTTCACCGTGCGCAAGATCTCGTTCGGCGAAGGCGTCGAGCGGGTGTTTCCGGTGCTGTCGCCGATGATCGAGTCCATCGAGGTCAAGCGCCGCGGCGCCGTGCGCCGGGCCAAGCTCTATTACCTTCGTGACCGCCGCGGCAAATCCGCCCGCATCGCCGAGCGGCAGACCCACCGGGAAGACCCGAAGTCCGAGGGGTAGGGGACACGCCATCGCGTTCCCTTCCCTGAAGCCCTTCCCCCCTCCAGGGGGCTAACGGATGCACACATCTCGGCGCTGGCCTCAATGCGAACCCTTCTCCCTGCAGGGAGAAGGTGGCAGCGAAGCTGACGGATGAGGGGCTGCAGGGCATTTGTATGTGATAACAGAACCTTATCCGCGCGCTCGGTGTGGCCCCTCATCCGACCCTGCTCCGCAGGGCCACCTTCTCCCTGTAGGGAGAAGGGACGGCCCTCGGCGCCAACATATTGATGGAGCGAGCGTTTTTGAGATGTGTGAATCCCCTAGCTCCAGGGGGAAGGGAGCGGCGATTTGATTGATGGGTGAGAGCGGGGACGAACTATCGAGGCAGGATAACCCGCTTCCCTACCCCGGCCCCAATCTGCGCATCAGGTCCGCCGTCGACGGATCGTGCGGCCCCCTCGCGCCAGCGCCCCACTCCGCCAGCACCCGGCCGGCCAGGGTCTTGCCCAGTTCCACGCCCCACTGGTCGAAGGAATTGATCCCCCACAACACGCCCTCCACGAAGGTCTTGTGCTCGTAGAGCGCGACCAGGGCGCCGAAGCTCATGGCGTCCAGGCGCTCAAGGCAGAGGAAGCTGGTGGGGCGGTCGCCGGGGAAGGTGCGCTGGGGGGCCAGGGCGTCGATGGCGGCGGGGTCAAGGCCGCGGCCAGCCAGTTCGGCGCGCACCTCGGCCTCCGGCCGGCCGACCATCAGGGCCTCGGCCTGGGCTACGGCGTTGGCCAGCAGCTTGGCCTGGGCGGCGGGATCGCCGTCGGTGGCTTCGCGCACCGCCAGGATGTCCACCGGGATCACGTCGGTTCCCTGGTGCAAGAGCTGGAAGAAGGCGTGCTGGCCGTTGGTGCCGGCGTCGCCGAACACCGCCGCGGCGGTGGCCTGGGCGAGCGGGCCGCCGCAGGCGCCCACCCGCTTGCCGTTGGACTCCATCTCCAGCTGCTGAAGGAAGGCCGGCAGCAGGCGCAGGCGCTGCGCGTAGGGGACCACCGCGCGGATCGGCCGCCCCAGGCCATTGCGGTTGAACACATGGGCCAGGGCCAGCAGCACCGGGGCGTTGCGCTCAAGGGGCGCTGAGCGGAAATGTGCGTCCATGGCCGCAGCCCCGGCCAACATCGCGTCGAACACCTGCGGCCCCAGGCCGATCACCGTGGACAGGCTCACCGCCGACCAGAGGGAATATCGCCCCCCTACCCAGTCGCGGAAGCCGAACACCTGATCGGCCGGCACGCCGAACGCCCGGGCCAGATCCGGGGCGGCGGAAACCGCGCAAAGGTGAGCGTCGCCGGCGGTTCCCATGGCGGCGCGCAGCCAGGCCCTGGCGGTCTCGGCATTGGTGAGGGTCTCCTGGGTGGTGAAGGTCTTGGAGACCACCACCACCAGGGTGCGCATGGGATTGAGGCCGGCCAGGGCCTGGGCGATCTCGCCGGGATCGACATTGGCCGCGAACCTGAGCTCGCGATGGGTGGCGAGAGGCTTCAGCGCCTCCCACACCAGCCGCGGACCGAGGTCTGAGCCGCCAATGCCGATGTGGACCACCGCGTTGAACCGCTGGCCGGTGGCCGACAGCCGCAGGCCGTCGCGCACGGCGTTGGCGAAGGCCGCCACCGCGTCGCGGGTGGCCTCAACTTCGGCGGAGACCGGAATCCCAGCGGCGCGGAAGTCGGCGCCCTTCGGCGCGCGCAGCGCCATGTGCAGGGCGGCGCGGTTCTCCGAGGCGTTCACCGGATCGCCGGCGAACAGCCGATCCCGGGCGGCCTCGACCCCCGCCGCGCGCGCCAGATCCAAGGTCGCGCCAAATCCCTCACGCGACCAGGATTGCTTGGAAAAGTCGAGGTGCAGCCCCGCAGCGTCAAGACTGAGCTTGGCGAGCCGGTCGGGTTCGTCGGCGAACAGCGACTCGATGCGGCGACCGCGCAACGCGGCGGCTTGCAAGGCGGCCCAGGCTTCGGCGAGCTCGCTCATGGTCGCATCTCCTGTCGGTAGCTTTCCGTTTACCACGCCGGGGCTAGCAAAGACCGGGCCGGAAGTCTCGGTTCCGCCGCAACTTGGAAGGGCCGCCGATGGGCTGCGCCGCTTTTTCCGCCGCCGCGCTGCTGTGGCTCGCCGCCACGCCGCCGGTTCTGAGTGAGGCCACCAGTCCCAAAGTGGCCGCGCCCCAGGGCGCGGTGGCCTATTCACCGCCCTTCGACGAGATCCTACGCGCCGCCGCCGGCCTGAAAGACGAGGTCGCCGCCTTGCGCAAATCCGGCCGCAAGGCCGACGCAGCCTTCGCGGCCAAGGTGAAGACCCTCTCCGACCTGGACATGCAGGGGCACATCAAGCTGCGCGAGAGTGGCGCCGACGGGGATCTGAAATGCATCCTGAAGGGCATTTCGGAGGACCTGCCGCTGAAGCTGGCCGCCCTGCAGGCGGCGGGCGAGCGCCAGGCCCGGGACGCGGCACTGGCCGAGATGGGCTATCTGCTCAACGACAATATCGAAGTGATCACCGCCCCGCCGAAACCGCCGGTCTGACGGCGTCAACGCCTGCGAGCGTGTTCCAGGGCGCGGACGACCAAACTTTCCGTCAGAATCTGCGGCAGGACCGCAGGCTCGCCGCCGCGGGCGTCATAGACCAGGTAGAGCGGCACCCCGGCCCGGCCATAGCGGGCGAGTTCGGCCTCGATCACCGCATCCTTGCGGGTCCAGTCGGCCTTCAGATAGACCGCATCGGCGGACTTCAGCGCCTCGGCGACCGCCCGGGTGGAAAGCGCGGTCCGGTCATTCACCTGGCACGTGACGCACCAGGCGGCAGTGAAGTTGACCAGCACCGGCCGGCCATCTGCGCGCAAGTCCGCCAGCCGTTGCGGCGACCAGACCTCATACGGAACCACCGCCTCACCCGAAGCCTGCGCGCCATCCGCTGAACGGTAGGCGGGCAACAGCGCCCCGCCGACAGCCAGCGTGGCCAGCACGGCGGCGAGGAGGCTCAGCCAGGCGGCGCGCCCACCCTCCGCCCGACGGGTCTGGGCTGCGCCCCACAGCCAGCCCGCAAAGGCCAGGACCAGGCTTGCGGCCAGGATGCGGGCCAGACCCATGTCGCCCGCCTGCACCGTAAGCACCCAGGCGAGCCACGCCGCGGCGGCGTACATGGGAAACGCCAGCGCCTTGCGCAGGACGACCATCCACGGTCCCGGACTGGGTAGGCGCGCCAACAATCCCGGCGCATAGGACGCCGCCAGGAACGGGGCCGCGAACCCCATGCCAAGGGCCGCGAATACGGCCAGAGCCGCAGCTGCGTCCTGGGTCAGCGCCCAGCCCAGCGCCGGCGCCATGAACGGCGCGGTGCAGGGTGCGGCGACCACCACCGCCATCGCGCCAGTGAAGAAGGCGCCGGTAAGTCCTGCGCGGGAAGCGAAGCCGGAGCCGGCGCCCTGCAGCGCCTGGCCCACCTCGAACACGCCGGACAGGTTCAGCGCCACCGCCAGCATCAACAGCGTGAGCCCGGCCACCACCGGCGGCGATTGCAGCTGAAAGCCCCAGCCGATCGCGGCGCCGCCGGATTTCAACGCGATCATCAGGCCAGCAAGCCCCAGGAATGTCGCAAGAACGCCGGCGGCGAAGGCCAATCCCTGGCGGCGCGCGGCGCTAAGGTCGTGGGCGTGACCGGCCAGAGAGGCCGCCTTCATGGCCAGAATCGGAAACACGCAGGGCATGAGGTTGAGAATCATGCCGCCCAGGAGCGCAAATAACGCGGCCTGCGCCAGACCGAGGCCGGCCGCTTTGGGGGCGCGGGGCGGCGGTGGCCCCAATCCCCGCGCGTCCGACGGCGGCGGGCCGCGGACGGCCGCGATTTCAAAGGCCCCGTCCTCCAGAGCCAGCACGCCGGCCAAGGCCTGTGGACCTGAGCCGTCGGCGAAGGCTTGACCCGGTGTCAGGGTCAGCGTCAGGCCCGAACGGCCGCGCTCAATCACCTGGGGCGCGGCATGTTCGATTACGTCCCCGTCGAAGGGAAAGAAGTAGGCGCCCGCCACATCAGCGCCCTGGAGAGGCGCGCCGGTGAAGCCCAAGGCCACCTTGTCGCCGACCTTGGCGAACGCGGCGGTGACACCGGAGGTCCGCGGCATGGCGCTCAGGGTCCGGTTGACCACCGCCCCCCACTCAGGATCCGGCTTCGCCAGTCCTTTCGTGACAGCCAGGGCGATTTCCAGGTCCGCCTCCTCCGGCACGCAGATTTCCTCGCAGACCAGGAAGTTGACGGCGGCGCGCAAGGTCGCCGTCTCGCCCGCCCGTGCGGAGGCAGGCGCCGTGATCGCCACCGGCAAGAGCACGTCGCCGGTGTAGCCGTAGTTCATCAGCGGTCCGGTGGGCTGGCGATGCGGTGTCGGCCAGACGATCGACCCGGCGCTCCAGCCGGCGGGCAGCGTCCAGGTGATCGTGGTGGCCTCGCCGGAATCGCCGGCGTTTCGCCAGTAGGTGTGCCACCCCTTCTGAATGTCCTGGCGCAGCGCGACGTAGGTGGTACGCCCTGGGGCGACGCCCTGGGTCTGGGCCACCAGCTCCGCCTTGATGTGGCCGGTATCGACCGCCGCGGCCATGGCCGGCCCGGCCAACAACAGGGCGAGCAGTCCGATCAGGCTTGTCAGACTTCGCATTCCGCCTCCCCGACGTGGCCCCCGGACACCGGCGAATTGTGGAACTCACCGCGTCCGGATGCAAACCGCCTCGACTTCGCAGGCCAGCCCGCCATCATCAAGGCGAATCGATTTCGAGGAGGCTCCCCCTTGCCCGCAAGGTTCGACGACATCAAGATCGGCCAGGTGGCGGCTCTGGGAACCCAGATCGTGGCGCCCTCCGCGCTTTCGGCCTTCATCGCGGCCTTCCTTCCGGACTGGCCCGCCGACCGCGGGGCGCCGGACGCCATGGTCTACGCCCTGTGGTCGCGGCTGGAGACCGAGGCCGCTGCGGATTGGCCACAGACCAAGAAACTGGGCGTCGACGCGGTGCGGTTCATGCGTAATCCCCCCGCCGGCGACACCTTGCGCGGGCGCATGACCGTAATGGCCAAGGACCCGGTGGGGGACGACAAGGGCATCGTCTTCGCACAGCATGATCTGTTGGACGAAGCAGGCCGGCTGGTCTTCTCCTGCCTGACCCGCAGTCTCTACGCGCGGTGAACCCCTAGAGCGTGACAGCCACAATCGGTTGCCGGTTGTGGCGTCCGTCACGCTCAAAATATTTGAAGATCGCCCCTTATGATCCGGATCAGGTGAACCCAACTGATCCGGTAGGGGTCTAGGCGTTCGCGGCCTGCGGCTGGCGCGCCAGGGCCAGGGCGATCAGCCGGTCCCAGCCTACCAGGGACAAGAGGTGGGCGTAGATCTGCTGCAGGGCGCCGTTGTCGCGCAGCTCCTTCAGCTTTTCGGCGGACAGGGCGTTCAGCTTCTCCTCCGAGACGCCGAAGTAGTCGGCGATCTTGGTGGGCTCGCCCGCCGAACCATCCTCGTTAATCGGGGTGAAGTTGGCCACCTTGGGCTCGAACAGGTCGAGATCCTTCAGCAGCTGGGTGAAGCTCTGGGTGCGCTGGCGCTCCACCTCGAAGCTGTTGCAGAATTCGATGCAGTTTTTGGTGTATTCCGACGGATCGCCATTGGCCTCGAAGAACGGCAGGTCGCCGCCCTCGACGATGAAATCCGCCGCGCGGTCGATGCACAACACCATCTGACCGGCCGACTCGTCGTTGGCGAACACAAAGGGATACCGGCGAATATAGGCCGGCACATAGACGCCGGGTTCGAAAATACCTTCGGGCCGGACAAACATGTTCTCACCGGAGTTCAGGCCCATCACCGCGATCGGCAGCTTGTCGTCGCCGACGAAGATGATCGGTCCGTTGACCGCCGCCAGTTGGAACTCACCCACGGTCAGCGGCACCGCATGGCCCACGGCGGCGAAGCCAAACGGCCCATCCCGGCGAACCACGCCCAGGGATTTGTGCAGCTCCGGCGTCAGGGGCTCGGGCCTGGAATAGAACAGGACGTTTCCCGAGATCTCACCCGGGGATGCGGCGTTTGTCATGGGAACCTTCGAAGGAACTGGATAGGGCCGGACGTCGTCGGCGGCGGTGTCCGGGGCTTCTAGCCCATCGGCCCGACGCGGGCAAATCGCGCCGCGCGGCTTGCGTCGGCAATGTCGAACCGCTTCAATCCGCCGCGCCGCGTCCAGGCGGCCCAAGTTCAAGAATCCCAGGGAGACGCCCGCACATGCCGATCTACTATCCCGACATCCTGGAGGAGCGGAGCATCCCGCGGACGTTCAGCTACACCGACAAGGAGGTCATGCTCTATGCGCTCGGCATCGGCATGGGCGACGACCCCATGGACGAGAAGGAGCTCAAGTTCGTCTATGAGAAGGACCTGAGGGTGGTGCCAAGCGCCGCCACTGTGCTGGCCGCCGCCGCCGGTCGGCCGGAATTGGCGCCCATGCCAGCGGGCAAGCGGGTCACCGAGATCAACTACACAATGATGCTGCACGGCGAACAGAAGGTGGAGCTTCACAAGCCCCTGCCCTCGGCCGGGACCTTCACCGTCCAGACCCGCGTCATCGGCGCCTTCGACAAAGGCAAGGACAAGGGCGCGGTGATCTTCCGCGAAACCACCTGGACCGATGAGGCCGGCGACGTGGCCGTGACGCTCACCGGCGCCCAGTTCTGCCGCGGCGACGGCGGTTTCGGCGGCCCCGCCGAGGGCGCGCCGGAACCGCACAAGGTCCCCGACCGCAAGCCTGACCTCTCCGTCGACTACACCACCCGGCCAGGCCAGGCCCTGCTCTACCGCCTGAGCGGCGACCGCAATCCGCTGCACTCCGACCCCGAGGTGGCGCGCAAGGCCGGCTTCCAGGTGCCGATCCTGCACGGGCTGTGCGCCTATGGCATCACCTGCCGCGCGGTGCTGGAGCATGTGCTGGACTATGACGCCAGCCAGATCCTGTCCCACCAGGTGCGGTTCTCCTCCCCGGTGATGCCCGGCGAGACCATCACCGTCGACATCTGGAAGGACGGCAAGGACATCGCCTTCGAGACCCGCATCAAGGCGCGCAACATCACCTCGATCCGCAACGGCCTGACGCGGCTGCGGTAGGGGGAGTCGGGCGCCGAAATCCTTCTCCCCACCTGGGGAGAAGGATCGCACTCCGCAGTTACGCAGGCCTGGGCGCGGTGAGCGTTCCGTAGAGGTCGGGGCGGCGGTCGCGGAAAAAGCCCCAGGCTGCGCGGTGGGTGGCGAGGAAGTCGAGGTCGAACTCGGCGGCGATCACGCCTTCCTCCTCGCGGCCCAGCTCGGCGACCAGATCACCCCGGTGGTCGGCGATGAAGCTGGAGCCATAGAACCTCTGGCCGCCGCCGGGATAGCCGGCCCAGGGTTCGAAGCCTGTGCGGTTGGCGCCCAGCACCGGGATGACATTGGAGACTGCATGGCCCTGCATGGCGCGCCGCCAGGGGGCGGCGGTGTCGAGGCTGGGATCGTGGGGTTCCGAGCCGATGGCGGTGGGATAGAGCAGCACCTCGGCGCCCATCAGGGTCATGGCGCGGGCCGCCTCAGGATACCACTGGTCCCAGCAGATGCCGACGCCCAGGCGGGCGAAGCGGGTGTCCCAGACCTGGAAGCCGGTGTCGCCCGGGCGGAAATAATACTTCTCCATATAGCCGGGCCCATCGGGGATATGGCTCTTGCGGTAGACGCCCAGCAGCGATCCGTCGGCGTCGGCCATCACCAGGCTGTTGAAATAGTGCGGCCCCTCGCGCTCGAAGATCGAGATCGGGATGACCACACCAAGCTCCCCAGCCAGCGGCGCCAGCGCCTGGACGCAGGGGTGGGTGCGCCACGGGTGGGCCTCGGCGAACCAGCGCTCCTCCTGGGCGACGCAGAAGTAGGGGCCCTGGAACAGCTCTGGCGGCAGGACAACCTGGGCGCCCGCCGCGGCAGCCTCGCGGATCAGGTCGGCGGCGCAGGCGATATTTGCGGCGAGGTCGTCGCCAAAGGCCGCCTGGATCGCGGCGATGCGGACCGTGCGGGCCATCAGGCGGGCTCCTGCTGAGTGATACAGTGGAACGATCCGCCGCCGGTGAGCAGCGCCCGGGACGGCAGGCCTATGACGACGCGGTCGGGAAACAGCGCCTCCAGCGCCTGGAGCGCCAGTTCGGCGGGGCGGGCCTCGTATGTGGGCATGATCACCGCGCGATTGGCGATGATGAAGTTCATGTGCGAGGCGGGCGCCGCGCCGCCCTCATGGCTATCCACCCAGCCCGGCGAGGGAATGCGCACCACCTTCAGCCGCCGGCCTTCGGCGTCGGTCATGCCCGCCAGGCGGCGCGCCGCGTCGTCATAGGCCCGCGCATTGGGATCGCCGCGGCCCCAGGCCACAGGGCAGGCGACGACGCCGGGGGCGACGAACCGCGCCAGATTGTCCACGTGGCCGTCGGTGTGGTCGTTGGCGAGACCGTCGCCCAGCCACAGGAGCTTTCGGGCGCCCAGCACCGCCAGGGCGGCCTCGGCCTCCGACTCGGTCCAGCCGGGGTTGCGATTGGGGTTGAGCAGGCACTGGGCGGTGGTGAGGACGGTCCCGGCGCCGTCATGATCCAGCGCCCCGCCCTCGAGAATGCAGTCATGGCGGATAAGTTCAGCGCCAGCGTGGCGGGCCAATTGTTCGGCCACAGTTTCGTCGTTCGGCAGTTCGTACTTTCCGCCCCAGCCGTTGAAGCGGAAGCCGTGGGCGCGCATCCCCTCGTCGCCGGACATGAAGATCGGGCCGGTGTCGCGCAGCCAAATGTCGCCGAACGCGCCGGGGACGATCTCCACGCCCGGCACGTCGCCCAGCAATGCGCGGGCGGCCGCCTCCCCTCCGCTGGTCCCGGTTAACAGACGCACTTGTTCGCCACCCGGCCCCGCCAGGGCGCGCGCCAGGGCGGCGGCCTCGGCCTGGGCGGCGGCGAGGTCGTCTTCCCACAGGTCCGCGTGACTGGGAAAACCCAGCCACATCGCCCGGTGCGGCGCCCATTCGGCGGGGATGATCAGGCTCATCGGCTCCTCGACGCGGCGCAGACGCGCGCAGATGGGCGCGGCTGGCCGCGTCGTCAAGCGCTGGCCGCGATCAGAACTCGTAGCGGAGACTGACCTGCATGTACCACAGCGACAGGTTCGAGTTTAGCGTCTTGGTCACAGTGGTCGGGACATTGGAGTAGCGGTAGCCGACGCAGGTGGCGCTGTTGGCGGCGACCGCGGCGCCCGTCGCATCCGCGCACTGCGCCCGGGCGAGACTGAGCGTCGAGGTTCCCGCGCCATCGTTGTATTCCGCGACCCGCCCCCACTTGCTGCTCAGCAGGTTGAGCACATTGCGGATGTCCGCCTGAACCCGGATCTTGTGACCCTGAATCAGGGTCGGGAGTTCCTGGCTGAGGGAAAGGTCGAGCCGGCTGATGGGGGCGTTGTCGTTGGAATATTTGTCCAGAAGCTGCGCGTTGGGCAGGTGGAAGTTGGTGACATAACGCTTGAAGTTGTCGAGGTCCGCCTGAGTTGCGAAGGTCACGAGCCCGACCCTGAGGTCGTTGGTGATGGTGTCGCCGGCGAAGTCCGGAACATAGAGCGCCTGGGCGGTCTTGGTGACGCCGAACACAGGGCCGCGGCCAGAGGCCAGATCCTGCATACTGAACCCGAAATGGCGGCCGTCCTGGCGTTCGGCGAACAGGCTGATCCGGGTTTCATTGTCGCCAAAGAATTTGCGGTGGAATCCGAATTCCGCCTTGTAGCGGTTCGGGATCTCATAGACGGAGCGACCGAGGTAGTCGTGGTTCGGGTCCTGCCCGGCCGGGACCGAGCCGTACAGAGAGCCCGCCGTGGTGCCGAAGAACAGGCCGCCGCCGTAGTCCCGCAGCCGCTGACGGGCGTAGCCGAAGGCGACGTCGCCGCCCCAGTCCCAGGATTTCGACAGGCTCAGTGAGGCGATGTAGGAGGTGCCCTTGCTGGTGTTGGCGACGAGGAGGTCATTGTTGGCGCCGCCGCTGACCGAGGTCTTTCCGGTGACGCCAGTGTTCGGAAGCCCGTCATAACGAATCCGGCCATCGGGCAGGAGCTGCTGGACGCCGTTGATCACCAAGGGCTGCGAACGGATATCGGTGTAGGTGATGTCATGCTTGACCCGCGTGACGACCACATCGGCGCCCACATGCCATCCGCGCCAGCCGTCCCATTTGCCGGACAGGAAGACTTTCCACTGCGCCGGCAGCTCGAAGTTCGGCGACAAGGCGATCACCGCGCCCAGCGGAGGAATGTTTGGCGTCCCGGTCAGGGTGCCCTGTTGCAGTTGCTGAACAAGACCGGGGATATTGTAGCCGAATTTCGGATCCAGATTGAGGTTATCCAGCGCCGCAGAGGCGACGTTGGAGCTGAGCACCTGATTGTTGTTCGCGGCGTCGGTAATGACCCCAGTCGCCACGTTCCGCTGGATGTCGACTGAAGTGGTGACGTAGCCGGTGTTGTAGAACGGCGCGCCGGTGAGCACGTCGGGCGTGCCGCCGGAAAAAAGGCCGAAGCCGCCGTTGACGGTCAAGGTGGGCGTGGCCTTCCACTCGGCGGAGATCCGCGGCATCAACACGGACTTCCCGTCAATGGTCTTCTGGTTGGAGAAGCCGTTGCGGGCCAGGAAGTTGGGGTTGAGCACCGGCTTGTCCGGATATTTGTACCAGTCGTACCTGGCGCCGAAGGCGACCTTCAGGCTGTCGGAGACGTCGAAGGTGTCCTGGGCGAAGCCGGAATAGATCCAGTAGGTGGTGCTGAACTGGGCGTCGGTGGCATTGCCGGTGACCGCATTCTGGTACTGCAGGCGGTTGGCCCTGCCCGCCTGGAAGTCAGCCAGGGAGTCGAAATAGTAGATGCCGTGCGACTGGTTCACGAACAGGTCTAGCGGCTGCGCCCGGCGGGCCTGGAGGCCGAATTTGATCAGGTGCGGGGCCAGGGAATATTCGCCGGTGAACTGCAGCCTAAGCTCCTTTTCCGCCAGCTTGTTGGCGTGGCGGAACTGGTCGGGGCCGAAGAAGATCTGATTGAACCCGTTCTGACAGACTGTCGCAGAAGCATCCGACGTCGGCGCCGTGCAGACCCGTACATCCGCATAGTTCTGGCCGCTTGGGGGCGTCTGCGTGTCCTTGTAGCTGCGCGTGGTGGCTTTGAAATGGGTGGAGAGGCGGTCGGTCCACTTCGAATGCAGTTCGAAGGTCGCAGCCTCGTCGGCGTCGAAGCGAACATAGTTCTGCGAATCGAGCTGGATCTGAGTCGACTGGATGTTCGGGCGCAGGACGCTGGCGGATTCGGCGTAGCGGTAGGTTAGGCTGGCGCGGTGGCCGCTTGTGATGTTCCAGTCCAGCTTGGCGGAATACTTCTTGTCGAGTTCCGGCTGGGTGGACGCGATGCCCAGTAGGTCGAACTTGCTGGCGTACCTGGAATTATAGATGCCGGTGACGGCGTCCACGGTCGCCTGGGTGTTCGAGCTGTTGTTCGAGAAAATATTGGGGGCGCCGGAGCCGACGACGCCGAAGGGCGTGGTCTGCACGGTCTTGTAGGTCTCATAGGAGGCCGCGAAGAACAGGTGGTCCTTCCAGATCGGACCGGAGAGAAACCCGCCCCAGTTCTCCTGGCTGATCGCCTGCTTGATCCTGACCGTCTCGGACTTCTTCCCGACGAGGCCGTCGTTCAGGTAGTTGACGAAGGCGACGCCGTGGAAGGCGTTGCCGCCGGACCGCAGCGCCAGGTTCAGCGCGCCGCCGACGAAGTCGCCGTTCTCCACGTCCGTCGGCACCGCCGCGACGGCGAACTGCTCGATGGCGTCGAGGGTCACAGGACCACGCGCGGTGGTCAGGCCGCCCTGGTTGAGACCGAAGTTGTCCTGCGCCGAAACCCCATCGACGGCGACGCGATTGTAGCGCGGGTTGGAGCCGGCGATGGAAATCCCGCCGGAGTTGACGCCCACCCGGGCGCCGGCGTTGAGGTCCTGGGCGACCAGCATATCCCTGCGGGCCAGATCGCGCGGATCGCGGGTGACGCTGACGACTTCCTGGATGTCCTTGCGGGTCAGGACGGTCTTCGGACCCTGGTCGGAGTCCTTCACCCGCTTGGCGGTGACGATGACCTCCTCGACGGTATCGGCGGCGCTCAGGTCGATCTCGATGTCGCTGGTCTTGCCGACGATCAGGAAGACATTCCGCATCACCTTGGTCGGCTTGCCGGCGCCGCTCACCGTGATCGTGTAGGGGCCGCCTATCCGCAGGCCTCGGGCGTCGAAGTCGCCGCCGGTGTCGGTCGAGATCACCGAACGTGTGCCTGAGGGGGTGTGGAGCAATTGAACCGAGGCGCCCGACACCGGTTGTCCGTCGGCGGTGACGACGCCATGCACGGCCGAAGTCGTCTCCTGGGCGAAGGCGCCCGATGCGACAATGCTGGTTAACGCCGTCAGCGCCGCCCCAGCGGCAAGCCTTTTCATAATGCTCATGTCAGTTCCCCATTACCCCCTGGCCGCGGGGCGCAATTGGGATTCCCGCGTCACCTGGCCGATACCTCAAAAATAGCGGATTGCGCGACAATTGAATGACGGTGGCGTGCAAGTGCGACATCAAGCCCAAGGTTGCGGCGCCGGGGCGGGACGGCGCATATGTTAGAGGCACCCCACCTCGGACCCTCCCCGTCCATGATCGCCCCGAGACCCGCAGGAACCCTCGACGACGCCTGGCGCATCGTGCTGGCGCTGACCGCGGCGCTGACGGTGGCGCGGATCACCGTGCTGTTCCTGACCCCTCTGGACCTCTACCCGGACGAGGCTCAGTACTGGCTGTGGTCGCGCCAGCTGGCGTTCGGCTATTTCTCCAAGCCTCCGGTGGTGGCCTGGACGATCTGGGCGACCACCGCGGCGGGGGGCGACGCGGAGCCCTGGATCCGGCTGGCCTCGCCACTTTTCCACGCCGGCGCCACCCTGACGGTGTTCGCGCTCGCCCGCGGTCTCTACGGGGAGGCGGCGGCCATGGCCGCGGCGGCGCTCTATGCGCTGATGCCGGGGGTGCAGCTGTCGGCGACGGTGATGGCGACCGATGCGCCGCTGCTGTTTTTCATGGGACTTGCGCTGTTGGCCTATGCGCGGCTGCAGGGCGCGCAGGGGCGCGGGCGCGTGATGCTGGCGGCGGGGTTCGGTGCGGCGCTGGGGTTCGCATTCCTGTCGAAGTATGCGGCGGCCTATGTGTTGGCTGGCCTCGTCCTGCATCTGGCGATGTCGCGCCGCGCGCGGAACGCCTGGACGCCCGCAGCGGCGGCGGCGGCGGCGGCGGCGGTGATGCTGATCATGGCGCCCAACCTGGCCTGGAACGCCACACACGGGTTCGCCACTTTCCGCCATACCGCGGCCAATGCCGCCTGGGGCGGGCGCCAGCTGTTCAACCCGCCTGAGCTTTGGGACTTCTTCGCCTCACAGTTCGGCGTGTTCGGCCCGATTCCGTTCGCCGTGCTGCTGGGCGGCAGCGCGTTCCTGGCGGCGCGGCGGCGGCTGGCGCAAGCCGATGTGATGCTGCTGTGCTTCACCTTGCCGCCGCTGCTGATGGTCAGCGGACAGGCCTTTATCAGCCGGGCCAACGCCAACTGGTCCGGCGCGGCCTATCTGCCGGGCGCAGTGCTGGTGGGCGCTGGCTGATCCGTTGGGGGGCGCGGCGGTGGATGGCTGCGGCGGTGATCCTGCAGGGGCTGTTGGCGGCGCTGTTCCTGGTGTGGGTGGCCTTGCCCCCAACCGCCGAGGCCATGGGGATGTCCAACAGTTTCAAACGCGCCAAGGGCTGGTCCGAGCTGACCGACATCGTGCTCAAGAGAGCGGCGGCCGAACCCGGCCTCACGGCCATCGCGGTGAATAACCGCTTCCTCTACAACGCCCTGGCCTATTATGGGCGCGATGCGCTGGGGACGCCCGGCGCGGTCCCGCTGCGGATCTGGCTACTGGAAGAGTCGCCCCAGAATCAGGCCGAGACCACCGCGCCGCTGACCCGCAGCCTGGGTGGCCGGGTGCTGGCCGTCGCCCTCGAGCAGACCTATCGCGACCGCATGGCGGCCGACTTCACCAAGGTCAGCGGCCGCGAGATCGTCAGCGTGCGGCTTGACGAGAAGCGCCGCCGCCGCGCCGAACTTTTCATCGGCGAGGCCTTCGCCCCCCGCGCCCGGGTCAGTGGCCCCGCCACACCGCGCTGATCGCCGCATCGCGACCGCAGCCGCGGCGGTAGGCGGCGTAGTCGCCAGGGTTCCGGCGGGCGTAGTCCTGATGATAGGCCTCCGCCGGCCAGAACCGGGCGGCGGGCAGGATGGCGGTCGCCACCGGTTTGCCCAAGGTGGCGGCGACGCTCGCCTTCACCGCCTCGGCCGCGGCGCGTTCCGACGCATCGGCGACAAACACCGCGGTCCGGTAGCTGGGGCCCTGGTCGCAGATCTGACCGTTCGGGTCGGTGGGATCGATGTGGCGGAAGAAGCCGGCCACCAGCCGGCCGTAGCTGGTCTTGGCCGGATCATAGGTGACCTTGATCGCCTCCAGGTGACCTTCGTGATCGCGGTAGCTCGGACTGGTCTTGTCCCCGCCGGCAAAGCCCACCACCACATCCGTCACGCCGGGCAGATGTTCGACGTCGTGTTCAGCTGACCAGAAGCAGCCGCCGGCGAAGATCGCGGTCTTCAGGGCGGGACCCGCGGACGCGGTGGTCGCAAGAGCCAGGACGGCGGTCAGTGCGGCGAGGCGCGGCTTGTTCATCTGGCGGTTCCTTGGATGGCGATTGGCAGACTAAAGCCATTACGGCTCGCGGGCGCGTGCGGATGCAGCGGATGCGAAGAGATGGCGCAGCGGGCGAGATCGCCCTACTTTCCGGGCATGGCGACCGTGAAAAAAGGCATGCTGACTCGCGCGGGCGAATGGTGGAAGCACCTGCGCCGCACTAAGCGCGCCTTCTGGAAAGGTGAGCGTCAGGCCGCCAAACGCGAGGCGGATGATCAGGGCCGCGCGCACGGCAAGACCGCGCCCAACAAAGGCTGACCCCCTAACCGGCCTCGAAGGCCGCGCTGGTCTTGGCCCGCACCTCGTCCAGAGTCACGTCAGGCGCGAGTTCCAGCAGCCGCACCGGCGACTTGCCGCGGTTCACGTCGAACACCGCCAGGTCGGTAATCAGCAGGTCCACAACGCCACGGCCGGTGAGGGGCAGGCTGCACGCGGGCAGGAATTTAGGCGCGCCGGTTTTCTCCACATGGTCCATGGCCACCACCACGCGCCCTACGCCGGCCACCAGGTCCATGGCGCCGCCCATGCCCTTGACCATCTTGCCCGGCACCATCCAGTTGGCGAGGTCGCCGTTCTGGCCCACCTGCAACCCGCCCAGGATGGACAGCGCGATATGGCCGCCGCGGATCATGGCGAAGGAGTCAGCCGAGGAGAAATAGGACGAGGCGGAAAGTTCGGTGATGGTCTGCTTGCCGGCGTTGATCAGGTCCGGGTCGGCCTCACCCTCAAAGGGAAATGGACCCATGCCCAGCATGCCGTTCTCACTCTGCAGGGTCACGTCCATGCCGGCGGGGATATGATTGGCCACCAGGGTCGGAATGCCGATGCCCAGGTTTACGTAGAACCCGTCCTTGAGTTCCCGGGCCGCGCGGGCGGCCATCTGATCGCGGGTCCAGGCCATCAGGCGTTCTCGCGTTTGCGGGTGGTGAGCTGCTCGATGCGCTTCTCAAAGGATACGCCCTTGAACAGGCGGTCCACATAGATGCCCGGCGTGTGGATGTGATCGTGGTCCAGGGCGCCGGTTTCCACCAGCACCTCGACCTCCGCGACGGTCTTGCGGCCCGCTGTCGCCATCATCGGATTGAAGTTCCGCGCAGTCTTTCGATAGACAAGGTTGCCGGCCGCGTCCGCCGTATGCGCCTTTACGAGGGCGAGGTCGGCGGTGAGCCCCCGTTCCATGACATAGAGTTCGCCATCGAAGTCACGCACCTCCTTGCCCTCCGCCACCGGGGTGCCGACGCCTGTGCGGGTGTAGAAGGCCGCGACGCCGGCGCCGCCGGCGCGGATGCGCTCGGCCAGGGTGCCCTGGGGGTTGAATTCAAGTTCCAGGCGACCGGAGAGGTAAAGCTGCTCGAACAGTTTGTTCTCCCCCACATAGGAGGCGATCATCTTGCGTATCTGACCGGTCTCCAGCAGCACGCCCAGGCCGAAACCGTCGACGCCGGCGTTGTTTGAAATCACCGTCAGGTCCTTGACCCCATGTTCGCGGAGCGCCGCGATCAGGTTCTCGGGAATGCCGCAGAGACCGAAGCCGCCGGACATGATGGTCATGCCGTCGAACAGCAGCCCATCCAGGGCTTCGGCGGCATTGGTTGCGATTTTGCTGGCCATGGGCGTGAGTTACTTACGGGGGCGGACTTTGCAAGCGGAGCCGGCTAAAATCCTTCGTCATGGACGCAACGTCGATTCAACCGGTCTCTTTCCAGGCGTTCGGCGCCGATTTTGCGGGCTTCACCCGCGACCTGGGCAGATCGTTCGAACGCTACGGGTTCGCCGTGGTGGCTGATCACGACCTGGACCCAGTCCGACTCAATGCCGCGCTTGAGGCGACACGCGCCTTCTTCGCCCTGCCTGAGTCGGCGAAGCGGGCCTATGTCACCGGCGTCGGCGGCCAGCGGGGCTATACGCCGTTCGGGATCGAGACCGCCAAGGGCGCGGCCCACCACGACCTGAAGGAGTTCTGGCACGTGGGCCGGGATCTGCCGCCGGGCCATCGTTACGCCGCCGAGATGCCGCCCAACGTCTGGCCCAGCGAGGTCGAGGGCTTCCGGGAGCGCCTGCAGTGGCTCTACGCCGCGCTGGATGACCTGGGCCGGCGATTGCTGGAGGCGATCGCGACTTACCTGGGCCTGGATCGGCGCTTTTTCGAAGCCACGGTGGCTGACGGCAATTCTATCCTGCGGCTGCTGAAGTACCCTCCGGCGGACTTTGACGGGCCGCATATCCGCGCCGGCGCCCATGAGGACATCAATGTCATCACCCTGTTGCTGGGCGCGGAAGAGGCGGGGCTGGAGGTGCTCGACCGCGACGGCGACTGGCTGGCCATCAACCCGCCGCCGGGGGCGCTGGTCTGCAACATCGGCGACATGCTGCAGCGCCTGACCAACCATCGCCTGCCGTCCACCACGCACCGGGTGGTCAATCCGCCGCCAGAGCGGCGCGGCGTTTCACGCTATTCCACGCCGTTCTTCCTGCACTTCAACCCCGATTACCTGATCCGCACCCTGCCGGCTTGCGTGGGTGCGGACCATCCCGACCGCTACCCCGCGCCGATCACCGCCGACGACTACCTCCGCGAACGCCTGGCGCAGATCAAGCTGATCTGAGCGGTCAGTCCCTAGTGCGATATTCGTAGCGAGTTCAGGTCGGCGCCGATCGCCTTGAAGGCGGCGGACAGATCGGAGCCGGAGGTGGGAAGATACTTGTGATTGGCGTCGGTCGCGCACTGGGTCATCAGCGTCTCGGCCGTGGTGTCGCCAGTGATGTCAAAGCCCACCGTGTAGACAACGATTTTGGCGTCCTTCATGGCTTGGCAGAGCGCCAGTGACTGGTCGAGCGTTGCGCCGTTGGTGGGGGCGCAATTGATGCGGTCATCACCGCCGTAGGTGGAGGTGTTGGCGCTGACGCCGTTGCAGAACGCGGTGTTGAGCGCGCCGTCGGTCATCAGCACCACCGCCTTGAGGGTGTTGGCCTGGGTATAGGATGCGCCCCCGCGGCCGCTAGGGAACAGGTACGACCAGTTGGGCGAAACCATATACCAACCCCAGGCGACGCCCACGTGACCGGCGGTGGTGCCGGCCGCCGTCAACGTTCCGATCATCGTCTTAAGGGCGTTCTTGTCGGTGGACAGGGGAACGATTTCATTGGTCACGCAAGGGAACGACGAACTGAGCGAGTATGGTGCCACCGCAATCTCCGCCGGGTAGTTGAAACCGACGAAGGCTGTGCTCGGGGCGGCATCAGTATAGGCTTCGGTTCCCGTACGCTCGCTGACGCAGTTTGTCGTCTGGAGCGCCTTGATACCGCCGGAAACGTTGGTGTAGCGGTAGTATTTGCACCCGTAGTTGGTGCAGGAAGCCGAACCGCCGGAGGTATAGGTCCCCGAAGCGCCCACCGCCTCGGTGAGGGAAAAGGAATTCGTCGTACTGTCAGCAACCGTATACACGTAGTCGTTGACGTTGTGGCTCGACCCCCCACTGGAACTATAGGCGGTGGTGATCCCGCCCAGGCTGCTCACGACGACGTAGGTTCCATTAGCGAAACCGTGGGCCGCGGAAGTCACCACCAGAGAACATGTGGCCACCTGGCACTTTGTCACCGTGCCGACGTTTGGGGCGCTGTAGTTGCTGTATGAACTGCCATTCACCCCGGAAAGCTGGAAGGTATTGGTGGTCTTTCCGGCCACCGTGTAAACTTTGTTGTTCAACTGCGTCATGCCGTTGACGCCCTTTATGAACACCTTGTCGCCATTGGCGAAGCCATGGGCGTTGGAGGTGATCACTACCGGATTGGCCTTGGTGGCGCCTGTAATGGTCTTGGCCGTCCCCGTCGCCCAGGAGGCGGCCGTGATGGTCTTGGCCGCGGTCGGGGCCCCACGGACCTGGTCAGCATAGGCGCCCGCATTGACACCGTTTGACCAGGGCACGACGGCGACCTTGGAATAAAACGGCGTCTGCTGGTCCTTGACCACCAGGTCAACGAGCTGCTGGGCGGCCGTCCGCAGGTCGCCGATCTTGTTGTTGGTGTCCATCGACTTGGTGACGTCGAGAACCAGCGCCACCTCAAGGTTCTTGGAATTGCGAATGACATCGCTGGACACAACGATGGCCGGATTGGCCCAGATCGAGGGCGCCAGCGATAGCGACTGAATCGTCGCCGTGGCGGTAACGTGGGTGTTGTTGTCTGTGAGGGCGAAGTCCGAAGACACCAGGGTGGCGCCGCGGAGCAGCTTCAGGTTGGCGCTCAGCGCCGCGTCGCCCACCTGATCGATCTCCGCCGATGTATTGTAGGTCGTCCGCGCCGCATAGAGGGCGGCCGCATCGAGGGCGTCCTGGGCCGCGGCCCTCTGCTCGTGATTGGTGTAGACGTCGAACAGACCGAGGGTGAGGGGCAGGATCACCACCAGCGACAGGGCGAACATCACAGCCGCCATGCCGCGCTCGTCCTTGGCGCCGGCGATCGCGAATTTTTTCGCCCAGGGCAGCAAGCTCTGAATGCGCCCAGGCCAGGAACGGTGTCTCGACACGTTAAGCCCCTTCTTCACGGTCTATCGCCGCGATCTCTAGGGCGCCTGGTTTAATTCCCCTTTAAATATAGTTATTAACATCCGTTCACCACCCGCACTTTTCGCTCTTGATCTGGGCGGACAGCCAACGGTCCAACGGCCGGAAGTATTCGATCAGGCCTGCGGCGTCCCCATGGGTTTCACCGCTGAACGCGGCCATGGCCTCTGGCCAGGGACGGGACTGGCCCATTGCCAGCATGGCGTTCAACCGCGCGCCAACCTGCTTCTGGCCGTACAGGGAACAGCGGTGCAGCGGCCCCTTCCAACCCGCCTGACGGCAGGCGGCGCGGTGGAACTGGAACTCATAGTTGAAGGCCAGGAAGTAGCGCATGTAGGGCACACTGGCGGCGATGTGGTACTTCGCGCCGGGATCGAAGGCGTCCGCCGGGCGGGGGCCGGGCGGCGCGACGCCCTGGTAGCGGGTGCGCAATCTCCACCAGGCTGCATTGTAGTCGGAAGGCTGGACCTCCCCGGAAAACACCTGCCATCGCCATTTGTCGATCAGCAGGCCGAAGGGCAGGAACGCCACCTTGTCCAGGGCCATCTTCAGCAGGAAGGGGATGTCTTCATCGACGCCGGGAACCGCGTTTATGAGGCCGATCTGCTGCAGGTAGGTGGGCGTCTGGGCTGAAAGGCCCGCCAGGTCGCCGATCGCCTCATGGAACCCGTCGTTCGCCCCGCCTTTGAACAGATAGGGCTGATCGGCATATGCGCGCTGGTAGTAGTTGTGACCGAGCTCATGGTGGACGGTGTCGAAGTCCTCGCCATTGACCTTGAGGCAGGCCTTAATGCGCAGATCGTCGCGGTCGTTCACGTCCCAGGCCGAGGCGTGGCAAACCACTTCGCGGTCACGCGGCCGGGTGAGCATGGAACGCTCCCAGAAGGTCTGGGGCAGCGGCGCAAAGCCCAGGGATGAATAGAAAGCCTCGCCAGTGCGGACCATTTTTTCCGGCGTATAGCCGGCCTGCTTCAGGACGTCGTCGAGCTTGTAGCTGGACTTGATGGAACTCGGCGCCACGACGTCATAGATCCCGCCCCATTGCTGAGCCCACATATTCCCCAGCAGATCCGCACGGATCGGCCCGGTGCGCGGCTGAACCGCATCGCCGTAGTGGTCGTTCAGCCGCGCCCGCACGTAACAGTGAAGCCGTCGGTAGAAGGGTTCGATCTGGCCCCACATGCGTTCGGTTTCGGCGGCGAAGGCCGCCGGCGGCATGTCGTAGTTCGACCGCCAGAGCTCGCCAGCGTCCTTGTGGCCCAAGCCTTGCGCGCCCTCATTGGCGAGAGCCACCAGGCGCGCGTAGTCGGATTGCATCGGTTTGGCGGTGGCGTGCCAGCCTTCCCAAACAGCCCTGAGTTCGGCCGGGTCACGGGAAGCAGTCATCACGTCCGCGGCGTCGTCGAGGGTGAGCGTCTTGCCGCCGTAGGCGAACTTGGCGGTGGCGTAGGCGGCGTTCAGACGCGAGTCCAGACCGGCCATCTCTTCGGCGGCGCCCGGCCGATCCGCCGCCGGCAGGTTGAGGTAGAGCTTGAGAAGATTGAGCTTGCGCGCGGTGGTGGGATCGACCGCCACACCGTCGAAACGCGCGGCCGCCTTGGCGTAGCGCGTGGCCATGGCCGTCTGTTCGGCCTGAGCGCGGGCGTCCAACCAAAGGGTGTCGTCGATGATGTAGGTGGCCCGGACCCAGGAAACCCGCGCCGCATATTCGTTGAAGGCCGCCAGTTCCGCTTCGGCCTTTTCCACAAAGGCCTTGGCCTCAACAGCATCGGGCGCCTTTGGCTCAGCGGCGGCGGCGGTCGCGACGACTACGGCGGCGAAGGCGGGCAGCAAATACCTCATGCAGCGGACCCCATGCATCACATCCCGATCTATCGGCTGATACCGCTGCTGAACGTCGGGTCAAGCGCTGTCGGGACGATTGACCGGACGGGCGCTTTATCGTCCCATCCCGGTGAAGCAGGTGACTCCCCATGACCACGAACGAAACGCCCGCCTCAAGCTCGCCCAAGCCGTCCTGGTTCGGTCAGATGGCATCCGGGAGAACCGGTCCCGCCCTGGCCATCGCAGTGATCGCGGCGGCCTTCGGCGGCGGTTTTCTCACCGCAAAGACCACGGACGGCCTGTCGTTCCTGCGACCCAGGGCGGCGGTCGAGGGCGCCGCGTCGTCGTCAGCGCACAATGGCGCCAATGGCTGGAGCCTGTTCGGCAAGCCGCGGTCGGCCAACGCCCCGCGGCGCGGACCCGCCCGGCCAGACGGGTTTGCGGTCTGGCGTTCGCGGATCGACACCTCACGGCCGGAGCCACAGGCCTGCATTGAGCTTTCCAAGCCCCTCGACCCGGCGAAGTCCTACGCCGACTTCGTGCTGGTCTCGCCCGAGCTGGCGAGCACGCCGGCGGTTTCCGTCAAGGACGGCGAGCTGTGCGTGGGCGGGGTCGGATTCGCTGACCGGCGCATCACCCTGCTCAAGGGTCTGCCGGCGAAGACCGGCGAGACCCTGGACGCCAACGCCGACGTCGACTTCACATTCGGCGAAAAGCCGCCTTACGTCGGCTTCGCCGGCGAGGGGGTGATCCTGCCCCGTGAGGATTCCGACGGGATCGGCGTGGAAACCGTCAACGTCTCGCGCCTGTCCATCGAGGTCTGGCGGGTGGTTGACCGCAACCTGGTGCGAAAGTCGATCAGCGCGCCGGAACCGACCGCGCAGGGCGACTACCCCTCCGACTACGGCGACGACAGCGAGGACGGCGAGGGCCGACGGGTCTGGAAGGGCGAAGTGACGGTCAAGGGCGAAGCTGGCGAGCGTGTCACCACCGTGTTTCCCCTGGGCGCGGTGCTGAAGGAGATGCAGCCCGGCGCCTATGTGATCAAGGCGGTCGACGCCTCCGCACGCGGCCCCAAGGACAATTCGGACGACGACGACAACAACCTGCCGGCCCAGGCGCGGCGTTGGGTGGTGTTCACCGACATGGCCTTGTCGGCCTATGAGGGCTCGCAGGCGCTGGACGTGGTGGCGCGGTCGCTGCAGAGCGCCAAGACCCTCGGCGGACTACGCGTGGCGCTGCTGGCGCGAAATGGTGAGACCCTGGCCGAGGGAAAGACCGATTCCGCCGGCCGGGTGCGCTTCGACCGCCCGCTGCTCGACGGCGAAGGCGCCGAGGACGCACGTATGGTGATGGCCTACGGCCCCCAGGGCGATCTGGCGGTGCTCGACCTCGATCGCGCGCCGGTGGACCTGTCAAAGCAGGGCGTTGGCGGCCGCGCCGCCGGCGGGGGCGACGAAGAAACTTCGGGCCGCAAGGCGTCCAGCGTGGTCGACGGCTATCTTTATGCCGACCGGGGCATCTTCCGGCCCGGCGAGACCGCCCACCTCAACGTCCTGCTGCGAGACCATGAGGCCCGCGCGATCAAGGACCGTAAGGGCGCCGTGGTCATCCGCCGCCCCTCTGGCGTGGAATTCAAGCGCATAGGCTTCGACAAGACGCCCACCGGCTCGGTGGTCGTCGACGTTGACCTGCCCAAGGGCGCGCCGCGGGGGCGCTGGAAGGCGGTGCTGGAAATCGACGGCCTGGACGGCTCGGCGGGTGAAATGTCATTTTCGGTGGAGGACTTCGCGCCGCAACGGCTGGCGGTGACCGCCACCGGACAGGAGGCGGCGCCTGTTGGAGCCGGCGAAGCCCGCACCATCGATATCTCCGCGCGGTTCCTCTATGGCGCAGCCGGCGCGGGTCTGCAGACCCAGGGCGAGGCGCGGCTGCGCGCCGATCCCGATCCCTTCCCCCAGTTCAAGGACTACAAGTGGGGCGACCAGCGCGAGGCCTTTGAGGAGAAGTTCCTGGAGCTGGGTTCGACGGTCACCGACGGCGAGGGCCACGCGATCATCGCACTCTCGACCGCCGAGGCGGGCGACACCGCCCAACCGCTGGAAGCCGATGTGACGACCTCGGTGTTCGAACCCGGCGGCCGGCCGGTGCGCGAAGGCCTGAACCTGAAGGTGCGCACCAAGCCCGTCTACCTTGCGTCAAGATCGACCAGGCCGACGCGGCGGGAGGGCGCGACCCGCTGATGAACCTGGATGTCATCGCCGCCGACGCGGCGGGAAGGCGGATCACGGCTTCGGGTGTTGCCTACACGCTGATCGCCGAAAATTGGGACTATGACTGGTTCCAACAGGACGGGCGCTGGCAATGGCGCCGAACCAGCCGCGACGTCGCGGTGGCCCGGGGCAACCTCAACGTGGGCGTCGGCGAGGCGGCCCGCATCGCCAAGCGTCTAGGCTGGGGCGACTATCGGCTGGAACTGGCGGGACCCTCGGGTGCGAAGACTGTCGTGCGCTTCGCTTCCGGCTGGGGCGCAGCGGCCAGTGACGTGGAAGCGCCCGACTTCGTGCGGGTCAGCGCCGGGACCAAGGCCTACGCGCAGGGCGACATGATCGAGATCACGCTGAAACCGCCCTATGCCGGCGAAGCGCAGGTGGCGGTGGCCACCGATCGGCTGGTCGACCTGAAGAATGTTTCCGTCGGACCCAACGGGACCACAGTGCGGCTGAAGTCCGACGCGGCCTGGGGCGGCGGGGCCTATGTGCTGGTCAGCGTCGTGCAGCCCCGCGATCCGGTGGCGGCGCCCAAACCACGGCGGGCGCTGGGACTGATCTATGTCCCTCTCGATCCTAAGAACCGCAAGCTGACGGTGGAAATCGCCACACCTGCCAAGATCGACGCCAAGGCGCCGCTGGAGGTGCCGCTCACTATCAAGGGAACCGGCTTCGCCGGGCGGGCGCGGGTCACGCTGGCCGCCGTGGACGAAGGCGTGCTGCGGCTGACCAAGTTCGCTACGCCCGATCCCGCCGGTTGGTACTTCGGCAAGCGTGCGCTCGCCGTGGATTACCGCGACGACTACGGGCGCCTTCTGGACCCGAACCTGGGCGCGCCGGCCAATGTCAACTTCGGCGCCGACGAGGTCGGCGGCGAGGGGCTGACGGTGACGCCGATCCGCACCATTGCGCTTTGGTCCGGGGTCGTGGAGACCGGTCCGGGCGGCCATGCGACGATCAAGCTTCCGGCGGCGGATTTCAACGGCGAACTGCGGTTGATGGCGGTGGCCTGGACCGACGACGCCGTGGGCTCGGGCTCCAAGCCGTTGACGGTGCGCGAAGCGGTGGTGGCGGACCTGAACCTGCCGCGGTTCCTGGCGCCGGGCGACAAATCCTTCGCCACCCTGGAACTGCATAACCTGGAGGGCAAGGCCGGCCAGTATGTGGCGGAGCTTTCCTCGCAGGGCGGCATATTGAGCGCCTTCAAGAAGGCGTTCCAGCTTGCGCTCGGCCAGCGGATCGCCGAGCGCATCGCCTTCGACGCGCCGAACCGCTCAGGAATCGGCAAGGTTGGCTTCAAAGTCTCCGGGCCGGGCTTTACAACCGGACGGGACTATCCCCTGCAGACTCGTCTGGGCTGGGGCGGCATCACCCGCACCACCATCGAGGCCCAGCAACCAGGCCAGGCGTTCACGCCGGCGCCTGCCCTGCTGGCCGGCCTGGCCGCCGGCGACGTGCAGATGCAGGTAAGTTACTCGCCGTTCCGCGGGTTCGACCCCGCGCCGCTGGCGCAGACGCTCAACCGCTACCCCTACGGCTGCACCGAACAACTGGTCTCCGGCGCTTATCCGCTGCTCTACGCCGCCGAGGTCGCCGCCGATCCGAAGACCAAGCCGCAACCGACCGCGGGTCTGAGCGCCGCGGTGGGTCGGTTGCTGGATCGCCAGACCCTGGACGGGGCCTTCGGACTTTGGCGGGTCGGCGACGGAGAGGCTGACGCATGGCTGGGCGCCTACGCCACCGACTTCCTGATCGAGGCCCAGAAGGCCGGCGTGGCCGTACCGCAGGCCGCCGTCGACAAGGCGTTGGCGGCCATGCGCCAACTCTCTCGACCAGACGGCTGGGCGTCGGTTTCCTACCGGACCGAATATCCCGAATGGTGGGCCGGCTCGAAAGCGGCCAGCGAGAAGGCCACCGCAACGCTGCGAAGCCGCGCCTCAGCCTATGCGCTCTATGTGCTGGCCAAGTCCGGCCGAGGAGACCTGGCGCGCCTGCGCTGGTGGCACGACGTGCAGATGAAGAGCGAGGCCTCGCCGCTGGCCATGGGCCATGTGGGCGCGGGACTGGCGCTGATGGGGGACAGGGCCAGGGCCAGATCGGCGCTGCGCCAGGCGGTTCGCGCACTGGGCTACCGTGAGGAGAGCGACTGGTATCAAAGTCCCTTGCGGGACCTGGCCGGCCTGATCTCCCTCGCCTATGAGGCCGGAGAGGTCGATCTCGCCCGCGATCTCCAGAAGCGCCTTGAGAACGCGGTCAAGGATCCGGACGCCCTGAACACCCAGGAATCGGCTCGGCTGATGCAAGCGGCGCACTTCATGTTCAAGGCCGCCGGTCCGATGCGCATCGAGGCGTCGGGCGCGAACCTGCTCAACGCCGCGGGTGGCGCGCGGCGCTGGGCCGTGGGCCGGCTAGCCGACGCCCGGTTCGTCAACGCCGGGACCGGCGCGCTCTGGCGCACGGTGACGGTTTCGGGGACGCCGGTGGCGGCGCCCGGCGCACAGGCCAGCGGCATCACGGTTGAGAAGCGTCTGATGAGCTTCACTGGCGGCGGCGTTGATCCGGCCGGCCTGCGGCAGGGCGACCGGGTGATCGTCCTGATCTCCGGCCGCTCCGGCCAGGCGCGCGCCACGTCGCTGGTGGTGGATGATCCGCTGCCCGCGGGCTTCGAGATCGAAACAGTTCTGGGGCCGGACGACGCGCAGAGCGGGCCGTTCAAATTCCTGGGCAAACTGTCAGAAGCCGATGTCCAGGAAAGTCGCGACGACCGATACATCGCCGCCGTCGACCTGCCCGGTCGCGAAGCCTTCGCCTTCGCATATGTGGCCCGCGCTGTAACCCCCGGCGACTACCTGCTGCCCGGCGTACAGGCGCGCGACATGTACCGACCAAGCATCAGCGCCCGTACAGCCGCGACCCGGACCGCCATCGCGCCAGGCGGGTGATGGGCTGGACCTGGCCGCCCGCCCCGCCCCGCGCGCGCGGGACGGCCCCGGCGGCGAGCCGGACGAATGCGCGGGTGCGCCGCATCGTTCGCGGCCTCATTGCGTTGCTTGCGGCCGAGACCATCGTTGGCGGACTGGACGTCCTGTTTCCGCCGGATCTCGCCAGGGCCGAGCGATCTTCACCGGTCGCCTTGGACAGACGCGGCGCATGGCTGCGGGCCCTTCCGGTGGAGAACGGGCGCTGGCGCATACGGGCGGACCTGACCCGCACGGACCGCACCTTCCTGAATCGCCTCATCGGGGTTGAAGATGCGCGGTTCTGGATCCATCCCGGTGTCGATCCCCTCGCCGTGCTGAGGGCTGCAGGGTCTGCGGCGGTGCGCGGGCGGATCACCTCCGGCGCGTCGACCCTGTCCATGCAGACCGCAAGGCTGCTGGAGCCGAGACCCCGCAACCTGGCTTCGAAGCTGGTGGAGATGGTCCGCGCGGTCCAGATCGAGGCCCGGTTCTCCAAGCGCGAGATCTTGGCGCTTTACCTGACGCTGGCTCCCTACGGCGGCAATCTGGAAGGGGTCCGAGCGGCCAGCCTGTCCTATTTCGGCCATGAGCCGGAAAGCCTGACCGCCGGCGAGCAGGCGCTGTTGATCGCGCTCCCGCAGTCGCCGGAGGCGCGCCGACCGGACCGCCGACCGGAAGCCGCACGCGCCGCGCGTCGGGCCGTGCTGGACAAGCTGATCCGGGCCGGCGCGATCACCGAGGCCGCCGCCGCCGAGGCGGAGGGCGAGCCCCTGCCCATCCGCGCGCCATTCCCGGCGCTGGCGTGGCACGCCGCCGGTGAACTGGCCCGCACCGCGCCCGCCGCCCAGGCTTCGGTGATCTCGACAATCGACGCGGACCTACAGGCGCGCCTGGAGCCTCTGGCTCGCGCGGCAGCACTGGCGCAGGGGCCCTCCGCCACGGCGGCGGCCCTCGTCGTGGAGATCGAGGGTCGCGCCGTGCGCGCCGCCGTCGGCTCTGCGGGACTGGATCGGCCCGGCGGCTGGGTCGACATGACCGGCGCCCCTCGCTCGCCGGGCTCGGCGCTGAAGCCGTTCATCTACGCATTCGCCTTCGATGACGGCCTGGCCGCCCCTGACACCGAAATGCGCGATGCACGCACCCGCTATGCGGACTATCAGCCGGAGAATTTCGACCGGGTCTTCCATGACAAGGTCACCGCCCGAGAAGCCCTGACCCACTCCCTCAATGTTCCGGCCGTGGAAACCCTGGACCGGCTGGGACCCGCCGCCTTTGAGGCGCGGATCGCTTCCGCCGGCGTCACCCTGCTGCGCCCCCGGGCTGACACCCGCGCCCCCGGCCTCGCCATTGCGTTGGGTGGCGTAGGCGTCACTCTGCGCGATCTGGCCGTGCTATACGCCGCCCTGGGGGATGGAGGGCTCGCCAAGCCGCTGGCCTGGACCGAGGCCGACGCCCAGGCCCGGCGCCGTGATCGAGGCAGACGGTTGGTGCGGCCCGAGGCCGCCGGCCAGGTGATGGACATACTGAGGGAAACGCCGCCTCCGGCCGGCGTCACCGCGGCCGCGCTGGTCAAGGGGCGGCCGATGATGGCCTACAAGACCGGCACTTCCTACGGGTTCCGCGACGCGGTGGCCGCCGGCGTGGTGGGTCGCTATGTGGTGATCGTCTGGACCGGTCGGGCGGACGGCGGCGCGCGGGGCGGACTTACCGGACGAAATGCGGCGCTGCCGCTGCTGTTCGACGCGGCCGACCTGATCGACGCGCCAGCGGCCGCACCTCGACCGCTGGCTCCAAAGTCGGCTCCGGCGGCGCTGGCCAGACTGGAGCAGGCCGGCGAGGGGCCGCGGCTGATTTTCCCGCCAGATGGGGCGACGGTGCAGGTCGAAGCCTTCGGTCCCACCTCCCGCGGCCTGGTCCTGGCCGCTGGCGGCGAGAGCCTGTCCTGGTATGTGGCCGGGATTCCCCTGCCCCCTGACCCGGTGAGCGGAAGGATTGTCTGGCGGCCTGCGACGCCGGGGTTCTATCGGCTGAGCGTTGTGGACGGACAGGGCCGACGCGCGCACGCAAGGGTGCGAGTGAAGGGCTAGGCGGCATTGACAACACGTCGCGCACCCGGCTCCTAACGCGCCCTGAATGTGGAGAAACCTGATGGCCGATACGACTCCAGACGGACCGCTGGCCGGCCTGCGTGTGATCGAGATGGGCACCCTGATCGCAGGACCCTTCTGCGGCCAGATCCTGGGCGACTTCGGCGCCGAGGTGATCAAGCTCGAGGATCCCAAGACCGGCGATCCCATGCGTCAATGGGGCCGCAGCCTGCCAAAGGGCCTGTCGCCTTGGTGGCCGGTGATCGGGCGAAACAAGAAGTCGGTGGGGGTCGATCTTCGAACCGCCGAAGGCCAGGACCTGGCGCGCACCCTGATCGGCAAGGCCGATATCGTCGTGGAGAACTTCCGGGTCGGCGGGCTGGAGAAGTGGGGCCTGGGTTGGGAGCGGCTGTCGCAGGACAATCCGCGCCTGATCATGGCCAGGGTCACCGGCTATGGCCAGACCGGGCCGCTGGCGGGCCGCGCCGGCTATGGCCTGATCGGGGAGGCCTTCGGGGGCCTGCGCTATGTGATCGGCGAGCCGGACCGACCGCCGGCGAGGGCCGGTATCTCCATCGGCGACACACTGTCCGCCATGCATGCGGTGATGGGCATTCTGATGGCGATGCATGTGCGCGAGACCACTGGCCGCGGTCAGATGATCGACACCGCCCTCTACGAAAGCGTGCTGGCGGTGATGGAGAATCTGGTCACCGAGTACGATATCACCGGCTATGTGCGCGAACGCTCCGGCGCGATCCTGCCCGGCATCGCGCCATCTTCAGCCTACCCCTGCGCCGATGGCGAGATGATCCTGATCGGCGGCAATGGCGACAACGTGTTCGCACGCCTGTGCCAAGTGATGGGCAGGCCGGAGCTGAAGGATGATCCCAGATATGCCGATCACGCCGCGCGGGGCGTCAACCAGATCGAACTGGACGACCTGATCGGCGCCTGGACCGCAACCCAGAAGCTAAGCGACTTGCTGGTCCGTTTGGAGGCCGAGGGCGTGCCTTGCGGGCGCATCTATAGCGCCCCCGACATGCTGGCCGACCCCCAATACCAGGCCCGCCAGTCAATCATTGAGACCAACCACCCGGTATTCGGCCCGATCAAGATGCAGAACGTGTTCCCGAAGCTCTCGGCCAACCCAGGCCGCGTCCGCTGGCCCGGCCCGGCGCTGGGACAGCACACCGACGAGGTGCTGCGGGATGTGGCCGGTTACGGGCCGGAGAAGATCGCCGAGCTTCACGCCAAGGGGGTGGTTTGAGTGGGACGCCCTATCCTGCCCTCAGCAGCTCCGCCACGGCGGAGGCCACCTGGTTTACGTCGTAGGGCTTGCGGATGATCGGGGCGTCGAAGCCGGTGGGCGCGCCGCCGGTTTCGCCATAGCCGGTGGCGAAGACAAAGGGCACGCCGCGGGCCCGCAGCGCCTCGGCCACCGGGGTCACCAAGCGGCCATTCAAATTGGCGTCAAGCACCGCCGCGTCGATGGGTTGTGACAGCAGCGCCATGGCCTCCTCAAGTTCATAGGCCGGCCCGATCACCTTGGCGCCCGCCTCACTGAGCCCGGTCTCAAGCTCAAGCGCCAGCAGCACCGCGTCCTCGACAATCAGAATCCGCGCGCCCTTCAGATCCGCCGCGCCAACGGACAGGACTTCCGGCGTTCGGAACCGTTGCGTTTGCGGCGCGCTCTCGGGCCGTTCGATAACCGCACCGCGTCCGGCGCGCAGCCGCACCTGAACGCCGGACGGCGGGTAATCGGCCGCCACATCGCCGTTGAGCTCACGGCCTGTGACCTGGCTCAGCAGAGTCGCGCCAAAGCCGCGATGCGTCGGCGGCGCCACCCGCGGCCCGCCGCTTTCGGACCAGACCAACTCGAACCCCCCATCGGGCCGGGCCGTCCAGCGGACTTCGACTCGCCCGGCGTCCGCCGAAAGGGCGCCAAACTTCAGCGCATTGGCGCCCAGCTCGTGCAGGGCGAGCGCCAGGGCGTTCGCCGCCCGAGGAGTCAGGAAGGTTTCCGGGCCTTCCCATCGCGCCTGGCCCGGCGCGAGCGCGCTGAGTTCCGCCGCCGCCAGGTTCTCGATGGAGGCGCCTCGCCAACGGGCCGCAGTCAGTAGTTCGTGGGCCGAAGTCAGCGCCCGCAGGCGGCCGGTGAAGGTTTGGAGGAAGGTGTCCAACGAGGTTGTGCGCTTGGCGGTCTGAGCGGATAGGACCTGGACGGTCGCGAGCACATTCTTCACCCGGTGATCCAGCTCGGCCATCAGAGTGGCGCTGCGCTCCTCTTCCTCCCGCCGACGGGTAATATCCTCCGCAACGCCGACAGCCGGCCAGACGGCAGATTCATGATCTGGCCCATTCTTGGGCTGACGACGATGATGTCGGCGGCGTAGTCCCAGTAAAACTCGCCCAGACCGGCGGCCTGGAGCGCCAGACTTAGCCGCTCCCGATCCGGTTCAAAGCGCTGGGCTTCGGAGGTCATCACGCGAGCATAGAACCGCCAGTTCCGTTAAGCGACAGGAAGTGTCGATAGGATATTGACGAATTTGCAGCGCGGGCGGGACGTCGTCCTGTTGCAGTGGCGTGAACTGCGCTTACATGTCCGGAACGCAGGCGCACGCCTTCACAGCCCAGAACCGGGCGACCTACCGCTGGAGAATCCCATGGCCGCAAACGCCGCAGACCTCGCCGAAGAAACCAAGGCCGCAGCGCGCGCCGCTGCGGACGCCGCCGTGAAACTGACCGCGGAAGCGCAAAAGAGCTTCGCCGAGGCGGCGCGCAAGTTCGAATCCGTCGTCCAGGAAGGCGTTGAGCAGATGCGGGCCCAGAGCCGCACCTACGCCGACAACGCCGGCGAGCACATCGACGAGGCCCAGCGATATGTGACCGAACGCGTGCGCGAGCGGCCGCTCGCCGCAACCGGCGCGGCGATCGGCGTGGGTGTGCTGATCGGTCTTTTGCTCGCGGCCGGTCGGCGCAATTGATCCTGCGAAGATTTATTTATCTGGTGGCGGCGGCCTCTGCGGTCGCCGCCGCGGCAGGAGTCGCCGTCGTCGCGGCGGCCTTCGCCGTCTATGCCTTGTTCCGCGGGCCGCTGGGTCCGGCTGGCGCCGCCGCGGCCGTCTGCGGGCTTGCCGCCCTGCTTTCGATCATCGCTGGGCTCTCCCTGATGCTTGTCGCGCGTCCGCCGCAGCGCAAGGGCCGCAGCGACGACAGCCTTGCCGTGCGGGCCATGGAGTTCGCCCGGGAAAAGCCGCTCATCGCGCTTGGCGGCGCTGCGATCATGGGTCTGATCGCGGTGCGTAATCCACAGGCGATCGCAACGGCGCTTGGGGCATTTCTGGCCTCAAAGCCCACCCCGAAAAAGTAAGCCCGCGTTAAGAAACGCTCCCCAATTCGGCCCAGATCCCCGCCGATATTGCAGCCGGGACGTTTGATCGACCGCGCGACGTACGCCGCGCGCAGGGTCTTTGGGATTGAATCATGCACAGAACCTGGATTGCACTCGCAGGCATCGGCGCGTTGGCTTCCGGCTGCACCTCTACAGGAAACATGGAGCGCAACGTCGGCGGAGGCGCCGCCATCGGCGCGCTCGCCGGCGCGACGATCGGCGCTGTGTCCGGTGATGTGCGGGTCGGATCCGCTGCCGCGGTCGGCGCGGCTATCGGCGGGGCGGCCGGCGCGGTGAGGGGTTGCCGGCAGGATGGCGGCTGCGGCGCTGCTGCCGCGACGCCAAACCACCGCCAATATTACGATGAACGCGCCGGTCGATACTATTACTACGACTCCCGCGCAGGCCGCTATTTTTGGGAAGACGGCAGCCCGCGATGAGGGGCGCTGAAAAAAAGGCGGGCCAGAAGGCCCGCCAGTCGTGTGTCATAGGATGTGAACGGCGCGGAGATGGCTTTGAGGGTTTAGCCGGCCACTTAAAACGCCTCATTCGCCGGGTGGTTCCTGCGGCCTGAGCAGTTCAGGCCGCCTGACGGTTGTTGCGCCTGGGATGGAAGAACAGCGCCTGGCCGATCGCGGCCTTCACGGTTTCCGGCTGGAAGGGCTTGGTGATCAGGAAGGTGGGCTCCGGCCGCTCCCCGGTGAGCAATCGCTCCGGGAATGCGGTGATGAAGATCACCGGCACATCGAAGCGCGCAAGAATGTCCTTCACAGCATCAATGCCTGACGATCCGTCTGCAAGCTGGATATCCGCCAGGACCAGACCCGGCACATTGCGCGCCACGGCATCAACCGCCTCGGTGCGTGTCGCGGCGATGTCGACAACGGTGTGACCAAGTTCCCAGACCAGGGCCTCAATGTCGGTGGCGATGACCGGTTCGTCCTCGATGATCAACACATCGGTCGCCAGTTCGGCGTCGATTTCGGACTGCGCAGAGGCGATCAACTGCTCGACCTCCTCAAAATCGGTGTCGAGAATTTGCGCCGCTTCGCTCGTCGTGAAGCCCTCGAGCGCCGTCAGCAAGAACGCCTGACGCGACCGCGGCGCAATCAGCATCAGCCTCCGGGTTGGTTCGTCGAAGCCCTGAACGTCATCCGTGCGTTCCAGCCGTTCGCCGGAACTGCCCCAGATGGCATGAAACAGATGATAGAGGGCGACCCGCGGGGTAAGTTCCGCTTCGAGTTCCTTTTCGCCAGCGGCAAGGGTTTCCAAGGTGACCCGAACATATTGGTCACCGGTCGTCTGATCGCCGGTCAGGGCGCGAGCGTAGCGGCGCACATATGGAATGTGCTGCGCAAATTTGGCGAGAAGACTCAAGTTAACCCCTCCTGATCATGAGGCGGTGCGCGGAAGGCGAATAGTCCCCCCGACAGACGCCATCATAAGGGCGAAAACGCGACAAAAAGGAATTGGTTCCTATGCGCCTTCACTTTACGCCTAATGCCGAATGGGTCGGGAACCTTGATCAGGATCATGCGTTGGCCAAGATAGGCGAATAGAGGGGGGTCGGTCCTGAAAGAGCGGCGTCAAGCAAATATGATCGGCGAAACCGCACCGGCCGAGGCCCGCGGAACCACCGCAGCCCTCGATGAAGCGCGACTGCGCCAGCAGGCCATTGGCGTGCGGCTGCGGCGGCTGTTCGACGAGGTGGTCAACGAAGACGTACCGGGGGAATTTCTCGAGATACTTCGTCGGGCCGACAATCGACGAGAGGAGGCGGGATGATGGCGTCCGCGGACACCGCCCCGCCCCGCACAGCCGCAGTTGATGAAGACTTCAAGCGCGAGCTTGTGGGCCTGATTCCCCAGTTGCGCGCTTTCGCTCGAGCCTTGTGCGGAAATCCCACCGCGGCGGATGACCTGGCTCAGGACGCCATGGTCAGGGCCTGGGACGCGCGGGCGTCCTTCGAGATGGGCACGAACATGAAGGCGTGGACCTTCATGATCCTGCGCAATCAATTCTATTCCGAAAAGCGCCGGTCCTGGCGACAGGGTCAGCTCGACCAGGACGCGGCCGAGCGCACGCTACTGGCGGTGGACAATCCGGAGGCGCCGCTGGCCCTCGACGAATTGCGGTTGTGCTTGGCGATGCTGCCCGCCGAGCAGCGGGAGGCTCTGATCCTGGTCGGCGCTGGCGGCTTCGCCTACGAGGAAGCCGCCGAAATCTGCAACTGCGCCGTCGGCACTGTGAAGAGCCGGGTCAGCCGCGCACGTCGTGCGTTGCAGGCCGCCCTGGAAGCCGGCGCCTACCACCGCGATGGCAAGCCGGCCGGAGACGCCATGCGATCCATCCTGGCCGAGGCGGATCGGCTGGGCGTAACGCGTTGAACGCGGCTGAGGGTGTGGGATGACCGGCGATCCCAAGGTAGCGCCGCCTACGATACGGGCACGGCTGATGAAGGCGCTGGCGCTGGCGCTGATGCCCGTGCTCATCCTTGGCGCTATCCAGTCGACCGTCGCCTTCCACCGCGAAACCGAGATGCGGCGTTCAAGCCTGGGCCTCGCCGCAAAACGCGCCGCCGCCACCGCGCAAGCCCGGCTCGAGGCTGCGGACATTCTCCTCGAAACACTCGCCCCAGGCGCGATCGGCGCATCCTGCGCACAGCGGCTGGCCCAGGCCGTGGAACGCATCCCCGGCTACATCAATCTTATCCGCTTTGACCGCATCGGGCGGGTGGCCTGCGCCGCCAAAGATACGCCGAACGATGCCACACGGGGTGGGCGGGCCTGGTTCCAGAGACTGGCGGCCGGCGATGACATGGTGGTGACCACCGACCCGGGGGCCAGCTATGCCGGCGAGCCGGCATTGCTGGCGGCGGTCGGCGCTCGGGATCCGGGAGCGCGTTTTGATGGCGCCCTGGTCGCGGTGATCGCGCTTGCGACTCTGCAGCCGCCCCTGTCCGATCCGAACCTGCCCTACGGGGCGGAGGTTGCTCTGGTGGATCCCGCCGGCCGGTTCATAAGCTTCACGAACCTGCAGGCGTTTCCGCAATTGGAAGGCGACTGGCTCGCCAAGGCCACGAAGCGCGGCCAGGTGCTTTGGTCCAGCGCAGATCGTAGCGGCGCGCCCCGGATATATTCGGCCGCGCCGCTGATCGACCGTGAGGTCTTCGTCGTGCTGTCGGCCCGCGCGCCGGGAGTTTTCTCCTGGACGCGGCTCAATCCGCTCACGGGTCTGGTGTTCCCATTGCTCAGCTTCGGCCTGGCGCTTGCGGCTGTGGCCGTGGTGGCTGATCGTGTGGTGCTGCGCTGGATCGAATATCTGCGGCGGATCGCGGAACTCTACGCCCAGGGGCGCTTCACAGTGCGCCCGGTCGAGGCGGAAAACATGCCCCCGGAGATCCGGGCTCTAGCGATGACACTGGAAGACATGGCCGACGGCATCGTCGGCCGCGACCAATCTCTACGCGACAATCTCGCCCAGAAGGATGCGCTGATGCGCGAGATCCACCATAGGGTGAAGAACAACCTGCAAATCATCTCCAGTCTGCTCAACATGCAGCAGCGCGCCCTCAGCGACCCGGCGGCGCGGGCCGCCATGAGCGACACCCGTCAGCGCATCACCGCCCTGGCCCTGATTTACCGGGCCCTCTACCAGGGTCCGGACCTGAAGCGGGTGGACCTTCGCCCATTCATTGAGGAACTGACCGCGCAGCTGATCGCCGGGGATGCGACGCAAGCGACGCAGGTGCGCACCGTGCTCAAGATCGACGCCCTGGTTATCGATCCTGACCGCCTCGCCCCGTTGGCCCTGTTCGCCGTCGAAGCCGTCACCAACGCCCGCAAGCATGCCTTTTCCCGGCGCGGCGGCACGCTCAGCGTCACGTTTACGGTCAGGGGTGAAGAAGCAACTCTGGACATCGCCGATGACGGCGACGCCACCGCCGCCGCCCTCGATACGCCCGGCGTCGGACGCACACTGATGACCGCCTTCGCCCGTCAGCTTCGCGGTCGCACCGAAATCGTCCGCAATGAGCTCGGGGGCGTCACGGCGCGGCTGATCTTCCCGACTCCGACCTCGCCGGCGCTGGCGTTGGAGAGCGACACCGTGACCGCTTGAACAGCTAGGCCGCGGCGGAATAGGCCGGATCGCGCTCGAACAACCCAGGGACGCCATCGGCCGGCCGCAACGCTGAATGAAGGCCTGCGACTTCATCTCCCGGACTAAGCATCAGCACGCCGCCGGGCGTCAGCGCGCCCACCATGCTCTGAAGCACCCGGGCCTGCATCGGCTCAACGAGCGAGTTCAGCACATAGCGGCAGAGAATCAGGTCGAACTGCCCAAGTCGGGACAGGTCACCCACCAGATTGATCCGTCGCCAGCGCACCATCTGACGGATGCGCGGCGATATGACCCACATGTCGTCCTGCTTCTCGAAATGTTCAACCAGCTTGCGGATCGGCAATCCCCGCTGCACCTCGAACTGGGTGAACAGGCCGCTTTGCGCCTTCTCCAAGGCCCGTTCGTTCAGATCCGAACCGTAGAGGTCAATTCGCACGGATGGCGCAGAGGCCGGAGGATCCGCGGCCATCATCGCCAGGGAGTAAATTTCCTGGCCGGAACCACAGGCTGCGCTCCAGATGCGAACCGCACCACCCTCCCGGCGCTGCATCGCCGCCGGCAGGACCTGGTCGCGGAGATGGTCGAACACAGGCGCATCTCGGAAGAAGGCGGTATCTCCGAAGGCCATCGCCTCGACGACAGCCCAGATCAGCTTCTCGTCGCGCCGGGCGCGCAGTTCGACGAGCATGTCCGCGATCGAGGCGAATCCGTCTCGGCGAGCCACAGGGGCCAGCCGGCTTTCCATCATGTAGTGCTTGTCCGGATCAATCTTCAGCCCGGCGCGCGCGGCGCAAAGCTGGCTGATCAACAGGGCGTCGTCCACCTTCATACCAGGCCGGCTTGCGCGAACTTCGAGGTGATGATCTCTCCGTCGAAGGGTTTCATGATGTATTCGTCCGCGCCGGCGTCGAGGGCGTCCATGATCCGCGCCCGATCGTTTTCGACGGTGCAGAACACCACAGTCGGGATGTCGCCGCCGGGCTCCTGTCGCAGGTGTTTGAGGAATTCGAGGCCGTTCATGACCGGCATATGCCAGTCGAGCAGGATCGCATCGGGCATGGCGGCGCGGCACCAGGCCAGCGCCTCGACCCCGTCACCGGCTTCGGCGATCTCGAAGCCAACGTCCTCAAGGATGCGCCGGGCGACCTTGCGCATGACACGGCTGTCGTCGACGATGAGGCAAGTCCTCAAGGAAACGCTCCTTCCCGTACCCGTCCGTTTTCACGCGACGCTGGTTAAGGAGGGGTGTCCCCGGCCCCGAAAACGTCCGGTCAGCGATTGGGAATCGTAGCGGCGAAAGTCACTTTGCCGTCGATGGCGTCGGCATAGACCCGACCGCCGGCGTCGGTGACGATCAGATACAGGTAATAGGCCTGGACCCATTGACCGTGCAGTCCCTGTGACAGGCCCTCGCCGCGCAGACCCTCGAGGGCCTCCGGCCGCAGCCGCGCTTTGGGCCCTTCGGCCTCGATGGCGATTGTGATCGATCCGGCGTCCTCCACAGCGCGCACCCGCGCCATGCCGCCGGTCGGCAGCGCCGCGCCGCCGAGCTGAGCCATGTTGAGCAGCGCGCGCGCCACGGGCTTGCTCACCGCCGACGGCGTCACCTGCCAATCAAGCTCCGCGCGCATGTGACCGAATATGCCCCGGGTCAGGTCCTCCAGGACTCGAGGATCGAATGTCTCGGCCGTGGCCGACGCACCGAACGCGACACGGGTAAATGACAGTATGTCCGCCAGTTTCCGGGCGCTTGAGGCGATCAGGCTCATCGCCTCTTCGCGCATGTCCTGTGCCGTTGGATCATCGAGAAGGTCGAGCCCCGACACGATGGCGCTCGCCGGACTGATGAAGTCATGGCACATGCGGGCGGCGAGATGGGCCGCGAGCTCCGCCGCCCGGGGCGGCTGGGGGCGCGGTCGGGCGTCGTCGAGATTGTGGGCTTCGCTCATAGTCAGGCACTCTGAGGTGATTTGGCGGTTTGGAAAACGCCCTAGCGGCGGCGAGGAGAAAACGCGTGGCGGCGGACGGCGGTGGTGTGAGTCTCGATAACGCGGAGGCCTGGGATATAGGCGCCGCGCTGGGAGATATCTGCGAGGCCGCCGCCAGTGTCATCATGCCGTTCTGGCGCGCGGGCGTGACGGTCCGCGCCAAGGCCGATGACAGCCCGGTGACCGAGGCCGACCACCAGGGTGAGGCGCTGATCCTGGCCGCCCTCGCAGAACGCTGGCCCGACATCCCGACGATTTCCGAGGAGCATGCCAGCGAGTTCGGCGCGCCGGACGCCATCGGCCCGCATTTCTTTCTGGTGGATCCAATTGACGGCACCAAGGCCTTCGTGCGCGGCGACAAGAACTTCACGGTCAATATCGCCCTGATCGCGCATGGCCGTCCCGTGGCGGGCGCCGTGGGCGCACCGGCGACCGGCGAGCTCTGGCACACCGGTGTGGGTGGCGCGATGAAACGCGTCCGGGGCGGAACTCCGGCGCCGATCCGGGTTCGGGCCTGGCCCACAGGCTCCGCCCGCGCCGTGCTCAGCCACACCATCAAGGAAGCCGCCGACATGGCGTTGGAGTCGACCTATGGCTACAGCCGCCGCGAGTTGATGGATTCCTCGATCAAGTTCTGCCGGATCGCAGAGGGCGCCGCCGACATCTATCCGCGGCATGGGCCGACCATGGAATGGGACATCGCGGCGGGCCATGCTGTGCTGGCGGCCGCAGGCGGGCGACTGACGACACCGCAGGGCGACGCTTTTATCTATGGCAAGGCCGATCAGGGGTTCCGCAACGGTTGGTTCGTGGCGCGGGGCGGTTGATCAGATTCTGCGCTCATTGTCCGACGCAGCCGTGGGCGCTGCAATCCACTGGGCGACCGGCGCCGGAGCCGACCTGGCCGTGACCCCGCTGAAGGCAAGGTAACCGCCGAAGCCGGAGAGGAAGGCGAGCGCGACGATCCAGACATAAGGTCCGAACAGGTCGTTTGCGCGAAGGGGCGTCATGGACTGTCACCTCAGACTAAGGCTCGCAGTCAACAAACACTATGGTTAGCAAAAGGTTGCCGCGCAGAACCAATTGTGGCGAAAAAATGTCGAAACGCGCCACGCTTCCAACCGTCGCCGCCGCGGGATATCAGGGCGCATCATCGGGGAGGTATTCACATGGCCAGCATCGACGCTGAGGGCGCAGATGAGTCGGAGAACGGCGCGACCTTGCGGACCGTGGTGGTGGCGTCGTCCGCCGGCACCGCCTTTGAATGGTATGACTTCTTCGTCTTCGGCAGCCTGACTTCGGTCATTTCGAAGAACTTCTTCACCGGCCTTTCTGAGACCGCAGGCATCGCCGCGGCGCTGGCGCTATTCGGCGCGGGATTCCTGTTCCGACCCCTGGGCGCGCTGGTGTTCGGCCGCATCGGCGACAAGGCCGGCCGCAAAGGGGCGTTCCTGGTTACGGTGTCGCTTATGGGTGCGGCCACCTTCGCCATCGGACTGTTGCCGACCTATGCTCAGGCCGGGATCATCGGGCCCGCCCTGTTGATCGCCATGCGCATCCTGCAGGGCTTCGCGCTGGGCGGGGAATATGGCGGCGCGGCGATCTATGTGGCCGAGCACGCCCACCCGGCGCGGCGCGGCGGAACCACCGCCTGGGTGCAGACGTCGGCGGCCTTTGGCCTGTTCGGCGCGCTGGGAGTGATCTTCGCCACACGCCTTGCGATGGGAACTGAAGCTTTCGACGCCTGGGGTTGGCGCATCCCGTTCCTGGTTTCCGCGGGCCTGCTGGCGATTTCGATCTACATGCGACTGAAGCTGTCCGAGAGCCCCGCCTTCGCGAAACTCAAGGCCGAAGGCCTGGATTCCAAGGCGCCCTTCACCGACGCCTTCGGCCGCTGGGAGAACCTTAAGGTCGTGCTGCTGGCGCTGGTCGCCATCATGTCGGCCCAGGGCGCGGTCTGGTACACGGTGTTCTTTTACAGCCAGACCTTCATGGACCGGTTCCTGAAGGTCCCCGCGTCCACCATCAACATCCTGATGCTCTCCGCCACGGCGATCAGCGCGGTGGGCTATGTGGTCTTCGGCTGGTTGTCGGACAAGGTCGGGCGCAAGCCGGTGCTGCTGTTCGGCATGGTCCTGATGCTGGCGGCGTACTTCCCCGGCTTCCACATGCTGGCCACCACCCTCAATCCCGCCCTCGCCGAGGCCGGGGCGCGTACGCCCGTCGTCGTCGTGGCCGACCCCGCAGACTGCTCGCTGCAATTCGACCCAGTGGGCAAGGCGTCCTTTGTCAGTTCCTGCGACATCGCCAAGAGCGTGCTGGCCAATGCAGGGGTCTCTTACCGCAATGAGGCAGGTGCCGCTGGCCAGCCGGCGGTGGTGAAGGTGGGGGCCGCGGCGGTCACCTCGGCGGACGCCCGCGGGCTTGCTGGGTCACAGGTCAAGGCGGCCAAGGGAAAAGTGGAGGCGGACATAAAGGCGGCGTTGGCTCACGCGGGCTACCCGGCCAAGGCTGATCCGGCCCGGATGAACATCTGGGGCGCGCTGGGCGTCATGCTGATCTTCGTGATCGCTGCCACCGCCCTATATGGACCGATCGCGGCCTGCCTCGTGGAGCTGTTCCCCACCAAGATCCGCTACACGGCGATGTCTCTGCCCTATCATATCGGCACCGGCTGGATTGGCGGCTTCGTACCGTTCACCGCCTTCGCCATCGTGGCCGCCACCGGGAACATCTACTCGGGATTATGGTACCCGCTGGCATTCACCGCCATCTCGGTGATCGCCTGCCTGTTGCTGCTTCCGGAGACGCGACACCGGTCACTGCATGGCTAAGTCCTCACACCTGGATGGAGGCGAGGACTTCGACGGCGACGCCTGAGGCACGCAAGGTTTCCAACTCGCTCGCCTGCAGGGTGGTGGCGACACGCGCGACACGCTGACCGTCGCGCGCCAGGGTGATCAGCTGATCCGGCGTCGCGTCGATGGCGTTCAGGCGGCGCGCATCGCGTCGGGCCAGGGCCAACACGCCGGCGTCGGCGTCAGCGTCAGCGGCGAGCAGGTCGGCGGCCGCCAGGGCGCGGCTGGCCCGCAGGGTCAGGAGGTCCGCAGGTCCATGCCCGGAGACAAACTGGATGATCCCTTCAGCCCGCCTGTCCGTGGCCAGCGCTTCAAGGAGACTGCGGGAGGCCAGCTCCATGTCGCCGGCCATGGCGGCGTCAGCCGCATCGCCCTGCAGAACGCTGCGCAGAAAGGCGCGTCGGCGATGCAGATCCGGCAGGGCGGCGCGCACGGCCGCCTGATGTCGTCGGAAGAGGGCCGCCACCCTCCCAGCGCCCAGTGGAATCCGCGCCTCGATCTCCGCCCGCAACAGCGTCGCCAGCATCGGTGAGGCCCCGCCGGTGCCCACGGCGGCCACGACCTCGCCGCGGTCGATCACCGCCGGGGTGGTGAAATCGCAAAGTTCGGGCCGGTCGGTGACGTTCACCGGGACATGGGCTGCGCGCGCCGCGGCGACGGCGGCCATGATGAAGGAGTCATCGTCACTGGCGACGAAAGCCAGGGCCGCGCCACGATAGATTTCGGCCTGAAAGGCCGCCGGTCCCTGGACACGCAGGACATTGGCCGGAGAGCCCGCGAACAGCCGCGCCTTGGCCTCGGCCGCATCGCCGCCACCCGCGATCACCACGGTGCGGCCGGCCAGGGGCACATAGGCGGGGAAGGCGTCCATGCGCCTAATTCAGGGTCTGCAGGTAGGCGATCACCGCGGCGCGATCAGCGGGGTTGGAAACGGAGATCATCATCCGGGTTCCCGGGGCGAAGGCCGCAGGCGACTTAAGGAATGCATCCAACCGTTCCGCGGTCCAGACCCCAGCCTTGGCTGTCAGCGCCGGAGAATATTTGAAATCGGCCCGCCCGGCGACCTTCGCAGCGAACACCCCTTTCAGCGTGGGCGCCATCGGCGTCGAGGCCTCCGCGTGGCAGCCCCTGCATACCGTGGCGAAGGTTCGCGCGCCATCGGCGGCCAGAGAGGGCGACGCCGTCAGCGCGGCGAGCAAGGCGATAATTGACGGTCGCAATATTGGGTCTCCTTGGGGACGTTCGCTCTGTTAGCGGATTGAGCGCCGGGCGGCCATGCGGGCGGCCTTACCGAAGCGCGCAAACCGCAGTAAGACGGGCGCCGGCGCATCGGGAGGATTTCCATGTCGGTTTCGCTTCAGGTCAACGGAAAGTCCGTCAGCGTGGACGCGGCGGACGATACGCCGCTGCTTTGGGTATTGCGTGATGAACTGAAGCTGACCGGGACCAAGTATGGTTGCGGTATCTCCCAGTGCGGCGCCTGCACCGTGTTGGCGGACGGAGCGCCGATCCGCGCATGCTAAACGCCAATCGGTGCGCTCACGACCGCGCAAATCGAGACCATCGAGAGCCTGGGCGGCGCACACCCGCTGCAGGAGGCCTGGGTCCGCCACGACGCACCCCAGTGCGGCTACTGCCAATCGGGCCAGCTGATGACCGCCGCGGCCTTGCTCAAGGCCACGCCGAAACCCACCGACGCTGAGATCAACGCGGCCATGGACGGAGTGATTTGCCGTTGTGGAACCTACCAGCGCATCCGCGCCGCGATCAAAGACGCCGCCGGCATGACGCCCGCCAAGGGAGCCGCAGCATGAGCCCGAAGCCTCTCGGCACGCAGCCAAGCGCGACCCGCCGCAGCCTGATCGTTGGCGCGACCCTGGTTGGCGGCGCCCTGATCGTGGGCTGCGCTCCGGTCAAGATCATGAGCGCGGGCGCCCCAAAGACCGACTATGGCGCCTTCGGCCCGTTCATCCGCCTCGGCTCCGACGGCGCGGTGACCGTGGTCTCCAAGTCCATCGAATTCGGACAGGGCAGCCATGCCGCCTACGCCGCCATTGTTGCGGAAGAACTGGACGCCGACTGGACGAGGGTGAACGTCGTCCAGGCCCCGGCGGACACCATGGCCTATGGTAATTCGCTGATGATGGGCATCCAGGGGGTGGGCGGTTCCTCCGCAATCGCCAGCTCCTGGGACCAGTTGCGCCATGCCGGCGCGGCGGCGCGCGCCATGTTCGTGCAGGCCGCCGCCAAACGCTGGGACGTTCCGGCCGCCGAGATATCCATCAAGGACGGCGTTCTAAGCCATGCCTCCGGCAAGAGCGCTGGATTCGGTGTGCTGTTGGCCGACGCCGCCAAGGTCGCGCCCCCCGCCGCACCGACGCTCAAGGACGCCGCCCGCTTCACCCTGATCGGAACCGACCGTGTGCGCCGCAAAGACTCCCGCGGCAAGACAACCGGCGAGGCTCGCTTCACACAAGACGTCCAGCTGCCCGGCATGGTCACCGCCATGGTGGCCCACGCCCCGCGCTTCGGCGCAAAGGTAAAGTCCTTCGATGATTCCGCCGCCCGCAAGGTTCCCGGCGTCGTCGCCATCCATCAAATCCCCACCGGGGTCGCCGTGGTCGCCCACGGGACCTGGGCCGCGCGTCAGGGGCGCGACGCCCTGAAAGTCGACTGGGATGAGACCAAGGCCGAACGGCGCGGCAGCGACCAGATCGCCGCGGAATTCCGCGACCTGGCTGCGGGCAAGGGCGATCTCGGCAAGCTGAAGTGGGAGGCCTTCGACTCCAAGGGAACGCCCCCGGCGGACAGCGATACGGATTTCGTGGCGACCTACGATTTCCCCTATCTCGCCCATGCGCCCATGGAGCCGATGAACTGTGTCGCCATCGTCGACGGCGGCAAGACCAAGCTAGTCTACGGCGCCCAGGCGCCGACCCTGGACCAGCTCAACAGCGCCATGATCGTTGGCGCCCTGCCCGGCGACATCGAGATCGAAACCCTGTTCGCCGGCGGTTCTTTCGGCCGGCGTTCCACCCTGGTCTCCGACTATGTCACCGAGCGCGTCCACATCGCCAAGAAGGTCGGCAAGAAGACGCCGGTGAAGCTGGTGTGGACCCGCGAGGATGACATGACCGCCGGGCGCTACCGACCGCTTACCCACCATGCGGTGCGGGTGGCGGTGGACAAGGAGGGTTTTCCCGCCGCCTGGCGACACCGCCTAGTCACCCAGTCGATCCTGGGCGGCTCGCCGATGGGCGGAAAGGGGCCGGACATGACCTCGATAGAGGGCGTGAATGGCTCGCCCTATCTTAAGGCGACACCGGTGGTCGACGCTCAGCTGCTGTCGCCCAAGACCGGCGTGCCGATCTCCTTCTGGCGATCGGTTGGCGCGACCCACACGGCCTTCGTGATGGAGCATACCATTGATCAATTGGCCCGCCGGGCCGGTCAGGACCCGGCGGCCTATCGGCGGGCCCTCTACCAGAAGGCCGGCGCCAAGCGGCACCTCGTTGCCCTCGACCTGGCCACAGAAAAGGCTGGATGGACAACCCCCGCGCCGACGGGCTGGACCCGCGGCGTGGCGGTTCACGAAAGCTTCGGTTCGGTGGTCGCCCAGGTGGCCGAGGTTCAGCTGGTGGATGGTGTTCCAAAGGTCGGCCGCGTCGTGACCGCCATAGATTGCGGAACCGCCATTTCGCCGGACCAGATCGCCGCCCAGATGGAGGGGGGGACCTGTTACGGCCTGTCGGCGGCTCTGTTCGGCGCCGTCACCTTGAAGGACGGGGTGGTGGACCAGCGCAACTTCGACACTTACCGGGTGCTGCGCAATTCCGAAGCGCCGAGCGTCGAGACCTACATCGTCTCCTCCAGCGCCAACCCGAGCGGCGTCGGCGAGCCCGGGACCCCGGTGATCGGACCCGCGGTGGCCAATGCGCTGCTGGCTATCACCGGAAAGCCGACAAACGCCTTGCCCTTCGTAAAGGGCTAGTCGTTCGCCAGATCGGCCCGCTCGTCCACGTCGAACAGCACGCCGTTGTCCGGAGAATCCACCAAAGCCAGGGCCGTACCAAGCGCCTGGATCAGCGGACGGGCGCCCTGGTCGCCGGTCAGGTTCGCCAGTTTGGGGATAAGGGCCGCCCCCAGCAGCACCGGATTACCGCGCCGGCCGGCGAAAACCGGCGCCGCCGCCGCCGCGCCCGCCTGGACGGCGTCGGCCAAGGGCCTAAGCACCGCGTGCGGAACCCGCGGCATGTCGCCCAGCAACACAAACACGCCGGCGGCGTCGGCGGGAAGGGTCCCCGCGCCGGTCCTTAGCGAAGCGCTCAGCCCCTCGGCGTGATCAGCCGCGTGGGTGATCCGCAGGCGCGCGCCCTGTCCCGCCCGCGCCGCGAACTCGCGCGCCGCGGCGGCGACGCGTTCGGCGTCCGCGCCGGTCACCACAGTCACCAAGCGCACCGGCGCGGCGAAGGCGGCTGCAAGCGCGCCATCCAACAGCACCCCGCCTCGCCAGGGCGCGAGCAGCTTGCCGCCACCGAATCGGCTGCCGGCGCCGGCGGCCAGCACCAGGGCCTCGAACGGCAAGTTTTCCGCACCCCCTGTCGCCAAAGGCGGTTCCCCTCTATGTTTGGGCCGGAATGACGCCCTACGACGCCCCAGACGCCAAGACCACGCCTTCGACCCTTGTCGATGGCTTCGGGCGTAACGTGACCTATCTGCGCCTGTCCGTCACCGACCGCTGTGACCTGCGCTGTGTCTATTGCATGGCCGAACACATGACCTTCCTGCCGAAGGCCGAGGTCCTGACGCTGGAGGAGCTCGACCGCATCGCCTCGGCCTTTGTGGCGCTGGGTGTGAGCAAGCTGCGGATCACCGGTGGGGAGCCGCTGGTGCGCAAAGGGATCATGGGTCTGTTGGAGCGGTTGTCGCGTCACCTGACCACCGGCGCGCTGCAGGAACTCACGCTGACCACCAATGGTACGCGACTGACGGAGTTCGCCTCCGATCTGGCGCGGATCGGCGTGAAGCGGATCAATGTCTCCCTCGACACCTTGAAGCCTGACCTGTTCAAGCGCCTGACTCGCGGGGGCGACGTGGCCAAGGTGATCGCAGGCATTGATGCGGCCCAGGCGGCCGGCCTTTCGGTGAAGGTCAACGCCGTGGCCCTGAAGGACGACAACGGCGGCGAACTGGCCGATCTGATCGCCTGGGCGCACGCCAGGGGCTGTGACGCCACCTTGATCGAGACCATGCCGCTGGGTGAAATCGAGGGCGACCGCACCGACCAGTTTCTGTCTCTTGACGAGGTCCGCGCCAATCTGGCGAGCTTCTGGACCCTCAAGGATATCCCGTTGGTCACCGGCGGTCCGGCCCGTTACGTGCGCGTGGCTGAAACCGGCGGGCGGCTCGGCTTCATAACGCCGCTCAGTCACAACTTCTGTGAAAGCTGCAATCGCGTGCGGCTGACCTGCACGGGCACCCTGCACACCTGTCTGGGCCAGGACGACGCCACCGACCTTCGCGCGCCGCTGCGCGCCGGCATCGACGATCAGGGACTGATCGCGGCGATTCTTTCGGGGATCGGCTCGAAGCCCAAGGGTCACGACTTCCGCATCGTTCGCGGCGACACGCCCGCAGTCGCGCGGCATATGTCGACCACCGGGGGCTGAGCCCATGGCGCGGGTATTGCTGTTCGGACCTCTGCGCGATGTGGCCGGCTGGCGTGAGCGCGAGACCACCGCCGAAACCATCTCGGCCTTGCGGACTCTGCTGAGCCGGGAGGATGCCGCCCTCGGCGCGGCCCTGTCTGCGCCCGGGGTGCAAGTCGCCCTCAATCAGGCGCTGGTGCGGGGCGACGCGGCGCTGGACGCCCGATCCGAGGTGGCCTTCCTGCCCCCGATGAGTGGCGGATGATCCGGCTTTCAGATCAGCCCTTTGAGCCCGGCGCGTTGCTTACGGAATTTTCGAAGGACCGCCGCGAAACGGGTGCGATCGCCAGCTTCACCGGCATCGCCCGCGCCGAAGCCGGCAAGACCGAAGTGCTGGAACTGGAGGCCTATCCCGGCTTCACCGAAAGCGAAATCGGCCGGATCGCCGATCAGGCGCGGATCCGCTTCGGCCTCGATGATCTGCTGATCCGCCACCGCATAGGCCGGATCGAACCGGGCGAGGCGATCGTGTTTGTCGCCACCGCCGCCTCGCACCGCCGCTCGGCGTTCGAAGCCTGCGACTTTCTGATGGACTACCTGAAGAGCCGCGCGCCGTTCTGGAAGAAGGAGCATGGTCCCGACGGCGCCCGCTGGATCGAGCCACGCAGCGAGGACTACGCCGACGCCGCGCGTTGGGATTGAGACTTTCATCCGGCGGCGCCTGCGCCTACATGCGAATAGGAAACACAAGGCCCACGCCATGAAGACTCCCTACCTCGTCCCCGACGCCAAGACCCGTGCGGAACTGGACGACGCCGTGACCTCGGCCATCTCGCCCATCGAGGACATCATCGACGATGCTCGCAATGGGCGGCCCTACATCCTTGTGGACGCCGAGGACCGCGAGAATGAGGGCGATGTCATCATTCCGGCCCAGTTCGCCACGCCCGAACAGATCAACTTCATGGCCAAGCACGCCCGCGGGCTGGTTTGCCTGTCGATCACCGCCGAGCGGGCCCGCCAGCTGCGCCTGCCGCCCATGGCCAGTGACAACCAGTCCGGGCACGGCACCGCCTTCACCGTCTCCATCGAGGCGCGCGAAGGCGTCACCACCGGCATCTCCGCCCACGACCGCGCCCATACCATCGCCGTCGCCGTCGACCCGTCCAAAGGTCCGGACGATATCGTTTCGCCCGGCCACGTCTTTCCTCTGGTGGCCCGCGATGGCGGCGTGCTGGTCCGCGCCGGGCATACGGAGGCGGCGGTGGACATCTCGCGCATGGCCGGCCTGGCCCCGGCGGGGGTGATTTGCGAGATCATGAAGGACGACGGGTCCATGGCCCGGCTTCCCGACCTGATCGCTTTCGCCCAGCTCCATGGGCTGAAGATCGGCACGATATCCGATCTGATCGCCTACCGCCGTCGCACCGAGCGGCAGGTGGAGCGGGTGCTGGAAACGCCCTTCGACACCACCTATGGCGGCCGCTTCAGGATGGTGATCTACCGTAACGTCATCGACGGCACCGAGCACATCGTTCTGACGAAGGGCCGCATCGACCCGGATAAACCCACCCTCTTGCGGATGCACCGCGTTGACTTCGCCGCAGACATGCTGGGCCACGTGGAGGCGCGCCGCGACTATATCCCGCGCGCGCTGAAGGCCATCACTGAATATGAAGGTGCGGGCGTGGCGGTTTTCATCCGCGACTCAAACCCGGCCTGGCTCTCCGAACGATACGGCCGGCCTGCGGCCGAACGGCATCCGCGCGAGCACTACCTGCGTGACTATGGAATCGGCGCGCAGATTCTGCTGGACCTCGGGGTGCGCGATATCATCCTGTTATCGACGAGCGACCCGGTGCTGCCGGCGTCCCAGGGCTATGGTCTGCGGATCGTCGGCCGACGCCCCCTCTGATTGTCGTTTTCATGGGCGGCGATCACGCCTATAGAGGTCGCGAACTAACCCCCGCCCGGCCGCAAGGCCGGGCGCCTTCATTTCCGGGACCGCGCGATGACTGAAATCCTCATGCCCAAGGCGACCGCCGTCTGGCTCGTGGACAATACCTCGCTAACCTTCGAGCAGATCGCCGACTTTTGTGGTCTACACCCGCTGGAAGTGCGCGGAATCGCTGACGGGGAAGTCGCCCGGGATATCCGCGGCGCGGATCCGATCGCCAACGGCCAGCTTTCCCGCGAGGAGCTGGACGCCGCCCAGGCGAGCGACAAATACCGCATGAAGGCGCAGAAAAGCCGCCACGCTGAACTGCTGAAGCCCGTCAAGAAAGCGCCGCGCTACACGCCTGTTTCCCGGCGCCAGGATCGACCGGACGCCATCGCCTGGTTCCTGCGCAACCACCCTGAGGTCCCGGACAGCCAGATTTCGCGGCTATTGGGCACGACCAAGGCGACCATCGACCAGGTTCGCAATCGCACCCACTGGAACGCGCCGAACATCAAGCCGGTCGATCCGGTGTCGCTTGGGCTCTCAAGCCAACTGGAACTCGATGCAGTGGTGCGCAAGGCCGCCGACAAACGGGCGAAGGACGACGCCAAGCGTGGCATCGTCGAACCGGAGGGCGACACCCTGCGGCCGGCTTCTGAGGCCGGTCAATATGAAGAGGCTGACGTGCCGGAAACCGAACACGAGGAGGTTGAGGACTAGGTCCTCACGCGCGGTGTGAATGCGGCGCCGCAGCCTTTCAGTCTCGGTAATGGATTCTAGTGGACGCCCGTCCTCAGGGATTCGATTTCTTCCTTGAGGCGGAGTTTTTGTCGCTTCAATTCCTTTAGTTTCACTTCGTCGGATGCGGGCCGGCTCAATTCCTCGTGGATCGCCAGTTCCAGGCTCTTATGGCGAGATCCGAGTTCACGAATGCGGGCTTCCACGGCCATGATTCGGGCTCCTTGCAATTGGAAGACGGGCTAAGTGAACACCCGCTATGTTCGGCTGTCAGATCACATATGTTTGCATTCGGAGAATTCGGCGCAGGGCCTTGAATCCGGGCGCGGGGGTCCGATCGGATGACAAAAATTGAGCAACCGCGGTTGGTGGTGGGAATTTCCGGGGCTAGCGGGGCGGTCTACGGACTGCGCGTCCTGGACGCCTGCCGTGATCTGGGCGTGGAATCTCACCTGATCCTGTCGCGCGCCGCGGCCCTCACGATCGCCCAGGAGACCGAGCTTTCCGTCGCCGACGTCCAGGCCCGCGCCGATTTCAGCTACAAGCCCGGCGACGTGGGCGCGGCTGTGGCTTCCGGCTCCTATCCGACCCTGGGGATGATCATCGCCCCCTGTTCGGTGCGAACCATGAGCGAGATCGCCACCGGGGTGACCGCATCGCTGATGACGCGGGCCGCGGACGTGACCCTGAAGGAGCGCAGACCGTTGGTGTTGATGGTGCGCGAAACGCCGCTGCACCTGGGCCACCTGCGCACGATGGTTCAGCTGGCCGAGATAGGCGCGGTGATTGCACCACCCTTGCCGGCCTTTTACGCGCGCCCTCAGTCCCTGGCCGACATGGTCGACCAGTCTGTGGGGCGCGCCCTCGATCTGCTCGGGCTCGGCTGGAGTCCGGTGAAGCGTTGGGGCCGCGACATCGGTCCGGTTTCCGGGGCGACCTGACCATGGGGCTGTGGGCCTGGGCGTTGAAGGCATATGCCCGGCCCGGCGTGGCCGCAGCGTGCCTCGCCTTGCAGGACCGGCACGGTCAGAATGTGCCTTACCTCTTGTGGGCGGCCTGGGCCCGCACGACTGACCCCGGTTTCCTCGCCGAAGCCGCAAGAAGGACTCGGGCCTGGGACGCCGCAGTCGTCTCGCCGCTTCGCGAGGCCCGGCGCAAACTGGCCGCCATGGCCGCACCGATCAATGACCACCGGCGGGAGTTGTTGCGGACTCGGGTCAGGGACGACGAACTGGCCGCCGAGCGGCTGATCATGGAAGCGCTCGAGGCCAGAATCCGACCGCGCCGGCCGGCGTGCTCCACGCTTGAGTGCCTGCGCGCAGCCGCCATCGCCTGGGCCGGCGAGGCGCCTGACGCCGCATTGAGAACATTGGCCGAAACATTAGATGCGGGCTTGCCCTCGACGGTCGAGGCTCTACATGATCGCGACTCGGGACAGGGATCGTGGGCGCACATGGACGATCAGGAGTCAGAACTGGAAGATGACCTGCGCGCACGGCTGGCGGTGCTGGGCCAGGAGCATTCCGACCTCGACGTCGCACTGCAGGCGCTCGCGGCCATGCCCATGCCGGACATGATGGTGATCGGCCGTCTGAAACGCAAGAAGCTCACCCTGAAGGACGAGATCAAGCGCCTGCAGGATCAACTCACGCCGGATATTATCGCCTAAGCTTGCCCTCTCCGGGCGCGCCGCGCCGCGTACATGGCGGCATCGGCCGCCGCCACGATCTCTTCCGGTTCCACCGCGGGGGAAATGGCGCAGACGCCATAGGAAAGGTGCAGCGGCGCGGACCAGTCGCCGAACACGACTGGAGTCGCCTCAATCTCGCGGGCGAGCGCCTGGGCCTTGGCTGTGGCGGTGGTCTCATCGGCCTGGGCCAGGATCACCGCGAATTCGTCGCCGCCCATGCGGCCTACCACATCGCTTTCGCGCACCGAGGCGATCAGCCGTTGCGCCACCGCCTGCAGCGCCGCATCGCCGGCCGCATGGCCGAAGCGGTCGTTGACAGCTTTGAAACCGTCGAGGTCGAAATAGATCAGGCTGGCCGCCGAGCCATAGCGGTGGGCGAAGGCGCGGATGCGGCCCAGTTCCCGCAGCAGCGCGCGACGGTTCAGCGCCGGCGTCAGGGCGTCGCGATCCGCTATGCCCTCAGCTTCCGCCAACCGCGCCTTCAGTCGGGTCACCTCAGCGCGAAGGTCGTCGATTTCACCCATCAGGGCCTGCAGCGCCCGCTGCACCGGCGGGGTTAGATCGGAGACCGACAGGCCAAGGAAGCCGGCGTTGTCCGCCGGCGCCGTCGAGGCCGCGACCTGGGCGCCCGCCCGGGTGAGCGCGCGCCTGCGGTTATCGGAGAAGATCTCGGTACGTGCGCCGGTGATCTTCATGGCGGGAATCGTCCCCTTGCCTCAATCTGCAGTTAAATCTTAGCTGTGATCGATTGCCCGCGCAAAGGCTGAGCCTATACTCCGCGCCTTTCCGCCACAGAGGACCAGACAGATGGTGAAGTGTTGAGCGCCAAGAACGCGCCCGTCGCCATCATAATGGGCAGCCGCTCCGATTGGCCCACCATGCGCGGGGCGGCGGAAAGTCTGGACGCCCTGGGCGTCCCTTACGAGGCCAGGGTCATCTCCGCGCACCGCACGCCGGAACGGATGTTCGAGTTCGCCAGGGGCGCGGCGGCGGCGGGGTTCAAGGTGATCATCGCCGGGGCGGGCGGCGCGGCGCATCTACCGGGCATGACCGCCTCGCTTACCACCCTGCCCGTACTGGGGGTGCCGGTGGAATCGAAGACGCTCAAGGGCGTGGATTCGCTGCATTCCATCGTCCAGATGCCAGCTGGAATCCCCGTGGGCGCCCTGGCCATCGGCGAGCCCGGCGCCCGCAACGCCGGCCTCATGGCCGCCCAGATCCTGGCGCTCTCTGATCCGGGCCTGGCCGAACGAGTGGTCGCCTTCCGCGCAGCCCAGACCGCCGGCGTGCCGGAAACCGTCGAGGACGCGTGAGCACAATGACCACCTGGCCGCTGCCGCCCGGCTCGACCATCGGCATCCTTGGGGGCGGCCAGCTCGGCCGCATGCTGGCCTTGGCCGCTGCGCGCCTGGGGTTCGATGTCGCCATCCTGGAACCCGAGCGCGATTCCCCCGCCGCCCGCGTCGCCGCCCACAGCGTTGTCGCGGCCTATGACGATCCCAAGGGATTGGCCAAGCTGGCCCGCCTGAGCGACGTGATCACCTGCGAGTTCGAGAACGTGCCGGCCGCAGCAGTGGAGCGCCTGCGCGAGCTGGGCGCCGAGGTGGCTCCCGGCGCGCGGGCGCTTGCCGTGGCGCAGGACCGGCTGGCGGAAAAGACCTTCCTCAACGAGAACGGCGTGCCCACCGTGGCCTTCGCCGCCGCCGACTCGGCCGAAAGCGCCGAGGCCGCCGTGGCGCAGATCGGCGCGCCGGCGCTTATGAAGACCCGGCGCGAGGGCTATGACGGCAAGGGCCAGCGCTGGGTCGAGCATGCGGCCGGGGCGGCGGAGGTGTTCCGGGCCCTGGGCGGGGTCCCGGTGATCGTCGAGGCGCAGGCCAATTTCGTGCGCGAGCTTTCGGTGATCGCGGCGCGGGGCCGCGACGGGGCGCTGCGCATCTATCCCCTGGCCGAGAACCACCACGCCGCGGGTGTCCTGAGGCGCAGCCTGGCGCCCGCCAGGGCCGCGCCGGCGATCCTGGACCAGGCCGAGAGGATCGCCGCCCAGATCCTCACCGGCCTCGACTACGTGGGTGTGATCGGGGTCGAACTGTTCGAGGTGGAGGGCGGGATCCTGCTGGTCAATGAGATCGCGCCCCGGGTCCATAACACCGGCCACTGGACCCAGGACGGCTGTGAGGTGGATCAGTTCGAACAGCATATCCGCGCCGTCGCAGGCTGGCCGCTGGGTCCCACCGACGCCATCCGCGCGGTGGAGATGCTGAACCTGCTGGGCGAGGAAGCGCTGGAATGGCCCCGCTATGCCGCCGAGCCTGAGTCCCGCGTCCACCTCTACGGCAAACGCCAGATCAAGCCCGGCCGCAAGATGGGGCACGTGAACCGGCTGCGCGGATTGTAGAGGACCGCTTCACCGATACCTGATCCGCCCCAGGGCCGTGGCCACATCGCGGGCGATGTCGACGGGTTTGACCCCGGCCTTCCACTTCTCGAAGGCCATGACGTTCTCGATGCGGGCGTCCACGTGCTTCATGGCCGCGGCCTTGCCGGAGGTGAGGCGGATTGACAGGCCGGCGGCGAGGATCGCCGATAGGATGGCGCGTTTGGAATAGTGGTTCTCGTCCGTTGCGGTATCGCCGGCCCAGCGCCACAGGCCATCGGCGCTTTCCCACAAGAGCCGGGCCGCCAGCGGCATGTTGGGCGGCAGGGCGAGAAATCCGGTCCAGCGGCGCACGGCGGCCTCATCGGCGCAGGCTGCGTCCAGCCGCGCCTCCACCGCCCGGCGTATGCGGTCCCGGATCTTCAGGGCCGCCGGGTCGGGAAGGGCCGCCAGGGCGGCGGCGTCATGTCGGCGGGACAGCAGCGCCGCCAGGTCTGCGGGGCCGTGGGGGATCAACAGATCGGTCTCGGCGGCCGACAGTCCCGCGGCCCGGCCAGCCTCCAGCGCCATGGGCCGGGTCCAGCCCTTGTGCGGGATGAGGCTGAGGGCGGCGTCCAGCACCTGCTGCTCGGTGGTCGTGGCCCAATCGGCGGGTTCGGTCATGAAGCCGATATAGGCCATGCGCAGCCTGGTCTCCACCGCTCAGGCGTCACGAAGCACCTCCGCCAACAGCCGGCCCTCGCCAGCGCGGCTGGAGCCCGCCCGCCAGACCACCACGATCTCACGGCTGGGCCGATCCACGGCCAGGGGCCGCACCACCACCGGAACGGCGCGGGTCAGGCCCGCTTCCACGGCCATGGCCGGCAGGAAGGTCACGCCCAGGCCGGAGCCCACCATCTGGACTAGGGTGGCCAGGGATGTGGCGGCGAACCCCTCCTCGTCGTCGCTAGCCCGGGGTGGCTTCAGCCCACAAGCCGCCAACACATGGTCGCGCAGGCAGTGGCCGTCCTCCAGCAGGATCAGGTCGCCGGTATCCTCTGCCTTGGGCGTTACCCGCGCGGCCCTGGCCCAGGGATGATCCTCCGGGGCGGCGGCCAGCAACTCGTCATCGGAAACGTGGGCCCAGCCGAGGCCGGTGGTGTCAAAGGGCAGCGCGATCAGGGCGGCGTCCAGCTGGCCGGCCTTTAGGCCGGTGAGCAGGCGCTGGGTCAGGTCCTCGCGCAGGAAGAGCCGCAGATCGGGAAACCTGCCGCGCAGGGCCGGCAGCGCCCTGGGCAGCAGATAGGGGGCGATGGTGGGAATCACCCCTAGACGGAAGCGACCGGTGAAGGGCTTACCGGCGCTCTTGGCGGCCTGCATCAGCTCCTCGGCCTCGTTGAGGATCACCTGGGCGCGACGCAGGGCCTCTTCGCCCACAGCGGTCAGGATGACCCCGGCGCGGCCCCGATCGACCACAGGGGCGCCGAGGATTTTTTCCAGCTCCTGGATGCCCGCCGACAGGGTGGGCTGGGTGACATGGGCCGCCTCAGCGGCGCGGCCGAAGGCGCCCTGCTCGGACAGAACCTTCAGGTATTGCAGCTGGCGGATGGTGGGGAGCATGGGGTGTAGATAGGACGTCTCTATCGAAATCGCAAAATCGATCGATCATCAGGCGGGTTCGAAGTTCAACGGCCCACCCCAGAAGGTCTCCACAAGGCTGTGCTGGGCGCCCGGCCGGCCGGTGGTCAGGAACAGACGCTGGCCCGAACGTCCGGCGTCATATTCCGGGTGCCGCTCCAGGTAGCGCGCCAGGGCGTCAGCGGTGGCGTCCGGCTGGTGAATCAGCGGGGCGCCTGGCGGCAGGGCGGCGCGGAACATGCCTGCGACGATCTCATAATGGGTGCAGCCCAGGATCGCCCGATCCGGGGGGCGGCCGATCCGCGCGGTCAGCGCCCGCACATGGCCCTCCACCACCCGGGCCAGCTCCTCTGGCCCTGCACCGCCCTCGATCAGGCCGGCGAGGGTCGGGCAGGCCTCGGAGAACACCGCCACGTCCTGCCGCCGCTTGTCGATCTCGATCTCATAGACCCGGCTGGCGGCGGTGGCCGGGGTGGAGAAAACCCCCAGCACGTCGAGCTTCTCAACCTTCTCGCCCCGGCGCTCCGCCTCATGCTCCCAGGGTAGGCCCGTGGCCGCCTCGATGGTGGGGACAATGATGCCGAGGATGTTGACCTGGCGGCCATGGCGCCAGCGCCAGTCCGGCAGCCAGGTCTGTTGCAGCCGGCGCAGCGCAATGCCGGCGGCGGTGTTGCAGGCCAGCACCACCAGGTCGCAACCGGCGTCGAAAAGCCGCTCGCAGCCAGCGCGGGTAAGGTCCACGATCTCCTCGCCGACGCGACCGCCATAGGGGGTGTTGGCCTGGTCGGCGAGATAGATGAAGTCGGCGGCGGGGAACCGCTCCACCAACTTGTGATGGACGGTGAGCCCGCCCACCCCGGAATCGAACACGCCGATGCTCATGGCGCCGGTTTAGCGGGGCTTGCGGCGGGGGGCTAGGGCGTCGCTGGGGTCTTTGCGGCGGGCGCCCAGAAGGCGCCGATCTCAATACCGGTAGTTGTCCGGTTTGAACGGACCGGCCGTCGGCACGCCGATGTAGTCGGCCTGTTCCTTGGAGAGGGTGGTGAGTTTCGCGCCCAGCTTGGCCAGGCGCAGCATGGCGGCCTTCGGACAGCAGGATGATCTTCTTGCCGTCGGGGAATTCCACGTAGTGGACCTTGGGAATTCCGGGACAGGTTAAGCGTGCCCTTCCCACCTGAGCCATCCACGCCCGCCCTAGGCCGCCGCCGCCACGGTGATGGGCTTCTCCCGCGCCCGGGCCAGGTCGTGCGCTGAGAATTCCGTCGACAGCATATCAATACCGCGGCGCCGTCCGCCAAGGCCTGTCTGTCAAATTACGCGGGTGGCGAGATCGGACGCCTCATAGGCGCCGTTCGTGGAGGGTCACGCCTAGCGTGCGGCTGGCAGGCGATCATCCCTGGCCGGCGAATCGCCGCCGGGGCGCGAGAGCGCGCGGCCGAGCAAATCCCAAGCGGCGTTTGCCTTGAGCCCCATGGGGCCGCGGGCCGCTGTTCAAGCGCGGTTCAGACGCCGCGCCTATGGTCGGGGTCCGATCGAAGGGTGGAGACGCTGGGACCGGATGCAGGCGTTGAGCCGATCATCCGTTCCGTCGGGCGCATCCTAACCCTTCCTCCTGCGTTATGACGCTGCATAAGGAAATCAACCAAATGACCGGCCTGAGAAAATCCCTCTCCATCATGGCGCTCGCCGCCGTGGTTTCCGCGCCGCTGCTGTTTGCGTCCGGCGACGCGGACGCCGCGTCGTGCCGCACCCGCAAGCTCAACGGCACGCTGCTGGGCGCCGCCGGTGGGCTTCTGTTGGGCGACGCGGTGACCCACGGCAGCACCGGTCCGATCGTCGGCGGCCTGGGCGGCGCGGTTGTCGGCCGGGAGATCGGTCGCAACGGCTGCGATCGAAATGGCGTCGCTTATCGCGGCAGCCGGGCCCGGCCCGCGCATTACCACTCTAGCGCGGCGCACCACGCGCCGGTTCGCCAGACCAGCCGCAAAGTCTATTACGACGCCCACGGCGCGCCGATCAGCTATGTCGACGCCGACCGCTGAGGCCCATTCGACCCCGTCACGACCGCCTTCTGGGGCAAGCTGAACTGGAGATCGCTTTGAGCAGAAATGGCAGAGGGGGAATGGGCCTGGGGCTCGGGCTGGCGGTCCTGGGACTGGGCGCCTGTAATGAGGTTGGCGAAAACCACGCCCAGGCGAACCGGGCGATATGCGTCGATTTCAAACAGGCCAAGGCCGCACCAGGCTTGGCGCCGGCGGACGGGGCCGGGGTGGTCGACGAGTGCGTGCGGCGTTGGTCCTACAGCCTGGCGGCTTCCCGCGACGAGGCCGACGTGGTCGCCGACGCGGTGGTGGCGGCCTGTGGCGTGCAACTGTCGCGCTGGAATCAGCAGACGGTGAACCAACACTCCGGCGCCGACGACGCGGTCAGCATCACCACCGGTCAGCCCACCACACCGCTGACCGAACGCTATGCCTTCACCCGCAATCGGGCGCTGTTATACGTGGTGCAAGCAAGGGCCGGGGGATGCAGCCCGCCACCCGCCGCAAACGGAGCGCCCGAAGGGGTCGGTTAGCGCATCGGGCGCTCAGCCAGACCCAAGGATTCGTCGGTCACGGCTTGCTGGGCGCGCCGCGCCATCTCCCCGCACCGTGCGGGTAGATGGGTGACGCCGGTGTGGTGACTTCAGCGCCGCAGGCGCTTGACCTCACCACACGCGCGGAAACCGGAAATCCGCATTCAACCATGAGATTCATGGCGCGAGATATCTTCGGAAGGGATCAGGGAAGGCGTGCGCGAATTGAGCGCCGCGCGAGGGGAACATTGCTCCTCACACCGCATTCCACGCCGGCGGCGTGGGGGCAAAACGGGCTGGCGCCGCCGAACGGTGGCGGGGACACGAACTAAAGTCCATGTCCCCTGGCCCTTAATACCGGTAGTGGTCCGGTTTGAACGGACCGGCCGTCGGCACGCCGATGTAGTCTGCCTGTTCCTTGGAGAGAGTGGTGAGCTTCGCGCCCAGCTTGGCCAGGTGCAGCATGGCGACCTTCTCGTCCAGATGCTTGGGCAGGGTGTAGACCTGCTTGCCGTAGGCCTTGGCGTTGGTCCACAGCTCGATCTGGGCCAGGGTCTGGTTGGTGAAGGAGGCGCTCATCACGAAGGAGGGGTGGCCGGTGGCGTTGCCCAGGTTCACCAAACGGCCTTCGGACAGCAGGATGATCTTCTTGCCGTCGGGGAATTCCACGTGGTGGACCTGGGGCTTGATCTCATCCCACTTGAAGTTCTTCAGGCCGGCGACCTGGATCTCGGAATCGAAGTGGCCGATGTTGGCGACGATGGCGTTGTTCTTCATCGCCCGCATGTGGTCGACAGTGAGCACGTCCTTGTTGCCGGTTGCGGTGACGAAGATGTCGGCCTTGTCTGCCACGTCTTCCATGGTCTGGACCTCATAGCCCTCCATAGCCGCCTGCAGGGCGCAGATGGGATCGATCTCGGTGACCACGACGCGGGCGCCGCCGTTGCGCAAGGACGCGGCCGAGCCCTTGCCCACGTCGCCATAGCCCAGCACCACAGCCACCTTGCCGGACAGCATCACGTCGGTGCCGCGGCGGATGGCGTCCACCAGACTCTCGCGGCAGCCGTAAAGGTTGTCGAACTTGGACTTGGTGACGCTGTCGTTGACGTTGATGGCGGGGAAAGGCAGCTCGCCCCGCTCGGCCATCTGATAGAGGCGGTGGACGCCGGTGGTGGTCTCCTCCGATACGCCCTGGATGGACTTGGCGATGGCGGAATAAAACCCGGGCTTTTCCTTCAGATAGCGCTTCATTACTGCATAGAGCGCTTCCTCCTCCTCGTTCTGCGGATTGTCGAGGACGCTGGGGTCCTGCTCGGCCTTGGGGCCCAGCACGCAGAGCAGGGTGGCGTCGCCGCCGTCGTCGAGGATCATGTTCGGATAGCCGCCGTCGGACCACTCGAAGATCCGGTGGGCGTAGTCCCAGTACTCCACCAGGTTCTCGCCCTTGACGGCGAAAACCGGGGTGCCGTTGGCGGCGATGGCGGCGGCGGCATGGTCCTGGGTGGAGAAGATGTTGCAGGAGGCCCAGCGCACATCGGCGCCCAGGGCCTCCAGGGTCTGGATCAGCACCGCAGTCTGGATGGTCATGTGCAGGGAGCCGGCCACCCGGGCGCCCTTGAGCGGCTTGGCGGCGCCGAACTCGGTGCGCAGCGCCATCAGGCCCGGCATCTCGGTCTCGGCGATGGCGATTTCCTTGTTGCCGAAGGCGGCGAGCGTGATGTCCTTGACGACGTAGTCGGTCATGCGGCGATCCTGTGCGGGAGCTTTGTGCTGGCGGCACCTATAGCCGCCGACGGGGATGTGGACAAGGGTCATATAAGGATATCTTTATATGACGTGTTAATGTCCACGCCTTGCCGTGCGCGCCCGGCGAGGTGTATTGGCGCGCTTCCGCGAGGGATATTTCAGATGAACGTTCATGTCCGCCCCGCCGACCCGGCCCTGCCCCGTCATGACTGGACGCTGGATGAGGTGGCGGCGTTGTTCGAACTGCCGTTCACCGAACTGGTGTTCCGCGCCGCAGAGGTCCACCGGCGCTGGTTCGATCCCACCGAGCTGCAGTTGTCGCAACTGCTCAGCGTGAAGACCGGCGGCTGCGCGGAGAATTGCGGCTATTGCAGCCAGTCCGCCAGCTTCAAGACCGGGGTGGCGGCCACCAAGCTGATGGACGCGAAAACGGTGATCGACGCCGCCACGGAAGCCAAGGCCGGCGGCGCGCAGCGGTTCTGCATGGGCGCCGCCTGGCGCGACCTGAAGGACCGCGACCTGCCAAAGGTGGCGGCGATGATCAGCGGCGTGAAGGCGCTGGGGCTGGAGACCTGCGCCACCCTCGGCATGCTCACCGCCGACCAGGCAAAGGCGCTGAAAGCCGCCGGCCTCGACTACTACAACCACAACCTGGACACCGGGCCTGATTATTACGACAAGGTGGTCACCACCCGGACCTATCAGGACCGGTTGGACACCCTGGAGCATGTGCGCGCGGCGGGGATGTCCACCTGCTGCGGCGGCATCGTCGGCATGGGCGAGACCCGGCGCGACCGGGCGGGGTTGCTGCACGCGCTAGCCACCCTGCCCGCCCATCCGGACAGCCTGCCGGTGAACGACCTGATGCCGATCAAGGGTACGCCGCTGGCCGGTTCCGCGCCGGTGGACGCGCTGGAGTTCATCCGGGTGATCGCGGTGGCGCGGCTGGTGTGCCCCAAATCCATGGTGCGGCTGTCGGCGGGCCGCGAGCACATGAGCCGCGAGTTGCAGGCTCTGGCCTTCCTGGCCGGCGCCAACTCGATCTTCATCGGCGGCACGCTGCTGACCACGGCGAATCCCGAGAAGGATACCGACGCGGCGTTGCTGGCGGACCTGGGCATGCGGCCGATGGCGAGCGCCTGAGCACCTACCCACGTCAAATCCGGACGTAGGTGTTTGCGAAGGCCCGTGCCTGAACCGGCTGGCTTTGCTATCAGCGCACATGGCGAGCGGCACTGACCTCTTCGGCGGCCCCGGACCGCGCTGGTTTAACATTCCGGCGCACCGACCGTTCGCGGCTGATCTGGCGCAGGGGCTGTATGACGCCCTGACCCCGCGGGGTCCGCTGGCGCTTTCCGAAGCGGTGATCCTGACCCCTACCCGGCGGGGCGTGCGCGCCCTGGCCGACGCCTTCGTGGCCGCGGCGGGCGGACGCGCCGTGCTGCCGCCGCAGATGCGTCCTCTGGGCGACCTTGACGAGGGCGAGCCGCCGTTCGAACCCGGCGACCTGGTCCTGGATCTGCCGCCGGCGATCACGCCTTTGCGTCGGCGCTTTGAGCTGATCCAGGTGACGGTGGAACACCAGCACCTGCTGGGCAAGGACCTGAGCGCGGCCGGCGCGCTGGAATATGGCGAGGCCCTGGGCGGTTTCCTGGACAGCCTGCAGATCGAGGAGGTGAGCGCGGACGAGCGGCTGGCCGACCTGGTGGAGGCGGACCTGGCTGATCACTGGCGCAACGCCCGCGCCTTCCTGGAGGCGGCGCTGGCGGCGTGGCCAAAGCGGCTGGCTGAACTGGGCGTCATCGATGTGAGCGCAAGGCGGGTGGCGCTGTTGCGGCGGCTGGCGCAGGCCTGGACCGATCGGCCGCCGCAAGGGGTGCTGGTGGCGGCCGGCTCCACCGGCACGGCGCCGGCCACCGCCGACCTGCTGCGGGTGATCGCCGAGGCGCCGCAGGGGGCGGTGGTGCTGCCGGGTCTGGACGGCGACCTGGCCGACGCGGCCTGGGCGGGGGTGGACGACCAGCATCCGCAGGGCGCCCTGCGGCGGCTGCTGGCCCGCGGCGGCGTTGAACGGAGCGATGTCGCGGCATGGCCCGCCGGCGCCGGGTTCGAATCGCGGGCCCGATGGCGGCGGCGGCTGATCAATGAAGCCCTGCGTCCGGCCAAGGCCACCGCCGACTGGCTTAACGTCATCGCGGATTTGCAGGGCGAAGCCGGCGAGGAGGAAGCAGGGCTGGATGCGGTGGAGGCCGGCCTGGAGAACCTGTCGGTGATCACCGCCGTCGGCGAGGAAGAAGCGGCCTGCGCAGCGGCGCTGCTGCTGCGCGAGACCCTGGAGACTCCCGGCGCCACCGCGGCCCTGATCACCCCGGACATGACCCTGGCGCGGAGGGTGAGCGCACGGCTGGACAGCTGGGGGATCGTGGCGGATTCCTCGGCGGGTGTGGCGCTGTCGGCCTGCCGTGGCGGTGTGCTGGCGGGCCTGCTGGCGCGGGCGACGGTCGATCCGCTGGACCCGGTGACGCTGCTGGCGATCCTGAAGCACCCGTTCACCCGCCTGGGCCTGGACCCCGACGTCCTGGCGCAACAGCGCGAGGGCCTGGAGCGCCACGGCCTGCGCGGACCACGGGTGTTTTCCTGGGAGGCTCTGCGAGCCCGGCTGGCGAAGCGGCGGGCGGAGGCCCAGACGGATTCCCGGCGGGCGCACGAGACCGCCCAAATTGAAGCCGGCGAGGCGCTGGCGACGGCGCTGGAGGCCCTGACCCTCGCGCTTGGCGCACCGTGGGCGCAGACCGGCCTCGCCGCGCCCGCCGGGGCCGCACGTGCCCTGGCGCAGGGGCTGGAGGCTGTGGCGGCGGACGCCGCCAGGGCCTCCGGGGCGCTGTGGGCCGGATCCGGCGGCGAGACGCTGTCACGACTGATCGCCGGGCTGATCGGGGAATCCGACGGCCTGCCGGCGGCGACGCCGCGGGGTTTCGCCAATCTGCTGTCGCGGCTGATGTCCGGGGAGACCGTCCGGGCCGCCAGCGCCACCCACCCGCGCCTGCGCATCCTGGGGGCGATCGAGGCGCGGATGGTGCGCGCCGACCTGGTGATCCTGGCGGGGCTGGAGGAAGGCGTCTGGCCGCGTGCGGCACCGGCCGATCCGTTCCTGTCGCGGCCGATGCGCAAAGCTCTGGGCCTGCCGGCGCCGGAGCGGCGAATCGGGCTTGCAGCCCACGACTTCGCCCAGGCCGCCTGCGCGCCAAAGGTGGTGCTGCTGCATTCCGAGCGCCGCGACGGGGCGCCTGCGGTGAAGTCGCGCTGGCTCTGGCGGCTGGAAACTTTGGCCAAGGGCGCTGGCGCGGACCCGCTGCCGGGACGGCCGGAGATTCTCGACTGGGCCCGGCGGCTGGATGCGCCGGACGGCTATGCGCCGGCGAAGCGGCCCGCGCCGCGTCCGCCGCTTGCGGATCGGCCGACCCAACTGGCCGTCACCCGGGTGGAGGCGCTGACTCGCGACCCCTATTCGGTGTGGGCGCGGGACATGCTGCGTCTCTACAGGCTGGACCGACCCGACGAGGCGGCGGACGCCCGCGCTCGCGGCACGGCGATCCACGAGGCCTTCGAGCGTTTCGCCAAGGCCCACCCCGAAGACCTGCCGGATGACGCCGCGGCGGTGTTTGAAGCCTTCTACATGGAGGCGCTGAGCGCCGCCGGCCTGCCCCAGGAGGCGCTGGCCCGGGAGGCGGCCTTGGCTCGGGAGGCCGCCGCCTGGGTCGCCGAGCAAGAAGCGATCCGCCGGGTTCCGGGCTGCCGGATCCATGTGGAGATCCAGGGCAAGCTCACCTTCCCGGTCGGGGACAGCGACTTCACCCTCACCGCCAAGGCCGACCGCATCGAGGCTGTGGACGGATTTGGCCATATCCTCGACTACAAGACCGGCGCGCCACCGACCAAGAAGGTGGTCCAGAGCGGATTTTCGCCGCAACTCACCCTGACCGCCGCCATCCTGGCCCGAGGCGGCTTTACGGACCTGGGCGTGCTGGCGCCGGGCGAACTCACCTATCTGGCGGTGACCGGCCGGCGGCCCGCCGGCAGGGTGGAGGTCCGCGCCGCGGCGGGAGACGAGGCCCGTGACGCCGCCGATCAGGCGCTGGATGGACTGAAGGCGATGCTCGCCCGCTACCAGAACGCCAACCAGGCCTATGTGTCGCGCACGGCGCCGCAGTTCGTCCACAGCTACGCCAGCGACTATGACCACCTGGCGCGGGTGACCGAATGGATGGCCAGCGGCGAGGCCGAGGAATGAACCGCGCGGACCTGATGGACGCCCAGCGCCGCGCCGCCGATCCGGCGCGTTCGGCCTTCGTCACCGCCAACGCCGGGTCGGGAAAGACCAAGACGCTGATCGACCGGGTGGCGCGGCTGCTGCTGGGCGAGGTCGATCCTGAGAAGATCCTCTGCGTCACCTACACCAAGGCCGCCGCGGCGGAGATGCAGCGAAGGTTGTTCGACCGCTTGGGCGGATGGTCGGTGCGTGACGACGACAGCCTGCGCGAAGAGCTGGCCGAACTGCTAGGGCGAACCCGCGACGACTTCGACCCAAAGGCCTTGTCCGACGCCCGATCCCTGTTCGCAAAGGCGTTGGAAACGCCGGGCGGCCTGAAGATCCAGACCATCCACGCCTTCTGCGAAAAGCTGCTGCGGCGCTTCCCGGTGGAGGCTGGCGTATCGCCGGGATTTCGGGTGATGGACGATCCGACCGCCGCGGCGGTGGCGGTCGCGGCGCGCCGTGCGGTGGCGCAGCTGGCGCTGGCGCAACGGAACCTGGCTGTCGCCGATGCCTATGCGCGGCTATCGGTGGCTCTGGACTTCGAGTCCTTCCAGTCGATGTTCGTCGGTTTCGAGGCGCGGCGCGGGGCGCTCAGCGCCTTTTTCACCCGCTGCGGGGGATTCGAGGGGGCCGAGGCCTGGCTTTGGAGCATTTGCAACGCGCCGCCGGGCGCAGACCTGGCCAAACTCGACGCCGCCGCCGCCGCTGACCTGAACCGCGACCTGTGGCGACGGGCGGCCGAAGCCCTGTCCGGGGGCGCCGCGACGGATCAGAAGAACGCCGAGCGCCTGCGCGCAACCGCCAATGATCCGCAGGCGGGCCTGGCGGCGCAGCTCTCCTGCCTGTTCACCGAAAAAGGCGCGGGAACAGCCGCGACCTGGGTGGCCAAGTCAAAATCCATGCAGTCGCGGCCGGAACTGCAGAGCGCCATGCTGGCCGAACAGGACCGGCTTGCCGCCGCCCGTGACGTGATGCGCGGCGCGCGAATAGCCCTGGAGACCCGCGACGCCCTGGTGCTGGCCCACGCCTATCTGAGCGCCTATGAAATCGAGAAGGCGTCCGCCGGGGCGCTGGACTTCACCGACCTGATCGAGAAGGCCGGAGCCCTGGTCGACAGCAGCCCCGCCGCGGCCTGGGTGCTCTACAAGCTGGATGGCGGCATCGACCACATCCTGGTGGACGAGGCCCAGGACACCGCCCCCGACCAGTGGAAGATCGTCCGCGCCCTTAGCGACGAATTCTTCGCGGGCGCCGGGACGCCGAGGGCGCGCGGGCGGAACGCGCCGGAACGCACGGTGTTCGTGGTGGGTGACGAGAAGCAGTCGATCTATTCCTTCCAGGGCGCAGACCCGGCGCGGCTGCGGCTGGAAACCAATCGGATGATCGCCCGCATCGAGGGGGCGGGCCGGCTGGGGGGAACCGAACCGCTGCTTACGTCGTGGCGCTCCACGCCCCAGGTGCTGACATTCGTAGATGCGGTGTTCCCGGTAGGCGTGCCTCCGGGCGACGGACCCCTGCGCCATGAGCCGATGCGCGATCAGCACGACGGCTGCGTCGACCTGTGGGACCTGTTCCGCGACTCGGGCGGGGAGGAGCGCGGCGCCTGGGATGCTCCTCTCGACACTGAACGGGCGGACAGCGCCAACCGCCGGCTGGCCCAGGCGATCGCGGGGGAGATCGCCGACACCCTTGGGCGCGGTGACGCGGTGTTCGACAAGGACGACAAGGTCTGGCGACCGTCGGAAGCCCGTGATGTCCTGATCCTCGTGCGCAAGCGCGGTGGATTGTTCGATGAGATCCTGCGAGCGCTGAAGGCGGCCGGGCTGCCGGTGGGCGGCGCCGACCGGCTGGCGCTATCGGGCCATATCGCCTTCGACGACCTTATGGCTCTGGCCAGGTTCGTGCTGTTTCCCGGCGATGACCTGAACCTCGCCGCCTTGCTCCGCAGTCCGTTCTTCGACGTGGAGGACGACCAACTCTATGACCTCGCCCACGGTCGGGAGATGAGCCTGTGGGCGCGCCTGACGGCGCAGGCCGCGGTGGAGCCGCAATGGGTGGCCGCCCACGGTTTTCTTTGCGCCGCCTGCGCCGTGAGCCGCGAACGGGCGCCGCTGGAATTCTTCCGCTGGGCGCTAGGGTTCCGCGACGCCGCGGGCCGCAGCATGCGCGCGCGCATCCTTCGCCGGCTGGGTCTGGCGGCGGATGACACCCTTGATGAGTTCCTGGCCCAGGTGCTGGCCGCCGAGGGCCGCGGGATCGCCGACCTGGAAACCCTCGCAGCCGACTTCGCCAGCCTGGACATCACGGTCAAGCGAGAGATGGAGGCGGGCCGCAACGAAGTCCGGGTGATGACCGCCCACGGCGCCAAGGGGTTGGAGGCGCCGATCGTATTCCTGCCGATCGGGGCCGGGGAAACCTCGCCACGAGGCTCGCCCCTGCTGGAAACCGAGGACGGTGGGTTCCTCTGGAGCCCCCGAAAAGACGAGGATTGCCCCGCTTCCGCCGAAGCCCGCGCGCGGCGGGTGCGGAAGGAGGATGAGGAGGCCCAACGGCTGCTCTATGTGGCGCTGACCCGCGCCCGCGACCGGCTGGTGATCTGCGGCCGGATCGCTGCGAACCGGAAGGAGGATAACCTCGCAGGCTGGTGGCCGGCGGTAAGGTCAGCCTTTGACGCCCTGCCGCAATCCACGCTGACCGGCGAGGGTCGACGCAGGTTCGGTCCTGACCCGCAGCGGTTGGCGGCGACGTTGAAAGCGCCATACGCATCTGGCCCCCTTCCGGCCTGGATCGCCGAGAACGCACGGAGTGAGGCCTTCGCCCGCTACGCCTCGCCCTCGAACCTGGGGGAAAGCGAAGCGGCATTGGCCACCTCGCCGCTGGCGGAGCAGGGCGGGCTGGGGCGGTTCCGGCGCGGCGACCTGATCCACCGGCTGTTGCAGATCCTGCCGGACCTGCCGCCTGACGAGCGAAAAGCCGCGGCCCTGGCGATCCTGGGGCGGGAACGCGACCTCACCGACGCCCAGCGCCAGGAGATGGCGGCGGCGGCTTTTGGGGTCCTTCAGGACGCCCGGTTCGCCCAGGTGTTCGGCCCGGGCGGACGGGCGGAAGTGGCCGTCGCCGGGACCGCGGCGGCGCTGCCAGCCGGCTTGACCATTTCCGGGCGCATCGACCGCCTGGTGGTGCTGGAAGACCGGGTGCTGGTGGCCGACTTCAAGACCAACCGCCCATCACCTGACCGCATCGAAGACGCCGATCCGGTCTATATCCGCCAGATGGCCATCTATACGGCGGTGCTGTCCGAAGTGTTCCCCGGCCGCACCGTGGAAGCGGCCCTGGTCTGGACCGATGGACCAAAGCTAATGGCGGTTCCCGAAAACATGATGGCGCAGACTCTGATTGAGCTTCGCCACAGCGGTTGATGCGGGCATGTGAGTTGCATACATGGCGAACTGACCCGGCTGCCGTCCCGCCTTTGGGGCGCGGCCACGAAAGGAACACCCGATGAGCACGGTTCAAGTCACCGACCAATCGTTCGATGAGGACGTCCTGAAGGCCAGCCGGCCGGTTCTGGTGGACTTCTGGGCGGAGTGGTGCGGCCCATGCAAGCAGATCGCACCTGCTCTGGAGCAAATTTCCGACGAGCTGGGCGACAAGGTGACGGTCGCCAAGCTGAACATCGAAGATAGCCCTATGACGCCCGGCCGCTACGGCGTGCGCGGCATCCCCACCATGATGCTGTTCAAGGACGGGCAGATGACCGCCATGAAGGTCGGGGCCATGCCCAAGCAGAAGATCCTCGACTGGCTGACCGAAGCCGGAGTCTGAGGCGGGGCGCATACGCTCGTTGGCCTTCCCAATCCTGTGAGGAGGCAGCCCTGCCCAGCAGGATAGGGTGACGGTCTTGACCGGGCTGGAGCTGGGCTGGAGCTATGCCGCTCGCGGATCGCGCCGCGAGACGCCGCAACCATCCGGCAGGCGGTCTCCCCGGACGGGGAAAAGGGTAAGGATCTCCTGGGTGACGGTTCACCACGTCGCGGTTTGACCCAGCGCCGCCCAGCCCCTATAGCCACCACCGCTTTGGGTTCCCCGTGAGGGGATCAAAAGGGAACCGGGTGAAACACCCGGGCTGCCCCCGCAACTGTCAGCGGCGAGCACGATCCCATTAGAGCCACTGGGCCTCGCGGCCTGGGAAGGCGGGGTCGGGCGTTCGAGCCGTAAGCCAGGAGACCTGCCTGAAGCGGTCGTCTTTCGCGAGGCCGGAGGGGCCTTGGCGAACGGGCTCTATCCCGGTTGGCGACGCTTGAACCTGCCGCGTGTTCGCGGGGGGCGGGCGTGGTCTCGTTCCCCTTCGTTCCGCGCGGCGAAGCGCGAACGAGGGACGAATGAAGACCCAATTGCTACTGACGGCCGCCGCTGCGGCGCTCACCCCCATGGCGGTCCGCGCCGCCACAATCGCCGAACTTGACACGGTCGTCGTCACCGCCAGCCGAACCGCTGAACGAATCGACCAAGTGGGCGGCCAGATAGGCGTGCTCGACCGCGCCGCCATCCACGCCGCCCAGGCGCCGATCGTCTCCGATCTGCTGGTGCGGATGCCCGGCGTAAGCCTTTCACGCAACGGCGGCATGGGCTCCGCGACGCAGGTCCGCATCCGCGGCGCGGAGAGCGACCAGAGCGTGGTGTTGATCGATGGGGTGAAGCTGAACGACCCGGCCACCCCCGGCGGCGGCTACAATTTCGCCCACCTTGTAAGCGGCGACGTGGCGCGCATTGAGGTGTTGCGCGGCGCCCAGTCGGTGGCCTGGGGCAGCCAGGCGATCGGCGGAGTGGTCAATGTAATCACCGCCGCGCCGACCGCCCCCTTCGAGGGCCGCCTTGAGGCGGAGGGCGGGTCCTTCGGAACCACATATTTGCGAGCGTCAGCCGGGGGCAAGAGCGACCGGCTGACCTGGCAGGCCAACGCCGGCCATCTTAGCACCGGTGGCATCTCCGCCTTCGACCGCCGCCAGGGCGGGCGCGAGCGCGACGGCTACCGCAACACCACCGCCGCCCTGAACGCCGAGGTGGCGGCTAGCCAAGCCGTTTCGCTGGACCTCAGGGGCCGCTACATCCGCGGCCGCACGGCGTTCGATGGCTTCCCGCCGCCAGCGTTCAACTTCGCCGACACCGCGGAATACGGCGTCGTCCAGCAGTGGATCGGCTATGCTGGCCTGAACCTCACCCAGTTCGACGGCAAGCTCAGGCACCGAATAGCCTACGCCCGCACCCGCATCGAGAGCGACAACTTCGACACGGCTTTCGCCCCGGCCAGCCGCACGTTCGATTCGACCGGCTCCAACCGGAGGATTGAGTACCAGGGCGTCTGGACCTTCACCAAGGGCTGGACGGCGGTGTACGGCGCGGAGTCCGAACGCTCCTCGATGCGCGCGGCGTTCACGCCGGATCGCACCACCCGGATGAACGGCCTCTACGGCCTGGCCAAGGGCGAGATCGCGCCGGGCCTGGTGCTGGGGGCGGGCCTGCGGATGGACAACCACCGGGACTTCGGAAACCACTGGGTGGGCCAGGCCCAGGCGGCCTGGACACTGAACGACGGCGCGACCCTGCTGCGCGCCAGCTTTGGCCAGGGATTCAAGGCGCCGACGCTTTACCAGCTCGGTAGTGAATTCGGGAATGCAGCGCTGAAGCCGGAAGCGGCGGACAGTTGGGATATCGGCGCCGAGCAGCGACTGGCGGAAGGCCGCATCGTCCTGTCCACCGCCTATTTCCACCGGACTTCGACGAATCTCATCGACTTCGTATCCTGCTTCGGCGCCGCCGCGGTCGCCAATCCCCTCTGCCGGGGGCCTTCAGGCGCGCCGCGGTTCGGATACTATGACAATGTCGCGCGCGCGGCCGCGCGAGGCGTCGAACTGGAAGGGCGCGCGAAGGTGACGGACGCAATCAGCCTGAACGCCAACTACGCCTGGACCCGCAGCCGCAACACCTCTCCGGGATCGGCGAACCGCGGCAGGGATCTCGCGCGCAGGCCGGAGCATCAGGGTTACGCCGAGGCGGCCTGGGGAACCTCGGGCGGCGCCACGGTGGCGGTCGGCGTGCGCTTCGTGGGCAAGGCTTTCGACGATGCGGCCAACCGCAATGAACTGAAGTCATATGCCGTTGCAGATGTCCGGGTGAGCTGGCCATTCTCCGACAGGATGGAGCTATACGGCCGGATCGAGAACCTGACCGACGCCAAATACCAGGTTATCCGAAATTACGGGACGCCGGGCCGCTCCGCCTATGCCGGCGCAAGGGCGAAGTTCTGATGAGGCCGAACCGGCGCGCGACGATGACGGCGGCTGCCGCCTTTGTGCTCGCCGGTGCGGCGCCGGCCGCGCCGCGGCGGGTGGTGTCGCTCAATCCCTGCCTGGACGCCATGCTGGTGGCGGTGGCCGATCCTGGCCAGATCGCCGCCCTCAGCCACTATTCGCGCGACATGCCAAGCTCCAGCGTAGGCGCAGCGGCGCTGCAATATCCCTATGCCTATGAGAGCGCCGAGGAGGTGATGAGCTTCACCCCCGACCTGGTGCTGGCGAGCTGGCAGGGATCGGCCTCGACGCGTCGGGCGTTGCAACGGTTGGGCATTCGCGTCGAGCTGTTCACCACTCCAGACACCATCGAGGAGAGCCTTCAGCAGATGCTGCGGATCGCCGCCGCCGTGGGCCGAAGCGATCGAGGCGGGGCGCGGGTCAGCGCGATCCGCCAGACCCTCTCCCGTTCGGCCCCGCCGCCGGGTGGCCGGCAAGTGCGGGCGTTGCTGTTCCAGCGGGACGGCTTCACCACCGGACCGCACACGCTGATGGACGAGCTGATGACACTCACCGGCTTTCACAACGTGGCCGTGGACTATGGCCTGAAGCGTAGCGCCAACCTGCCGCTGGAACTGCTGATGGCCAATCCCCCCGAGGTGCTGCTGCAGGGCGAACTGACCGCCGGGGCGCCGGGCTGGGGCGAGCGGGTGATGCGTCACCCGGCGCTGAGCCGCATCGCCGGGCGGATGCGGGTGGTGACGTTTCCGGAACGGCTGATGTACTGCGGCGGGCCCAATCTGGCGCGCTCGGCGCCGCTGCTGGCGGACGCCTGGCGGCGGATCGCGGGGTCGACGTGAGCCGCGGCCGCATCCTGGGCGTCTGTCTTGGCCTGATGGCGCTGGTAGTGGCGCTGGGCGCTCTGTCGCTGATGGCCGGACGGGTCTGGGCGCCGTGGAGCGCCTGGACATCGGCGGGTGCGGACCCGCTCTGGACGGTGATCTTCGAGCTGCGGCTGCCCAGAACCCTGCTGGGGGTGCTGATCGGCGCGGCGCTGGGCGGATCAGGGGCGGCGCTGCAGGGCTACACCCGCAACCCCCTGGCCGATCCCGGCATGCTGGGGGTGTCGGCCATGGCCGCCTTCGGAGCGGTGATGGCGATCTATTTCGGCGCCACGGCGTCGACGCCGTGGATCCTGCCGGCGGCGGCCATGGCGATGGCGGGCTTAGGCGTGGCGCTCCTGCTTGGGCTGGCGGGGGCGTCGTCGAGCATGGTCACCTTCATCCTGGCCGGGTCGGTGTTGCAGAGCCTGGCGGCGGCGGCCACGGCCCTGGCGCTAAACCTTGCCCCCAGCCCCTGGGCGGTGAACGAGATCATCGACTGGATGATGGGCTCCCTCTCCGACCGCAGTTTCGAGGAGGTGCGGCTGGCGGCGCCGTTTATCGCCGCCGGTCTGGGTCTGATCCTCAGCCTCGGCCGCGCCCTGGACGCCCTCACCCTGGGCGAGACCGGCGCCCGGGCGCTGGGGGTGGATCTGGCCGCGGTGCGGGTGCGGCTGGCGCTGGGCGTGGCGCTGGCGGTGGGCGCCAGCGTGGCGGTGACCGGGGTGGTGGGTTTCGTTGGCCTGATCGTGCCGCATCTGATCCGGCCGCTTGTGGGATCGCGGCCCGGCGCGCTGCTGGCGCCCAGCGCCCTGGGCGGAGCGGCCCTGGTGCTGGCGGCGGACATCGCGGTGCGGCTGACCCCGTCGGCGGCGGAGGTGAAGCTGGGCGTGGCCATGGCGGCCCTGGGCAGTCCGTTCTTCCTGGCGCTGCTGATCGGCTGGCGGAGGCGACTGGCGTGAACGAAGCCCTCAGCGCCCATTCCATCACCGTGCGCCTCGGCGGGCGCGACGTCCTGGCGGACTTCAGCCTGCGTCTCACGCCCGGAGAGGTGACCTGCGTGGTGGGGCCGAACGGGGCTGGCAAGTCGACCCTGTTGGCCTGTCTGGCGGGGCTGCGGCGGCCGGACCGGGGCGAGGCGAGGCTGGGCGAGGCGCCAGTGCTGGCTCTGTCCGCCCGGCGGCGGGCGCAGCGGATCGGTTTCCTGCCGCAGACGCCGGAGGTGGCCTGGCCGCTGGAAGTGGAGACGCTGGTGTCCTTAGGCCGACTGCCCTACCCCGGCGGCCTGGGCGAGGCCGGCCGCGCCGCCGTCAGCCGCGCCATGGCGATGACTGACGTGACCGCCTTAAGCCATCGCGCCGCCGATACCCTGTCGGGGGGCGAGCGGGGCCGGGTGTTGATCGCCCGTGCCCTGGCCGGGGAGCCGGAATGGCTGCTGGCCGATGAGCCGCTCACCGGCCTGGACCCTGGCCACCAGCTGGACGCCTGCGCCCTGTTCGGGCGGCTGGCGCGGGGCGAAGGCCGCGGGGTGGTGGTGACCCTGCACGACCTTGGCCTGGCGCTCCGGATGGCCGACCGGGTGCTGGTGCTGGCCAACGGCGCCCTGCTGGCCGACGGTCCGCCCGCCGAGGCCCTGTCTGCGCAGGTGATCGCCCAGGCCTATGGCGTCGAGGCCAGGGTGCTTGCGGGCGCCCATGGGCCGCTCCTGGAGCTTGTGGGCCGCCGTGGCGATTGAGCGGACCCAGGGGGCGCTGATGCTGCAGGGCTGCGGTTCGGACGTGGGAAAGTCGGTGCTGACGGCGGGATTGTGCCGGCTGTTCGCCAACCGCGGGCTGACCGTGCGCCCGTTCAAGCCGCAGAACATGTCCAACAACGCCGCGGTCACCGCCGACGGGGGCGAGATCGGCCGCGCCCAGGCGCTGCAGGCGCTGGCCTGCCGGACCGCCCCGACCGCGGACATGAATCCGGTGCTGCTGAAGCCGCAGTCCGACACCGGCGCCCAGCTGGTGGTGCGCGGGCGCATGGTGGGAACTCGGGTCGCCCGCGACTTCCAGGGCGACAAGGCGGCGCTGTTGGCGGTGGTGCTGGAGAGCTATCGACGGCTGGCGAAAGAATCCGACCTGGTGCTGGTTGAGGGTGCGGGCAGCCCGGCTGAGGTTAATCTGCGGGCCGGCGACATCGCCAACATGGGGTTCGCCCTGGCGGCCAAGGTTCCGGTGGCGCTGGTGGGCGACATCGACCGGGGCCATGTGATCGCGGCCCTGGCGGGAGCCAAGGCGGTGCTGGACCCCGCCGACGCCGCGGCGATCCGGGGTTTCATCATTAACAAGTTCCGCGGCGATCCGGCGCTGTTCGACGACGGGCGCACGGCGATCACCGCCCACACCGGCTGGCCGGACCTGGGCATGGTCCCCTGGCTGGCGGCCGCCGCCCGGTTGCCTGCGGAGGACGCGGTGGTGCTGCAGGGTCCCGCCGCTATCGCCGGCCAGGCGCGGGTGCGGATCGCCGTGCCGATGCTGTCGCGGATCGCCAATTTCGACGACTTCGACCCCTTAAGGCTGGAGCCCGCGGTGGACCTGAAGTTCACGCCGCCCGGCCAGGCCCTGCCCGGCGATGCGGACCTGATCATCCTGCCGGGCAGCAAGGCGACCCTGGCGGATCTGGCCTTCCTGCGGGCCCAGGGCTGGGACATCGACCTGGCCGCCCACGTCCGTAGGGGCGGCAAGGTGCTGGGGGTCTGTGGCGGCTATCAGATGCTGGGGCGGCTGATCGCCGACCCGCAGGGCATCGAGGGTCCGCCCGGGACGGCGGCGGGGATGGGCCTGCTGGACGTCGAGACCACGCTCGGCGCCGATAAGACCCTGCGTCCGGTGCAAGGCCGCGGGGCCGATGGCGACGCCCGGCTGGAGGGCTATGAGATGCATGTGGGGCGCACCACCGGCCCTGGCCTGCGGCGGCCGTTCCTGCACCTGGACGGCGAGGGGCCGCACGGGGCGATATCCGCCGACGGGCGGATCATGGGCGGCTATGTGCACGGCCTCTTCCAGGCCGGCGCCTTTCGCAGGGCCTTCATGGAATGGCTTGGCGCGCAGTCGGCCGGCGGAAACCACGGGACGGCGGTGGATCACGCCCTGGACGAAATCGCCGAAGGCCTGGAGCGGGCGCTGGACATCCCGGCGATCGCCCGGATCGCCGGGGTGGATAGACCCTGAGCAACGGACGGCCGCCCGAGAACCCCCCATCACCCCCGCTTCAGCACGTGGCCGCCAACCGTGCCGCGCACCTCCATCAGGTCGATGTTCACGTCCGGGGCCAGCCTGAGCAGGGTGACCAAGGCGTCGGCCATGCTGACCATGGTGAACCCGGCGCCGGTCCAGGCGGTGTGGCCGGTCCGCTGGGCGGCGTCGGCGAAGGCCATCATCACCTCCATGTTGGCGTCCGTATGGCCCACACCCCCCTCGAAGTGGCCCGAGCGGATCAGGCTGACGCGGACCTCGTCGCTGCGCAGTTCGTCGCGCATGGCGGCGTGGAAGTTCTCCATGCCGGCCTTGGTGGAGGCGTACATGGACAGGTACGGATAGGGCCAGCGCACGGTCTCGCTGGATACGGAGATGATCTGGCCCTTGGTGGCGCGCAGGTGGGGAATAGCGGCGCGGGTGAGCCAGATGGGCCCCAGGTAGTTGACCCGGGTCAGCCGCAGGATCTGCTCCGGCGTCGAATCCTCGATCAGGAACGGCTCATAAACGCCGGCGTTGTTCACGATGGCGTCCAGGCGGCCGAAGCGGGCGACGGTCTTGGCAACGGCCTCGTCACACGCCTCAACCTCACCGACGTCGCACTCGATGCCCAGCACGTCGGGCATTGTGGAAGCCAGGTCGCGCAGTTCAGCCGACGGACGGGCGAGGCAGGCGACCTTGGCGCCCTCGCGAACCAGCCGTTCCACGAAATGCCGGCCCAATCCCTTGGAGCCGCCGGTGACGGCGACGACTTTTCCGGTGATGTCGATCATTGTTTCCCTCTATGAGCGCACCGCCGCCACCGGCGCCGCATCGGCCCAGTAGCGTTTGCGCACTTCGTGCTTGGCGAGCTTGCCGGTGGGCAGGCGGGGCAGTTCATCGGTGAAGTCCACCGAACGTGGCCGGCTGACCGCGGACACCCGTTCCTTGATGAAGGCCAGGATCTCGGCGGCGGTCTCGTCGGTGGCGTCGGCCGGGTCCTTGAGAAGGATCACGGCCTTGACCTCCTCGCCCAGCTCCGGGTGCGGCACGCCGATCACCGCGGCGTCGGCGATCTTGGGGTGCTCGATCAGCTCGTTCTCCACCGCCTGGGGGTAGATGTTCACCCCGCCGCGAATGATCATGTGGTCCTTGCGATCGCATAGGAACAGATAGCCGTCGGCGTCCAGGTAGCCGATATCGCCCAGGGTCGACCAGGTGGGGTGCTTGGGATTGCGCGCGCGGGCGCTCTTCTCCGGATCGTTGGCGTATTCGACGACCTTGACCCCCGCGAAATAGATCAGCCCCTCCTGTCCGGCCGGGACTTCGTCGCCGGCCTCATTGGCGATGTGGATCTCACCCCAGGTGGCCCGGCCGACGGAGCCCGGCTTCTTCAGCCATTCCTCGGCGGTGATGTAGCACTGACCGATAGCCTCGGAGCCGGAATAGTACTCGTCGATGATCGGGCCCAGCCATTCGATCATCCGGTGTTTCACCGCCACAGGGCAGGGCGCCGCGGCGTGCAGCACCTTGCGCAGGCTGGACAGGTCGTACTTCGCCCGAACCTCCGCCGGCAGGGCCAGCAGGCGCACGAACATGGTGGGCACCATCTGGACGTAACAGACCTTCCAGTCCTGGATCGCCTTGAGGCTGGCCTCCGCGTCGAAGCGGCTCAGCACCACACAGGTGCCGCCGAAGCGGATGGTGGTGACCATCTGGAATAGCGGGGCGGCGTGGTAGAGGGGCGCGCCGCTGAAGGAGACATAGGGGTCCAAGCCCTGTTGGCGCCTCAGAGAATTGAGCTCCATCTCCACTTCCACGTCGATGGGGCCGGGGGTGAAGGGCACGCGGATGCCCTTGGGCCGACCGGTCGTGCCGCCGGAATAGGGCATGTAGAAGCCGGCGATCTCATCGGCGATCCGCTCTGCGGGCATCTGAGACAGGGCCTGGGACCAGCTTTCGGCGCCGTTCAGCGGCTCATCGCCGGCGTAGAAGACCCTGACGCCGGGAATGAGGGTCTCATGCTCGGCGGCCAGGATGCGGGCGGTATCACCCACGTCGGCGCCGGTGATCAGCACTTTGGCCCCGCAGTCATTGACAATATAGGCCGCTTCCGCCGGCTTCAGCACGGTTGAGATCGGCGTCATCATCGTACCAGCTCGCTGGCTGGACCAGTAGGCGACGGGGAAGTCCGACACATTCTTCAGCATCACCGCCACCACGTCACCGGGTTTGAGGCCCAGCTTGCGGAAAAGCTGGGCGCCCCGGTTGGTGAGCGGGTCCAATTGGCCATAGGTCAGCACCACGCCCTGGTCGGCGATCACGAAAGCCGGCTTGTCCGGAAAGGACTCAGCATGCTGGTAGGGGTGCATGGCCTAACTCAGAGCGCGAAGGTGAAGCCGCCGTTGACCGGGTAGTTCTGGCCAGTGATCCAGGGGCTGGCGTCGGAGGCCAGCAGCAGAACCACCGCCGCCACGTCGGAGGGTTTTCCCTGACGGCGGATCACGTAGCGCTTCATCATTTCCTTGATCAGCGCTGCGCCTTCCGGCGTGGGCTCGTGACCTTCGCGGCCCATGGTCGAGAGCGAAATGGTGTTGGCGGTGACTCCGTGGCGGCCCAGGGAACGAGCCAGCGCGCGGGAGAAGCCGGCGGCGCCGGCCTTGGCGGCGGAATAGGCCTCGTGACCCTGCTCCCCTGCCCGGCCCGCGTCGGAGACGATGGTGACCATCCGGCCCCATTTGCGGTCGACCATGCCGCCGATAAAGGCCCGCGCGCAGTTCATCGGGCCGAACAGATTGACATGGAAATAGCGGTCCCACTCAGCGGAATCGGAGGTCCAGAAGTCGATCCTGGGCATGTCGGCGTCAGGGCCGGCGTTGCCGGCGTTGTTGACCAGGATATCGACGGGGCCGAGCGCCTTTTCAATCTCGGCGGCCATCTTCCCCACCGATGCGGCGTCGCCCACATCGGCCTGCACAGCGATCGCCTTACCGCCCGCCGCCTCAATCTCCGCCACGACGGCGCGGGCGCGCTCGATGACGAAGTCGTTCACCGCCACCTTGGCGCCGTGATCGGCCAGGGTGCGGGCGATCTCGCGGCCGACGCCCTGGCCGGCCCCGGTGACGATGGCGACCTTGCCGGTCAGATCGAAAGTGAATTTGGTCATGTTCCCGTCCCCATAATTACCGACTGTTCGTTAAATCACTTTTTCGGCGCGCAGGCCGGCGATCTCGTCGGGCGAGAAACCCGCCGCGCCCAGAACCTCATCGGTGTGTTGGCCCACCACGGGCGGCGCGTCCAGAGCGCTTCCGGTGCGCGCGCCGTCTGCATTGATCAGACGGATAGGATTTGCCGGCGTGGGCTGGCCCGCCACCTCCACCACGCCGCCGCGGGCGACGATGTGCGGATCCGAAAGAATGTCGGCGCCGGCGTTGACCGCATTCACCGCCGCGCCCAGGGGTCCGAGCTTGGCCACCCACTCCGCGGCCGGCCGGGTGGCGAAGATCGCCGACAAGCGATCGGCTACGGCCTGGGCCTCTTCGCCCTTAAGGCCGCGCTTTTCGGCCAGGTCCGGCGCGCCCAGCCCCTCGCAGAGCGCCCCCCAGGTGCGCGGTTCAGCCGCCGCCACTGTGACAAAACGGCCGTCGCCGCATTGATAGAGCCTCCGGTCAGGGGTGGCCGTTATGCCGCCAAAGCCGTCCTTGAGGGCGCCGGGCGCCCCGGCCAGCAGCCAGGTGGAGGCCTCCGACAGGCTGATATCGACCTGACAACCCCGGCCGGTTTTGCCGCGCTCCAGCAGGGCGGCGAGGATTGCGCTGACCGCCGCCATCGCCCCCAACGGTACGGAAATCATTGCACCTGGATGCCAGGGCAGGCTCGGGTTCAGGGCCGACATCAGGCCGGAATGCCCGAGATAAGAGAGGTCGTGGCCGGCCCATTCGGCGTTGGGTCCGTCCTGACCGAAGCCGGAGATGGAGCACCAGATTAGCCGCGGCGCGGCGATCTGCGCCTGCGGCCAGCCGAAGCCGCGGGCGGCCATGGAGCCGGGCTTGGCGTTCTCCACCAGCACGTCGGCGGATTTCGCCAGGCGCATGAGCACCTCATTGGCCCGGGCGTGGCGCTGATCCAGGGTGATCGAGCGCTTGCCGCGGCTGAGCGCAACCTGGCCGATCACCAGGCTGGGCTGGCCGGCCTGGGCCGGACTTTCCACCCGTATGACCTCGGCGCCAAGGTCGGCGAGCTGGACGGTGCAGTAGCCGCCGGGCGGCAACAGGGTGAGGTCGAGGACCTTGAGGCCCTTCAGCGGTTGAATCTGGGTCATAGCCGCCACTTTAGCCGCAACTGCACGCCCGCGTCACGGCGCCCGTTGCGGCGCCCCCGCCGGTCGCCCTATAGCGAAGGGTGAAGGAACGGGAGGCTGAGGCATGAGCGAGCGGGTGATTCCCCTGGAAGGCGGCCGCAATTTCCGCGACCTCGGCGGCTACGCCGGCGCCGGCGGCGGCATGGTGAAATGGGGCCGCCTGTTCCGGTCCGGCTCCATGGCCCATCTAACGTCGGCCGATTTCACGCGCCTGAACGCGCTTGGGATCGCGGTGGTGTGCGACTTCCGATCCAATCCCGAGCGTGAGTCCGAGCCGACGGTCTGGCGGGGGGGGGCGCCAACCATGGTCGCGCGTGATCACTCGACGCCGGGGTCGCATATCCGCACCGCGCTGAAGGATCCGAACCGCTCGGCCCACACAATGCGTCAGGCGATGCGGCGGTTCTATTTCGACATCGCCTATGATCAGGCGCCGGTTTATCGGCAGATGTTCGCCCATATGCTGAGCGGAAACACGCCGCTGGTGTTCAATTGCTCGGCGGGCAAGGACCGCACGGGCATCGCCGCGGCGTTGATCCTCTCGGTTCTGGGGGTGTCGCAGGAAGACATCCTCGCCGATTACGCGATGTCGGAAACTCTGGTCGACTATCACGCCCTCACCGTGGCGACGGACAACACCCAGGCCGCCACGGGCTTTTCCGGGCTCAATGGCATCCCGCGCGAGTTGACCGGGCCGCTATTGCGGTCTGACCCGGATTATCTGGTCTGGGCGCTGGAAGACATCGCGGGCCGCGACGGTTCCCTGCCGGCCTACCTGGAAACCCACCTCGGCGTCGGCGCGGCCGAAACCGAGCGCCTGCGCCAGGTCCTGCTGGAATAGGTGCTAATTTGTTGCGCCCGGCGGGCGCTTCAAGCGGATTCCACTTGATGCCGTCACGCTCTGAACGCCAGCGGCGCGCCGGGGCGAGGCCAGCGGGTCTTGATCAGGGTTCCACCGGCGCCCCCGGTGATCCAGACATCGCGCATGTCGGCGCCGCCGAAGCACAGATTGGTGGGCATTGGGTCGGGAACGGCGACGTTTTCGGTCAGGCCGTCCGGGGTGATGATGCAGATCCGCTGCGGAGCGCTGGCCACGCAGATGCGGCCAGACGCCTCGACGGCCATGGAATCCAGCCCGGCGAGGTCGGTCTGGCGGCCCACCGTGCGGCCGGTCCAGGCGGGAACCTCGGCCATCTGCAACTGGCCCGGTCCGGCCAGCTCACAGCCCCAGACGCTGCCGGCGATGGAGTCGGCCACATAGACCGCGCCTCCGTCGGGTGAGAGACCGACGCCATTGGGCAGGGCCAGGTGCGACTGGATCCGCGTCACCCGGGACCCATCGGGCTGGGCGTAATAGAGCGCGCCCCATTCCTTGTATTCCGGCAGACGGTGGCCCGAATCGGTGAACCAGAACCCGCCAGTCGCATCGAAGACGATGTCATTGGGGCCGCTGAACGGCGCGCCATCACAAGCGGCGTAGAGCACCTCGACCTTGCCGGTGCGCAGGTCCACCCGCTGGATCGACCCGCCGGCATAGGCCTTGGCCCGCCCGTAATGGGTCAGCCGGCCTTGCGCCCATTCCATGTCCAGGCCGCCGTTGTTGCAGACATAGACCGCGCCGTCCGGGCCAATGGCCGCGCCGTTGGGGCCGCCACCCAGGTTCGCGACCACCTGCCTGGCGCCGTCGGCCCGCACGCGGGTGAGGGTCTTGCCCATCACCTCGACCACCAGCACCGAGCCGTCGTCGAGGACGATCGGACCTTCGGGCACATTCAGGCCCTCCGCCACCACCTGCATGGACTGACTCCCTTTCGCGGTCAGCATAGGCTCGGCGCCGGCCGCTCTTCCAGAACTGATGTAGTTTCGATAATGCGTGTGGCCGCGCCTGTTGGACGCGCAATGGAAGGGACATCATGGGCAAGCCGCTGGAAGGCATCAAGGTCATCGAAGTGTCGATGTGGGCGATGGTGCCCTCAGCCGGCGCCGTACTGTCGGACATGGGCGCGACGGTAATTAAGATCGAGCCCCCGTCGGGCGATCCCATCCGCCAGCTCAACGCCGGCGGCATCGGTCCCGGAACGGCGGGCTTCAGCTCCAGCTTCATGTACGAGATCTACAATCGCGGCAAACGCAGCGTGACCATGGACCTCAACGTTGAGGGCGCTGTCGAGGTCCTGCACAAGATGCTGGAGGGCGCCGACGTGTTCCTGACCAGCCTGCTGCCCGGCGCCCGGCGCAAGCTGAAGATCGATATCCCCGACATCACCGGCCGCCACCCCAACGTCATCTACGCCGTGGGCACCGGTCAGGGCGCGCACGGCCCTGACGCGGAGAAGGGCGGCTATGACTCCATCTCCTTCTGGGCCCGGTCTGGCGTCGCGTCGGCGGTGACACCCAACGACCTGCCCTACCCTTTGGGCATGCCGGGCGGCGCTTTCGGCGACGGCATGACAGGGGCGATCTTCGCCGGCGGCATCTGCGCGGCCATCGCGCAACGCGAACGCACCGGTAAGGCCTCCATCGTCGACGGTTGCCTGCTGGCTACCGGTATGTGGTCGATGCAGCCGGGCATCACTGGCTGTTCGCTGGTCGGTTGGGAGGAAATGCCCAAGGCCGGGCGCACCATGATGCCCAACCCGCTTGTCAACAACTACAAGACCTCCGATGGCCGCTACCTGGCCCTTTGCATGCTGCAGGGCCAACGCTATTGGCCGGGCTTCTGCACGGCGATCGGGCATCCGGAATTGATCAATGACCCGCGCTTCGCCACCGACGCGGATCGGGCCGCCAACATCACGGAGTGCATCGGGGCCATTGACGCCATCTTCGCCACCAAGACCCTGGCGGAATGGCGGCCGATCCTGCTCAGCCAGGATGGTCAGTGGGACACCGTGCAGAAGGTTGGCGAATTGGCCCGGGACGCCGATGCGGTGGCCAACGGGTTCGTCCAAGAGGTCGACTATGGCGACGGACGCAAGCTGACCATGGTTTCCACGCCTGTGCAGTTCGACCGCAAACCGCTGAAGACTGGCCCGGCGCCGGAAATGGGCCAGCACAATGATGAGGTGCTGGCGGAGCTAGGCCTGTCGGAGGACGAGATCATCGACCTGAAAGTGGCCGGCATCATCTATTGAAGCGGCCCGATTTCGGGGGAACGGTCCCATTTTCGCACAGCAGATGCGACAATTTTTCCGGAAAGGTTTCGTTAACCACGCTTAGAAACGATTTGTTAACCTTCTGAGTTCGTCGTATTCGCGGGGAAAGCTGGGGCCGGGCGAATCCAGAATGGAGTTCGCCGATGTATCAGGCGCGTGAGTTGGTCTGGGGTGCGTTACCGCGGCGGCAACGCCGACTGAACCGCAGTTCGCTGCGGTCTCAGCGTGGTGTCGCGGCCATTTTTGTTTCGACGTTGTGCGGCCTTGGCGTTTTGGTCGCATATGTGAGCCTGGCGCCGCTCTGATCGCGCATGGGACGAGGCCAGCTTGGCCTCGATTCCCCCCATAGGCGAAGACCATCCTCAATTGTCGCAGACTGTGACGCGGGAGTGACGCTCAACCCGTTGCGCGTCGCGCGCGCATAACAATTCTCCCGCATCGCTCAGGGAGGCAGCTTCCTGGGTGAATATGAGGATTCCAAGGGGGGATGCAGCTGGCGATCGGCGCCGTCCATGAGCTGACTCGGATCACGCCGGGCCTCAACGTCACCCAGTCGGTCAATTCGCCCCAGCCGACGAACCGCGGCTGGAAGATCGAGGTCGCTTGATGCAGACTATCGCTTATGAAGTTCATCCTCGCGCTCAACGCCATCGGCACCCGCACCGAGGATCTGGTGGCGTTGTCCCGAGCGGCAGAGGCCGCCGGGTTCGACGGGGTGATGCTGGGCGACCATGTGGTGATGCCAGCGGCGATCGCCTCCGACACCGGATACACCAAGACCGGCGCCTCGCCGATGGGGTTGCAGACCCCCTGGCCGGAGTGCCTGAGCGCCATGGCCTACCTGCTGGGCGCAACCAGCCGTATCCGACTGATCGCCAGCGTGCTGGTGTTGCCCATGCGCCACCCGCTGATCGTCGCCAAGAGCGTGCAGACCATGCAGATCATGTCGGGGGGCCGCGTGGTTCTGGGCGTGGGCGCCGGCTGGCTGGCCGAAGAGTTCCAGGCCCTGGGCGTCCCGTTCGCCGGCCGCGGCCGGCGCACCGATGAGGCCATCCAGATCCTGCGGCGGCTAGGCGCCAGCGGCCAGGTTGAGTGGAAGAGCGATTCCTACGACATCCCGCTGGTCTCGGCCCTGCCGATCCCCGAACACCCCGTTCCGATTTATGTGGGCGGCGACAGCGAGGCGGCGTTAAGGCGCGCGGCGCGGCTGGGCGACGGCTACCTGACCACGCTGAGGACCCGGGCCAGTTTGCAGAAGCGCATCGCCCGGCTGAGCACGCTGCGCGCAGAGGCCGGAACGACGGACCGGCCGTTCGAGTTCATCGGCGTGCCCGCCGACGCGGTGACCCCGGAGGATTTCGCCGCCCTGGGCGAGGACGGCGTGGACGCCTGCGCAGTCATGGCCTGGCAGGCGGCCTACGAGAAAACCGATCCGCCGCTATCCCGAAAACTCGACGGGATAGCGGCGTTCGGCGAGCGCATCATCAGCGCTCTCTAGAGCCTGCAGCGGCCGGTCGCGGCCTAACGGCGGAATTGAAAGCCGTAACCGTAGCCGTACTCGCGGTCGTGGTTGTCGAACCGGACCATGGCTGACAGGCGGTCGAGGCGCCGGTCGAGGTCGGCTCGCTCCCATCCGGACAGCCCATTGACCCGGTAGTCGTACGCAAGGCGGGCGATCTGGTGGGCTTCGCGCCGCAAATACGCCGCTTCGCGACGGGTGAGCTGGCCGGTCTGGACACCACGATCGATGCGCCAGGCGATGCGTTCCTGGCGTGCGTCTATCGACATCCCACCGTCATGGCGGGCGTCGCCGCGCCAGCCCATGTCGCGGTCATTGGCGTAGCCTGCGTCGGGTTGATGATCCCAATGCGACTGCGCCGAGGCCGCACCGGCGGCCAGCACCAGAACCGAGGCGCCGATCAGGCTCGAAATCATATGCTTTTTCATCACTGCACTCCTGTGCCCGCACCGCCCCACCGGGGCGGGGGTGGAACTCCTGGGACGCTTGGCGGAGGGCCCTATGCCTTCCTGCGGCGTCGTGTGGAGATAACCACGCAGCAGCTGACCCCAATCTGAGGACGGCGTTGGCTGGCGTTCAGGTCAGGGCTCAGGCCGCCGCCTGACCGGAGGTCGCAGCCTCGGTCAGGGCCCGGCTGATCGCATCGTAGAGCTTGGCGATCTCGATGGGTTTCGGCACGTGGCCGTCCATGCCCGCCGCCAGATACTCCTCCACCTGGTGGCTGAGCGCATTGGCGGTGAGGGCGATGATCGGAATGCGGCGGCGGCCGTCCTCGCGTTCCGCCATGCGGATCGCCCTGGCCGCGTCGATACCGTCCATCACCGGCATCTGGATATCCATCAGGATCAGGTCATATGCGCCAGTGCGCCAGGCCTCCACCGCCTGTTCCCCGTCGGCCACGATATCTATATCGAGCCCAAGCGAGCCCATCACAGCCGCCAGCACTTGCTGGTTGGTTGGGTTGTCCTCAGCAGCCAACAGGCGCAGGGCGCCTTCCTCGACTGCCTCGTCGGAAGCTTCGGGCAGGGTAGCCTCAACCGCGGTTCCGCGCTCCAGAGGCAGCATCACCTTAAAGGTCGACCCCTCGCCTTCCCGGCTATCGACGCTTATCACGCCGTGCATCATCTGGGTCAGCTCACGGCAAATGGCCAGACCCAGGCCCGTGCCGCCGAACCGGCGCGTGGCCGAGTTGTCGGCCTGGGTGAACTTCTCGAACAGTGAGGGCAATTTTTCAGCGGGGATACCCACACCGGTGTCGCGCACGGTCAGGCGCAGTCCGCCGCTTTCCGGATCGATATCTATGTCCGTGGTCACCGCGCCGCGGACCGTGAACTTGACCGCGTTGGACATCAGGTTGCCGACAATCTGGCGCAAGCGGTCGGCGTCTCCGCGCCACCAGCCCGCCGCCGCCGGATCGACCGTGAGGCGGAAATCCAGGCCCTTACCCTGCGCCAGCACGGCGAAATTGGCGCGCGTTGAATCCAGAGCCGCCTCCAGATCAAAGTCATCCATCAGCAGAGTGAGCTTGCCGGCCTCGATCTTCGACAGGTCGAGCACGTCATTGAGCACCGCCAGCAGCAGCGAGCCGGACTGGCGGATCACATCCAGCCGCTCGCGCTGCAAGGGCGCCAGATCGCTGGTGGCCATGACTTCGGCCATCGCCAGCACGCCGTTCAGCGGGGTGCGGATCTCGTGGCTCATATTGGCCAGAAACTGGGTCTTGAGCACATTCGCCGCGTCGGCGGCGTCGCGCGCCTCAACAAGTTCGACCATGGCGCTGCGCAACGCCGAGTCGCGCTGGGCGAGAGTCTTGAGCAGGTTGTTGAAACTGTCGGTCAGGCTGCGGAACAGCTGATCGCGGGCCGTGACCTCCACCGGTTCGAAACTGCCCACCTTGGACACGTGGCGCATCGCCTCTGACAGTCGCTCCACCGGCGCGATAATTCGGTGGGCCATGCCACGGGCGAGAAACAGGGCGACCCCCACCCCACCGAAGAACAAAGCCGACGTTAGCGCGATGAACTGCGGCAACATCGCCGAGAGGCGTGGCGTTTCGGCCACAATGGTCAGTTCGCCCAGGGCCGAGCCGGCGAGATTCACAGGCGCCCTGATCACATCCTCGTGTGCAGAGCGAACATGGTTAACGGCTCGCGAGTAAGTAGCAACCACTCGGCCATCGCGGTCGGTCAGGCGGGCGGAGATAACCTGCGGCGCATCTGCAAGCGCGCCCAACGCCAGCCTGGCGTTCTCGCGGGACCCGTCGGCAAAGGCAGACCCTGCGGTCGTCGCCGCCATCTGCGCAATGGATTGATTAGAAACGTGGTTTTGTTCCTTCGCGACCGCCCACTGCTGTAGCATGAAGGTCACGCAGGCGGCCACCAGGACCACAACTGTCGTGATGAGTCCGACGCCCGCGACCCGCGCATGGAACGGCGCATGCGGCGCTGGCCGATGCGGCGATCGCGGTCGCGGACGGACCTTTTCGGCGGCGGACATACACCCCTGATACGCGACTTCGCTTAACGCTTCGCTGCCCTGGAGGGGGATTTTAGGGCCAGAACACAACTGACAGGCGATATTGTCTGGAAACGCACCCCAAAAGCGGGTGGACTAACCTTAACATTAGGTTTATTTTCCTTGAACACTTTCTCAACCAAGAGGGGTTCCATGGAAAAGGTGTTTGTCGCTCAACGTGTCGCTACCAAGCTTTTCGCTACGGAAAGTGCAGTGGACGGCGCGCTGGCTGAAGCGGCTGAACTGATGAGCGAAATGCTGAGGTCCAAGAAGGACGTTAACCTTTCTGCGGTCGTCGGAGATGAAGCTGCCGCTAAGCTGGTGGATGCTATCAAGGCCCTGGGCGAAGCCCGCACGGCCGTGGTCGCTGTTCATAACGAACTCAACGACGTGAAGCTGCGTCTCGGCATCCGCACGAAGATGGGCTTCGAGGACAAGGCGCTCCTGCGCCAAGCCACCGAAACCGAAATGCGCGACGTCGGCTGAGAACAGCCTGGTTGCGATAGTTTAACGATGTTGCGCCCCTAATCGGTGATTGGGGGCGCAATGTCATGCCGACTTCACCAATCGTTCAGGCCATGCTGCTCGCCGCAACAGGCGTTTGCCTGTTGGCGTTCTGGAAGGGCGGCCCGACGGAGCGCATCGGCGCCGGCCTGATCCTTGCGAACCTGTTTTTCGATCTGTTTGTAAGCCCAAAGCTACCGGGCGAATTGCGTCCCACGCTGCGCCTTGTGCTTGACGCCCTGACCGCCAGCGGGCTGTTGGCCCTCGCCATGTGGTATGCGAGCCTGTGGCTCGGCGCGGCCATGCTGCTGTTCGCCACGCAGTTCACCCTGCACTCCTACTACTTCGTCACAAACCGGCACCCGGACTATTTCCACGCCCTGGTGAACAACCTGAATTTTCTGGGAATAATCCTTTGCCTGGCCACGGGAACGGCGCTGTCATGGCGGTGGCGGATCCTGTCTGACCGCGCCGATGACGCCGAATCCGGCGACGACGAGGCCAGCGTCGGAGCGGGGTGAGCCACCGCTGCATTTCGCGGCGCCGCAGCAAATTTCCCTTGCATTTTGACCCGAACGCAGGCTTCTGCGCGCCGGGCCACGCCCCCCCAACGGGGCGCTGCCCATCTGCAAGGATGGGAGACATCGCTATGACGACGCTTACCAAGCCGGCCATGCGGCCGGCGCGACCCGAGTTCTCGTCCGGCCCGTGCGCCAAGCGCCCCGGATGGTCACCGAAAAATCTGCAGGGCGCGGTTCTCGGCCGCTCGCACCGCTCCAAGCTGGGCAAGGCTCGGCTGGCCGACGCCATTGAGCGTACCCGCCAGGTGCTTGAGGTGCCCGACGATTATCTGATCGGCATCGTGCCCGGTTCGGACACCGGGGCGGTCGAGATGGCGCTTTGGTCCCTGCTGGGACCGCGCGCGGTGCAGTTGCTGGCCTTCGAAAGCTTCGGCAAGGATTGGGTGACCGACGTCGTCAAACAGCTGAAGTTGCCGGCAGAGGTGCTGGACGCGCCCTACGGCCTGCTGCCGGATTTGACCCGGGTGCGTAAGGACGCCGATTTGGTGTTCACATGGAACGGAACCACGTCCGGCGTGCGCCTGCCCGATGCTCTGTTCATCGCCGACGACCGCGAAGGGCTGACGATCTGCGACGCCACCAGCGCCTGCTTCGCGCAGGAACTGGACTGGACGAAGCTCGATGTGGTCACTTTCTCCTGGCAGAAGGCGCTGGGCGGAGAAGCCGCGCACGGGGTGCTGATCCTTTCGCCTCGGGCGGTGGAGCGGCTAGAGAGCTACAGCCCGCCATGGCCGATGCCGAAGCTGTTCCGCATGACCAAGAACGGCAAGGTCAACCTGGAGATCTTCGAAGGTTCGACCATCAACACCCCTTCCATGCTTTGCGTGGAGGATTACCTGGACGCGCTGAAATGGGCGGCCGGGATCGGGGGGCTGAAGGAGCTCAAGCGCCGGGCCGACGCCAACTTGGGCGTCCTGGAGTCCTGGGCGCAGCGCACCGCCTGGGTCGGCTTCCTGGCGGAAGACCCCGCGACCCGGTCCAACACGTCGGTGTGCTTGAAGGTCATCGACCCCAAGGTGACGCAACTCTCCGACGACGCCCAAGCCGACTTCGCCAAGAAGCTCGCCGGCCTCTTGGAAAAAGAGGGCGTCGCCCTGGACATCGCCGGATACCGCGATGCGCCGGCCGGGCTGCGCATCTGGTGCGGCGCCACCGTTGAGACAAGCGACGTTTCGGCTTTGACGCCCTGGCTCGACTGGGCTTTCGCCACAGTCTCCGCCGAGCTGCAATCCGCCTGACCTCAAAGGTCCCTCTGTGCGCTTTCAGCGCCTCCCCAAGCGGCAGGCGTCCAGGAGCGAGCGAAGGCGACCTTCCCGACATATGCGAAAGGACACCCCATGCCCCGCGTGCTTATCGCCGACAAACTCAGCCCCGCCGCCATCGAGATCTTCAAGCAGCGCGGCGTCGAGGCCGATGTGAAGACCGGCCTGTCCAAGGACGAGCTTCTCAAGATCATCGGCGACTATGACGGCCTGGCCGTCCGCTCGGCCACCAAGGCCGACAAGGACGTCATCGCCGCGGCCGCCAACCTGAAGGTGATCGGCCGGGCTGGCATCGGGGTCGACAACGTCGATATCCCCGCCGCCACCGCCGCCGGCATCGTTGTGATGAACACCCCCTTCGGCAATTCGATCACCACCGCCGAGCACGCCATCGCCATGATGTTCGCCCTCGCCCGCCAGCTGCCCGCCGCCGACGTCTCCACCCAGGCCGGCAAATGGGAGAAGAACCGGTTCATGGGGATCGAGCTCTACGGCAAGACCCTGGGGCTGATCGGAGCCGGCAACATCGGCTCCATCGTCGCCGACCGGGCGCGCGGCCTGAAGATGAAGGTGGCCGCCTACGATCCCTTCCTGTCGCCGGAGCGGGCGGTGGAGATCGGGGTGGAGAAGGTCGATCTGGACGAACTGCTAGCCCGCGCCGACGTGATCACCCTGCACACCCCGCTCACCGACAAGACCCGCAACATCCTGTCGGCGGAAAACCTGGCCAAGACCAAGAAGGGGGTGCTGATCATCAACTGCGCCCGCGGGGGGTTGGTGGACGAAGCCGCCCTGCGCAAGCGGCTTGACGAGGGACTGGTGGGCGGCGCGGCGTTCGACGTCTTCGTGGAGGAGCCGGCCAAGGACAACATCCTGTTCGGCGCCGAGAACTTCATCGCCACGCCGCATCTTGGCGCGTCCACCAACGAAGCGCAGGAAAACGTCGCCCTTCAGGTGGCCGAACAGATGAGCGACTACCTGCTCACCGGCGCGGTGACCAATGCTCTCAACAGCCCCTCGGTCACCGCAGAAGAAGCGCCGCGGCTGAAGCCGTACATCGCGCTGGCCGAGAAGCTGGGCGCCTTCGCCGGCCAGATGGTGGACTTTGGCATCAAGGTCATCGACATCGCCTACGAAGGCGAGGTGGCGAACCTGAACTGCAAGCCGCTCACCGCAGCGGCCCTGGCCGGGGTGATGCGGCCGATGCTCGCGGAGATCAACATGGTCTCGGCGCCGGCGGTGGCCAAGGAGCGCGGCATCACGGTCTCGGAGTCCAAGCAGGACGACTCGCCAATCTACGAGAGCCTGATCCGCATCACCGTAACCACCGAGAAGGGCAAGCGCTCCTTCGCCGGTTCCGTGCTGGCTGGGACGCCCCGGGTGATCGAGGTCAAGGGCATGGATCTGGACGCCCCGTTCGGACAGACGATGCTCTATGTGAACAACCTGGACAAACCAGGCTTCATCGGCGCCCTGGGCGCCCTGCTGGCCGAGGCTGGCGTCAACATCGCCACCTTCAACCTGGGCCGAGTGTCCGCCGGCGAGGACGCCATCGCCCTGGTGGGCGTCGATCAGGTGCCCGACGACGCGCTGCTGTCGCGCATCAAGGCCCTGCCGCATGTGAAAGAGGCGCGGACGTTGAGGTTCTGAGCGGGCGACGGCGCGACTATCTTGGCCGCGGCGTCATGATCATCATTATGGTCATTCGCCGTACTCGGGGTCCTTCTGCGCGCCACACATCACCATGTGCAGTTTCCTGGCGTCGATGAGGCGCATCGCGGTGATCGCCTGTGTCACCAGGAGTTCGCGCTCCACCGTTCTCCACAAGACCGTCGCCCCGGCGGGCAGAGGCCTTTCATTGAGAAGCGCCGCCGCATAGCTCGGTGGCGGCGCCACGAAGCCCCCCGCGTCGGCGAAGTCGGCCGGATTGCGGGGGACCAGTGTGGCCCAGCGGGTGACGGCGTGCGCGGCGATCCTCAGTGAAAGTCGCGACTGCGCACCAGGTGCTGCCGGCTCGCCCCCGGCTCCGCGCGCAGTTCGCCCAGGCGTGCTGACAGGTCAGTGAAGCGTTCGGCCACTAGGTGGGTGACCTCCCCCGCCTTCTGCAGACGACCGTGGACCAGCAGGAAGGTGGCGCCCATCACGGTGCGGCGGTTGGCCTCGAAGGCGTCCTTCCAGACCACCACATTGGCGACGCCGGTCTCGTCCTCCAGGGTCATGAACACCACGCCCTTGGCGGTGCCCGGCCGCTGGCGCACCAGCACCAGGCCCGCGATTGACATCCGGGTGCGGTCGCGAAGCGTGCGGGCCGCGGCGGCCGGCGCGGCGCCCAGACGCTGAAGGTCGGCGCGGAAGAAGCTGCAGGGATGGGCCTTCAGCGACAGGCTTGTGGTGCGGTAATCCTCGGCCACGTCCTGCGGCAGACCCATGGACGGCAGGACGACCCCGGGCTCAGACACCCCCATGGCCGCCAGCAGGGGCGCGTCGCTCTCCGCCCGCGTCTCGACGCCCAGACCCTTGGCGGCCCACAGGGCGGCGCGGCGATCCAGGCCCAGACCGCGGAAGGCGTCGGCTTCGGCCAGCAGTTCCAGCGACCGGCGCGACAACCCCGCCCGGCGGGCGAGGTCGCCCAGGCTGTGCGCGCCGGCGCGACGGGCGTCCACCAGCCGTAGGGCCTCGTCCATATTGAGTCCGCGCACCTGGCGCAGGCCGAGGCGAATGGCCTTGGAGGCTAATCCCTTCCCCCCGGAGGACTCCTCCAGCGTACAGTCCCAGTCGCTCATCAGGACATCGGGGCCGCGCACCTCCACCCCGTGCTCGCGGGCGTCGCGGACCAGTTGGGCCGGCTGGTAGAAGCCCATGGGCTGGCTGTTCAGGAGGGCGGCGCAGAACACGTCCGGATAGTGGTGCTTGATCCAGGCCGAGACCCACACCAGCTTGGCGAAGCTCACCGCGTGACTTTCCGGGAATCCGTAGGAGCCGAACCCCTCGATCTGCTTGAAGCAGCGCTGGGCGAACTCGGGATCATAGCCGCGCGCGACCATGCCATCCACGAACTTCACCCCATAGGTTCCGACGGTCCCGTGGTTGCGGAAGGTGGCCATGGAGCGACGTAGGCCATTGGCCTCGTCGGGGGTGAACTTGGCCGCCTCGATGGCCAGCCGCATGGCCTGTTCCTGGAACAGCGGCACCCCCAGGGTCTTGCCCAGCACCTGCTCCAGTTCGTCGGAAGGCCCGTGCTCGGGGGCGGGGCCGGGCAGGTCGATGGGCTCCTTGCCGTCGCGGCGGCGCAAGTAGGGGTGCACCATGTCGCCCTGGATCGGTCCGGGACGCACGATCGCCACCTCGATGACCAGGTCATAGAATTCCCGCGGCTGCAGCCGGGGCAACATCGACATCTGAGCGCGGCTCTCCACCTGGAAGACCCCGACGGAATCCGCCCGACAGAGCATGTCGAACACCGCCGGATCGTCCTCGGGGATGTCGGCGATGTCGGCGAACACCCGGCCATGGCCCGTCGCCATCAGTTCCAGGCTTTTCTTCAGGGCCGAGAGCATGCCCAGCGCCAGGACGTCGACCTTCATCAGCCCAAGCTCGTCGATGTCGTCCTTGTCCCACTCGATGAAGGTGCGGTCGGGCATGGCGGCGTTGCCGATGGGCACGGTCTCGTCCAGCCGCCGCTTGGTGAGCACGAAGCCGCCCACGTGCTGCGACAGGTGCCGGGGAAAGCCCAGCAGCTCGCCGGCCAGCGCCGTGGCGCGGCGGATCTCGGGGTTGTCGGGGTCCAGGCCCGCCTGGCGGATGTGGCGCTCGGGAACCTCGTGGCCGTAGCTGCCCCACACGGTGTTGGCCAGCGCCGCGGTGATGTCCTCGGTAAGTCCCAGGGCCTTACCCACCTGGCGGATAGCCATGCGCGGCCGGTAGTGGATTACCGTGCCGCAGATCGCGGCGCGCTCGCGACCATAGCGCTGATAGATGTACTGCATCACCAGCTCGCGCCGCTCATGCTCGAAGTCCACGTCGATGTCCGGCGGTTCGCTGCGCTGCTCGGAGATGAAGCGTGAGAACAAAAGGTCGTGCTTGGGCTTGGTGGGGTCCACCGCGGTGATCCCCAGGCAGAAGCAGACCGAGGAATTGGCCGCCGAACCGCGCCCTTGACAGAGGATGCCCTGCTCGCGGGCCCACTTCACCACGTCGTTCACGGTGAGAAAGTAGTTGGGATAGTCGAGCTTCTCGATCAGCCGCAGCTCCTCGCGGATCATCGCCTGCACCTTGTCCGGGACTGCGCCGTGATAGCGCCAGCGCGCGCCCTGCCAGGCGAGGTCCGTCAGGTGCTGGATCGCGGTCTTGCCGGAGGGAACCGGCTCATCGGGGTATTCGTAGCGCAGCTGCGACAGGTCGAAGCCGACGCGCCCGGCGATCTCGGTGGTGTGCGCCACCGCCTCGGGGAAGCGGGCGAACAGGCGGGCCATCTCGGCCGGCGACTTCAGGTGCCGCTCGGCGTTGGCCTGCAGCCGCAAGCCCGCCTCATGGATTGTGGTCTTCTCGCGGATGCAGGTGAGCACGTCCTGCAGCGGCCGCCGCGCTGGGGCGTGATAAAGCACGTCGCCCGCCGCCGCCATCGGCGCGCCCGCCGCGCGGGCGATGGCGTCCAGCCGCGAAAGCCGCTTTAAGTCCCGCGCCCCATAGGCCCGTGAAGCCGCCAGCCAGACCTGCCCCCGGAAGTCGGAGGCCAACCGTCCGAGGCGGGCCTGGAAATCCGCGCCCGGCCGCGAGGGTGGGATCACCAGCATCAGCTGGCCCGCGCCGTGGGCCGCAAGATCGGCCCAGGTCAGCTGGCAGTCGCCCTTGCGGGCCCGCCGCTGGCCAAGGGTGAGCAGCCGCGTCAGCCGTCCGTAGGCTTCGCGGTCGGAGGGATAGACAACGACCTCGGGCGCGCCGTCGGCGAAGACCAGGCGGCAACCGGTGAGCGGGCGCACCTTCAGCCCCTTGGCCGCCGTCCAGGCTCGTACGACCCCCGCCAGGCTGTTGCGATCCGCAACCCCCAGGGCCGTGATCCCCAGGGCCTCGGCGGTGATCATCAGCTCCGAGGGGTGCGAAGCGCCGCGCAGGAACGAGAAATTGCTGGCCGCGATCAGCTCGGCGTAGGCGCTCACCCGAACACGCCATGCAGCCACCATTTCGCCGGCTGGCCCGCCTCATAGAGGCCGGCGCGGAAGACCCAGAAGCGGCGACCGTCCTGGTCCTCCACCTGATAGTAGTCGCGCACCCGGACGGGAGAGGCCTCGTCCAGGGGCCGCGTCCACCACTCCTCGGCGGTGCGCTCAGGTCCCTCGGCGCGGCGGACGCGGTGGAGCTGGCCGCGCCAGCGGAACTGCACGGGCGGATCGTCGGGAACCGGCGCCATGGCCTCGATGGGGTGCGGGCGCCGGAACAGGCGCAGGGGACGCGGGATCTCGGCGTCCCAGCCGGTGAAGCCGCCCAGAGGCGTCCGCCGCGCCACCGCGCGTTCCGGCACGTGGCTGGCCCGCGCCGCAGCGGTCCAGACCCGCGCCGCCCCCAGCCGGTTGGCGAGCCGGTCGACCAGGGGCCCAAGCCCCTCCTCGACCGCCGCCTCGGCCTCGGCGTCCAGCCGGCCCTGCCGCGCCGAGAGGGCCTCATCCTCCCCGGCCGCCAGGGTGACCGCCTCGATCCCGAAGCCCGGATCGACGGTTTCCAGCTTGGGCGCGAACAACCGCGCAAGCCGGGCCGGATCCCGCGCCAGCCGCGACAGACCGACGGACAGGGTCTCGGCGCGGCCGTCCAGACGATGGAAGGCGAGCTCGAAGCGGCGGGCGCCCCACCCTCCCGCCTCCAGCCGCGCGCACAGGGCCCGGGTGATGTCGGCGCAGACGCGTGTCAGGTCTTCCGGGGCGCTGATCGGCTCGGCGAAAGCCAGTCTGGCCACCCAGGGCGTCGGCGGACGGCGGAAGGCCAGCGCCTCGCCAGCGCGGCCCAGCGCCTGGTCGAGCCGCAGGAGCGCCTCCGCGCCGAACCGCTTGGCGAAGGGACCTCTCGGCAAGGCGAAGATCTGCTCCAGAGTCCCAAGCCCCAGCCGCTCAGCCTGGGCCGCGGCGTCCGGCGGCCAGCGCAGCGCCGCCGGGGGCAGGCCGGCCAGGGCCGCCGCCGCCGCTCCGGGCGCAACCAGCGCGCCATCGGCCGCGAAATGAGCCAAGGCCCAGGCGGCGCCGGCGGTGTCGGCCAGCCCCAGGCGCACGCCAATGCCATTCGCCGCCAGCCGGGTGCGGAAGTCCGCCATCAGCGCGGCCTCGCCGCCCCACAGGTGTGCAAGCCCCTCGACATCCAGGAACAGGCCGTCCGGCGGATCAGCCGCCACGGCCGGCGAAAACCGCACGCACCAATCCGTGAGTGCTTGCAAGGCGGCCGCTTCGGCGGCGGGCTCGGCCTCGGCGACCGTGAGCTCCGGGACCAGGGCTGCGGCGGCGGTCGCTTTCTGGCCCGGATAAAGACCAAGCCGGACCGCGGCGGCGTCGACCGCCGCCAGCCGGCGCACCCCGCGCACGGTCTCGACCAGGGCGAAGGGCTCAGCCGGCGAGTCGCAGGACCGGCGCCGGCGCCAGGTCTCGATCGCCCAGTTCGGCGACCAGGCGCAAAGGATGCGTCCCATCGATCATGTCTCCAAAATCTGTAAAGGCGCGCGCGGCCTCGAACAGCCACGTCCCGGATCGCCCGCCCCGACAGCGCTCCAGGGCCACCCGCCAGCGGGGCGGACCCAGGCCGAACTCGCCCGGCGCAGGTTCGCTGGGGGCGGCGGCCACGCGCCAGCGGGTCGCCGCCGCGGCCCCCACCGCGGCGCCGCGCGCCGCCCCGCCATGGGGACGGCGGCGAATGACGAAGCCGCTGGCCCCGCGCCGCTCACAGGCCAGTTGCAGCCGGCGGCCGGCCCTCAGGTCCACGGCCTCAACCTCGCCGAACACCGCCGCCACCCCGGCGCTGGCCAGGGCGTCCTCCATCACCGCCAGCACCTCGGCCTCGTCACGGGCCAGGACCTGGATCAGCCGCTCAGGGGGAAAGCCCAGTCCCGCCAGGCCCGGCGCATGCAGATCGTCACAGCGCAGGACCCACACCGCGGCCCCGCGCGCCGCCAGCGGCGCGGCCATGAGGGCGGCGAAGGCGGCGGGCGCCGCGGCGGTCTCGCTCTCCAGCCCCTCGCCCGCCACCTCGTGCCAGGCGCCCAGGGGCAATCCCCCGCCCGGCAGACGCGCATCGATCCGCGGATCCCCGAACGGCGACACGCCGCAGTCCGCCCGCGCGCGCGCCTCAAAGGCGGCGATCTTCGCCCGCACGGCGGCCAGGCGCCCGGCGCGAAAATCGGACATGGGGTCGGGTCCTTGTTGTTCTTATTTTGTTCTATAACACCCCTGTGCGGAGTCAAGTCTGCGGCCGGCGCCTTGTTTCCGCCTCAAGCCTCAACGACGGCTAAGCAAGTTTGTTCACGCCGCGCCAACCGGTCACAGGCCATTGTCGCAAAGACGCCAAGCTTCCGCCGCAAGATCGCGGTTACTGACGACCTGCCCTCACAGAATCATAACGGATATCGCGATGTACGAGCCCAGCGACCTCGAGCAGTACATGATCGAACTGCTCAACGCCGAGCGAGCCAAGGTCGGCGCCCAGCCGCTGGCGGTCAACCTCGACCTCATGGAGGCCGCCGAGCTTCACAGCCAGTGGATGCTGAACACGGACACCTTCTCCCATACAGGGGTGGGCGGCTCCACGCCTGGCCAGCGCGAAAGCCAGGCGGGCTACGTCTTCACCGGCTCCTGGGCCTGGGGCGAAAACATCGCCTGGGCCTCCACCCGCAGCCCCGTGGGATACCAGGACGAAGCCCTGCTCCTGCAAACCAACTGGATGAATTCCCCCACCCATAAAGAAAATCTCCTCAACCCGGATTTCCGCGAAGTCGGCATCGGGTTCGAGATCGGCCAGTTCACCAGCAACGGGACGACCTGGGAAGCGGCCATGGGAACCCAGGATTTCGGCAAGAGCGGCTCGACCCTGTGGGTCACCGGCGTGGCCTTCGACGACATGGACGGAGATCTCTTCTACGACCCCGGCGAGGGCCTGGGCGCCCTTACCGTCACCGCCAGAAACGCCGCAGGCCAATCGTTCACCACCCAGACCGTAGCCTCCGGCGGCTATAATCTGGCGCTGGCGCCCGGCGCCTACACCCTAACCTTCTCCGGCGCCAACATCGCCACCACATCCAAGGCGATCAGCATCGGAACCGTCAATGTGAAGGCCGATCTCGTGGACCCGGCGGCGGGCGGCGGGACGCCGCCACCACCCCCGCCCCCACCTCCGCCTCCGCCTCCGCCTACAGTGACGAACATCAACGGCTCTGGCTCCAACGACGTGTTGAACGGCACAGCCGGCGACGACGTCATCCAGGCCTTCGGCGGCAGGGACAAACTCTTCGGGGGAAGCGGCGCGGACAGCCTGTCCGGCGGATCGGGCACGGACACCCTGAACGGCGGCGCAGGCGCGGACACCCTGTCCGGCGGGAGCAACTCCGACATCTTCGTTTTCGATGCGCCGCTCGGCGCGGTGGATCGCATCACCGACCTCAGCACCTCCGACACGATCCAGCTGGAAAATGCGATCTTCACCGCATTGACGGCCACCGGCACACTGTCGGCCAACGCCTTCTGGACAGGGGCGGGGGCGCACGACGCCGATGACCGGATCATATACAACCCGACCTCCGGGGCGCTGATCTACGACCCCGACGGTTCGGGCGCCGCGGCGGGCCAGACCTTTGCGATCGTCCCCACCGGCCTTGCCCTCACCAACGCCGATTTCGTGGTGATCTGACACCGCGCACCGACGATCAGCCCGGTTTCCAGCTAGAGGCCCAGGCTGCGCAAATCCTGTCGCGAAGGCGGCATAGGACCTGGCGCTACCCGCCTGTTGCGAAACGCCTCTTGACGCCGCCTCCGACGTGGCGGCTAACCGGAGCGCCCACGCAAAGGTGATCCATGGCTGACATGCCTGAAGCTGAACTGCTGGTGCTGTTCGGCGCCGCCGGTGACCTGGCCCGCCGGATGCTGCTGCCGGCGCTCTACTACCTGGATGCTGACGGCTTCATGCCGCAGGCCTTCCGCATCGTCGGGACGGCCCGCACCAAGATGACCCGCGAGGGGTTCCTGGCCCACACCCGCACTGCAGTTCAAGAGCGCACCCCCGGCGGTGAGATCGATGAACAGGTCTGGAGCCGTTTCGCCGCTCGACTGGACTATGTGGCTGCGGACGCAACCTCCACACAGGGCGCCAAAGCGTTATCGGCGGTGATCGGAAGCACCCAGCGTCCGATCTTCTACATGGCCCTGTCGCCCAGCCTCTATGCGCCGGTCTGCGAAGCGTTGGCGGCGGCGGACTTGATCCCGCCGGAGACGCGTATCGTGCTGGAAAAGCCGATCGGACGGGACCTGGAAACATCGCGCGGGATCAATGCGGCGGTGGGGGCGCACTTCGACGAAGACCGGATCTTCCGCATCGATCACTACCTGGGCAAGGAGACGGTTCAGAACCTCATCGCGCTGCGCTTCGCCAACAGTCTGTTTGAACCGCTGTGGAACAACCTGACCATCGACCACGTGCAGATCACTGTGGCCGAGACCGCCGAGGTGGGAGACCGCTGGCCCTATTACGACGAGTACGGCGCCCTGCGCGACATGCTGCAGAACCACATGCTGCAGCTCCTGTGCCTGGTGGCCATGGAGCCGCCCAGCGACATGGAGCCGGACTCGGTGCGCAACGAGAAGGTCAAGGTGCTTCGCTCCCTGCGCCGTTTCACCCGCCTCGATGTGCAGAACAACAGCGTGCGCGGCCAGTATGCGGCCGGCGTCTCGGGCGGTCAGCCCGCCGCCGCCTACGCCGCCGAGCGGGGCCAGGCGAGCAGCACGGAGACCTTCGTGGCGCTGCGGGTGGACATCGACAACTGGCGTTGGGCCGGCGTGCCCTTCTTCCTGCGCACCGGCAAACGCCTGCCCGACCGGCGCACCCAGATCGCCATCCAGTTCAAGCCCGTGCCGCACTCGATCTTCGACGGCCCGGCCAAGGCGGATCTGATCCCCAATCGGCTGGTCATCGACCTTCAGCCCAAGGAGGATATCGAGCTCACCCTGATGAACAAGGCGCCCGGCATCTCTTATGACGGCATGCGCCTGCAGGCACTGCCCCTTTCGCTGTCGCTGCTCAAGGCCCACGGCGGCGGCGCCCGCTCGCGCATCGCCTATGAGCGGCTGATCCTGGATGTCATCCATGGTCACCGTACCCTGTTCGTGCGCCGCGACGAGGTGGAAGAAGCCTGGCGATGGGTCGATGGCGTGGCGGCGGCTTGGGCTGAGGCCGGCCAGGAGCCCAAGCCCTACCCGGCCGGCAGCTGGGGACCCGCCGGCGCCTTCGCCCTAATTGAGCGGGCGGGGCGGGCCTGGAGCGAATAAACGCGTTTCTGCTCGACGCCGCCCCATCACGGCTTGATAAGCTGCTGGCTGCGCCGGGCGAAACGACTCACCCGGCGAAGGCCATCGATAGTCATGGATATTCCCGGTGATCCGAGCCCGCCGCGCCCGCATCGTCGCCACGCTTGGCCCCGCATCGTCGGGCGTCGAGAAAGTCGCTGAGCTCGCACGCGCCGGCGCCGACGTCTTCCGCGTCAACTTCAGCCATGGCGTCCATGACGACCATGCCCGCACCATAGCCTCGGTGCGCGCCGCCGAGGCTATGGTTGGCCGCCCGCTGGCCGTCCTCGCCGACCTGCAGGGTCCGAAGCTGCGATTGGGCGAATTCGCCGGCGGCCACATCGCCCTGTCGGCTGGCCAGCCGCTTCGCCTGGACATGAACTCCGCCCCTGGTGATTCGCGCCGGATCTGCGTGCCGCATCCGGAAGTGTTCGCGGCCCTCAAGCTCGACGCCCTGGTGCTTCTGGACGACGGCAAGGTTCGCCTGAGGGTTACCGAACTTGGCCGCGATTTCGCCGAGACCCTGGTGGAGGCGGGCGAAGCCCTGTCGGACCATAAGGGCCTGAACCTGCCGGGCCTGACGATCCCAATCCCGGCGCTGACCGCCAAGGACCGCGAGGACCTGAGCTTCGCCCTCGCCCAGGGTGTGGACTGGGTGGCCCTGTCCTTCGTGCAGCGCGCCGCCGACATGGCGGAGCTTCGTCAGCTGGTGCAGGGCAGGGCCGGTGTCCTGGCCAAGATCGAGAAGCCTGCGGCGCTGGAGGCGCTGGATGAGATCCTGGACCTTTGCAACGCGGTGATGGTCGCCCGAGGAGACCTCGGCGTCGAGCTGGCGCCGGAGGAAGTTCCGGTGGTGCAGAAGCAATTGGTGCGCGCCGCGCGCTTGCGGGGCCTGCCGGTGATCGTCGCCACCCAGATGCTGGAGTCGATGATCCATTCGCCCACGCCGACCCGGGCAGAGGCCTCGGACGTGGCCGGCGCAGTTTACGAGGGCGCCGACGCCCTGATGCTGTCGGCGGAAAGCGCGGTGGGCGACTATCCGGTCGAAGCCGTCGCCATCATGGATCGCATTATCGCGAGGGTGGAACGCGATCCTCGCTGGCCCGAACTGATGCGCGCGGAATTCCCGGTGGACGACGCGGATGCCGACGCCCTGGTGGCCGCCGCCCGCCGCGCCGCTGAAGCCGCCTCCACCGCCTGCCTGGTGGCTTTCACCACCACGGGCGCCACGGCGCTCAGGCTGGCCCGGGAACGACCTCTGCAGCCGACCCTGGCGCTCACTCCCAACATTTCCGCCGCCCGGCGGTTGGCCCTTGCCTGGGGCGTTGAAGCCCGGGTGATCCCGGAGGTATTCGACCCCGAGGAACTCGCCCGGGTGGCGGTGGAACAGGCCGCGGCCCATGGCCTGGCCGGACCCAATCAGCGGGTATTGATACTGGCTGGCCTGCCGATGGGATCGCCGGGATCGGCCAACATCCTGCGGCTGGCCCACGCGCCCCGCCGCTGAGGACCGGTGATCAGGTCGTTTCCCAACGCGACGGCCATGGCCGAAGAAACGGCGGGAATCTTGATGGCCGCCCTCGCGCGAGCGATCGAGGCGCGCGGCCATGGGAGCCTGGTCGCCACCGGCGGCCGTTCGCCAGGGCGGGTCTACGACCGGCTGGCCGAAGCGGAATTCGCCTGGGAAAAAGTCACGGTGACCCTCAGCGACGAGCGTTGCGTCGCGGCCTGCGACCCGAATTCAAATGAGGGATTGCTGCGCGCCCGGCTTTTGCGTGGGACAGCAGTGCGGGCCGATTTCATCCCGCTGTACGGAGCGGACGATCCGGAGCCCCGCCTCCGCGCGCTCCTGCCCTTCGATGCCGTGATGCTCGGCATGGGTGAAGATGGCCACGTCGCCTCCCTGATACCTGGCATGCCCGGCCTCGCCGCCGCCTTGGCCCCGGACGGCGCCGACCTGACGCAGAATGTGGCCGAGGGCTGGGGCGCGCCGCCGCTGGCGCGGATCACCCTGACGATGAGCGCAATCCTAAAGTCACGTCTGGTCCTTATTCTAACCGCCGGCGAGGCGAAGCGCCGGGTTGTCGAGGCCGCCTATGGTGGCGCAGACCTACCGGTGCGCGCCCTGCTCGCCCAGACCCGCGTCCCGGTCCGCGTTCACTGGTCGCCAAACCACGACGATTGAAGGTCAAGCCATGCATCCCGTCACCCGCGATGTGACCGAACGGATCATCGAGCGCAGCCGCGAGGCCCGCGCCGCCTACCTGGAACAGATGGAAGCCGCCCGCCGGAATGGGCCGGGCCGGGCCAAGCTTTCCTGCGCCAATTTCGCGCACGCCTTCGCCGCATCCCCGGACGACGATAAGGCCGCAGTGCGCAATCCTGCGGCGCCAAACCTGGCCATCGTTTCGGCCTACAACGACATGCTCTCGGCGCACCAACCGCTGGAGCGCTATCCGGACATCCTCAAGGCGGCGGCCCGAGCATGTGGCGCCACCGCCCAGTTTGCGGGCGGCGTGCCGGCCATGTGCGATGGCGTAACCCAGGGTCGACCAGGCATGGAGTTGTCGCTGTTTTCCAGGGACGTGATCGCTATGGCCACCGCCGTGGCGCTCAGCCACGATGCTTTCGACGGCGCCCTGATGCTGGGGGTGTGCGACAAGATCGTGCCGGGCCTTACCATGGGCGCGCTGTCCTTCGGCCACCTTCCCGTGATCTTCGTTCCCGCCGGTCCGATGACCTCAGGCGCGTCGAACGCCGAGAAGGCGCGCGTTCGCGGCCTTTACGCCGAAGGCAAGGCCAGCCGCGAACAACTGCTGGATGTGGAAATGGCCTCGTACCACGGGCCCGGCACCTGCACTTTCTACGGCACCGCCAACTCCAATCAGATGATAATGGAAATGATGGGACTGCACCTACCGGGCGCGGCCTTCGTCAATCCGAACACGCCCCTGCGCGAGGCGCTGACCGCCCAGGCGGCGCGGCGGGCGCTGGAGATCGGGATCGGAGCCAATGCCTATGCGCCCATGTCGGCGGTGGTTGACGAAAAAAGCATCGTCAACGCCATTGCGGGCCTGCTGGCCACGGGCGGCTCCACAAACCATACCCTGCACCTGGTGGCGATGGCCCGCGCTGCGGGGGTCCTTGTCGATTGGACTGATTTTGACGATCTGTCGCGGGTCACGCCCTTGATCGCGCGGGTCTATCCCAACGGGACTGAGGACGTGAACGCCTTCCACGCGGCCGGCGGCATGGCCTTCGTGGTCCGCCAGTTGCTCGACGCCGGGCTCGCCCACGATGATGTGCTGACCGTCGCCGGCTCCGGCCTGCGCCGCTATCAGCAGGAGCCATTCCTGGACGGCGGCCGGTTGGTCTGGCGCGAAGGGCCGGCGGTAAGCCTGAATGCTGACATCCTGCGTCCAGCGGACGATCCGTTCGACAGCGAGGGCGGCTTGCGCTTGCTTAAGGGCGGCCTTGGCCGGGCGGTGATCAAGACTTCCGCGGTCAGGCCGGAGCACCTTGTGGTTGAAGCGCCTGCCCTGATCTTCCACGACCAGGAGCAATTGCTTGCAGCCCATCGGCGCGGCGAGTTGAACCGCGACTTCGTGGCCGTGGTCAGGTTCCAGGGTCCGCAGGCGAACGGTATGCCGGAACTCCATAGCCTCACCCCCGTGCTCGGCGTCCTGCAGGACAAGGGCTTCAGGACCGCCCTGGTCACCGATGGTCGCATGTCGGGGGCCTCCGGAAAGGTCCCGGCGGCGATCCATGTGACGCCAGAGGCCGCCGCGGGCGGCGCCCTGGCCCTGGTCCGCGACGGCGACATCATCCGGCTGGACGCCCATGCCGGCGTGCTGGAGATCAAAGTCGACCCGGCGACCCTGCGCGCCCGCACGCCGGCTTCGCCGCCGCCGGCGCAGGCGGGGTTTGGCCGTGAAATGTTCGGCTGGATGCGCCGTGGGGCCGGTCCCGCCGAAACCGGCGCATCGGTGCTTTTCGAGGTTACAACATGAAGTCCGTCATCACAGGGCTGGTGGGCGACATCGGCGGAACCAACGCCCGTCTCGCCCTGGTGGACGACACCGGACACATCCGCTTTCCGCAGACCTACCGCTGCCGGGACTATGGCTCTCTCAATGATGTGATCACCGACTACCTTAAGTCGGTCGGCAACCGCCAACGCCCACCCCGCGCCGTTCTGGCCGTCGCCGGGCCGCTTGTGGATGGGGAGATTGAGTTCACCAACCTGGACTGGCAGGTCTCCGAAGTGGACCTTCTGTCGACCTTCGATCTGGAAGCCGTGCGACTGCTCAATGACTTCGCCGCCCAGGCGATGGCGGCGCCCAGGCTCGGGGCGGAGCATCTGCGTCAGATTGGGCCGCCCCTGTCCGGCGCCGCCTATTGTCCGATCGCCGTCCTCGGCGCCGGGACGGGCTTCGGAGTCGCCGCCCTGGCCCGCTCGGAACGCGGCGAAGGGGCGGTCGCCACCGAGGGCGGCCACGTGAGCTTCGCCCCTTGCGATGACCTGGAGGTGGAAATCCACCGACGTCTGCGGGCTCGATACGGGCGCTTGTCGATCGAACGGGTCTTGTCGGGCCCCGGACTCTTCGATCTGCACCGGGCGATGGCGGAGATCGACGGCCGCCCTTGCGAGTTCGCCGGCGAAGAAGCGGTGTTTGATGCGGCCGGGCGTGGCGACGCCGCGGCCTGCGCGACGCTGGACCGCTTCTGCGCCATACTGGGGTCGGTGGCCGGCGACTTCGCACTCAGTTTCGGGGCGCGCGGCGGAGTCTATCTTTCCGGCGGCATCGCGCCGCGCATGATCGATCGCCTTGACGCCGGCCCGTTTCGCGCCCGCTTTGAGGACAAGGGCCGGCTGAGCGACTATGTGCGCGAGATACCGACCTTCCTGATCACCCATCCCTATCCGGCCCTGGTGGGCGCCGCACGGGCGCTCGAACAGCTCGACCGGTTAAGCCTGGGACGCGGTTGATCCGCCTTACGCCACCTGCCGGGCGAGGATCTCCATGATCTCCGGCGAGGTCTTGCGCAGCATCAGGTGCGTCATGCCGCAGTCGCGCCAGGCCTTGAACCGCTCGGCGATACGGGCGGGGGGGCCGGCGAGGTATTCTTCATCGACGTATTCATCGGGCACCGCGGCGGTCGCTTCCTCGCGGCGTCCGGCCAGGAACAGCTCCTGGATCCTCTGGGCGGCCTCCCCGTAGCCTCGCTTGATCATGGCCTCTTTGTGGAAGTTCATGTCCTTGGCGCCCATGCCGCCAGCGTAAAGGGCTATGTACTGTTTCGGCCCCTGCAGGGCGGCCTTCACGTCGTCGCCCAGCAACACCCCGATGGTGCCGGAGATGTCGAAGTCCTTCATGGACTTGCCGTCTGACCGGCGGTCGAGCCCGTCCTGCAGCATCTGTTTGTATTCCGCGACCTGGCTCGGTACGAGGTGGAAGCCCAGCCAGCCGTCGGCGATCTCGCCGGTCATGCGCACGTTGAGCGGGGTGTGCGTGCCCAGCCAGATCGGGATATGCCGCGACCCGTGGAAGGCGGTGCGAAGGGGCTTGCCGAGGCCGATCGAACCCTCGCCCCGATACGGCAGGGCGATCTCCTTGCCATCATGGGCCACCGGTCCCTCGCGCGCCCAGATCTTGCGGCAGATGGCGACAGTGTCGCGGATGCGGGTGTTGGGCTTGCCCCAGGGCCGACCGTACCAGCCCTCGACGATCTGCGGACCCGAAACCCCGATACCAACGATCATGCGGCCCATGCCGGCCATTTTGTCGATGGTCTGGGCGCACATGGCCAGGTTGGCGGGCGGGCGGGCGTCAAGCTGGGCGATGGCGGTGCCAAGCTTTATGGTCTTGGTGTGGCCTGCGAGATAGGCCAGCGGGGTCATCACGTCGGCGCCATAGGTCTCGGCGGTCCACACGGCGTAGAAGCCCAGGGCCTCGGCCCTCTGGGCCAGCTCCACGTCCAGTTTCCAGTCGGGGTCGCCAGGGCCCAGCGCCAATCCGATCTTCATCACCCGTCCTCCCGCCTCTGTCCCGTCGTCCTCAGCGCCCGGCGAAATTGCCCGGCCGGCGCTCGGCCACCGCCTTAACGCCCTCGGCGTAATCGTCGGTCACCCTCAGGATCGCCTGCTGCCCGAATTCATGGGCGATCTGGGCGCGCACCGCCTGTCCGATTTCTCCGCGTAGGGTCTTGCGGGTGGCGACGATGGCGAGCGGCGCATTCTCGGCGATCTCGCGGGCGAGATTGCGGGCCGCTTCCATCAACTTGTCCGCTGGCGCGATCTCGTCGACCAGGCCCCAGGGAGCCACCTCTTCCGGCTTGAACCGTCGCCCGGTGAGGAACATCAGATCGGCCCGCTGATGGCCGATCAGCCTGGGCAGGGTGTAGGTCAGGCCGAACCCCGGATGGTAGCCCAGCTTGGTGAAATTGGCCGCGAACCTGGCCTCCGGCGCGGCGACGCGGAAATCGGCGAACACCGCCAGGCCCAGCCCAGCCCCGATCGCGGCGCCCTGAACCGCCGCAACTACCGGCGTCTGGCAGTCGAACAACCGCACCACCTGCTCATAGAGGGCTCTGACGTTGGACATGTCCGAGGGGTCAGTGAGCTTGCTGGCGAGATCGGCGCCGGCGCAGAACACTTTGCCGGTGGTCGCCAGCACGATGGCGCGGCAATCGTTTTCGCCGTCCAGATCCTCCAGCGCGTCGGCCAGGCCGCCGATCAGCTCCGGCGTGACGTGGTTATTTGGCGGACGGTCCAGGAGTACGACCGCCACATGGCGACCGTCGAGGGCCACCGACACATGATCTCCATAGCTCGACTTCATCGACGTGTTCCCATCAGGTTGCGGCCGACCACCCACTTATGGATTTCGGTGGGGCCGTCATAGATTCGCATGAGCCGAAGCTTGGCCGCCATCAACTGCAGGGGCATTTCCTTGGTCATGCCCATGGCGCCGAAGGTCTGCATGGCGCGGTCGACCACCTCAAAGGCCATTTCGGTGCAATACGCCTTGATCATGGAGATTTCCTGGCGCGCATCGCGGCCCTGATCCAGCGTCCAGGCGCAGTGATAGGCCATCAGCCGCGCCGCGTGGATGCGCGTGGCGGCATCGGCGGCCCAGAACTGGATCGTCTGGCGTTCGGACAGCGGCACACCGAAGGTTTTACGCTGCGGAGCGTATTCGATCATCATGTCCAACGCGCGCTGCGCCATGCCGATCGACCAGGCCGCCATCTCCATGCGCCGGGTGCCGAGCCGCACCTGCATGGGCGCAAAGCCGGCGCCTTCCTGCCCCAGAAGCTTCCAGCCTGGGACCCGGCAATCCTCCAGCACCACCTCATAGGTATAGGCGCCGCCCAACATCGGAATCCGGCGCAGCGGTTTGAACCCCGGCGTGCCCTTGTCCACCAGAAAGGCGCTCATCTGTCGGCGGCCGTTCACCTCGCCGGTCACCGCCATCAGGATCGTGAAGTCCACCTGCTCCGCCCGGGAGATCCAGATCTTGCGGCCGTTGATCACCCAGTCGTCGCCGTCGCGCACCGCCTTGGTGATCATCCCGGCCGGATCGGCGCCGGCGCCCGGTTCGGAAATGCCGATCGCGGAGCTGGTCTTTCCCGCCACATAAGGCGCCAGATAGGCCTCGCGCTGTTGATCGTTCACAGTCGCCATCAACATGCGAAGGTTCGGGCTGTCCGGCGGCAGGGTGTAGGGCGTGACGGTCTTGCCCATCTCCTCGTTGACCCCCACCAGCGACATGTAAGGCAGGTCCGAGCCGCCCACGTCAGAGGGCGCGTCCAGCCCCCACAGGCCCAGTTTGCGAGATACTTCGTCGAGGCGAACCATATCGTCCGGCAAGATGTTCAGGCCCTTGCCCTCGGCTTCCCGGGCCATGACGCCAGTCTCCAGAGGCGCCAGCTCATCTCGGACGAACCGGGCGACCAGGTCTTTCAGCAGCTTGTCTTCGGTGGAGAGTTCGAAATCCACGGGGCCTCCGGCGTCAGGATCAACACATTTGCGATAGACCGCGGCGATCCGCGTCCGGTGTTTCCATCCGGGTCGGAATGGGTCTAGGCGATTTTACCAGATCATCTAAACGAGGCTGGCGCGGCGCGCCACGCCACATTGTCGGAAGAGGCATGACGAAACATCAGCTCGCCACCGAGAACACCGGACCGCTGAAGGATGTCCGCATCCTGGACATGACCGGTGTGGTGCTGGGCGCCTACGCCACCCAGTTGCTGGGTGACCAGGGCGCGGACGTGCTCAAAGTTGAAAGCCCCGCCGACACCCGGGGCCGCGGCGGCGGCGGCGACATCGTGCGTTACAACGGCGAGGTGCCGGAGGGCTGGCCGCGGGATCTGGGCCCGCTGTTCCTGAGCGCCAACCGCAACAAGCGATCGCTTTGCATGGACCTGTCCCGGCCCGACGAACTGGCCAAGGTCAAGGCGCTCATCCCCCACTGCGACGTGTTCGCCGCCTCGGTGCGCTATGGCGGACTGAAACGGCTGGGATTGGGCTACGAGGACGTCAAGGCGATCAAGCCGGACATAATCTATGCGCTGGCCACCGGTTACGGTCAGGAGGGACCCTACGCCAACGATCCGGCCTATGACGACCTGATCCAGGGTCAGGCCGGCATGGCCGATATCCTCAACCGCGTGGACGACAATCCGAAGCTGCGCTACCTGCCGACCCTGGTGGCGGACAAGACCACCGGCTGGATGTTCGCCCAGGCGATCACCGCGGCGCTTTTCCACCATGCCCGCACCGGCGAAGGCCAGTATGTCGAAGTGCCGATGTTCGAATGCATGACAGCCTATCATCTGGTGGAAAACCACTTCCACCATGTGTTCGAGCCACCCATCGGGCAGTGGGGCTACAGCCGCGTGGTCAATCCCACCCGCATGCCCTTTGAGGCCATGGACGGCTATATTGGCCTCTTGCCCTACACCGAAGCCCAGTGGCAGGGATTTTTCGATGCCGCCGGCTGGGGCGACAACTTCGCCAAGGACCCGCGCTTCCGGGACCATGGCTCGCGCAACCGCAATATCCGCGAGCTCTATGGACTGATCGGCGAGGCCGTGAAGACCAAGACCGTCGCCGAATGGTTCGCCCTGCTCAAGCCCCTGTCGATCCCGATCGTGAAGATCAACCGCATGGAGGATCTGGAGAGCGACCCCCACCTGCAGGCGGTGGAGTTCTTCCAACACTATGACCACCCCCAGGCGGGCCACTATGTGACCACCAAGCCGCCGATCAGGTTCTCGGCGACCCCGGCCACCATCCGCCGCCACGCCCCGCGCCTGGGCGAACACACCGAAGAGGTGCTGGCCGAATTCGGCGTCGGCGTCGAATGAGGGCGAAGGCGCTCCTGAAACAGGACTTTGGGACCTTCGCCGAGGTTTTCGCCGCCCAGGTGGCCGAGCGGCCGGACCATCCTGCCCTAATTGAAGGCGAGCGGGTGATCACCTATCACGAGCTTGGCGCGCTCACAGCGCGCATGGCCGCGGCCCTGCAGCGGGACGGCGCCGGACCCGGCGGCGCAGCAGCCATCTGCGCCGCCAACACCAGCGCCGCCTATGTCGCGGCCTTCGTCGCGGCCCTGCGCGCGGGAGCGGCGGCAGCGCCGCTGGCGCTGTCATCCACACCGCAGGCCCTGTTCGCCATGCTCCAGGACTGCGCCCCGCCGGTGGTGTTCCTCGACGCGGCGGCCGACCAGGCGCTGGCGCCCTTCCTGGGTCAAATCGACTTGCGGCGGGTGGCGATGGACGGATCCGACGCCGGCGAGGCGTTGGACGCTTGGATGGCGCCCGAAGGCGCGGTTCCCGCCCCGTTCGACGCAGGCCCCCTCGACGCCTTCAACATCATTTATTCGTCCGGAACCACCGGCGCGCCTAAGGGAATCGTCCAGCCCCACCGCATGCGCTGGTCGCAGATCGGCCGTGGAGGATATCCGGCCCATTCGGTGACGATGATCTCCACGCCGCTTTATTCAAACACCACCCTGGTGAGCCTGTTGCCGACCCTGGCCAATGGCGCCACCGCCGTGCTGATGCCTCGGTTTGAGGCCGGCGCATTTCTGCGCCTGGCGGCCCGCTGGCGGGCGACCCACGCCATGCTGGTGCCGGTGCAATATCGCCGTATCCTCGAGCACCCCGACTTCGACACCTATGACCTGTCGAGCTTTGAGCTGAAGTTCTGCACCTCGGCGCCCTTTGCGCCCGATCTGAAGGGCGAGGTCCTGCGCCGCTGGCCTGGCGGGCTGGTGGAGTTTTTCGGCATGACGGAGGGCGGCGTCACATTCAAGCTCGCGGCCCATGAGCGGCCGGACAAGCTGCACACCGTCGGACAGCCCCTGCCCGGCCATGAGGTGCGGCTGATCGATGAGGCGGGCTTCGAGGTCGCGCCCGGAGAGATCGGCGAAGTGGTGGGCCGCTCGACCACCATGATGGTCGGCTACCACAACCGGCCCGGCGCGACCGCTGATGCCCAGTGGACCAGTCCCGACGGAAAGCTCTTCATCCGCACGGGCGACGTGGGGCGGCTGGACGATGAGGGGTTTCTCACCCTGCTGGATCGCCGCAAGGACGTGATCATCTCCGGCGGCTTCAACGTCTATCCCTCGGACCTGGAGGCGGAAATGGCGGCCCATCCCGCCGTCGCCGAGTGCGCCGTGGTCGGCGTCGTCTCGCGCCGCTGGGGCGAGACGCCGGTGGGGTTCGCCGCGCTGAAACCCGGCGCGGCGGTGACCGCCGAGGCCTTGCGCGACTGGACCAACGCCCGCCTGGGCAAGACTCAGCGCCTCGCCGACCTGGAATTTGTGGACGCCCTGCCCCGCAACGCCATCGGCAAGGTGTTGAAACGCGAGCTGCGCGACGGCTACCGGGGTCCGGCGCTTGACGGAGAAACCCAATGACCGACCGCGACCCGGCCGTACCGCCGAAAGTCCGCAAAGCCACGGGCCGCCTGCCCGGCCTGCTGGGTATCGGATGGGAGGACGCCGGCCGCGGCCTGGTGCGCGCGCGGCTGAAGGTGGGCGAACAGCACATGGCCCATAATGGCTATCTGCATGCCGGCGCCGTCGTGACCCTGGCCGATTCAGCCTGCGGCTTCGGCTGCGCCCGGGCCCTGCCCGATGGCGCGCGCAGCTTCACCACCCTGGAGCTGAAATCGAACTTCCTGGGCACGGCCGGCGAGGGCGACGACATCGCTTGTGACGCCAGCTTGACCCACGGCGGGCGCACCACCCAGGTCTGGGACGCCAAGGTTCGCAATGAGACCACCGGCAAGACCATCGCCCTGTTCCGCTGCACCCAGATGATCCTCTATCCGCAGGCGGCGAAGCCGGGGACTTGAACCTCCAAGGGCGCCGGATTGCGCCCTCTCACCCTTGACGCGACCCGGCTTGACACGCCCGGAGCGACGGCTAGGTTCCGCGCCTCAATCCGCGGCCCTGACGCACAGGGCCGACGTCTGCGCCTGGAGAGGTGGCTGAGTGGTTGAAAGTACCGCACTCGAAATGCGGCGTGCCTTTACGGGCACCGTGGGTTCGAATCCCACCCTCTCCGCCAGAGCCTAGTCTCACAACGCCCCGCGAAGACCCAGAAATCCCTTACGGGACAACGGGTAGCGCGTTCTCGTCCTCTCACTCCAAATCTTGACGAAGCACCCAATCTCACTTCTTATGATGGGTAAGTCGATGGGTTCGGCAGAGAGGCTGAGGACCGGATATGCCCCGTAAAGCGGAAGAACTCAGCCCGGTGGAAGTGCGGCGGCTGAAGTCGCCGGGAATGCATTTCGTGGGTGGCGTCGCTGGCCTTGCCCTTCAGGTGCTGCCGCCACGCAAGGGGGCAGACGACAGAGAGACGCAGGCGAGGACGTGGGTGCTGCGCGTCACCATCGGGAACAAGCGCCGCGATATGGGCTTGGGCGGCTTTCCGGACGTGGGCGTCGGCGCGGCTCGGGAGGCCGCCCGCGTGGCCCGCGAGAAGATCAGGAACGGCATCGACCCCATCGCGGAAGCCCGCGCCGCCAAGAGCGCGCTCGCCGCTCAGCAGGCCGCGACCATCACATTCAAAGAGGCCGCCAAGAAATACATCGCCGCCCATGAGGCTGGTTGGAAGAACTCCAAGCATGGGGCGCAATGGGGATCGACGCTGGAACGCTACGCCTACCCCAAGATCGGCGCGTTGGCGGTGGGCGACATTGACCTGCCGCACGTGATGGACGTGCTTGAGCCGATCTGGACGACGAAGACCGAAACCGCTTCCCGGCTTCGCGGTCGGATCGAGGCGATCCTGAGTTGGGCGACGACGCGCGGCTACCGCCAGGGCCTGAACCCGGCGCGCTGGCGCGGTCATCTTGATACTCAGCTCGGCAAGCGGTCGAAGATTGCGCCGGTCAAGAAGCACACCGCGCTCCCCGTCATGGAGGTCGGCGCGTTCATGAAGTCGCTTCGTGCGGCGAAGGGCATGGGCGCCCGCGCGCTAGAGTTCACCATCTTGACCGCCACCCGCTCCGGGGAAGCGCGGGGCGCGACGTGGGCGGAAATCGACCTGAACGCCAGCGTTTGGACGATCCCGGCGTCACGGATGAAGGCGAACAAAGAACATCGGGTTCCCCTCTCGCCCGCCGCCAAGACGCTCTTGGAAGCGCTGCCGCGCATGGCCGGGACGGACCTCGTGTTCCCGGCGGCCAACGGGTCGATGCTATCCGATATGACCCTCTCCGCCGTCCTGCGGCGGATGGACGTCGCCGCAGTCCCGCATGGGTTCCGAAGTTCCTTCCGGGATTGGGCCGCAGAGTGGACGAGCTACCCGAACGAGGTCTGCGAAATGGCGCTGGCGCACACGATCCGGAGCGACGTGGAAGCGGCCTATCGCCGGGGCGACCTGTTCGACAAACGGTCGCGGCTCATGAACGATTGGGCGGCGTTCGTCGCCATCGTTCAGCCCAAGGGCAACGTCACGCCGATCCGGGCGGCTGTGTGATGATGGCAGGCCCCAAGTTCACCGACGAACAGCTAGACGCCCTGCGAGCGGTGGGCGTGGCGCAGGCGCAGATCGCCCAAGCGGAAGCCCTCCTTCCGCCCCTGGAGGTTCGCGATCCGGAAAACCTCTACCCGCTCATCGGGTTGCAGACGGAGGTCGATAGGACTGCGACAAGCGTCGTAGCGGCCAAGGAAGTCCTGGCGATGGCTGCGGAACACCTAGAGCGCGGCGAGGAGCTTCCCGCGCCATTGGCGAGCTTCCTGGCGTCAGCATTTCGGCAGGTGGCGGCTGTGAAGCCGCATGAGGAGGACCGGTTGGCCGCCGTTCTGGCGCAGGCCCTCAATCTCACCGCGCCGAATAGGCGACCCGCCGCTGTGCAAGCCGAAGTGGGCGCGTGGGTGTTCAGAGAAATGACCGAGCACCCGGATGAGAGCGCCACGCACGTTTGCACACGTGCCGCTCGGCATTTCGAGGTCTCTGTCACTACTGCGAACAAGCTTTGGCGCGATTGGCGGGGGGCCAATGCCTCCCTTGCCGCAAAGCTGGAGCCGATCCGTGCTCAGCGGCGACGTATGGACGCCCAAAGCGCGGGCTGAGGATCAATGCGGGAAGGCCCCCTTCAATCCGCATGAGATGACAAGCGACCTTCTCCTGAGAGCACCCCTAGCCTCAGGAGAAAGCATCCCATGTCGCTCGCCACCGCGTTCGATCTTCCGCTGACCGGCTACGTCCGCCAGCGCCAGCTTATGACCATCCTGCCCTTCAGCCCGGCTACGCTGTGGCGGAAGGTTGCCGACCATTCCTTCCCGGCGCCTGTGAAGCTCTCCGAGCGCGTCACAGCGTGGAAGGTCGAAGACGTGCGCGCCTGGATGCTGGACCGCGAGACGGTCTAGCCGAAATGCTCGCCCTCAGCCCGCCCTCTCTGGACTTCGCCGCTCTCGACGCCATCGCCGGGGGCGGCTTTGGCGTGTTCGACGCAGCGTGCCCGCTGTGCGGCCCGGAGCGCCGCGCCGCCAGCAATCGGGTGCGGCCAGTGCTCCGGGTGTGGCGTGAGGATGAGGATTTCGCCCGCTACGCCTGCGCCCGCTGCGGCTCTCAGGGCTACGCCCACGCTGAACGCGGGGCCAACGCCAGCAAGCCGCACCCTATCAAGTCTGCAATGCCGACGCCGCAGATGAGCGACGCCGAGAAGGCGGAGCGCGCGCTACGGCTTTGGGATCAATCACTCCCGCCGGTCGGGACGCCGGTGATGCGCTACCTGACCCTGCGCGGCGTCAGCCTGCCTCCCGGCGCGACGAACAACGTGATCCGCTGGCACCCTAGCTGTCCGTTCGGCAGCGTCCGGGCGGGGTGCATGATCGCCCTGGTCCGCAACATCGTCACGAACGAACCCCAAGGCGTTCAACGCACGGCCCTGTCGAATGACGGTCGCAAGCTCGCGGTCGGGGACAATGGTCGCAAATCGCTCGGGCGCATCTCGGGTGGGGCGATCAAGCTCAGCGATGACGCTGACGTTGAGACCTGCCTCGGTATCGGCGAAGGCGTCGAGAGCACCCTTAGCCTGCGCCGCCACCCGGACTTTGTGGCGGTCCCGGTGTGGTCGCTGCTGTCGAAGGACGGCATCGCAAAACTTCCGGTGCTTGCGGGCCTGGAAGGTCTGGTCGTGGCCGTCGATCACGATCAGCCGGGCATCGCCGCCTCAGCGGCAGTCACGGCGCGTTACACGGCGGCTCAGGTAGCCGTCACCACGGTCACAGCGCGCGACGAAGGCGCTGACCTCAATGACCTCGAAAGAGCCCCCCATGAAGCCTGAAGCGGTCATCGTGCGGGTGTTCGATCCGGTTCGCGGCCCGCCGCAGCCTGAAGCGAATATCGAGCGCACCCCTGCGCCCGTTTGGTTCTCTGCGGCGACGTTGCAGAAGAAGGTCTTCCCGCCGCTGGCGTGGGTCGTCCCCGGCTACCTCCCGCAGGGTCTGACCATCCTTGCGGGCCGCCCCAAGCTCGGCAAGTCATGGCTGGCGCTGGATTTGGCGGCAGCGGTCGCTCGCGGCGGCTACACCCTTGGGGACGTGAAGTGCGCCCCTGGCGACGTGCTCTATGCGGCTTTGGAAGACACGCCTCGCCGCCTTCAGGATCGGATGGGCAAGGTTGTCACAGGCGGTCCATGGCCTGAACGCCTGGACCTTCTCTGCGACCTGCGCCGCGCCGATGAAGGTGGCGTCGATCTGGTCCGGTCATGGTTGGAGGCCGCGAAAGCCCCGCGCCTGGTCATCATTGACACGATAGCGAAGGTGCGCCCCGGCAAGGGCCGTGACGAGGGCAATTACGACGCGGACTATGCCGCCGTCACGGCTTGGAAAGCGCTGGCGGACGAGTTCGAGGTCGCGGTCGTCCTGATCCATCACGTTCGTAAGATGGGCGCTGACGATCCATTGGAGATGGTCAGCGGCACAAACGGGCTGACGGGGGCCGCCGACGCCATCCTCATCCTCAACCGCGACAGTCAAGGTTGCACCCTCTGTGGCCGTGGGCGCGACCTCGAAGAATTTGACCGCGCCGTCCAGTTCGACCGTGAGACCTGCCGCTGGCGCGCGCTGGGCGAGGCTTCTGAGGTGCGGCGTTCCGATGAGCGCACCGAAATCCTCAATCAGCTCGCCACCGCTGGCGTGGACGGCCTTACGCCCGCTGACGTAGCCGACCTTGCCGGGATGCCGCGCAACAACGCCAAGCAACTGCTGTTCAAGATGGCGAAGGCTGGCGAGGTCAGCCGTGGAGCGCGGCGCGGCAGCTACGTTCACCCCGACCACGACGCCACCACACCCCATAACCCCGATAACTCGATAACCGCCCTGAGTGCTCCGGCCTCCCCTGGTTATCCGGTTACGGCGGTTACCGGGGGGCAAGGCCCTTCCGCCGCACCCCCCAAACCCCAAGAGCCCCGCCCAACCCTCATTGAAGGAGCCTGACCCCGTGTCTTCCCAAATCCCCAAAATCACCGCGCTGAAGTCCATGGCCGACCGCCTCCGCGCGGACGTGCCGTCGAACGCCTACAGCGTCCGCCTCGCCCTCAGCCAAGAGGCGATGAAGCTGCACGCCAGCACCGACGCGCTCAATTCCATGCACGCCAACCCGGACCCCACCATCACCCCGGCGGCGCACACCAAGCGCGTCACGGCGGCGGCCACGAAGCTGAAAGATCAGATCGCGACCATGCGCCAGCGCGTCCACCAGATCGTTCAGGAACGCGCCGTCGAGCTTGACCGCCAGATAAGCGCGAAGGTGAACCTGAAGCCGGACGGTTTCGCTTCGGAAATCCGCGCCGCCTTCCGCACCATGGCGCCCGGTCGCCAGCAACAGCTCCTCATGGAACTGGCGACGAAGAACCGCGGCCCGGAACTGGCGGCGCTCATCGAAGCGCCGGGCGTGCTGACCGGCCTCTCCGATGACATTCGCAGCCGCTACCGCGAGATGATCATCTCCACCCACGCCCGCGAAGAACATGCCGAGATGGTCGACATTACGTCGGTCTTCACGGAAGCCCTGGATGTGCTGCCGGTCGCCAGCCTCGTGGCGAACGCCTTCTCCGACCCGGTGAAGCTGGCGGAAATCGCGCGTGGCGAGGCTGCGGCGGAGGCGGCTGCGGCGGCCTTCAACAACGCGGTGGAGGGCTAGGCGTGACCCGTCCCGTCCAGCGCCCCCACCACAAGCGCGGCCCTAAGCCCAAGACCGCGCCCGCCAATGCGGCGGAGCGTGTGGAGGCGCTGGCGGCTGACGGGTTCTCGATCCGTGGCGTAGCGGCGGGGCTTGGGGCCTCCGCCGACACCCTGCGCCGCTGGTTCGATGAGGACCCCGAGCTTCAGGAGGCTTTCGAGCGTGGCCGCGAGCGCGAGCGTCACACCCTGCACAACGCCCTCTATCGGGCCGCCACGGAGCAAGGGAACGCCTCCGCCGCCATGTTCCTGCTGAAGGCCCGCCACGGCTACCGCGAGGGCGATCAGGGCGACACCGCGAACCGCGTCTCCATCAATTTCACGCTCCCGGCGGCCATGCCGCTGGACGCTTACCGGATCATCGAGAATGACAACGCAGGCCCTTCAACTGAACCCCCTTCAGCAGCGCGCATTGCTGGTCCCCGAGCAGGTTGACCTGTTCCTTGGCGGCGGGCGTGGCGGCGGGAAGTCCTACGCGCTGGCGCTGCTGGCCCTGCGCCATATCGAGCAATACGGCGTCCGCGCCCGCATCCTCTACATCCGGAAGACCTACAAGGGCCTCGCGGATTTCGAGCTGCTGACCCGTGAACTGTTCGGGACGATCTACGGTCAGGCCGCGCGCTACAACGCGGCGGAGCATGTGTGGCGGCTCCCGAACGGCGGCTACCTGGAGCTAGGCCAACTCGAAACCCACGCCGACTATGCGAAGTATCAGGGCCGCAGCTTCACCCTGCTGATTGCCGATGAGGTCGGGCAATTCGCCAGCCCGGACCTTCTGGACCTCCTGCGGTCCAACCTGCGCGGGCCGGCGGACGTGCCGGTGCGTGTGGTGCTGGCGGCCAACCCCGGCGGCCCCGGTCATCACTGGATCGCCAAGCGCTACGTCTTCCGTGCCGCGCCCTGGTCGCCGTTCCTTGAGCCCAAGTCCAAGCGCCAATGGCTCTATGCGCCGTCCACGTTCGCGACGAACGCTTTCATCGACCGGGCGCAGTATCAGGAGCAGCTAGAGGCCGCGTGCCCCCACGATCCCGAGCTGCTGCGCGCCTGGACCCTTGGGGACTGGACGGTGGCGCGCGGGGCCTACTTCGCCACGGTCATTGATGAGGACCGCAACGCCGTCGATCCCTGGACCCAGATCCCGGACGGCTGGGATGCCTACCTCACCCACGATTTCGGCTCCTCCGCACCGTCCGCCACCTATCTGGTGGCGAAGTCGCCCGGTGAGCTTGGACCGGATGGCCGCTTCTACGCCCGCGACAGCCTGGTGCTGGTGGACGAACTGGTCACGGCGAAGCGCGACCGCCCGAACGAAGGGCTGGGCTGGACGGTCCCGGTGCTGGCGGAGGAAATCCGCCGCATGTGCGACCGCTGGGAAGCCCCTCCGGCGGGTGTGGCGGATGATGCCATCTTCGCGCGCTCGGGCCACTCCATCGGCTCCATCGCCAACGAGTTCAGCCGCAGCGGGGTCTTCTTCACGCCCGCGAAGAAGGCCGATCGGATCAGCGGGTGGCAGATCATGCGGCGGCTGCTGGCGGACGCGGGCAAGCCGGACGTTCCCGGCCTCTATGTGTCGCGGGCGGCCTCCTACTTCTGGGAAACCGTCCCCTTCCTGCCTCGCGATGAAAAGCGGGTGGATGACGTGGACAGCAGCGGGCCGGACCATGCCGCCGACGCTGTTCGCTACGGATGCCTGCGCCAAAGCGCCCAACTCGTCGCCGTGGAGTGGTTCTAGTGGATCAGGTCGCCTTCTACCTCGCGCAGGCGAACGCCTTTCAGCTCCGCGCCAAGCACACCCGGAACCCGGCGCTGGCGGCTCAGCACCGCGAGATGGCGGAGCGCATGATGGACGCGGCGCAGCGGGCGGCGGAGCCGCCTCCACCGGGGGGCTCGCAGCGCCCCTAGCGACACGACACGAGGCTATGAAAGCGGCGGCATCTGCGCCACACAAAGGCATGAGCCTTCCTCTAGAGAATCGGCAATCTGCCCCCTCGCACTCACTTGAGGTGGACGCGAAGCGGCGACGGATCGGCACGGCCACCGACCGCAAAAAGAAGTCATCGCTGGGCCAATTCATGACGCCGGAAAGCATTGCCCGCTTTATGGCGTCGCTCCTTCCTCCGGCCGGTGGGGCGGCGGTCAGGCTACTAGACGCCGGTGCGGGAATTGGGTCGCTCACAAGCGCGGTATTGGATCGCCAGATAGAGGGCACCTTCGGCGCCAGCACGATCAACGTGACGGCTTTCGAGTTGGATGCGGCTCTCATCCCGCATTTGCGGGAGACGTTGCAGCACTACGCCAACGCCAGCGACGAGGTGTCATTCGAGATTGTGCCGGACGATTTCCTGCAGGCAGGCGTCTTCGGTTTGAAGCTCGGATCGTTGGCCCCTTTCACGCGCGCGATCCTCAATCCGCCCTACAAGAAGATCAGCTCTAGCTCGATCCACCGGCAGCTCTTGAAGAAGATCGGGCTCGAAACGGTCAACCTCTACTCGGGCTTCGTCGGCCTAGCTCTGTTGCTCATGGAACCGGGCGGCTCGCTATGCGCCATCATTCCCCGCTCTTTCTGCAATGGCCCCTACTACAAGCCATTTCGCGAACTCATCATGTCGCGCGGTGCTATCCGTCGCGTCCATCTGTTCGCCTCGCGCACAAACGCCTTTGCCGATGACGATGTTCTTCAGGAGAACGTCATCATCCTTATCGAGCGCGGCGGCGTGCCGGGCGATGTGATCCTTTCGTCATCGTCGGACGCTTCATTTTCGGATTTGGAGACGTGGGCGCTCCCGCCCGAAGCCGTGGTCAGGAGCGACGATGCGGACCTGATCATCCATCTGCCTACGCCTGGAGAGGCGGAGGGGATCATCCCCCGCAACTTCTGCTCAACGTTGGTTCAGCTAGGCGTGAAGGTGTCGACGGGTCCGGTCGTGGACTTCCGCTTGAAGGATCATCTGCGGGCGCAGCCCGAGGATGGAACCGTGCCGCTGCTCTATCCAGCTCACTTTGTGGGTGGCGACCTTCAATGGCCGAAGGCCGGGATAAAGAAGCCCAACGCGATAGCGCTCAACGCGGAGACGCAGCGATGGCTTTATCCGGCGGGCAACTACGCCGTGGTGCGTCGGTTCTCTTCCAAGGAGGAGCGGCGTCGGGTCGTTGCGAGCTTCATCCCCGATGACGCCTTTGATACCGGCTACATCGGCCTTGAAAACCACGTCAATGTCTTCCACGCCGGGCGTCGGGGCCTGCCCCGGCTCCTCGCGCTTGGGTTAGGCGTCTATCTGAACTCCACGATGGTTGACGCCCACTTCCGCACGTTCAACGGCCACACACAGGTGAACGCCACTGACCTGCGGATGCTACCCTATCCGGATGGGGAGACGCTGACTGCGATGGGACGTTGGGCGGAACAGCAAAACCAAATGTCGCAAGAGGCCATTGACCGCTACGTCGAGCAGCTATCGTGAACGCGGCCCAGTTGACTGAGCAATCCCTCCTGATCCTCAGGAGCCTCGGCTTCCCACGAGCGCAGCTAAACGAACGGTCAGCGCTATGCTTGCTGGCCATCACGGGGCTTCGTCCGGGGCAGAATTGGCCGGACGCGCAGAGCGGATTGATCGGGATAACTCCGATCATGGAATTTGCGCGGGAGCACTTCGGCAAAGAGTATGCGCCGAACACCCGCGAAACGATCCGACGCCAGAGCATGCACCAGTTCGTCGATGCTGGGCTTGCCCTCTACAATCCAGACGATCCGTCGCGCGCGGTGAATAGCCCGAGGGCCGCGTATCAAATTGCCCCGGAAGCCCTCGCGCTGGTGCAGACCTATGGCACCGACAGCTGGCCCGCCAACCTGGAGGTCTATCTAGGTGCGCGAGATACGCTGGCCGCGCGCTATGCGAACGAACGCGAACAGGCCCGCCTCCCGGTAAGGGTCCGCGAGGGGCAGGAAATTCATCTCAGTGCTGGCGAGCACAGCGAACTCATCAAGGCGATTGTCGAGGACTTCTCGTCTCGGTTCGTGCCGGGCGGGAAGCTCGTCTATGTTGGGGATACCGGCGACAAAGTTGGCTATTTCGATGAGGAGCTTCTAGCGAGCTTGGGCGTGACGGTTGATCCGCATGGCAAGATGCCCGACGCGATAATCTACGACGCCGAGCGCAACTGGCTTGTCCTCGCGGAGGCGGTCACAAGTCATGGCCCGGTAGACGGTAAACGCCGAGACGAGCTGAAGCATCTGTTTGGTGGCGCTACGGCAGGACTGGTCTACGTGACGGCGTTTCCGACGCGCGCGGTCATGGCGCGCTACCTTCCCGTCGTGGCATGGGAAACGGAGGTTTGGGTGTCTGAGGCCCCTAGCCACTTGGTGCATTTCAACGGTGTGCGTTTCCTTGGGCCATACGACAACTAGCCCGCCTTCACCGCTTCTGCCGTCCGTTCCTCCTTCTCCCGCTACCTAAAAAGCGGATGATGGGCCCTTTGATGGGTGGAGGTTATGAAGTGACCAAAAGCGTAATGTTTACAGCATCCTCAGGCGGACACCCTCTCCGCCAACGCCCCTCGCCACAAATCTCTCTGCGGCTGGGGCGAGGCCGGAAAATCCCGTTGAATTACAGGGTTTCCCCAAACGGGCTCCGCACTGCGCGTGCCGGGAAATGGCCGGATTTCTCTCTGAATGGCCGAATACTCTCCAGACCTCCGCACCGTGGCAAGTTGGTGCGGTTCTGAAAACGTCAGTAATTTCAGTAGCATTTTACTTCGTCAGGTGGGCGGGTTTGCCAATGCAACGCCACGTGAGACAACCCCAGAACGAACCCGTGCCAATGCCAGCAGCACATCAGGATCGCCGAATTGGCGTAGGAACGTCAGCATCACCCCCCTAGCGGCAACTTAACCACCCATAGTCTAGCTTCGCCTGATGCTGATGCCCATGATCCGCGTTCTCGCCCTCGGCGTGTGCGCGGCGGAGTAAAAGTAGGCCACTGGAGCGGCGGCGATATGCGGCTGCGGGCGGTGTAAAACCCGGCCAGTGGTAGGCGTTTTCCCGAGAGTGGGGAGCGCCGGGGGATGTACGTTGTGGAGTCCTACGCGGCGGTTCGGCG
>CANJLH010000002.1 GCA_947475415.1 Caulobacteraceae bacterium
CAGCAGCGCACCCCGCGGCGATGCGCTGCGCTACGCAATGGCTCCACGCATCGCCGCTCAGACGCCCGGGATGGGTGACCAACGCGCACCGCCAGTGGCCTGGTTTTACACCGCCACACTGGCCTGGTTTTGCTCCGCCGTTGACACTCCAAGGCGCCGTTCCGAGCGGCGCCCCCAGACTGACCCCCAACGGCCTGCGATCAGGCCCGGACGTCAGCGCACATCAACGGCGCGACCGCACCCCTATATACATGATTCAGCTTGGGTTTTCTAGCCGCCGGCGACCGCCGGCGACCGATCCGATGGTGCCCAGGAAAGGACTCGAACCTTCACGGCCGTTAAGCCACTGGCACCTGAAGCCAGCGCGTCTACCAATTCCGCCACCTGGGCCCGCGCCATCGGCTCGGGAGGCGCTCTGTTAGGGCGCCGCCCCGCCCCCGTCAACGGCGCCCCACGGCGCTGATTGCGGCGCAGCGGCGCTTCGTCTATCGGCATGAGGCGGACGGACCAGGAAAACGCCATGCAGAACCTCGTTACGATCTTCGGCGGCTCGGGCTTTGTGGGGAGCCAGACGGTCCGCGCCTTCGCCCGCCGCGGTTGGCGGGTGCGCGTGGCGGTGCGCCAACCGCATCTGGCCTATGAAATGCGGCTGCATGGCGACGTGGGCCAGGTGGACATCGTCCAGGCCAATATCCGCAACGAAGCTTCGATCCGGCGCGCACTGGAGGGCGCGTCCGCGGCGGTGAACGCGGTGGGCGTGCTCTATTCCAGCGGTCGCCAGGGCTTTGGCCCGGTGCATATCGCCGGCGCCGCAAACGTCGCCGCCGCGGCTGCGGACATGGGCGTTTCCACGCTGGTCCATGTGTCGGCCCTGGGCGCCGATGCGGACTCCCCGTCCGCTTACGCCCGCTCAAAGGCCGAGGGCGAGGCCGCGGTCCGCGCCGCCCTCCCCTCTGCGTCGGTCGTGCGCCCATCCATCGTGTTCGGACAGCAGGACGACTTCTTCAACCGCTTCGCCGCCATGGCGCGGATGAGCCCCGCCCTGCCCTTGATCGGCGGCGGCAAGACCCGGTTCCAACCGGTCTTCGTGGGCGATGTCGCCGACGCGATAGCGCGGATCGTCGTGTCCGGCGCATCGGGCGGGACCTATGAGCTGGGCGGACCCTCCGTGCAGACATTCCGCGAACTGATGGAGAGGGTGCTGGCCGAGACCGGCCGGCGGCGATTGCTGGTTCCGATGCCTTATCCGGTCGCTGGCCTGGTCGGCATCGGAGGCGATCTCGCCGCCTGGGTCGGCCTGAAACCGCCGTTGACCAGCGATCAGGTGACGCTGCTCAGAGCCGACAACGTCGCCGGCGGAGACCATCCCGGCCTGGCCGAGCTTGGCATCGCGCCAACGCCGCTGGAATCTATCCTGCCGACCTATTTGTATCGCTACCGCAAGGGCGGGCAGTTCGCCGACCAGGACGCCGTCGCCACCGCCTGATCACGTCTTGCTGAGAATTTCATGACCATGGCCGTTCCCAAGAAGACCCGCGAACTGCACAACCACCACATGGATTCCACCGTCTGGAACGATTTTGAGTTCCGCGATGGCGACGTGATCGTCGGGACCTATGGCAAATCCGGCACCACCTGGACCCAACAGATTGTCGGCCAACTGATCTTCCAGGGCGATGCGGATGTGCGGATCGCCGAGATTTCGCCCTGGTGGGACATGCGAATCATTCCACCGGAGGTGCGCGACATGGTCCGCGCCCAGACCCACCGGCGGGTGGTCAAGACCCACCTGCCCGCTGACGCCCTGGTGATGTCTCCCAAGGCCAAATACATCTATGTGGCCCGCGACGGTCGCGACGCCATCTGGAGCATGTACAACCACCATGCGGCCTTCAAGCCAATGGTCTACGACATGTTCAACAATACCCCGGGGCTGGTGGGGCCGCCGCTGACGCCGCCGGATCCGGACATCCGCCGCTACGCCATGACATGGGTTGAGAATGATGGCGCGCCATTCTGGTCGTTCTGGGAGAACATCGCCACCTGGTGGGCCATACGCGACCAGCCAAACGTCAAGCTGATCCACTTCAACCGCTTGAAGGCCGACCTGGAGGGCGAGATGCGCGGCATCGCGGCCTTCCTTGACGTCGACCTGCCGGCGGGCCGCTGGCCGGCGGCGGTGGAGCACTGCACATTCGACTACATGAAGGCCCACGCCGAGCGGTACGCCCCCATGGGTGGCGCGATCTGGGAAGGCGGCGCCGAAACCTTCGTCAACAAGGGCACCAACGGTCGCTGGCGCGATGTCCTCAGCGCCGAGGATAGCGCCCGCTACGAAGCGCTGGCGCTGGAAAAGCTGGGTCCCGACTGCGCGCGATGGCTGGCGAGCGGCGAAGGGACCTAGCGCAACGCCAGCCAGGCCAGGCCCGCGCCGCCGACCGCGATCCGCCACCAGCCGAACAGGGCGAAACCCCGCTTGGCGACAACGTCCAGCATCCAGCGGATCACCACGATCGCCACGATGAACGACACTGCGAACCCCACGGCGATCAGGCCGGCGTGGCTGAGGTCAATGGCCTTGCGGCTCTCCCAGGCATCCAGCCCGAACGCGGCGACCATGGTGGGAATGGCCAGGAAGAAGGAGAACTCCGCCGCCGCGCGCTTTTCCACCCCCAGCACCATGGCGCCGACGATGGTCGCCCCGGACCGGGAGACGCCGGGGATCAGGGCCAGACACTGAAAGCAGCCGATCCCCACCAGGGTCAGCCACGGCAACTGCATGGAATCCTCATGGCGTGGCGCCGGCGCGAAGCGGTCGATCGCCAGCAGCACCACGCCGCCGAGCACCAGCGAGGCGCAGATCAGACCCACGCTCTCGAACAGCACCGTCTTGATCAGGTCGTGCAACAAGAGGCCCGCCGCAGCGCCGGGGACGAAGGCCGCCAGGACACCCAGGGCGAAACGCCGCGCCGCCGGATTGGTGGGAAGCTCCACCAGCACCTTCCACAGCCGTTGGAAATAAAGCGCCACCACCGCCAGGATCGCGCCCAACTGGATCAGCACCACGAAGGTGTCCCAGAAACCCGACGGCAGGCCCAGCAAGGTCTTGGTGAGCAGCAGGTGGCCGGTGGAGGAAACGGGAATAAACTCCGTCAGCCCTTCCACCACCCCCAGGATGACGGCGTAGATCCAATCCGACATGGCCGTGGCTCCCAGGTCTGCAAGGCGCCCAGGGAGCCCCGACACGGTAAACAGGCCGTTAGCGTCTACTCAGGCTCAGGTCCCACATAGCGGGCGCGAGGGCGGATGATCCCAGGCTCAGCCGCCTGTTCGATGGCGTGGGCGATCCACCCAGCGCAGCGGGCGGTGGCGAACAGCGCGAAGGGCGCGTCGTGCGGCAGGCCATGCGCCTGGGCCAGCGCGACCAGGGCGAAGTCGATGTTGGGCGCCTGACCGGTCTCGGCATCCGCCACCCGGGCCAGGTCGGTGAACAGCTTCGGCGGCTGGAAATGCGTCAGCAGCGCCGCCGCCCGCGGATCGCCAGCGGGATAGAGCGGGTGACCGAACCCGGGGAGAACTCGCTCCTCCCGCAGCATCGCCGACACCGCCGCTGCGGGTCCCCGGCGCGCCGCATCGTCAGCCAACAATCGCAGCGCCGCGGCCGCCCCGCCATGCCGCGGCCCCGACAGGGCGGCCAGTCCCGCCAGCGCTGAGGCGGCGAGGGACGCTCCGGTGGACGCCGCCACCCGCGCCGCGAAGGTCGAGGCGTTGAATTCGTGGTCAGCCAGCAGCACCAGCGCCCGGCGCACCAGATCGCCCGCCGACTCGTCGCAACCCCAGGCCGACGCCAGGCGCTGGTGGACCGGTCCCTCCGTCACCACGCCGGCCACGGCGTCAGCCATGACGTCGAGCAGCGCCGTGGCTTCCGCCGCCAGGCGAAGGGGGTTGCGGCCAAGCGCCGGCGGCTCAACCGCCGCCCGCGCCGCCAGGGCCACGAAGGCTCGGGTCTGGACGTCGATACCCACGGGCGGCGCGGGCCGGTCGGGGCGTTTCAGCGCTGCCCCGTGTCCGCCTCGCAACAGCCGCGCTACCGCTTCCAGCGTCGTGGTCTCCGCCAGCCGCACCGCCTCTCGGCCCCGGTAGTAGAGGCGGCCCTCGACCACGGTGGTGATGGCCGACTCCAACACCGGCTCGCCCCAGGCGACCGCGCCCGCGGCCACATCGGCCGGGCGGCGACTTCGCGTCCGACGCTCGGCCAACGCCCCGATGTCGGCGGCCCGGTAGAGGCTGCGGCGCGGGTCCTGCGGGTCGGCTCGGGCCCGCACCCGCCCGCGGCTGACATAGGCGTAGAGGGTCTGGGCTCGCACCCCCAGACGCTCCCGCGCGATTTCGGCGCTGATCCAGTCCGACATGTTGATTATATTGATCAAGATTGACGTCTCAACACTGCCTGAGCATCGTCCTGCTGGCAAGCTGAGATGAAAGGAAAATTGTGATGGTCGACGCCCTGAATGGATTGGAAGGCGTGGTCGCCGCCGAAACCGTGCTGTCGGAAGTTGACGGACTGGCGGGCCGTTTGGTGATCCGCGGCCGCTTACTGGACCAGTTGGCAGGCCGGGTGCGGTTCGAGGCTGTGGTCCATATGTTGTTCGAGGGATTTTTTCCGGACTTGCCGGGCGACCTCGCCGCCCCTCTGGGCGCAGCCCGCGCAGAAGTGTTCGCCGAGACCGCCGCGATCGATGCGCGGCTGCTAGCCCTCAATCCCGTCGAAGCTATGCGGGCGCTGACCGCCCGGATCGCCGATGGCGACGACCTCGCCACCGCCCTGCGGCTGACGGCGGCGCCGGCGGTTTTCACCACGGCCGTGTTGCGCGCCCGGGGCGGCGGCGGGCCACTGGCCCCGGACCCTGACCTCTCCCACGCCGCCGATATCCTACGCATGCTGCGGGGCATAACCGCCAGCCCGGCCGAGACCGAGGCGCTGGACGCCTATCTGGTGACCGTCTGCGACCACGGGCTCAACGCCTCGACGTTCGCCGCGCGGGTGATCGCTTCTACCCAGGCGGGACTGGCCTCGGCGGTGCTGGGTGGAATCAGCGCCCTCAAGGGCCCTCTGCACGGCGGAGCGCCGGGGCCGATCATCGACATGCTGGACGAGATTGGTCAGCCTGAGAACGCCCGGGCTTGGCTGGAGGCGGCCTTGGACCGCGGCGACAGGCTGATGGGCTTCGGCCACCGCATCTACCGGGTGCGCGACCCGCGCGCCGACGCCCTGAAGGCCGCGGTCGCGCGGCTTGGTCACGGCGCGGAGCGCCTGCCCGGCCGCCTGGCCTTCGCCGAAGCCGTAGAGGCTGCGGCCCTGGCGATCCTTAAGGCGCGCAAGCCAGACCGGCCCCTGCAGACCAATGTGGAGCTCTACACGGCATTGTTGCTCGAGGCTCTGGCCCTCCCCCCGGCGGCCTTCACGGGCGTCTTCGCTATGGGCCGGGTCGCAGGCTGGATCGCCCATGCGCGGGAACAGGCGGCAGGAGGCAGGTTGATCCGGCCCCAGTCGCGTTACGTCGGCCCAGCGCCGAAGCTGGCCGCCTAGAGCATCGCCGGGATCACCCGGTCCGGCGGGCGGTGGCCGTCCATCCAGGTGCGGATGTTGATGATCACCCGCTCGCCCATTTCGATGCGCCCCTCGACTGTGGCCGAACTCATGTGCGGCAACAGCACCACATTGGGCATGGCCAAGAGCCTGGGGTTCACGGTCGGTTCGAACTCAAACACGTCCAGTCCCGCGCCGGCGATGGCGCCCTTGGCCAACAGATCGGCGAGGGCCGCCTCGTCGATGATCTCGCCGCGAGCGGTATTCACGACGATGGCGTGGGGCTGAAGCAGTTTCAGACGCCGGGCCGACAGCAGATGATAGGTGCCCGGCGTGTGCGGGCAGTTCACCGAGATGATGTCGGCCCGCGCCAGCATCTGGTCCAGGCTTTCCCAATAGGTCGCGCCCAGGGCCTCGGCGATCCGCGGCGATACCGGCTTGCGGTTGTGGTAGTGGATCGACAGCCCGAAGGCCCGCGCGCGGCGCGCAACGGCCTGGCCAATGCGGCCCATACCGATGATACCCAGTTTCTTGCCGTGGATTCGGCGGCCCAGCATCCAAGTGGGCGACCAACCGGTGAACTGGCCGGCCTGGAGGATGTTGGCGCCCTCCACCACCCGGCGCGCTACCGCCATGATCAGTGAAAGCGTCAGGTCGGCGGTATCCTCTGTCAGCACGCCGGGCGTATTGGTGATGGTCACCCCCCGCGCAGTGGCTGCGTTCACATCGATATGATCGACACCGGCGCCAAAATTGGCCACCAGTTTCAGGCGCGGGCCCGCAGCGGCGAAAAGCTCGGCGTCCAGTCGGTCGGTGATGGTGGATGCGATCACTTCGGCGCGTCCCATCGCCTCCGCCAGCGCCGCGCGGCTCATCGGCCGGTCATCAGCATTGACTTCGACGTCGAACAGTTCGGCCATCCGAAGCTCGACCGGTTCCGGAAGTTTTCGCGTCACGATGACTTTCGGCTTGCGGGCGGGCATGGGCGATCTGAAAAGGGGGCGTGGCCCGACATCGGGCGGATGCGACAATGATCTCTAGCAAAGGGCCCATGTCCGGCAAAGGCAAGGTGAAGCGGCAGGTGAGGCGGTGGGCGGTGGCGTTGGCCGGTTGCGCAGCAGTTCTGGCGGCCGGCGGCGCGGAAGCGAGCGCCGCCGATCGTCCGACTCCGTCCGGCTTGCCCGTTCCGCGGTATGTGTCGCTCAAATTCAGCGAAGTGAACGCCCGCGCTGGCCCTGGCGATGACTATCGCCTGCTATGGGTCTATCAGGTGCGCGGCCTGCCGGTGCAGGTGGTGGCGGAAACCGCCGAGTGGCGGCGCATCTGTGATCCCAATGGCGGCGCGGCCTGGGTCCACCGGCGCACAACGGATGGCCGGCGCATGGTCATGAACCGCCAGTCACAGGCGATAAGCCTGCGCCGCTCGCCAAAGATGAAGGCTCCTGTGCGAGCTCTGCTTGGCCCCAGATCCCTCGGCGCTCTCGACCGCTGCTCGAAGGGCTGGTGCAAGATCCGCGCTGGGGGGCTGACCGGCTGGGCGCCTGCCGACGCCGTCTGGGGGACGAGCGAAGCGGCCCAATGCCGTTGAGCAGCGAGGCCGCCTCTGCTAGGCCCAGAGCCGCGCCCGGCCCACGGGCGCCTGTTTCGAGCGAGCGATGACGAACGCCAAGGCCAAGAACGCCTACGCCTATGAGGATCTCATCGCCTGCGCGCGGGGCGAAATGTTCGGCCCCGGCAATGCCCAACTGCCCGCGCCGCCGATGCTGCTGTTCGACCGAATCACCCGCATCAGCGATCAGGGCGGCGCCCACGGCAAGGGCTTCATCGAGGCGGAATTCGACATCAATCCGGACCTCTGGTTCTTCGACTGCCACTTCCTGGGCGATCCCGTCATGCCTGGCAGCCTGGGCCTGGACGCCATGTGGCAGTTGGTCGGGTTCTTCCTCGGCTGGATCGGCGGCGCCGGGCGCGGCCGTGCGCTCGGGTGCAGTTCTGTCAAATTCGCTGGCCAGGTAACCCAGGACATCAAGACCGTCGTCTATAAGATCGACATGAAGCGGGTGATAAACCGCTCACTTGTCATGGGCGTCGGCGATGGGGTGATGGAAGCCGATGGCAAGCCTATCTATTGGGCCGAAGACCTTCGGGTCGGATTGATGAAGCCCCAGGACCCCGCCTGACATCGTCGGGGATAGGAGACGAGAATGCGCCGTGTCGTTGTCACCGGGATCGGGATCGTCTCCTCGATCGGAAACAACGCCAATGAGGTGCTGGCCTCACTACGCGAAGCGAAGTCGGGAATCTCCGCCGCCCCACAGTACGCCGAATTGGGCTTCCGATCCCAGGTTCACGCCGATCCTGGTCTGGACTGGGAGGCGATGGTCGACCGTCGGGCCGCGCGGTTCCTGGCCCCCGGCACCGCCTACGGCCACATCGCAATGGAACAGGCGATCGCAGACGCCGGTCTGGAAGATGGCGAAATTTCCCACGAGATGACCGGCCTGATCGTGGGTTCCGGCGGCCCGTCGACCCGCGTGATCATTGAATCCGCCGAGACCGCCCGGACCCGCGGCCCCAAGCGCGTCGGGCCCTTCGCGGTCCCCAAGGCGATGAGCTCCGGCGCCTCGGCGACGCTCGCCACCTGGTTCAAGATTCGCGGCCTCAATTTTTCCATCTCGTCGGCTTGCGCCACCTCCACCCACTGCATCGGAGTGGCCTACGAGCAGATTCTCATGGGCAAGCAGGATGTAGTGTTCGCCGGCGGCGTGGAGGAGCTGGACTGGACCCTTAGCGTGCTGTTCGACGCCATGGGCGCCATGAGCTCCAACTTCAACGACCGCCCCGCCACCGCCAGCCGAGCCTATGACCGCGACCGCGACGGTTTCGTGATCGCCGGCGGAGGAGGCATCCTGGTGCTCGAGGAATACGAGCACGCCAAGGCCCGAGGCGCGAAGATCTATGGCGAGATCGTTGGCTACGCGGCGAATTCCGACGGCTTCGACATGGTCGCGCCCTCCGGAGAGGGCGCCCAGCGCTGCATGCGCATGGCCCTGTCGACGGTGAAGACGCCCGTGGACTATCTGAACCCCCATGGCACTTCGACGCCGATCGGCGACATCAAAGAGATGGAGGCCGTCCGCGCAGTGTTCGGCGACAAGCCGCCGCTCATTTCGTCGACCAAATCGCTGACCGGCCACAGCCTCGGCGCAGCCGGCGCCCAGGAGGCGATCTATTCGCTGATGATGCTGAACAACGGTTTCGCCTGCGAAAGCGCCCATATCGAAAATCTCGACCCCGCATTCGCCGACCTGCCGATTGTCCGCCAGCGGATCGACAAGTCGCTGCACACGGTGATGTCCAACTCATTCGGCTTCGGCGGCACCAACGGCTGTCTGGTGATGTCGCGGGCCTAGGCGTTCGCCGCCCTTGCCAGCCAGGGCCGGCGCGGCCACAAACACCAAAAGCCGCAACGCTGAGGATTCCCATGGCCGACGACTACGACCTGCCCAAGGGCGAACTCATGAAGGGCAAGCGGGGGGTGGTGACCGGGGTCGCCAACCACCAGTCCATCGCCTGGGGCATCGCCTCGCAGCTGGCCGCCCAGGGCGCCGATCTGGCCTTCCTGCACCTGCCGGGGATGGAGCGGCGGGTTGAGCCGCTGGCTGCGAGCCTGGGAGTCAAATGTGTCGCGCCGGCCGACGTCACCGATGACGACTCCATGGATGCGGCCTTCGCCGCCGTGGCCAAGACCTTTGGAACCATCGACTTCTTCGTCCACGCCATCGCCTTCGCCAACAAGGACGAGCTGAAGGGCTCCTTCGTCGACAACACCACCCGCGAGGGTTTCCTGCGGGCGCTGAACATTTCCGCCTTCAGTTTCGTAGACTGCGCCCGACGCGCCTCGGCCCTGATGCCGAACGGCGGCTCGATCGTGACCATGACCTATCTGGGCGCGGAGCGTGCGATCCCCAACTACAACACCATGGGGGTGGCGAAGGCCGCCCTGGAGGCTGCTGTCCGCTACGCCGCCCGCGATCTGGGCCCGCGGGAGATCAGGGTGAACGCCATCTCCGCCGGCGCCATGCGCACCCTTTCCCTGGCCGGCATCTCCGGCGGGCGCGGCATGTTGGCCCAGGGTCGGACCATGTCGGCGATGAAGGCCGACACTTCCATGGAAGGCGTGGCCGGCGCGGCGCTGTGGCTGTTGTCGGATCTGGGTCGCTCCACCACCGGCGAGGTGGTGCATGTGGATGCGGGCTTCCACATCATGGGACTGCCCGACGACATGGGCGGCGGCGAGGGCTGACGGTCCTATGGCGCGTAGGCGCGCACGAATCGCCTCGCGGCCTCGCCGGCGACGCGGCGGATATCGGATTGCGCCAGCTGCGGCCCCAGGCCCAAGATGACCGCCAGCTGATTGGCGCCGCCCACCATGCCCATGAACTGTTCGGCCGCCAGCGCCGGATCCGGGACTTGGAGGCGCCCCGCCTTCGTTTCCTGCTCCAGGAACTGAGCCAGGCGCGCCCGGCTCGACCGCGGGCCGGCCTGATAGAAGGTGAGCGCCAGGTCCGGCGCCTCCACCGCCCCCAGGGCGATCACCCTGAGAAAGGAAGCGGTGGCGGGGTTGACCATCCCTTCCAGCAGGACCTGGGCGAAGCTGGCCAGGGCTTCCTCAGGTCGGGCTTCCGCGCCTGGCATGTCCAGGACCGCGGTGATCGCATCGACCCGCCGCGCCAGCAGCACCCGCAAGAGCTCCGTCTTGGAGCCGAAATGATTGTAGATGGTCTGCTTGGACACGCCGGCGCGGCGCGCGATGTCCTCCAGTGGCGCGGCTAGGCCCCGTTCAGCCAGGGCCGCGGCCGCCGCGTTGAGGATGGCCTCGGTCTTGACCAGGTCGATCTGGCCGGCGATGCGCGGCATCAGTGCCCCCCGCTCAACTGGGCCGGCGGCGGGGTCTTGGCCGGGCGGGCGAAGAAGACCACGGCGGCCGCGAACAGGCAGCCCACCGCCAGGAAAGCGAAGGCGTCGGCGAAGGCCAGCACCAGGGCTTCACGATGCAGCATGAACGAGAACGCCTTGCGACCCGCCCCGCCGGGATCGAACGATTCCGACTGCGCCATCATCGCGGCCATGCCTTCCATGAAGTCGACGCTAACCGGATTGGATGCCCCCATCCGCGCGGCGAGATCATTGTAGTGGGCGGCGGTCTGATGGGTGATGATCGACGACAGGATCGCCAGACCGAACGCCCCGCCGATGTTGCGAACCAGGGTGATCAGGCTGGAGGCGTCCTTCATCATCGAAACCGGCAGGGTGGCGATGGAGATCTGCTGGGTGCCGGTCATGGCGATCATCGTGCCCAGGGAGCGCACCACCTGCATGAAGGCGAATTCCCAGAAACCCCAGCGGTCGGTAATGCGCACGCCCAGGGCCAGGGCCCAGGCGGAGATCGTGAAACCTGACACCATGGCCACACGCGGCTCAATATACCGTGCCAACCGCGCCGCGAGCGGCGCGGCCAACATCATGGTCAGGCCGCCAACCAGCATAGTTGTGCCGGTCTCCGCGGCGGAGTACCGCAGCACCTGTCCCAGATAGAGGGGCAGGATGAACACCGCCCCGAAAAGGCTCATGCCGGAGATGACCCCCATGACCATGCCGACCACGAAGTTGAGGTCGCCGAAGGGCTTGAGCGAGACGATCGGCTGCCGGTAGGTCAGTTGACGCCAGATGAAGGCGACGCCGGTGATTACGCCGGCCACCGTCAGCCAGAGAATCACGTCATCGGCGAACCAGCCCTTTTTGTTGCCCTCCTCGACCACATACTGGATCGAAAGCAGGCAGACGCTCATCAGACCGGCGCCCCACCAGTCGATGCCCTTGGCCAGAGCCGGATCGCCCCGGTCGAAACCGCCGTACCGCCCCACCAGGAAAAGGCAGACAGCTCCGGCCGGCACATTGATGAAGAACAGCCAGCGCCAGGATAGCGCCTCGGTTAAGTGACCGCCGAGGGTCGGCCCGATGGTCGGCGCCAAGGTTATGATCAGGCTGGTGTACACCATGGCGGCCACCCGCTTTTCGGGGGGAAAGACCGACATGGAGGTGGCGAACACCATCGGCATCATCGCACCCGCCGCAAGGCCTTGCAGCGCTCGGGTGAAGATCATCATCTCGATGGTGGCTGAGAGCCCCGTCAGCATCGAAGCGATCATGAAGAAGGCGCAGGCCGCCAAAAAGAACGGGCGCGTGCCCCACAATTTCGATAGGTAGGCGGTCAGTGGAATGATCAACACTTCCGCCAGGATATAGATGGTCTGCACCCAGGCGATCTCGTCGGCGTTGGCGCCGACGCCGGCCTGGATCTGCGACAACGAGCTGGCCACGATCTGCATGTCCAGCATGGCCATGAACTGGCCCAGCGCCATGCCGGCGAAGCCCAGATAGATCTTCAACCAGTCGGACCGGGTGAGGTCCGGCGAGGTTGGATCAAAGGTCAGGCCGCCGGGAGCGGCGAGCGCGGTCATGATCGTGGCTTCAGCGCGGCTCGCCGCGGCGGGCGTAAGCGGCAGGCGCAACCCCGACCTCGGAGAAACTGGGGCCCGTGTTTTCCCTTACGTCCACCTTCACCGATACCGACAACCCCGGACGCAGGGCGGCGGCGAACTTGGCGCCGCGGTCGATCCGGATCTTCACCGGCACCCGCTGGGCGATCTTGGTGAAATTGCCCACCGCATTCTCCACCGGAATCAGCGCGAACTCCGATCCGGTGGCCGGGGCGAAGGAATCGATACGTCCAGGCAGGGACGCACCGCCGAAGGCGTCGGCCTTGACCTCCACCGGTTGGCCGATACGCAGCCGGCCCAGCTGGGTTTCCTTGAAATTGGCCACCACGAAGGCTTCGCCCAGGGGCACGATACTCATCAGGGCGGCGCCCGGGCGCACATATTGGCCCGGCCGCACGGCGCGGGCGCCGACCACGCCGCTGAGCGGCGCGCGGATCTCGGCCCGGGCAAGGGCAAGTCGCGCCTGATCCACCGCCGCGCGGGCGGCCAGCGCCTGGGAGACGGTCTGGTCGCGGGCGGAGGTCAGCGAGGTGGCGGTGCGGCGCTCGGCCTCCAGGGTCGCCTGCGCCTGGTTGACGCTGGCCGCGGCCTGATCCGCCGCCGCATCGGCGACCTGCACCCGCTGAGAGGAGACCCAGCCCTTGTCGGCGAGCGCGCCATAGCGTTTCTGCTCGGCGCCCGCCAGGCTGGCCTGGGCGTTCGCCGCCGCCACCGCGGCGGCCTTCTGGGCGATCATCGCCTGTTCCAGCGCAGCCTTGTCGCCGACGCTGCGGATGGCGGCCTCCAAGGCCTGGGCGTTGGCTTCCGCCTGGACGAGCTTGGCGCGAAGGTCGGCCGCGTCCAGCCGCACGACAACGTCGCCGGCGCGCACCGCCTGATTGTCCGCCACCAACACCTCGGCGACGAAGCCGTCGATCTGCGGCGTCACCGAAGCCTTGTCGGCGGCGACAAAGGCGTTGTCGGTCTTTTCGAAGCGCTGTTTGGCCTGCCACCAGACTACGCCGCCGATCAGAACCGCGACCGCCGTCAGCAGACCCACCGACACCGGAACGATCCGTCCCCGCAACAACCCTGACGCCAAAACCGGCCTCCAACGCATATTCGTTAAACTTGGACTCTTCAGTCCAGGCTTGGATCACAGTCGATGGCGGCGGCGCAACTGAAAAATGGACGCTGGCGTCCAAGAAACAGTGAATGGCGCCGTCGGGCTGGACGCGGCCTTCGCAACGTCGGCATATCGGCCCATGAGCGGGCAGTTCGACGCCGACGTGATCATCGCGGGAGCCGGTATGGCCGGCGCGACCCTGGCGCTCGCGCTGCATCAGGCCGGGCTGAAGCCGGTGCTCATTGATCCTGCGCCCTTCGACACCCAGTTGGCGCCCAGTTTCGACGGACGCGCCTCGGCGATCGCTTATGCCTGTTTCCGCCAGTGGCGGGCGCTCGGCCTGGCTGACGCTCTGGAGCCGTACGCCCAGCGGATCGAGCAGATCCTGGTGACCGACGGACGCACGCCGGGCGCCGCGTCGCCGGGCGCGAGCCCGTTCTTCCTGCGGTTTGACGCTGAGGAGATCGCAGAGCGCGCCGACGGCGAGCCGCTGGGCTATCTGATCGAGAACCGGCGCACCCGCGCGGCGCTCGCCAGCGCCGTGCAGGCGGCGGACATCGAAGTGCTGGCCCCGGCCCGTGTCGTGGGCGCTGCGTTCGGACCCCACGCCGCGGCGGTAAGCCTGGCCGACGGGCGGACGCTGACCGCGCCCCTGGCCGTAGGCGCCGAGGGCCGCGGCTCGGTGCTGCGCCAGGCGGCGGGGATCGAATGCGTTGGCTGGGACTACAAGCAGGCCGGCGTGGTGGCCACGGTGCGATTGGCGCGCCCACACGACGGCGTGGCGCACGAATATTTCCTTCCCTCAGGTCCCTTCGCGATCCTGCCGCTGACCGACCAGCGGGTGAGCCTTGTATGGACGGAGTCCGTCGCCCGCGCCGCCGCCCTTAAGTCCGTCCGCCCGGAGGTGTTCGACGCCCATCTCGCCCGCCGCTTCGGCGGCTTCCTGGGTCGGGTGGAGGTGGAGGGCGAGGTGTTCACTTATCCCCTGAGCCTGCAGTTGGCCGAGCGGTTGACCAGGCCCCGGCTGGCGCTGCTGGGCGACGCCGCCCACGGGGTGCATCCCATCGCCGGGCAGGGGCTCAACCTTGGCCTGAAAGGCGCTGCGGCCCTGGCCGAGGTGATCGTCGAGGCCGCCCGCCTGGGCGAGGATTTCGGCGCCGAAACGGTGCTGGAGCGTTACGCCCGCTGGCGCAGGTTCGATACCGTGGCGCTGAGCGCCGGCATGGACCTGATGGTGCGGCTGTTCTCCAACGACAACCCCCTCCTGCGGCTGGCCCGCGGCGCCGGCATGGCGGCGGTCAACCGCATCGGCCCGGCGAGACGGTTCTTCATGCAGCAGGCCGGCGGGGCGGTGGGCGACCTGCCGCGGCTGCTGAAGGGCGAGGCGCTTTAGCCCTCCAGGAGCTCGCGGGCTTCCTCGGGCAGCATGATCGGCACGCCGTCGCGGATCGGATAGGCCAACTTGGCCGACCGGCTGATCAGTTCGCCCTTCTCGCGGTCATATTCCAGCGGCCCATGGGTCACCGGACAAACCAGGATCTCCAGGAGGCGGGGGTCGACGTCGGGCTGCGGCGGATCGTCCATGGCTTGCCTCTACTGCAAAGGCCGCGGTTCGTCATCGTCATCCTCGGCGGCGCCGATCTCCAACATGACGGTGAGCACCTCGACCCGGTCGGCGAAATCGCGCGCCTCCAGCAGCGCCTGCTTTTCCGCCACGTCGAAAGGCAGCCCCATGCACAGGCTGTTGACCAAAGGCTCCAGCGGCGCGTTGTTGGCGCTGTCCCAATCGATGTCGTAGCTGCGGTGGTTCAGATAACGCCTTAGCGCGCGGGACAGCCGAGCACGGTCGGGGAAGGGCGGGACCGGTTCGGCCAGGTCGGCCTCGTAGGGGGCGAACACGGCGCGCACCTGACGATAAGGAGTCATCGCGGAGAGTTCCTCGGCGATCTCGAAGCGGCAGACGCCGGTGAGCGTGATGCGATAGCGACCATCCGGAGTTTCGGCATAGCTGGTGATGCGTCCCGCGCAACCGACGCCGGCCAGCCTTGGCCGCGCCCGTTCACCGCCGGGCCTCGTCTGCACCATGCCGATGATCCGGTCGCCGGCCATGACGTCGTCGACCATGTTCAGGTAGCGGGGCTCGAAGATCTGCAGCGGCAGCGGGCTGCGCGGCAGCACCAGCGCCCGGTCCAGCGGAAACACCGGGAACACCTGCGGCAGGTCGTCGGCGCGGCGATAGCCGGCCATGCTCACCCCCACTAACTGAACAGGATCGCAGACAGCCGGCGGCGACCGGTCTTGGCCACATCACTCATCTGGCCGGCGGCCTCGAATACGGTGAGCAACTGCTTGCGGGCGGCCTGGTCGTCCCATTCCCGGTCGCGCTCGATGATCGCGAGCAGATGGTCGGCGGCGGCCTGGAAATCGCCGCGCCCGGCCAGGGCCTTGGCCAGTTCCAGCCGCGCCTCATGGTCGTCGGGGTCGGCGGACAGGCGCGCCTCCAGGGGGGCGGTCTCCGCGTCGGCCTGGGCGGCCAGCGCCAATGCCGCGCGCACCGAATCGATCTCGGCGCTCTTGGCGTCGGCGGGCGCCATGGCCAGGATCTCTCCCGCCCGCTCAGCATCGCCGCCATTCAGATAGATTCGCGCCATGCCGGCGATGGCGGCGAGGTTCGCTGGGTCGGCCTGCAGAACCTGGGCGAAGGCCTGGGCCGCGCCGGCCGCGTCGCCAAGGTCCATGGATTCCTTGGCCATCTCCAAGAGCTGGGCGGTCTCCGCGCCGCCGGGGGGACCGGCCAGGCGGGCGATGAAGGCCTTGATCTGGCTCTCCGGCACCGCGCCCATGAAGCCATCCACCGGCCGGCCGTCGACGAAGGCGAACACCGCCGGGATCGACTGCACCCGGAGCTGTCCGGCGAAGGCCGGGTTCTTGTCGATGTCGATCTTGACCAGCTTCACCGCCCCCTTGGCGGCGGTCACCGCGCGCTCCAGAGCCGGGCCAAGGGTCTTGCAGGGGCCGCACCAGGGGGCCCAGAAATCGACGATCACCGGCTGCTGGCGCGAAGCCTCGATGACGTCCTTGGCGAAGGTCGCGTCGGCGCCGTCCTTTATCAGGTCGGCGGGCGCATTGGATTCCCCGATCAGGCTCATCCGTTCAGTCCTCTTATCAGCTCAGGCTCGCGGTTAGATGGCCTTAAGCCCCGCCCGGTTCAACCGGCGTTGCGTTCATGGATAACCTTCATGGCCTCGAAGTCCACCACCAGGGGCGCGACGCCCAGCGCGGCCAGGAACTTTGCGAACCCCGCCCGGGTCAGCGCGATGGTGGCGGTGTTGGTCAAGGGGTGGAAGTTGACCACCGGCGCGTCGGCCAGCGCCCGGTCCAGCACGAAGCGCACCTGCCGGTCCGGATCATTGATCAGCGCCAGGGCCGTCACCGACCCCGGCGTCACGCCCAGCGCCGCCCAGAGCCGCTCGGCCGAGCCGAACGACAGCCGCGCAGACCCGATCACCGGCGGCAGGGCTTTCAAGTCGATGGCCGTGCGATCCCCAGCCGAAATCAGCCACAGCTGGCCCTTGGCGTCCTTCAGGAACAGGTTCTTGGTGTGGGCGCCGGGCAGGCCGGCCTTGATCTCGGCGCCCTCCCCCACCCGGAACACCGCCGCGTGCTCCAGGGTCGGATGGTCGATGGCGCGCTCGTCCAGGAAGGCCATCAGGTCGGCGCGGGTCAGCATGGCGGCCTCCATAACCGAAGACGCCGCGCCGCGCACGCCGCCCTTGCGTAGACACCGCGACTGGACGAAGCCGCCGCCGGCTGGCTAAGGGTCTGGGGTCGCCAACGCGCACCAAGGGCCCGCCATGATCCTGGAATGCTTCCCCGTCACCGAGCGTCCGCCGGAGATCGTGCCCGGCCGTCCGCAGCGCGCCTGGATGGACCACTTCGCCGCGCGCCATCCCTACCGCTGCCTGCCGCTCTCCATGGCCAACACCACCGGCTGGGAGCTGCTCTGTCCCATGGCCATGACCCTGGAGTGGAACGGGGGAACCCATCAGCAGGACATCACCCTGACCCCGGACTTCCCCAATCCGGACTTCCACCGCCACGTCACCTCCCATTTCAGCCATGGGGTGGTCACCTTCCACACCGGCTACCTGTTCCGCTCGCCGCCAGGCTGGTCCATGTGGGTGATGGGACCGCCCAACCACATCAAGGACGGCATCCAGCCGCTGGCCGGCCTGGTGGAGACCGAGTGGCTGCCCTTCCCCTTCACCATGAACTGGCTGTTCACCCGGCCCGGCAAGGTGCGGTTCGAAAAGAACGAGCCCTTCTGTTTCATCACCCTGGTGCAGGACAAGCCGCTGGAGGAGATCCAGCCGATGATCCGGCGCATGGACGCCGACCCGGACCTGCGCGGCCAGTACGACCTGTGGGAGAAGCACCGCTCGCGGTTCAACGAACGCATCTTCCGCCAGGAGCCCGAGGCGGTGAAGGAGGCCTGGCAGCGCTATTACTTCAAGGGCGAGTTCCCCGAGGAAGTGGCCCCGGCCAAGGAAGGCCACGTCAACAAGCGCCGGCTGAAGACGCCCCGGCGGGGGTGACGGGGGCGCCTTGGTGGGGGGCGTTCGGCGTCAATAACGGGTCCCAGGGTCAATTTTTCGAGGATCAATCCCATGCGCCTTGCAAGCGACCGCTTCTGACGCACCCGCCCCGCAAACTTGCGGCCGCGGCCCGTCCAACCCGCCTTGCCAACCCAGGACCCGTCTGCCATAAGCCGCCTTCCGAAAATTCGGGGCGCGGCGCCTGCGGGCGCACCGACCCGAGGAGCGCGGGCGTAGCTCAGTGGTAGAGCACAACCTTGCCAAGGTTGGGGTCGAGAGTTCGAATCTCTTCGCCCGCTCCAGTTTTCGGAAATCCGCGATCGTATAGGGGTAGGCGTTTCGGCGCCTGGGGCAGGTTGTCCTGAACCCAAACCCCTCCCAAACCACCAAGGTCGCCTCTTGCAGGTCGACAAGACGGGGTTATATGCTGAACCAAATGGTTCAGTATTCACAGGCCCGCCTCGACGCCTCCTTCGCCGCGCTCTCGGACGCCACCCGCCGGGGCGTTCTGGAGCATCTTGGCCAGGCGGACGCCTCGATCACGGACCTCGCCGAGAGGTTCCACATGACCCTCACGGGCATGAAGAAACATGTGGGCGTGCTGGAGCGGGCGGGTCTGGTCACCACGCGGAAGGTCGGACGGGTGCGGTCCTGCCGGCTCGGCCAGCGCCGGCTGGAGGAAGAGGTCGCCTGGATCGCGGGGCGCCAACAACTCTGGGCGGCGCGGTTCGATGCGCTGGACCAGGTTGTCGAGGACCTGAAGCATAAGGAGACGGACGATGGCCTCGGGACGTGAACATGACCCCTCGACGGGTAAAAACCCATGACGGTGGAGCGGACCTCCGAGCGGGAGATGGTGGTCACCCGGACCTTCAACGCCCCGGCGCGGATCGTCTTCGAGGCCTGGACCAAGCCCGAACTGCTCAGGCTATGGTGGGCGCCGAAGTCGTTCGGGATATTCTTCATCTCCTGCGAGGCCGATGTGCGCGCGGGCGGCGCCTACCGGTTCGTGTTCGGCCACCCGGACGCGCCGGAGCCGATGGCGTTCTTCGGCCGCTACCTCGAGGTGACGCCGCCCGAGCGCCTAGTCTGGACCAACGAAGAAAGCGGCGAGACCGGGGCCGTCACCACGGTGACCTTTGAAGACCAAGGCGGCGAGACCCGGGTGGTCATGCGCGATCTCTATCCCTCCAAGGCGGCCCTCGACGAGGCGATAGACTCCGGCGCCACAGGCGGGTGTGGTGAGACGTTCGAGCAACTGGATGAGCTGCTGGCGGGGCGAGGTTGGGGCTGAGAGTTGAAACCGCCGGGCAGGCCCCAGCTCAAATCTCCTGGCGACCAGTCTGTCTGGCGTCCCGGCCGAGTCAAGGACGAGCGGGCAGGGCTCGAGTTACGGCGCCACCGCATGAAATTGGTCGTTGGTGCGCTTAGGCGTCAATGCCAGCCGCGTTAGAGGCCGGACATGGGCGGGCTTCCAGCGGTTGCGCCGCAATCCCCCTCGCCCCCTACTTCGCTTCCGCGGCGGCCTTCATCGCCGCCACGATGGCGGTGAACTGTTTGATCCGGCGGGCCTTGTCCGCCGCCTTGGCCTCGGGGGTCGCCAGGGGCTCGGCGTCATAGACCAGGGTGTAGAGCAGCCTGGCGTGGCGCTTGTCGATGGGCTGGATCTCCACGGTCCCGTGGTAGTCGATGGGCGACTTCGGCTGGGCGTAGGTGTAGGACCACGCCGTTCTGGCCACCAACAGCTCGTCGACGCGGTCGGCGATGCGGCGCACGGCGCCCATTTCACCATCCTGGCCGGAGGTGATCACGCAGCTGGTCTTCAGCCAGGCGCCGATGGCGCAATAGCCGGAGAGCGTCTTCCAGGCGACGGCGGCGGGGGCGTTGATCGTCGCCTCCACCGGAACCGTGACGAACTCCGCGGCGGCGGCGGCCGATCCGATGCCGGCGGCCAGCAGGGCGCAGGCCGCCAGGTGAGGTCTGAAGGTCATGGTCGCTCTCCCCGTTGGGGTCCAACTTAGCCGCTCGGTCCCGGTTGGCCATCCCGGAATTGCAGCGACGCCAGACGCGGGCGAATGGGACAGAATATTGGACTGCACCCCGAACCCCGAACCCCGAGCCGGGAACCTAGAGGTGGGCTTGCCAAAGCGTCGGGCGCCGGATTCAAAAGCGCAGACTGGGATTGAGCCTTCTGAACGGATCGATCTGAAGCCATAAGGGTCGCGGGACCAAGGGAGTCGCATATGAAGAAACTGATCGGTCTGGACCGTGGCCAGGCCTCGGCCCTGGTGGTGGTGGAATGCCAGAACCGCCAGACCAATCCGGCCTATCTGGACGTCAATCGTCAGGGGCTGATGGACCAGGTGGTCTCGCGGGACATCATCAGCAAGATCAACACCCTGGCCGCGACCTTCCGCGCCGCCGGCCGGCCGGTGATCTTCGCCACCATCGCGCCGCGCCCCGGCTTTGTCGGCTTCAAGGTCAACTGCGCCCTGGCCGCCCAGCTGGTCAAGAACGGCCAGATGACCATGGGCGCCCGCGCCGCGGCGGTGAACGACGATCTGCTAGTGACCGATGACGACATCGTCACCAACCGCACCCACGGCATGGCGATCTTTACGGGCACGCAGATGGACGCGATCCTGCGCGGCTTCGGCGTTGAGACGGTGGTGCTGGCGGGGGTCTCCACCAACATCGCCCTGCCCGGCAGCGCCTGCGAAGCGGTGGGGCTGGGCTACAATGTCGTGCTGGCCGAGGACTGCACCGCCGGCGGCTCGGCCGAGACCCACCAAATGCAGGTGACCATGCACCTGCCCTTCCTGGCCACAATGGCGACGGGGGCGCAGATCGCCGAGGTGCTGGCCGGATCGAAGGTCGCTTAGAGCCGCGCCCGCGTTAAGTGAGCAGCCAGCCGGAATCCACCGCCAGGGACTGGCCGGTGATCTTCTGAGCCGCCGGTGAGACCAGGAAGGCCACGGCGGCGGCGATATCGGGGGGCATCAGCTGACCCAGGGGCGCGGGGCGGGTGGAGCCCGGGCCGACCACCTTGCGCGCCGCGCCGTGCGACGACCCAGGCGTCGCCACCCCGCCGGGCAGGATGGCGTTCACCCGGATCCCATGCGCCATGAGCTCGAAGGCCGCGTTGCGGGTCAAGGCCTTCAACCCTCCCTTCGAGGCCGAATAGGCGGCCAGGCCGGGGATCATCGGGTGCTCGACTCCCAGGGAGGCGATGTTGACAATCGCGCCCGGCCGGCCCGCCGCCACCATCGCCTTGGCGCATTCGCGCAGCATCAGGAATGCGCCGCGCAGGTTGATGCGCTGGATGCGGTCCCATTCGTCGCCGGTGATGTCGAGCATCGGTTCGCGATCCTGGACGCCGGCGTTGTTGACCAGGATGGTCGGCGCCCCAAGCCGGGCGGCGGCGTCGGCCACCGCGTCGATCACAGCCGCCTCGCCGGTGATGTCGACCACCACCTCGGATGCGTCGAGGTCCCTGGCGCGGATTTCCCGGGCGACCCTGGCCGCGCCCTCAGCGTCGCGGTCGAAGATGGCCACCCGCGCGCCCAATTCGGCCAGACAATGTGCGACGGCCTCACCGATCCCAGAGGCGGCGCCGGTGACGAAGGCGACCTGATCGCCCAGGCCCAGAAGACGATCCGCAGCGCTCATGGCGTGCTTCCCCGTTCGCCCGCAGCCTATAGCGCCCCGAACACCTTTCTCAACAGGTCTGTGGTGCGTTTCACCGGGTCATGTGGCGGATGGCGCGCTCCTCCTCGCCCACATAGAAGAACAGGCCGTCGAGCGCCTTGGTGACGGCGAAGTTGGTGAGAATATCGGTGGGGTTGCCCCCAAGGGCGCCGGCCAGACCGTTCTTGGTCACGGCGCGGTCAAGGGAGCGCAGGGCGCCGGTGGAGGTCAGAGCGCTGGCCATGGGCTGGCGGAACAGGCCGATGAGCTGGGGCGTGGTCTTCTGATTCAGATAGTCGGTAGCCGAGGTGTCGCCGCCGCGCAAAACGCCGACCACATCGTCGACCGTCATGGCCCGGATGGCGCCGGTGAACATGTCGCGGGCCTGGGGGGCGGCCTTTTCGGCGGAGATGTTGACCTTGCGCTGGAGGTCGTCGAGGGGGGCGGAAAGGCCGAGCTTGGTGAGGGTGCGTTGAGTGCGGCCGAGCACGCCCGGCAGCGGGATGCGGATCTTCGTATCCCCCCAGTAGCCATCCGGCCTGCCTACCCGCAGCACCGCGCTCACCGCGCCGGCGATCAGGGCCTCGCGCAGGCCCCCTTCCGCCTGGGCGCCGGTGACGCCGGCGGGCAGGCCAAGGCCGGCGCCGAGCAGACCCCCCACGGCCTTGCCGAAATCCTGGGCGCCCGCGGGGCCGGCGAGCCCGCCTGCGGCGAGGGCGAGGAACAGTCTGCGGTCCATGGGGCCTCCCTTTCGTCCTGCAGCCTGCGGCGGGGCGGGTGACGCAGGGATGAACGGAACGCCTAAAGCAGCGCCCCGGCCAGGGCCCGCCACTGGTCCATGGGCAGGTTCACCGCATCGCGGATCGAGCCGCGAACCACCTGGATGCAGACGTGGTCAGCGCCGGCGTCCAGGTGGGCCTGTACGATGCGGGCGGCGGCGCCCACGTCACCCCAGCCGAAAATCGTGTCGATCAGCCGGTCGGCGGCGCCCAGGGCCTCTTCCTCGGTGAAGCCGAAGCGCCGCCAGTTGTTGGTGTAGTTGGGAAGCGGCAGATAGATTCCCAGCGCGTCGCGGGCGATGGCGCGGGCCTTTTCGGGGTCGGTCTCGAAGATCACGCCAACCTCAGGCGCCAGCAGCGCCGCCTTGCCCATCCTCGCGCGGGCGAAAGCGGTGTGGGCGGGGGACCCAAGATAGGGGTGCGCGCCAGCGGTCCGCTCAGCCGACAGGTCCAGCATCAGCGGACCCAACGCGGCCAGACACATGTGCTCGGCCGGAATGCCCTCAGCGTCCAGCTTATCCAGATAGGCCCGGGTGGTGGCCACCGGGCGTTGGTAATCCGCGCCGATGGCCGGGCCATGGCTGACCCCGATGCCCAGCAAGGTGCGTTCCTTGTGGGCGTCCGGCAGGGCGCGCCACCAGGTTCCCAGCTCGGCGGGCTCATGCTTCCAAAGGTTGATGATGCCCGAGGCGATGGTGGTGCGTTTGGTGGCGTCCAGCAGCCGGCGCATGTCCTCCAGCACCGGGCCGCCGAAGCCGCCCGGCGTCCAGATGGCGCCAAAGCCCAGTTCGTCCAGTTCGGCGGCGGCCCTGGCGCCCGCGGCGGTGTCGCCGAAGCGCAGCTCCCCGGACCAGATTCCAATACGGCCGATGCGGTCGGCGGGGGTCTTTTGCGGCGTGGCTGGCGTGCTCATGGGCGCCAGTCTAGGCCCGAGCTCACCCGCCGGTCCAGGGCTCGCAGTTCAACCGTGGGCCGGGGCCGGCCGCTGGATGCGCGGTCCCAGGTTTTCCGAGACCCCGCGAGCGTCGAACGCTGACGGATCGTCCGCGGGCTTGGCGCCCGCATGCATGACGATCTCGGCCGAGGCCTCGAAGCGGTCGACGGTGCGCACATCCATCCGGTCAGCCCAGAACGGGTCGCCCAGGAACGGATCCCAGCCACGCCAGCCATAGCCCGCCCCATGGAAACGCCAGCTGGGCCGCCAGTAGCCGAAGCCGGGGCCGCGCCAGGGCGAGTAGAAGGGGTCGGGCTCGACGTAGGTGCGGCTCTGCTTGTCAGTGTTTCGGTTGACCACCGAGAACCAGTCGCGATTCTGCTGCAAGGTCAGCTCCGCGGCCCGGTAAAGCAGGTAGGACTCCACCGTCTCGCGCGAGGTCAGGCTGTTGCCCGCGAAGGTGACCCGCCAGCGATCGGCGTCGATTCGCTGCTCGGCAAAGCCGCCATCCGACGATGACTTGCCGGCCAGGCGCGGCTGATAGGGCGTCGGCGTCGCACAGCCCGCCAGCCCCGCGGCCAGGACTAGGGCGGCGATGGCGAGGTTCTTGACCATCATGGCTCCAACTCCAAAGCGTCCCCTGCTTATCAGATGGCGCGTCGGAGGCCCTGGCGCAACAGCCTATGCGCCCTGCGTCACCATGGACCACACGATCCGGCCGATACCGCCGAACAGCAGAACGGCGGTGGCCAGGGCCTGGATCAGAAATCCGGCCCCGCGCTTGCTGGGATCCGAAACATAGGCGAGGGCGTAGAGGATCCGCCCGGTGATCCACACCACCCCGGCGCCGGCGGCGACCGTGGGGCTCCAATAGATGGCGAAGATCCACATCGAGACCAGGAAGGTGGGCAACCATTCGAGGGTGTTGAGATGGGCGCGGATCGCCCGTTCCAGGCCCTCGTCCCCAGTCATCGCCGGCGCCTTCACGCCACTCTTCATTCGGGCTTTGCCGACCCGCATCATCATCCAGACATAGGTCAGAAGCGCCAGAAGGCTGACGAGTGCGACACATGAATACTGTTGCATTGTGGTTTCCCCCGGAACAACCAGCCCGCTAGCCGGTTTCGGCAAAGCTTGCCACGGGGGCGGCGTCTGGGAAAGCCGCTCAGCGCGCCCGACGGTCGCGGCGGGTCTTCACCTGCAGGCGCAGGGCGTTGAGCTTGATGAACCCTGCGGCGTCGCGGTGGTCATAGGCGACTTTGCCCTCCTCGAAGGTGACCAGGTCCTGGTCGTAGAGGGAATAGGGGCTGGTGCGGCCGATGACGGTGACGTTGCCCTTGTAGAGCTTGATGCGCACCTGACCCGAGACCATCGACTGGGAATGGTCAATGGCCGCCTGCAGCATCTCGCGCTCGGGGGCGAACCAGAAGCCGTTGTAGATCAGGGCGGCGTAGCGGGGCATCAGCTCGTCCTTCAGGTGCATGGACCCGCGGTCGAGGGTGATGGACTCAATGCCCCGATGGGCGGCCAAGAGGATGGTTCCGCCCGGCGTCTCATAGACCCCGCGGGACTTCATGCCCACGAAGCGGTTCTCCACCAGGTCGAGGCGGCCGATCCCGTTGTCGTGTCCCAGCTCATTTAGGCGGGTGAGCAGGGCGGCCGGCGACAGGGCGACGCCATCAATGGCGACGGGATCGCCCTTTTCGAAGTCGACGGTGATGACGGTGGGCCGGTCCGGGGCGTCCTCCGGCGCGATCGTGCGCATGTGGACGTATTCCGGCGCTTCCACCGACGGGTCCTCCAGCACCTTGCCCTCCGAGGAGGAGTGCAGCAGGTTGGCGTCGACGCTGAACGGCGCCTCGCCGCGCTTGTCCTTGGCGATCTGGATCTGGTGCTGTTCGGCGAAGGCCAGCAGCGCCTCGCGGCTCTTGAACTCCCACTCCCGCCAGGGGGCGATGACGTGAATGTCGGGCTCCAGGGCGTAGTAGGCCACTTCAAAACGGACCTGGTCGTTACCCTTGCCGGTGGCGCCGTGGCAGACCGCCTCGGCCCCCATCTTGCGGGCGATCTCGATCTGACGCTTGGCGATCAGCGGTCGTGCGATGGAGGTGCCCAGCAGGTACTGGCCCTCATAGACGGTGTTGGCGCGGAACATGGGGAACACGAAGTCGCGGACAAACTCCTCGCGCAGGTCCTCGATGAAGATGTTTTCCGGCTTCACCCCGGCGTTCAGCGCCTTGGCGCGGGCGGGCTCCAGTTCCTCGCCTTGCCCTAAGTCGGCGGTGAAGGTGATCACCTCGGCCTGGTACTCGGTCTGCAGCCACTTCAGGATGATCGAGGTGTCCAGACCGCCGGAATAGGCGAGAACGACCTTCTTTTTCGGCGATGTGGCGGACATGGGCGTCGTCCCGGGCGCTGGAAGTGAAAAGAGGCCGCCTATAGTGGCGAAGCGGGCGCCGGTTCAAGTGCCCGCGGATCAGACGGTGACCTGGGCGCCCATTTCCACCACCCGGCCGGGGGGGATGTGATAGAAGTCGGTGGGGTTGGCGGCGTTCTTCATCAGGAAGATGAACAGCTTGTCCTGCCACAGCGGCATGCCCGAATGAGCCGAGGGCACCACCGATCGTCTTCCCAGGAAGAAGCTGGTGGCCATGATGTCGAACTTCAGCCCAAGCCGTCGGCACTGACCCAGGGCCTTGGGAATATTGGGGCTCTCCATGAAGCCGTAGCTGATGATCACCTTGGTGAAGTCGTCGTTCAGAGGTTCTATGGCGATGCGGTCGTCGTCCTTCACCCGCGGCGTCTCGGTGACGCTGACCGTGAGGATGACGTTCTTCTGGTGCAACACCTTGTTGTGCTTGAGGTTGTGCATCAGGGCCACGGGCGCCACGCTGGGCTCCGAGGTCAGGAACACCGCCGTGCCGGCGATCCGGTGCGGGCTGCGCGCCCGAAGGATCTCGGCCAGTTCGTTGAGCGGCACAGAGTCGCGGCGGCTCTTCTCGCCCAGGATTTGCGCCCCCCGCGTCCAGGTCCACATGATCACCATCAGGGCCGCGCCAATGGCCAGCGGCAGCCAGGCGCCCTGGGTGATCTTGAGCAAGTTGGAGCTGATGAACACCAGATCGAACACCCCGAAGAAGCTGGCGCCCGCCAGGGCCTGCCAGTTGGGGCGTTTCCACAGGTGGCGGATGATCACATAGAACAGCAGGGTGTCGACGAACATCGCCCCGGTCACCGCGATGCCATAGGCCGCCGCCAGGTTCGAAGACGTGCGGAACATCACCAGCAGCACCAGAACGCCCACCAACAGCAGGGTGTTGACCTGCGGCACATAGATCTGGCCGGCCTGGGTCTCGCTGGTGCGGCGGATGTCGATGCGCGGGAACAGGCCAAGCTGCACCGCCTGTTGGGTCATGGAGAAGGCGCCGGTGATCACCGCCTGACTGGCGATGATGGTGGCGGCGATCGAGAGCAGCCACACCGGCCAGTAGACCGCCTTGGGGATCATCTGGAAGAATGGGTTGGCCAGGGCCGCGGGATGCGACAGCACCAAGGCCCCCTGGCCCAGATAGTTCAGCACCAGCGAGGGAAGCACCAGCACCAGCCACGCGGCCTGGATCGGCTTCTTCCCGAAGTGGCCCATGTCGGCATAGAGCGCTTCCGCGCCGGTGACGGCCAGGAAGACGCTGCCGAGGATGACGAACCCCAGGTAGCCATTACTGAGTAGGAACTTCACGCCATAGTGCGGCGACAGAGCGCGGAACACCGAAAGGTCGTCGGCGATGTGATAGACGCCCAGCGCGCCCAGCACGAGGAACCACAGGGCGGTTACCGGGCCGAACAGCTTGGCGACGGTTGCCGTGCCTCGTGTCTGAACCAGGAACAGTATGATCAGCACCGCCGCCGCCGCTGGCAACACGGCAGGCGCAAGGCGCGCGCCCACGCCGGGAATTTCCTTCATGCCTTCCATGGACCCAAGCACCGACACCGCCGGCGTGATAATGCCGTCCGCGTAGAACAAAGCCGCGCCGAGCATGCCCAGATAGAGAACGACCGACGATCGGTTCGTCATCACCCTTTGGGCCAGCGCCATCAGGGCCAGAGTGCCGCCCTCGCCCTTGTTGTCGGCCCGCATCAGGAACACGACGTACTTGAGCGTGACGATGAGCAGCAACGCCCAGGTGATCAGTGAGACCACGCCGAGCACGGCGAGTTCGGTGTCCGTGGAATGACTGCTGTGGTGCAGCGCCTCTCGCATGGCGTAGAGCGGGCTGGTGCCGATGTCGCCGAACACCACGCCCACGGAACCCAGCGCCAGCGCCCAGAAACTCTCCTTATGGGAGCCGTGGGACTCCTGCGCCGCCTCGTGGGCCGCATCGGCAGGGTCAGCCATCCAAAGTCTCCGGGAACGTCACTTGATAAGTTCCCAAGGGGCGGCCCCATGCCGTCTCGCGGCGGCGCGATACACCCATTCAGAATAGGGTTCAATGCCGCGGTCCGCGCACCTTGACGCAGGGTTGAGATTCGCACCCTCCTTTGCACCTGAACGCGAGGAGGCGGCATGGATCGCAAATTGGCGCTGGTGACCGGAGCCTCAGCCGGAATTGGCGCGGCCTTCGCCCGAATTTACGCGAGCCACGGCTATGATGTGGCGCTGAGCGCGCGCCGGAAGGACCGTCTGGACAGCCTGGGTGAGGAGCTTCGCCTGAGATTCGGGGTGGAGACCCTAAGTCTCGCCGCCGATCTGTCCGACCCGGCCGCGCCCCAGCGCATCCTGGACGACCTGGCGGCCCAGGGGCGCACGGTCGATGCGCTGGTCAACAACGCCGGCTACGGCGTGCCCGGCGGGTTCGCAGACAACGACTGGGCCACCCACGCGGCCTTCCTTCAGGTGATGGTCACCGCGCCCAGCGCGCTCGCCAGGCTAGTGGTGAATGGCATGATCGAGCGGCGGTTCGGGCGCATCGTCAATCTCGCCAGCCTGGCGGGGCTGGTGCCCGGCGGCGCAGGCTCCACCCTCTATGGCGCGGCCAAGGCTTTCTTGATCCGCTTCTCCCAGAGCCTGCACCTGGAGGTGCGCGAAAGCGATGTGCATGTCTGCGCCCTGTGCCCAGGATTCACCTATTCGGAGTTTCACGACGTCACCGGAACGCGGGCCCGCGTGAGCCGATCCGTCCCCCCCTGGGCGTGGCTGGGCGCCGACGAGGTGGCCGCCTGCGGCTATAGGCCGCCGAAGCGAACAGGGCGATCAGCGTGCCCGGCGCACCCAACAAGGCGATCGCGGCGCTGGCAAAGCTGCTGCCGGAAGACTGGGGACTGGCGATCGCCGCCTCGCAGGGTGGTCGGTTCCGCGACCTTTGATCGCTGGCGAACCAGGCGTTGACCGCGCCGCCCGGCCGGATCATTCAAGGCTCTTAGCCCATATTGACGCCCACCTGGAGACCGCCATGGCCGCCACCGCGCCCACACGCACGCCCGAAGCCCTCGCTGATCCCCGTCTGATCGTCCCGCTTGACCTGCCCAGCGTTAGTGAGGCCCGCGCCATGGTCGACGCCCTGGGCGACACGGTGAATTTCTATAAGGTGGGCCTGGAACTGTTCGCTAGCGACGGCATGGCGCTGGCCCGCGCCCTGAAGGCCGAGGGCAAGCAGGTGTTCCTGGACTGGAAACTGCATGACATCGGCGCCACGGTGCAGCGCGCCGCGGCCGCCCTGTCGAGCTCCGGCTGCGACCTGCTGACCGTCCACGGCGAGCCCCAGGTGATGAAGGCCGCCGTGCAGGGCCGCGGCCGCTCTGGCCTGAAAATCCTGGCGGTCACCGTGCTCACCAGCCTCAACGACGAGGATCTGCGGGAAATTGGCTATGGCGAGAGCGCCCGCGCCCTGGTGGAGCGGCGCATCCACCAGGCGGTCGCAGCCGGCTGCGATGGCGTCGTGGCGAGTCCCCTTGAGGCGGAACTTGCCCGGCGTATCGGCGGGACGGATTTCCTGGTGGTGACGCCGGGCGTGCGGCCGGACTGGTCGGCGAAGAACGATCAGGCCCGGGCCGCGACGCCCGCAGACGCCCTTAGCGCCGGCGCTTCACATATCGTTTGCGGACGACCGATCACCGCCGCCAATGACCCGCGGGAAGCGGCGCGGCGGGTCGTCGCGGAGATGCGCGGCGCCTGAACGAACCCGCCGATCCGGCGACCGCCGCTCAGTGGCCGCCCTTGCCGCCGCAGCCGCCACATCCGCCGGACTTGCCGCCGCCGTGATAGCCCCGGTACCCACCGTGGCCGATCCGCACGCTGGCGCTGGAACTCGCCGCAGCGCTGGCGAAAGCCGCCGCACGGCTGAACCCATAACCGCCGCCGCCGACGAACACCACGCCGCCGCCGCCGCCATAGGAGTCGGAGGGGATCGGGCCCACGCCGCCGTCATAGGTGAAGAAGCTGTCAGACAGGCGAACATCACCGGGGCCCGGGGCGTAAGCGGCGTCGCCGTACCCGCCGCCGGACTGGTAGCTTGAGCTTTGGTAGTCGCTGCTGGCGGCCCCGCGGCTGTAGCTGGCGCCGTAGCGGCCGCCATAGCCCTGGCGACCGGCGGCTTCTCCATAGACCGCGCCCGCCTCATAGCTCGAGCCCTGATAGCCGCGGCTGTAGGATTCGCCGCTCCGGTAGGTCGCACCGTATTGGCCGGACTGGTAAGCGCCGTCGGAATAGCGTCCGCCAGAGCAGGGGCAGATCGGAGCCGGGCGACGACCGTCGCGGTACCACGGGCTCGCACCATCGGCCGGCGGAGGGACATAACGTTCGTCGTAAGCGTCGTAACCGTCACTGGCGTAACCGGAGGCCGCCGCTTCGCTCGCCTGATAGCCATCCTGGAACCCACGCCGGTAGGTCTGGCGTAGATAGGCGTCCCCGTGGCCATCGTAGGCGCCGCGACCGGCGTCGGCGCGTTCATCATGACGACGGCCTTCATCGTTTCCGTAGGCCCGACCATGATCGGGGCGATCATCGCGGCGGGCGTCGAATACATCGCGCGACTCGCCGGCTTCACGGCCGCGCCGCGCATGAGCGTCCGATTGGTAGGCGTCGGCGCGATCACGCCCGTCCCGGTCCTGCGGACAGCCAGCATAAGCCCCCGAAACGAGGCCAACACTCAGGGCCAGAACTACTCCACGCACCAGACGCATGCCGCGCGCTCCTTAATTATTTAAAGGAACTTAACGCGATGACGGCGACTTTTCGAGCGGATGCAAGCCGCAGGCGAGTGGTCTGGTCAGAAATCGACGGCGATGCCCTTGCGTTCCCAATCGCCATAGCGCGTGGGTTCCGGACCCTGTGGACCGCCCTGCTCCGCCGCGCGCAAGGCGGCGTCGGCGTCGGCGCGTCGGCGAGCAGCGGCCTCCTGCAGCGCGCGTCGGGCGGCGGGGCTTAGCGCCTTTCCGGGCGCAGCGTTTTCAGGTGGAAGCTCTTCCATTGCTTGTATCTAAGTCCTGCGGGCTCGGGACGCCAGACGAACGCGGGACTTGCCCCGAGGCGACGGAGCGGGCAGGCGAGTGTGGTGACCGAAAAACCCTCCGGCTTGGCCGCCCGCGCCGCGGCTCTTGAACTTCTGACCGCGGCGCTCAGCGGGCGCAACGGCCTTGAATCCGCGCTCGCCCGTCCGGCGAACACTGTTCTCGAACCTCGCGACCGCGGTTTCGCCCGGGCCCTGGCCCTGGCCACCCTGCGCCGCCTCGGCCAGATCGATCGCACGCTCGATGCGCGACTGAGCCGGCCGCCGCCGGACGCAGTGCGCAACATCCTGCGGCTGGGCGCCGTCCAGGCGCTGGTGCTGCAAACCGCGCCGCACGCCGCTGTGGCCGCCAGCGTTGATCTGGCCGCCAGCCGCGGCGACACACGGGCCTTCAAAGGGCTGGTCAACGCCGTGTTGCGCACGCTTTTGCGGGAGCCGCCCGACCTGAGCGATCCCGAGGCGTTGGCGCCCCCGTGGCTGTTCGCCCGCTGGCGCGCCGCCTACGGTGAGGCCGAGGCCCGCGCCATCGCCGCCGTCATCGCCGATGAGCCCGCCGCCGACCTCAACCTGCGCGATTCGGCCGAAACTGCCGAATTGGGCGAAGCCCTTGAGGCCGAAATCCTACCTGGGGGCGGACTGCGGACCCGGCGGCGCGGAGACATCGCGACCTGGCCCGCCTTCGAGACTGGCCGCTGGTGGGTGCAGGACGCCGCCGCGGCTATCCCCGCCCGCCTGCTGGCCACGCAACCCGGCGAGACAGTGCTCGATCTTTGTGCGGCGCCGGGCGGCAAGACCATGCAGTTGGCGGCGACCGGCGCCACCGTCACCGCCCTCGATCGCTCCGCCGGACGACTGAAGCGCGTGATCGAGAACCTGGCGCGCACGGGCCTGAGCGCTGAGATCATCACCGCTGACGCCGCCGCTTGGGGCGACCCACGCACCTTCGATGCGGTGCTCTTGGACGCTCCCTGCAGCGCCACCGGGACTTTTCGCCGCCACCCCGACGTGTTGTGGGCGGCCAAACCGGGCGACATCGCCAGCCTCGCCGCCGTCCAGACCCGTCTGCTGGACGCCGCCGCCACACGAACGCGGCCCGGCGGGCGGCTGGTCTACTGCGTCTGTTCCCTTGAGCCGGAAGAGGGCGAGGCCCAGGTCGCGGCCTTCCTGGCGCGGCGGCCCGCGTTCGCAATCTCGCCGATCACCGCCGGCGAAGGCGGCGCACCGGTTCCCAGCCTGCGCCCGGACGGATCCCTCCGCATCCTGCCGCACCACATGACCGGCGGTCTGGACGGATTTTTCGTCGCGCGCTTCCGTCGCGTGGACTAGGTTCGCTCCCTTGTTCCGAATCCGGGGTTTCGATAAGGCAGGCTGATGCCGCAGCGCCCCCTCATCGCCCCCTCCATCCTGGCTTCGGACTTCGCCCGGCTAGGCGAGGAGGCGCGTGCGGTCGAGGCCGCCGGCGCCGACTGGTTGCATGTGGACGTTATGGACGGCCACTTCGTTCCCAACCTGACCATCGGACCTGAGGTGGTGAAGGCCCTGCGGCCTCTGGTGTCGATCCCTTTTGACGTCCACCTGATGATCTCGCCCGCAGATCCGTTTCTGGAGGCGTTCCGCGCCGCCGGCGCGGACCTGATCAGTGTCCACCCGGAGGCGGGACCCCACCTAAACCGCACCTTGAAGCGCATCCGCGAGCTGGGCGCCAAGGCTGGCGTGGTGTTCAACCCCTCCACCCCCCCTGAGGTGATCGAGTGGATGATGGACGAGGTCGACCTGATCCTGGTGATGTCGATCAATCCAGGATTCGGGGGCCAGAGTTTCATGACCTCACAGCTGGCGAAGATCGAGCGCCTGCGTGGGATGATTGACGCCAGCGGCCGCGACATCCCGCTGGAAGTCGACGGCGGCGTGACGCCGCAAACCGCCCGCCAGTGCGTGGACGCCGGCGCCACAGTTCTGGTGGCCGGCACCGCAGTGTTCCGCGGCGGGCCTGCGGCCTATGCGGACAACATCCGCGCCTTGCGCGGCGGCTGAACGGAGCGCGGCATGGTCGTCCCCGCGCTGTCGCGCCTGCCGGGACGCACCAGCCTGATGGCGCTGGGCGCGGCGGCGCGCCGCCAGCTCATGGCGGAGTGGCGGGGGTCGGCCCTGCATCGAGCCTCCCTGTTAGCGCCCCGGCCCGAAGGGCTCGGAGTCCAGCCTCGCGATCTCAGACCTGGCGATGTCGAGACCGGCGCGCGGCTTCTGGCGGGCGCCTTCACTTTCGCAGGCCTTACCCTGCAGTTGGGGCCCCAGGGCGATCCCTGGGACCGGCCCAGCCCCAGCCGGCGATTCGCCGAGGCCTTGCATGGTTTCGGCTGGATGGGGGATTTGCTGACTCAGGGCGAGGCGGGCGCACGGGCGGGCCTGCGACTGACCCTCGACTGGGGCCGGCTCTTTGGCGGCTGGAACAGCTTTGCGTGGGGCGCAGATCTGGCGGAGCGGCGGGTGTTCAACCTGGCCTGCGCCGCGCGCAGCCTCTGCGCCGCCGCCTCCGAGGCGGAGACCGCCGCAATCGCCCTTGACCTCGCTCGCCAGGCGCGGTTCCTGCTGCGGGTTTCGGAAGGCCCGTTCCGCGCCGCCGAACGGGCCGCGGCCGCGGGGGTCGCGGGCGCCGCCCTTGCGGGTCAGACAGGCGGAACGATCCTAACCGCGGCGCTGCGCCAACTGGAGCGGACGCTGCCCCTGACGGTGGAAGCGGACGGCGGCCATGCGTCACGCAATCCGCAGGCGGCGCTGGAGCTGCTTTTCGATCTGCGCTGCCTGGATGCCGCTCTGGAGGATCGCGGCCTCGCCGCGCCCCCCGCCATGATGCGCGCCATCGACCGACTGGGCGGGGCGATCCGCTTTTTTACCCTGGCCGATGGAGGCCTGCCGGATTTCCAGGGCGGCGAGGAGACCCGCTCGGTCTATGTCGCCGCCGCCCGCGCGGCCGACGACGCTCCCGACGCCCCGATCCCCGCCGCCCGGAACGGTTATCACCGGCTGGACACCGGAAAGCTGCAGCTGGTGGTGGACGCCGCGCCGGCGGCGCGGGGGCCGTGGAGCGTCAACGCCTGTGGTCAGCCGCTGGCCGTCGAGGTCCTGGCCGGCGGTCGGCGGTTGATCGTGGGCTGCGGCTGGTCACCCGGGGCGGTCGCTCCGCCGGCGCTAAGGATCGCAGACGCCGCCTCCACGGTGACGATCGGCGACCAGCCCTGCGGCGCGCCTCTGTCCGGCTTCGCCGCCGAGGCGCTGGGCCCGTGGCTGTTCGGAGGTTGCCAGGCTGTGACGGTGCGCCGACAGGAAGGCGAGGAGGGCCAATTGCTTGAGCTTTCCCACGACGGATGGTCGCCCAGATTCGGCCTTCGCCACGAGCGGCGCCTGTTCCTGGATCCAACACTCGGAGAACTGCGGGGCGAAGATCGCTTCGTTCCAGCCGTCGGCGCCCAAGGACGCGAGCCGCGCCAATCCGTGCCCTTCATGGTGCGCTTCCACGTGCATCCCGACGTGAATGTGTCCCGCGCCCTGGACCGGCGCAGCGTGCTGTTGCGCACCCACCCGCAGGACGCCGGCTGGTGGCTGCGCAATGACGCCGGCGAGGTGGAGCTGGAGCCGTCGGTCTATCACCGCCAGGGCCTGCCGCGGCGCACCAGCCAGATTGTGCTCCGTGGCCAGATGCGGCTGAGCGAAGGCGCGAGGGTGCGCTGGAAACTCACCCAGGCCGAGAACGCGGCGCCACGTTGACAGGCGCGGACCGGCGGCTATGGTCCGCGCGGCCTTGCGTAACTGGCGATTTCGAGGTGGGAGACCACCGGGGAGCGCAGGGACTTTCCGCCGCGCGCCTGGGCATCTTCCGCGATTGCAACAGGAGACGCTCCATGCCTGCCGCCCCGGACTTTCCGCCCGCCCCTTACCGCGTGCCCGTCCGCCGCGCCCTGATCTCGGTGTCGGACAAGACCGGCCTTACCGAGGCCGCCCGCAAGCTGGCTGCATTGGGTGTGGAGCTGGTCTCCACCGGCGGCACCGCCAAGGCCATAGCCGACGCCGGCCTGGCGGTGAGGGATATCTCCGAACTGACCGGCTTTCCCGAAATGATGGACGGCCGGGTGAAGACCTTGCACCCGGTAGTGCATGGCGGCCTGCTTGGCGTGCGTGACGCGCCGGAGCACGCCAGGGCGATGGCCGAGCATGGGATCGGCGCCATCGACCTGGTCTATGTGAACCTCTACCCGTTCGAGGCGACCGTCGCCGCCGGCGGGAACTACGAAACCTGTGTCGAGAACATCGATATCGGCGGTCCGGCGATGATCCGATCGGCGGCCAAGAACCACGGCTATGTGGCGATCTGCACCGATCCCGCCGACATGGATGAGGTGCTGGCGGAGCTTGCGGACGGCGGGGCGACCAGCCTGACGCTGCGCAAGCAGCTCGCCGCCCGGGCCTATGCGCGCACCGCGGCCTATGACGCCGCGATTTCGGCCTGGTTCGCCGGCGCCTTGGGCGAGACGGCGCCTCGGAGGCGCACCATCGCCGGCGAATTGGTCCAGACCATGCGCTATGGCGAGAATCCACACCAGAGCGCCGCCTTCTACCGCTTCGCCAACCCACGCACCGGCGTGGCGACGGCGCGGCAGCTGCAAGGCAAGGAGCTCAGCTACAACAATATCAACGACACCGACGCAGCCTTCGAGCTGATCGCCGAGTTCGCCGAGGCTGGACCCGCCTGCGCCATCATCAAGCACGCCAATCCCTGTGGCGTGGCGACGGGCGGATCCCTGCGCGAGGCCTATGAACGGGCGCTGGCCTGCGATCCCACCAGCGCCTTCGGCGGCATCGTGGCGCTGAACCGGCGGCTGGACGCGGCGACGGCGGCGGAGGTGCTGAAGGTGTTCACCGAGGTGGTCATCGCCCCGGGCGCCGACGAAGACGCTGTGGCGTTGTTCAAGAAAAAGAAGAACGTCCGTCTACTGACGACTGACGGCCTGCCTGATCCGCTGGCGCCGGGCGAGACGTTCAAGTCAGTGTCCGGCGGCTTCCTGGTGCAGAGCCGCGACGACGCCAGGTTGACCGCAGCGGACCTCAAGCTGGTCACCAAGCGCGCGCCCAGCGAGGCGGAGATCGCCGACATGCTTTTCGCCTTCACCATAGCCAAGCATGTGAAGTCGAACTCCATCGTCTACGCCCGCGCCGGCCAGACGCTGGGCGTCGGCGCAGGCCAGATGAACCGCAAGGATTCGGCCCGCATCGCCGCCCTGCGCGCCGCCGATTTCGGCCTGGACTTGAAAGGCTCAGCCTGCGCCTCCGAGGCTTTCTTCCCCTTCCCCGATGGTCTGCTTCAGGCCGCCGACGCAGGTTGCACCGCGGTGATCCAGCCCGGCGGCTCCATTGGCGACCAGGCGGTGATCGACGCCGCCGACGAACGCGGCGTGGCCATGGTGTTCACCGGGGTGCGGGTATTCCGGCACTGAGGGCGTCTCGCCAGATTTTTTCGGAGAAGGCGATCGGCGGACGCGGGTCATCCTGTGTCCGGCCGAGCTTGAGGCCCCACCAGCCCACATCCCACCAGCTTCCCAGCTTCCCAGCTTGAACCCCACCTCCCGGTAGACTCCAACCGGCTCATAGCCGCAGGCCTCGTGCAGGCCTACGCTGCCCGCATTGGGCAGAGTTATGCCGCCAAACACGCTGTGGTGGCCCTGCAAGGTGAGAATGGCGTGGAGTCGCGCGTACAGCGCCTTGCCGACGCCGCGGCGATGCGCACCGCGCGCCACATAGACGGTCGACTCAACCGACCACTGGTAGGCCGCCCGCTCCTTGAATGGCGCCGCATAGGCATAGCCGAGAATCGCGCCGTCCGCCTCATAGGCCAGCCAGGGATGGACCGCGCCGATCCGCCTGACCCGCTCGGCCATCTCCTCCACAGTCGGCGGAACGAGCTCGAACGATATCGGCGTCTCGATCACATAGGGCGCGTAGATCGCCTGCAAGGCGGGCGCGTCGGCCGGGGTGGCGATCCGGATGACTTCAGCGGTCATGGGCAGCCAGGACCTCCTAGCCCCGCGCGGCGCGCTTGCCGCCAGCGGACTGCGCGCCAGCCCCCGCCGACGCCAGCTCCCGCAGCGCCGCATTGGCGATGGTGAGCTTGGCGAAAGTCCAGCCGCCGGGGGATCCTTCGATCTCCTCCAGGGTCCGCTTCGCCGTGGCCACCGCATCGCCGCGCATGGCCGACCAGGAGGCGATGGCGCCGTCGGCGGCCTCATCGCTTTCAGCGGCTTGGGACTTGCCGGCGAAGCTCATCAGCTGGCGGGTGACGGCGGTCTGGGCGATCAGCAGATCCTCCACAAGGCGCCGCACGGCGGTGCGCTCGAAGTGGTCGCCGGCGGTGTAGCCGCCCGCCGCGGCCCGTAAACGGTCGAAACCAAAGGCCTCGCCGGCGCGGTGGTAGAGCCGCGCCGCCTCCGCCAGCGGCCAGGCCGAGCCGCCCGCCAGATCGACGAGATCGCCGGCGGTGGTTAGCGTCTGCAGCACGGCGGTGGCCCGGGCCAGGTCCTCCGGAGCCCCGGCCGCCACCAGGTCGGCGCAATGGTCGTCGACAACCATGCGGTCCACCGCCGACAGCACGCCAGGCGACAGCTCCCGCAGGACGCGGTAGGCCGGGCCGTAACGCTCACGCAGACGCGCCACGGTGAGTGTTTCGCGCGCCGCCCGGCGGGCCAGCCAGAAGGTGGCGCCGCGGGCCGCGTCAGCCAGCCGTCGGAACAGGGCCATCTGGGCCGGGGCTGGAATGCGTCCGTCCAGAGCCTCCACCGCCGCCCAGATCCGATCCAGGTCGAGCACCGCCTTGGCCGCCTCATAGCCAATGGCCAGGGCGCCGGCGTCACAGTCGGCGGCCGCCTGCAGCCGCGAAGGGAAGCTGGGGCCGCAACGGTTGATCAGATCATTGGCGACCACGGTGGCGATGATTTCGCGCCGAAGCCGGTGGCCCGCGATCGCCTCGCGATGCTTGCGCAGGGCCTTGGGGAAATAGGCCTCCAGCACCCCATCGAAATAGTCATCGTCGGGGGCGGCGGACTCCACGATGGCTTCGGACAGCTCCAGCTTGCCGTAGGCCAGCAGCACCGCCAGCTCCGGCCGGGTGAGGCCCCGGCCCGCCGCCCTGCGCGCGGTGATCTCGGCGATGTCGGGCAGGAACTCCACCGCCCGATCGAGCCGGCCCGCCGCCTCCAGCCGGGCCATGAACCGCGCATGGGCGTCCAGGTCGCCAGAGGAATCCATTTCCAGCAGGGACAGCGCTAGGGTCTGGCCGTAGTTGTGGGCCAACACGTGCTGGGCCACCTCATCGGTCATCGATTTCAGCAGCGCATCCCGGCGCTTGCGGGTGAGTTTGCCCTGCCGCTCCAGGGCGCCGGTGACGATCTTGATGTTCACTTCGTGGTCTGAGCAGTCGACGCCGGCGGAATTATCGATGGCGTCGGTGTCGATCCGTCCGCCAGCCTGAGCGAACTCGATGCGCCCGCGCTGGGTGAGGCCAAGGTTGGCCCCTTCCCCCACCACCTGCACCCGCAGGTCGGCCCCATTGACGCGCACCGCGTCGCTGGCCTTATCCCCGGCGTCAGCGTGAGATTCCGCGGACGACTTCACATAGGTGCCGATGCCGCCCAGGTAGAGCAGTTCGGCGCGCATCTTCAGGATGGCGTTGATCAGTTCGGTTGGCGCCATGGCTTCGGCGTCGACGTCAAGCAGGGCGCGGACTTCGGGGCTGAGCGGGATCGATTTCAGCGTCCGGGGAAACACGCCGCCGCCCTTGGAGATCAGCTTGCGGTCATAGTCGTCCCAGGACGAGCGCGGCAGGGCGAACATCCGCTGCCGCTCCACGAAGCTCGCCGCCGGGTCGGGATCGGGATCCAGGAAGACGTGGCGGTGGTCAAAGGCCGCCACCAGCCGGATCTGCCGCGACAGCAACATGCCATTGCCGAACACGTCGCCGGACATGTCGCCCACACCGGCCACCGTGAAGGATTCGGCCTGGATGTCCTTACCCAGTTCCCGGAAATGGCGCTTCACCGCCTCCCAGGCGCCGCGCGCGGTGATCGCCATCACCTTGTGGTCATAGCCCGCCGAACCGCCGGAGGCGAAGGCGTCGTCCAGCCAGAAGCCGTAGTCGCGCGCCACGCCATTGGCGATATCGGAAAAGGTGGCCGTGCCCTTGTCGGCGGCCACCACCAGATAGGGATCGTCGCCGTCATGGGCGATGACGCCCTCCGGACGGATCACCTTGCCGTCGGGGCCGAGGTTGTCGGTGATGTCCAGCAGGCCGGAGAGGAAGGTCCGGTAGGCGCGGATCCCTTCGGCGCGGATGGCGTCGGGGCCGGATTTTGGCAGCATCTTCGGGTAGAAGCCGCCCTTGGATCCCACCGGCACGATCACCGCGTTCTTGACCTGCTGAGCTTTCACCAGTCCCAGAACCTCGGTGCGGAAATCGTCGCGACGGTCCGACCAGCGCAGACCGCCGCGCGCCACCGGGCCAAAGCGCAGATGCACGCCTTCAACCTCCGCGGCGGAGACGAAGATTTCCCTATAGGGTTTGGGCGCCGGCAGGTCGGCGACCTCGGGGCTCGCAACCTTGAAGCTGATGTAGGGCTTGGGCTGTCCGGCCGCATCGCGCTGGTAATAGTTGGTGCGCTTGATGGCAGCGGTCAGCAGGGCCATGCGCCGCAGGGCCCGGTCATGATCCAAGCTTTCGACCAGTTGCAGGGCTTCGGTGATTTCCCCCATGATCGCCTGCGCCTGGGCCTGGCGCTGTTCCAGGTTCGCCTTGACCGCCGGATCGAAGCGACTGCGGAACAGATCCAGGATCAGCCGCGCCACGCCGGGATAGTCGTTGAGCGCCTGTTCCTGCACGCGCTGGCTGGGATCCAGCCCTGACTGCTGCCGGTGGCGGGCGATCGCCCGGATCAGAGCCGCCTCGCGCCAGGAGATCGACAGCTCCAGAACCAGCCGGTTGAAGCCGTCATTCTCCGCGCGTCCGCTCCAGACCGCCGTGATCGCGTCCTCGAAGGCCAGCTTCAGGTCGGCGAACACCAGGTGTTCGCCCCGCTCGTCCTCGATTTCGAAGTCGTGGACCCAGACGGGTTCCGCGCCCGCCGGACGGACCGGGAAACCCTGTTCGGCCAAGGCCTTCAGTCCCATGTTCTCGACGATCGGCAGCACGTCGGCCAGCAGCGCCGGCGCGCCAGGACGATAGAGCTTGAATCGGAACCGGGTGGGCGGATCGTCGGGCAGGCGGAACGCTCTCGCCCGGATCGTTTCGCCCACAGGCAAGGCCTCGATCTCAGCGATGTCGGCGAGAGCCTCAGCCGCATCGTAGCGGTCCTTATAACCGGCGCGGAAAGCGTCTCGATAGCAGGCGATCTTCGACCCTATGGCGGCGGGCTCGCCGACGTCGGCGCGCACAACGGCTTCGAAGCGATCCTCCCAGGTGCGGGCCGCCTCGCTGGCCGCGGCCTCAAGGGTCGCGAGACTGGGGTTCAGATGCGCCTGCGGGGTGAACCCGATGATGAAGTGGACACGGGCCAACGCGCCCTCGCCGAAAGCCGGATAGGCCGCGGAGACCCGGCCGCCGTAGGCCTCGGCGAGCATGGCGCCGACCTGCGCCTGCAGGTCGGAGTTGAACCGGTCCCGGGGCGCGTAGAACAGGATTGATGCGAACCGGTCAAAGGGATCGCGCCGCTCGAACAGCCGCACCCGGGGCCGGTCGAACAGGTGCAGGATTCCCAGCGCCTGGGTGAGCAACTCGCTTTCCGAAATCTGGAAGAGTTCGTCGCGCGGGTGGTTCTCAAGGACGTTGCGCAGGCGTTTTTCGTTGTGCCCGCCGGGCGCCAAGGCCGCCTTGTCGATCACATGGGCGAGCTTGGCTCTGAGCAGCGGCACCGAGGCGGCGGGCTGGTCATAAACCTCCGACGAAAACAGCCCGACGAACCGAACCTCTCCGACGGGCGTCCCGTCCGGCGCGTAGCGTTTGACGCCGACGTAATCCATATGGGTGCGCCGATGCACCCGGGAGCGGAGGTTGGACTTGGCCACCGTGAGCGCCGGTTCGCTGCGCAAGCGGCCCTGCATGCGCGCGCCCAGCACCGCCGGCTCGTTGGCCCGGCGCAGGACGCTGCGATCCGGATCGCGCAGGACGCCCAGCCCGTCTCCAGGCTTGTAGAGCTCCGCGGCGGGTGAAATCTTGCCGCCTCGCGGCTTGGGGTAGTCGTAGTTGCGCGCGCCAAGGAACACAAAATGGCCGTCCTGCAGCCAGGTCAGGAAAGCCACCGCCTCGTCCCGCTCGGCCGGCGGCAGTGCGGTCACCCGCAGTTCGGCGATGGTGGTCCCCATCAGGCCCAGCATCGCCTGGAAGTCCTGGGTGGCGGTGAGGGCGTCGGCGAGGGTTTCGCGTACGCCCGTGATGAGCGCCGCCTCGCGGTCGGGACCCAGGTGCTCCAGTATCACCTGGATCGCGGACTCCCGGCGCATGGTCCCCGTCGCGACCCGCGTCCCGCGCCGATCACGCGCGACGCCGACCACCGGGTGATACATTGCTCGCACCGCCAGACCCTGCTCGGCGATCTCCCCCATCACGCTGTCCACCAGGAACGGCGCGTCGTCCTGCAGGATCTCCAGGCGGTCCAGGCGCGCTTCGGCGCCCAGAACGGGGAGGATTCGCAGGCGTGGCTTGCGGTCTGGCCGCCGGGCCCCGAAAGCCCAGAAATCCGCCAGGTTGAGCGCCAATTGCTCCGGGGTCAGTTCGGGCGGCTCTTCCGGCTCAGCATCGCCAGCGGCGAAGGCGATGAAGGTCTGGGCCGCCTCGGCGGCGGGGTCTTCACCAACAGCATCCAGAAATGCCTGCGTGATGCGCTTGCCCAGTGGGGTTCTGGCCCTTGGCGCGCGGCTCACAAGCGGAGCCCCGACGCGAGTGCGCCGCCGGAGGAGAGTGTCCGGCGGCGCGTCGCTCCCCCGTGGGGGACCGGGGAAGCAGACTTTGCTCGCGGCGTCCGTGGGCTGGGGTGGCGGACGCTCGTCTGGGATCCAGTAGGACCCGAGCCAACCATAGATAGGAACGCCTCAGTCATATTCACCCCCCTGGTCACAGTCATTTTACGGCGGGATCCCGTACGTCCCGCGTCTCCGCCGTTTGACGGGCGTCGGAGCGGTCGGGGTCGCCATCGGCGGACAGCAGAACCGCCACCCAGCGCGTGCCTGGAAACTGTGACAGGATGACCATGATCATCACCGTCAGCGGCGTGGACAGGAACATGCCCGCCACACCCCAGATTTGGCCCCAGAACGCCAGCGCCAGCAGCACCACGACCGGATCGATGTTGAGGCTGCGGCCCTGCATGCGCGGCAAGACGACGTTCGCGACGACCAGATGCACCGCGTAGAGGACGCCCAGCAGCGTGGCCGCCTGCCAGAGGGTGTCGAACTGCAACAGAGCGAAAACCGTCGGCGCCAGGATACCTATGAAGCCGCCGAGCACCGGGACATAGGACGCGATGAAAATCAGAAAGGCCCAGAACATGGCGTCTTCCAGCCCGACCACCGCCATGGCCACCCAGGAGGCGAAACCGAGGATCAGGCCGGTTACGGTCTGCACCCAAAGATACTGTTCGACGCCATCACGCACGCGAAGGAACGTCTCCACCGCTTCCTGCCGTTCGGGTCGGTGGGGGAAAAGCCCTACGATCTTGCGCTCGAAGCCGCGTTCCGAGGCGATGATGAAACCCAGGTAGATGATTATAAAGATGGCGTTGGACGTGAAGCCCTGCAGCCCGCGGGCGACGTCGGCGAGATACTTGGCCGGATCGAGCCGCACGAACAACTGGTCGATGGTGGGCGGAACCTGGGCGCCGAACGCTGCGGCGGCGCGCGCCAGCAGGCCATTGAGGCGCGGCGTATAGGCGTCCAACTGGCTGACGAATCCGGTGGCGTTGTCCGCGATCACGAATACCGCCGCGCCGAACAGGGCGATCGACAATACGATGGCGAGCGGCCTTTCCGCACCACGGGGCAGGAACGGCGCCCGTCGGCGCAGGACCCGGGAAAAGCCATCGATCATGATGGCCAGGAAGACCGCAAGCGCCAACGGACTGAGAATGCCGTGGAGGAGAAAGAGTGTCGCGCCGCCGGCGATCACCGCCAGGATCACAAGCGCATTTCGGGATACGCCGTCAGAACGATCGGCCGCCATGGGTGGAGTTTTCCGCCTGATTCGCCAAAGATCGAGGCTGCGATGGTGGACTTCTGCTGGCGGCGCGTCGAGGGCGCGGTTAGCTTCGCGGCGCAACAACGGCGGAGAAACCTAAATGGCGGCGGAAGACGGCGTGGTGATCGGTTTTTCCGATCATTTCGAAGTGCTCAGACTGGACCGGGCCAATCGCCATGGCCTGGTGGCCGGAGCGACGGGAACCGGCAAGACCGTCACCCTGCAGATTCTGGCCCAGGGCCTGTCCGATGCCGGCGTCCCCGTCTTCGCCGCCGACGTCAAGGGCGACCTGTGCGGCGTGGCCGCCGTGGGCGCCCCCAATGAAAAGATGTTGGCCCGCGCCAAGGGCATGGGCCTCGACCTGCGCCCCGCGGCCGCCCCGACGGTGTTCTGGGACCTGTTCGGCGAGAAGGGCCACCCGATCCGGGCCACCATTTCGGAAATGGGTCCGGTGCTGTTGTCACGCATGCTCGAACTGAACGACGTCCAGGAGGGCGCGCTCAACGTGGTGTTCAAGGCCGCGGATGCCGAGGGACTGATGCTGCTGGACCTGAAGGACCTGCAGGCGGCGCTGACCTACGCCTCCGAACACTCCAAGGAGCTGGGCGCGCAGTATGGAGCGGTGGCGCCGGCCACGGTGGCGACGATCCAGCGCAAGCTGCTGGTGCTGGAGAACCAGGGCGGGACCAACCTGTTCGGCGAACCTGCGTTGCAGCTATCCGACCTGATGCGCACGGAGCCCGGCGGGCGCGGTTATGTGAACGTCCTGGCGGCCGACCGGTTGATCAATTCGCCGCAACTCTACGCCACTTTCCTGCTTTGGCTGCTGTCGGAGCTGTTCGAGGATCTGCCCGAGGTGGGCGACCCGGCCAAGCCCCGACTGGTGTTCTTCTTCGACGAGGCGCACCTGCTGTTCCGGGATGCGCCCTCGGGCCTGTTGCAGAAGGTGGAGCAGGTGGTGCGGCTGATCCGCTCTAAGGGCGTCGGCGTCTACTTCATCACCCAGAACCCCGCCGACATCCCGGAGACCGTGCTCGGCCAGCTGGGCAACCGCGTGCAGCATGCGCTGCGCGCCTATACGCCCTCCGAGCAGCGAGGCCTGAAGGCGGCGTCGGATTCGTTCCGCCCCAACCCGGCCTTCGACACCGCCGAGGCGATCCAGGGCCTGGGCGTCGGCGAGGCCCTTGTCTCCGTACTGGACGAAAAGGGCGCGCCCACCGTGGTGCAGAAGACCCTGATCCGTCCGCCGGCTTCGCGTCTGGGGCCCCTGACGCCCGATGAGCGCGCCAATGTGGTGGCGCAAAGTCCGGTGCGGGGAATCTATGACGTCGCCAAGGATCGCGAATCCGCCTTCGAGGTGCTGCAACAGCGCGCCAAGGCCGCAGCCGCCGCTGCCGCCGGTGAGGAGGCCGAGGCCGCCGAGGCCAAGGTCGCCGCCCGGCCGCGCGCCGCCGCGCCGCGCAGCGCCAGCCGGCAGGGCATGGGCGAGGCCTTCGCCAAGTCGCTGCTGCGCACCATAGGCTCGACGGTGGGACGCGAATTGATCCGCGGCGTGCTGGGCGGGCTCAAGCGGCGTCGCTAGACGGTAGGGAACCCGCCTCGCCGGGCCGCAGGACCCGGTGAAGGGCTTCGGCCAGCTGATCAGCGTTGAAGGGCTTGCGCAGCACCGGCCAATCCATGGCCTCGGTCGCCTCGGCCCGTTCGCCCGCATATCCGGTGGCCAGCACGATCGGCAGGTCGGGACGCAGAGCGGACGCGGCGCGGGCGAGGTCGAATCCGCTCATGGCGCCGGGCATCACGATATCGGACAGGACAAGATCAAAAGCCTCGCCGCTCTGCAGCCGCTCCAGGGCTGGCGGCCCGCCGGCCTCGCAGGTCACCGCAAAGCCCATTTCCACCAGCAGCGCCTCGGTCACCTCGCGGACGGCCTCATCATCCTCCACCAGCAGCACGCGAACGCCGGCCGCCCACGGCGCCGGTCGGGATAATTCGCCGCCGGCCGGCGCATCAGCGACACCCGACGCCAGGGGCAGACGCAGGCGAACGGTGGTGCCTTCGCCGACAACGCTATCGATCACCACGGTCCCGCCGCATTGGGTGACGAAACCGAACACCTGGGCGAGCCCGAGCCCCGTGCCCTTGCCCACCTCCTTGGTGGTGAAGAAGGGCTCATAGACCCGCTCCAGCACCTCGCGCGGCATGCCCGCGCCGGTGTCTGAGACCGAGATTCGCACATAGTCACCCGGCGCGGCCCCACTTCTATCGCCGGCTCCGAGCCGCACACGCGCGGCCTCGATGCGGATCTCGCCGCCGGCGGGCGTGGCGTCCGCCGCATTGACCACCAGGTTCAAAAGGGCCGCTTCGAACTGGGCGGCGTCGAGGCGACTGTGGCCAAGTTCGGACTCGCAGAAGACGCTAAGCTCAAGGGCCTCGCCAATCGCACGCCGCACCAGGGGCTCGATCTGCAGGATCAGGGCGGCCACATCGGTGACTTCAAGCTTCAGTTCCTGACGGCGCGCGAAGGCGAGCAGTTGGCGGGTCAGGCGCTCTCCACGCTGGCCCGCCGCGAGGGCCGCCTCTCCCAGCCGCGTAACCCGGGCGGCGTCATCGGGCTTGCGCAGGATCATGTCGAGGCCGCCGATAATCACCGTGAGCAGGTTGTTGAAGTCGTGCGCCACACCGCCGGTGAGCCGACCAACGGTCTCCAGTCGCTGCGCCTGGGCCAGCGACGCCTCCGCCCGCGCCCGCTCCTCCAGGCTCGCCTCCAGCGCACGGGTGCGTTCGGCCACCCGCTCTTCGAGGTTCTGCCGGGCTTCGACGATTTCGGTGATGTCGGTGGCCGATCCATACCAACGCAGGACCGCGCCGGAAGGGTCGCGCACCGACGTCACCCGGCCGCTGAACCAGCGCCAGACCCCGTCATGGCGCCGGATTCGATATTCCAGGTCCGGCGGCGGGACGCCGGCCTGCAGGCTGCGCCAGACCGACTCGACGCGCGGATGGTCTTCCGGATGCACCACTTCCAGCCAATCCATCCCGTAGAGCTGTTCCGCCGGCAGGCCCGTGTAACGGTTCCATTGCGGGCTGAAGAAGTCGACTTCGCCTCGGTTGGGGCTGGACCAGAGCAATTGCGGCAGGGCGTTGATCAGGACACGGATCTGGGCTTCGCCCTGGCGCAGCGCCTCTTCCGCCGCCCGTTGCTCGGTGACGTCGCGATAAGTGATGGCCACCCCGTGATCGAGACGCACGCCCGCGTTTCGCATCCAGCGCACTTCGCCGCCGATGGTGACCTTGACCTCCTTCTCGGCCTGAGGGGCCGGGTCCATAGCCTCCATCAGGCGGGCGAACATCGCCTCACCCTCCTGCCCAGCGAACACCTCCCGGACCCTTCTGCCCACCAGGCCGCCCAGGCTTGCCGGAGTCGTGCGTTCAGCGGCGGGATTGGCGTAGAGCCAGCGGAAGTCCACGATCCGTCCGCCGCGGGAAACGGGCTCCAGGATGACGAACGGATCCCGGGCGCCTTCCAGAGCGACACGGAATTGCTGCGCCGCGGCTGCGCCCCGCTGCGCGCCCAGGCGCAGGATCCGGGTCATAGCGACCAGCAACAGGGCGATCACTGCGAACAGGATCGAGGCCGCGCCGCGGCCGGCGAAGGGGCCTGCCGGAGACGGTGGAGAAAACAGGAACAGTTCAGCGGCAAAGCTCAGCACGATCGCCAGAACGCCGCCGCGCGCGCCCGCCACAACGGTGGAGAACAGGATCGCCGGGATGAAGGTCATGCCGAAGGGCGGCGGCAGGAACAATCCGGTCAGCGTGCGAAGAAGCGTGCGAAGAAAGGAGCTGACCGCCACGGAAGCGCCGACGAGGCCGAAGGCGACTGTCCGGCGATCGCTGGCCTTGGTCAAACGCTCGGCCCAACGTCCGATCATCTCTGCCCCCCGAAGGCGGGTCCCCCAGGGCGTACGAGACGCCGATTTCGCCCTGAGGTAAAGTGACCGCTGCAGTGAGGCAGGCTAGCAGGCGTGCCCAGGCGGAATCTATCGCGCCGCCATGCGGATCGCCCCGTCCAGGCGCACGCACTCGCCATTAAAGTAGCCGTTGCGAATCATCTCCAGCGCCAGTGACGCATATTCCGGCGGGTCCCCGAGACGCTTGGGGAACGGCACCGAGGCGGCCAGAGCAGCCTTCACGGGCTCCGGAGCGGCGTTCATCAGCGGCGTGGAGAATATCCCCGGCATGATGGTGTTCACCCGGATGCCGTCGCCCATCAGGTCGCGGGCCATCGGCAGGGTGACACCCAGCACGCCGCCCTTAGATGCGGAATAAGCGGCCTGACCCACCTGGCCGTCCGTGGCGGCCACCGAGGCGGTGTTGATGATCACCCCGCGTTCGCCGTCCTTAAGCGGCTCCAGATCGAGCATCCCCCTGGCCGACTTGGCGGCGCAGCGGAACGTGCCGACCAGATTGAGCTGGATGATGAAGTTGAAGGCTTCGAGCGGAAAGTGCTGGGTCGCGCCCGTGGTCTTGTCGCGGCTGGCGGTCTTGTGGGCGTTGCCCGTGCCGGCGCAGTTGACCAGAATCCGCTCCTGGCCATGGGCGGCCCGGGCTTTTTCGAGGCCGGCGTCGACGCTCTCATCAGAGGTGACGTCAACCTTGCAGAATACGCCGCCGATCTCCTTGGCGATGGCTTCGCCCCTGTCGGCGTTGATGTCGAACAGGGCGACCTTGACGCCCTGGGCGGCCAAAGCGCGGGCGGTAGCCTCGCCCAGACCGGATGCGCCGCCGGTAACGACGGCGGCGACGGATGAATTCAGTTGCATGGAGGCCTATATTCCCTGTTCGTCGAAATGAATGGCGTTCGGGGCAAGGGTCTTAAACGGATGAGCGCGGACGCAAAAGCATCACCCGACGTCAACGGGGCCGAATTCGACCCCGGCGGGCCTCTGGATCCCGCCCAGGCGCTGATTCCAGCGGTGATCCGGGTCAATGAACAGCGTGTCGTCCGGGGGTTCTGGCCGAAAATGCGGCGGGTGGCGGCGCGAATTCCGTTTGCTGCAGACCTGTTGGCGGTCTGGTTCTGCGCCCGTGACCCTGAAACTCCGGCGCGGGCCAAGGGGATGATGTTCGCCGCGCTGGCCTATTTCGTCCTGCCCGTGGACGTGATCCCGGACATTCTGGTCGGCGTTGGCTTCACCGACGATGCGGCGGTGCTGGCCGCCTTGATCACCCTTGTCGGCCGGCATCTGAAGGCCCGGCACAGGACCGAGGCCCGCGCGGTGCTTGAACGCATGTCAACCGAAGATTGAAAGCCGGTCAGGACGACGACGGCTGCGGCGCCAGGACGGCGAGCGGCGAGGGCGTCGAACGGTCCCAGGCGTGGGCCGGTCCCACCGTCGCGCCGCCATCGACCACAATATGGGTTCCTGTGACGAAACTCGAAGCGTCCGAGGCCAAATACAGCGCCGCCTCGGCGATGTCGCGGGGCAGACCTGCTCTGGCGATGGGCTGCAGCTTCGGAGCGACGGCGATGGTGTGAGCCACCATCTTGTCGGCCTCCTCCGGGACCAGACCCATGGATGCGCCCATGATCGAGGTGGCGATGATGCCCGGGCAAATGGCGTTGACGCGGATTTGATGGCGGGCGAGCTGGGAGGCGGCGACCTTGCTCATGTGCAAGACCGCCGCCTTGGCCGACGAATAGGCCAGCGGCCCCCAGCCGGCCTCCAGGGCGGCGACTGAGGCGGTGTTGATGATCGAGCCGCCGCCCCGGGTCCGCATCCATGGAATTGCGTGCTTCATGCCCAGCATGGGTCCCCGGACCAGCACAGCGAACATGGTGTCCCAGGTCTCGGCGTCGATGGAGGTCAGGTTCCCCATGTTGTCGGCGTAGCCAGCGTTGTTGAACAGGATGTCCAGCCCCCCGAACCCGTCGCCGGCGGCGGCGATCGCAGCAGCGACATGCGCCTCGTCGGTGATGTCGCAGCGCACATATCGAACCTGGCCTGGAAACCGCTGCTCCAGCGCAGCGCCCTTGGCGTCCTGGATGTCCGCGCAAACCACCTGCGCGCCTTCGGCGACGAACAGCTCAAGACTTCCAAGCCCGATGCCGGAGCAGGCTCCGGTGATCAGGGCGACCTTGCCTTCCAGACGTTGCGTCATGCGACTTCTCCCTGCGGCCCGGTTCCGTCGACATTATGCTCAGGCGCGGCGATTTGGCGACCCGGCCGCTTGCGACTATATGAAGGCTTCCCTCAAGCCGATGGATCCGAATTGGGCGTCACCCTCGACCTTACGCGCGCCGCCGTTCGGGCGAAGCCGCCGAACCTGTCCGGCCTGACCCGCAAGGCCCTGGCCGAAGCGCTGGTCACGGCCGAGGTCGTTCGGCCGGACAAGGCGCGGATGCGCGCCGGCCAGCTGTGGCGCTGGATCCATCACTACGGCGTCACCGACTTCGAGCGGATGACCGACGTGGCCAAGGAGACACGGGCGGCGCTGGCGGAACATTTCACCCTCGCCCGCCCGGAGATTGTGGAGCGTCAGGTCAGCCGGGACGGGACCCGCAAATGGCTGATCCGGATGGGCGCCGGCATCGAGGTCGAGACCGTCTATATTCCCGATGTGGGCCGGGCCGGCGCGCTCTGCGTTTCCAGCCAGGTGGGCTGCACCCTGAACTGCACCTTCTGCCACACCGGCACCCAGGCCCTGGTGCGGAACCTGACCGCCGCCGAGATCGTCGCCCAGGTTCAAATCGCCCGCGACGACCTGGAGGAATGGCCCTCGCCCAAGGCCGACCGGCGGCTTTCCAACATTGTGTTCATGGGCATGGGCGAGCCGCTGTACAATCTGGATGCGGTGGCCGACGCCATCGACGTCATCGCCGACAATGAAGGCATCGCCATCTCGCGGCGGCGGATCACGGTTTCAACCTCCGGCGTGGTTCCCGAGTTGCAGGCGTTGGGCGAGCGCACCCAGGCGATGCTGGCGATCTCCCTGCATGCCACCAACGACCCCCTGCGCGATGTGCTGGCGCCCCTCAATCGAAAATATCCCATCGCCGAGCTTATGGCCGGCGTCCGCGCCTATCCGGGCCTGAGCAACGCCCGGCGGGTGACCTTCGAATATGTGATGCTGAAGGGCGTAAACGACAGCCCCGCCGAAGCCCGGGCCCTGGTCAACCTGCTCAAGGGGATTCCGGCCAAGATCAATCTGATCCCGTTCAATCCCTGGCCGGGCTCTGATTACGCCTGTTCCGACTGGGGGACGATCGAGGCGTTCGCGGCGATCCTCAACCGGGCTGGCTATGCGTCTCCCATCCGCACGCCCCGAGGCCGCGACATCCTGGCCGCCTGCGGCCAACTGAAATCCCAAAGCGAAAAACTGCGGGCCAGCGCGCGCCGCCTACTGGCGCCGACTGAGGATGCGACAAGCTGAGTCGTTGCCATCAGCCGCCGTCTTCGTGCTAACCAACCTCTCCAACGACCTAGGCGAGCTCCAGATCCTGATGCCCCCTGCCCTGCAATCGCCGGAGATCCAGGCTTTCGCGACCGGGTTTCCGATCACCCTGATGCACACCGGCGTGACCATACTGATCCTGTTCATCGGGGCGGCGATCTATGTGATGCTGACGCCGCATCGGGAGATCGCTCTTATCCGCGAGGGCAACGCCGCAGCCGCCCTGTCCCTGGGCGGCGTGCTGGTGGGTCTGGCCGCACCGCTGGCGGTGTCGATGAACGCCTCAGCCTCGGTGGCGGAAATCGCCATCTGGGGGTTCTCGACGGTGGCGGTGCAGCTTTTGGTGTTCCGACTGGTGGACATGCTCCTGAGGGGCCTGCCGCAGCGAATTCGCGAAGGCGAGGTGTCGGCCGCCGCCCTGCTGGTGGGCGCCAAGCTGGCCACGGCGCTGATTCTTTCCGCCGCGGTGGCGGGCTGACCCGGGATGCATTTTCCCAGGCTCCCGGATTGGCTTCTCTATGGCGCGGTGGTCGGCGCCCTGCTGGTGGTCGCCCTCGGTCGCCAGGAGCGCGCCGACGCGCCGCCGCCGCCGCCGGACGGGGGTGACGGCATGGCTCTGGGCCCCGCCTCGCCCTTCGACCCCGAAGTGGTGGTCGACGTGCCGAACAAGGTGTCCCCTGGCGCAGGCACGGCGTTTTCGGTCTCCGATGACGGGGTATGGCTGACCGCCCGTCATGTGGTGGACGGCTGCCGGACAGCCGCCATCGTCGTGGGCGACAACCGAGGGGTGGCCGCCGAGATCCGCATTGATCCGCGGGGGGAGGCGGCGATTCTCACCACCGCCGGCGGCGCACCGGCGCTGCCGCTCGGACTTACCCAGAACCTGCACCGCGGGACCCGGGCTTTCCATCCTGGCTATCCGCAGGGGCGGCCCGGCGAGGCGACCTCGCGGCTGTTGGGCCGCGAGACCCTGGTGGTTCGAGGCCGCGGCGCGCGCAGCGAGCCCGTGCTGGTCTGGGCTGAGACCGGCCGCACCGACGGCCTTCGGGGCACCTTGGGCGGCCTCTCAGGATCTCCGGCCCTGGATTCCGAGGGTCGCGTGATCGGGATCACGGTCGCCGAATCTCCGCGTCGCGGCCGCATCTACACCACGTCGCCGGAGACCACCGGGGCCGCAATCGCAAGCACCAGGGCGGGCGCGCCCGGCTTCATCGCCGGCCAGTCGATCACCACCGAGAACTACGGCCGCGTCGCCGACGCTCTGCGCCGCGAACTTCGCGTGGCGCAAGTGGTGTGCATGGCGGTTTAGGCCGGGGTCTCAGCCTTGTGTGCGTCAGCGCCGGCCTGGATCCGGGCCAGGATTATGAAGAGGATCATCGGCGGAATCGCCAGAGCGCCGGTGGCGACGAAGGCGGTTGCATAGGCGCCGATGAGGCCGTGGACCGGCGTAAGCGACTCCACCGCCGCGCCGGAGAAGCCCTTCAGAAACTTGCCCAGCATCGCATAAGTCGATGACAGCAGTGCGTATTGTGTCGCGGTATAACCCAGGCCGGTCAGGCTGGACATATAGGCGACCAACGCGACACCCGCGAAGGACTGCGCAAAGTTGTCCATCGCCATCACCGAACTGAACACGGCCAGGCTGGGCGTCAGACTCAGCAGCGCGAAGGCCGCCGTCCCCAGGCCCTGGAGAATGGCCCCGAGGATCAGCGTGGGGAACATGCCCAAGCGGAGCGTACAAAAGCCCCCGGCGGCGATCCCGACAAACGCTGCGACCAGGCCGATAGAGCCTCGCACCGCCGCGATGGTGTCCTTGGTCAGACCCAGATCGTGATAGTAGGGATTGTACATCGGCCCCATCACAAAATCCGGGAGCCGGTAGAGCGCGACGGCCGCCAGCATCAAAAAGGCGACCCACTTGTGTTTGGCGAAAAACTCCACGAACGGCCCAACCACGGCGTCGAAAAATCCCCGTGGCGTCCATAGCGGAGTCAGAGCTTGCGCAGGCGCCGTCTTGGTCCGGGTGGGCTCAATGGCGGCAAGGCTCGCCGCGACGCCGATCCCCATGGCGAGGCCGAACGCCAAATAGGAGCCCGGCCAGCCAATCCGCGCCGCCACAGCCAGGATCAATGCGTCCGTGGCCAGAAGAGCGATCCGGTATCCGAGTTGATAGGCGGAGCTCATCAGGCCCATTTCGTCGCCATCTTCCGAGGCCTCGATCCGCCAGGCGTCAACCACGATGTCCTGGGTCGCTGAGGCGAAAGCCGCGACCACCGCGAACGCAGCCACAGCGGTCAGGCCCGCCGTCGGCCCGACCGCGGCCATGCCTATCAGTCCGAGCGCGACCACCACCTGCGACAGCACCATCCAACCGCGCCGCCGACCCAGGCGGCCCAGACCAGGCGCATCGACCCGATCGACGATTGGCGCCCAGAGGAATTTAAAGAAGTAGGCCAGCCCGACCCAGGACAGGAAGCCGATCGCCTTCAGGCTGGTCCCTTCTTCGCGCAGCCAATAGCCGAGGGTATTGCCCGTCAGCAGGAATGGCAGGCCAGATGAGACCCCCAGCGTCATCATGACCGCCACTTTCGGGCGGCGAAGCGAGCGGATGACATCTAGAGCGGTGCGACGCTTGGCGCTCGCAGAATTGGGCTGGGCCATGGGTTCTCCCTTCTTCGGGAGCCCACGGCCCCGCGGATCACCCGACCTTGGCGTGCGCCGCGGTTTCCGTCCAGCCGCCCTTGGCCCACTTGGCCAGCATGGCGCGCAGGGCGTCAGGGGCGAGGGGCTTGACCAGGAAATCGTTCATGCCGGCGGCCAGGCAGGCCTGGCGGTCTTCCTCGAAGGCGTTGGCCGTCAGCGCCACGATGGGCGTGACCGTGCCTTCCCGGCGGAGCACCTGAGAAGCCTCCACGCCGGACATCCCCGGCATGCGCATGTCCATCAGAATCAGGTCATAGCGGCCGACCTTCACCGCCGCGATAGCCTCCTCGCCGGCGCGGGCGTGGTCGACGGCGCAACCCTCCCGGGCCAGTAGGGTCCGCGCCAGCATGGCGTTGATCGGATTGTCCTCCACCAGCAGCACCCGCGCGCCAGGCGCCGCGGCGGCGGCGATGCGCTCATCTTCCACCACCGGCGCGCGGGTTGGCTGGGTCCCGCCGGTCGCCAGCACGCGCTCGGCCAGAGAGGCGCGACGAAGAGGCTTGATCAGGTATCCGGCGAAGCCCGCATCGCGGTAGGCGCGTATGCGGCCGCGCTCTTCCGCAGCCAGGAGGACGATAGCCGGTCGATCGGTCGGCGGCCGGAGAGGGCGCCGGGGCGCCGCCAGCCGGTGGTCCAGCAGCACCACGGATCCGGGCTGCAACCGCGCCATCAGGGTTTCAGCCGTGGTGTCGATCACCGGTTGGCCGCCGCAGGCGATGATCTGCCGGCGCGCCGCTTCCCGGACGATGGGGTTCGGCGAGGCGACACCCACCTGGAGACCTTCCAGCGGTCGGGCGGAGCCCGACCCCGGCGCGGGCGCGAATTTCGCCTGGAACCAGAAGTCCGCCCCCCCGCTGCGGGCGCGCCCAACGCCTGTGGTTCCGGCCATGGCGTCGGCCAATCGCCGGGCGATCGCCAGGCCGAGGCCCACCCCGCCCAGGCTGGCGTGCGCCGGATCCGCCTGGGTGAAAGCCTCGAAGATCGATTCTCGGTGGGCCTTGGCGACGCCGGGCCCGGTATCCTCCACGCGGAAGCGGAGCACGCCGCCGCGGAGGAGGTCAACACAGATCAGCACGCCTCCGGACTCGGTGAACTTGACGGCGTTGGCGGCGAAATTGAGCAGGATCTGCCTAAGGCGAGCCTCGTCCGCCATGATCAGGCCCGCCCCGGCCGGCGCCGCCCAGGCGACCTCGATCCCTTTTTCATGGGCCCGGGGCGACATCAGTTCGCAAACAGACCGCAGCAGCGCTTCGACGTCCATCGGCGCCGGATGCAATTCGACGGAGCCGTCGCCCAGCTTGGCGAAGTCCAGCACGTCGTTGACCATGGTCAGCAGGTGCTCGCCGCTCTCGCGAAGCGCCCCCACATAGGAACGCTGCTCGGCGGTGAGCCGCGTGCCTTCCAGCAGGCGGGCCATGCCGAGGACCCCGTTCAGCGGGGTCCTCAGCTCGTGGCTCAGGGCGGCGAATTGATCGGCGGGGATGGGCTTGGCGGCGCGTCGCATGGCGCCGTCATAACCCGGCTCGGCTTAACGGGCGGTCAAGCCAACTCGCGGTTGCGCACCGCGTCGAGGTCGACCAGCACGTCTGCTTCGGCCGACATCTGCTGCACCAGGGCCAGCAGCGCCGCACGCGTCCGCGCCGCCTGGATGCCGGCATAGGCGTGCAGAATCTCCAGCGCGCCGGGCGTGGAAAGGGCGCTGAACACATCGTCGCTCTGCGCGCCGGCGCCTTCTTCCCCGACCAGCCAGCCCACCGTGGTGCTCAAGGCGCCCGCGGCGGCCACCAGGGTGGAGCCGGAAACGCGATTCACGCCGCGCTCGTATTTTTGAACCTGTTGGAACGAAACCCCCAGGGCGGCGGCCAGATCACCCTGGCTCAAGTCCAGCTGGCGGCGGCGTGCGCGCATGCGCGCCCCAATCGCAAAGTCGACGGGATCGGGGCCTTCGGCGTCTTTCGGTTGCATTCGTCTACTCCGTTACCGTGTAAATAACACGAAACTAGACGGAACCGCTAGGGTCGCGTTAACTATTCGCCGTACGCGAGTATTCGGCCATGGACGACACCAGCATCGAGCGCCTCACCAACCGCGAGCGGGACTGCCTGCGGCTGGTTGATCGGCACCTGTCTTCCAAGCAGATCGCCCGCGAACTCGGCATGTCGAAAACCTCGGTCGACACCTATTGCGACCGGGCGCGGCGCAAGCTTGGGGTCAACGATCGCTATGCCGCCGCCCGCCTGTTGGCCGATGTGGATGGCGGCCGATCTGTCCTGATCGCATCAGGACATGATCCGGTCAGGACAGACAGACCCGCCGAACCCTGGATGGATGCCTCTGCGACGAGAGGTGCTCACGATGGGCGACTGGCAGAACACACAGAACAGAATGGCGGTCGGACGCGCAGTCCGGATGCGTCAGGAAATAGTAGCCTTCGAGGCCCGGTGGCCGAACCGGGACCGCTGGGAGGAGCCGATGCCGCGCTTCTCCTGGACCCAGCTGGAGCGCCAGCTCGTCGATCTGGCGGCGACGGAAACGCAGGCGGAGATGGCCCGGCACCTGGTGTCGGCGACTCGCAAGCAGGCGCAGTTCAAGCCGCCGGAAATGGTCTTGCGCGAGATCCTTTGCTACGCCTGGGTTTTGCTGGACGAGAACTTTCGTCCAGAGCCTGGGACCCGGAACGAGGACTCCAGTTAGGCGCCGGCGGGCGATTGGTCGCGATCCTGACCATCGCCATCGTTTCAGCCATGGCGTTCGGATCCGTCCTGGCTGGGCTGCACGCCCTTAAGGATCTCATTTAGCACGGTTTTTAACCGCGCTTAGTCGCCACTTCCGAAACCTTAATCCCATAACGTGTCCAGCCTGGATCTGGACGCGAAGGAGACTCACATGCTTAAGCAACGCCGTCTGATGGCCGACCAAGTCGCCACATCGCTCTTTGAAGCCGAAGCCGCCATCGACGCAGCGCTCGGTAAGGCCGCCGCCCTGGCCGGCGTGATGCCCAGCCTACGGGCCGACGCCGGCATCTCTGCCCTGATCGGCCAGGGCGCCGTCGAATGGACCTCCAAGTCCATCCTGGCGCTCACCGAGGCGCGCCGCGCCATCGTCGAGACCCACAAGGAACTCAGCATCGCCCAGAAGCAGGTCGGGCTCGGCGCGGTCATGTATGGCGATGGCATGGAGAAGTCGATGCGCGGCGACGAACAACCCACGCTGCGCACCGTGGAGGACAAGGCGCGCGCCGCCTGACCGGCTGACACCACCTACGACTTGCGCATTGCGCGCAAAATAGGGACCCTCAAGGCGACTTGAGGGTCCTTTCGGTTTGCACCTCTCTGAGAGCTATTACTTCCTGCCGAACCAGCAGATCTGGCTGGTTATGATGTTCGCTGTGTCGGGGTTCGCCCTGTGGCGGGGCGGCAAGCCTGAGCGCATGGTCGCTATCAGCAATGTGCTCGCCTGGTTCCTGACGCCGATCGCCCAGAACCACCAGGATCTGTTTGACCCCCAGTGGGGCATGCTTGGCGTGGACGTGGCTTTCCTGGCGGTGCTCCTCGGCATGGCCCTCCGCTACGACCGGGTCTGGCTACTGTTCGCCACCGCATTTCAGCTGTTGGGGGTGGTGATCCACCTGGCCATCGTCGTCGATCCGAGCCTTCGCAGCCTCGTCTATCTGCGTGGCCTGGTGATCTGGAGTTACATGGTGCTGGCCTCCCTGGCCGCCGGATCCCTCGCTGCGGCGAAGCGGGCGCGCAGGCCTGCGCTGTCCACCGGCGGCTGAGCGCGGTGATCAGGCGCGGCGCCCGCTGTGGCCTTCGGGACACAAATTCGCCGCCCGTGTCAGGCGGCCTTGCTTGTGTCGCATAATCGCGGAATATAAGTCATAAATTCGAGATGCGTACGGCCCGCAGAAGGTCGGCGACAACTAGGGGCGGCGCGGCGGCCTGCGGGCCGACGATTTGGACAGCGCCAGAGGGACAGGAGACGAAACGGTTTTCCGTCGGCCGCGGGGTGAATTCACCGAACTGGCTCAGCACCGGCGCCTTCAGAAGAATTTCTAGTCGCGGTCGGCCCCATGCGCCCGCCGCTGCAAATCAATCGGCTGCGCCTGCAAGGCGCGGACGCAGAATTGGGAAACAGGAAATATGAAACTCAAGTCGATGTTGCTGCGGAGCGTTTTCGCCCTTGGCGCGGTCTCGCTGTTGCCGGCCGGCCAGGCCTTCGCCCAGGACGACAACGCCATCGAGGAAGTGGTCGTCACGGCGCGGAAGCGCGAGGAAAGCCTGCAGTCGGTCCCGGTGGCCGTTACGGCCCAGACCGCCGCTCAGCTTGAGAACAAGTCGATCGATGAGCCGACCGACCTCTCCCGGATCGTCCCCAGCCTCTATGTGCCGCAGGCGGCCAGCGCCAAGCCCAACATCGCCTTCTTCACCCTGCGCGGCCAGACCGGCGGCGACAACATCCTCACCGTCAGCCAGCCGGTGGGCCTCTACATCGACGGCGTCAACGTTCCGCACCCGGTGGGCGCCAACGGCTCCTTCTTCGACCTGAGCCGGGTTGAGGTGCTCAAGGGTCCCCAGGGCACCCTGTACGGCCGCAACACCACGGCCGGCGCCATCAACTTCATCACCCGCAACGCCGACTGGGAGGGCATGCACGGTTTCGTGCAGGGCGAACTCGGCAGCTTCAAGGGCCGCAAGGCCGTGGGCGCGGTCAACATTCCGATCGCCGAGGATATGCTGGCGGCGCGCATCGCCGGCCAGTACTGGAAGCGCGACGGCTTCGGCAAATCGCGGATCACCGGCCAGAAGATGGGCGGCGACCATGACGACTGGAACATCCGCGGGACGCTGAATTTCAAGCCCTCCGACAGTTTCTCGGCGGTCCTGAAGGGCGAACTTGGCAAGGCCAACCGGGTCGGCAACCTGGTCAAGATGGTCGACCTGATCACCACCGGCGCCGCCGCCACCGCCGTTCAGGAGGCCAACGCCAACGACGGCGCGCCGGCCGGCCTGAACCTGCTGCAGTCCTGCACCGGCGGCGACCTTTTCGTCAGCTGCTCGGGCAGCGATAATTTTGAGGTCGACAAGACCAAGCACCTGTCCCTCGACATGAACTGGGACATCACCGACAACGTCAGCCTGCGCTCGGTGACCGGTTATCACTGGTTCACGGTGTTCTCCCACTTCGACATCGACGGCAGCCCCTATCAGCTGGGCGAATCCTCGGGCGGCACCAACTCCTTCCAGCCAGACACCGGCATCGCCGCGCCGCCGGCCGCCGCACGCCTGCCGAACGGCGCGGTCCCGCCGCTGGGGCCCTACCTGCTGCCGTTTGCGGCCCGGCCTGACCAGGAATCCGGCCAGTGGACCCAGGAGTTCAACCTCTCCGGTTCCGTCATGGACAACAAGGTGAAGTGGCTCTTGGGCGCCTTCGCCTCCAAGGACAGGGGTAAGGGCGTCCAGATCTCGGTCCGCAACCCCTCGCTGGGCGTGGCGACCGCGCCATTCTTTGCGCCCTCGATCCCCAACTCCTTCGAGGGCCTGGACGTGGACGCCGACACCTGGGCGGTGTTCACCCAGGACGACATCAAGTTCACGGATATCTTCTCGGCTACGGTGGGGCTGCGCTACACCAAGGAGAAGCTGTTCATGAACAACGCCTCCTGGGCCTTCAACCAGAACTTCCCCAGCGACACCGCCAACCCCTCGGCCGGCGCCGGCAAGGTCTATCAATGCCTTTATGGGCCGCTTGGTCCGTCGGGGCCGCCCGTGGGCGGACGTCCGATCGGCGTCACCTACCAGTCGGACTACAAGGCCTGTTCGCTGATCCAGAAGGCCAGCTTCCACGGCACCTCCTACATGCTGAGCCTGAACGCCCAGTGGACCCCGGACATCCTGACCTACGCCAAGATCTCCAAGGGCTTCCGCGGCGGGGCCTTGCAGCTTCGCCTGCCGTCCGCGGCGCCGGCGGGACCGGAAACCGGTAAGGACTACGAGATCGGCCTTAAGGCGGATTTCCTGGAGCATCGCCTGCGGGCCAATATCGCGGCGTTCCGCACCAATTACTCGAACCAGCAGTTCTCCTTCCTGGTGATCCTGCCTTCGGGAGCGCGGACCACCCAGCTCTTCAACGCCGCCTCCTCTGTGTACAAGGGCTGGGAGGCGGAGTTCACCGCGCGGCCCATGTCGGGCCTGACGCTCGGCTCCAACATCAGCTACCTGGACGCCAAGTATAAGAAGTTCCCGGGCTTCCCGAGCGCGGCGTTCGGCAACATCGACGCCGCCGGCCTGACCCCGGAATCGTCGGGTCCGAAGTGGAACTACAGCTTCTCGGCCCGCTATGAGGTGGCGATGGGCTCCGGCAAGCTTGGGCTGCAAGGGGATTACAGCAACCAGAGCGACGTCGCGCTAAACCGCACCAACGAACAACCGGCGGTGCCTGACCCGATCGAAAAGAGCCTGCGCCACCTGCCCGGTCTGGTGAACGCGCGGATCGATTACAGCCTGGCTGACTCCGGGGTGAAGCTATCGGTGTTCGGCACCAACCTCACCAACGAGAAATACGCCGGCTTTGGTCTGGCCCAGGGCGTCAACGGCGGCATCACCACCGGTATCGTCCGCGAGCCACGTGTCTACGGCGTCGCGGTTCGCTATGCCTTCGGCGGCGAATAACCTACCGGCCCCAACGGCCTGAACTGGCGAACGCCCTCCCTCACCGGAGGGCGTTTTGCTGTGGGTTTCAGCCCGCGAACGCAGGATGGGCGCCGGCCGGGGCGACCCTCCGATAGACCAGCGCCTCGGCCACATGCACCCGGCGCACAGCGTCCGCCCCCTCCAGGTCGGCGATCGTGCGGGCGAGCCGAAGCGTGCGGGTCCAGCCCCGTGCGGTCAGCCCCCCCGCCTCCGCCGCCCGTGACAGCAGCGTCCGCGCCGGGGCGTCCAGACCGAGCATGGCCTCCAGCCGCTCACCCTCCGCCTGAGCGTTGAGCGGCTGACTTTCCGCGCCCGCAGCCGCGGCCCGTTCGGCCTGCAGCGTCCGGGCGGCCGCAACCCGCGCCGCCGCCTCGGCCGTACCCTCCGCTGGGGCCGGCAGGGCGAGGTCGGCGGCGGTCACCGCGGGAACCTCCACCTGCAGGTCGATGCGGTCCATCAGCGGGCCCGAGATGCGGCCCTGGTAATCGGTCTGGCACCGGGGCGCGCGACCGCAGGCGCCCTTGCCCGGCCCGCCATGGCCACAGCGGCAGGGGTTCATCGCCGCCACCAGCTGGAATCGGGCCGGATAGCGCACGTGGGCGTTGGCGCGGGCCACCACCACCTCGCCGGTCTCCAGCGGCTGGCGAAGCGAATCCAGCGCCTGAGCCGAGAATTCCGGCAACTCGTCCAGGAACAGCACCCCGTTGTGAGCCAGGGAAACCTCGCCGGGCTTGGCCTTCAACCCACCGCCGGTGAGCGCGGCCATGCTGGCCGAATGATGCGGGCTGCGGAACGGCCGCGCGCGGGTGAGTTCGCCCCGGGCCAGCAGGCCAGCCACCGAATGGATCATGGAGGTGGCCAGCAGCTCCTCCGGCGTCAGGGGCGGCAACAGGCCCGGCAGTCGCGCGGCCATCATCGACTTGCCCGATCCCGGCGGTCCCAGGAAGCACAGGTTGTGGCCGCCGGCCGCGGCGATCTCCAAGGCGCGCTTGGCGTTCTCCTGACCCTTGACCTCGCGCAGATCCGGAGCCGGCCCCCCCTCCACCAGCGGCCCCGGTCTGGGCGGCGACAGCACCTGGGTTCCGCGGAAATGGTTGACGAGGGCGATCAGCGACGGCGCGGCCAGGATCCGCACGTCGCCGCCCCAGGCCGCTTCAGCGCCGCTGGCCTCGGGACAGATCAGCCCAAGGCCCAGCCCCGCCGCGGCCACTGCGGCCGGCAACGCGCCGGTGACCCCGACGATTCGTCCGTCCAGCGACAGCTCTCCCACCGCGGCCCAGCCCATCAGGGCGTCCGGCGGCACGATGCCCATCACCGCCATCACCGCCAGGGCGATGGGCAGGTCGTAGTGGCTGCCCTCCTTGGGCAGGTCGGCGGGGGCGAGGTTGCAGATAATCCGCTTGGGCGGCATGGCCAGGCCCAGACCCGCGAAGGCCGCCCGCACCCGCTCGCGGCTTTCGCCCACCGCCTTGTCGCCAAGCCCCACCAGGATGAAGGCCGGATCGCCGCCCACCAGCTGGACTTCCACGTCCACCCGGCGCGCATCGACTCCTTGAAAGGCCACGGTGACCACCTTTGCGGCCATCGCCAATCTCCTGCGCACCCGCCCAATCTATCCACAAGGTGAGCAGGTTCAGCGGCTCAGATCAAGAACAAATATGGAACAACTGGGGAAATGAAGGCAAATCCGTGACATAGGCCGAAGTCTTGCCACGGCCGGGCGCCTATCCGGCCCGGATCGCCTCGATCCGCGTCCAGAGCAATTCGGTGGCGTCCACCCCGGTGAATCGCTTCAGCTGCTGCGCGCCCGTTGGCGAGGTGACGTTGATTTCGGTGAGATAGTCGCCGATCACGTCGATGCCCACGAACAGCAGACCGCGCCGCTTGAGTTCCGGACCGATGGTGGCGCACAGTTCCTTGTCTCTGGCGGTGAGCTCCACCGCCTCGGCCCGCCCGCCGACCCGCAGGTTTGACCGCACCTGGCCCGCCGCAGGCACCCGGTTTATCGCGCCCACCGGCTCGCCATCCACCAGCAGGATCCGCTTGTCGCCCTTGGATACCGCCGGGATGAACTTCTGCGCGATCACCGGCTCGCGCCCGATCATGGCGTGCAGTTCCAGGAGCGCATCCAGGTTGGGATCGTCCGCCGACAGACGCACCACCCCGGACCCGCCGCCGCCGTAGAGGGGCTTCAGCACCATGTCCCCGTGCTTGGCCCGGAAATCGAGGATCGCCTCGGGATCGCTGGTCACCAGGGTCGGCGGCTGCACGCCGGGAAAGCCGGTGACGAACAGTTTTTCCGGCGCGCTGCGAACCTCGGCGGGATTGTTCACCACCAGCGTCTTCGGGTGAATCGCCTCCAGGAAGTGGGTGGTCGTTATGTAGGCCATGTCGAAGGGTGGGTCCTGGCGGAGCAGCACCACATCCATCTGGGCCAGTTCGCGACGTTCCCAGGAACCAAACTGCGCATGGGCGCCATGCTCGGATCGGACGTTCACCGCCCGCCCGCGCGCGGTCAGAACTCCATCCTCCAGCGCGAGCTTGTCCGGCGTATAGACCCACAACTTATGGCCGCGGGCCTGGGCCGACAGCATCATCAGAAAGGTGGTGTCAGTCTCGATGTTCGCCGCCTCGAGCGGATCCATCTGGACGGCGACCTTCAACGACATGGCGGACTCCCTGCGGCGATGGGCGACACATAATGCGCCTGGGCATTCCGCGCCATCAGTTCAGCTTCAACCGCATCCGCTCCCGCTGCGCCCGGGCGGCAAGCGCCGCGCCGCCGTCGAGCTCGCTGGCCTTGGATAGCGCCTGCATGGCGCCGGCCAGCGCTCCCTGCCCTTCCCGCGCGGCGGCCACATCCAGCCACGGCCGGTGGTCTGAGGGATCGATCAGCGCCCGGCGCAAGGCCGCCCGCTCGGCGCGCGCGTAGGACCGGGCGCTGTGAGCACGGGCGAAGATGTTGTTCTGCAGCCGGATCAGCACCGCCCGGTCGCTCACCGGCGCCATCAGTCGGTCGAGCCGTTCGGCCACATCTGGCGTCAGGCCGGCGTGCAGCGCCCGCCGGGTGAGTTCTGAGGGCAACACGACCCGGCCCTCGCTGAACGGATCCAAGGCCAGCGGCCCTTCCGCGGTCTCGATCCGCAGCAGGAAATGGCCGGGAAAATCCACCCCCATCAGGTCAAGGCCGCAGCTTCGTCCCACGTGCAAATAATAGACGCCCAGGGCCACCGGCAGACCCTTGCGCCGCTCGGCCACGGCGATGATGTCGGCGTTGTCCGGGTGCTCATAAGTCATCACGTCGCCGGCCAACCGCAGGTCTCCCGCCATGGCCTCGGCCAGGGCCTCTTCGGCGGACTCGCCCTTCAACCGCTGGGCCAACCGGTCGACCCCGGCCTGCGCCAGGTCCCGCGCGGCCTGGGCGTCGCGGCCCGGATCTTCGTGCAGCGCGCAGGCCACGGCAGCTTCCATCAATGGAAAATCGCCGTCCGCCGCCCCTCCGGCTGCGGTTAGGACCGCTTCGGCCTCCTCACGGGTCATCGCCGCCTCATTGCTCCGCTTAGGCCCCGCCCCACGCGTCCGGACTATGCCTAGGAAGACGGCCAGGCGCGAGCGCGATCAGATCGAGGCGCACCGTGGCGCCTTGCAGACGTTTGCGGCGAGCCGCCAGCGCCACGCCCGCGCGGCGCAACCGCTCACGCTGGTCATAGCTCACCGCGGCCAGGGCGCTTTCCAGGGTGGCGCGGGTCTTGACCTCCACCACCGCCAGCACATCACCGCGCAAGGCGAGCAGATCGATTTCCGCCTGGGGCGTCTTCAGCCGAAAGCCCAGGATCCGATAGCCCTTGGCCAGCAGCCATAGCGCCGCCCAGATCTCGCCGCGCCGGCCGGCCGCCCGCGCCGCCGCCCCCATGGCGCGCCGGTCGCGGCCGCTCACCGCCCCGCATCCTTCAGCGCCAGCGCCCGGCGGTAGAGGTCGCGGCGGGGCAGCCCCAGGGCCTTGGCGACCTCGGCGGCCGCCTCGGTGGGACGCAGGCGGGTGAGCGCATCCAGCAAGGCGGTATCGGCGTCGTCCGCCGTCGCCGCCTCGTCCCGGCCCGGAGCCACCAGCACGACGATCTCCCCCTTGGGCGCGGCGAAGCGCGGGTCCGCCGCCAGATCGTCCAGGGGTCCGCGAATCACCGTCTCGTAGAGCTTGGTGAGTTCGCGCCCGACCACCGCCTCCCGGGGGCCGAACACCGCGGCCATGTCGGCCAGGCTGGCCGCCAGCCGCGAGCCGCCCTCATAGAACACAAGGGTGGCCCGGATGCCGGCCAGTTCCGCGAAGAAAACCCGCCGCGCCGCGGACTTCGGCGGCGGGAACCCGGCGAACAGGAACCGGTCCGTGGGCAGGCCCGCCGCCGCCAGGCCCGCCAGCAGGGCCGAAGCGCCGGGAATCGGATAGACCGCCGCACCCTGCTCGGCCGCCTCACGCACCAGCCGGTAGCCGGGATCGGAGATCAGCGGCGTGCCAGCGTCCGATACCAGCGCCACCCGTCCCCCCTCGGCCAACAGCTTCAGGGCCCTGGGCCGGGCGCGGGCGGCGGCGTGCTCGTCGTGCCTCGCCAGCTTCGCCTTGATCCCATAGGCGGCCAGCAGCTTGCCGGTCACCCGGGTGTCTTCCGCCAGCACAAGGTCGCAGCCGGCCAGCACGTCCAGGGCCCGGAGCGTGATGTCCCGCAGATTGCCGATCGGCGTGGCGACCACATAGAGCCCGGCCGCCAGGTGGGAGTCGGATAGCGCGGGCGGTGCGACGGGTTGGGCCATGGTCCGTAAGTTCGCTGTATCCCCGCCCGTGGCAAGAGCCCTGAGGCGTCAGGCGGCGTCATCCGCCAAATCGCCGGCGATGCGGTTCAGCACCTGACGGCCGGCCCGGGTCACGCGCAGCCGCTCATCGTCGGCGGCGATCAGACCCAGATCCCGTAGTTCCATCACCTTCGCATGCGTCGGCGAAAGACCCAGCGCCGCCAACTCCGCAAAGCCGACCCCCGCCTCGATGCGCAGGCCCATGATCAGTCGCTCCTGGGCGGCCTCGACGGGGGTCAGAAGCTCCTCACTGGCGAAGCCCACGCCATGGTTCTGCACACTGGCCATGTAGTCATCCGGTCGCGCGGCGGCGACGGTGGCGTGGCGCACGCGGTCATGGGTCAGCCGCCCGTGGGCGCCAGGACCAACCCCCACATAGTCTGCGCCCGTCCAGTAGACGAGGTTGTGCCGCGAGCGGGCCGACGGGCCGCGGGCGTGATTGGAGACCTCATAGGCCTCGAACCCCGCCGCTTCCAGAACCGCCTGGGTCGCCTCATAGAGGTCGGCGGCCAGGTCTTCGTGGGGCGGAACCAGGCGCCCGCGGCGCATTGACAGTTCGAAGGCGGTGCCGGGCTCAATGGTCAGCTGGTAGGGTGAAACATGCTCAGCGCCCAGGTCCAGGGCGGCGCCGAGCTCGGCGCGCCAGGCGGCTTCGGTCTGGCCCGGCCGTGCGTAAATCAGGTCGATGGAGACCCGCCCAAACGCCTGCACCGCAGCCAAGGCCGCGCGGCGGCCGGTCGCCGCATCGTGGTTGCGTCCCAGGAAACGCAACGCCGTGTCGTCCAGGGACTGCAGCCCCAGCGACAGGCGGTTGACGCCGGCGTCGGCGAAGGCGGCGAAACGCGCAGCCTCCGCGTCGGTGGGATTGGCCTCCAGGCTCACCTCCACCTCACCCGCCGACGGCCAAAGCGCGCGCGCGCGACCGATGATCGCCGCCACCGCTTCGGGCGCCATCAGCGAGGGCGTGCCGCCGCCAAAGAAGATCGAGATCAGTTCGCGCGGTCCGATCAGCGCCGCCTGCGCCGCCAGGTCGTCTTCGATCGCCTGGACAAGGGCCGCCGCCCTGAGCGGCTGGTTGCGGTCCCGATAGACGTTGAAATCACAATAGGGGCAGATCCGCGCGCAATAGGGCCAGTGGACATAGACGCCCAGCGGCGCTGTCAAAACAGCGCGGCCTTGAGCTTGGCGAAAGCCCGCGCCCGATGGCTGATGGCGTCCTTTTCCGTCGGGTCCATTTCGCCGAAGGTCAGGATGCCGCCCGCAGGCGTGAACACCGGATCATAGCCGAAGCCGCGCTCGCCCCTGGGCGGGAAGGTGAGCGTCCCGTCAATGCGGCCCTCCACCACCACCGCCGGTCCGTTCGGCCAGGCCACCGCCAGCGCACAGGTGAACCAGGCGGAAGGATCATCCCGACCCGATTGCGTCACGCGCTCCTCCAGGTGACGCATGGCCAGGCCGAAGTCCTTGTCCGGACCCGCCCAGCGGGCGGAGAATATGCCGGGCGCGCCGTCCAGCGCCGACGTGGACAGTCCCGAATCATCGGCCAGCGCGATCAGCCCCGACGCGTCGGCCGCCGTCCGCGCCTTCAGGAGCGCGTTACCCACGAAACTGGCCTCGGTCTCCTCAGGCTCGCCTAGCCCCAGTTCGCCGGCGCTCAACAGTTGAAAGCGGTTCTCCAGGATCTGCGCCAGTTCCCGCGCCTTGCCGGGATTGTGTGTGGCGACGACCAATCGCGCACCGCGGTCGAGCCTTAGCGGCATGTGGGAAACTCTCCGAACGAGGCCGACACATAGGCCCCCGTGGCGGGGGAGGCAATTTCACCCCATCTGCCATATCCTCCCGGCCTGAACGGAGGGGACAACCTCATGCGCGCCTTAGGTCAGGGCTCGGTGTCGAGCCTGCTGAAGATCATCCTGGATGTGGTCTACGCCGCCCTGTGGGTCGGCTTGGACGCGATCGGCCTGCTGGTCCTGGCGGCGATCCTGCTGGCCTTCGACGGCGACCTGATGTCGCGTCTGGCCGGCGGAATGAGCGCGCCGATGCTGGCGGGAGGCCTGCTGGCGGCCGGCCTTTACGCCGTGGGCGTGCTGGTCATCGTCGACCGTCTGCGGCGGATATTCACCACCCTCACCGCCGGCGACCCCTTCCACCCGGACAATGTGCGCCGCCTGCGGATCATCAGCCTGGCGCTCGCGGCGCTGGAGCTGGTGCGCTATCTGGTGGTGGCCTTGAGCGCATGGATGCCGCATGGGGTGCGTCAGGTGGAGCCGTCGCTCAACCTGACCGCCTGGTTTTCGGTGCTGGTCGTGTTCGTGCTCGCCGAGGTGTTCCGGGAAGGCGCGCGCCTGCGCCGCGAGGCTGAACTGACCATCTGAGGTTTGCCCATGCCGATCCGCATCCAGCTCGACCGCCTGCTCCTGGAGCGGCGCATGTCCCCAGCCGAACTTGCCGACCGGGTGGGGGTGACCGTGGCCAACCTGGCCATCCTGAAGTCCGGAGAGGCGCAGGCGTTGCGCTTCTCCACTCTGGACGCCCTGTGCCGCGAACTGGACTGCCAGCCCGGCGACCTGCTGGCGTTCGAACCGGAGCCCATGGAGGCCCCGCGGGCAGGCTAGACCGCCGCCCCTGCTAAGCCCCGAAGATCCAGTCGCCGGTGAGCGCCGACATCTGCACCCCGGCCAGCACCATCTGATTCCCGCCGCCCATGTCGATGACCACGTCCGCGCCGGACTGGGCCACCGTGTACTGGGTTCCGGGATCGACCATCACCCGGTCGCCCTGGGCGCGGTTGAAGTCGGTGACCCGGTCCAGGCCGGCCTGGCTGAAAGTGTGGAAGATGTCGGCCCCCAGGCCACCGGTCAGGGTGTCCGAACCCCGATCGCCGGACAGCCAGTCGTCGCCGGCCTCGCCCAGGATCAGGTCGTTGTCCCTGCCGCCGCGGACGATGTCGAACCCGTCGCCCCCATTGACCGTGTCGTCGCCCTGGTTGCCGTTGATGAAGTCGATGCCGCCACCGCCGAAGATATTGTCGACGCCCGTGAACCCCTGCAGAATCTCGGCGACGTTCGCGCCCACCACAGAGTCATTGCCGGTGAGGATCAGCGCCATCAGACCGTCCAGGTCGGCCGCCTGACCCAGGTTGCCGTAGGGCAGGCTGAAGTTGGACAGGTCAAGCAGGGTCTGGCCGTTGAAATCCGCGCGGAGCCCGGTGATCACACCCCCCACCGGCGCGCCGCCGAGCAGATCGAAATTGCCGGTCATGGTGGTGTCCAAGGTCCCCGAGATTGCGCCGGTGACCGTGGTGCGCACGTGAAACGTCGTGGCGCTGACTGTGACGATCTGCGCGGAGACCAGCTTCAGCAGTGCGATGTCGTTGTAGGTGATCGCGCCCGCAGGCACGTTGTACGTTACGGTGGCCATCTAAGTCCCCTGATCCAGCCCAGGGGACGCACAAGCCATGACTCAACAGCCGCCCGACAGGTGCAAATGGACTATGCGCGGCCGCTTTGGCGATCTTTGCCCGGCCCGGGGGTGAGCGCTTGCCTGAGGCGCGCGCCTAACTCTTCCTGACGAATTCCGCGCGGAGGACGAGGCCTTTGATTCCCTCGTACCGACAGTCGATTTCCTGGTCGTCGCCGGTGAGGCGGATGGACTTGATCACCGTCCCGCGCTTGAGTGTCTGGCCAGCCCCCTTGACCTTGAGGTCTTTGATCAGGGTGACGCTGTCGCCATCCGAAAGCTGGGTTCCCAGCGCGTCACGAACCTCTGTCCGACCCGCCGCGGCGGTCCTCGCGGCAAGGTCGCCGGCCGAAACCCATTCGCCCGTTGCTTCGTCGTAGACGAAATCACCCTCGCCCTCGCTCATCCGCCCACGGCCGCCCGCTGGAAGCTGCAGAGTTCGGTGATGCCGCCGCGCGCCAGGGCGAACAGGGCCTCGAACTCTCCTTGAGTGAAGCCGCGCTTCTCGCCAGTGGCCTGGATCTCGACAATGTCGCCGGCGCCGGTGAGCACGAAGTTGGCGTCGGCCTCGGCGTTGGAGTCCTCCTCGTAGTCAAGGTCGAGGACCGGGACGTTGTCGAACACCCCGCAGGAAATCGCCGCCACCTGGTCCAGGATTGGGTCGGTCTTGATCACGCCTTCGGCCAGCAGGTAGCGGGTAGCGAGGCGGAGCGCCACCCAGGCGCCGGTAATCGCGGCGGTGCGGGTGCCGCCGTCGGCCTGGATCACGTCGCAGTCGACGCTGATCTGGCGCTCACCCAGCGCCTTCATGTCGGTGACCGCACGCAGAGACCGGCCGATCAGCCGCTGGATCTCCTGGCTGCGGCCGCTCTGTTTGCCCTTGGCCGCCTCGCGGTCGCCGCGGGTGTGGGTGGCCCGGGGCAGCATACCGTATTCGGCGGTCACCCAGCCCTGGCCGCGGCCGCGCAGGAACGGGGGCACCCGCTCCTCCAGGCTGGCGGTGACCAGCACCTTGGTGTGGCCGAAAGAGACCAGGCAGGAGCCCTCCGCATAGCGGTTGACCCCGGTCTCCAGGGTGACGGGGCGCAGGATGTCGGGGGCGCGTTCGGAAGGCCGCATGTCAATCTCCGGTTCAGGGCGGCTTGCGCCGGGCGGGGCCGCGCTTATCCTATCATCCGTGCGGCCCGTCCATGGCCGCTTGGATGTGACGCCGCCGAACGACTTGACCAGCCCCCTGTTCACCAGAGGCCCGACCCTTAGCGAGCTCGACGAGCGCGCGCGGGAAATCTTTCGCCGCGTGGTGGAGTCCTATCTGGACACCGGCGAGCCGGTGGGCTCACGCACGCTCTCCAAAGGCGGACTGGCCCTGTCGGCGGCCTCGATCCGCAACACCATGCAGGACCTGACCCAGCTGGGCCTTCTGGGAGCGCCGCATGTGAGCGCCGGCCGATTGCCGACCCATGCGGGCCTGCGTCTGTTCGTCGACGGTCTGTTGGAGGTTGGCGACATCGCCGAGGACGACCGCCGCGACATCGAGGCGCGCCTGCACGCCCATGGCCGCAACTTCGAAGACGCCCTCAATGAAGCCAGCGTCATCCTCTCGGGCCTCGCCCGGGGCGCCGGCGTGGTGGTGGCGCCGGTGCGGGACGGCGGGGTTCGCCACGTGGAGTTTGTGGCCCTGGGCCCCGACCGGGCGCTGGCGATCATGGTGTTCGACGACGGGTCGGTGGAGAACCGGCTGATTCGCCTGTCCGCCGGCGTTACCCCCTCGGCGCTGATGGAAGCCTCCAACTTCCTCAATGCCCGCATGATGGGCCGCACGGTGGGCGAGGCGCGGGCGGCCCTGCGCGCCGACCTCGACAAGGCCCGCCAGGAGCTCGACGCAACCGCAGCGCGGCTGGTGGAGGATGGACTGGCCGCCTGGTCCGGTGGCGCAGACCAGGACCGCGCCCTCATCGTGCGCGGCCGCGCCAACCTTTTGGGCGAACCCCAGGCGATCGAGGACCTGGAACGGGTGCGCATGCTGTTCGAGGATCTGGAGCAGAAGGAACAACTGATCACCCTGCTCGACGGGGTGCGCGAAGGCGAGGGCGTGCGCATTTTCATCGGCGCAGAAACCCGTCTGTTTTCGCTTTCGGGTTCCGCTGTGGTTGCGGCGCCCTATATGAGCGGCGACCAGCGGGTGTTAGGCGCTATCGGCGTCATTGGCCCCGCCCGTCTGAACTACGCCCGGATCATACCGCTGGTGGACTACACCGCCCGCGTGCTTGGCCAGGTGATGCGCTCGTAATTTGACCAGGAAGACGATGTCCGACGAACAGACCGAGGCCGAAGAGCTTTCCCAGGCCGTAGCCGACGCCGCCGTGAACGAAATTGAGGCTCTGCGCGCCGAGGCCGCAGGGCTGAAGGAGCAGGTGCTGCGCTTCGCCGCCGAAGCCGAGAACACCAAGCGGCGCGCTGAGCGGGAGGTCAATGATTCCCGCGCCTACGCCATCACCAAGTTCGCCCGCGACCTCTTGGGCGTCGCCGACAACCTGGCCCGGGCCCTGGCCGCCACGCCTCAGAACGCCGAGACCGTGGTGAAGAACTTCGTGATCGGGGTGGAGATGACCGAGAAGGAGCTGCAGGGCGCCTTCGAACGCAATGGCCTCAAGCGCGTCGAACCCGGCAGGGGCGAAAAGTTCGACGCCAACTTCCACCAGGCGATGATGGAACAACCGGCCGAGGACGTGCCCGGCGGCGGCATCGTGCAGGTGCTGCAACCCGGCTACGAGCTGTTCGGTCGCATCGTGCGCCCGGCGATGGTGGTGGTGGCCCCCAAGACCGCCGGCGAATCAACCGCACCGGAGTCCGCCCAGGCAAATCCCTACGCCGGTGGCGAAGGCGATGAGCCGGGCGGATCGGTCGACCGCAAGGCCTGAACACCGCGCCGTGCACTGGGCCTCTTCCCGACGTGCGGAAAATAGGTAATGTCCCAAGTCCCTCCTCTTCGGGGGGCGCAGCACGCGAACGGTCGCGGCTTGCGCGCGAAGGTCGGACAGGACGCAATGAAGTTATCCATTGAACGTGCGGCGCTGATGAAGGCGTTGGGACACGTCCAGAGCGCGGTTGAGCGGCGCAACACCATCCCGATCCTGTCCAATGTGCTGTTGAGCGCCGAACGCGATCGGCTGGTGTTCTCCGCCACCGACCTGGACCTGGAGATCATCGATTCGGCCCCGGCCCAGGTTGACCAGGCCGGCCAGATCACCGCGCCGGCCCATACCCTCTATGAGATCGTGCGCAAGCTGCCCGAGGGGGCGGATGTGTCGCTTTCCTTCACCGGCGAGGACCCGCGGCTGATCGTCGCCGCCGGCCGCTCGCGCTTCTCCCTTCCGGTGCTGCCCGCGGGGGATTTCCCGGTGATGAGCTCCGAGGGCCTGTCCAACCGCCTGGGCGTCGACGTCAGCGACCTCATCCGGCTGATGGACAAGACCCGCTTCGCCATCTCCACCGAGGAGACCCGCTACTATCTGAACGGCCTCTACCTGCACACGGTGGTGGAGGGCGGCGTCTCCAAGCTCCGCGCCGTGGCCACCGACGGTCACCGGCTGGCCCTGGCCGAAATGGCCGCGCCGGAGGGCGCCGTGGGCTCCCCCGGCGTCATCGTGCCGCGCAAGACCGTGGCGGAAGCCCGCCGCCTGCTGGACGACGCCGGCGAACAGGTGGACCTGCAGCTCAGCCCCCAGAAAGTGCGCTTCGAATTCGGCGGCGCGGCGCTCACATCCAAGGTGATCGACGGCAATTTCCCCGACTACGCCCGGGTGATCCCCAAGGACAATCAGCGGGTGATGATGGTGGACAACCAGCTGTTCGCCAAAGCCGTCGACCGGGTCGCCACAATCTCGGCGGAGAAGAGCCGCTCGGTGCGCATGGCCATCGAGCCCGGCCGGGTGATCCTCACCGTGCGCAACATGGAGGCCGGCCAGGCGGTGGAGGAGATCGAGGTCGACTATGCCGGCGAGGCTTTCGAACTGTCCTTCAACGCCCGCTACCTCCTCGACGTCACCGACCAGATCAGCGCCCCCCTGGCCGAATTCCGCTTCGGCGGGCCCAACGACCCGGCCCTGGTTCTGGATCCCAGCGACGCGGATGTGCAGTACGTACTGATGCCGCTGAGGGTCTAGGGGGAGCCCTGCGGGGTTCATCAGCACCTTGGCGCACCCTTCGCTCTCTGCGGAAGCGGGATCAACCTTTGCCGCCACCGTTGAGTCTTACTCATATCCGCACTTCCCCGCGCAGGCGGGGATGAGCGGACTTGATGGTCGATGGGCGAGCGTCAACGGCGGTTGGTGATTCACTCCCCCGTCAAATCCCGTCGCACCCCCCAGAAAAACACTTGACGAGACTGCGCATGGGGTCGTTCCGCACGCTTTTCCGCAACCCGATTTAACGTCCCCCCGCCGTCACCCCATCCCCACACTCCCGCCCCTTGCAGAACGCCGCCCGCGCCGCATCGGTCAGCCGCACCGACAGGGCCGCGGCCACCCCGTCGGGATCGATCCGCTTGCGGCGGCTTTCCAGCTTGCGTTTCAGCGCCGCATCGGGCGCGGTGATCAGCGCCTCCAGCTCCGGCTCGCTGAACGCGCCGGCCAGGGAGATCGCCACCACTTCGTTGAGATCGGCGATCACCGCTTCCGTCGCAGAGCGCACCGCCGCCGCCGCCTCGGCGCGCAGGGCGGGGTCCTCGCGCATCTCGTCGCGGGCGTGGACCTCCGTCTCCACGCCCTTGCGCAGGTCTTGGGCCATTTTGGCGGCATAGTCCCCGCGCACGGCCAGCTTTCGGGCCAGCTCCAGCTGGCGCGGCGTCGCCGGGGGCGGCCGATAGGCCCGGCCCACCGCCTCTTTGGGGTCAGGCGGCAAGGAAAAGCGGATCGGAATGGTGACCTCGCCCCGCGCGGGTTTGCCGTTCAGCCGCGCCGGCTTGAAGCGGAACGCCGGCGTCAGGTGCTGGGCCGCCGCGCCGAAGCCCAAGCCCGCAGGCGTCTCGGCCGTCACCGCGCAGGCCTCCGCCCGCCCTTCGACGCTGACTTCGCAGCGCAAAACCGCGCGGCCGGACAGCCGCACCAGTTCGGCGGCCACCGGATAGAATTCCTGCATCAGTTCGGGGGTCGGCTGTTTCAGCCATTGGACGCCGCCCGCAGCCGAGGCCGCCAGCCAGGCGCTGAACACCAGATGCATCACGGGCGCGTCCTCCTGGCCGGCCACATTAGCGGGGCGGCGGCGGCGCGCAATCACGCCTGCGCTAAGGGGGCGAAACCCTGTAGAAGACCGCCGTGCGCACCGCCCTCACCCGTCTCACCCTGACCGACTTCCGCTCCTACGCCCGCGCCGACCTGGCCCTGGACGGACGCGCGGTGGTGCTGACCGGCCCCAACGGGGCGGGCAAGACCAACTTGCTGGAGGCGATAAGTCTGCTCACCCCCGGCCGCGGCCTGCGCGGGGCGTCCCAGGCCGAGCTCGGTCGGCGGATGGCCGGCGAGACTTCAGGCCGCGCCTGGGCGGTAGCGGCGGTGACGCAGGCCGATGGCGAACCGGTCCGGCTGGGGACCGGCGTCGAGGCGGCGGGCGCCGCGCGACGGTCCGTGCGGCTGGAGGGCGAGCCGGTTCCCCCTGGCCGCCTGGCCGACTATCAGCGTCAGGTGTGGCTGACGCCCGCCCAGGACCGCCTGTTCGTGGAGGCGGCCGGCGACAGGCGGCGATTCTTCGACCGGCTGACCTTCGCCGGCGAACCGGCCCACGCCGCCCACGCCGGCGCCTATGACCGGGCCATGCGCGAGCGCACTCGCCTGCTCACCGACGGCCCCGCCGACGCCGCCTGGCTGAGCGCTCTGGAGGCCCGCATGGCCGAGTCCGGCGCGGCCCTGGCCGCCGGCCGGGCCCGCACGCTCACCGCCCTGCAGGCCGAGATCGATGGGCGCGGCGAACGGCCGTTTCCGCAGGCCCGCCTTTCGCTGACCGGCGAGTGGGAGCAGATGGCGCTGGGCGGCGCCGAATCAGCCGAGATCGACGCCCGATTGGCCCGCGCCCTGGCCGCAGCGCGGGACCGCGACGCCGCCGCCGGCCGGGCTTTGACCGGCCCCCACCGAGGCGATCTGGCGGTCTGGCACGCCGAAAAAGACCGACCGGCGGGAGAATGCTCCACCGGCGAGCAGAAGGCCCTGATCCTCAACCTGGTTTTGGCCCAGGCGGCGCGTCTTTCGCGTGCAGAATCAGCCCCGAACCCTATAATGTTGCTGGACGAAGTCGCAGCGCATCTCGACCGCAGACGGCGAGCGGCGCTGTTCGACGAAATCTCGGCCCTCGGCCTGCAGGCGTTCCTGACCGGCACGGACGAGCAGCTGTTTGAAGACTTGCAGGGCCGCGCCCAGGGCATCCGTGTGGACGCCTCGGGATTCGCCCCATTGGACGCGTAATGACACCCTCCGAAGACCCCGAGATCGAGTCTAACGGCCAGGCCGAATACGGCGCTGATTCCATCAAGGTGCTGAAAGGCCTGGATGCGGTGCGCAAGCGCCCGGGCATGTACATCGGCGACACCGACGACGGCTCGGGCCTGCACCACATGGTCTATGAGGTGGTGGACAACGCCATCGACGAGACCCTGGCCGGCTGGGCCAGCCGGGTGGAGGTGATCCTCAACGCCGACGGTTCGGTCACCGTCACCGATGATGGCCGCGGAATCCCTGTGGACATGCATGAGGGCGAGGGGGTCTCGGCCGCAGAGGTCATCATGACCCAGCTGCACGCCGGCGGGAAATTCGACCAGAACTCCTACAAGGTCTCCGGCGGCCTGCATGGGGTGGGCGTGTCGGTGGTCAACGCCCTGTCGCAATGGCTGAAGCTGCGCATCTACCGCGGGGGCCGGCGCTACGAGATGGAGTTCCGCCACGGCGATCCGGTCGCCCCCCTGGCCGAGACCGGGATCGCGCCCACGCGTGAGAACGGCGAACCGCTTTCCGGCACCGAGGTCACCTTCCTGCCGTCGACGGACACCTTCACCGGGGTGGAATTCGATCTCAAGACGCTCGAACACCGCTTGCGGGAGCTGGCCTTCCTGAATTCCGGCGTGACCATCTGGCTGAAGGACCACCGCAACGCCGAACCCTTCGAAGAGGTGATGAGCTATGAGGGCGGGGTGGAGGAATTCGTCCGCCACCTGGACAAGGCCAAGACCGGCCTTCTCAAGGCGCCCATCGTCATCCGCGGCCAGCGCGACACGGTGCAGATCGACCTCTCCTTGTGGTGGAACGACGGCTACCACGAGAATGTGCTCTGCTTCACCAACAACATTCCCCAGCGAGATGGCGGCACCCACCTGGCGGCCTTCCGCTCGGCGCTGACCCGGATCATCACCGGATATGCGGAAAGCTCCGGCGCCACCAAGCGCGAGAAGGTCAGCCTGTCCGGCGAAGACGCCCGCGAGGGGCTGACCTGCGTCTTGTCGGTGAAGGTGCCGGACCCCAAGTTCTCCTCCCAGACCAAGGACAAGCTGGTCTCCTCCGAGGTGCGCCCGGCCGTCGAGGGCCTGGTCTCCGAAGGCCTCGGCCAGTGGTTCGAGGAACACCCCACCGAGGCCAAGCTGGTGGTGCAGAAGATTGCCGAGGCCGCCGCCGCCCGGGAGGCCGCCCGCAAGGCCCGCGATCTCACCCGCCGCAAGACCGCCCTCGACATCTCCTCCCTGCCCGGCAAGCTGGCCGACTGTCAGGAAAAGGACCCGGCCAAGTCGGAGATCTTCCTGGTGGAGGGCGATTCCGCCGGCGGTTCGGCCAAACAGGCCCGCAATCGCGAGAATCAGGCGGTGCTGCCCCTGCGCGGCAAGATCCTCAATGTGGAGCGGGCCCGGTTCGACCGCATGCTGGGCTCCGACCAGATCGGCACCCTGATCACCGCCCTGGGCGCCGGCATCGGCCGCGACGACTTCGATATCGAGAAGATCCGCTACCACAAGATCGTGGTGATGACCGACGCCGACGTGGACGGCGCCCACATCCGCACCCTGCTGCTCACCTTCTTCTTCCGGCAGATGCCCCAGGTGATCGAGCGCGGTTACCTCTATATCGCCCAGCCGCCGCTCTATAAGGCCACCAAGGGCAAGGCCTCTCGCTACCTCAAGGACGAGGCGGAGATGGAGACCTACCTGATCGACGAAGGCGTGGACGGGGCGGTGCTGAGCCTGGGTTCCGGCGAAGCTCTGGCCGGGCGCGACCTGTTGTCCCTGGTGATGAGCGCCCGGGGCGCCAAGGCCAATGTGGAGCGACTTGCGGCCCGCGCCCCGGCCTTCGCGGTGGAACAGGCCGCTCTGGCGGGTCTGCTGGGCGAAAACGGCGACATCGCCGCCGCCGCCCGCCGCCTGGACCTCTACGCCGAGGAGGGCGACGGCGCCTGGAGCGGCGAAACCAGCCCGCTTGGCGGTTATGTGTTCTCCCGGGTCAAGCGCGGGGTGTCCGAAAGGGTGGTGCTGGACGAGCTGCTGCTGCACGCCGCCGACGCCCGGCGCCTGGCCGAGCGAACCGAAGGCATGGCCAAGAGCTTCGCCACTCCGGCCACCTTCACCCGCCGCGACCGCGCCACCACCGTTCGGGGTCCTATCGACCTGTGCAATGCGGTGATGGAGGCCGGTCGCCGTGGCCTGGCCATCCAGCGCTACAAGGGCCTGGGTGAGATGAACCCGGAGCAGCTGTGGGAAACCACCCTGGACTCCGACGCCCGCACCCTGCTGCAGGTGCGGGTCAACCACGCCGACGACGCCGATTCCATGTTCACCCGCCTGATGGGCGACCTGGTCGAGCCCAGGCGAGAATTCATCCAGGAAAACGCCCTGGACGCCGAGGTGGACGTCTAAGCCTTATCGCCGCCACAGGCCGCGCAGTGCGGATCGGCGCCGATGCGCACGGTGCGGGTCTCCCCGGCCAGGCCGTCATAGATAAGCAGGCGGCCCGCCAGGGGCTCGCCGGCGCCGGTGATCACCTTCACCGCCTCCAGGGCCATCATCGACCCGATCACCCCGGCCAGGGCGCCCACCACGCCCACGGCTGAACAGGTCTCAGCGTCTGGCGGGATCTCCGGCACCAGGCAGCGATAACAGGGTCTGGCCGCGAACACCCCCACCTGCCCGGTCCAACGCCCGATGGCGCCTGAGACCAGGATCTTGCCCTCGGCCAGGCAGGCGGCGTTGACGCAGAAACGGACTCGGAAATCGTCGGTGCCGTCCAGCACCAGGTCAACGCCGCGCATCAGCGCCCCCGCATTGGACTCGTCCAGCCGCGCCCGCACCGGATCGATGGTCACATGCGGGTTCAGCGCCGACAGCCGCGCCGCGGCCCGATCCACCTTGGCCGCGCCGATGTCAGCCTCGGCGTAGAGCACCTGGCGCTGCAGGTTGGAGCGGTCCACGACGTCGGGATCCACCAGCACGATGCGGCCGACGCCCGCCGCGGCCAGATAGAGCGACGCGGGCGCGCCCAGGCCGCCCGCACCCACCACCAGCACGCTGGCCGCCTTCAGCGCCTGCTGCCCCGGCCCGCCGATCTCGCGCAGGACCAGGTGGCGGGCGTAGCGCTCGACTTCCTGTTCCGAAAACATCATCCGCCTTGACCTCGCGGGGTCGCCTCGCCATCTCGCGCTGATGACCAGCGCGACAACTTTCCCCGATTGGCATGGGACCACCATTCTCGCCGTACGCAAGGGGGCGCAGACCGTTATCGCCGGGGATGGCCAGGTTTCCATGGGCCAGACCATCGTCAAGGGCAACGCCCGCAAGGTGCGCAAACTGGCGGAGGGCCGGGTGCTGGCGGGGTTCGCCGGCGCCACCGCCGACGCCTTCACCTTGATCGAGCGCCTGGAGACCAAGCTCGAACAGTACCCGGAACAGCTGGCCCGGGCCTGTGTCGACCTCGCCAAGGACTGGCGCACCGACCGCTATCTGCGCCGCCTGGAAGCCATGCTGATCGTCGCCGATAAGTCCGCCATCTTCACGGTTACCGGCGTCGGCGACGTGCTGGAGCCGGAATTCGGTGTGGCGGCCATTGGTTCCGGCGGCAATTACGCCCTGGCGGCGGCGCGGGCGCTGATGGAGTCCGACCTCTCCGCCGAGGACGTGGCGCGCAAGGCTATGTCGATCGCCGCCGACATCTGCGTCTACACCAACCGCGAGCTCACTGTGGAGCGGCTCTAGAACCTCATGACCGAATTCACACCCCGCGAGATTGTTTCTGAGCTCGACCGCTACATCGTGGGCCACCAGGCGGCCAAGCGCGCAGTCGCCGTGGCCCTGCGCAACCGCTGGCGCCGCCGCCGCGTGCCCGCAGACCTGCAAGATGAGGTGACGCCCAAGAACATACTGATGATCGGGCCCACAGGCGTCGGCAAGACCGAGATCGCGCGCCGGCTGGCCAGACTCGCCCAGGCGCCTTTCCTGAAGGTCGAGGCCACCAAGTTCACCGAGGTGGGATACGTGGGCCGCGACGTGGAACAGATCATCCGCGACCTGGTGGAAAGCGCCATACTGATGGTCCGCGAAAAGCGCCGCGCCTCGGTGCGCGCCAAGGCCGAGGCCGCAGCGGAGGAGCGAATCCTTAACGCCCTGGCCGGCCCGGCGGCTTCCGCCGCCCGCGAATCCTACCGTAAGCAGCTTCGCGCCGGCGAACTGGACGACCGCGAGGTGGAGATCAGCTTCGCCGACCACGCCTCACCCCTGCAGGGCTTCGAGATTCCCGGCCAACCGGGCGCGTCGGTGGGAATGCTCAATCTTGGCGACATGTTTGGCAAGGCTTTCGGCGCACGCACCAAGACCGTGAAAACCACGGTGGCCGCCGCCCACGCCCCCCTGCTGGCCGAGGAGAGCGACAAACTGGTGGACCAGGAGGCGCTCACCCATGAAGCCGTCGACCTGGCCGAAAACCAGGGCATCGTGTTCCTGGATGAGATCGACAAGGTGGCCAGCCGCGCTGACCGCGCCGGCGCCGACATTTCGCGCGAGGGTGTTCAGCGCGACCTGCTGCCGCTCATCGAGGGCACAACGGTGGCCACCAAGCATGGGCCGGTGAAGACTGACCATATCCTGTTCATCGCGTCCGGCGCATTCCATGTGGCCAAGCCATCAGACCTGTTGCCGGAGTTGCAGGGCCGCCTGCCGATCCGGGTGGAGTTGAAGGCGCTGACCCGCGACGACCTGAGGCGCATCCTGGTGGAGCCGGAAGCGAACCTGATCCGCCAGCACCAGGCGTTGCTGGCCACCGAGGGCGTGGATCTGAGATTCACCGAAGCCGCCATCGACGCCATGGCCGACGCCGCCGTCACCGTGAACAGTTCGGTGGAGAACATCGGCGCGCGCCGGCTGCAGACCATCCTCGAAAAGGTGCTCGAGCCCCTGAGCTTCACCGCCGGCGACCGCTCTGGCGAGACCGTCACCGTGGATGCGGACTATGTGGCCGAACGGGTGGGCGAGCTGGCTGGCGACGCCGATCTGTCACGCTACATCCTGTAGGAACGTTCAGGTCCGTTCCCGCCGGGCCGCAGCGATGGCCCGCTGCAGCGCCTTGGCGAATTCTCCGCGTTCGGGCGGGCTGAGGGCGGCGGCCACCGGCGCGGCCCTACCGGAGAGCGCCAGTTGCAACCCCACCACCCGCTCGTCTTCCACCTCCGGCACGACGCGGGTGAAGGCGGTCGGAGATTCCCACACCACGCGGGTCCATTTGGGCGTTTCATAGATGATACGCACGTCGCGGGCGGTGACCTGCACCCGCTCCACCTGCCTGGCCGCATGGAAGCTGGCGGCGATAGCCACGGCCACGGCGATCACATCGGCGGCCAGGAAAAATGGAATCAGATTGGCGCCCATGAGGGCGAACACCGCCGCCGAGGCGCAGTTCAGCACCGTCACAACGGTGATGAGGGTGATCGCCCCGCGCTCAGACAGCGAGCGGTTGGGCGTGATCACCGCGTCCATGTAAAGGGCCGCGCTCATGCCGACTCCTATAAACAATCCTGCGCGCTTGGCGAAGCGCCGTGGGACAGGCAAAGGTCGAAATCATGGCCAAGACCGCCTCGCCCACGAAAAAACGCGCGCGCCCCGCCGAACGGGCGCGCATCGAAACCATCTTCGAGCGGTTGAAGACTCTCGATGACGACCCGCGCACGGAGCTGGACTACCGCAACCCCTACACCCTGGTGGTGGCGGTAGCCCTGTCGGCGCAGGCCACGGACAAATCGGTGAACAAGGCCACCGAAAAACTGTTCGCCGTCGCCGACACCCCCGCCGCGATGCTGGCCCTGGGAGAAGCGGGTCTGATCGGCTTCATCGCCTCCATCGGCCTCTACCGCACAAAGGCGAAGAACGTGATTCGTCTGTCACAGATCCTGATCGATGAGCACGGCGGCGAAGTCCCCCTGGACCGCGCGGCCCTGCAGCGTCTGCCGGGCGTCGGGCGCAAGACCGCCAGCGTGGTGCTGAACGAACTGGGCGTCGAGCCGGCCATCGCCGTTGACACCCACGTTTTTCGGGTGGCCCATCGCCTCGGCCTTTCCAAGGGCAAGACGCCGGATCTGGTCGAGGACGACCTGATGGCGATCGTACCGGAGCCGTATCTGACCCGCGCCCACCACTGGCTGATCCTGCATGGCCGCTATACCTGCGTAGCGCGCCGGCCCAAGTGCGACGAGTGCGCCATCGCTGATCTCTGCCCTGCGCGGGCCACGCTGGCGGGATGATCGCCGCGCACATTGCCCCTTAACGGGTTTGGCTGTACGCGAGGCCTTGTCTCCATACGGAAACTTGAGCCATGCCAGACCTCTACGACGTCGCAGCCATCGGCAACGCCATTGTCGACGTGATCGCGCCGGCGACGGACGCGTTCCTGACCTCTGAGGATCTGGCCAAGGGCGCCATGACCCTGATCGACGAAGCACGGGCCGAACGCCTCTATGCGAAGATGGCCGCGGGCGTGGAAGCCTCCGGGGGATCTGCGGCCAACACGATCGCCGGCGTCGCCAGCCTGGGCGGACGGGCCGCCTTCATCGGCAAGGTGGCTGACGACCAGCTGGGCAAGGTGTTCGCCCATGACATGCGCGCCATCGGCGCCGGCTTCGACACCCCGCCGCTGAAGGGCGGGCCCGCGACCGCGCGCTCGCTGATCAATGTCACGCCCGAGGGGCAGCGGACCATGGCCACCTTCCTGGGCGCCTCAAATTCCCTCACCGCCGACGATGTGGACGTCAAACTGATCGAATGCTCCAAGATCATCTACCTCGAAGGCTATCTGTTCGATCCGCCGGAGGCCCGCGCGGCTTTCGCCAAGGCCGCCGCCTTGGCCCGGTCCAACGGGCGGCTGCTGGCCTTCACCCTTTCCGACCCCTTCGTGGTCGACCGCCACCGCGCAGCCCTGCTGGAATTCATCGAGACCCAGGTGGACGTCCTGTTCGCCAACCACTCTGAAGTCACTTCTTTGTTCGAGACTGACGATTTCGATGTCGCCCTGGCGGCGGTGCGCGACCTGCCCCTGATCGGCGCGGTGACGCGTTCCGAGAAGGGATCGGTGATCGTCGGCAACGGCGAGATTCATATGATTGACGCCTTCCCGGTTGAGAAGGTTATCGACACCACCGGCGCCGGCGACCAGTACGCCGCCGGTTTCCTGCTGGGCCTGGCCCAGGACCGCGACCTGGGCGACTGCGGCCGGCTGGGCGCACTGGCGGCCGGCGAGGTGATCACCCACTATGGCCCTCGGCCACAGGTCTCGTTGAAGGACCTAGCCGCCGCCAACGGACTTTAGGACCGCCGTCATGACACGCCAGGCGGAGGTGCTCCGCGACACCAAGGAAACCCAGATCCGTGTCCGCGTGGACCTGGACGGGACCGGTGCGTCGAAAATTTCCACCGGGGTCGGCTTCTTCGACCATATGCTGGAGAGCTTCGCCCGCCACGGCGGGATCGACATGGAGATCCAGACCAAGGGCGATCTGCACATCGACATGCATCACACGGTGGAGGACACGGGCATCGTCCTCGGCCAGGCGATCGCCAAGGCCCTGGACGGGTTCAAGGGCATCCGCCGGTTCGGCCACGCCTATATACCCATGGACGAGACCCTGACCCGCTGCGCCCTAGACCTCTCAAATCGTCCCTACCTGATCTGGCGGGTCAATTTCGTGCGCCCGAAGGTGGGCGAGATGGACACTGAGCTGTTCAAGGAGTTCCACCACGCCTTCGCGCTGAACCTGGGCGCCTGCGTGCATCTGGAGACCCTGTACGGCGAGAACTCCCACCATATCGCCGAGAGCGGCTTCAAGGCCCTGGCCCGCGCCCTGCGTATGGCGGTGGAGCTCGATCCCAAGACCTTGGGCCAGGCGCCGTCCACCAAAGGCGTCCTGTAGGAAAATCCGTATGCAGAGCGTCGCCCTGATCGACTACGGGTCGGGCAACCTTCGCTCAGCCGAGAAGGCGCTGGTGAAGGCGGCCCAGGACCACGACGTAGCCGCGAGAATCGTCGTGACCAGCGACCCGACGACGGTGTCGAGCGCCGACCGCATCGTGCTGCCAGGTGTCGGCGCCTTCGCCGCCTGCCATGACCACCTGCTGGAGCGCGCAGGCCTGATTGAAGCGATGACGGAGGCGGTGCGCGTCCGCGGCGCACCGTTCCTGGGCATCTGCGTGGGCATGCAGCTGATGGCCGCCCGCGGACTGGAGTTCGGGTCCACCCCAGGTCTCGACTGGATTGGCGGCGAGGTGCGCCGGATTGAGCCCGCCGATCCAGCGGCCAAGGTGCCGCACATGGGCTGGAACGGGCTGGTTGGAATGGGCGGCCACCCGATCCTGGCCGGGGTCGCTGAAGAAACCCCCATGTATTTCACCCATTCCTTTGCATTCTTTCCCGACGATCATGCTGATGTCATCGCCTGGACCGATCACGGCGGCAGAATTCCCGCGGCCGTGGCGCGGGACAATATGGCGGGCGTGCAGTTCCATCCGGAAAAGTCCCAGGCGGCGGGGCTTGCGCTTCTGGCCCGTTTCCTGGAGTGGAAGCCATGATCCTCTATCCCGCCATCGACCTGAAGGACGGCCAGTGCGTGCGCGTGCTGCGCGGCGACCTGGACAAGGCCACCGTGTTCAACGCCAATCCCGCCGACCAGGCGCGCAAGTTCGTCGCCGACGGCTTCCACTGGATCCATGTCATCGACCTGAACGGGGCGGTGCAGGGCAAGGCGGTGAACGCCGCGGCGGTGGAGGCCATCCTGTCGGCGGTCTCCGTGCCGATCCAGCTGGGCGGCGGCATCCGTTCCCTCGCCGACATCGAGCGCTGGATTGAGGCCGGGGTCAGCCGGGTGATCCTCGGCACGGTGGCGGTGCGCGAGCCAGAGGTGGTGCGCGAGGCCGCCCGGCGCTGGCCGGAGCAGATCGCCGTCAGCGTCGACGTGCGCGGCGGCAAGGTGGCGGTGCAGGGGTGGACGGAGGACTCCGACCTCGACGCCGTCACCGTGGCCCGTCGCTTCGAGGATGCCGGCGTTGCGGCCCTGATCATCACCGACATCGACCGCGACGGCGCCCTGCTGGGCTTCAACGTCGATGTGTTCGGCGCCATCGCCGACGCCGTCTCCATCCCGGTGATCGCAGCCGGCGGCCTGGCATCGGCCGAGGATATTCGCAAAATCCGGGCGCGGCCGGGCGTGCCGATCGCCGGCGCGGTGCTCGGCCGGGCGATCTACACCGGCGCCATCACTCCGCCCGAGGCGCTTGCGGCGGCCGCCTGATGCTCAAGGTCCGAGTCATTCCCTGTCTCGACGTAAAGGACGGGCGCGTGGTGAAGGGCGTTCAGTTCCTGTCTCTGCGCGATGCCGGCGATCCGGTGGAGCAGGCGCGGATCTATGACGCCGCCGGCGCCGATGAGCTGATGTTTCTCGACATCACGGCCAGCCACGAGGGTCGGGGCACCATCCTGGATGTGGTGGCCCGCACAGCCGACGTCTGTTTCATGCCACTGTCGGTGGGTGGCGGCATCCGCAAGGTGGAGGACGCCCGCCGGCTGCTGCTGGCCGGGGCCGACAAGATCTCCATCAACACCGCCGCGGTGGAGAACCGCGACCTGATCAGCGCCTGCGCCGACACCTTTGGCTCCCAGGCCACGGTGGTGGCCATCGACGCAAAGCGGGCCGGCGGCGGCTGGCGGGTGTTCACCTATGGCGGCCGCAACGACACCGGCCTCGACGTGGTCGCCTACGCCGTTGACGCGGTGGAACGCGGCGCGGGCGAGATCCTGCTCACCTCCATGGACCGCGACGGCGCCAAGACCGGCTATGACATTGAGCTATTGAGGGCCGTGACCAGCGCCGTGCACGTGCCGGTGATCGCCAGCGGCGGGGCCGGCAACGCCGCTCACATGGTTGACGCCGCCAAACTCGGCCACGCCGACGCCGTGCTGGCCGCCTCAATTTTCCACTTCGGTGAGGTGAGCATTGGCGAGGTCAAACAGGCCATGGCCGCCGCGGACCTGCCCGTGCGCCTGACGGAGGCCGCATGAGCCGTTTCGATGATGTGATCCAGCGGCTGGCCGCCACCATCGCCAGCCGCAAAGGCGCCGATGCTGCGGCCTCCTACACCGCCCAGCTGCTCGCTGACCCGGCCCGCGCCGCCAAGAAACTCGGTGAGGAGGCGGTGGAGACCGTGATCGCCGCCGTCAGCGCCGACCCCGCGGCTCTGGCCGCAGAGAGCGCCGACCTGATCTATCACTGGCTGGTGGTGCTCGCCGCCGCAGGCGTATCCCTGGACGAGGTCGCCGAACGTCTGGAGGCCCGCGAAGGCCGCTCCGGCCTGGACGAAAAAGCCAGCCGAGGCTGAGGGCGTTCCCAAACAGAAAAAGGGGCGGCCGCATCGCTGCAGCCGCCCCTTCAATCTTGGCTGAAACCGTGGCGCCTTAAGCGTCCGCGGGTTCGTCCTTCTTGGACAGGTCTTCGCCAGTCACCTGGTCGACCACCTTCATGGACAGGCGGGTCTTGCCGCGGTCGTCGAAGCCCAGCAGCTTGACCTTCACCGACTGGCCTTCGGTCAGCACGTCGGAGACCTTGTTCACGCGCTCGTTGGCGATCTGGCTGACGTGTACCAGGCCGTCCTTGGCGCCGAAGAAGTTCACGAAGGCGCCGAAGTCGACGATCTTGACCACCTTGCCGGTGTAGATCTGGTTCAGCTCCGGCTCCGACACGATCGACTTGATCCAGTCGCGGGCCGCATCGATCTTGGCCGAGTCGGCCGCCGCGATCTTGATGGTGCCATCCTCGCCGATGTCGATCTTGGCGCCGGTTTCCGCGACGATCTCGCGGATAACCTTGCCGCCCGTGCCGATCACTTCGCGGATCTTGTCCAGGGGGATCTTCATGGTTTCGATCTTGGGCGCATATTCGCCCAGCTCGTGGCGGGGCGCTTCCATGGCCTTGGCCATTTCACCCAGGATGTGCTCGCGGCCATCCTTCGCCTGGGCCAGGGCCTTCTTCATGATCTCCTCAGTGATGCCGGCGATCTTGATATCCATCTGCAGACTGGTGATCCCGTCCGACGTACCGGCCACCTTGAAGTCCATGTCGCCCAGGTGATCTTCGTCACCCAGGATGTCGGACAGCACCGCGAAGCCGTCCGGCTCCAGGATCAGGCCCATGGCGATGCCGGAAACCGGCTTCTTCAGGGGCACGCCCGCATCCATCAGCGCCAGGGAGGAGCCGCAGACCGAGGCCATGGAGGACGAACCGTTGGATTCGAAGATCTCCGAGACCAGGCGGATCGTATAGGGGAACTCCTCTGCGTTCGGCAGCATCGGGCGGATCGCCCGCCAGGCCAGCTTACCGTGACCCACTTCGCGGCGGCCAGGCGCGCCCATGCGGCCGGTCTCGCCCACCGAGAAGGGGGGGAAGTTGTAATGCAGCATGAAGCGCTCGTAGTACTTGCCTTCCAGCGCATCCATCAGCTGCTCGTCGTCGCCGGTGCCCAGGGTGGCGACCACCAGGGCCTGGGTCTCGCCGCGGGTGAACAGCGCCGAGCCGTGGGCCCGGGGCAGCACGCCAACTTCCGAGACGATCTGACGGACCTTGTCCACCGTGCGCCCGTCGATGCGGATGCCGGTGTCAAGGATGTTGCGGCGCACGACGTCGGCCTCAAGCTCCTTGAACACCGAACCCAGCTTGTCGGGAGAAATCCCATCTGGGTTCGCCTCGGACTTGACGAACTTGGCCGCCGCCTTGGACTTGGCCGCGCCAACCGCGTCCTGACGCTGGCCCTTGGCGACGATCTTGTAGGCCGTCGCGAGGTCGGCGCCGACCAGCGCCTTCATCTGAGCCTTGATCGCGTCGGTGTCCTCGGGCTGGAAATCGAAGGGTTCCTTCGCGGAATGTTCAGCCAGGGCGATGATGGCGTCGATCACCGGCTGCATGCCGGCATGGGCGAACATCACGCCCTTCAGGACTTGGTCTTCCGACAGTTCCTGGATCTCGGACTCCACCATCATGACCGCGTCATGGGTGCCGGCGACCACCAGGTCCATCCGGCTGTCCTTCATCTGATCCAGGGTGGGGTTGAGGATGTATTCACCCTCCACATAGCCCACCCGGGCGCCGGCGATCGGACCCATGAACGGGGCGCCGGAGATCACCAGAGCGGCGGAGGCGGCGACCATGGCGACGATATCGGGGTCATTCTCCAGGTCGTGGGCCAGCACGGTGCAGACCACCTGGACTTCGTTCTTGAAGCCCTTGACGAACAACGGCCGGATCGGCCGGTCGATCAGGCGCGAGGTCAGCGTCTCCTTTTGGGAGGGCGCGCCTTCGCGGCGGGGGAAGCTGCCGGGAATCTTGCCGGCGGCGTAGAACTTCTCCTGGTAGTTGACCGTGAGCGGGAAGAAGTCCTGCCCCGGTTTGGCGCTCTTGGCGAACACTGCGGTGGCCAGCACCATGGTTTCGCCATAGGTGGCCAGCACCGCGCCGTCAGCCTGCCGGGCCATGCGGCCGGTTTCGAGGGTCAGCGTCTTGCCGCCCCACTCGAATGTCTTTCTCTTGATGTCGAACATGTTTCTTCTTTCTGATCCCGCGGGCGTATTCCCGTCGGGGGCGGACAGGGCGTCGTGGCTTTTCAGCGAATGCGAAATCCTCGTCCATGGCAGGCAAGATGAGGATTGCGATTGAACCCTCGGCGAATCTCAAGACGCCGCCTCTTGGCGTCTCCATCGTCCCGGCCCGCGCCTGACGAAAGGCCGGGACAATGCGTCGTTAAAGCGCCTTAGCGGCGCAGACCCAGCGTCTCGATCAGCGCCTGATAGCGGCCCACGTCGGACATCTTCAGGTGATCGAGCAGCGAACGGCGCTGGGACACGAGCTTAAGCAAGCCCCGGCGCGAATGGTTGTCCTTCTTGTGGGTCTTGAAGTGCTCGGTCAGATTGGCGATCCGTTCAGACAGGATGGCCACCTGGACCTCGGCGGAGCCGGTGTCGGCTTCGCCCCGGGCGTGGGTCTTGATCAGTTCAGCCTTGCGTTCGGCCGTAATCGACATCGGTCAATCTCCGCTCTTGTCCAGATGAAAGACCCGCGAGGGCTCGAGCCGGCCCGCACGCATCTCGCAGAGCGCCACGACCACTCCTTCCGCCGTGGCCGATACGGTTCGGGATCCGGGCTTTAGCCGGTCCCTCAGCGTTTCGACCTGTCGGGGAACGAGAACGATCGATCGTCCCTGCTTAAGGCGGAATGCGTCTTCGGTGGTCACGGCCAACGCCGGGATGTCGTCCAGCGCGGTCTCGACCGGAAGCAACGCCTCCGCAAGCGCGCGCTTATGGCTCAATTCCTCGAGGAATTCCAGCGTTATCGCCCGCGCTTCGACAAAGGCCCCGACGCGGGTCCGGCGCAGGGCGCTGACATGGCCGCAGGCGCCCAGGGCCTCGGCCAGATCGCGAACCAGGGAGCGCACATAGGTCCCCTTGCCGCAATCGATCTCCAGCGTCACATGGTCGGCGTCCGCCGCCTCGACCACCCGCGCGGCGTGGATGGTCACCTGGCGGGCGGCGAGTTCCACGGTTTCGCCGGCGCGGGCCAGGTCATAGGCACGCTCGCCGTCCACCTTCACCGCCGAATAGGCCGGTGGCACCTGCCAGATCTCGCCCACGAACCGCGGCAGGGCCGTCGCCACCGCCGCTGGTGTCGGGCGAACATCGGAGCTCGCCGTGACCGCGCCCTCCCGGTCGAGGGTCGCGGTGGTGGTTCCCCAGGCGATGGTGAAACGATAGGTCTTGTCGGCGTCCATCAGGAACGGAACCGTCTTGGTCGCCTCCCCCAGCGCGATCGGCAAGATCCCGGTGGCCAGCGGGTCGAGCGTGCCCGCATGGCCCGCCTTTTGAGCGTTAAACGCCCGGCGAACCCGGCTCACCGCATGAGTCGAAGTCAGGTCATAGGGTTTGTCCAGGCAGATCCAGCCGGACACCGCATCACCCTTGCGTCTGCGGGCCATGGCTATTTCTCCAGGTCCTGACGCACCTTTGGGTCTTCGAACATCCGTCCGATCCGCGCGGCCTCTTCGAAGCTCTCGTCGTGCAGGAACTTCAGGTCGGGGGTGAAGCGCATGTCGATCACCCGTCCCAGTTGGCCGCGCAGGAATTTCGCATGGCGGTTCAGGGCATCGACCACCTCCGGCGCATGCACGCCGCCCAAGGGTTCGACGAAGGCGATGGCGTGGCGCAGGTCCGGGCTCAACCGCACTTCGGTGACTGTGACCGAAACGGTCTCCAGCGCCGGGTCGGCGATCGCGCCTTCCCGCAACACCTCAGCCAGGGAATGCCGGATCAACTCGCCGGCGCGAAGCTGGCGCTGGCTGGGGCCCGAGGATCGCCCGGGGGACTTGTTCTTCATGAGGGTCGCCTCAATGGACCTGACCCCCGGCTCGGACGGGGGACGCAGGAAAGCGGCGGCTTCTAGAGCGCATTCCGAAAGGTGTGAAGCGGTTTTGGGAAAAAACGCGCGTCAGACAGGGAACTTAGCAGAGGGCGCCGGATTCAGCGTAGCTTGTTGAGCATCCCGAGGTCGCCCTCAAAACCCACCAGCCGCCAGCGGTGATCATCCGCCTCGCGGAAGATCAGCACACAAGGCCCCTTCTCCTGAACGGGCGCGCAGACCTGGCCGTCGCCCTGGGGCCGCAGCACCGAGGCGATAGCCAGCCGGCTTGGCAGCGGCTGGCTGGCCCGGTAGCCGTAGAGTTCGGCCACCCGGCGGAAGGTCGAAGGGCGGATAAAGATGTCGCCCACCGCGCCGCCGACGATGGGACCCAAGATCGCGCCAATAATGCGAAGCCGATCGTCACCCACCCTGCCGACCAACTCCCGGCCGATCCGGTCGCCGATATCTCGCTGCAGCGACGGCCGGTCGATGTAGGACTCGAACATCTGCGGGTCGTCGTCACGGATCGAGATCAGCAGCGCGCGGACATCGTCGGCGGCGCTGTAGCGCTGGGTGGTGGCGCAGGAGGCGAGCGCCAGGCCGATTCCAAGTATGGCGAAGATTCGACGCATGGAGTTCCTCATCGATAGCTGGCTCCGGTGCATAGCGGCGCGCGGATGAACGCAACCTGTATGAGCCGGACGCAGCCGTCAAAGAGCGCCGTTATCTGCATGCGACCCTACAGGCTGCGCTTGACCTCTTCGAGGTTGAAGCACTCGATGACGTCGCCTTCCTTGATGTCCTGGTAGCCCTGGAAGGCCATGCCGCATTCGACGCCGTTGCCCACTTCGGCCACTTCCTCCTTGAAGCGTTTGAGGGTCTGCAGGACGCCCAGTTCCAGCACCACCACGTCGTCGCGGATGATCCGCACCCGCGCCCCACGGCGCACCACGCCCTCCGTGACCCGGCAGCCGGCCACGCGGCCGACCTTGGTGATATCGAAGGCCTGCAGCACCCGGGCGTTGCCCAGGAAGGTCTCCCGCAGCATCGGCGGCAGCATGCCCGACAGCACGCCTTTGATGTCGTCCACGAGGTCGTAGATGATCGCGTAGTAGCGAATCTCCACGCCCTCGCGCTCAGCCAGCGCCCGGGCCTGGGCGGAGGCGCGGACGTTGAAGCCGATGACCGGCGCGCCAGAGCCCTTGGCCAACATGACGTCGCTCTCGCTGATCGCGCCAGCGCCGGACAGGATGATGCGCGCGCGCACCTCGTCGGTGCCGATCTTGTCGAGGGCGCCGACAATGGCTTCGGCCGAGCCCTGCACATCGGCCTTGATGATCACCGGAAGCTCGGAAATCCGCTTGTCCTGCAGCTTGGCCATCATGTCGGCCATGGTGACGCCGGCGGCGATCGGCGATCCCGCCTTCTCGCGCTTGACCCGGGTGCGGTAGCCGGTGAGCTCGCGGGCCCGGGCTTCGTTCTCCACCACGGCGAAAGCCTCGCCCGGATTGGGGGTGCCGTCGAGGCCCAGGATCTCCACCGGCATCGAGGGCTCGGCCTCGGCCACCTGCTCGCCGCGCTCATTGAGCAGGGCGCGCACCCGGCCGTAGTTCTCGCCGGCCACCACGATATCGCCGCGCCGCAGGGTGCCGCGTTTGACCAGGACCGTGGAGACCGCGCCGCGGCCTCGGTCTAGCTTGGCCTCGATCACGACCCCGTCGGCGGTGCGGTCGGGGTTAGCCCGCAGGTCCATGACCTCGGCCTGCAGCAGGATCGCCTCGATCAGGTTGTCGAGCCCGGTCTTGGCGAGCGCCGAAACCTCGATCGTCTGGGTCTCACCGCCCAGGCTCTCCACCACGATCTCGTGCTGCAGCAGTTCGTTGATCACCCGCGTCGGATTCGCGTCGGGCTTGTCCATCTTGTTGATGGCGACGATCAGCGGCGCGCCGGCGGCCCGGGCGTGCTGGATCGCCTCTATGGTCTGGGGCATGACGCCGTCGTCCGCCGCCACCACCAGCACCACGATGTCGGTGATGTTGGCGCCCCTCGCCCGCATGGCCGAGAAGGCTGCGTGGCCGGGGGTGTCGAGGAAGGTCACCCGTTCGCCATTGGCCAGACGCACCTGATAGGCGCCGATGTGCTGGGTGATCCCGCCATGCTCCGCGCCGGCCACGTCCGTGGCGCGCAAGGCGTCCAGCAGGCTGGTCTTGCCATGGTCGACATGGCCCATCACCGTCACCACCGGCGGCCGGGGCTCCAGGTGATCGTCCACGTCCTCGCCGCCGATGAAGCCTTCTTCCACGTCAGCTTCCGACACGCGGCGCACAGTGTGGCCGAATTCGGTGGCCACCAGTTCGGCGGTGTCGTTGTCGATCACGTCGTTGATCTTCAGCATCACGCCCTGACGCATCAGGAACTTGATGATCTCCACACCGCGGATCGCCATCCGGTTGGCAAGTTCCGCCACCGTGATGACGTCTGGAATGATGACTTCGCGGGCCGCGCGGGCCGCCTCCTGGCTTCCGCCCTTGCGCTTTTCGCGTTCACGCTCTCGGGCCCGGCGCACCGAGGCCAGGGAACGCATCCGTTCGACGGCGTCCTCGTCATCTCCAGCGATAGCCTGGATGGTGAGGCGGCCTTCGCGGCGCTGTGGCGCGCCGCGGGCCCGTGAGATCGCCTTGCTGGGCGCCGCCGCGGTCTTGCCGCGGCGGACGCCGTCCTCATCATCATCCGGCTTGCGGTCGAGATTGGCCGAACCGGGACGCGGCGCCTGACGTGTGGCCCGTTGGATTTCCGGCGTTGCGGGCGGCGCGGCGGGGCCAGCGCGAGGCGGGCGCGGACCGCCGGGGCGGGCTCCATCGCGGGCGCCGGGAGCTGGGCGAGGCGTCAGCGCAGAATAGCGAACGGTGTCGCCGCCGGGACGCGGGCGGTCCCCGGTGGGCCCGTCCCTCGACGGGCTGGCCTCATCGCGCGGCGGGCGCGGGCTATCGGGGCGCGGAGCGCGTTGGTTGAAGGACGCGCCTTCGAACCGGCCGACGGGACGCTCGGGACGATAAGTGGTGGTGCTCGCCCGGTCGTCGCGGCGATCGGCCGAGGGCTGATAGGTGCGGGTCTGACCCGCGGTCGGCGGGGCGGCTGGTCTGGGCGGCGCGGCCGGCGCCTCGGCGGCGGGCCGCACCGGGGTCGGCGGCGCGATAGGGGCTGCGGCCGGCGGCGGCGGTGGAGCGATAGCCTCCGGCGCCGCAGCTTGCGGGGCCGGGGCTTCTGGCGCTGCGGCTTCGGGGGCCGGCGCCTCGACTTTCACAGGTTCCGGCGGCGGTGGTGGTGGAGGCGGCGCGGGCTTGGCGGCTGCGGCGGCGCGGGCCGCGGCGGCCTCTGCGTCGAGGCGGGCGCGTTCAGCGGCCTGGGCGCGGGCCAGTTCGATGGCGCGCTGACGGGCCTGCATCTCCTCGGCGGAAAGGCCACCGGCGTCGCGACCGGTTGGCGCAGCGGGGCGCGGTGCGGCGGGGCGTGGGTCAAACGCCCGCTTCTCCGCCGGGGACGGCGCAGCCAGATTGCCTCCCGGCAAGGTGTGGGTGCGAGCGCGCTTGGTCTCCACGACCACGGTCTTGGAACGGCCATGGCTGAAGCTTTGCTTCACCGTGCCCGCGCTGACCGCGCCCGCGCCACGGGGCTTCAGGGTCAGGGGGGCGCGTCCGCCAGGGGCGGGGGGTCGGCCGTTATTGTTCTCGTCGCTCATGCGCTCGCTTTACATAGCGGCCGGCAGACACCCGGCCCCGTCGGTCATTCAAATCAATTTGGCGTCCGGGACGATTCCCGTCCCGTCCGCCACAGGGGATTCCTCACGCCAACTCTCAGGAAGGAGCGGGCTAAAACCGGCCAGGCGGCGGACGTCAATCGCCCATCGCTCGCAAGCTCGCCCCGCAAGGAAGGCGGTGTGTATCACATTCTCCAGGCCCAAGGCCAAACTCAATTCCTCACAGGTGAAGACTCCCAGCACATCCACCGGCCGCGGTTGGCGGCGCGCCAGTCCGATCAGCTTGCGCCGCCCGTCCGCCGACCCGTCCGCCGCCTCCACCAGCCATGCCGTTCCGCCGCCGGCCAGCGCCTGCGACACCTTCTCGAACCCGCAGATAAGCGCTCCCGCCCGCCGCGCCAGCCCCAGGCCCGCAAGCACGCGGGCCCTCAGCAACCGCTCCACCTCACAGGCCAGGTCGGCCGATGCCGAAATCTTGGCCTTGGCCGCCCGCGCAAACAGGTTGCGCCGGGCCGCAGCCTCCACCGACGTCCGGTCGGCCGCAACCCACAGCCCGCGTCCAGGCAGCTTGCGGGCCAGGTCCGGAGTCGCCGTCCCATCGGGGCCGGGGACAAAGCGGATGAGGCGCGCCTCGTCCATCACCTCACCAGAGACGATGTCGCGCTTTTCGCGCCGGGCTTCCGCCTGGGCCTCGCTCCGCATTCGCCCGTGCGCCAGGCGCCCTTACGCCTGGCTCTCCTGCGGCGCGGCGAACACGTTGGAGAAGTCTTCCTCACCATCAGCCAGCGCCACGGCCTCCGGCTCCTCATATTCCGGTTCCGGCGGCGCCTCGATCCAGCCCATGGCCACCCGGGCCCGCATGATCAGCGCTTCGGCCTGGGCGGGATCGAGACCGAAGGATTCCAGGATCCCCGGCTCGCGGACCCGCTCGGCGCCCTTGGTTTCGAACCAGCCGCGCAGATCGTCCGGCACCAGGCCGGCCAGATCCTCAACGGTCTTCACCTCGCCCTCGCCCAGAGCCACCGCCATGGGCAGGGTCACGCCTTCGATTTCCAGAACCCCGTCCTCGACGCCCAGCTCGCGGCGCTTGGCGTCATATTCCGCCGCCTCGCGGTCCAGCCATTCGCGGGCGCGGGCCTGGATCTCCTCGCCGGTCTCCTCATCGAAGCCCTCGATGGCGGCGATCTCGGAGGTGTCCACATAGGCCACGTCCTCGACGGTGGCGAAACCCTCGGTGACCAGCAGCTGGGCGATAACCTCGTCCACGTCCAGGGCTTCCTGGAACAGGGCGGTTCGCTCGGCGAACTCGCGCTGGCGGCGCTCGCTCTCCTGGCTTTCGGTCATGATGTCGATCTGCCAACCGGTCAGCTGGCTGGCCAGGCGCACGTTCTGGCCACGGCGGCCGATGGCCAACGACAGCTGTTCGTCGGGCACCACCACTTCGACGCGCTCATCCTCCTCGTCCATCACCACCTTGGAGACTTCCGCCGGCGCCAGCGCATTGACGATGAAGGTCGCCTCGTCGTGGCTCCACTGGATGATGTCGATCTTCTCGCCCTGCAGCTCGGCCACCACCGCCTGCACCCGGGACCCGCGCATGCCGACGCAGGCGCCGACGGGGTCGATGGAGGAGTCGTTGGAGATCACCGCCATTTTCGCCCGGCTGCCCGGATCGCGGGCCACGGCGCGGATTTCGATGACCCCGTCGTAGACTTCCGGGACCTCCTGGGCGAACAGCTTGGCCATGAAACCGCCATGGGCGCGGGACAACAGAATCTGCGGGCCCTTGGTCTCGCGGCGGACATCATAGATGTAACAGCGGATGCGGTCGCCGATGTTGAAGTTCTCGCGCGGGATCGACTGGTCACGGCGCATAATGCCCTCGCCGCGGCCAAGGTCGACGACCACATTGCCGTATTCGACCCGCTTGACCACGCCGTTGACGATCTCGCCGACACGGTCCTTGAACTCCTCGTGCTGGCGTTCGCGCTCGGCCTCGCGGACCTTGCCTGTGACCACCTGACGGGCCATTTGAGTCTGCACCCGGCCTAGTTCGAAGGGCGGCAGAACCTCTTCATAAACCTTGCCCACCGCCGCATCCTTGTCGGTGCGCTTGGCGTCGGCCAGGCGGATGATTCCCACCGGCTCGGCGAAGGGCTCCTCGGCGTCTTCCGGGGGCTCGAACACCACGTCGTCGGCGACCACCGTGACATAGCGTTTGATGATCATCTCGCCGGTCTTCGGGTCGATCTTCACCCGGATGTCATGGTCGGCGCCGTAGCGGGAGCGCGCGCCCTTCTGGATCGCCTCCTCGATCGCCTCGATGACGATCTCCTTGTCGATCGACTTCTCGCGGGCGACCGCGTCGGCGATCTGCAGCAGTTCAAGCCGGTTGGCGGAAATGCCGGTCAGGCTCATGGGACTTATCCTCTTATTCGGATGTCTCGGAAGTGGGGTTCAATTCGGCGGCGAGGCGTTGTTCGCGCTGTTCCGCGCCGCGTTTCAACAAGGCGTCGGTCAGCACCAGCTTGGCCTCCACGATCCAGGCGAAGGGGACCAGCGCGGTGTGGTCCTCGCCTTCCAGGTCGATGGCGACATTGTCTCCATCGACCCCGGTCAGCACGCCCTTGAAGCGCTTGCGGCCTTCGGCCAGTCGGTCCAGCTCCAGCCGCGCCTCAAAGCCCTCGTAGGTTTCGAAGTCCTTTAGCCGGGTCAGCGGCCGATCGATCCCCGGCGAGGAGACCTCCAGCGTATATTCACCCGAGATCGGGTCGGCGGCGTCCATCACCACCGAGATCGCCCGCGACAGCCGCGCGCAGTCTTCCACCACCATCTCGCCGTCGGGCCGCTCGGCCATGATCTGCAGCCGCCGTAGCGCCTTGCCCGCCATCAGCCGCAGGCGCACGATCTCATAGCCCGCCGCCTCGGCCACGGGGTCGAGCAGCTCCAAAAGCGTCAGGTCCTCGGCGGTTCTTCCGCGCAAAGCTTGGCCGTCCTCCGGCAAAGAAAAAAGCGGCCGGGCCGGAGCCCGCCGCTCGTAGGCGCCATATAGCGCTAACGGACGATGTTGCGGGCGTTATAGGCCAGATGAGGAGGGTTGTCAGCCCTTTTGCGGTGAGCGGCGAGCGGCGGGCTCCGCGCACCCTCCCAATTTGGTGCAGACCAAACCTGACCTGGGCTGCGAAAGTCCCTTAGCGCCCGCGAAGTCGGCAGATCAGGAGCCTACAAGCAAATAGCCGACGCCCGGCACGGATTGCAGCGCCTGATGCCCGAGCTTCTGGCGAAGCTGCGCCATGTAAACGCGGAGATATTGGATATCGGCCCGCTCGCTGCCCCATACGACCGAAAGCAGATGCCGGTGGGACACGGGTCGCCCCAGGCTGACCGCCAGTTCGCATAACAGGTCATATTCCTTGGGTGAAAGCTTCACGTTGACTCCGGCCCTGGTCACCTGCCTCCGCCCCATGTCGATCTCTAGATCACCTGTTGCGACCATCGGTTGGGATCCGCGGATCTGGACGCCGTGGCGCAGGCCGGCGCGCAGCCTCGCAAGCAACTCGTCGACGCCGAACGGCTTTTGCACGTAGTCGTCTGCGCCCAGATCCAGCGCCTCGACCTTTACCGCTTCACTGTCCCGGGCCGAAAGGATGATGATCGGCGTCGCGCCGCGGGCGCGGATGTCACGAATGACGCCCAGACCGTCCCTGTCGGGCAGTCCCAGGTCCAGCAGAACAAGGTCCGGCGCATAATGGGCGAACCAGCGCAGGCCTTCCGCCGCAGTGCGAGCTCTTACGGGACGATAACCCGCCGACTTGAGGGTCGCGGCCAGGGCGGCGTTCAAGTTGGCGTCGTCCTCGATCACCAGCACCGTGGCCGGATCGGCGACCGAACTCATTGCGCGGCCAAAGGCGTCACCAGCCGCACCCGCGCGCCTGACCGATCGTCCCGGTTTCGCGCTTCCAGCCGCCCCTTCTGCGCCTCGATGAACCCCCGAGCGATCGACAGGCCAAGACCCGCGCCCGGCGGCCGGCCGTCACCCTCGACGCCGCGCGCGAATTTCTCGAACATGGGTTCGGGCGTCCCTGTAAAACCGTCCCCCTCGTCCAGAACCTCGATCCAACCTCTCGCCTCATCGCGCCCGGCGCGGATTTGGATGGTGGAATCCTTCGGGGAATACTTGCCCGCATTCTCCAGCACATTCGCCAGCGCGCTTTCGAACAGGACGGGATCAACGAGCATGGGGGCGCCGCCGCTCGCATCATTGACCAGCCGTCGATCCTCAAGCGCCTGCGCGGCGCGCTGCGCGGCGGCGGCGATAAGGTCCGCGGGCTCCATGGGCTCCAGGTTCGCCACCAGCGCCCCCGCTTCGATGCGGTTCATGTCCAGCAGGTTCTCCACCATGTGAATTAGCCGCGTGGCTTCCGCTTCCGCCGCGGCGAGCAGTTCGCTGCGGGTATCGGCATCCTGAGTCGAGCCAAAGCGCTGCAGACTCTGCAGGGTGAAGAGGATTGTCGACAGCGGTGTCTTGAGGTCGTGCGATACGGCCGCCAGAAGATTGGTTTTCAGCTTTTCACCTGCAGCCTGAACCTGGGTTTCAAGCAGCTCACGGGCATAAGCCTCCCTATCGAGCGCCACCGCAAGGTAGCCGGAAACGATTTCCACCAGTCGCTCAGGCGCTGCTGGCCGACCTTCGTCACGCCCCGAAATCGCGACGCCGATTGTCGCTTGCAAGCGCCGGGCGGTCGTGAGCGGCCAGAAATCCAGGGTCGCCTCAGCCATCGGATATGCGCCGCCGCGTGTCGCAAGCCCCGACGACATCGACCAGCGCGCGGCATCCAGGTCGGCCTGGACGAGCTGCGCGCCGCCTCCGGTCGCCAGCTCGCTTGTTCCCTCCGGATCTTGCAGCATCACCACAGCCGGTGCGTGGAACAGCTCAGACAAGGCCGCCGCGCAACGGTGCGCCACGCCAGTGCGGCTGGTCTCCTCCACCAGTCCGCGGGCGAGGGTCTGCATGGCGCGGGCTTGCGACACGGCGTCTATGGCCTCAAGCGCACGCTGCCGGGACTTGGCGGCGACCGCGCTGATGACAGCCGCCACGAACAGCAGCAGCAGAAGCGCCCAGACATTGGAGGGGTCTGCGACCCGCAGGGTATAGCGGGGCTCGATCAGGAAATAATTGTAGGCCAACACGGCGGCGATCGCAGACGTCAGGGCCGGACCCCACCCGAACGTGACCGCGGTCAAGACCACCGGCAGCACAAAGACCAGCGACAGATTGGGGATTGGCGCCTGGCTGTCCACCAGAAACGCGGCGAGCGTGGCAAGCGCCACCAACCCGATCGCCGTCGCATAGCCGGTGAGCGCGCCAACGCGGGGCGCGGGCGGAACGGCGCCTTCGGAGATGGGCATATGCAGGTCTCCTGTGCGTACCCACGATAAGAAGCCTCCCGAACGCCCTCTGCAAGGTCCCCAGGCCGCCAGGCGCCCACAACCACATGGGATTTTTATGCCCGCCGTCTCATGAGCGACGCCTGTTACGCTGAGAGACACATGCCCAAGATCGACCCCGACGAAGGTCCGGACCCCGCTCAACGGCCGTCGCTGAAAACCTTTCTCGCCCTGGCCGTGGGCTCAGCTGGGGTTGTGTACGGCGACATTGGCACCAGTCCTTTGTATGCGTTCAAGGAATCGATCTCGCACCTGCGCGACCACGCCGGACGCGTCGCATCGCAAGACGTGATTGGCGTGGTGTCGCTGATGTTTTGGACGCTGATGATCATCGTCACCATCAAGTACGTTTTGATCCTCATGCGCTTTGACAACCACGGTGAAGGCGGCGTCCTGTCGCTGATGGCCTTGGTGCAGCGCGCTGGCGGACGTGGCGCGCGGCTGATTCTGCTTGTGGGCATGCTGGGCGCCGGTTTGTTCTTTGGCGACGCCATGTTGACGCCGGCCATCTCGGTGTTGTCCGCCGTTGAGGGTCTCGAGATCGTCAAGGGCTTCGATGGGCGCATTGAGCCATTTCTGGTCCCGATCGCGATTTCCGTGCTGGTAGGCCTGTTCATGATTCAACGCCGCGGAACAGGCGGCGTAGGCCGCTGGTTCGGTCCCATCTGCCTGGCGTGGTTCGCAGCATTGGCCGCGCTTGGCCTCGCCGCAATCCTCAAGGCTCCACAGGTTCTAGCGGCGTTGGACCCGTTGCAGGGTCTTGGGGTGTTCCGTCGTCATCCAGGGGTGACGCCCGTGATCCTGGGGTCGGTGTTTCTGACCGTGACCGGCGCCGAAGCGCTTTACGCAGACATGGGTCATTTCGGGCGCAAGCCGATCCAGGTCGTATGGCTCGCGCTGGTCTTTCCGTGTCTGATGTTAAATTACCTGGGGCAGGGCGCCTTGGTGCTCGTCGATCCCCAGGCCGCCGATAGTCCGTTCTTCCGACTGGCTCCGGAACCCATGCAGCTTCCTCTGGTGGCGCTGGCGACCGCCGCAACGGTCATCGCCAGTCAGGCTGTGATATCCGGCGCTTTTTCGCTTGCGCAGCAGGCGATCCAGTTGGGACTACTGCCCCGTATGACGCTTCGTGCAACGTCTGAAGTACATGCGGGCCAAATATATGCCCCGCAAATCAATTGGATATTGATGCTTGGGGTCGCCGCGCTCGTGCTGGGATTCGGGTCCTCAAGCGCGCTCGCCAACGCCTATGGCGTCTCGGTCGTTGGCGCCATGATCACCTCCTCAGTCCTGGCCGTGATCGCATTGCACCGGTTGCGCAATCGGCCAGTTTGGCAGTCTCTGGTGGTCTTCGGTCCCTTCGTCGTCATCGAAGCGGCGTTCCTTGCGGCCAACCTGCTAAAGGTCGCCCATGGCGGCTATGTGCCGCTTCTGATCGCTTCGGCTGTGATATTCCTGATGCGCACATGGACACGCGGCCGCGCGCGCCTGGCGCAGGCCGAGCAATCAGGTCCGGACATCAAGGATCTGGTCACGATTTTGGCCGCGCGTCCGCCCATGCGCGCTCGTGGCACAGCGGTGTTCTTGACCGATGATCCCGGCAAGGCGCCCACTTCACTGCTACACAACCTGAAGCACAATCAGGTGCTGCACGAACACGTGGTTCTGCTGACCGTTCGAGTTGTGCGGCGTCCGCGTTTGGCTGATTCCGAGCGGATTGAAATCAGCGATCTGGCGCCGGGCTTCAAATCGATGACCATGTCGTTCGGCTACATGGAGAGTCCCAATGTGGCGAAGGGGTTCAGCATAGCGCGGACCATGGGTTTGAAATTCGACATCATGCGCACTTCCTTCTTCGTCAGTCGCCGCAGCCTGATATTGCGCCCATCCAAAGGACTCGCTCACCTCCAGGATCTGCTGTTCGTGTTCCTGATGAAAAATGCGCTGCGCTCTGCGGATTATTTCCAGATACCGACGTCGCGGGTGATCGAGCTGGGCGCGCAGGTGGCGTTCTAGGCGCTGGGGCCGCTGGCCATATTGCGCCCATCTAGTCTCTCATCGAGGCCGGTCCTACGCCCTAGAGAAACCAAGACCGCGCTCTTCGGTGCGCCGCTTAAGCGGCTGGCCTTCGGCCCATCCCTGAGATCGCCGGGGCGGCAGGCAGAAATGAAGCTCCCCCGTCCAAATAGGGCGTGCGGAAGTAGGCGCCGCCGCCCAAAGGCTCCCCTTGGGAAATGCCCTGAAGGCGACTCCTGTTGCCGAGATAAGCTGTCATGAACTTGTCCCCAGGGGCCCCCGCGACCTCGCGGATTGTTGTCCCGCCAGGGGCAAGCCCGCGATGGGGCTGCGCGCGCGGATCACATTCCCGCCCAGCCGGCTGACGATGTAGAGGTCGCGAAGGTCAGGGCCGCCAAAGGCCAGGTTGGTGGGCATGTCCATCAGCCGCCCCTGGGGATCGCTCACTATGCTGACCACCCGCCGATCAGGGGTGATGGCGACGATCCGGTTGGCGAAGGGCAGTGTGACCCAGAGGTTGCCGGCTATGTCAAAGGCGAGGCCATCGGCGTAGCCCAGGTCACGGTCGCCGGCGGCGATCTGGGCGCGAATCCCGGCGATGTCCGCATCGGCCATGACGGCGCCCAGCACCGGCCCATAGGGCTCCGGCGGCCCGAATCGGCCCCGACCCAGCCGGCGCATGCGCAATACGTTCCCCGCCGGGGTTTGGGCGACATAGAGGTGGCGCTCCCCGCGATCGAAACAGCAGCCGTTGGCGCCGCGGATGCCCCTCGCCACCCCGTTGGACGCGCCTGGCGGCCCGATGCGGCGCTTGGTCCCGTCAGGCGCTATGATGACGCAGGCGCTCTCCTGGCTGGAGACATAGACGACGCCCGCACGGTCCGCCGCCACCCCCTCCGGCGCCTTCAAACCCTCGATGACCGTCTCGAAGTCGCTGAGCGCAATGGGTTGCGGCGCCCCTGCCGCCGCGACGGCGGGGATGGCGGCGGCAAGGACCCCAAGTCCCCCAGCGGCGCTGCGACGCGTCAGACCGGCCATTTCGTCCCCTCCCGAACACCGGGCCGATTCCGGGCTCGCGCCCTATTGAAGTCAAGGCGCCCTTATCGCCCGGCCTATCTGGCGCCCGGCCGCGGCTGCGGATAGGACTTGGCCTCATGACCGATACCGCCCTGCGACCCTTTCCCGCGATCACGCCGCAGAATGAGTTCTTCTGGACCGCTGGCGCCGAGGGAAAGTTGCGCTTCAAGCGCTGTCGGGCCTGCTGCACATACCTCCACCCGCCGCCGCCAGTGTGCCCCGAGTGCCTGAGCAAGGATATCTCGGTGGAGGATGTGTCCGGCGCGGCCACTGTGGCGGCCTTCACCATCAACCACCACCAATGGCGCCCGGCCTTTCCGCCCCCCTATGTCATCGCCATCGTCGAGATCGCGGAGGCGCCCTATGTGCGGCTCACCACCCAGATCGTGGGCTGCGCGCCAGAGGCGGTAAGCATCGGCATGACCGTGCAGGTCCGGTTCGAGCAGGTCGGCCCGGCCTGGCTGCCGTTATTTGCGCCGCGGGAGGACTAGTGGAAAAGTTCGAAGACAAGGTCCGCATCACCGGGATTGGCATCTCCGAAGTGGGGCGGCGGCTGATGCGCGATCCGGTGGAATTGGCCATCGACGCCTGCATGTCGGCCATGGCCGACGCCGGCCTTGAGCGCGGCGACATCGACGGCCTGTCCGCCCACCCGGGACCCCAGACCGCCGACGGCTACTCCGGCGCGGGCGTCAGCGCCGTGGAGGAGATCCTTCGGGTGCAGCCCAAGTGGTTCAATTCCAGCCATGAAACCCCTGGCCACACCGGCGCCTTCGTGGCCGCCGCATTGGCCGTCGCCGCCGGGCTTTGCCGCCACGCCCTGGTGTTCCGCTGCACCTGGGAGACCACCGCGCCTGCGCTCGCCCGCGATCCGCGCTATAACGTGGGCCAATCGGCCCCCGGCCGGGCGGTGTCCGGCGAGATCCAATCCTGGCGTATTCCTTTCGGGGCCTATTCCGCCGGCAACTGGATCGGCATGGCCGCGACCCGCCATTTCCATCTCTACGGCACCAAGCGCGAACACCTGGGCGCCATAGCCCTCAACGCGCGCCGCAACGCCGCCCTCAATCCCAACGCAATCTACCGTGACCCGCTGACCATGGACGACTATCTGAACGCGCGGATGATCTCTACGCCGTTCGGGCTCTACGACTGCGACACGCCCTGCGACGGCGCGGTGGCGGTGATCGTCTCCCACCGCGACGCGGCAAAGGACACGCGACGGCCCGATCCCCTGCGGCTGGAAGCGGCGGGAACCCAGGTCACCGAACGCTGGAGCTGGGATCAGGGGGTGCTGGACCATGAAGTGATGCTGGCCGGCCCGGCCAAGTCCCTGTGGGAGCGCACCGACCTGAAGCCCAAGGACGTCGACGTCGCCGAACTCTATGACGGTTTCACCTTCAACTGCCTGTCCTGGATCGAGGCGCTGGGCTTCTGCAAGCGCGGCGAAGGCGGACCCTTTGTGGAGGGCGGGACCCGCATCGCCCGCGACGGCGAACTGCCCCTCAACACCCACGGCGGCCAGTTGTCGGGCGGCCGGCTGCAGGGGTTCAGCTTCCTGCACGAGGCCTGCATCCAGTTATGGGGCGAGGGCGGCGCGCGCCAGGTTCCCAACCGCCCGCAGGTCGCCTGCGTTTCCAGCGGCGGCGGCACGCCAGGCGGCGCGCTGCTGCTGGCCCGCCCATAATCCCCTTCCCCAGCCCGCGAGCCCCCCCATGGACCTTTCCAAGATAGCGATTGGCGACAACCCGCCCTTCGAAGTCAACGCCGTCATCGAAATCCCGCAAGGCGGCGAGCCGGTGAAGTATGAGATGGACAAGGACTCTGGCGCCCTGTTCGTCGACCGCTTCCTGCACACAGCCATGCGCTATCCGGGTAATTACGGCTTCATCCCCCACACCCTGGCCGACGACGGCGATCCGCTGGACATCGTGGTGGTGGGTCCCACCCCGGTGGTTCCCGGCGCGGTGATCCGCTGCCGGCCGATCGGGACCCTGAAGATGCGCGACGAGGCCGGCGGCGACGAGAAGGTGCTGGCGGTGCCGGTGGACAAGCTGCACCCCTACCACCGCGGCGTGGAGTCCTGGCGCGATCTGCCCTCCATCCTCACAGAGCAGATCGCCCACTTCTTCATGCACTACAAGGACCTGGAAAAAGGCAAATCAGTTGAGATGAACGGCTGGGCCGACCTGGCCGAGACCGCCGAAATCATCCGGGCCGCCATTGAGGCGGGGAAGAAGGCTTAAGGACGCACGAAATCCAGGAACGCCGGCGCGCAGTCGCCCAGGCGCTTGGTTTCGTAACGCGTAGTGATGTGGTTGGCGGGTGGGCTGCGCCAGTCGTCCGCCCGCGCCGCGGTCCAGGCAAAGCGCCCGTCGGCCAAAATCCGCTCAAGACTCCAGTCCACGTATTCCGCCCAGTCGCTTGCGAACCTTAGTCGCCCCCCTGGCGCGAGCAGGCGGGCGAATTCGGCCACAGTCTCGGCCTGAATGAGCCGGCGCTTGTGATGCCGCGCCTTGGGCCAGGGGTCGGGGAAAAGCACGAAGATCCGCGTCAGACAGCTGTCCGGCAGACGCTCCATCAGGGCGCGGGCGTCGCCGTCCTCGATGCGCACATTGGAAAGGCCTTGTTCCTCCACGTGCCGGACCGCGCTCGCCACCCCGTTCTGGAACGGTTCGGCGCCCAGGATCAGCACCTCGGGCCGGCGGGCCGCTTGGGCGGCCATGTGCTCGCCGCCGCCGAAGCCGATTTCCAGCCAGACTTCGGCCGCATCGGGCTTCAGGGCCTTCGGGTCGAAGGCTTCGCGCGGGCAGCGCAGCGCCGGCAGCCGGCCTTCCACCAACGCCTGTTGCCGCGGTTTGATCGGCCGCGACTTCAGCCGGCCATAGGACCGTAACTTTGAGGGGTCGTGGCGCTCGGTCAGGCCAGGCCCTTAAGCTCGCCCACCAGGTCGGTCCGCTCCCAGGAGAAGCCGCCCTCATTGTCGGGCTGGCGGCCGAAGTGGCCATAGGCCGCGGTGCGGGCATAGATCGCGCGGTTGAGCTGCAGATGCTCGCGGATCGCCCGCGGCGTCGCCCCTCCGATCAACTGCGGCAAGGCCGTCTCCAACTTGGCCGGGTCGATTTCGCCGGTGTCGTGCAGATCGACATAGAAGCTCAGCGGTTGAGCCACGCCGATGGCGTAGCTGATCTGGATCGTACAGCGCTTGGCCAGGCCCGCGGCCACCACGTTCTTCGCCAGATATCGGCAGGCGTAAGCCGCCGAGCGGTCCACCTTGGTGGGGTCCTTACCGGAAAATGCGCCGCCCCCGTGCGGCGCAGCGCCGCCATAGGTGTCGACAATGATCTTGCGCCCGGTCAGTCCCGCATCCCCGTCCGGCCCGCCGATCAGGAACCGGCCGGTGGGATTGACATGCCACACGGTCTTCTTGGTGAGCAGCCCCGCCGGGAAGACAGCCTCCACATAGGGGCGGATCTCCGCGGCCAGCCGCTTGGAAGTCGCCGTCTGCAGGCCGATCCGCTTCTTGTGCTGGGTGGAGACCACGATCTGCAGCACTTCGACCGGCTGGCCGTTCTCATAGCGCAGGGTGACCTGGCTCTTGGCGTCCGGCTCCAGCACGGCGCACTCACCAGAGTGGCGCACCTCGGCCAGCCGGCGCAGGATGTCGTGGGAGTACTGCAGCGTCGCCGGCATGAGCGCCGGCGTCTCATCACAGGCGAAACCGAACATGATGCCCTGGTCGCCGGCGCCTTCGTCCTTCTTGTCGTTCGAATCGACCCCCTGGGCGATGTCGCCGGACTGGGCGTGCAGGTAGCAGGCATACTTGGCCTTGGCCCAGTGGAACCCTTTCTGCTCGTAACCGATGTCCTTCACCGCCTGGCGCACCTTGGGCTCCAGGGTGGCGATGAGGTCCTTGGTCATCTTCTTGTTTTCGGCCGGCGACGCGCCCGGCCGACCAGCCCGCACCTCCCCCGCCAGCATGATGCGGTTTGTGGTGACCATGGTTTCGCAAGCCACGCGGGCCTGCGGTTCCTGGGACAGGAAGGCGTCGACCACTGTGTCAGAAATCCGATCGGCGACCTTATCGGGATGGCCTTCGGAAACGCTTTCACTGGTGAAGATATAGCTGGAACGGATCAAGTCAGGGGCTCCGGTCATGACGGACGCCGCCCTTGTCCGGCGGCCATCGCTTTAGGCGCCGGAACCTATAAAGAAATCTTTATATCCCGCAAGCGGGCGCTACTCGTCATCCCCGGCCAACGCGCGGGCCAGGTCTAGAATCTTGCGACGCACCCGCGGCTGGCGAATCTTCGGGAACGCTGTCGCCAGCTCCATGCCCTCGGCGGTCATCAGGAACTCATGCACCGTACGGCGCTCCTCGGCCACCGGCGGGTCGGCCGTCGCGGGATCGCCAAGGCCCTCATAGAAATAGGCGATCGAGGTTTTCAGCGCCCGAGCCATCTCCCAGAGTTTTGACGCGCTCACCCGATTGGCGGCGCGCTCATATTTCTGCACCTGCTGAAATGTAAGGCCGATGGAGTCCGCAAGCTTCTCCTGGCTGACGCCCAGTTCCTTGCGGCGCAGCCGGATTCGTAACCCGACGTGGCGATCGACCGGGTTGGGTTGGCGGTCGATATCGATTTCCTTGGGCATGGTCCTGCCTGGGGTTTCTATTCCGTGCGGCCTATGAGTTTGAATCGCTCCGCCGCCACCGAATTGCACCCAGTATTAGGCTAGAAACAAGCAACATGCACGCGAACAAACGATCCCCGACGCGACTGTAGGGTGTAGCATGCAACCTGTTCGGGAGCCATGCATCGATGACTCCCGACTCGCCGAGCCCAAGACGCGCGCCCTTGATGATTCGCCCATGCCCGTCGATCACCGCCGAGACCCCGGTGGGCGTCGCGCGCACGATGGGCAGGCCCTCCTCGATGGCCCGGTAGCTGGTAAGATTGAGGTGTTGCCACGGCCCGCTGGTGGCGCCGAACCAGGCGTCATTGGAAACATTGATGATCCAGGTCGGCCGGCCAGAACCCCCGCCCCACGACCTCGACGCCAGCCGTGGAAACAGGGCCTCGTAACAGATCAACGGTTGCGCGGCGGGCAGCCCGGCGGGATGGATCGGCGCAGGAGTCGGACCGGCGCTGAAATCCTCCGGCATGTGCGCCAGGCTCCGCAGCCCGATCACGGTGGCGAAGTCGCCGAGCGGAACATACTCCCCGAATGGGACCAACCGGTGCTTGTCATAGATGGCGCTCACCCGCAGGCCCGCGTCTTCTCGGCGGAATGCGATGAGGCTATTGAAATAGCGAACCTCGCCCAAAGTCGATGGCTCAGCGCGATTGGCGCCCATCATGAGGGTCTGGCCGGGGCGCATCGCCGCCAGCAGATCGGCCGCATAGGGCGACCCCGGCGCGATTAGGTCGTTGATAACCGCCGGAAGCGCGCCTTCCGGCCAGATCACCACGTCCGGCGCCTGCGCGGTCCTGCGGGTGGTCAAGCCGACATAGTCCGCGAAGATCTGGTTCAGGTTCTCGGGTCGCCACTTCTTTTTCTGGTCGATGTTCGCCTGGACGATCCGCACGCGCAGGGCGGGTGCAGGCTCACTGGCCGCGTGGGCGAGCCACCAGGCTCCGGCGCCGTAGAGGCCGGACAGGCCCAGGAGTCCCGCGGCCGCGGCGGCCAGACGATCGCGCCTGGGGACCGGGTCAAGGACCAGCCCGGCGACCGAGCCCAGCAGGACCGTGATCCAGGTCAGACCATAGGCGCCGACGAAAGCCGCGGCCTGCGACGGGGGCGTGCCCGCGGCCCAGGATTCGCCGGGCAGGTTCCAGGGAAAACCGGTGAACACGGTTCCGCGCGCCCATTCCAGCAGCGAAAGCGCGCCGGCGAACACGAACACCCGCCACGGTCCGCCCGGCGCGGCGGTCCGGTAGGCGAGCAGGGCGAGGCCCCAGAACACCGCCAGTCCCCCGGACAGGAGGATCAACGCGAACGGCGCCATCCATCCGAAGGTCTCCGCCTCCACCAGGAAGGCTTCCGTCACCCACCAGACGCTGACGGCGAAATATCCGACCCCGGCTACCCAACCCCTTAGAAACGCCGAACGCCCGCCCGGGGCCGCGTCGCCCAGGCGCATGATCACCCCATAGGCCAGCAGGCCCGGCAGAAACCCGAACGGCGGATGAACCAGACCCGCCGCCAGCCCACAGGCCAGCGCGGCCATGGTCGGCGCCCATCGGCCGTGAATCAGCGTCTCAAGTTTGGGGCGGCGCATCTGGACCGGGCGCCCGCAGGACCCGCACGCGCTTCACCCGCCGCGGGTCTGCAGCCAGAACTTCAAATCCATAGCCCGCGGGATGAGCCGCCACCTCCCGCACCCGCAGCACCCGCCCGGCCAGCGCCATCACCAGTCCCGCCACCGTGTCGATCTCCTCGTCCAGGTCCGGCGGGGCGAGATCAACTCCGCCCATGGCGACCTCAAGCTCATTAAGCGGCAGGCGTCCGTCCACCACCCAGCCGGCGGCGTCCTCGACGATAGGCGGATGTTCGTCATCGTCGTGTTCGTCGGCGATTTCTCCCACGAGGCGCTCGAGCAGGTCCTCCAGGGTCACAAGCCCGTCTGTGCCGCCGAATTCGTCGATCACCAGGGCCATGTGGGTGTGGCTGGCCTGCATCTGAGCAAGCAGGGCGGCGGCAGGCATGGAAGCCGGCACATAGAGCGGCGTGCGCACCAGCGTTCGTCGGCGCTGTAGAACCGGATCGGTGGGCTTTGGCCGTCGGCCGGGCGTCTGGGCCATCAGGCGGAACACGTCCTTCATGTGCACCACGCCGACCGGATCATCCAGGGTGCCGCGATAAACCGGAATTCGCGAATGCTCTGCGTCGGCGAAACGGGCGATCACCTCGTCGAAAGGACAGGCGACTTCCAGAGCCACGATATCGGCGCGGGGCTTCATCACGTCATCGACCCGCAGGTGCTGGAAGGCGCGGGCCTGATCCACGAGGTCGCCGGATGACCCGGGCAGATGGCGGCGGGGCGGCGCCTTGACGGGTTCGACGCCCAGCAGACGGCGTAGAAAGGCCAGTGGTCGGGATATCGCCCAAGAAGGATCGGGATCAGCCATTGTCGCCCCGTTCGGCGGCATAGGGGTCTGGGACCCCGAGACCGGCCAGGATCATGCGTTCGAGCCCTTCCATGTCCTCGGCCTCGGCGTCGGTCGCATGGTCGTATCCTACGAGATGCAGCACCCCATGCGCCACAAGATGCTGAAGGTGATCCGCGAACGGTTTTCCCTGCGCCTGAGCTTCCGCCGCGCAGACGCCATAAGCCAGCGCGATATCCCCCAGGTGATCGCCCGCCCCCTCAGCCGCCGGAAACGATAGCACATTCGTGGGCCCGGGCCTGTTGCGAAACCGCGCGTTCAGGTCGGCCACCGCCTGATCGTCGGTGAGGAGCACCGCGATCTGCGGCTCGAAGTTCAGTTCCACCGCGCCCAGGGCGGCCTCGGCCGCGGCGGCCACCAGCGCCTCCACCCGCGCCGTCACAGCGGCCCAGGCCGGTTCGGTGACTTCCACCTCGATCAACCTGGTTTCCCGCGGCGGGCGGCCTCCGCTTCATAGGCCCGCACAATCCGCTCCACCAGTGGATGGCGCACCACGTCTTCGGCGGTGAAGCGCGCCACGGCCACGCCCTTGACCCCTTCCAGCAGGGACACCGCGTGGGCCAGGCCGGAATCGGCGGCGTTGGGCAGATCCACCTGGCTGGGATCACCGGTCACCGCCATGCGCGCGCCTTCGCCCAGGCGGGTCAGCACCATCTTCATCTGTAGGCGCGAGGCGTTCTGAGCCTCGTCGACAATGACGAAGGCGTGGCTGAGCGTGCGCCCGCGCATGAAGGCCAGCGGCGCCACCTCGATCTCGCCCTTATCGCGGCGCCGGCGCAACTGATCCAGTCCCAGTATGTCGGTCAGCGCCTCCCAGATCGGCGCCATATAGGGGTCGACCTTTTCCGTGAGGTCGCCGGGCAAGAATCCCAGCCGCTCGCCAGCCTCTACGGCCGGGCGGCAGACCACCAGCCGCTCCACCTCGCCGCGCAGAAGCAGGCCCGCGCCATGCGCCACCGCCAGGAAGGTCTTGCCCGTGCCGGCGGGACCCAGGCCAAACACCAGATCGTTTTCCGCCATCGCCTGGAGATAGCGGGCCTGGCCGGCCGTCTTGGGCGACACCGGCCCACGCCGGCCCGCCGGTAGGCCGCGCCCCCCCTCGCCACGGCCGGATCGGGCCTCGCCGATGGCCACCCGCACATCGGCTTCGCCCACGTCGTCGCCAGCGTCCGCCCGTTCGGCCAGGGCCTGGACAACCCGTTTGGCCGCCGTGCGCGCTCGAGTGTCGCCGTTCAACGACACCCCGCCACCCGGCGTTTCGATCAGCACATGGAAGGCGTCTTCGATCAGCGCCGCATGGCGACTGTTGGCGCCGGAGACGGCGCGCAGCGCGGCGTCGGACAGGGGCACGAATTCGGGGGCGCGGCTCAAGCGGTCTCCAGCACAGCTTCGCCGGCCAGGCTATTCTTGCCGGCGCCGGCGATACGAACCTGGGCGATGCGGCCGATCAGGCTCGCCGGCGCCTTGACATGCACCGCCTGCAGATAAGGGCTGCGCCCCACCAGGTCGCCGCGATTGCGGCCAAGCTTTTCGAACAGCACCGCCAGGGTGCGGCCCGCCTGGGCGGCGTTGAAGGCGCCCTGTTGTTCGGTGATCAGGGCCTGCAGCCGATGCAGCCGCTCAGACTTAACCGCTTCCGGGACCTGGCCAGGCATGGCGGCGGCTGGCGTCCCGGGCCGTCGCGAATACTTAAATGAGAACGCGCTGGCGTAACCCACCGCACGTATCAGATCGAGGGTCGCCTCGAAGTCAGAATCCCGTTCGCCCGGGAAGCCCACGATGAAATCCCCCGACAGGGCGATGTCCGGCCGCGCGGCGCGGATCTTCTCTACAAGCCGAAGGTAGGCCTCGGCGGTGTGACCCCGGTTCATGGCCTTCAATATCCGGTCAGACCCGGCCTGCACCGGCAGGTGCAGATAAGGCATCAGCGCCGGCAACTCGCCATGGGCTGCGATCAGGTCGTCATCCATGTCCCGGGGATGGCTGGTGGTGTAGCGGATGCGCTCAAGGCCCTCGATCCTGGCCAGCCTGCGCGCCAGGCCCGCCAGTCCGATGCCATCGGCGTCGCGGTAGGCGTTGACGTTCTGACCCAGCAGAGTGACCTCGCGCACCCCCTGCGCCGCCAGACCGCGGGCCTCGGCCTCGATCGCTTCGGCCGGACGCGACCACTCGCCGCCCCGGGTATATGGCACCACGCAGAAGGTGCAGAACTTGTCGCAGCCCTCCTGCACGGTGAGAAAGGCGCTGACGCCGCCGGGCCGGCGCGCTTTCGGCAGGGCGTCGAACTTTTCCTCCGCCGCGAAGTCACAGGCCAGCCGTTCGCCCCGGGCGCGGTGGGCGCGGGCGATCAGCTCTGGCAGCTGATGGTAGGACTGCGGCCCCACCACCAGATCCACCGCCGGCTGGCGGCGCATGATTTCGGCGCCTTCGGCCTGGGCCACGCAGCCAGCCACGGCGATGGTCATGGCGCCGCCCCTGGCCGCTTTCATCAACCGCAGCTGGCCCAGCTCCGAATAGACCTTCTCGGTGGCTTTCTCGCGGATGTGGCAGGTGTTCAACACCACGAGATCGGCGTCCTGCGGCGTGTCGGTGGCTTCATAGCCCAACGGGGCCAGCACATCGGCCATGCGCTCGCTGTCATAGACATTCATCTGACAGCCATAGGTCTTGATATAGAGGCGCTTGGGGGCGGACGCGGGCATGGGCGCGGTTATGCGGCCTTAGACGGCCGGCGGCAAATCCTCAGTCGTCAAGGGGCACGCCGTAGAGCTCCAGCCGATGATCCACCAGGCGATAGCCCAGCTTGCGCGCGATCGCCTGCTGCAGGGCCTCGATCTCGGTGTCGACGAATTCAATCACCTTGCCTGTCTTGGTGTCGATAAGGTGATCGTGGTGCGCGTCGGTGGATTCCTCATAGCGCGAACGACCGTCGCGGAACTCGTGGCGCGAGATGATCCCCGACTCCTCGAACAGCCGCACGGTGCGATAGACGGTGGCGATGGAGATGTGCGGGTCCACGTCGTGGGATCGGCGATATAGCTCCTCCACGTCGGGATGGTCCTCGGCGGACGACAGCACCCGCGCGATCACCCGGCGCTGGTCGGTCATCCGCATACCCTTCTCGGCGCAGAGCTTTTCGATACGGTCTGGCACCTGACGCTCCTCAGTCCTCGACCCAAACAGGTTTAAGCGCGACCGGCTGGAAAATCGAGCCGCATCACCAGTGCGTCGGCCGGCTCGCCGTCGCCTCGGTCATAATAGTTCTTTCTGAGCCCAGTTCTTCGAAAACCTGCGCGCCCGTAGAGCGCCAGCGCCGCGGCGTTGTCCACACCGACCTCCAGAAAAGCGGTAACGGCGCCGGCGGCCTGGGCGTGATTCATGGCGGCAGTCAGCAGCGCGCGCCCAATTCCCTTACCGCGCCGGCCCGAATCGACGGCGATGGTCAGAACTTCAACTTCGTCGACGACCGCTCGGCAAAGTATCATGCCGCAGTCACAACCCAACTGCGCCAACAGTGCGAACACCCCCGGATTCGTCAGCAGCGCCGCGAATTCCGCTGGTCGCCACGGGGAATCAAAACCGAATGCGTGCGCCTGGCTTAGCGCCACGGCGTCTTCTGGGCCGGCTGGCCGGACCTTCATGCCGCCGGCAGTCGCGCATCGGGCGCACGCAGATAAAGCGGTCGCGGGGGGGTTGGATCGCGCAGGGCCGCCAGCCGCGCCACCGCTGAGGGATCGGCCCAGCTACGCGTGATCAGATGAGCGTGCGGTGCGGCCTGAGCCAACAGTCCCGCGCCGGAGCCGATCAGGGTCACGGCGCTAGGTCCCGCGACCTCGTCGAGGCAGGCCGCCGCTTCGTCTAGCGTCAGCGCTTCAGGCGGTGTCAGCGGCGCGCCCTCTTCGAACGCCTGCAGATAGAGCTGGCCGCGCCGCGCGTCGATAGCGGCGAACACCAGGCCGGAAAGGTCAGCCGCCAACGCCGCCAGGGTCCCGACTCCCACCGCAGGAACACCCAGCGCCTGGCTCAGGCCCTTGGCGAAGGCCAGCCCCACACGCAGACCGGTGAACGAGCCCGGCCCCACTGTGACGCCGATCCGGTCCAGCTGATCGAACGATGCGCCCGCCTGGGCCATAACCGCCTGGGCGATAACCGCAAGCCGCTCCTGATGGCCGCGCGCCATCGGCTCGACGATCCGCCCGCGTGTGTTTCCTGCCTCTACCAGCGCCACGGAACAGGCGTCGAGGCAGGTGTCCACGCCAAGGATAATCATTGAGGCTAGAGCGTCTGCTCGACGCGGGTGACTTCCGGCACATAGTGCTTCAGCATATTCTCCACCCCTGACTTCAGGGTGGCGCTGGAAGAGGGGCACCCGGAACAGGCGCCCTTCATGTGCAGATAGACCACCCCGGTGGCTTCCTCGAACCGGTCAAACAGGATGTCGCCGCCGTCCTGAGCCACCGACGGCCGGATGCGGGTGTCCAGCAGGTCCTTGATTTCCGCCACCACCTGGGCGGTGTCGCCCTCATAGACCGTTTCGGAATGGCCGCTGTCGATCGCCGCGGCGTCACGTAACAGCGGCCGCTCGGAGGTGAACTGGTCCATGATCGCGGCCAGTATCGGCGCCTTCAGAAACGACCAGTCCAGATCCCCGCGCTTGCCCACGGTGATGAAGTCATGGCCGAAATAGACCCGCTCGACACCTTTGATCTCGAACAGGTCCGTCGCCAGCGGCGAATCCTCGGCTTCCGCCGCGGATCGGAAATCCCTGGAACCCTGCGGATAGACCTCCCGTCCGGGGAGGAATTTCAGAACCTGCGGGTTCGGTGTGGCTTCGGTCTGGATAAACATGCGTCAGATGTGGCGGTCTTGGGCGTCTGTTGCAAGCCGTTCGCGTTCAGGCGCCCAGGAAGCCCACCAGCCGCTTGGCCTCGGCGACGGTGGGGGCGGCGACCTCCCGGGCCCGCGCGGCGCCGGCCTTGAGGATCCGGTCGAGTTCGCCGGTGTCGCTCAGAAACCCTCGCATCCGCGCGCTGACCGGGGACAGCACGGCCACCGCGAGGTCCGCCAATTTCGGCTTGAACGCCCCGAACCCAAGGCCGGCGAACTCTTCCAGCACTGCGGCCGGCGTCGTCTCGGCAAGCGCGGCGTAGATCGCCACCAGGTTCTCCGCCTCCGGTCGCGCCTTTAGCGCCTCCATCGTCTCGGGCAGCGGCTCAGGATCGGTGCGGGCCTTGCGGATTTTCTGGGAAATTGCGTCAGCGTCATCGGTGAGGTTGATCCGCGAATAGTCCGAGGGATCGGATTTCGACATTTTCGCAGACCCGTCGCGAAGGGACATCACCCGCGCTCCCGGCCCCTCGGTCAGGGCATCCGGCAACGGGAAGAAGCTGGGCGCGTCGAAGTCGTGGTTGAACTTTGCCGCGATGTCGCGGGTCAGCTCCAGGTGCTGACGTTGGTCCTCGCCCACCGGCACATGGGTGGCGCGGTAGACCAGGATGTCGGCGGCCTGCAGCACCGGATAGGTGTAGAGACCGACGCTTTCCCGCTCCTTGTGCTTGCCCGCCTTGTCCTTGAACTGGGTCATCCGGTCGAGCCAGCCCAAACGCGCCACACAGTTGAAGATCCAGGCCAGTTCCACATGCTCTGGAACCATCGACTGCGGGAAGATGGTAGCACGGGCTGGATCAAGCCCCGCCGCCAGATAGGCTGCAGCGATCTCCCGGGTCTGGGCGGCGAGCTTCGCCGGCTCCTGCCACACGGTGATCGCGTGCATGTCGGCCACGAAGATGAAGGTCTCATAGTCGGCCTGCAGCCGGGCGAACTTAACCAGGGCGCCGAGGTAGTTGCCCAGGTGTAATGCGCCGGACGGCTGTACGCCGGAAAGCACGCGCGGCTGGCCCTGGAACGGGGCGGGAGCGGGATCGGTCATCGGATTAGGCTTCTGCTGAGGGGGCGCGCGGGGGCCTGGCCCCGGTGATCGGGTCGAATGATCAGCGCCATCGATGTGTGCGAAGAGCCATCGCGCGCCAATAGACTCAGATGCGGTTCAGGACAAGTCCTGGGCCGGCGCCGGCGCATCGCCCTTTCGGCGGCGGAACGCCGCGCGCGCCTCGGCCAGGGTGACGCCGCCAAAGGCGAACACCAGGACGAAATAGCTGAGCGCGCCCAGGGCCGTGACCCCGATCACTGTGAATTCCTTGGCGCCCAGCGGGCCCAGCCTGAACCCCGCCAGCGGCGCTTCCAGCACAGGTCGGAAGTGGGCGGCGAGGCCAACGATCGCACCCATGCAGGCGCTGGCCAGGGTTACGCGAACGATCTTGCCCCAGGCGCGCGCCGACGGGCTCCAGGCGCCCCTCATCCGCAGCCGCACAAGCATCTGCGCCACCGTGATCCAGGAGGCGAGCGCGGTGGCGAGCGCGATGCCCGGGAAACCGATCGTGTAAAACAGCGCCACGCCCAGGGCGATGTTCACCCCCACCGAGATCATCGAATAGATCATCGGGGTCTTGGTGTCCCCGCGGGCGAAGAAGGCCGGTTGCAGGATCTTGATCAGCACGAAGGCCGGCAGTCCCCAGCCGTAGTGGAACAGCAATCTTCCCGACGCATGGGCGTCAGCAACGGTGAAGTTGCCCCGGGCGAAGAAGCCCTCCACCAGATATCCCGACATGGCCGCCAGCGCCGCCGCGGCAGGCAGGCTGAACGCCAGTCCGAACACCACCGCCTGATCCATCGCTGCCTGGGCGTCGTCATGGTCATGCTGTTGCAGGGAGGTGGAGAGCCTCGGCAATAGCGCCACGCCGATGGCCACGCCGATCAGGCTGAGCGGAAGTTGGTAGAACCGCTCGGCCACCATCAGCCACACCCGCATCCCCGCAACCTGGCTGGCCAGCATGGCCGAGATGAACAGATTGATCTGGGTGACGCTGGAGGCCACCACCCCCGGCGCCATCCGCCGCACCAGGGTGCGCATGGCCGGCGTGTACCGCAAGTGGCGTGGATGGATGTGCGCGCCGCTGCGGTTGGCGCCCCACCAGCATAGCGCCGCCTGCATCACCCCGGAAACCAGCGCCGCCCATGACGCCGCCCAGGCTGCGCGGGTCGGATCGGTCTGTGGCAGCACCACCACCAGCATCACCACGTTCTGGACCGCGGGGTAGAGGCCGTAGACCACGAACCGTCCGCGCGCCGTCAGCACCCCGGCGAACAGGGCCGCCACCACGATGCAGGGCAGGTAGGGCATGGTGATCTGAGTCAGCACCACCGCCAGCTTGAACTTCTCCGGCGTGGCCAGAAAACCATAGCTGTAGACTCGCATCAGCCACGGCATCGCCAACTGGCAGACCACGGTAAGCGCCGCGGTGAACGCCGCCATGGTGGCCAGGGCGTCGGCGGCGTATTGGTCGGCGGCCTCGCCCCCCTCGGCGGCCAGCCGCTTGGCGTATTCCGGCACGAAGGAAGCGGAAAACGCCCCCTCGGCGAACATCCGCCGAAACAGGTTCGGGAACGCCAGCGCCGTGTAATAGGCATCCGCTGCAATGGTTGTGCTGGCGCCTAGTTTCGCCGTGATCACCAGATCCCGGGCCAAGCCGAGGAAGCGGCTGACCAGGGTCAGCGCGGAGAAGATGATCGACGAGCGGATCATCCCCGTCCTGGGGGGACTCGCGTGCGATTCGGGCGCTGGTGTTTCCGTCACGGCGCGGGTCTGAGCGCCCGGTTGGACGACGTCAAGTCACCGACCCACACTCGCCCGCGCTTGCTGCATTTTCGGTCGGGTCGGCGCCTGCGGGGTGGCGTCCCCGTCCTCCAGGGCGATCATCAGCGCCGCCTTCAGCGCGTTCATACTGTCGGCGTTCGTCAGTTTTCCGCCGGTCGCGTCCACAACGTAGAAGGCGTCCACAGCTCGCTCGCCATAACCGTCTATGTGCGCCGACAGGATCGACAGCCCGGCGTCGGCGATCGCTCGCGCCAGGGCCTCCAGCAGACCCGGCCGGTCACGACCGGACGCCTCCACCACCGTGCAGGATTCCGAAGCCTCGTTGTCCAGCATCACCGTCGGCGTGATGGAAAAGGCGGCGGTTCGCCCCAGGTCCGCCGTCCGCCGGGGTTCGCCGGCCTTGAGTTCTCCGCGCCCGGCCGCCGCCAACGCCTCGGCCAGCTTCTTCAGGGCGCCGGAACTGTCGTGACCATACGGTTGGCCGCTGGCGTCCTGGACGTGGAACACGTCCAGCGCCTGACCCTGGCGGGATGTGAACACCCTCGCGCCCATGACGTTGGCGCCCAATGACCGGATCGCGCTGGCCAGGTCTGCGAACAACCGGGGCCGGTCTCGTACAGCCACCGCCACCTCCGCCGCGTTCAGGTCCGGATTGATCCGCGCCGAGGCGGCCGCGCCGCCATTCGCCCGGGCCGCCCGCGCCAGCGCCGCATGGTCCTGAAGCTCGGCGTCGGAGAACGAGGTGAAATAGGCGTCCTCCATTGTATTGACCCATTCGGCGGCAGACGGATCGGCCGCGGCCAGCCGTCCGCGCGCTTCCGCCGCGGCGCTATGCTGGTGCTGGCGGGCCGCCTGCACGCCTTCGAAACCGCGACCGCCCCGGAACACCGCCTCAGCCGCGGAATAGAGCTCACGCAGCAGCTGGCCTTTCCACCCATTCCACACGCCGGGGCCAACCGCGCGGATGTCGGCTACCGTCAGCACCAGCAGCAACCGCAATCGCTCGGGGTTCTCCACGATGCGGACGAAGTCGGCCACCGTGCGCGGATCCCCCACGTCGCGCTTCTGGGCGTAGTCGCTCATCACCAGGTGGTGCTCCACCAGCCAGGCGACCAGCTCGATCTTGGCCCGCTCCAGGCCCATCCGCTCGCCGACCGCCCGCGCCGCCCGCGCGCCGGCCTTTTCCTGTCCGCCGGCCCCGCCCTTGCCGGTGTCATGCAGCAGCATGGCCAGGAACAGCGCCTCACGGTCGTCGATCAGCGGCATGATCGCCGTCGACAGCGGGTGGTCGTCGTTGAACCGCCCGGCGGTGATGTCGCCGATCACCCCCACCGCCCGCAGAGTGTGCTCATCCACCGTATAGGAGTGGTACATGTTGAACTGCATCTGGGCGACGATGCGCCCGAACTCGGGGATATAGCGGCCCAGGACTCCGGCCTCGTTCATCAGCGACAGCGCCCGCGCCGGATCCTTGCCTCGCGCAAGCACGTCCAGGAACACCCGCGCCGCCTCCGGCTCGCGCCGCACCTTTGAGGTGATCAGCCCGAGGCTGCGGGTGGCGGCCGTAAAGGCGTCCGGATGCAGGTCCAGATTATGCTGGTCGGCCATCCAGAACAGCCGCAACAGGTTCACCGGATCGGACTCGAATACCTGCGGGCCCTCCACCGTAAGTCGGAGACCCTCCTCGAAGAAACCTGCCTGGGCCAGGGGCTTGCGCTTGGGCGCATGACGGCCGGGTAAGATGCGCTTTAGGCCTCGGTTGGTGGCCTTCACCCGGTCAGCTTCCAGCTTGGCGGAGAACACCCGGGTCAGCGCCCCCACCTCTTTGGCGATCAGGAAGTAGCGGCGCATGAACCGCTCCACCGCCGGCGCGTCGCCGCGGTCGCCATAGCCCATCCGCCGCGCCAGTTCAGGCTGCAGGTCAAAGGTCAACCGCTCCTCCGGCCGGCCAGTGGCGAAATGCAGGTGGCTGCGCACCGCCCACAGGAAATCGAAGGCCCGGATGAAGGTCCGCACCTCGCGGCCGTCGAACATGTCCAGGTTGGGCGCCTCGCCATCCGTGAAATTGACGCTGGTGGGATGCAGGTAGCGGGCGATCCAGAACAAGGTGTTCAGGTCCCTGAGCGCGCCCTTGCCCTCCTTGACATTGGGCTCCACCAGATAGCGGCTGGCGCCGGCCCGGGCGTGGCGCTCATCGCGCTCCTTCAGCTTGGCGGCCACGAAGGCCGCGCCGGTGTCGCGGACGATCTCAGCGGTAAAACGTTTCTTGAGGTCCGCCGCCAGCGTCTCGTCGCCGGTCAGCCTGCGCGCCTCCAGTATCGAGGTGCGGATGGTGAAGTCCTCCCGCGAAAGGCGGATACACTCGTCGATCGTGCGTGAGGCGTGGCCGACCTTGAAGCCAAGATCCCACAGGGCGTAGAGCATGAACTCAATCACGCTCTCCACATGGGCGGTCTGTTTGTAGGGCCGCAGGAACAAAAGATCGATATCGGAGAAGGGCGCCAGCGTGCCGCGCCCGTAGCCTCCGGTGGCCAGCAGCGACAGACGTTCGCCCTCGGTGGGGTTGCGAGCCCGGAACACATGTACGGTGGTGAAGTCGTAGAGCGCGCTGATCACCTCGTCCGACACCCCGGACAGCAGCCGCGCGGTTTCAATCCCGCCGGCCCCGTTCTCCAGCCGCTCCTTGGCGATCAGCCGCCCTCGCCGCAGCGCCTCCTTCAGGATCTCGATGGCCCGCTTGCGCTGCTCCAGCTCATCGCCGATGGCGTCCAGCGCCGCCGCGGAAAGCTGCGCGCGCAGCTTCACCCCATCGACAACATATTCCAGGCGGGTCGGGCGCAGGCGGGGCGGCATGGGAGATACATAGGCCAAAGCTGGGCCGCGTGGCAGGGGGGTCAGTCGGTACGGCGCAATCTTGCCGCGGCTACTTGTCTGGGCGGCCCGTTCGTCTAGGCAATGATCTGGCATCGCCACCTCAACGGCACGCCTCCCACTCCCGGAACTCGCCCCGCCATGCCCCAGCCGCCGCCCCCGCCTCCCGTCCGGCCCGTGTCGCCGTGGGCGGTGGCGGTGCTGTTGGCGATGGTGTTCGTGAGCCTGCTGGGCACCGGCGTGGTGGTGCCGCTGCTGCCGTTCTATGGCCTGCTGTTCAAGGTCGAGCCCTGGAAAGTCTCGCTGCTGTTCGCCCTGTTCTCCGCCGGCCAGTTCCTGGGCGAGCTCACCTGGGGGCGGCTGTCAGACCGCATTGGACGCAGGCCGGTGATCCTGATCACCGTGCTGGGGGCCGCGGTGGGCCATCTGGGCATGGCGTTCGCCCCCAACATCTGGATCGCCATCGCCGCGCGGACGATGGGCGGATTCTTCAGCGGCAATGTCTCGACCCTGCAGTCCTACATGGTCGACGTCAGCCCGCCGGAGCGGCTAGCCGGTCGCCTGGGCATGATCGGTTCGGCGCTGGGGGTGGGCTTCATCATCGGGCCGACCATCGGCGGTCTGCTGGCCCGGCCGGAGCACGGCCTTGCGGGCTTCCGCGCGCCGCTGCTGATCGCCGCCGGGGCCTGTGTTTTGTCGGCCTTGGGCGGCCTCATTCTCCTGCCGGAAACCCGCAGGCCGGCGCCCGGCCCCGCCCGGGCCGGAGGGGTTCTGTCAGCCCTCGGCGCCGCCCTCGGCGAGCCGGTGCTGCAACGCTTGTTGGCCTCGACCTTCATCGCCTTCGCCGGCTATTCGGGAACCTGGGCGGTGATCGGGCTATGGGGCGACGCAGCCTATGGCTGGGGTCCGCGCGAGGTGGGGTTCCTCCTGGCGGGCACGGGACTGGGCGTGGTGGCCGGCCAAGGTCTGCTGGCCGGCCCGGCCGCGCGGCGCCTGGGCGAGGTGGCGGCCATCGCCTGCGGGCTCGGAACCACCGCGTTGACCTTCACACTGGTGGCCCTGTCCCACTGGGAGACCGGCGCGCGCATCCTGCTTCTGGTGGCGGTGGCGTCGAACGCCATGGCCCAGCCGGCGGCCAATCAGTTGATCTCCCGCGCCGCGGGGCCTGACCGGCAAGGCGCTATCCTGGGCGCCAACGCCGCCGCCGGCGCCCTGGCCCGGGTGGTCGGACCGGTGATCGCCGGCTTCCTGTTCGCCGCCGTGGGTCACAACGCCCCGTTCCTGTTCGCCGCGGCGGCCATGGTCCCGGCGATCCTGCTGGCGTGGCGCGGGGCGCGGCGGCTGCGGATGCAGACCTGATCCGCCTCAGGCGCCGAAAACGCAGCCCAACATGCTGATCGAGCCCATGGTGATTTCATCAGTGATGAATCCCGCCGGTTCGCCATCGCCGGCTGCGCCCAGCACATACAGCAGTGGCAGAAAATGTTCCGGCGTCGGCGATGACAGTCGCGCGTCCTCGCCCATCGCCAGATAGTTGATGAGGCGCCGGCGATCACCGGTTCGGATCGTCTCGCGCACCTCGGCGTTGAAGCGTTTCGCCCAGTCGTAAGGCTCCGGTTCGCCCGCCCACCTGGCCGCCGCAAGATTGTGCACCACGTCGCCCGATCCCGCGATCAGCACGCCTTCGTCCCGCAAGACCCTCAGGCTGCGGCCGACCTCGAAGTGAAATTCCGCCGATTGGGTCCTATCGAGACTAAGCTGTACGACCGGGACATCGGCCAATGGACACAGGTGGCGCAATACCGTCCAAGTCCCGTGGTCGAGGCCCCAGCCTTGATTCAGGGTCACTGGGGTCGGGGCTAGTACCTGGGCGACCCGTTCGGCCAGCCACGGCGCGCCGGGCGCAGGATAGCTGATCCGCTGCAGAGCGTCGGGAAAGCCGCCAAAGTCGTGGATCGTCCGGGGCGCGGCCATAGCCGTGACCGCCGTCCCCTCCGTTTCCCAATGGGCCGAGATCATCAGGATCGCTTTGGGCCTTGGCAGCGACTCCCCCAAGGCCCGCCAGGCGTCTGCAAAGCGACCACCCAACGTCTCCATGGGATTTCCATGTCCGAAGAATATCGCCGGCTGGCGGGTCGGCGTTTCGATGGTCATGCAGCGCTCCAATCACTGGGCGGGTTTTTCAGAGGGGGCTTGCGGACTACGGACTTTGCCGCCTGAAACTGGCCTCCATGCGGCTCCTGGCGGGTTTGTCTCGGACTGCAACCCCGTAAGTTCGAGGCCAGACCGCAGCTGGATCACACCCCCAACATTCCCTTGAGTCGGTAGAGCGCCTCCATGGCCTCGCGGGGACTCATGCCGTCCAGGTCGAGGGCCCTTAGCGCATCGTCAACGCGGCTGTCCTTCTGCGTCGGCGCCGTCGGCTCGGCCACGGCGGCGAACAGCGGCAGGTCCTCCAGATGCGCCGGCGCCCCGGCCTCCCGCTCCAGGCGGTCCAGCACATCCCTGGCGCGGGCCACCACGGCGGGGGGAACCCCGGCCAGCTTGGCTACCTGCACCCCATAGGACCGGTCGGCGGGGCCCGGTCCGGCCTCATGCAGGAAGATCAGGTCGCCGTTCCACTCCTTGGCCTTCAGCGACAGATTGGCCACGAAGGCCAGCCGACCCTCCAGCACCGCCAGTTCATGATAGTGGGTGGCGAACAGGCCCCGGCACCGGTTCACCTCATGCAGCGCCTCCGCACAGGCCCATGCGATCGCCAGGCCATCATAGGTGGCGGTGCCGCGGCCGATTTCATCAAGGATCACCAGGGAGCGCGGCGTCGCCTGGGCAAGAATTGCGGCGGTCTCCACCATCTCGGCCATGAACGTGGAGCGGCCTCGAGCCAGGTCGTCGCCGGCGCCCACCCGGCTAAACAGCCGGTCGACCACGCCCAGCCGCAGCCGCCGGGCAGGAACGAACGACCCTGCCTGCGCCAATACCGCCAGCAGCGCGTTCTGGCGCAGGAATGTGGACTTGCCCGCCATGTTGGGCCCGGTGACGATGGCTAACCTGGGCCCCCCGACCCCTGTCCCGTCGAGCCGGCAGTCGTTGGGGGTAAAGGCCGCCCCGGCGCGGCGCACGGCGGCCTCCACCACCGGGTGGCGCGCGCCCTCAGCCTCGAAGGCGACCGAGTTGTCGAGGATCGGGCGGGTTGCGCCCGCATCCTCGGCCCATTCCGCCAGGCCCGCCGCAACGTCCAGGCGGGCGGCGGCGGCGGCGGCGGCCTGGATGGGTCCCGCCACGCCGATAGCCGCCTCGCGCCAGGCTTCGAAAGTCTCCAGCTCGATGGCCAGCGCCCGCTCACCGGCCTGGGCGATCTTGGCGTCCAGATCCGCCAGCTCCACGGTGGTGAAGCGCACCTGATTGGCCATGGTCTGCCGATGGATGAAGGTGGCGCTGAACGGCGGCTTCAGGAGCGGCTCGGCCGCCTTGGCGGTGCTTTCGACGAAATATCCGAGCACGGCGTTGTGCCGTATCTTGAGCGCCACGCCGCTTTCCGCCGCCAGCGCCTGTTCAAGCCTGGCGATTACCCGGCGACTGTCGTCGCGTAGCGCGCGGACCTGGTCCAGTTCCGGCCGCACGCCGGCCGCCACGAAACCGCCGTCGCGGGCGATGGCCGGCAAGTCCGGGCCCAGGCCTTCCGTCAACAGTCGGCGGAAGGCGGCGAGATCCGGCGCCCGTTCCAGCGTCAGGGCCGCGATTGACCCGGCCACCTCCACCGGCGGCGCCAGCAGGGGATCCGGATCGGCGGCGAACAAGGCGGTGATCGCCTCGCCGGCGGCCAGGCCGTCGCGCAGACAGGCCAGGTCCCGCGGCCCGCCTCGACCCAGCGCCAGCCGCGACAGCGACCGGGCCATGTCGCCCAGGCCGCGCAGGGTCTCCCGCGTCCGTTGCCGCAATGGCCGCTGATCGACGAACCAGGCCACTGCGTCCAGGCGGCCATCGATCGCCGCCGGGTCCAGCAGCGGCCGGGCCAACCGGGCCGCCAGAAGGCGCGCGCCGGGCGCGGTCACCGTGCGGTCGATGACCCCAAGCAGTGAGCCCTCCCGCGAACCCGACAGGCTCCTGTCGATCTCCAGGCTGGTGCGCGTGGCCGGATCAATGGCCATGACGTCGGCCTCGCCCAGCCGTCGGGGCGCGGTCAGGGCCGGCAGCCGGCCGGCCTGGGTGGTCTCCAGGTGGGCGGCGATCAGGCCGAGCGCCGAGATTTCGGCGCCGCTCAAGGTTCCGAACCCGTCCAGCGTCTCCACCCCATAGAGGCGCTTTAGGCGCGCCTCCGAGGCCGCCGGTTCGGCCAGGGCCTGCGGCAGCGGCTGCACGAACCCGCCGCCGGCCTTCAGCGCCTGGCCCACCACCTCGTCGGCGAACAATCGGTCGGGCACCAGGACCTCCGAAGGACCCAGCGCGGCCAGTACCGAGGCCAGGCCCTCGCGGGTGGTGGTCTGGCATTCCACCTCGCCCGTGGAAAGCTCGACGCTGGCCACCGCCGCCGCGCCAGCGCGCACCGCCACGGCGGCCAGCCGGTTGGCGCCGCGCGCATCCAGCAGACCATCCTCGGTCAGCGTGCCCGGCGTCACCACCCGCACCAGGTCGCGTCGCACGATGGACTTGCCGCCCCGCTTCTTCGCCTCGGCCGGGTCCTCCATTTGCTCGCAGACCGCGACCTTGAACCCCGCCCGGATCAGCTTGGCCAGATAGGCCTCGGCGGCGTGGGCCGGCACGCCGCACATGGGTATCGGCGCCCCGGCGTGAGTTCCCCGCGCGGTCAAGGTGATGCCCAGCGCCGCAGCGGCCTTTTCCGCGTCCTCGAAGAACAGTTCGTAGAAATCGCCCATGCGGAAGAACACCAGGGCGTCGGGCTGGCGCGCCTTGGCCTCGAAGAACTGCGCCATCACCGGCGTTGCGCCGGCGGTGGTGGGGGCATCAGGTCGGGCGGGGGCGTTCATGGGCTTGACGCAAACTAGCCGGGCGCGGGCGCGGCGGCCAGGGCTTGAAGCGGAGTCACGTGGTGATACGGTCGCCGACTGAGCCGGCCTATCCGCCCGTCACCGCCTCCCAGAACTTCTTGGCCTTGCCGCCGAAGGTGGCGGACTTCGGATGCTGCTGTTCGCCGCAGAGCTCGGCGAATTCCTTCAGCAGTTCCTTCTGGCGGCCGGTCAGACGGGCCGGTGTCTCGACGAACAGCTCCACCACCAGGTCGCCGCGGTCGCGGGATCTTAAGGACGGCATGCCGCGGCCCTTGACCCGCACGGTGCGGCCGGTCTGGGTTCCCTCGGGAACCTTGATGCTCACCTTGCAGTCGCCGTCGGTCCCGCCCATCAGGCAGGGCGCCTCGATTTCACCGCCCAGGGCTGCCGTCGCCATCGGCACCGGCACTGTGCACAAGAGATCCAGCCCATCGCGTTCGAACAACTCGTGCGGCTGCACCGACAGGAAGATATAGAGGTCGCCACGCGGACCGCCGCGCCCGCCGGCGTCGCCCTCACCGGCCAGCCGGATGCGCGCGCCATCGTCCACCCCCGGCGGAATGCGGACCGACAGGTTGCGCTGGCGGCGGACCTGGCCCTGGCCCCGGCAATCCGAGCAAGGGTCTTGAATCAGCCGGCCGGCTCCGCCGCACCGAGGGCAGGCCCGCTCTATGGAAAAGAACCCCTGGGTGGCGCGCACCCGGCCGGCGCCGCCGCATGAGCCGCAAGTGGTCGGGCTGGTGCCGGGCTTGGCGCCGGAGCCCTCGCAGGTCTCGCAGGTCATCGCCGCCGGAACATTGATCTCAGCCTCAGCGCCCGCATAGGCCTGCTGCAGGGTGATCTCCAGGTCGAAACGCAGATCCTGACCCCGGGCCGGGCCCCGGTTGGCGTTGCGGCCGCGCCCGCCGAACATGTCGCCGAACACGTCGCCGAACACGTCGTTGAAAATATCGTTCACATCGCCGCCGCCGAAGCCGCCGCCACCCCTGGCGCCGTTGACGCCCTCGTGGCCATAGCGGTCATAGGCGGCCCGCTTGTTGGCGTCGGAAAGGACCGAATAGGCTTCGTTGATTTCCTTGAACCGGCCGGCGGCCTCTTCACACCCCCCATTGCGGTCGGGATGGTGTTCCATCGCCAGTTTGCGAAAAGCGCTCTTCAGCGCGGCCTCATCCGCACCGCGCGCGACGCCCAGGATCTCATAATAGTCCCGCATGAACCGTAAGGCGCTCAATCAACAAGTGAATGGGAGTTGGGTTGGCCCCCGTCCCGTTGCAAGTCGTGATAGACTGCGAACGAGACGAGGGAAACCTTAACAAGCCTTGGCGGCGGTTGTTTTCACGCCGCCGCCCGGCCGTCGGCTTGGCTCAGGCGGACTTCTTCTCATCGCCGTCCACCTCTTCGAACTCGGCGTCGACCACATCATCGCCGCCGGAAGCCTGGGCGCCCTCGCCGCCGGCCTGGTCCTGCTGCGCCGCATACATGGCTTCGCCCAGCTTCATCGAAGCCTGGATCAGCGTCTGCGTCTTGGCCTGGATCGCCTCCGCGTCGCCGCCATCGAGCACCGACTTCAGGTCGGCTATGGCGGCTTCGATTGCGGCCTTGTCCTCCGCGCCGACCTTGTCGCCGTGTTCAGCCAGGGCCTTTTCCGAGGAATGGAGCACGGCGTCGGCCTGGTTCTTGGCGTCAACCCCGGCCTTGCGTTTTTCGTCCTCGGCCCGATTGGCCTCCGCCTCCTTGACCATCCGCTCGATGTCGGTGTCGGACAGGCCGCCGTTGGCCTGGATGCGGATCGACTGCTCCTTGTTGGTGGCCTTGTCGCGGGCCTGGACGTTGACGATGCCGTTGGCGTCGATGTCGAAGGTCACCTCCACCTGAGGCACCCCCCGCGGCGCCGGCGGGATGCCGACCAGATCGAACTGGCCCAGCATCTTGTTGTCCTGCGCCATTGGCCGCTCGCCCTGGAAGACGCGGATTGTCACCGCGCTCTGGTTGTCATCGGCGGTGGAGAAGGTCTGCGAACGCTTGGTCGGGATGGTGGTGTTGCGTTCGATCAGCGGCGTGAACACGCCGCCCAGGGTTTCGATGCCCAGGGTCAACGGCGTCACGTCCAGCAACAGCACGTCTTTGACGTCGCCCTGCAGCACGCCCGCCTGGATCGCCGCGCCCAGCGCCACCACCTCGTCGGGGTTGACGCCCTGGTGCGGTTCGCGACCGAAGAACGCCTTCACGGTCTCGACCACCTTGGGCATGCGGGTCATGCCGCCCACCAGGATGACCTCGTCGATGTCCGACTTCTTCATCCCCGCATCCTTCAGCGCCTGATCGCAGGGGCCGATGGTCTTGGTGATCAGGTCCTCCACCAGCGCTTCCAGCTTGGCGCGGCTGAGCTTGATGTTGAGGTGCAAGGGACCGGAGGCGTTCATGGAGATGAAGGGCAGGTTCACCTCGTACTGGGCCGTGGTGGAGAGCTCTTTCTTGGCCTTCTCGCCCTCTTCCTTGAGACGCTGCAGGGCGAGCTTATCCTTGCGCAGGTCGACCGAGGTCTCCTTGCGGAATTCGTCGGCAAGGTAGTCAACGATACGCAGGTCGAAGTCCTCGCCGCCCAGGAAGGTGTCGCCGTTGGTGGCCTTCACCTCGAACACCCCGTCGCCGATCTCCAGGATCGAGACGTCGAAGGTGCCGCCACCCAGGTCGTAGACTGCGATCTTCTTGCCGTCGTTCTTCTCCAGCCCATAGGCCAGCGCCGCGGCGGTGGGTTCGTTGATGATCCGCAGGACTTCCAGTCCGGCGATCCTGCCCGCGTCCTTGGTGGCCTGGCGCTGGGCGTCATTGAAATAGGCCGGGACGGTGATCACCGCCTTGTCGACCTTTTCGCCCAGGTGCCGCTCGGCGTCTTCCTTGATCTTCTGCAGGATGAAGGCGGAAACTTCCTGGGGCGAATAGTCCTTGCCCTGGGCGCGCACCCAGGCGTCGCCATTGGGGCCCTTGACGATCTCATAGGGCACCATGCCCTTGTCCTTCTCCACCATCGGGTCGCTGTAGTTACGCCCGATCAGGCGCTTGATGGCGAACAGGGTGTTGGCCGGATTTGTCACCGCCTGACGCTTGGCCGGCTGGCCGATCATGCGTTCGCCGTCGTCGAGGAATCCCACAACGGAGGGGGTGGTGCGCACGCCTTCGGCGTTTTCGATCACCTTCGGCTGCTTGCCGTCCATGATCGCAACGCAGGAATTGGTCGTGCCGAGATCGATGCCGATAATCTTGCTCATGGCAGAGTCTTACTCGCTCCTAATTGGCGGATGTCGCGGCGGGCCTCCATTGGAAGCGCCCCGTTACGACATCCCCGGTGTCGGGAAGGTCTTAGGTCGGTGCGCCCCCGCGGCGCATCTGACTGATCGCGATATGGGGAAATTTGAGGGCGCCGCAAGGGTGAATATCCCTAAAGGCGACAGGGATATGATTCAGGCGCGTTCAAAGTCCGGCAATGCGGCCTGGTAAATCTCCGCGGAATAAGGCGTCGGGGCGCCCGCGCGGGCCAGAAAAGCGTGCTGAATCACCATCGCCTGCTGCTCGATATTGAGCTCGTAGAAACTTGGCCCCTCGGCCAGGTCGTAGGCATAGGCGGCGTCGCTGTCGCCGGCCCTGAGCTTGGCGAAAAGCAGGTTCACCCCGTTCTGCGCTTGCCAGACGTGGGTGAGTTCATGGACGAAGACCGCCTTCGTCCTCAGCGGCACCTCGGGAGCCGCGAAATCCAGCGGGGCGGCGGCCGCGGGCCAGACGATCAGGCCGCCGCTGGGCGCGAAGGGACGAGGCCACAGCGGCGTGGCGAACAGGCGCACCCGGCCGGGGTCCAGCCGGGCGCCGAACAGATCCGCGCAGAGCGCCGTCTCTCCCGGCGTCAGCCGCCGCAGGCTCAGTGGGGTCATGGCGGGGAACGCCGGCATGGGCGATATATGCCCTGCTATGCCGATGGTTTCGACTCAAGGTTTTCGTCTGCTCCCGGCTCGGCTGGACAGCGCCCGGCAGGCGGCGCTGGTCGAGGCCGTGATGGAGCGGGTCGCATTGGCCCCTTTCTTCCGGCCGGTTACGCCAGGCGGCCGGCCCATGAGCGTCGAAATGACGGGGTTCGGGCCATTGGGCTGGGTCAGCGACGCGGATGGCTACCGTTACAAGGCCACCCACCCGGTCACCGGCGCGCCCTGGCCCGACATTCCCCAGGCGCTCCTCGAACTCTGGACAGAGGAGTCCGGGGCGGAGGTTCCCCCCGACTGTTGCCTCGTCAACCTCTATCGGGCCGGTGCGCGCATGGGGCTGCACCAGGACCGTGATGAAGCCGATTTTGCGATTCCGGTGCTGTCGGTTTCCCTGGGCGACACCGCCGTGTTCCGGTTGGGTGGCACTGCGCGGAGCGATCGCACCGGTTCGCTGCGCCTGGCGTCCGGAGATGTCTGCCTGCTGGCCGGTCAGGCGCGGCTCGCCCACCATGGGGTCGAACGCATATTATCCGGTTCCTCGCGGCTCGTTCCCGGGGGGGGCCGGATCAATCTGACGCTGAGGCGAGCGCGCTGAGCTTTGACTCGCGGGTCAGCCCGCGCGAGGATTGCCGGCCGACTGGGGATTTCGCGATGTTACACCTGAAACGACCGGAGGGCGCGGAGCCCGCCGACCTGTATCTCTCACGCCGCTCACTCGCGGCGAGCGTATTCGGCGGCTACGCCCTGGCCGCCCTGTCAGCCGACGCCGCGCCGATCCGCACCGACGCGCGGGGCCTGCTCACTGGGCCGGTGGAGTTCAAGTCGGGCGACCGAAATATCCCGGCCTTCATGGCCCGGCCGGAAGGAGACGGGCGGTATCCCACGGTGATCCTGGTTTCCGAGGTGTTCGGCGTTCACGAATACATTCGTGATATCTGTCGCCGGCTCGCCAAGGCCGGCTACGTGGCGCTGGCGCCGTCGTTTTTCGTGCGAGCCGGCGATCCTTCGTCCACCAGCGACATGGACACCGTCCGGCGGATCGTCTCCAATACCTCAGATACTCAGGTGATGAACGACGTCGACGCGGCCGCCGCCTACCTGAAAAAGCAGAAGTTTGTCGACCGCGGATCCATGGCGATCGTCGGTTTTTGCTGGGGCGGCGCGGTCGCCTGGCTGGCCTGCGAGCGGATGCGGCATTTCAAGGCGGGTGTCGCATGGTACGGGCGGCTGAGCGCGCCGAAGCCTGGCGAGTTTCTCAGCGAGCCCGACCGGCGCTGGCCCCTGGATCTGGTCAAGGACCTGCGCGCGCCTGTGCTGGGCCTGTATGGCGGTAAGGACGCCGGCATTCCGGCGGCCGACGTCGAAAGGATGCGTCAGGCGCTGACCGCAGCCAACAAGAAAGGCAGCGAGCTCATCGTTTATCCCAACGCCCAGCATGGATTCCACGACCGATTACCGGTCGTCATTTGATCCGGCGTCAGCCGAAAACGGTTGGGTCCGGATGCTGGAGCACCTGCGGCGAAATGGTGTCGCGCCCCGGCGCTGACATTTTAGAACAGCGGCTCTTCCTTCGCGGGCGGAGGCGCGGCGGGCTCCGGTGTCGACGCGGGCGCCGGCGCTGAAGGTTCGGCCGGCTTGCTGGCTTTCTCCGCCTCGGCGAGCCTGGCCGCCTTTTCCTTTTCCGCCTCGGCCTTCTTTTCCGCCTCGGCTTTCTTGGCCTCTTCGGCCTTCTTTTCAGCCTCCGCTTTTTCTTCCTCGGTCATCGCCTCTTCTTCCGTCACTTTAGGAAGCGGCGGCAGGGCGTCGAGGTTGATTGGCAGGGCGTCCGAGGCGCTGGAGCCGGTTCCGGAAGATGTGCTCGCCTGCTCCCCGGGCAATCGCGCCCGCGGAGCTGCGCCCGCCAGGCCCAGGATGAAACCAATCACCGCGCAGCCGAGAATCCCCGCCGCGACGCCCCGCAGAATTTTTTCCGGCATCGACCACATGCGCAGGACCTTATTCGCGCCAGGGCCTGACGAAAAGACGTCTTTCGCCGGCCCTGCCCGCGCGCCTTCGACGCGGGCCAGGGTAAACGCCTCTTAACCCTATGGCGCCAGAACATGGCGGTTCCTGAAGCGGAGGGTGAGAATGGCGCGGACGGCGCGGAAGACCAGTTTCCAGTTGTGCCTGCATATCGCCGGGCTTGTCTGGTCACACCCGAACACCGCACGCCTGCGCGGCGGCATGACCGCGGCCATGGGCGCAGGGCTCGCGCTCGCCGTCATCACCTATAACGCCGCCGACCCTAGTCTTAACGTCGCCTCCAGTCTGGCGGCGCAGAACGCCCTCGGCCGCGCCGGAGCCCTGGCCGCGGATGTCGGCGTCCAATCTCTAGGCCTGGCCGCTGGCGTTTGCGCCCTGTTGATGGTCGTGCTCGGCCTCGCGCGAATCGCCGCCGCCCGACCCGACGCGACCCGCGGCCAGGTCCGGCTACGAGCGCTTGCCGGTGGGCTTGGGGTCCTGGCGCTGGCCGGCCTGCTCGCCTGGCCCGCGCCTCCGGCGGCGTGGCCGTTGGCCAAGGGCCTTGGGGGCTTCTGGGGCGATGGTCTCCTGCATGTGACCGCCGGCGTGTTCGCCTTCGCCCGCCTGCCCGGCGCAAACGCCATCGCCGCCCTGCTGCTGGCGGCGGGTGCGGCGGCGGGCCTTGGCTATGCCATCGGCCTGGGCCGCCAGGACCTTAAGGCCGCGGGCCCGGCTGTGGCGGCGCTGCTGCGTTGGCGGCCTGGCGCGCCGCCGCTACGTGCGCGCGCGCCGACCGTACGGCGCACCGCTGAGCCGGCCATCGCCGCCCCGGATCCCACGCCGGTCGCCGCACCCGTTCCCTTGGCGATCAAGACGCCGAAATCGCCGCCGCGGGAGTCGGCGCGCGAGGTGCGCGAAAATCAGAACAGCTTCGACTTCGTCAAGCCGGGCGGCTTCCGCCTGCCGGAACTCTCGATGCTGGCCAAGGCCAAGCCCAGGGCCTCCGCCATCGACGAGCCCGCCCTGCGCCAGAACGCGAGGCTGCTCGAAAGCGTGCTGGCCGAGTTCGGCGTGCGCGGCGCCATCGACCAGATTCGGCCCGGTCCGGTGGTCACGCTTTATGAACTCGTCCCGGCGGCAGGCGTGAAATCCGCCCGGGTCGTGGCCCTTTCCGACGACATCGCCCGCTCCATGAGTGTGTCCGCCTGCCGTGTGGCGGTGGTGCCCGGTCGCAACGCCATCGGCATCGAACTGCCCAACGCCAAGCGGGAAACCGTCTACCTGCGCGACATGCTCGCCTCGCCGGAGTACGAAAAGTCCACCCAGGCCCTGCCCATGGCGCTGGGCGAAAACATCGGTGGCGAATCCTATATCGCCGACCTTTCGAAGATGCCCCACCTGCTCATCGCCGGCACCACCGGTTCGGGCAAATCCGTCGGCGTCAACGCCATGATCCTGTCGATTCTCTACCGCCTGCCGCCGGATCAGTGCCGGTTCATCATGATCGACCCCAAGATGCTTGAGCTTTCGGTCTATGATGGGATCCCGCATCTGCTGGCGCCTGTGGTGACGGATCCGAAGAAGGCCATCGTCGCCCTGAAGTGGACGGTGCGCGAAATGGAGGACCGCTATCGGCGGATGTCCAAGATCGGGGTCCGCAACGTCGCCTCCTACAACGAGCGCGCCAAGGAGGCTGTCGCCAAGGGCGAGCATTTCGAGCGAACAGTCCAGACGGGCTTCGGCGAGGACGGCCGCCCAATCTACGAGAGCGAAAAGATCACCCCGGAGCCCATGCCCTATCTGGTGGTGGTGATCGACGAAGTCGCCGACTTAATGATGGTCGCCGGAAAGGAAATCGAAGGTGCGGTGCAGCGGCTGGCGCAGATGGCCCGGGCGGCGGGCATTCATCTGATCATGGCCACGCAGCGCCCGTCGGTGGACGTGATCACCGGCACCATCAAGGCCAATTTCCCCACCCGGATCTCTTTCCAGGTCACCTCCAAGATCGACTCACGCACCATCCTGGGCGAACAGGGGGCCGAACAACTGCTGGGCCAGGGCGATCAGCTGTACATGGCCGGCGGCGGTCGGATCACCCGCCTGCACGGCCCCTTCGTCTCTGACGAAGAGGTGGAGTCGGTGGCTAAGTTCCTGCGTAGCCAGGGCCAGCCCCGCTATCTCGACGAGGTCACCGCCGGCGCCGAGGATGACGAAGACGGCGGCGGATCGGAGTTCGGCGGCGGTGAGGGTGGGAGCAACGACCTGTACGATCAAGCCGTGGCCGTGGTGACCCGAGACGGCAAGGCCTCCACCAGTTATGTCCAGCGCAGGCTGCAGATCGGATACAACCGCGCGGCGTCGCTGATCGAACGGATGGAGCGTGAGGGAGTCATTTCGGCCGCCAACCACGCCGGCAAGCGCGAAATCCTGGCCGGGCCGCCGCCCTAGAACATGATCGATCAGACGATTGCCGCTGATCGCATCGAGTTCTGGTGTGCATTTTGGTTTAGATCAGCGCCCATTCATCTGCGTCGCCATACTGGGGCCGTTGTTTCCGGAGTCATGCTCGCTGATGAACCGCCTTACGCTCACCCGTCGCACCTTGGTCGGCGCTGCATTGGCCGCGCCCGTCACCGCCATGGCCGTGCCGCCGCAGCGGCTGTCGGTCGAAGACCGCGCCATGGCCGACAGGGCCGCAGTCTACCTCGAAGGCCTTTCCGAAGCGCGTGCGCGCTTTGTGCAGACCGACCCGCGCGGCGCGGTTTCACAGGGAGATCTGTACCTGAAGCGCCCGGGCCGGGCTCGATTCGCCTATGACGCGCCGGCGGGCCTGCTGGTGGTCTCGGATGGCGGAGTGGTGTCGATCCAGAACAGCCGCTTGAAGACCTTCGAGAGCTATCCTTTGATGGCCACGCCCCTATCGCTGTTCCTGGCCAAGCACATCCGGTTGGACCGCGGCGTGGTGGTCACCCGCGTGACCCGCACCCTGGAAGGGTTCGCGGTCACCGCCCGCGATGGGCGCAAAGAAGCCGAGGGTGAGATTACGCTCAGCTTCGCAGATGGGCCGCTGCGTCTGACAGGTTGGTCGGTGAGCGACGCACAGGGTCAGTCCACCCGGGTGCGGATTACCGGTCTGCAGGCCACATCCGGCCTGTCGCCATCCCTGTTTGTGCTGAAAGATCCGCGCCCTAAAGCGCCTGGCCGGGGCAAAATGTGACAATGTTGTCACATGCAAGTCCATTTGAATTTAACTATTGACTTTTCTTGGCCCCGTTGTAATTATGCCACTCATGACGTCGGCGCTAGGCGCAGACGGCAGCCCTGCCGGATTTATCCCCTCCCGGCGGCGGCATAATCACTTTAACGCCCTGGCCCTCTCTAGTGTCCGGGCGTTTTCTTGTCCGCCAATGCGCCGTAAGAGCGGGGCATGAAGCTGCGAATCTGCACTTGGAATGTGAACTCGGTGCGCCTGCGCATCGACCAGATCGCCCGTTTCGTCGGTGAGCGCGGGCCCGATGTCCTGTGCCTGCAGGAAATCAAATGTCGTGAGGGTGAGTTTCCGGCCGCGGCCTTCGCAGACATGGGCTTGCCGCACCTGAGAATCGCCGGCCAGAAGGGCTGGCACGGCGTGGCCATCGCCTCGCGCCTGCCGATCGAAAACGCCCCGTCGCTGGAGGTCTGCCGGGAGGGGCACGCCCGCAGCGTCTCGGCCACCGTCGCCGGCGTGGAGATCCAGAACTTCTATGTGCCCGCGGGGGGCGATGTGGCCGATCGTTCGGAAAATCCCAAGTTCGACCACAAGCTCGATTTTTTTGAGCGCCTGACCGCCGCCATGGGCCGGCGCGATCCCAAGGCGGCCCTGGTGATCGTGGGCGATCTGAATGTGGCGCCCGGCGAACATGACGTGTGGAACCACCGCTACATGTCGAAGGTTGTGAGCCACACGCCGGACGAAGTCGCCGCAATGCGGGCGCTGCAGGCGTCGCTGGGCTTTCTGGATCTATCGCGCGAAGCGACGCCGGAACCTGCTCAGCTGCCCTCCTGGTGGAGCTATCGGGCGGCTGATTTCCGAGCATCCGGGCGCGGCCTGCGTCTCGATCATATCTGGGCGACACCAGGCCTTCGGGACGCCGCGTTCCGGTCTGGGCGGGTGATCTGCGATACCCACGAAGACGTCCGCGCCTGGGAGCGGCCCAGCGACCACGCCCCGGTAACGGCGGACTTGGACATCTAACTGGCGTCGGTCGCGCTAACCTAGGGGACTATTGACGACCGTCAGGGCGCCAGCCGGTACCCGCCGGCCTCGGTCAGCAGCAGCTTGGCATTGGAAGGATCCGGCTCGATCTTCTGACGCAGGCGGTAGACGTGGGTTTCCAGGGTGTGGGTGGTGACCCCGGCGTTGTAACCCCAGACCTCGGCCAGCAGTTCCTCCCGCGACACTGGTTTCTCACCGGCGCGGTAGAGGTACTTCAGAATGTTGGTTTCCTTCTCGGTCAGGCGGATCTTGCGCTGGGCGCTGTCCAGCAGCAGCTTGGCTGACGGGCGAAACTCATAGGCTCCCAACCTGAAGACCGCGCCTTCGGAGTGCTCATGGCTGCGGAGCTGGGCGCGAACCCGCGCCAGCAGCACGGCGAACTTGAAGGGCTTGGTGACATAGTCGTTGGCGCCCGATTCAAGACCTTCGATGGTATCGGCGTCCGAACTTGCGGCGGTAAGCATGATCACCGGCGCGGCGACACCCGCGGCCCGGATCTGCCGGCAGGCCTCGCGCCCGTTCATGTCGGGAAGGTCGATGTCGAGCAGGATCAGGTCCGGGCTGGCGCTCTGCGCCAGGTGGACGCCTTCGCCGCCGTCGGCGGCCTCGACGGCGTTGAACTCTTCCGCCTGCAGCTGTTCGGCAAGCGCGCCGCGAAGGTCCGTGTCGTCGTCAACGATGAGGAGTGTCTTGCGTTGGGCCATGGCGCCAGGATGCACTGCATCGGGGCCTGTGGGCAAAAACATTTGCGCGCCCAGACCGCTATATCGTGCAATTAGCGTGCGCCGAACACGGCTGAGCCGACTCTGACATGGGTTGCGCCGAACCGGATGGCGGTCTCGAAATCGCCGCTCATACCCATGGAAAGCCCCGCCAGGCCGTTTCGCGCGGCGATCTTCGCAAGCAGGGCGAAGTGTGGCCCTGGCGGTTCGTCGGCCGGCGGAATGCACATCAGCCCAACCGGCGCCAGGCCAAAGATCCGCCGGCAATCGGCGATGAAGGCGTCGGCCGCGGCTGGCGCGACGCCGGCCTTCTGGGCTTCCTCACCGGTGTTCACCTGGATGAACAACTCTGGCGACGCGCCCCGCGCCTGAACCGCCCCGGCTATCGCGCGGGCCAGACGCTCTCGGTCCAGGGTCTCGATGGCGTCGAAGAAGGCCACCGCGTCCTTCGCCTTGTTGGTCTGCAGCGGCCCGATCAGGCGCAAACGCAGACCAGGCCCCGCAGCGTCCCTGTGGGCGGGCTCGTCCCAACGGGACTGCGCCTCCTGGACGCGATTTTCCCCGAACACCCGCTGGCCAGCCGCCAGCACCGGTGCGATTTTCCCCCACGGCTGTTGCTTCGAAACCGCGACCAGGGTCACATCCGCGGGTGCGCGGCCCGCGGCCCGGGCGGCGGCGGCGATGCGCGACAGAACGGCCGCATGTGCGGCGGCGGGATCGACGGGGGACTCGGACATTCGCGGCGGTTTCTGGACGCTGGCTCGGACGGCCTCGTGCTTACGGCGGCGCGCGGGCGTGCGAAAGCCCCTTCCCGCCCTGTTCTTCTTCACTGATCCGGCGCGGACGCCCGACCCTGAAGCGGCGGTGCAGCGCCTGCCCCGCGGCGCAGCGGTGGTCTACCGGGCCTTTGGCGCGCCCGATTCACTCGCCCGCGCCCGCCGCTTGCGGATAATCACCCGCCGTCATGGCCTTATCCTGCTGGTCGGTGCGGACTGGAAACTCGCCGCGGCGGCCTGCGCCGATGGCGTCCACCTGCCGGAACGCCTCTCCGGCCGCGTCCTGCGCCTGAAGCGCGCGCGGCCCGGTTGGCTGGTGACCGCCGCCGCCCACAGTCTCCCGGCGGCACGTCGCGCCCGGGCCGCCGACGCGGTGGTGATCTCACCGATCTTCCCCAGCGCCAGTACCTCAGCAGGGAGACCCATAGGCCCGCTTCGCATCGCCGGCCTGACGCGGCGCCTGCACGCCCCGGTGATCGGCCTGGGCGGTGTCAGTCATGAAAATGCCCCGCGCCTGCTGGACACGGGGCTTGCGGGTTTGGCGGCTGTGGACGCCTTGAGGGGCTAGAACTTCAGCGCGGTTTCCAGACGCACTCGAGGCTGGCCGTCCTGTGGACGTGGCTGGGCCCGGCGGAAGGCGTCCGTCGTCGCATCGCCCAGCGCCACCGCGCCGCCGACCCGAAGGGACGGTGTGATGCGGAAATAGGCGCCGGCCTGCACGTCGTTCAACTGCATCGCGCGGCTGTCGCGTCGGTCGACATTGAAGGTGAGCCCCCAACGGCCGCGCCGGGCGTCCCACTGCAGCATCTTGGCGCCGAGAGGCGCCAGAGCTGGTGTATCGTCGCGGATCGTCATCTCGATGGGCTTCCGCGGATCGGCATGCGCGACACCGCCCGCCAACCCCATGAGGGCGGCCGCGCTGATCGCAGTCATGAGCCGAATGCTCCGCATTTTAGTTATATGGCCCTTGCCCAGCCCGGCGCCAACCTTCAGCGCCGCGTTCACAGTCCGATTAAATGCCCATTGCGGCCCAGGTCAACCACTAGAAGAGGTTAAGCCTGCGTTCACCTTGAATTGCGCATGAACCTGTGGCCGCGACGCCACGCGATTAGTGTTTGGCGCCGTTGGCCGCGTTGTTATAGAGGGCGCCTCATCGCGCAGGGGCGGGATCGCGCCATCGACGGCGCGGAATATCGACTTGGAGCGGACCAATATGCCGTTTGTGCGTGGCGGGTGGATGCGTCGGATCGTTGTCGGCGGCGTGGCCTTGAGCCTTTTTGCCCTGGCCGGATGCGGCGGCGGGGCGCGGACCTTCCATACCCAGGAAAATTCCGAGGGCTTTCGGCTGTTCGGCGGAAAGTCCAAGGGCGGCGATGCTCCGGCGATCGGCGTCAACGGCTACCTTTGGCGCGCCAGTCTGGACACCCTGGCCTTCATGCCGTTGGCTTCCGCCGACCCTTATGGCGGGGTGATCATCACCGACTGGTACGTCAACCCGGAAAAGCCCGATGAGCGTTTCAAGTGCACGGTCTATATTCTGGACGCGCGCCTGCGGGCCGACGGTCTCAACGTGGCGGTATTTAAACAGGTGCGCGACGCCACCGGCGCCTGGATGGATGCGGCCTCCGCCGGCCAGACCGAGACCGATATCGAGAACGCCATCCTGACCCGCGCCCGCCAACTGCGCCTGTCCAACATCCGCAACTGACGCCGGGCCGGCGCAGATGGCCCGTTACAATCCCAAGGAAGCTGAACCGAAGTGGCGCGCCGCCTGGGCCGCCGCAGATGTTTTCCGCGCGCAAATCGATCACGCGCGGCCCAAATACTACGCGCTGGAAATGTTCCCCTATCCCTCCGGCAGCCTGCACATGGGCCATGTGCGCAACTATTCCCTGGGCGACGTGGTGGCCCGCTACAAGCGCGCCCGGGGGTTCAGCGTCCTGCATCCCATGGGCTGGGACGCCTTTGGCCTGCCCGCCGAGAACGCGGCGATGGAGCGTGGCGTCGACCCAAGGGCCTGGACCTACGACAACATCGCCAAGATGCGCGACGAACTGAAGCGGCTGGGGCTATCAATCGACTGGAGCCGCGAGTTCGCAACCTGCGATCCGGCCTATTACGGCAAGCAGCAGGCCTGGTTCCTCGACCTGTGGAAGCGCGGCCTGGTCTATCGCAAGGAAGGCGTCGTCAACTGGGATCCCGTCGACCAGACCGTGCTGGCCAACGAGCAGGTGGTGGACGGTCGCGGCTGGCGGTCTGGCGCTGTGGTCGAGAAGAAAAAGCTCGCCCAGTGGTTCCTGCGCATCACCGATTATGCCGACCAGCTGCTGGACGGCCTGGCGACTCTGGATCGCTGGCCCGAAAAGGTGCGGCTGATGCAGGAAAACTGGATCGGCCGGTCCAGGGGTCTGAAGTTCGCCTTCCAATTTGATGGAACCGCGCCAGCGGGATTTGACGGACTGGACGTCTACACCACCCGGCCTGACACCCTGTTCGGGGCCAGCTTCGTCGGCATCGCCGCCGACCACCCCCTGGCCGAACGGCTGGCGGCGGATCCCAGGATCGCCGCCTTCATCGCCCAATGCCGCAAGGGCGGCGCCTCGGAGGCCGAGATCGAGACCGCTGAGAAGATCGGCGTCGACACGGGTCTGCGGGTTGTTCACCCCTTCGATTCCAGCTGGACCCTGCCGGTCTGGATCGCCAACTTCATCCTGATGGACTACGGAACCGGCGCGATCTTCGCCTGCCCCGCCCACGATCAGCGCGACCTGGACTTCGCCCGAAAATATGGCCTGCCCGTGAAACCGGTGGTGCTGCCGCCCGGCGAGGATCCGGCGACCTTCGCCGTGGGGTCCGAGGCCTACACAGGCCCTGGGACCATTTACAATTCGGCCTTCATGGACGGACTGGACGTAGAGGCCGCCAAGGCCGCCGCCATCACCCGAATCGAGTCCCAGGGTCAGGGCCAGGGCGCCACCGTATTCCGCCTTCGCGACTGGGGCGTGGCGCGCCAGCGGGGCTGGGGCTGTCCGATTCCCGTGGTCCACTGCCCCGCCTGCGGCGTCGTCGCCGTTCCCAAATCCGCCCTGCCGGTCGCCCTGCCCGAGGATCTCGACTTCAGCCGCCCGGGCAACGCCCTGGCCCGCCACCCCACCTGGAAGGACGCCGCCTGCCCGGACTGCGGCGGCCCCGCCACCCGCGAGACCGACACGCTGGACACCTTTGTCGACAGCTCCTGGTACTTCGACCGCTTCACCTGTCCCGACGCCGATGAGCCCATCGACAAGGCCGCCGCCGACTACTGGATGCCGGTGGATCAGTATGTGGGCGGTATCGAGCACGCCGTGCTGCACCTGCTCTACGCCCGCTTCATCAACCGCGCCTTGCATGACGCGGGCATGTTGTCCGTGGCTGAACCCTTCACGGGCCTGTTCACGCAAGGGATGGTCACCCACGAGACCTATCGCCGGCAGACCGGCGAGTGGGTGGAGCCATCGCTCCTGGACATCAAGGCGGAGGGAAACACCCGCCGCGCCGTCCTAATGGAGACCGGTGAGCCGCTGGTGATCGGCGACGTGGAGAAGATGTCCAAGTCCAAGCGCAACACTGTGGCGCCTGGCGAGATCTTCGACGCCTATGGGGTGGATGCGGCTCGGCTGTTCGTACTCTCCGATTCACCGCCCGAACGAGACGTGCAGTGGACCACCAGCGGCGTCCAGGGCGCATGGCGGTTCATCAACCGGGTGTGGGACGAATTCGACAGCCAGCCGCCGCCCGCCGCCGCATCGGGCGAGCCGGATGCCGCCGCCCTTGCCTTGCGCCGGGCTACCCATCGACTGGTGAAGGCGATGACCGAGGCGGTGGAAAGCTTCCGCTTCAATTCCGGTATCGCCCAGCTTTACAGTTTCCTGAACGTACTCAAGGACAATCCGGCCAAGTCCGCCACCTCGGCGCTGCTGGCCGAGCGGCATGCCGCGCTCAGCGTGTTCGCCCGGCTGATGGCCCCCTTCACCCCGCACCTGGCGGAAGAAGCCTGGGCGCGAATTGGCGGCGAAGGCATGGTGGTGAATGCACCCTGGCCGGACTATGATCGCGCCCTCACTGTGGATGAGGTCGTGGTCCTGCCCGTACAGGTCAACGGCAAGCGCCGCGGCGAAATCAGCGCGCCGGCGGGCGCCGATCCCGCCGATGTGGAGAAGATCGTCCTGGCCGATCCCGAGATCGCCCGCAAGCTGGAGGGGCTGACCATCCGCAAGGTGATCGTGGTCAAGGACCGTATCGTTAATTTGGTGGCCAACTGATGCGCAGCCTCGTTGCGAGCCTGATCGCCGCGTCGACCCTGGGCCTCTCGGGCTGCGGCTTCACCCCGCTCTACGCCAATCCCGGCGTCAGCCACGGCTTGGCCAGCATCGAGGTGGTCGCGCCGGCCGGACGCACCGGTTACCTGATCCGTGAACATCTGGACGATGCGCTGGCCAAGGATATCGGGGCGTCACCCGCCTACCGCATGGAGTTGCAGCTGCTGGAACAGCGCCACCCCCGCGGACTTCGGATCGACAACGTCGCCACCCGCTACGAATATGTGCTGGTCGCCACCTACAGCCTGATCGCTCTGCCATCCGGTCAGCAGGCCAAACGGGGCCAGGTGCGGGTGCAGCTCACCTATGATTCCGCGGACCAGCCCTATGCGTCCATCGCCGCCCAGCAGGACGTGGCCGACCGCGCCGCCGAGGAGGCCGCCCGGCGCATCCAGCTGGAGCTCGCCGCCTGGATGGCTGCGCGGCCCAAGGCCTGAGCGGCCAGGATGCTCCTTAACCGCCGCCCGGACGTCGAGCGGTTCTTAAGGGCGCCTGATCCCGCCATCCGCTGCGTGTTGCTGTTCGGGCGCGATAGCGGCGTGGTGCGCGACCGCGCCAACGCCTTGGCCAGGCTGGTCACCGAGCGGCCGGATGATCCCTTCGACGTGGCCTTGATCACCGAACGCGACCTGGACAGCGACGGCGCACGACTTGAAAATGAGCTGTCGTCCCAGTCGTTGATGGGCGGGCGCCGGCTTGTCCGCCTGCGCTATGGCGGTGATAGACCCAACGCCAACCTCGAGAAGTCCGTCGCCGAAGCCATCACCGCCCACGCCGCCGGCCAATACAATCCCGACGCCTATTTCCTCATCGAGGCCGGCGACCTGCCCGCCAGATCCTCAGCCCTGCGCAAGGCCGCCGAAGCCGCCAAGGCGGCCGCCTGCATCCCTTGCTACGAGGATGAGACCGGCGATGTGGCGCGGATGGTGCGCGAGACCCTGGCCAAGGATCACGTCAGCCTCAACCCGGACGCGCTTGGCCTGTTCGTGGCCCGCCTGCCCCGGGAGCGGGGCGTCGCCCGCCAGGAAATCGAGCGGCTGGCGCTCTTTCTCGGTCCGGGCTCCGGTGCCACCGCCGCCCCCGCGGACCTGGAGCCCTTCCTTGGCGTGGAGCCGGAGGCTTCCCTGGCCGACGCCGCCAACGACGCATTCGGCGGCCGTCTCGCCGAAGCCCAGGCCGGCCTGCGTCGCGCCGCCCAGGAGGGTGAGGCCGGCCCCGCCGCCGTGCGCGCCATCGGCATCCACCTGGGGCGGCTTCGCCGCACGCTCACCCTGGTCAAGGCCGGCGCCGGCGTAGCCGAGGCGGCGAAATCCGCAGGGGTGTTCTGGAAGAACGAACGCGAATTCCTCCGCCAGGCCCGCGCCTGGTCCCTGGCCGAACTCGACCGCCTGCAGCCCCAGGTCCTGGATGCCGACCGCACCTGCAAACAGACCGGCTCCCCCGACCACCTGATCGCCGAACGCCTGGCGCTGAGCGTGGCGGGTCGGGCGAAGCGGCTGGGGCTGTAGGGGGAAATCCGTCCGACGCTGGCCCCGTCAGACGCACTCACGCCCCCGCAACAGCTCCAGATTCATCAGGCCCTCCAGCCGCGCGCGCACCTCATGGGGCATGTCCTGGGGCCGGCGGGTTTCGAAGTTGAAGAAGATGTTGACCTGGTGGATCACCTGCACCAGCCGGCGGCTGGCCGCCTCGAAAACCCAGATCCCGGACTGCATCACCTTGTGGCCGACGCTGTAGAGAGCGGTGTAGCTGTCCAGCACGTCGCCCCGCCGCACCGGACCGAGGGTCAGGATGCGCATCTCCAGGGCCGGCCAGACGAAACCCGGCACGCCGCCCCAGATCTGGTCCATCACCCCCTGGCTGCCGCTGTTGCCGGGGCCGGTCCATTTGCGCGGCCTGGGCGGGGTCCAGATCCCGTCGGCGTCGCACAGGTCCGGGGTGATCTCGCGGCGCAGGTGGCTGGCGATCCCGGCGCGAACGAAATCTTCCAGTGTGAGCTCAGCACCCAGCGCGCCCAGGGGCAGGCTGCGCGGTCCGGATCGGGGCGGCGGTTCAATTCGCCGGGCCTCGGCCTCGGCGGCCCAGGCTGCGGGGATCGCCGCGGGCGCGCGTGTGACGCGGTCCTGCAGCTCCACCCCCAGCCGGAACATCGCCGCAAGTTCACCGGTTCCGGCGTGAGCCATCTGGGCGTAGACCTCCAGACGCTTGCGCCCCACGGCGGTGACCGCGCCATCCAGGACGAGCCGCGAGCCAACCAGCTGTTCGCGCCGGAACAGGGTGTGGCGGTCAACCACCACCGGGACCAACCCTGTCGCCGCCAGGGCTTCGGGGCCTGCCCCCAGCTGGTCCAGCAGGTTATGCAGCCCCCGGTCTGACCGCTGGGCGTAGAACACCGTGCTCATGTGATTGAGATGATCGATCTCGTCTTCCGGCACGGTCCAGTCGGCCAGGCGGATTAACGCGCTCATGCCCTGCAATATCCCCAACTCGTCAGGACTATGGGCTTAAGGCCTCTTAGCTCACCACGCCACCGGCAGCTTGCGCCGCCCCCAGAAGCCGAAATTGGGCACCCGCACCGTCTCGCCGTTCAGCCGCAGGTTCGGCATCCGACGGATCAGGGTGCGCAACGCCACGGCCATGTCCATGCGCGCCAGGTGCTGACCCACGCAGACGTGGGGTCCCGCCCCGAAGGTCATGTGCTTGCGGGCCTGGGCCAGAGGCCGATCGAGGCGGAAGCTGTCGGCGTCCTCGAACACCGAAGGATCGCGGTTGGCCGAGCCGTAGGACATCTGAACCTTGGCGTCCTGGGGGATATCCACACCGTGGCGGTGGAGCGGGCAGGCCGCCGTGCGCCACAAGCCCAGCCCCGGCGGATCGAACCTGAGCGACTCTTCGATGGCGATGGGGATCAGCCGGTCGGGCTCGGCCTTCACGGCCTCCCAGCGGCTACGATCCTCCAACAGCCGCCAGATGCAGTTGGTGATCATGAAGGTCGAGGTCTCGTAGCCCCCCACCAGCAGCACATGCAGCAGCAGGAACATCTCGTGGCGGGTGAGTGGGCGGCCCATCACCTTTGCGCAAACCAGATCGGAAATGACGTCGTCCGACAGCACGGTTCCCACGTGCTCGGGCTTAGGTTCCTTGATTCCAGCCCGCTCAAGAGTTGCGAACCGCGCCTCGATATAGCCGGTGAAAAAGTCGTGGGCGGCCTCGAGATATTCCTGGTGCCGCTCGGGACTGTCGGCCATCCATGCGGAGTTGAGCAGCCGGTCGGCATGGGTGCTCAGCACCTTGGGGTCCGCGTCAACGAAGCCGAAGATCACCGCGGCCACCCGCACTGGAAACGGCTCGGCGAAATCGTCATGCAGTTCGCCAGTGTCGCCCCTGGCCTGCATCGCCGCCACCAGTTCGTCGGCGAAACGCTCCGCGTAAGGTTCGTATTCCTTGAGCTTGCGGGGCATCAGCCTGAGCTGGAAGGTGTCGCGGAAGGCGATGTGCGACGGACCATCGTCGGTCATGGTCGCCGTCTCGCGGTAGGTCGGCGAGGCGCCCAGCTTGGCCGAGTAGTACCGGGTGTCGGTGGAGGCTTCGCGCACGTCCTCGTAGCGGAACAGGATGTGGTAGGGCACGTCCAGACCGTCAAAAAAACCGACCGGACACTCGGCCCGCATCTTCGCATAGGTGGGAAATGGGTTCGCCATCACCTCTGGCGCGAGCGGATTATAGGGAATCTTGATCATGGAGCGCAGTTCACGCCTCAGTCCAGCCCTGCGTCAAGCCCCGATCAGGTCCTGGTCAGACGCCGGCACAGATCGTCGAGCTGCTCTAGGGTCTCGTAGCGGACCTTCAGTTCGCCCTTGCCGCCCTTGTCGCTGATCTCCACCACAAGGCCCAGCACTTCGGCGAGGTCATTCTCCAGCGCGGCGGTGTCTGCATCCTTGCCGCCGGCGCGGCTCGGCTTTGGGGCCTTCCCAGCGGCCTCCCGCGCCAGGGATTCGGCCTCCCGGACATTGAGGCTGGCTGCAACGATCCGTTCCGCCAGCGCCTGCGGGTCCGGAGCGGCGGCGACGGCGCGGGCGTGGCCAGCGGTCAGCCGGCCGCTCAGGACGTGCTCACGTACGCTTTGCGGCAGCTGCAACAGGCGAAGCGTGTTGGCGATATGGCTGCGGCTCTTGCCCACGGCGTCGGCGACCGCGGCCTGGGTATGGCCGAAGCGCTCGATCAAGGTCTGGTAGGCCTGGGCTTCGTCCAGGGCGTTGAGGTCCTCCCGCTGCACATTCTCGACAATGCCGATCTCGAGAACCTGACGGTCGTCGAGTTCACGCACCAGGGCGGGTATGGCTGCAAGTCCCGCGGCGCCCGCCGCGCGCCAGCGCCGCTCGCCGGCGACGATCTGATAGCGGCCGGCGCCCAATGGCCTCACCAGGATCGGTTGCAGCAACCCTTGCTCGCGAATCGAAGCCGCCAAGGCTTCGAGTTCGGGCGCAGCGATGGATCGGCGCGGTTGATCGGGATTGGGCTCGATCTGGCTGAGTTCTATTTCCGACGCGCCTCGTCCCGGACCCGCGTCGGCCAGGGCCGGATCCACCTCATCCAGCAGGGCCGAAAGGCCCCGGCCCAGTCCTCGCCGCTGTTCCGCCATCACCCCAGCTCCTCACGCCACCTGGGCGCGGCGGTCGCGTTCACGCACGACGACCTCACGAGCCAGTTTCAGATAAGCCTGGCTGCCAGCGCACTTCAGGTCATAGACCAGCGCAGGCTTGCCGAAGGATGGCGCCTCGGAGACCCGCACGTTGCGCGGGATCACCGTCTCATACACCGCCGGTCCGAAGTGCTCGCGCACGTCTCGGGCCACCTGTTCGGACAGGCTGTTGCGCCGGTCGTACATGGTCAGCACCACCCCCTGTATTTCCAGCGACGGATTCAGGCTGCCCCGCACCAGATCCACCGTGCGCATCAGCTGGGTGAGGCCCTCCAGCGCGAAAAACTCGCATTGCAGCGGCACCAGCACGGCATCGGCGGCGGACATGGCGTTGACGGTCAGCAGGTTCAGCGACGGGGGGCAATCGATCAGGATGTAACTATAGGCGCCGGATTCGCGGATCGGCCGAATCGCATCGCGTAACCGGAAGGAACGGCGAGGCGCATTGGCCAGCTCCAGCTCCGCGCCGGACAGGTCCGCGTCGCCGGGGATCAGGTCAAGGCCGGGCAGACCGGTTTTCACCGCAGCCTCGATCATGGGGTGACCGCCGATGATCACGTCATACAGGGTGGTCTTCCGCTTCGCACGCCCGACGCCCAGTCCAGTGGACGCATTGCCTTGGGGATCGGAATCCACCAGCAGCACCCGCTCGCCCACCGCCGCCAGGGCGGTGCCTAGGTTAATGGCGGTGGTGGTCTTACCCACACCGCCCTTCTGATTGGCGACGGCCAGGACGCGCAGGCCCGACTTGGCTCTACTGCTCACGGCGCAACCCTTTCACCCGAACGATCCTCCCCCTGGCGTCACTCTGACTCGGTAAGAGTTCCGCCTCGAAACCCCAATATCTTGTAGCTTCTTTTAGTTCTGACGCAACATCTTGTCCCTTAAGGAACAGACCCGTGGCCTTGCGCCGCAGATAGGGAGCCGCATAGCCAAGCAGCCGGTTCATCGGGGCGCAGGCGCGGGCGGTGACCACATCCACCTCCAGGGCGAGGTCCTCGGCCCGGGCGTTATGCACCGTGGCCGGCAGGTTAAGCGCCTCCGTGACAGTCTGCAGGAACCGACAGCGCTTGGCGAGACTATCGATGAGGTCGACGTGGAAGCCAGCCCGGCCCTTGCCGAGGACGGCCAGAATGATCCCTGGTAGTCCCGCGCCGGCGCCCAGGTCGGCCCAGCGCAGGGCCTGGGGCTCGAGCGGTAGCAGTTGAGCGGAGTCCCAGGCGTGACGCGACCAGAACACCGGCAAGGTCGCCGGCCCCACCAGGTTCATGACCGCATTGGTCTCGGTCAGTAGCGACAGGTAACGGTCCAGATCGGCCATCTGGACTTCTGTCGCCTGGGCCGCTGCGGCGAATCCCGCCCGGTCAAGCAGCGCGGCGTCGGACATGGGCCAGTAGCGCCGTCAGCGCGCCAGGTGTGACGCCTTCGATCCGCCCGGCCTGGCCCAGCGTCAGTGGCCGAACGGCCGAGAGCTTCTCACGCACCTCGTTTGAGAGCCCGCCTACGGCGGCATAGTCCAGGTCCGGCCGGATCGCCAGATCCTCGTCCTTGCGGAAAGCCGCGGCGTCCGCCGCCTGGCGGTCCAGATAACCGGCATAGGACGCATCGATCTCCACCTGCTCGCGCACGTCCGCTGACCAATCGGCCAGTTCCGGCCAAAGGCCGGAGAGATCCTCGAAGCTGATGGTGGGATAGGCGAGCAGTTGCGCGAGGTCACGGCGCTGTCCATCCGCCTTTACCGGCAGGCCGGCCTTGGCGGCCTGGGCCGGCGTTAGGGTGAGTTCCGCCGATCGGGCGCGGGCGCTGGCCAACCGCACCGCCTTGGCCTGGTAGCTGCGGGTCCGCTCGGGGCCCACGCAGCCCAGTTCAACGCCGCGCGCGGTGAGTCGCTGGTCAGCGTTGTCGGCGCGCAGGATCAGCCTGAATTCGGCGCGGCTGGTGAACATCCTATAGGGCTCGGTCACACCGCGGGTGACCAGGTCATCGATCAGGACCCCGATGTAAGCCTCGTCTCGGGCGAGCGCAGCCGGTTCGGCGCCGGACGCGGCGCGGGCGGCGTTCAGCCCGGCCATAAGCCCCTGGGCGGCGGCCTCTTCATATCCCGTCGTGCCGTTGATCTGGCCAGCCAGATAGAGTCCCGCCAGTCGCTTGACCTCCAAGGTGGGATAGAGTTCTCGCGGATCCACATAGTCATATTCGATGGCGTAGCCGTAGCGACGCACCGATACGTTCTCGAGCCCGGGGATGGTGCGCAGGAACAGATCCTGAGTTTCTTGTGAAACCGAGGTGGAGACTCCGTTGGGATAAACGGTGTCATCATCCAGGCCTTCGGGTTCCAGAAAGATCTGGTGGCTGGTCTTGTCGGCGAACCGCACCACCTTGTCCTCGATCGAGGGGCAGTAGCGCGGGCCACGACCACTGACCCGTCCGCCATAAACCGCCGATTCCGTCAGGCGCTCGGCGATGATCCGATGGGTTTCTTCCGTGGTGTGAGTGATGCCGCAGGCGATCTGAGGCGTCGTGATAGACGCTGTCAGGAATGAGAACGGGACGGGGGTCACATCGGCGGATTGCATCTCCAGCCGATCCCAGGCGATTGTGCTCCCGACGAGGCGCGCCGGCGTCCCGGTTTTCAGCCGACCCATGCGCAGGCCGAGTCCATAAAGTCGATCGGCCAGGCCGATCGCTGGCGCGTCGCCGACGCGGCCAGCGGGAATGCGCAGTTCGCCCTGATGGATCACGCCTTTAAGGAAAGTGCCGGTGGTCAGCACCACACGTTCGGCGGCGTAGCGCACGCCAGCCGCGGTTTCGACGCCGATGACCCTTTCACCGTCGAGCAGGAGATCTTCCACCGCAGCGGCGGCGATGGTCAGATTGGGCGTCATCGCCAGCTCGGCCTGCATTGCCTCCCGATAAAGTAGCCGGTCGATTTGGGCGCGGGGGCCGCGCACCGCCGCACCCTTGGATCGGTTTAGGAGCCGGAACTGAATGCCGGCCCGGTCGGCCAGGCGTCCCATCAGCCCATCGAGCGCATCGATCTCGCGCACGAGATGTCCCTTTCCGAGGCCGCCAATGGCCGGGTTGCAGGACATCTCTCCGATGGTGGCCAACTTATGGGTCAGCAGTAGGGTGCGCGCGCCGAAGCGGGCCGCGGCCGCCGCAGCCTCACATCCGGCGTGTCCGCCGCCGATGACGATAACGTCCCAGGTGTCCAATTGCTGATCCTGCTGGCGGTCCTCGGACCGCGGCCAGGTCCTATACGCGATCGGGGAGCTGCGGTCACCCGCCGCCGCAGAGTGATGTTTCACGTGAAACACTCATTTTCCGATACAGAAGGTCGCGAAAATCTGTTCCAGCACCGCCTCGGGGTCGATCCGCCCGGTGATGCGATCCAAAGCGCGCGCCGCCAGGCGCACGTCCTCGGCCGCCAACTCGGGCTCTTTCGCGGTCAATGCGTGAGTCAACCGCTCAAGCGCTTCGTTAAGATGATCCCGATGCCGCATCCGAGTCGCCACATTGGACTCTGTACCGCTAAGGGCCGTGATGACCCTTTTCGTGAGGAAATCCCGCAGCGCCTTAACGTCCTCCTCCGTATGGGCTGAAAGCGCAATGGTTTCCCAACCGCGATTACTCCCCGCCACTCGCAATTCCTGGCCTGCCCCACCTTCGCCCAGATCGCGTTTGGTCAGCAGACAGATATCACCCGGCCGCAATTCCACCGGGACAGATGGCGCGCTGTCCTCCGCGCCGTCCACGAGCCATAGACGCAGGTCGGCCTCCGCCGCCCAGCCACGCGCCCGGCGAACACCCTCCGCCTCAATCTCATCCGTCGCCTCGCGAAGACCAGCTGTGTCAGCAAGCAAGACCTTGAAGCCACCCAGACCCAGGGGCTGCTCGATGATATCTCGGGTTGTTCCCGGCGTCGGCGTTACGATGGCCGCTTGGCGACCAACCAAGGCGTTCAGCAACGTGCTCTTGCCTGCATTGGGAGCTCCAATCAACGCGATGCGAAACCCGCTTCGCACCCGCTCCCCGAGCTCGGCGCCGGTCACTGCAGCCTCCAGATCCGCAATGAGGCGCACCAAGATCGGTTCGGCGCGGGCGGCGACATCCCGAGGAACTTCCTCGTCTGGGAAATCCACCGCCGCCTCGAAAACCGTCAGAGCCCCCACCAGGGCCTGACGCCATGTCGATTGTGCTCGCGACAGGGCGCCCTCCACCTGGGCCAGGGCTTGGCGGCGCTGCGCCTCCGTTTCGGCGTCAATGAGATCGGCGACCCCCTCGGCTTGAGCCAGGTCGAGCTTTCCATTCTCAAAGGCGCGGCGACTAAACTCGCCCGGTTCAGCGAGCCGAAGCCCCAGTCCGCACAACCGCTCTGTCACTCGATTGAGCACGGCCTGGCTTCCATGGACGTGGAGCTCAGCCATATCCTCACCGGTGTAGCTGCCCGGACCCGGAAACCAGAGCACCAGGGCGCGGTCGATGGGTGCGCGATCTTCGTCAAAAAGCGTGCGCAGACTGGCGCGCCGGGCCGCGGGCAACCGGCCCGCTAGCGCCAACACCGCCGCGGCCGAGCCCGGCCCCGACAGCCGAATGACCGCCACCGCGGCGCGGCCAGCGCCGCTGGCGGCCGCAAAAATCGTATCGGTCATTCGCCGGACTTGGCGCCCTTCAAGCCGGCTTCCATCAGCCGGCGGAACTGGTCCTGGGCCCCTTGTCCAAAACTGGTCCATGTTTTGATGAGCTCTTCGGGCTGCAACAGCGCCATGTTGGCCGCGACCTTTGACTGCATCTCGCTTACGATCTGCTCGTTAAGGGGGGTCAGATCCGGAAGGCCGAGAAACCGGCGCGCTTCCTCGGGTGTGCAGTCGACCTCGATCGTGACTTTCATGAAGAATCTCCTGTCCTGCGCGATAGCATATGGCCGTGGCGCACGCCCTTGCGCTAGTAGGCCTGAGCGACAATCACGGGAGCGCGCCATGGGCGAGACGATCACGATCAAGACAAGCGATGGAAGTTTTTCGGCCTATGTGGCCCGCCCGGCCGCGGCAAAGGCGCCGGCGGTGGTGGTGATCCAGGAGATTTTCGGCGTCAATGCGGTCATGCGCGAAATAACCGACGGCTTGGCCGGCCAGGGCTACCTCGCCGTTTGTCCAGACCTATTCTGGCGCATCGAACCGGGCATAGACATCACCGACAAGAGCGAAGCGGAATGGAAGCGGGCTTTTGAGCTGTTCAACGCCTTTGATGTGGACAAGGGACTCGATGACCTGGCCGCAACGATCGCTCAGGTCCGGGCCGATCCTGGTTGCAGCGGCAAGGTTGGCGATGTTGGCTTCTGCCTCGGCGGGCTGCTGGCGTTTTTGTGCGCCACGCGGACCGATGCCGACGCCAGCGTGTCTTATTACGGGGTTGGCATTGAAGGTAAGACGGATGAGGCGGCTGGCCTGAAGGGTCCGGTGCTTCTGCACATCGCCGAGGAGGACGGCTTCGTGCCCAAGGCGGCCCAGGCCCAGATTATTGACGCGCTGCGGGGAAATCCGAAGGTCACCATCCACACCTACCCTGGCCGCGACCACGCCTTCGCCCGACCCGGCGGCGAACATTACCATGCTGGTGATGCGCAGACTGCGGGCGAACGCAGCCTGTCGTTCCTCAAGGCGAACCTGGGTTAAGCCACCGCCGGTGTTTCACGTGAAACACCGGCGCCGCCTCAGGTGTTCATCGACTGGAAGAAGTCGTCGTTGTTCTTCGACTGGCGAAGCTTGTCCAATAGGAACTCGATCGCGTCCTGAGCGCCCATGGGCGCCAGGATCCGGCGCAGCACGTGGGTTTTCGCCAACTGGTCCTTGGGGGTGATGAGTTCTTCCTTGCGGGTGCCGGACTTCAGGATGTCGATAGCCGGGTAGACCCGCTTGTCGGCGACCTTGCGGTCAAGGACGATTTCCGAATTGCCGGTGCCCTTGAACTCTTCGAAGATCACCTCATCCATCCGGCTGCCTGTGTCGATCAGGGCGGTTGAGATGATGGTGAGCGAGCCGCCCTCCTCCACGTTCCGTGCCGCGCCGAAGAACCGCTTGGGTCGTTGCAGGGCGTTGGCGTCGACACCGCCGGTCAGAACCTTGCCCGATGACGGCACCACGGTGTTGTAGGCCCGACCCAGCCGGGTGATGTTGTCCAGCAGGATCACCACGTCGCGCTTGTGTTCAACTAGGCGCTTCGCCTTCTCGATCACCATTTCAGCCACTTGCACGTGCCGGGTCGCCGGTTCGTCGAAGGTGGACGAAATCACCTCGCCGCGCACGGTGCGCTGCATATCGGTGACCTCCTCCGGGCGCTCATCCACCAGCAGGACGATCAGGTAACATTCCGGATGGTTGGCTGCGATCGCCTTGGCGATGTTCTGCATCATGATCGTTTTACCAACCCGCGGCGGGGCGACGATCAGGCAGCGCTGGCCCTTGCCGAGCGGCGAAACGATGTCGATCACCCGACCTGAACGGTCTTTCAGCGTCGGGTCATCGATCTCCATACGCAGCCGCTCATCCGGATAAAGCGGGGTCAGGTTGTCGAACAGCACCTTATGGCGAACGTTCTCCGGGTTTTCGAAATTGATCTGGTCGACCTTCACCAGCGCGAAATAACGCTCGCCCTCCCGGGGAGCGCGGATGGCGCCATCCACCGTGTCCCCGGTGCGCAGGCCGAACTTCCGAATTTGCGAGGGCGAAACATAGATATCGTCGGGACCTGGCAGGTAATTGGCCTCCGGGCTGCGCAGGAACCCAAAACCGTCGGGCAGCACCTCCATGGTGCCGGAGCCGGAGATTTCCACGCCCTCCTCGGCCAACACCTTGAGGATCGCGAACATCATGTCCTGCTTGCGCATGGAGTTGGCGTTCTCGATCTCCAGGGTCTCGGCGAAGGACAAGAGATCGGCCGGAGACTTGTCCTTCAGTTCCTGCAGCGACATGCGCGTCAGACCCATGGAAGCGATCGCCGCCGAGAGCTCAGACGGGTCGTCAGCGCCCTCCATGACAGCGTCGACGTCATCACCATTGGCTTCGACAGGATCGGCAGGGGTTTCGTCAGTCATCGGAATGCTCATGAACAGTGCTGGCGCCCGCAGTGGCGTCAGGACGCAACTCGGGCGGGGGCGGATCAGCGGTTTCGCGGCGCAAGGCCGCTTTGGTTTGGGAGCCGACCGCAGCAGCATAGGCGCGCGGGTCGGCGAAAAGGCGGGACGCAAGCCGTGACCTGCGCTGGCGTAGCCCAACCACAGACAGCCTCGGGGGTCAAGCGCGCTCATCGGCTCTCCGCCATCAGCCGAAGGGCGCGTTTCCCGTGAAAGACATTGGGTTTCGGGCGGTTAGAGCCCCCCTATCCGCCAAACTCCGTGGTCACCGCGACGACCATCACGATGGCCGCCAGGAAAGGCAATTCGTTCATCCGCCGCCAATACCGTTCGGAGTGGGTGTTGCGCCCCTCGGCGAACGCCTTGCGTGCTAGCCCAAGGTAATGATGCCAGCCTGTCATGAAGGTGATCCCGCCAAGTTTCGTCAGCATCCAGGGGGTGGTCAGAAAACCCCATCCTCGGGCCTTTCCGTCAAATAGGATCAACCAGACACCGAACACGAAGGCTGCGATCATCCCGGCATTCATGATGATCCGATAGAGACCAAGCTCCATCTTCTGGAAGGTCAGATCCATCTCCGAACCCGGCTGGGCGCGGGTGTGATAGGCGAACAGGCGCGGCAGGTACATGAGGCCCGCCATCCAGGCGATAACGGACAGGATGTGCAGGGCGCGAAGCAGATCGTAGCTCAATCCTGTCTCCCCTTCAGGGCGCATTTTCCAAACGCCGCCGGACAACTCCATTCCCCGGAGGGCGAAATCCCGGGCGCTCTGCCAAGCGCGCTCGACACTGTTTGCGAGAGACTGTCGATAAACGCCTTCCGCACGCCCAACGCCGGAACCCGGATATAGGGCGCGCAACCCGCCTGCTTGGCGACCTCGGCGTACTCTAGGTCCAGTTCAACCAGGGTTTCCACATGCTCTGACACAAAAGCGATTGGTGAAATCACCACGCCAAGGCCTTCCTCACCCGCCCGACGAATCTCGGATTCGGTCGATGGGCCGAGCCAAGTCAGAGGTCCAACACGGCTTTGGTAACAGATCGTCCAGTCCCAGGCGCCGTCCAGTTTCTCAATGACAGCGGCGACCGTCGCCTCAACCTGGGCCTGATATGGATCGCCGCCGGCGACGACTTTTTCCGGCAGGCCGTGCGCTGAAAAGAGCAGGCGCACGCCCTGGGGTGTTCCCGCTTGAGCATAAGCCTCTCGTATGGCTTCTGCATGCGCGGCGATGAGCTGCCGTTCCACAGGATAACAGCAAATTGTCCGTGTCCGCCCCGGTCCCCGATACGCCTTGCGCCAAGCCGCCAGGGACGACGCCGTCGTTGCCGTCGAATACTGCGGGTATAGCGGCGCCAGGACGATTTCATCGGGTGAAAACGCGGCGACCGCCCGGGCGGCTTCCTGGGTCGACGGCCCCCAATAACGCATGGCGATGAACACCCGCGTCTCACGTTGTGGGTCCTGCGCGTTCAACAGGGACTGCAAGGCGTCCGCCTGAGCGCGGGTTTCCGCCAGCAAGGGCGAAGCGCCACCCATCAGGCTGTAATTCCCACGCGCCGCCTGGGTTCGCGATATCGCCAGGGCGGCCGCCAGCGGATAGCGGACCAGGGCAGGCGCCGAAATAATCGCCGGGTCCCGAAACAGATTGAACAGAAACGGCCGCACAGCATCCAGGCTGTCAGGACCACCCAGGTTGAACAGCACCACCGCCAGGCGGCTCATCCCGCGCTCCGCACGACCTGGTTCACCACCTGTTCAATATGGGTGATCGGCGTATCGGGCAGGACTCCATGTCCCAGATTGAAGATGTACGGCCCCTGCCCCCAGGCCTCCAGCAGCGCGTCGACCCGCGCGTCGAGCGCCGGACCTCCCGCCCGCAGCAGCAGGTTGTCTAACGCCCCCTGGATGGTCTTACCTCCCGCCTGCAGCCTACGGCCAAGGGCCGCCGGCGCCTGGGTGTCCAAGGCCACCGCCTCAACCGGTGAGCCGACGGCATAGTTCTCCACCAACGCCCCTGCCCCTCTCGGGAAGCCAATGAACGGGGCTTCGACGCCCGCGGCCCTGACTTTGGCGATGATCGCCGCATGTGGCTGAATCACAACGCGCTCGAATACGTCCTCGGAAAGTCCTTCCGCCCAGGACTCGAACAGCTTCAGGACTTGCGCCCCCGCCTTGGCCTGCATGATCAGATAACGGGCGGTTGCATCAACCAACACCGCCAACAGGCCATCCAGCCGCGCAGGCTCCTGATAGGCGAACGCGCGGGCTCTATCCCGGTCACCACCCTGACCCTGGATCATGTAGGTGGCTACCGTCCACGGCGCACCGGCAAAACCGATCAACGCTCGTTCTGGCTCCAGGGATGCGCGGACGATCTTTAGCGTCTCACCGATTTCCGACAGACGCTCAGTGGACGCCTCGATCTCGGCGGCCAAAGACTCGTTAGGCGGAAGCGGGCCGAGCCGGGGTCCCTCTCCCGCCTCAAACCACACTGCCTGACCCAAAGCCCTCGGCAGCAGCAGGATGTCGGCAAACACGATGGCCGCATCGAAGGCGAACCGACGCATCGGTTGCAATGTCGCTTCCGCCGCCATTACCGGGTCATGGCAGAAAGCAATGAAATCAGACGCTTTTTCCCGAAGCGCCCGGTATTCCGGCAGCGAGCGACCGGCTTGCCGCATGAACCAGATTGGTGGTCTCGGTAACGTTTCTCCAGCCAGGGCGCGGAGCAGCAGGGGGCGGGACGGATTGGTCATGCCGGCCTTAAAACCGCTAACTGTCCCAGGCTCAACCCCGTCTGGCCTTCTATTTCTATACAGATTTTTAGATTGAAGGTTGGAGAAGAAGTAGGGCCGGTCAGACTCGGGGATAACCCAGTGGCCCTACCCGACCATCTATGACTGGTCCCCAGTTTCATAGGCCGGCAAACATTGGGCCGGTCAATCTGTGAGTCATGGGGAAAAGCTGGAAGATACCGAAGACTCTTAGGGATTCATTAACCAGACCGTGCAGCGCTGTGGGATCAGCGCGGAACGGTTCAGAGACTCCCAAACAGGTGGTTAACGTCTTCCACAATCTCCACATGCGTGGAAAAGGAAACGCAAACCGACGCGGATTGTCACCACTTGCAGCGCCGGCCGGCGGAAGCATGAGATTTCGCCCGGCCTATCCCCAAGCCCGGTGGGCTCAGCTAAGAGAGTTTCGACCGATATATCCCCAGATTTCGCGCCCCACCCTTTCGTGCCCCACTTTTTCGTAAATGACGCAGCGCCTCGCCACCTACTTCCATATTCACCTGGTCTCGGATTCCACGGGCGAGACCCTCAATGCGCTTGCCCGCGCTGTCTGCGCGCGATTCGAGAACGTGCTGCCCATCGAACACATCTATGCCTTGGTGCGTTCACAGCGGCAGCTGGAACGGGCGCTGGCAGATATCGAGACCGCGCCCGGCGTTGTGATTCACACCATCGTCGATGAAAAACTGCGAACCTCGCTGGAGGAAGGCTGCCGCACCCTGGATATGCCTTGTTTCCCGGCGCTCGATCCTCTGGTTTCGTCCCTGTCGCGGTATCTCGGCGCCAATATCACCAGCCGGGTCGGCGCTCAGCACGCTCTCGACACCGACTATTTCAACCGTATGGACGCCCTGAACTACGCAATAGGGCACGACGATGGTCAGGGTGGTCAGGATCTCGAACAGGCCGATGTTGTCCTGGTGGGGGTATCGCGTACGTCCAAGACACCCACCTGCATCTATCTGGCCCACCGCGGCGTGCGCGCGGCGAATGTACCCTTGGTGCCCCACCGGCCGCCGCCGGAAGCCTTGTTCAATCTGAAAAGGGCGCTGGTCGTGGGGTTGATTGTCAATCCAGACCGCCTGCTCCAGATCCGCAAGAACCGCTTGCTGAATCTGAAGGAGATCCGCGAGAGCACCTACACAGATCCGGAGGCCGTAAGGCAGGAGATTATCGCGGCGCGCCGCCTATTCGAACGCAACGACTGGCCGGTGATCGACGTCACCCGCCGTTCTGTCGAGGAGACCGCCGCGGCCGTACTCAATATACTGCACGAAGGCCATGGCTTGGTGGTGGAGGGGCCCCGGTGAGCGGTCCGGTCATCCTTGCGTCCAGGAGCGCCAGCCGCGCGGCCATACTGACGGGCGCCGGCGTTGACTTTCAGGCGGTTTCGCCAGGTGTCGATGAAGACGCCGTGAAGGTGGAAATTCTCGCCCGAGGGGGCGGGCCTCGCGATGTGGCGGTGGATCTGGCGGATCGCAAGGCCCTGGCCGTGTCTCGGCGACACCCTGGTCTGGTGATCGGCGCCGATCAGACCCTGGAGCTTGCCGGCGCCCTGTATGACAAGGCGGAAAACCTGGCCGCCGCGCGTGAGCGGCTTCGCCTGCTGCGGGGGCAGACCCATAACCTCCATGCCGGGGTCGCCGTCGCCCGCGATGGGGCGATCATCTGGCGCGACCTGGTGACGACGACGCTAGCCATGCGCGATTTCAGCGACGCTTTCCTGGAGGACTACCTCACCAATGAGGGCGTCCAGGCGTTGGGGTCCGTAGGTTGTTATCGGCTGGAAGGCCCTGGCGCCCAGCTATTCGAACGGATCGATGGGGACTACTTCGCCATACTCGGTCTGCCCTTGCTTAGCCTGATGGATCTGCTGCGCCGGGAAGGCGCTCTGCCGGCATGACGGGCGTCATCACCGGCGCCACGCTCGTTGCCGGCGTCGTCGGCGCGCCGGTGCGCCATTCCTTGAGCCCGTTGATTCACAATGCCTGGATCGCGGCGGCGGGCCTGGATGCGGTCTATGTCCCCTTTTCGCCGCCAGCTGGCGGCTTCGCCCGTTTCGTTGACGGATTGCGGGGCGGCGCGATCCGGGGCCTCAATGTCACTCTGCCTTTCAAAGGCGATGCGCTGGACGCAGCCGACAAGCCGAACGCGCGGGCGAGCATCGCGGGCGCCGCCAATCTGCTGCTGTTCGAGGCCGATGGGTCCGTCCGGGCTGATAACACGGATGGTGAAGGCCTGCTGGCGGCCTTCAAGGAACAGGCTCCTGGTTTTGATCCCGGGCGGGCGCCTGTGGTGATCCTCGGCGCCGGGGGCGCGGCGCGGGGCGCAGCGGCGGCATTCGTCGCGGCCGGCGCGCCAGAAGTTCGCCTGGTCAACCGCACCTTAGGCAAGGCCGAGGCGGTCGCCGCAGGGGTAGGCGGCGCCGCTCAGGCGTTCAGCCTGACCTCCGTTCGCGATGCGTTCAATGGCGCTGGCGCGGTGATCAACGCGACCTCCGTGGGCCTGGATGATGACGCCATCCTTGACCTTCCGTTGGAAGTTCTGCCCTCCGGCGCTGTGGCCATGGACATGGTCTATGCGCCGCTGGTGACGGGTTTTCTCGCCGCCGCCCGCCTGCGGGGACTGGCGACCGTTGACGGACTCGCCATGTTGGTCGGCCAGGCTCGACCGTCGTTTGCGGCCCTGTTCGGCCAACCGCCGCCAGAGCACGTCGATGTCCGCGGCTTGGCCCTTGCAGCCCTGGGAAACCAATAAACGATGCGCATGATCGGCCTCACGGGCTCCATTGGAATGGGCAAGTCGACCACCGCGGCCATGTTCCGCGAACTGGGCGTGCCCGTCTACGACGCTGACTACGAAATGGGGCGGCTTTACCTGAAGGGAGGCGAAGCCGTACCGCTCTTGGAGGCGGCCTTTCCTGGTGTGACCAAGGACGGCGCCGTGGACCGTGAAGAACTTCGCAAGCGGGTGTTCGGAAACGACGAGGCGATGGCCAGGCTCAACGCCGTCACCCATCCGCTGCTGCAAGGTAAGCGCACGCACTTCTTCAAGGACGCCGCCGAAGCGGATATCGACTGGGTGTTGATGGATGTGCCTCTGATTTTCGAGACCGGAGCGGAAAAGAACTACGATGCCCTGGTGGTCGTATCCGCGTCGCCGGAGATACAGCGCCAGCGGGTTCTCGCCCGCGAAGGTATGGCCCCGGACCGGCTTGACTACATTCTCGGCCGGCAGACGCCGGATGCGGTGAAGCGGGCAGGGGCTGATTTCATCATCGACACCAGCCGGGGCCTGGAACACGCTCGTGAACAGGTGATTGCGATCCTGGCCAAGATCCGCGAACCGGGCTGGCGCTCGGAACATCCGGATCGCGCGAACCGTTGAAGCAGGTGGCGAAGCCGGGCATTAGAAGACCATGGCGCGCGAAATCGTCCTGGATACCGAAACCACCGGCTTCGAACCGCATCTGGGTCACCGCCTGGTGGAAATCGCCTGCATAGAAATCGAGGATTTCGTCCCCACCGGTCGCACCTTCCATGCCTATGTCGACCCCGAGCGGGACATGCCGCTGGACGCTCAGCGTGTGCACGGCCTCTCCACGGAGTTCCTGCGCGGCAAGCCCAAGTTCGCCGACACCCAGGTCGTGGATGCGTTCCTCGAATTCGTCGGCGAGGCGGCGATCATCGCCCACAACGCGGCTTTCGACCGGACATTCGTGAACCATGAACTGGGCCGCTGCAGCCGGGGCCAGTTGCCCGAACCCCGTTGGATCGACACCCTCGCCATGGCGCGGACCCGGTTTCCGGGTATGCCCAATTCACTCGACGCCCTGTGCAAGCGGTTCAAGATCTCGCTGGCCGAACGGGATTTGCATGGCGCCCTGATCGACGCGCGGCTCTTGGCCTCTGTCTATCTGGAACTGAAGGGCGGCCGCGAACGGCGTCTTGACCTGACCACGTCGTCTGCCATCGCCGCCGCAGCGGCGGTCGCCAACCCGGCGGCGTACGGGCCCCGGCCGCGCCCCTTGCCGCCCCGCGCCACCGACGTCGAGCGGGAACGCCACGCAACCTTCATTCGCGAGTCGGTGCGAAACGAGGCGTTGTGGAGCAAATTCGGTCTCTGATCAGGCGTTGCCCACCGGCTGCTCGGCTTTCCGGGCGGCATAGATTCCCGCAAAATCAATGGGATCCAGCAGGAACGGCGGGAAACCGCCGTCCGACGTGACGTCTGCGATAATCCGGCGAGCAAAGGGAAACAGGAACCGCGGGCACTCGATGAGAAGCGCCTGTTCAATCGCGTCCTCTGGCACGCCGGTGATCTGGAACACGCCGCCGTAAAGCACTTCCACGTGGAACAGCGGACCTTCCTCTCGAGAGGCGCGGGCAGATAGCTTCAAGTCCACCTCGAACAGGCCATCATCCCGGCCGCGGGCGTTCATTTCCACGCCGACATCCATCTGCGGCTGGCCGCTCGTCTGACGCAGGGCGTCCGGCGCCCTGGGGTTTTCAAAGGACATGTCGCGGATGAACTGGGCCAGCACCCTCACGCCCGGTTCCGCAGCCTCGCCGTTCTCAAAACCATTAGCGGCCACGTCAGTGTCGGTCATTGGAAACGCTTTCGTGCTAAAGGATGCTCTGGCCGGCGGCGCGGGGCTGCTAACATGCAGCCTCGGGCTATGCAACGTCACCCCTGACGCCGGCGTCTCGGGGGCTTATATATAGAGCTCCAGCGCTCATCTGACCCAGGAATTCTGTTGTCGATCCTGACCCTGATCATCTTCGCCGCTCTGGCGGCCATCGTTCTGTTCCAGCTCTATTCGGTGTTAGGCCGCAGGGTGGGGCGACAGCCGGGCGAGGCGGCGCCCGTGGAAGCGCCCGCACCCGTGTCGCGCAAGCTCGACAGTCCAGGCGACGACGCGGCGGATGATGGGGCGGGCCTGACTGGAATGGCGGCCCTTCGGGTACGCGATCCAGGCTTCGACGCCGGACGCTATCTGTCCGGGGCCAAGGCCGCCTATGAGATGGTGGTGCGCGCCTTCGCCGCCGGCGACCGCGCAACGCTTCGGAACCTGGTCTCAGCCAACGTCATGTCGAGTTTCGACACGGCCATCACACAGCGCGAGAATACAGGGATCACCGAAACCGTCGAATTCCTAAATCCGCCGCGGGCGGATATCGAACGGGTCGATGTCGAAGGCGACGTGGCCCGCGTGGTCACGCGGTTCCTCGCCGAATTCCGCAGCCGAACGAAAAGCGCCGAGGGCGAAGCTGTCGATGATCGTCGCACGGCGGAACTTTGGACCTTCGAGCGAAACCTCAAGAGTCGCGATCCCAATTGGACCCTGGTCCACGTCGACGCCGCCGAGGCCTGAACCTTGTCGCCGCGTCGCCTTGCGGCCTTGGCCATGGCCCTGTTCGTGGCCGGTTGCGCCACGCCGAAATCGTCGCCGGGACCCGCAACGGGCCCCCTGTCGCCCATACCAGCGCCCAGCGACGCCTGGAGCGCCCTGCCTGGGTGGCGCGACGACGACCACGCCGCAGCGTTCGCGGCCTTTGCAAGTGTCTGCGGGATAAGCGTCAACCCCGATCTCGCGCGGGTTTGCCGCGAAGCACGGACGCGCAGCGGCCTGGATGAAGCGCAAGCGCGCGCGTTCTTCGAGGCGAATTTCCGACCGGAACTCTTGCCAGACGTGGGGACCCTGACCGCATATTTCGCCCCCGAATACCAGGCCAGCCAATTCCCGCAGGGCGATTTCACCGCGCCGCTGCGTCAGAAGCCTGCCGGCGCGGGGCCATTTCCCGATCGCGCCACGATAGAGGCCTGGCCCACCGCCGGCGCCCTGGCCTGGCTCCGCCCGGAGGAATTGTTCCTATTGCAGGTCCAGGGATCCGGAGTTCTGGATTTCCCTGACGGTCGGCGAATGAAAGCGGCTGTCACGGCCACCAACGGCCTGCCCTTCACCGGTATAGCGCGTCCCATGCAGGCCCAGGGTCTGCTCGCGCCCGGCGACACCTCCGCCGAGGCGATCCGGGTTTGGCTGGAGGCCCACCGCGGCCCCGCCGCCGATGCGATCATGCGGCTAAATCCCCGCTACGCCTTTTTCAGGCTCAGCCCGGACGACGGGAATCCGCCGGTGGGGGCAGGGGGGGTGCCGCTCCCAGCGGGCCGGGCCGCCGCGGTCGATCCGGCCTTCCATGCCATGGGCGACCTGATGTGGATCGACGCGGACCAGCCGGCTTTGGCCGGCGCGCGCCCCAAATACCAGCGCGTCGTCATGGCTCTGGATGTGGGCGGCGCAATCAAGGGGGCGGTCCGGGCGGACCTCTTTCTGGGGCAAGGGCCTGGTGCGGGTCTGGAGGCTGGAAGGGTGCGTCATAACTTGCGCCTCTACCGGTTGGTCCCGCTTGCCTGGACGTCGCCGCCGTGAAGCGGCCACTGAGGCCGGATGATCTGCGCCTATGGTCGGCGGTGGCGGCGACGGTCCACCCGTTGGCCGGCCGGTCCGCGTCGCCGCCGAGCCCGGCCGCTGGAACCCTAGGCGCGATCCGAAGAACGGCCATTGCTGCGCCGCAAGCGCCCGCGCCTCGAAAGCCGGTCGTGGCGCGATCTGGTCCGGGATTAATCGAACCCCAGAGACATCAGCGCCTGGCCCGCGAGCGTGACCCAATCGGCGCGCGCCTGGATCTGCACGGTCTGGACCAAGACCGCGCCCGAGCCGCCCTGGACGGCTTCCTTTTACGGGCCTGGAACGAGGGATACCGCGCCGTGCTGGTGATCACCGGCAAGGGCGTACAGGGGGACGGCGTATTGCGCAGACGGGTTCCCGACTGGCTGGGCGCGGCGCATCTGTCGCCAATCGTCGCCGGTGTCTCGGAAGCTCACCGGCGGCATGGCGGGGAGGGGGCCCTTTATGTGGCCTTGAAGCGACGGTCCCGCGGGTGACGGGCGGCGAGCAATTTAACCCCTGGCGCCGTTGTACAACCGAAACGGACGTAGGCCCCGGCGGTCCTGCTCCGGCCAGTCCGCTGAAGACCCAACCAATACGCAATTCGGTAAGGTAATCACGGTGGGACGCTCACGCCTGGTCGCCGCCTGTCCGCTTCGCGGGCGTTGATTGACGTCAACGCAACAAGGTCCCTGGCGGGCCACACTGTGCGCCCGCCGCATTCGGCGCCAGAGCGGAGGCGAAAATGGGCGCCAAACGGCGCGCAGGGTGGATGATCTGCGGCGCGCTGATGACGGCGGCGTTAGCTGCGACCCTGGTCATAGGCGAGGCGTACCGGCGCGACATGGCCCATGCGACCGCGCGCTTGCAGGGGCGCAGCGTGGTGGTGCGCAGCCCCTGGGGACCGATTGAATACGCCACGATCGGCCAGGGACCGCCGGTGTTGGTGATCCATGGTTCGGGCGGCGGGTTTGACCAGGGACTGGAGATGATGGGGCCATTGGCCGCCCACGGCTTTCGTCTGATCGCGCCGTCTCGGTTCGGCTACCTGAGAAGCGCTCGGCCTGCTAACGCCTCGCCGCAGGTCCAGGCCGACGCCCTGGCCTGGCTGGTGGCGCGGTTGGGCGAACAGCAAGTGGTCGTGGCCGGCGGCTCGGCCGGCGCGCTTACGGCGATGCAGTTTGCGATCCGCCATCCGCAGATGACCCGCGCCGTAGTGCTGATCGTGCCCGCAGCCTATGCGCCGGACCGCCTGGCGGGTCAGAACGCCATGGGCGGTTCCCTCGCGGAATGGCTGACCCTTTGCCTGCTTCGGTCGGACTTCGCCTTCTGGGCGGTCAGCAGGCTGTATCCGGCGCAGATGACCCGCGCCGTGCTGGCCACCGACCCGGCCCTGGTGACGGGGGCGGCTCCAGAGGAACGGGCCCGCGTGCGCTCCGTCCTGACCTACATCCTGCCGGTGAGTCGCCGCGCCCAGGGTCTCGCCGACGATACCCGTTGGGCAGGGTCGCCCGCGCCGTACCGTCTGGACCGGATCACGGCCCCACTGTTGGCGGTCAGCGCCGCCGATGATCTTTACGGGACCTATGCGTCGGCGCGGTTCGCGGCCGCGGGCGCGAGGGACGGGACCTTTGTGGGCTATCCCAGCGGCGGCCACGTCCTGGTGGGACGCCAGACGCAGATGTGGGACGAGGTGGCCAGGTGGTTGGCGGCGCTGGAGCGAAGGTAGACCGCCAATTTATGTTGCGCTGCATCATTCACTGAGCGCAGAATGCCGCGCCGCAACAAGCGGTCAGGACCGGCGAATGGATATCCAATGCGCCAATCTCCCGCGGCCTCCGCCGCCGAGAATCTTCAACCTCGGTTCACAGCGCCACCGGAAGCCGCGCGCCCCACGTCCACGGCGTTCGAGTGTGTGGCTCTGTTGTTCCAAGGCGGCGGGGCGCTCGGAGCTTATCAGGCCGGGGTCTACGAGGGCCTGTTGGCGGCGGATGTGGAACCCACCTGGATCGCGGGCATCTCCATCGGGGCGATCAACAGCGCCATCGTCGCCGGCAACCGTCGTGAGGACCGGATCGCCAAGCTGCGCGAATTCTGGGAACTTGTGAGCGAAGACGAGGACGGCGGCTGGGCGAGCTTCTGGCAAGGCCTGTCACTGGGTGATGGGGCCCGCGGCTGGTTGAACCAGGTCGCCGCCACCAGGGTGATGGCCCGCGGCGTCGAGGGATTCTTCACTCCGCGTCTGCCGCCGCCGATGCTGCGTCCGCCGGGGACCTCCGGGGCGACCAGCTGGTATGATGCTTCCGCCCTGCGGCCGACCCTGGAGCGGTTGGTGGATTTTGACCGCATCAACGCGCGGACCATGCGTTTCAGCGTCGGCGCGGTGAACGTGCGCACCGGCAATTTCATCTATTTCGACAACGCCACCCACCGCATCGGCCCGGAGCACGTGATGGCCAGCGGCGCCCTGCCGCCAGCCTTCGAGGCGGTGGAGATCGATGGTGAGTTCTACTGGGATGGAGGACTGGTCTCCAACACCCCGCTGGACTGGGTGCTGTCGTCCCACTCCGGCCTCGACACCCTGATCTTCCAGGTCGACCTTTGGAGCGCCCGCGGCGACGCGCCCAGCGATCTGGCCAGCGTCGCGGTGCGGATGAAGGAGATCCAATTCTCCAGTCGCACCCGGTTGGCCACCGATGATTTCCGCCGCCAGCAGACTCTGCGGTCGGCCTTCAACGACCTGCTGGCCAAGATGCCGCCAGACCTGGCTGCGACGCCCCAGGCGCGTCTGCTGGCGGCGGCATCCGACCCGGCGGTCTATAATATCGTGCAGTTGATCTATCGATCACCCACCTATGAGGGGCATTCCAAGGATTATGAGTTCTCGCGGCGGACCATGGAGGAGCACTGGCGGGCGGGCTTGCGCGACGTGGCCAAGACCCTGGCGCATCCGGAAGTCCTGACACCCCCCAAAGGCGCCCAGGCGGTGAAGATTTATGACTTCACCACCCCGTCGCCAGCCACAAGCCAACCCTCGCAAAGAGAGAAGGACTGAGCATGAGTCTGACCGACAAGGTCTGCATCGTCACCGGCGCCGCCAGCGGCATCGGCAAGGAGATCGCCCGGGCGTTCCTGGCGGAAGGGGCGAAGGTGGCCATCGCCGATCTGAACCTGGAGGCCGCTGCTGCGACCGCGGCCGAGCTGGACCCCAGCGGGGCGCGGGCCATGGGCGCGGCGATGGACGTTACGGACGAGGAGGCGGTGGAAATCGCCGTCGCCGCCGTCGCCGCCCGGTTCGGAGGGATCGACGTGCTGGTCTCCAACGCCGGAATCCAGATCGTGGCCCCCATTGAGACGTTCAAGTTCGCGGACTGGAAGAAGCTGCTGGCGGTGCATCTGGACGGCGCGTTCCTGACCACCCGCGCCTGCCTTCAGCGCATGTACGCACAGGGCCGTGGCGGCAGCGTGATCTACATGGGCTCGGTGCACTCTAAGGAAGCCTCGCTCCTGAAGGCCCCCTATGTCACCGCCAAGCATGGGTTGGAGGGACTTGCCAAGGTGGTGGCCAAGGAGGGCGCCAAACATGGGGTTCGCTCCAACGTCATCTGCCCGGGCTTCGTGCGCACGCCCTTGGTGGAGAAGCAGATTCCAGAGCAGGCCCTGGCCCTGGGGATCAGCGAGGCAGACGTGATCCGCACGGTGATGCTGAAGGAAACCGTCGACGGCGAGTTCACCACCCTTGACGACGTGGCGCGCACGGCGGTGTTCCTGGCCGCCTTTCCCACCAATGCGCTGACCGGGCAGTCGATCGTGGTCAGCCACGGCTGGTTCATGCAGTAGGACGGGGCCCCATCAGGATCACCGTCGCGCCAGCCAGGCAGATCGCGGCGCCGATCAGGTCCCAGCGGTCGGGCGCACGGTGCTCCACGGCCCACAACCAGATGAGAGAGCCGGCGATGTAGACTCCGCCATAGCCGGCGAAGGCGCGGCCCGCCGCCACGGCGTCAATCCGTGTGAGTATCAGCGCAAAGGCGACCAGGCAGAACGCGCCGGGTGCGGCCCAAAGCGCGCTTCGCCCCTCCCGCAGCCAGGCCCAGAAAGCGAAACAGCCGGCGATCTCGGCCGCGGCGGCGAGGGCGTAGTAGATCCAGGACATGGGCCACAGTCGCCCCAGGGCGCACGGCGTGCAATGGGGCCGCTCAGGTGTCGCCGCTTGCGGCCCAGGCCTGGCGGAATTCCGCGACAAGTTGGTCGATGTCCGGCGAAGGCACATTGGCTTTGAGGCCGGCGGCCATCTGGTCGACCGTGGCGCGAGGCTCAACGCGCCGCAGGCCGCTGACCGCCTCTACGGCGGCGGCTGTGTCGCCGCGCAACAACTCCAGCAGGGCGATCACCGCCCAGGTCGAGGCCACGCCCGGATCGATATCGAGGCAACGGCGCAGCACGCCCTCGGCGCGGTCCAGTTCGCCTAGCATCATACAGGCGATGCTGTGGACGATCGCGTGACTCACCAGCATCACCGCGCGCGGCGCCAAACGCGCTTCCTCCTCGTAGAGCGCCGCGGCATCCGCCCAGCGGCCGGCGCCGAAATAGGCGTTGGCGAGGGCCCCGATGGCGTGGGAATCGTTGGGGTTCAGCGCCCTGGCCCGTTCGCCGTGGCGGATCGCCTCCTCGGCGCGGCCATAGAAGCCCATCTGGCCGGCGGCCAGGGTGAGGATCTTGGCGTCGTTGGGGGCCAGGTCCAGGGCCCGGTCGATGGCGGCCGAGCCCTCCTGGCGCATGGTCTTGCCGGCCTCGCCGCCGGTAAGCTGACCCAAGGTCATGTAGGCGCTGCCCAGGCGGGCTTGGCCGAGCGCGAAGCCGGGGTCCAGCGCCACCGCCCGGCGCGCATGTTCCAGCGCCTTGGCGGCGGACTCAAGGCTGGGCCGCTCCAGAGCCAGGAAGGCTCGCATAGTCTCCGCCCAGGCGGAAACGCTGGTGGGATCACGGCGCAAGCGAGCGAATTCCGCATCGATCACCGCGTCGCCCAGCGCCAGCGCGATTTGGCGGATCAGTTCGTCCTGGAGCGCGAAAAGATCCTTGAGCGGCTGGTCATACCGTTCGACCCAGACATGGGCGCCGTTGGCGCCGTCGATCAGCTGGACGCTGACCCGTAGTCGTTCGCCCAGCCGGCGGACTGAGCCTTCCAGCACGAAGTCGCAGCCAAGATCGGCGGCGACGGCGCGAACGTCTGGCGAAGCGCCCTTGTAGGCGAAGGTGGACGAGCGCGAGATCACCTTCAGAGTGGAATTCATCGCCAGGCCGGTGATCAGGTCCTTGACCATGCCGTCGGCGAACACCTCGTCCTCGACGGACTGAGAGAGGTTGGCGAAGGGCAGGATGGCGATGGTCATGCCTGCGGCCTTCGAGGGCCTGGGTGGTTCCCCCTGCCCGGCGGGAGCGCTGGCCGCCCAGGCCAGCCAGACCGCCAGCGCGAAAAAAACCGCGAGCCCCGCAATCACGGCTTCATCCGTCCAGGCCGGCAGCTTCAGGATGGGCGTGAGCGTCACGGCCAACCCCGCCACCAACGCGGCCACCACGGCATAGGCCATGGCCACAGGCAGCACCCTACGGCGCCATAATCCACCCACGACCGCCCAGACCTTGCGCAAGCCTCTCTCCCCTTCGCCGATTTCTATCCGACGGCGGCGGCGGCGTCAGGTGCGTTGCGACTTCGTTGAGGCTCCTGATTCTGGACTGCGGCCTCAGTGCGCGCCCGGTCGGATTTAGCCGCGGACCTTGGGCTCAGTCGTCAACGCCCAGGCATCCTGAAAGCCGGCGAGGGCGCGGCCGCCCATGGGCGGGGGGATGTTGCCTGTGATCGATCTGGCCCAGACCTCCGCGGGGATATCCGGCTTGAGATCCCGGACTCTCTGTGCGGCGGCGGACGCGGCGGACATGTCACCGCGGATCGCCTGGACCGCCGCCAGCGCAACCCAGGCCTGTTCGAAGGCGGGATCGCCGGTCGCCGATCGCATCACGGCTTCGGCGGCCTTTTCGAACCTCCCGAGCGCCAGATGCGCCAAGCCACGGAAAAGATAGCGCGTATTGAGCCAGATGGAGTTCGGCGCCAGGCGCTCCTCCTCGTCATAATAGGGGAACGCCTCGGCTGGCCGCCCGCCTCGGAACAAGGCGTTGCCCACGCTGCCGTGGGTATAGGCGTCGTTTGGATTCAGCTCCAGCGACCGCAGGCCATGACGCAGACCTTCCTCCGGATGACCCATGTGAGCCAGGGTCGCGCAGGCGAAGCTCAGGACCCGCGGATCGCCGGGCGCCAACCCCACCGACAGGCGTGCGTGCTTGATGGCGCCTTCGTGATTGGCGCCGCCGGGACCTTCGCCCAGCATGATCGCGGCCGTCGATAGCGCCATCGCCAGCCGCGCGTGGCCCAGGGCGAACGCGGGATCCTGTTCGACGGCGTTGCGCGCAAGCTGGATCGACGCGTGCAGGCCCGCCATCCGCGGACGCTCATATAGATAGGCCGAGCGCATCGCTTCTTCCCAGGCCGAAACACTGGTGGCCTGCCGCGCGGCGATGACCTCGGCGCGGTCGATTTCGGCATGCAGGGCCGCGGCGATCTCCCACACCAGGTCGTCCTGGATATAGAACAGCTCGGCGAGCGGCCGGTCGAACTTCTGCGCCCACAGATGTCCGCCGCCCTCAGTCTCAATGAGTTGGGCGGTGACCCGAAGGCGGTCGCCTGCTCGCCGCACGCTGCCTTCCAGGACGAAATGGGCGCCCAGGTCCTCACCCACTTGGCGCACGTCAGGCGAACGGTTCTTGTAGACGAAGGTGGTGGTGCGCGAGATCACCTTCAGGCCGGGGTTCATCGACAGGCTGGTGATCAGATCCTCAACCATGCCGTCCGCGAACACCTCGTCGGCAGGTTCGTTAGAGAAATTGGCGAAGGGCAGCACGGCGATGCACGGCGCCTCGCCGCTCGCCTTGATTTTGCCGCGGGAATTCGCGGCGCTCTCGACGGCGGCCCGCGCGCCGCCGTGGGAGGCCCAGGCCAGAAGCAGGGTCAGCGGGAACCCGAGGATCAGCAGCACCAGGGTCAGCCTGCCGAACCACGCCGGCATGGTCAGGGTCTGAGCAACGTTGATCGCGACCTGAAACAGCGCCCAACCGCCCGCCGCGTAGGCTGCGCCAATGCGCACAATGCGGTGGCGCCACAGTTCGGTCAGGTATTTGCCCACTGACTCCACGCGATCCCCAGGTCTGGCGGCGGCTTAGGGTACAGCGCCGGCGCGATGCAGGCCACAGCCTCGAAGCGCGGAGCGATTGAACTTCGCCGCCGGGGCGCCCATCTAAAGCCCATCCGAACGACTGCGCCACTTCTGGGCGGCCGTGCGGCGGGTCGCTTGATGAGGACTCCAGTGATGAACCGGTCGATACTTTTCGACAGCCCTTTCCTGCTCGGGTTTGAGCATACTCGCGCGTTGGCCGAACGGGCTGCGAAGGCGGCGGCGGAAACCTACCCGCCCTATAATGTCGAGGACCGCGGCGGCGGCCGGATCCGGATCACTCTTGCGGTGGCGGGCTTTGCGCCCGATCAGCTGCATGTGACGATGGAAAACCGGCAACTGGTGATCGCCGGCCACCGGGAAGACGGCAAGGGCGAGGAATCCTACCTGCACCGCGGTATCGCCGCGCGGGGCTTTCAGCGCAGTTTCGTCCTGGCCGACGGGATCATCGCCGAAGGCGCAACCCTCGAACACGGACTGCTGCATATCGATCTGGCGCAGCCCGAGCCCAAGACGCAGGTGCAGCGCATACCCATTCGAACGGCTGGTTGATCAGGCCGATGACGAAACACAAGCTATCCGAGGAGGTGGTCACCATGACGCCCGCAACCCATTCCCTGACGACAGAGGCCTTCGCCGCGCTGGGCGGGCCGGATCTTGTCTATGTGCGACCGGTGAAGGCCAAGGAGATTTTGGCGAGCACGCCCCTGGCCCAGATGCGCGGGGTTGAGCTTGATCCGGAACAGACTCTCTACGCCGTGCACCGCGCCGACGGCGAACGACTGGCCGTGCTCACCGACAAGCCCGCGGCCATGGCGGCGGCCCTGGCGCACGATTTGGCGCCGGTCTCCGTGCATTGATCAGGCCCTATTCGTCAGGCCGCTGAACTGGATGCGGTGGTGTCCTGCATGAGCAGTGCGTGGAGTTCGTCGGCCGTGGCGGCGCGACGCAACTGCTGACGAAGGGCCGGCTGGCGCAGCAGGCGCGACACCCGCGCCAGAGCCCGAAGGTGGTCCGATCCGGCGTCCGGCGGCGCGAGCAGGGCGAAGATCAGGTCCACCGGCTGCTCGTCCACGGCGCCGAAGGCCAGCGGCTGCTCAAGGCGCACGAACATGCCGCGCAGCCGCGACAGTCCCGCGACGCGCGCATGCGGCGCAGCGACACCATGTCCGATTCCTGTGGATCCCTCAGCCTCGCGTTCGGCGAGCGCATCCAGCACGGCGTCTTGATCTAGCGCAAAGTTTCGCGCCGCGACTTCGGCGAGAATCGCAAGGGCCTTACGCTTGTCCGCTGCCTTCACGCGCAGCATGACGGCGTTGCGGTCCAAAATCTCGCCGATCTGCATTTGAAATGAACGCCTGTGAAAGTTGGACGGCGGGCGATGGCGCCTGCGCGACTTTACGCTCCCGCCACGCGCGCGCCGTTTGCCGGCTTCGTGCGCTCCGGGTCGATCCAGCCGATGTTCCCATCCGGCCGACGATAGACCACGGACAATCCCCCGTGAGCCGCGTTCCTAAACACGATTGCCTGACTTTCAGTCAAGTCGAGATCCATGACCGCCATGGAAACGGTCATGGTCCGGATTTCCTTTTCCGTCTCGGCGATCACCATGCCGTTGAGGGGAGCGCCGGTCGGCTGCGGCGTTTCGTCATCCAGCAAATCGTCATCCGCCTCGCCGTCGGGCGCCCTCAGGACGAAATAGGCGGCGGACTCGGCCTGTTTTGACAGCGCGGCGGGGTGGTGGTCCTTCAGCCGGTGCTTATAGCGGCGGATCCGATGTTCGATCTTCTCCAGCGCCACGCTGAAGGCGGCGTGGGCGTCGCCGCCCATACCGTGGCTTCGGAGCTGTTGGCCTGTGGCCAGGGTGACCGCGCAGTCAACCCGAAAGCCGTGGCCATCGCGCGCTACGACCACGTCGGCGGAGCCGCCGCGGTCGAAGTATCTGCCGATGCTGTTGGAAAGGTCGTCGGACACCCTGGTCTTAAGGGCGTCTCCGACATCGACGTGTTTGCCGGTGACTTGTACTTGCATAAGGCGAGCACACGCTCGGCCAGGGAGCGTGTCAAGCGCCCGTGACGGCGAACACGATATGCTGAAGGAGCCTGATCAAAATGCGGGCTGCGATCACCAGAACCGCCGTGCTGGCGAAGGTCAGCACATAGCCCAGCACCGCCAGGGCGCCGTCGCGCTGCATTAGCGCCAGCGAAAATGACGCCACCGCTGCGGAGGGCAATACGTTGCCCAGCGGGATCGGCAGGATCAGCACGAGGGACAGCAGCGTACAGACCACGCCTATGGCGCATCCGCCCACCACGCCGAACAGTAACGGCCATCGTGGTCTCGACAACTTCTCCACGGCCACGAGGATCGCCGACAACCTGATGCAGGCAAGGCGCAGGGTGGTCGCGTCGATGGTGCGGTTGCGCACGCCCCGCGGGAGCCATGGCGCCTGCGCGCCCAGCGCCACCTGAGGCGATAACAGCACGAGCGGCAGGCCCAGGATCGAGGAGGACCCAGGAGGTAGGGGCAAGGCGCAGGCCACGGCGAAGAAGAACAGGATCGCGCCGAAGGAGCGGTTGCCGAACCGTTCCACCAGTTCCGCAACGGTAATGTTGCGGCGCGCGTCGCCTAGCTCGTTCAGGATCTCTGAAAGGGGTACGAGGTCGGGGTCGCGGGGATCGGCCATCGGTGGGTGGCGTTGCTTCCAAGTCGCTTCGGTTCGGCGTCCTGGATTCCTAGGTAACAACGCTGGAGCCTTCGCGCCATGGCGCGACTGAGAAATCAGCACACGGCGGATCTACGCCGTTTCCTTCATCATCCGCTTGCGCTCCACGGAAGAGGGAATGCGCAAGGCTTCACGGTATTTGGCCACTGTGCGCCGGGCGATGTCGACGCCGGCTTCCTTGAGGATATCGACGATCCGATCGTCAGAATGCACATCTTCCTCGCGACGTTCAGCGTCGATGAGCTGGCGAATCTTGTGACGCACGCTCTCCGCGGAGTGAGCCTCGCCGCCGGACGAAGAGGCGATGGAGGAGGTGAAGAAGAACTTCATCTCGAACACGCCCCGCGGCGTGGCGACATATTTGGACGAGGTCACGCGGCTGACCGTGGATTCATGCATGCCGATGGCGTCGGCTACGGTCTTCAGGTTGAGCGGCCGCAGATGTTCCACGCCGAACGCCAGGAATCCGTCCTGCTGACGGACAATCTCGCTTGCGACCTTCAGGATTGTCTTGGCGCGCTGGTCCAGGCTTTTCAGCAGCCAGCTTGCGGACGCGACGCAGTCCGCCACAAAGGCCTTGTCCTGGTCGGTTCGGGCGCCGGCGGAAACCCGGGCGTGATAGCGCTGGTCCACCAGCAGCTTCGGCAAGGTGTCACCGTTCAGCTCGACGTGCCACAGCCCCCCTAGGCCCTCGCGGACAAAAACGTCCGGGACCACCGGCGGCGCCGGCTCGCCGCCGAATGCTGATCCGGGCCGCGGCGTCAGAGCCCGAAGTTCGGCCACCATGTCGCGCAGATCTTCGTCGTCGCAGCCGCAAACTCGCCGCAGGCCGGCCATATCGCGCCTGGCCAGGAGTTCGAGGTTGTCGAGCAGCTTCTCCATCAGCGGATCGAACCGGTCGCGCTCCTTCAGCTGCAGCATCAGGCACTCGCGCACGTCGCGGGCGAAGACCCCCGTCGGCTCAAAGCCCTGCAACGTCGCCAGAACCTTCTCCAGCAGAGCCACTTCGCAACCTAGCCGCTCGGCGGTTTCGACGAGGTCCGCGCGCAGATAGCCGCCCTCATCGACAGCGTCGATCAGCACCTGGGCCGCCGCCGTTTCGGTGGCGGGCAGGCCGGCGACCGCCAATTGGTCATAGAGGTGTTCCGGAAGGGTCTTCTCGCGGGTCATTGCGCCCTCGAAACCCTCACCATCGCCGTCAAAGCCGCCCCCGTTTCCGGCGCGTGACCAATCGACGCCGCCGCCGGCGTCCGCGCCTTCACCGGGGGCGTCGCCAGTCGCGCGTTCACCTGGTGAGACCTCGTCGGGCCGCGCGTCCAGGTCGGCGGCTGCGGTTGCATCGCTCACCCGATCGGTGGATGTGTCCGCGGCGGGTTCGGCTTCGTTCTCGCGGTCAGGCTCGGCGTCACGCTCGTCGCGCTGCAATAGGGGATTTCGCTCGAGCTCGGTCTCCACGAAGGCCTCGAGCTCAAGGTTCGACAATTGCAGAAGCTTGATCGCTTGCTGCAATTGCGGCGTAATGACAAGGCCTTGACCTTGTCTGATCTCGAGACGCGCGCTGAGCGCCAAAAGAGCCCCCTTTGGCCTGGTACTTGCACCAGACCTTAAGGCCTCATCACCACCGATTGGTTAATCCGAGCCGTTCTTTTTGTCCGGCTCTGCGTTTTTCGGCTCAGCTTCCTCCGCCAGGCGGTCAACGAGTGATTTCAATCGATCCGGAACCGGCGTGTCCTTGATCATGGCGCGCAGCGCCGAATCCAGTCGGGCGCGCTTTACGGCTGCAGCGGCGGTTATCGGGGGTTTGCGGCGGCGGGTCATGCGTCCGCCACGCCGGCGCCGCCGGATTTGAATTGAATGAAGACCCCCACAGTCATGGCTGGAAGCCTAGGCTGCGTCGGGACTGATGGCTACAGCCAAGTCGCTGAATTGATCCAGGGAAACGACATGCGATTGTGCGCCTGGGGACCAAGTCGGGCGCGAACAGTCTTCAACGCAACGGAAAGACTTGTGGCCTAACATCGTTAGTTCGCTTCCGGGAACAACACCTTGACCATTGAACTCATTCGGCCCCGGGACCTTTCCGCGGCGCAGGTCGAGCGCTGGCGCGCTTTGCAACAGCAGGGATTTGAAAATCCGTTCCTGTCTCCGGATTGGGCGCTGGCGGTGGAGCGCGCGCAGGATCGCCGGCAGACCCGTGTTGCGGTGTTCCATGAGGCGGGCCGCGACCGCGGATTCTTCGCCGCCCGAGTTGACACAGCGACGGCCATGCCCGCCGGCGCGCCGATGTGCGACTACCAGGCCGTGGTGTCGGAACCGGATCTCCGGATTGATCCCGTGGCTCTGGTTAGGGCCCTGGGCGTCAATCGGCTGGATTTCGGCCAGATGCTGGAACGCCAGGCCGCATTCGCCCCCTATGCTCGGGGCGGGGCGGTTTCGCACATCATTGATATTGACGCAGGATTTGAGGCCTACCAGGCGGAACGCAAGGCGGCCGGTGTCGGCGTCCTCAAGGACGCGGCCAAGAAGAAGCGCAAGATCGAGCGGGAACTGGGCCCGGTCCGCTTCACCGCATTCTCCCGCGACCGTGGGGATTTCGATCAACTGATCGCGTGGAAGCGCGCCCAGTACCGCGCCACGGGCCAGACCGACATCTTCGCGGCGGGTTGGACCTTGCGCCTGCTTGAGCAACTGTTCGAGGCGGACGGCGAGGGCTTCGGCGGCGGCCTGTTCACCCTCCACGTGGGCGACAGGCTGGCGGCGGCGCAGTTCAACCTTCGTCAACCGCCGGTGATTCATGCCTGGATCATTTCCCACGACGCAGCCTTCGAACGCTTTTCTCCGGGTATCCTGCTGTTCGCCGAATTGCTGGCCGCGATGGACGCCACCCCCTTTACGCGACTGGACCTGGGGTGCGGCGACTACCGCTTCAAGTTCGAGCTGGCCAACGTCAGCGAACCGACCACGCACGGGTTCGTGGGCCTGCCATCCGCCGCCACCTTCGCACGCGGCGCCGCCTACGGCTTCGTTCGCGCCGCCGAGGCTCTGCCGATGGGGCGGGTCTCCCAACTGCCGGCCAAGGCGATGCGCAGGCTCGACCGCTGGCGCGGACTTCACTGAGCACGGTGATTGCCCCGAGCGGTCCCCGCGGATAGGTTGCGCGACTTTTCGAAGGCCCGCCGCCCCATGACCCTCACCTACGACGCAATCCTCTCCGCCGCCGCGCGGTTGAAGGGCCACATCGAGCGCACGCCGTGCCGGCCCTCGCGGACGCTGTCGGAGATCACCGGGGCCGAGGTGTGGGTGAAATTCGAAAACCTGCAGTTCACCGCCGCCTACAAGGAGCGCGGCGCGCTCAACATGCTGCTCAGTCTCGGTGAAAACGCCCGCAAGCGCGGCGTGATCGCCGCCTCCGCCGGCAACCACAGCCAGGGATTGGCCTATCACGCCGCGCGCCTGGGCGTGCCGGCCACTATCGTCATGCCCCGCACCACCCCGTTCATGAAGGTGCGGCAGACCCGCGCCTTCGGCGCCGACGTGGTGCTGGAGGGCGACAGCTTCGACGAGGCCTCCACCCACGCCCTGCAGCTCTGCGAAGACCGCGATCTGGTCTACGTGCATCCGTTTAATGACCTTGAGGTCATGGCCGGTCAGGGCACCGTGGCGCTGGAGATGCTGGAGGACGTACCCGACCTGGAGGTTTTGCCGGTCCCCATCGGCGGCGGCGGCCTGATCGCCGGCGTGGCCACGGCGGCCAAGCACCTGAAGCCCGACATCAGCATCATCGGCGTCGAACCGGCCATGTACCCTTCGTTCACCGCCAAGATGCGCGGCGTGCGCGGCGGCGCCCAGATCGGCGGCTCGACCATCGCCGAGGGGATCGCAGTGAAGGTGGTGGGGGAGGCGACCTATGCCATCGCCAGGCCGCTGATCGACGAGGTGTTGCTCATCGAGGAGCCCTTTTTCGAAAGCGCCATCTCCCTCTATTGCACCGTTGAGAAAACCGTGGCCGAGGGCGCCGGCGCGGCCTCGCTGGCGGCCCTTCTGGCCTACCCGGAAAAGTTCCGGGGCAAGAAATGCGGCCTGATCCTCACTGGCGGCAACATCGACACGCGTCTGCTGGCCTCGGTGCTGACCCGTGAACTTGTGCGCGATCAGCGGCTGGTCAGCCTGCGGATCATCGGTGATGACCGTCCGGGTCTGTTGGCCACCGTCTCCCGCGTGATCGGCGACACGGGCGCCAACATCGTTGAGGTGGCTCACAACCGCTTGGCCCTCGACGTGCCCGCCAAGGGCGCCGAGTTCGACATCATGATCGAGACCCGCGACGCCGAGCACACCCAGGAGGTGATCGCCGCCCTGCGCCAGGCCGGCTATCCGCCCCGCACTGCCTGACAGGACGCCGCCATGCACCGCTTTATCGCCACCCTCGCCATCATCCTGGCCTTCGCCGGCTGCACAAAGCCGAAACCATCGCTGGCGGCGGCCGACCCCGCCGCCAACCTGGCCGCGGCCAAGGCGTTCCTGGCCAGTAACGCCAAGGCGGCGGGCGTGGTCACCACACCCTCGGGCCTGCAGTACAAGATCGTCCGTTCCGGTCCGCCCAGCGGCCTGAAGCCCCAGGCCGCCGACGAAGTAAAGGTCAACTATGAGGGCAAGCTGCTGGATGGGACCGTGTTCGATTCCTCCTATGAGCGCGGCATTCCCGCTTCCATGCCCCTGTCCCAATTGATCCCGGGTTGGATCGAGGCCCTGCAGCTCATGCGTCCGGGCGACGAGTGGATTCTCTACGTCCCGCCGGAACTGGGTTATGGGGCGCAGTCCGGCGGCCCGATCCCGCCCAATTCCGCGCTGATCTTCCGCATCGAACTCATCGACCTGCTGCCCGCGCCGGGGCGAATCCAAGCGGGATGAACCGGAGGCCGTCATGGCTGATACGCTGGAGACCTTGATCGCCAAGGAGGCGATTCGCGAATTGGTGTTTGCCTATTCCCGGGCTGTGGACCGGGGTGACAATGACCTCCTTGAGAGCCTCTACCATCCAGACGCCCGAGACGAGCACGGCATCAATCCCAGCGGAACGGCGGAAGAATTCTTCCAGATCATGCGGCGCGGCGGCCGTTCCAGCGTCCTTCAGCACGCCATCACCAACCATTACATCAAGGTCGACGGAGACCGGGCCGAAGGTGAGGTCTATCTAATCGCCTACCACACCATTGACGCCGACACAGACGCGCCGAAAGCCTTCATCCTGGGGGCCCGTTATCTCGACCGCTATGAGCGACGGGCTGGAAGCTGGAAATTCGCCCACCGGCTGGTGGTGGCCGACTGGGTTGAACACCGCGCGGCCGAATCGGTGGCCGCCGCACCCGAGATCGCCGGCATGCTGCCCGGTCGCCGGGGCCCCGACGATCCCAGCTACGGCTACTTCAAACTCTTTCCACGCGGCCGGTGATATGCGCCTGGCGCGCAACCGAGCCAACTCAAGCCACTCGCAGATTTCGTTTCTCCACATGGACTCCCCGCACTAGAACCCCCGCCCATGACCGAACCCAAGACGGGCTGGCTCCAACGTTTGGCGAAGGGGCTGTCGCGCTCCTCCAAGGCGATGACCGAGCAGTTGACCGGCGCCTTCACCAAGGCGCCGCTCGACCAGGCCAGACTCGATGAGCTGGAGGAGATGCTGATCGAGGCGGACTTGGGTCCCCACTCGGCCGCGCGAATCACCGCCCGCTTCGGAGAGGGCCGTTTCGGACGCGCCATCGGCGAGGACGAGATCAAGGAAGCGCTGGCTCAGGCGATCGGCGAGGAACTCTCCGCCCGCGAGGGGACCTTTGATGCGCTAACCGGACCGCGTCCATTCGTCGTGCTGTTCATCGGCGTCAACGGCTCGGGCAAGACCACCACCCTGGGCAAGATCGCCGCTGATCTGCGGGCGCGCGGCGCACGAGTGCTGATCGCCGCCGGCGACACCTTCCGCGCCGCCGCTGTGGAGCAGCTCAAGGTCTGGGCCGACCGGGCCGGCGCGGATTTCATCTCCCGCCCCACCGGTTCTGACGCCGCGGGCCTGGCCTTCGACGCCCTGGAGAAGGCTCGCGTCGAAGCCTATGATGTCTTGCTGATCGACACCGCCGGACGGCTGCAGAACAAGCAGGGTCTGATGGACGAATTGCACAAGATAATTCGCGTGCTCAAGAAGCTCGATCCTGACGCACCGCACGAGACCCTGCTTGTCCTCGACGCCACGGTCGGGCGTAATGCCCTCAACCAGGAGAATATTTTCGGCAACCAGATCGGAGTGAGCGGAATTGTCATGACCAAGCTTGATGGCACCGCCCGAGGTGGCGTGCTGGTTCCCGTGGCGCAGGCGTCGGATTCCCCCATCAAACTGATCGGGGTCGGTGAAGGTATCGAGGATCTGCAGCCGTTCAATGCCCGGGCCTTCGCCCGCTCACTGGTGGGATTGGAGGACACATGAGCAACGTCAACCCGAACATGGCCTGGGTCCGCCACTTCGTGGACTACGCCGGACTCATAGCATTCCTTATTGTCCTGGCCGTGACCCGCAATCCGGTGACCGCGACCTGGGGCCTGGTGGCGGGCGCGGCGGCGGCGCTGCTGGTAGGTCTGGTGGTGGAAAAGCGCCTGGCCTCGATGCCGCTGGTTTACGGCCTCCTGGCGCTGTTCTTCGGCGGCCTGACCCTGTTCTTCAAGGACCCGCGCTTCATTCAGGTGAAGCTGACCGTGGTGTATGTCGGCTTCGCCGTCTTCCTGTTCACCGGGCTGTTCCGCGGCAAAAATCCGCTACGGGCGCTCTTGGGGGAAACCCTTCACCTGCCGGCGGCGGCGGCGCGCACGCTGACGATCCGTTACGGCCTGTTCTTCGCCGCGCTTGCGGTGCTGAACGAATTGATCCGCAACACCCAGACCTTCCACGTCTGGGCCTACTTCAAGCTGGCCACCGTGATCGCCACCGTGATTTTCGCTCTCGCGCAGGCGCCGCTTCTGCTGCGGTACGCTGAGGACCCTTCCGCGGAATAGCCGCTTGCGCTGTCGCCAAACCGACGCACAGGGCCGATAAGGTCCGTGACCGGATGAACCGATCGGGAGCCGGCGATGGCCAAGAACAAGACTGCTAACTCGAAGGCCGTGGCCGCCTTTGAGCGTTCCGCTGGCCACCTGTTGCGCCGAGCGCTGCAATTGTCGCTGGATTACTTCGCTGAAGAAGCCGGACCCGAGGGCCTCACCCAACGTCAGTATGCGGTTTTGGCCGCCGTGGCCTCACGGGAAGGCGCCGCACAGACCGAACTGGTTCGACTCACCGGTATCGACCGCTCAACCCTGGCCGAACTGGCGGCGCGGATGATCTCCAAAGGGCTCCTTGAACGTGAGCGCTCACAGACCGATGGCCGGGCCAACGCCGTGAGCCTCACCGATGCAGGCCGTGAGGCGCTGGAGGCGGCGCGGCCGCGGGCGACGGCGGCCGATGTGCGGCTCATGAAGCTGCTCTCCAAGGGCAGTCGCCGCGAGGCGCTGCTGGATCTCCTGTCCAGTGTGGTGGAGGCGGGGGAGGCGGCTGCGACTGGGGAGCCGGCCGCCAAACCGAAAAAGGACAAGGCCGGCAAACAGGCGAAGAAGAAACGCAAAAAAGCCGCCCGCGAAGGCTCAGACGCGGATATCGAGCAGGGATCCGGGGCGTAGGAATCGCTGCGGCGCCTCCGCGGCGGGATCGGGCATCCGCTGCACAGGCTGGGCGTAGATCGCCGGCGGCGCAGCGGCCGGGGCCGGCGCCTGACCCTTCAGCGCCGCCTGGAACGCTGCGGCCAGGTCGCGGAAACTGCCGGGCTCAGGGCGATTCGCCTGGGCCGGCGGTGTTGCGACGGGCAGCTGGGTCGGTCGGACCTGGGTCAAGCTGTGTTCCAAAACATGGTTAATGTTCCAGTTAACCATGTTCCGCGTTGGCTCAACAGGGCGTTAACGCGCCTTTTCGACCAGGGCCTGGGCCGACTGCGGACTCATGGGTCCCGTGTGTTTGGCGATGATCGTCCCGTCGCGACCGATCAGGAACGATTCCGGCACGCCGGTTACGCCGAACTCGATCCCGGCGCGCCCGCTGTGGTCCACCAGGCGCTCCACGAAAGGATCTCCTAGCCGGGCCAGAAACGCCCGGGTATTCGCCGGCTCATCTTTGTAGGCGACGCCAACGATCCGCACGCCCTGGGCGGCGAGGCCGCGCAGCACCGGATGCTCCACCTCGCAAGGCGCGCACCAGGAAGCGTAGAAATTGATCAGCACCGGTCCCTGTGCGTTGAGCCGCGCCAGCGCCTGCGTGCGGCCGTCATCCAGCGACGGAAGGCTCAGCGGCGGGATCGGTTTGCCCACCAGGGCCTGGGGGTCCACCTGCGGATTGCGATGCAGGGATTTCACGGCGAACAGAACCGCAAGCGCGGCCAGCACCACCAGCGGCAGGGCGGTGAGCCATCGCTTCACGTCGGGCCCTTGGGCTGGGCCTTGTCCTTCCAGCGCCGGGCGTACGCCAGGCTCGACCAGATCATGGCGATGAACACGAAAGCTGTGAGCCCATAGGCCAGCCAGACAAAGGGGGCGTACTTTCCGGCGTCGAGGTCCAGCATCAGGCTCTCGCCTCGCGAAGCTGCAGCGCCACGGCGCGCCGGCGCCACACCTCGCCACGGATCCGCACCAGCCACAGGGCGCCAAACGCGGCGGTGTAGGCCAGCGCCATCAGCAGCAATGGCCACAGGAACTCCGGGCCCATCGCCGGGCCACCGGCGCGAAACACCGAAGCGCCCTGATGCAGGGAATTCCACCATTCCACCGACCAGTGGATGATAGGCAGGTTGACCAGCCCGACCAGCGCCAGGATCGCCGAGGCCCGCGCCGCCTTGGCCTCATCGTCCAGCGCTCCGCGCAGGGCCATGTAGGCGATGTAGAGCAGGAACAGCACCAGCACCGAAGTCAGCCGCCCGTCCCAGACCCACCAGGCGCCCCACATGGGCCGGCCCCACAACGAGCCGGTGGCCAGCGCCAGGAATGTGAAGGCCGCGCCCAACGGCGCGGCGGCGGCGGCGGCGGCGTCGGCAAGGGCGTGGCGGAACACCAGTCCCAACAGGCTGGCCCCGCCCAGGCAGAAATAGGCGAACATGCAGGTCCAGGCGGCTGGAACATGGATGAACATGATCCGCACCGTGTCGCCCTGTTGATAGTCCTCCGGCGCGGTGAACCCGAGCCACAGGCCCGCCGCGGCCAAGCCCACCGCCAGCATTCCGAACAACGGGGCGGCCCAGCGCGAGAACGCCATGAAGCGATCAGGATTGGTCAGAAAGGTGGGCGCAAGGGCCATGTTGAGCGCATTAGCCTTCGCGGCCGAAAGGGGCAAGCCGGCCGCCTGCGGGGGGACACCGCAGGCGGCCGGGCGACGGCCGTCAGCCCGGCGCGTGGGGGCCCATGCCGGGGCCGCCATGGCCGCCCATCCCACCCATGCCGTGATGGCGCATGCCCATCGGCGGCAGCGCATCGAAAGCCTTCTGCTGTGCCGGCGTCAGCTGGGAGTAGAAGCGTTTGATCGCTGCGGCGCGCGTATCGAACGCGGCCTGTCGACGGGCCATGTGGTCGCGCATGCGGTCGAGCCGCTCGGGCGTCGACAGTTTCATCATGGCCTGATTTTCGCCCATCATCCGCTCACGCATGCCTTCGGGCGGCCGCATGGCCTCCATCAGGGCGCCCAGCGCGGGTTCCTGGTTGGGGCGCAGCTGAAGCAGGTCGCGCAGGCTGTCGGCCCGCTTCTGGGCCATCACGGCGGGATCTGGACGCTCCCATCCCTGTTCCATCCTGCCGCCGGGCGGTCCCTCGGCGGGTTGGGCGAAGCCGGCGCTGGCGCCGGCCAAGGCGAGGGCGAGAGCCAGGCCGGAAATGATCTTGGCGGTCATGGGTTGTGCGAACTCCAAATAACGTCCCTTGCTGCTTCAACGGCGCTGAACAGCGGTTCCGTCGCGGTCGGGTTCAGGAAAGCGCGTTGCGGCAGGCCGCGGCCATCGCCAGCGGACCTAGCGCCACAGCCGACGCCGCGTAGGCCGCCAGCAGGGCGAACCCCGGCAACCACGGCAGGCCCGACGCGAAGGCGGCGATGGCGCCGCCGCCGAAGATCACCGGTGGGACATAGAGTGGCAGCACGATCACCGCGGTCAGCAAGCCGCCACGCCGGGCGCCGAGGCTGAGCGCCGCGCCGATCCCGCCCAGGAACACGAACGCCAGGCCGCCGATCAGGGCGCTGACCAGGATAAGCGGCGCCAGGCGCGACTCCGCCCCGAGCGCGACGGCCGCCACCGGCGCCGCAACCGCCAGGGGCGCGGCGGTGGCCAGCCACTGGCCAAGACACTTCACCGCGCAGACCAGTTCCAGCGGCGCCGGCGACAGCAGCAGCAGGTCCAGTGCGCCGTCCTCGAAGTCGCGCTCGAACAAGCGGTCCAGGCAAAGCAACGAGGCCAGCGCCAGAGTCACCCAGGCCGCGCCCGGCGCCACGGCCGCCAATCGGCCTGCCTCAGGACCAATCGCCAGCGGCAGCAAGGTGGCTGCGCCGGCGTAGAAGCCCAGCGCCACCAGGGGTCCGCCGCCGCGTCCCCAGGCGAGACTCGCCTCCCGGCGCAGGAGTCGCGCGAGGCTCATGCGGCGATCTCCACCTTCAGCGCGGGGATCGGCAAGGGATCATGCACGGCGGCCACGATCAGGCCGCCGCCCGCCAGATGCTCGGCCATGATCGCCCCGAAGGCTGCGCGCCAGTCGGCGTCCAGGGGGCTCATGGGTTCGTCCAGCAGCCAGAGCGGCCGCGGCGCCGCCAGCAGCCGGGCGAGGGTCAGGCGCCGCCGTTGGCCCGCCGAAAGCCGCCGCACCTCCAGATCCAGCAGGCGCCCAAGTTCAAGCCTATCAACCGCCGCGGCCAGCGCAGCGGCCGATCCGCCAAACCATCCGGCCCAGAACTCGAGTTCCTCACCGGCGAGTCGCGCCGACTTCAGGGCGTCCTGGTGGCTCAGGAAATGGAGACCCTCGGCCCTGGCCTGGGCCGGATCGGCCTCGCCGAAGGCGATCTCGCCGGCCTCGAGGCCCACCAGGCCGGCTACCGCCCGCAACAGGCTGGTCTTGCCCGCGCCGTTGCGGCCGACCAGCGCAGCGGCCTCTCCGCGGCCTAGAGAAAGGTTCATTCCCTCGAATAATAATCGACCGCCGCGCCGGACCGCCACGCCGCCAAGGGTAAGCGCGCTGATCATGCCAGTCGGGCCTCCACAGGCCGCTCAGTCATCCCCGCATGGACGCGATGCATGCCGAAGGTTATGAAGCGCGCGGCCGGCGCCGCCATGGGGGGCGTACGCAGCGCGGAAACGGACCCTGTGAGTCCGCCTCTTGAAGCGCGCGATCCCCTAAGACGGTGCATGAGCGGCCATATGTGAAAGGAAGGATCCCAAAATGTCGTCGAACGACAGCCTGCAAACCCGCCGCGAACTCGTGGTGGGCGATAAGACCTATGTCTACTACAGCTTGCCCGCCGCGGAAGACGCCGGACTGACGGGCGTATCGCGCCTGCCGGTCTCCATGAAGGTGCTGCTGGAAAACCTGCTGCGCAATGAAGACGGCGATACGGTCACCGCCGACGACCTCAAAGCCGTCGCCGCCTGGCTGGATAACAAGGGCGCAAAGGAACATGAAATCAGCTTCCGGCCGGCCCGGGTGCTGATGCAGGACTTCACCGGGGTGCCGGCGGTGGTCGACCTGGCGGCCATGCGCGACGCCATGACCCACCTGGGGGCCAATCCGGAAAAGATCAATCCGCTCAACCCGGTTGACCTGGTCATCGACCATTCGGTGATGGTGGACCACTTCGGCACCGCCAAGGCTTTCGGCGAAAACGTCGATCGCGAATATGAGCGCAACATCGAGCGCTACCGCTTTCTGCGCTGGGGCTCGTCGGCGTTCAACAATTTCCGCGTCGTGCCCCCCGGCACCGGCATCTGCCATCAGGTCAACCTGGAATACCTGGCCCAGACGGTGTGGACCGGCGAGGACGCGGGCGCGACGGTGGCCTATCCCGACACCGTGGTGGGCACCGATTCCCACACCACCATGATCAACGGCCTGTCGGTGCTGGGCTGGGGCGTGGGCGGCATCGAGGCCGAGGCGGCCATGCTGGGCCAGCCGATCCCGATGCTGATCCCCGAGGTGGTGGGCTTCCACCTGTCCGGGGCGCTGCCGGAAGGCGCCACCGCCACCGACCTGGTGCTCACGGTCACCCAGATGCTGCGCAAGAAGGGCGTGGTGGGCAAGTTCGTGGAATTCTACGGTCCTGGTCTGGCGAACCTCACCCTTGAGGACCAGGCGACCATCGCCAACATGGCCCCCGAGTACGGCGCCACCTGTGGCTTCTTCCCGGTCACCCGGGCCACCATCGACTATCTGCAGGCCACCAACCGCGACGCCGAGCGCGTGGCCCTGGTGGAAGCCTACGCCAAGGCCCAGGGCCTGTGGCACGAGCCGGGCGACGCCGACCCGGTGTTCACCGATACCCTCGCCCTCGACCTCGCCAGCATCCTGCCTTCCCTGGCCGGTCCCAAGCGGCCGCAGGACCGGGTGCTGCTGGACGAATCGGCCGCCGAGTTCGCCTCGGCGCTGGAGAAGGACTTCAGCCGCGCCCTGGACGCGCCGCGTGCGGCGGTGGCCGGCGAATCCTATGACATCGGCGACGGCGACGTGGTGATCGCCGCCATCACTTCGTGCACCAACACCTCCAATCCCAGCGTCCTGATCGCCGCGGGCCTGTTGGCAAAGAACGCGGTGGAGAAGGGCCTCAAGGTCAAGCCGTGGGTGAAGACCTCGCTGGCCCCCGGCTCGCAAGTGGTCACCGACTATCTGAAGAGCGCCGGCCTCACCAAGTCGCTGGACGCCCTGGGCTTCAACCTGGTGGGCTACGGCTGCACCACCTGCATCGGCAATTCCGGGCCGCTGCCGGAAGCGATCTCGGAAGCCATCCAGAAGAACGATCTGGTGGCGGTGAGCGTCCTGTCCGGCAACCGAAACTTCGAGGGCCGGGTGAATCCGGACACCCGCGCCAACTACCTGGCTTCGCCGCCGCTGGTGGTGGCCTATGCCCTGGCCGGCAACATGAAGGTCGACCTGACCCGCGATCCGATCGGAACCGGCAAGGACGGCGTCCCCGTGTTCCTGAAGGACATCTGGCCGACCAGCGCCGACGTTGCGGCCCTGCAGCGCAAGCATGTGACCCAGAAAATGTTCGCCAGCCGCTATGGCGACGTCTTCAAGGGCGACAAGAACTGGCAGGGCATCAAGGTGGCCGGCGGCCAGACCTACGCCTGGGACACCACCTCAACCTACGTCCAGAACCCGCCCTACTTCACCGACATGAAGATGGAGCCCACCCCGGTCACCGACATCGTCGAGGCTCGGATCCTGGGCGTGTTCGGGGATTCCATCACCACCGACCACATCTCTCCGGCGGGCTCGATCAAGGCCTCGTCGCCGGCCGGCGTCTACCTCAGTGAACATCAGGTGCCGCAGATCGACTTCAACTCCTACGGCGCGCGGCGCGGCAACCATGAGGTGATGATGCGGGGCACCTTCGCCAACATCCGCATTCGCAACAAGATCACCCCGGAGGTCGAGGGCGGCGTCACTCGTCACTTCCCCTCCGGCGACCAGATGTCGATCTATGACGCGGCCATGCGTTACCAGGGCGAGGGCCGACCGCTGGTGGTGTTCGCCGGCAAGGAATACGGCACCGGCTCCTCCCGCGACTGGGCGGCCAAGGGCACCAAGCTGCTGGGCGTCCGCGCGGTGGTGGCGGAAAGCTACGAGCGCATCCACCGCTCCAACCTGGTGGGGATGGGCGTGCTGCCCCTGCAGTTCACTCAGGAGGGCTGGCACAAGCTCGGCCTCACCGGTGAGGAGATCGTCACCATCCGAGGCCTGGCGGACCTCGCGCCGCGCAAACAGCTGATCGTGGAGATGTACCGCCCCTCGGACGGCCGCATCGCCCGCTTCCCGGTCCGCTGCCGGATCGATACGCCCACCGAGCTGGAGTACTTCAAGAACGGCGGGGTCCTGAACTACGTGCTGCGCAATCTCGCGCGTCAGGGATGATACTGTGGGCCGGGCGGACACCCCCGCCCGGCCTGCTCACACCTTATTGAGGCGCCCCGGCCATGGAAGTTCGGTTATGTGCCGGCCAATGATCCGACGGGCGGCGCTGATATCACTTGTCCTGCTGGCGCTTCCGGCCCTCGCGGCCGCGAAGCCGCCCATCGTGCTGGAGCTTTTCACCGCCCAGGGCTGCGCCTCCTGCGGCGAGGCTAACAGCTACGTCCAGAAACTGGCCGAACGGACCGACGTCCTGCCGCTGACCTTCTCGGTGGACTACTGGGATTATCTTGGCTGGAAGGACACCTTCGCCCGGCCGGAGTTCGCCCAGCGCCAGAAGGCCTATGTGGCGCGGTTCGGCCTGCAGGAACCCTACACGCCGCAGATCGTGGTGGAGGGGCGCGCCGAGGCGCCTGGCCTTCAGACACGCAAGGTGGAGCGCCTGTTGCGGGACGCCGCCGCCGACCGGCGGTCGCCGCCGGATATCGCCTTTGTGAGCTCGCGCAGGGTCGATGTCGGCTCGGGCGTTGCGCCACGCGGCGGAGGCGAAGTCTGGCTGGTGCGCTTTGACCCGCGCGAACGGGCCGTCGAAATCAAAAGCGGCGACAACAAGGGCCAGACCATGGTGCACAAAAATGTCGTGCGCCAGATCGAGCGCCTCGGCGGCTGGCGCGGCAGGCCCACCGCATATCGACTGCCGACGGCGTCCGAAGAGGGGCTGAGTGCGGTGGTGCTGGTGCAAGGCACCGATGGTGGACGGATCCTGGCGGTGGGCCTGCCCAGGCCCGCCAAACCCCAGAGCCCAAAATAGCGAAAGCCCGCGCGTCTGGAAGGGACCGCGCGGGCTGAAACGCTTTGAGGCGCCTAGCTAATTCGCCGCCTGTACGAGGCGGAAGAATTCTCGCCGGTTGACCGAATCCCGTGATCCGGGGGGGCTGGGGGGGCTGTTCAGGATCCAAGACCTTCGGAGACCCGATCAACCGGCAACGGTGGTATCGCCGCCCAAGGGGGCCGTGGCGGGACCGAAATAAGGTCTTTTCTGGGCAGAACCTTAATGCGCCGCCGCGGATGGGGCTCGCCATCGGCCGCAAACTCGGTCTAGATTTCATCTTCGATGGTCTTCGATCCTCCCCCCGCGTCGCCGCGTACGCCCATCGTGTTCTTCGAACGGCGCGAGCTGAACCTCATCCTCAGGATTTATGGGCAGATGGTCGCCGCCGGCGAATGGCGCGATTACGCCATCGATGGCCTGAAGGAGATGGCGGTGTTCTCGGTCTTCCGGAGGGCGTCCGAGGCGCCGATCTACCGGATCGAAAAGCGCCCCGCGCTGGCGAGGGCTCAGGGCGCATGGGCGGTGGTCGGGCAGGGGGGCGTGATTCTGCGCCGCGGACGCGAACTCGACCAGGTGCTGAAGGTCTTCGACCGCGCCCGGTTCCGGGTGATCGAGTGAAACGAAAAAACCCCGGCGATCGCCGCCGGGGTTTCGTTCGTGCGTCTTGTGAGACTTAACGGCGGCTGCCGAACAGGCTCATCAGGAACTGGAACAGATTGATGAAGTTCAGATACAGGTTGAGCGCGCCATAGTTGGTGGCCACGCCCATGGCCGCCTGGTCGCCGCCCAGCTGATAGTAGGTCATCTTCAGGCGCTGGGTGTCGTAGGCGATCAGGCCCGCGAACACCAACACGCCGATCACGTTGATGACGAAGCTCATCATCGAGTTGTGCAGGAAGATGTTCACGATCGACGCCAGCACCAGGCCGACCAGGCCGATCATCAGGAAGCTGCCGAAACCGGTCAGGTCCTTCTTGGTGGCGTAGCCGAACAGGCTGAGCGCGCCGAAGGCTGTCGCCGTGATCAGGAATGTCGTGGCCACCGAAACGCCGGTGTAGGCCAGCAGCCAAACGCCCAGGCCGGCGCCGATCCCCGTGACCACCGCCCAATAGAGAAAGCCTGCGGAGGCCGGACTCGGATTCTTGATGAACATGGCGCCGATCAGAACGACCAGCGGAACGAAGCGAATGATCGTGCCCAGCGCCGTGAAGCCTAACAGGCGCCCGTCGGGAGCTGTGACATACAGAAGTTGACGGACTGGCTCGAAGTCGGCGGTCACCCAGGCCAGGGCGGCGGAGAGCACGAGGCCCAGCGCCACCTTGTTATAGACGCCCAGCATGAAGCTGCGCAGGCCCGCGTCCACCGACATGTCCGCGTGATCCACCGGGATCGGGCGCGCATAGCCGCGGTTGAGGTCGCTCATTTGAGACAAAGCCCTTGTCTGATCGTCCGGATTGGACGCCACCACAATATCGGGCCGCACGAGGCCGCGCGCAAGTGGGCCTGGAACCGCGCTCGCAGGGGGTGCAATGGGCCCGCCCCGCCGATAAAATCACCCCATGATCCGCCTGTTCGCCGCCCTGGCCGCGCCGCCTGAAGCCGTCGAGCGCCTCGCCGGCCTGCAACATGGCCTGCGCGGGGCGCGCTGGCGGCCGATCGAGGCGTTCCACGTCACCCTGGCCTTCTACGGAGAGGTCAGAGAGGACGTCGCGCGCGACCTGGATTCGGCGCTGTCGACGGTGGCGGGCGGACCCGTCGCCGTTGCCTTGCGCGGCGTGGGCTCGTTCGGCGAAGGTCGCGATCAGCATGCCGTCTGGGCGGGGGTGGAGGCCAACCCGCAGCTCGAGCGCCTGGCTGAAGCCTGTTCCGCGGCGGCGCGGCGGACGGGGCTGAAGATCGAGCGCCGCGTCTGGCGTCCGCACGTGACACTGGCCTATCTGCGGCGGGCCGAACCCGTTCAGGTCGCCGCCTGGATCCAGGCCAACAACCTCTTCAGGGAACCGGCTTTCGCCCTCGACCGCTTCGGCCTCTATTCCAGCTGGCGAACCCAGGCGGGCTCCGTTTACCGCCTGGAGGCGGAGTATCTGCTATAGGCCACCACGAACAGTCAGGAGCGAACCCGCGTGCGCGACCAACCCGTAAAGATCGCCGTGGCCGGCGCCCTGGGCCGCATGGGCCGCACCGTCTGCGCCCTGGTGGACGAACGCGCGGACGCCGATGTTGTGGCGAGGTTCGATCGGCCCGATCTCTCCGACGCTGCGTTGGTGGATCTGGAGACCGCGCTTGCGGCGGCTGAAGTGGTGATCGACTTCACCACCGGCGCGGCGTCGGCGGCGCTTGCCGAACGCTGCGCTGCGCGGGGCGGGCCGGCCCTGGTGATCGGCTCCACCGGTTTCGATGACGGCCAGATCGCCCGGGTCGACGCTGCAGCGGCCAAGATCCCGATCCTGCGAACCGGAAATTTCTCCCTGGGTCTGAACATGTTGATCGGCCTGGTGGCTCAGGCCGCCAGGGCGCTCCCGGCCGACGCCTATGACGTTGAAGTGTTCGAAGCCCACCACCGGCGAAAGGTGGATGCCCCATCCGGAACCGCCCTTATGTTGGGCGAAGCCGCCGCGGCGGGTCGCGGGACGGCGCTGAAGGACGTCGCCGTGCGCGCCCGTGACGGCCTCACCGGCGCCCGTGAGGCGGGGACCATCGGCTTTTCGGTGATGCGCGGCGGCGGGATCATCGGCGAGCACAGCGTGGTTTTCGCCGGCGACGAGGAGGTCTTGACCCTGTCCCACTCCGCCCGAGACAGGGGCCTGTTCGCCCGCGGCGCCGTGGCCGCGGCGGTCTGGCTGGCGGGACGCCTCCCCGGCGCCTACGACATGCAGGATGTGCTGGGCTTCAAGGAAACGCGCTGATGGCGGCGGAGGATGCGCTGGAGCTGGACGCCACGGGCCAGCTAAACCTGCTGGCCACGCGGCGGATTTCGGCGGTCGAACTGCTGAAGGCGTCCCTGGCGCGACACGAGCAGACCCACACGGCCCTGAACGCGGTGGTGAGCGCCGACCTTCAGCGGGCGATGGAGCGCGCCAGGGCCATCGACGACCTGCGCCTGCGCGGCGAGTCGCTGGGCCCCCTCGCCGGCCTGCCCATGACCATCAAGGATTCCATCGACGTGGCGGGCATGCCGGCGTCCTCGGGTCTGGCGCGGTTCAAGCGGCGCACGGCGTCCGACGCCACCGTGGTGGGCCATCTGCGTCAAGCGGGCGCGGTGATCTGGGGCAAGACCAAAACCCCTGTGATGGCCGGCGACTGGCAGACCTTCAACGACCTCTACGGCGTCACCAACAATCCCTGGGACGTGAGCCGCACCTGCGGCGGCTCCTCCGGCGGATCGGCCGTAGCGGTGGCCAGCCTGGTGAGCGCGGCGGACATCGGCTCGGACATCGGCGGATCACTCCGCGTGCCGGCGAGTTTTTGCGGCGTCTTCGCCCACAAGGCCACCTGGGGCATGATCACCCAGCGCGGCAGCGTGCCGCCACAGCCGGGCTCGTTGGTCGAGCGGGACCTGAACGTTCTCGGACCGCTGGCCCGCTCAGCGCGCGACCTTCGCCTGTTGCTTTCGATCCTTGAGAACGGACCCCTGGCCGCAAAGGCGCCCCCGGCCGAGCTGACCAGCGTCCGGATCGGCCTGTGGCTCGACGCGCCGAATTTCCCGTTGGATCCGCAAGCGCGCGCGGTGATCGAAGCCTTTGCAGGCGAACTCACCGCCGCCGGAGTCACGGTTGAGCCCATAGCGGCCCCTGTCGATCCCGCGGCCCTGCTGGACACCTACGTCACCTTGCTGGGTTCAATCATCGGCGAAGACCTGCCAGACGCCCAGATGCGCCAGTTCGAGTTGATGCGCGGACCGGCCGGCGCCTTCAAATCGACCGACGATCCCTTCGCCAAGGCGAATCTGATCCGCGCCTACACCGCCACCCACCGGGAATGGATGGCCGCCGACGCCGTGCGCATGCGCCTGCGCCAACAGATGGGGGCGTTCCTGGGCGGCTATGACGTGGTGATGACGCCCGCCGCCCCGCTGCCGGCGTTTCCCCACGACCACCGCGCCATGACCAGTCGCAAGCTGTCCTTGAGCGATGGTTCGAAGCACCCCTACCTTTCGATGCTCTGCTGGTCAGCCCTGGCCACCACCTGTCGGTTACCCGCCACCGCCATCCCCGCTGGCCTGACGACGGAGGGCTTGCCGGTGGGCGTGCAGCTGATTGGTCCCCACGCCGGCGACGGCCGGCTGCTCTCCATCGCCCAGGCCATCGACGAGAACGTGCGGGGGTTCGTGGGGCCGCCGAATTTCGGTCTCTGAATCCGAGAGCCGTCTTATCCGCTTACCCCCACAAAGGCGCACAATCGGCAATTCCCACCGCAGTTGAAACTGACTTTTTCCGCGCCTTCGCGGGGACGCGCGGGAAATGGAAGACGGGTGAAAGTCAACCGCAGGCGTTATAAGTTCAGCTGCGTCCGGTGGAGCCAAACCCGCCCGCGCCCCGCTCCGTTTCATCGAGGCTCTCAACCTCAGTCCACGTCGCCTGGACCACCGGCGCCACCACCATCTGGGCGATCCGATCGCCGCGGCGGATTTCGAACGCCGACTGGCCGAGATTGACCAAGATCACCTTCAGCTCGCCCCGATAGTCGGCGTCGATGGTGCCGGGGGAATTCAGGCAGGTGATCCCCGATTTGAGCGCCAGGCCCGAACGGGGCCGCACCTGCGCCTCGAACCCGGGCGGCAGGGCGATGGCCAGACCGGTCGGGACCGGAAACCTTTCCCCGGGCTCAAGGGTCAGGATCTCACCCTCCGCCACGGCGGCGCGCAGGTCCATGCCGGCCGCCTGCGCCGTCTCATAGGCCGGCAGCGGCAGGCCCGCCCCGTGGGGCAGGCGCATGACGGCGACGACGGGGCTCACGAAACGGCCTCGGCCATCCGAAGGGCCAGCTTGCGGGCCACCTCGGCCTTGTCCGCCGGCGCCCAGCGCTCAATCCCGCCCTGGGTGATCACCGCCACGGTGTTGCGGTCGCCGCCCATGACGCCGTCAATGCTCACGTCGTTGGCGACGATCCAGTCGCAGCCCTTCCGGGCCAGCTTGCCCTGGGCGTAAGCCTCCACATCGTGGGTCTCGGCGGCGAAACCCACCACCAGTTTCGGCCGCGTCTTGGATTTCGACAGGGTGGCCAGGATGTCGGGATTTTCCACCAGGGTCAGGGTCGGCGCCGCATCGCCCTTCTTCACCTTGGCCACGCCGCAGGTCTCCGGCCGCCAGTCGGCGACGGCGGCCACGCAGACGGCGATGTCCGCCGGCAGCGCCGCCTCGCAGGCGGCCAGCATTTCCCGCGCCGTTTCCACCTCCACCCGCCGCACGCCGCGGGGGGCGGGCAGGGCGGTTGGTCCGGAGACCAGCGTCACCTCGCAGCCCAGATCGGCGAGGGCCGCGGCGATCGCGTAGCCCTGGCGGCCGCTGGAGCGGTTGGTGAGCAGGCGCACCGGGTCGATGGGTTCGGCGGTGGGGCCGGCGGTGACGATGGCGCGGTGGCCCTTGAGCGGCTGGCCCGCCGGCCCCGCCAGCATCGCCATGGCGGCTTCGAAGATCGCCTGGGGCTCCGCCAGCCGGCCCTCACCGAACTCGCCACAGGCCATGGCGCCCTCGTCGGGGCCGACAAACTGTACGCCGTCCGCCTGCAGCGTCGCGCGGTTGCGGCGGGTGGCCGGGTGCTCCCACATGCGCACATTCATCGCCGGCGCCATCAGCACCGGTTTGTCGGTGGCCAGCAGCGTCGTGGAGGCCAGGTCGTCGGCCAGCCCGTTGGCGGCCTTGGCCATCAGGTCGGCGGTGGCGGGCGCCACTACGATCAGGTCGGTTTGCCGCGATAGCTCGATGTGTCCCATCTCCGCCTCGTCGGTGAGCGAGAACAGATCGGAATAGACCTTGTCCTCGGCCAGCGCCGACAGGGACAGGGGCGTCACGAACTGCGCGCCGGCCCGTGTCAGCACCGGACGCACGGCGACGCCGGCCTTGCGCAGTAGTCGCGTCAGTTCCAGCGCCTTGTAGGCCGCGATCCCGCCGCCGACGATGAGGAGAACCCGCTTTATGTCCAAAGGACCATGCCCCCTTAAGCGAACCCGCATTCCTTACGCCGGAATGGACGCACAGGACAAACCGGACCATCGTCGAACGTGCAATTTGGGGGCCGCTGAAAAAGGGACTCGACAGACGCATCGGCATATGTTCCTTATTTGTTCCCGACATGGCCCAACAGAGGGATGGCTGGGATGAAAAGGTTTCTGCTTTCAACGTTCGCCGGTGTTTCGGCGCTGCTCATCGGCGCCTGCGACAACGGCCCCTCGGCGGTGGCCAAGACCGACCGGGAGGCGCTGCAGCGGGTTGCGTCGGCGGACGCGCCGGCCGACCGCGGCCGTGACGAGTCCTCCGATGGGGCGCGGGAACGGGGCGGCGATCGCGATCAGGGACCTCAGGTCGATCATCGCAGCGAGGCGGCCCTGAAGATCGACGGCGAGGCTCTGTGGGCCTCCACCCGCCGCCGTTCGGCCGAAGACGGCGCCCGTTATAGCTTCGAGCGCAATGGGCGCGACTTCGACGCGGCCGATGTGGAGGCTTATGTGCGCAAGGCCCACGCCTTCGTCAGCCATCCGCCGGCGGGGGCGGAGCGGATGGCGCGGCGCAATGGCGACACGCTGATTTATGACCCCAGGTCCAACACCTTCGCCGTCGCCGACAAGGCCGGCCTGCCCAAGACCATGTTCAAGCCCGAGGAGGGCGCGGCTTACTGGCGCGATCAGAAGGACCGTGATTCCCGCCAGACGGCGCGACAGTCCGGGCGCCGGTCCGGCGCGGACCACGACGAGGGCTGAACCCTACGTCAGCCAGGCGGCGAGCACGAATGCGGCGCCGGAGGTAAAGGCGCCGATGGCGAACCACGCCAGGCCGCCCAGTCCCTTCGGCGCCGGCGGTTCCGGCGCGGTCGCGGGCGGCGCTTTTGCCAGCCTGGCGATGGCGCGCAGGGCCTCCGCCGCCTCGCCGGCAAAACGACGGACCTGGGCCTGGGGTGACAGCTCGCGCAGAATCCAGCGGCGCACCACCGGATCGGCGGCGGCCCAGATGTCGTGGTCCGGGCAAATGCGCCGTGCCACGCCCTCTACGGTCATCATGGTCTTCTGCAATAGCACCAGCTCCGGGCGCAGGCGCATGTCGTAGATGGCGGTGATCTCAAACAGCTGGGTCAGCACCCGGCCCATGGAGACTTCGCTGGCTGCGCGGCCGAACAGCGGCTCGCCCACCGCCCGCAGCGCCTGGGCGAAGGCTTCAACGCTATGGTGCGCGGGCACGTAGCCCGCCTCGAAATGCACCCGCGCCACCCGCACATAATCCCGCTCCAGAAAGCCCCAGAGGATTTCGGCCAGGTAGCGCCGCTCCGCTGCGCCCAGGCGTCCGATGATGCCGAAATCTACTGCGATGATCCGCGCTGGCGCGCTCAGGAACAGGTTTCCCTCGTGCAAGTCGGCGTGGAAGACCCCGTGATCCAGGGCCTGCGCCAGGAAGGCGCGGATCAGGTTGTCGGCCGCGGCGCGCCGGTCCAGCCCCGGCTGCTCCAGGGCGGCGGGATCGGAGAGGGGCTGGCCCTGCGCCCATTCGGTGGTGAGCACCCGCTTGCCGACCGCGTCCCAGATCACCTTTGGCGCGACCATATAGCCATCCTTGGCCATGATCTCGCCCAGCTCATCGGCTCCGGCGGCCTCAAGACGCAGGTCGAGCTCCAATTCCGTGGCCCGGATCACCGTCTCGGCGAAGGCGACGGGCTCAAGCCGCCGCGCCGCGGGCGCCAGCCGCTCAACCCAGCGGGCCGCCAGTCGCAGCACCTCCGCGTCTGCGGCCACCCGCCGCCCAATCTGCGGCCGCAACACCTTCACCGCCACGTGGCGGCCGTCGGTCATCACCGCGGCGTGGGCCTGGGCGAGGGAGGCGCCGGCCACGGCCCCGCCGAATTGCGCGAACAGGCTCTCCACCGGGCGGCCCAGCGCCGCTTCCACCTCACGCCGTGCGGTTTCGTCCGGAAAGGGGGCAAGCCGGTCCTTCAAGCGCGACAGGTCCTCAGCGAACTCCGCGCCGATGATGTCAGCGCGGGTCGACAGAAGTTGGCCCAGCTTGATCGCCACAGGCCCCAGGCGCTCCAGCGATCGCGCAAGCCGCTCGCCGGGCCGGCCCACCCGCGCCTGGCGGCCAGCAAAGAGGTGCAGCAACGATGCCGCCGTCCGCGCGGCGGGGGGATAAAGGGACTGAAGTTCGCGGGGCATCAGCGCGTCGTTGCGCATCAGCATCCAGCCCGCGCCGATCAGCCGCCCGAAGGCCGCGGGCCCCCCCATCCCCTAGGTCGCCCAGCCCTGGTGCAGCGCCGCTACGCCACCGGTGAAGTTGGTCCACGTGACGCGGGAAAACCCCGCCGCCTCGATCATTCCCGCGAACCGCCGCTGGTCGGGGAACCGGCGGATGCTTTCCACCAGATACTGGTAGGAAGCCCGATCGCCCGCCACCACCTCGCCCAGGGTCGGGATCACCTTGAAGGAAAAGGCGTCATAAGCCTTCTGCAAAGCCCCGCTAACCGGTCGGGAAAACTCCAGGCACAGGAACCGCCCGCCAGGTTTCAGCACCCGGCGCGCCTCCGCAACGGCGGCGGCGACGTCGGTGACGTTGCGGATTCCAAAGGCGATCACATAGGCGTCGGCGACCTGATCCGGCAGCGGCAGCGCTTGAGCGTCGCCCACCGCCCAGGCCATCTCCGGTTCGGAACCCTTTTCCCGCCCCGCAGTGATCATCTCGGCGTTGTAATCGACCACCAGCACCCGGGCGTCATCGCCGCCACGTCGAATCTGGGCGGCACGGGCCATCCGTGAAAAGCGTCGCGCCATGTCGCCAGTGCCCCCGGCGCAGTCAATGATCAGTTCCCCCGGCTGCGGGTTCAGCCGCGCCGCCGTGGCGTCCTTCCAGAGGCGGTGTACGCCCGCGCTCATCAGGTCGTTCATCAGGTCGTAGCGGCGCGCCACGCGGTCAAAGACGCCACGCACCAGGCGGGGTTTGTCGCGGGGTTCGACATCCTGGAAGCCGAAACTGGCGGAGGGACCGGTCATGGGCCACCCAATAACCCCCAGACCTCTCCCGCGCCAGCGTGAGCGCTCATGGGTTGATCACGTCGCTTGCTGCGGGCAAACCCGGCCCATGCCCGAGCTTCCCGAGGTCGAAACCGTCCGCCGCGGCCTGGAGCCTGTTCTGGTCGGCGCCAGGCTGTCCCGGGTGGAGGCCCGCCGCCCCGACCTGCGCTTTCCCCTGCCCGAAGGTTTTGTCCAGCGGTTGACCGGCGCCGTGATCATCCGGCTGGACCGACGCGCCAAGTACCTGCTTGCGCCCCTGGACCGCGGCGATGTCCTGGTGATGCACTTAGGGATGAGCGGGCGCTTCGAGATCGCCAGGCCGGAGGGCGCGGCGCGACCGGGCGAGTTTCTCTACGCCGCCGACCCGGACCCGAAGCACGCCCACGTGGTTTTCGAGACCGAAGCCGGCGGGCGGGTCACCTACTACGACCCCCGCCGCTTCGGCTACATGGCTCTGATCCCCGCCCAGACCCTTGCCGATCATCCCTGGTTCGCCGGCCTGGGGCCGGAACCCCTTTCGGAAGCGTTTGGCGCCGCCCACCTGGTCCGCGCCTTCACCGGCCGTCGACAGGGCGCCAAGACCCTACTGCTTGATCAGCGTGTCGTCGCTGGACTCGGCAACATCTATGTCTGCGAGGCGCTGCATCGGGCGCGCATCTCACCCTTAAAACCGGCCGGGGCCATTGCGGCCAGCAAGGTCGCCGCGCTCGTCCAGGCGGTGCGCGATGTGCTGGCCGAGGCCATCGCGGCCGGCGGCTCCACCCTTCGCGACTATGCGGCGGCCGATGGCGCGCTCGGCTATTTTCAACATCGCTTCGCCGTCTATGGCCGGGAGGGCGAGCCCTGCGCCACGCCCCGCTGCCGGGGAACCGTGGTGCGCACCCAGCAAGCGGGCCGCTCCACGTTCCACTGCCCGACCTGCCAGCGTTGATCTGGCCACGGCGGGCGGATCAACCTAGATTGGCGGCGATGTGGAAGATCCTGCGCTTGGCGTTCGCCGTCCTCGCCCTGGCGACCACCGCCCAGGCGAAGCCGCCGACCTGGACGGTCCGGGACGCAGATTCCGAGATGGTCCTGTTCGGCTCGGTACATATCCTGCCCTCGGGCCTCGACTGGAAGCCGGATAGCCTCACAGAGGCTCTGTCACACGCCAACGACGTCTGGTTCGAAATCCCGCTTGATCGCGTGAGCGAGGCAGAAACCGCCCGGCTGGCTCTGGAAACGGGCGTCCTGCCGCCGGGACAGACCCTGAGCGCCATGATGAAGCCCAATGACCGCAAGCGGCTTGTGCGCGTGGCAACCGCCTACGGGGCGTCCATGTCCATGCTTGAGCGTCTGGAGCCCTGGTTCGCGGAAGTCGCGCTGGCCGAAGCGGCATTCCGCAAGTCGGGCGGCAATGCCGAGTTTGGCGTCGAGCAGCTGCTGGTGGGCATCCTGAAGCCGGCGGCGACGCAAAGGGCATTCGAGACGCCAGCGGAGCAGATATCCCTGTTCGACGGCGTGTCCATGTCCGACCAGATCGCGTCGCTGAACCAGAGCGTCCGGGAGCTCGAGGCGCGTCCGCTGCAATATAAGTCGCTTGTCGACGCCTGGATGGCCGGCGACGTCCGCGCGATTGATCGCGAGGCCGTGCAACCGCTCAAACGCGCCTCACCCGAGATCTACAAGCGCTTCCTGACCGACCGCAACAGCCGCTGGCTCCCGGTGTTGCGTGAACGTCTGGCGGGTTCGGGACGCACGGTGGTGGTGGTCGGCGTGGGCCATCTGGTCGGACCCGAGGGTCTGCCCGCCAGGCTGCGCGCGCTTGGCTATTCGGTCGAGGGGCCTTAAACGCGAGGCTACGCGCGAAGGAGCCATGCAATGAGCTATCAGACCCTTATCGTTGAAACCGCCGACGGCGTGACGCTCATTCGTCTCAACCGCCCGGAGGCGCTCAATGCGCTTAACGGAACTCTGATGGACGAGCTCACCGCAGCGCTCGCCGCGGCCGAGGCTGATGACGCTGTGGGCTGCATGGTGATCACCGGCTCCGAGCGCGCATTCGCGGCCGGCGCCGACATCAAGGAGATGTCGACCAAATCCTACGCTGACGTGTTCAAGGAAGACTTCATCACCCGCAATTGGGAGGCGGTGACCCGCTGCCGCAAACCCGTGATCGCCGCCGTGGCCGGCTTTGCGCTCGGCGGTGGCTGCGAGCTGGCGATGATGTGCGACTTCGTCATCGCCGCCGACACGGCCAAGTTCGGTCAGCCGGAAATCAACCTGGGGGTCATTCCTGGCGCCGGCGGCACCCAACGCCTGCCTCGTTTTGTCGGCAAGGCCAAGGCCATGGACATGGTGTTGACCGCCCGGATGATGGATGCGGCTGAGGCCGAGCGCGCTGGCCTAGTGTCCCGCGTGGTCCCCGCGGCTGAACTTATCGACGCCGCTCTGGCCGCGGCCAGGGCCATCGCCGCCCAGTCACCTCTGGCGGTGATGATGGCCAAGGAACTGGTCAACGTCGCTTTCGAGACCCCGCTTAGCCAGGGTGTGAAGACCGAGCGGCGGTTGTTTCACTCCTTGTTCGCTTTTGATGACCAGACCGAGGGCATGGCCGCCTTCACCGAGAAGCGGAAGCCGAAATTCACTGGACGCTAGGGCCCCGCGCCGACGTCTCATCGGCGCATTGACCCGCCCGTACCCTTCCCGTATATCCGCGCCTCCGAATTTCACCGCCCGGATCGCCGGGCGTGGTCCCTATTGAGAGTTGATGAATGGCCAATAATCCCGGCGCCAAGAAGGCGGTCCGCAAGATCGAACGCCGTACGGAAGTCAACAAGGCGCGGCGCTCCCGCGTGCGCACCTTCCTGCGGAAGTTCGATGAAGCGTTGGCCGGCGGCGACCCGGCGGCGGCCAAGGCGGCCTTCGTTGAGGCTCAGTCCGAGCTGATGCGCGCGGTTTCCAAGGGCGTCGTCCACAAGAACACAGGCGCGCGCAAGGTCTCGCGTCTGGCCGCCCAGTTGAAGAAGCAGTCGTTCGCCTGACCCGGACCTGCTGACGGCCGAAAGCGGCCGTTTACGACCTGTTCCCCAAAACCGCCAAGCGTCGCCATCGCCTAGCTATTTAGGGCGTATGCGGCGCTGTTCTGTGTGCGCCTGGACGGTCCGACTGCGGCGAATTTTCACACACGGTCCGCTCGCTTTTGCAGCATTCCCTTGCCCCGTTTGGCGCCGCGCGGAGTCAACAAAAATATCGCTCCGGACGGCGAAGAATCTCGATTGACCCCCTTCTGTCGGTGGCTAGTGTGGCGGCTCTTAGACGTACCCAATCAGATTTCAAAGGCGTTGACGACGCTGGCGGGTGTAACCCAATCGCCAGCCTAAGAAACTGTATTTGCTAAATATATACTCGTGGGCGGGGGTGCCGCGCGAAGCCAATGCGCTAAGGTGGAGATGATGACGACTGGGGGTCAAATGGGCGCAGCGACGGAAGCGTCCGGGGGGGCGGTCTGGACCAAGGCTTGCACGGTGCTACGCCACGAAATGGGCGAGGCGACGTTCGGGTCATGGCTCGGCCAGGCGGCGGTCCGCGACATCGGCGACGGCGCCTGTCTGGTGGCGGCCAATGGTGTGGCGCGCGACTGGATTCGGCGCCACGCATGGCGGCGGATTAGCGAACTTTGGGCCCAATACGATCCGCTTGACCGTCAGCTTCAATTGAAGTCCCGGGCGGAATTCGACACCGTCGGCGTAGTCGCCGCGCCGCCCGTCGCCAGTGTCGCCGAGCGCGCCCCTTCGGCCGGAGAGGTGTCGGCGCCTCAAATCTTGAAGGCCGCTCGCCAACAGGGCCTGCAGGATCGATTCACCTTTGACAGCTTCGTCTCCGGTCCTGCCAACGAATTCGCCTTCGCGGTCGCCCGCCGGGTGGCCGCCTGGTCGGACGGCCACTTCAATCCGGTGCTGATCCATGGGCCCTATGGATTCGGTAAGACTCACCTGTTGAACGCCATCGCCTGGGAGGCCCTGCGCGCGGCGCCCGAGAAGCGTGTCGTCTATCTCACCGCCGAACGGTTCACCTCCACCTTTGTGCGTGCGGTACAGGATCGCCAGACGGCGGCTTTTAAGGACGAGCTGCGTAACGCCGACCTGCTGTTGCTGGATGATGTGCAGTTCGTGTCCGGCAAGCCATCCACCCAGGAGGAACTGTTCCACACCCTGATCGCTCTGGTGGAAGACGGCCGCCGGGTGGTTATGTCCGCCGATCGAACGCCCGCGGAACTCAGCGAGATGGAGCCGCGCTTGCGCTCGCACCTGCAGGCGGGTCTGGTCTGCGGAATGGAGCGCGCCGACCGCACCCTGCGCCTGGGCATCCTGGAGCGGAAGCTCGCCACCCTGGCCCAGGCCGGACGTTTCATACCATCGGCGCGCAGCGAGGTTCTGCAGTTCCTGGCCGACCGCTTCACCGATTCCGTGCGCGAACTGGAGGGCGCCTTGAACACCCTGGTGGCTCGGGTCGGCGCCGACATCGCCAGCCTGAGGCTTGACGAGGCTCAGGCTATCCTGCGGCCCCATCTGTCCTGCGCCGAAAAAAGGGTGACGGTGGACCAGATTCAAAAGGCGGTGGCTGAACACTTCGGGCTCACCCAGGCGGACCTGATGTCGGAGCGCCGCGCCCGCGCCGTGGCCAGGCCCCGCCAGATCGCCATGTGGATCACCAAGCAGATCACCACCCGATCCCTGCCCGACATCGGGCGCAGGTTCGGCGGACGCGACCACACCACTGTCATCCATGCCGTGCGTCGCATCGAGGCGCTGAAGGCAGAGGATCCCGCGATCGCCAACGATATCGAGGCGCTGCTCCGCAAGCTCAGGGGATAGGGGCGCCCGCGTTCGATCCCACGAGTTCCGATGCGAGTCGTTCGCGCTGTGTCCAAGGCGGGAAACTGGCGTAAGAGGCGGCCATGAGCGCTGTCGTCCATGGCCTGCCCGCGCAGGAGGCCGCTAAACTCACCCGTGGCGTGACGCTGATGAGCGTCACCGTCGCGGCCACGCTGGTGGCGATGAAGGCTGCGGCGTGGGCGATATCCGGCTCTGTCGCCATGCTGGCTTCGCTGGCCGATTCCGGGCTGGATCTGCTGGCCTCGATGATCACGCTTTACGCAGTGCGATATGCCGCCGCGCCGCCGGACGACGAACACCGCTACGGTCACGGTAAGGCGGAAGCCTTCGCAAGCCTTATGCAGGGTGGGCTGGTGTTCGCCTCCGCCGCCTTGGTCGGCCGGGAGGCGATCCATGGCCTGTTGCATCCCACCCCGATCCGACAGGAATTTTGGGCGATCATGGTGATGGTCGTTTCCACCGCCCTCACCGGTATCCTGATCACCGTGCAGTCCCGGGTGCTCAGACGCACCGCGTCGGTGGCGGTCGCTGGCGACCGCGCGCACTACGCCTCTGACCTGGCAGCCAATGGCATCGGACTTATCGGCATCGCGCTCACGGCGGGTTTTGGCGTCAGCGGTTTCGACGCCGTGGCCGGCCTGGGCATCGCCGGCTTGCTGGTCTGGGGGGCGATCGGCGTGTTCAGACAGGCTTCAAGCCAGTTGCTGGACACCGAGCTTGCCCCCCAGGACCGGGATCGCATCGTCCACCTCGCCACCCGCGACCCGCGCCTGACCGACGTGCACCAGCTGCGCACCCGCGCCTCGGGACCCTATGTTCACATGCAGATGCACGTGGACCTGGATCCGAACCTTTCCCTGGAGACCGCTCACGAGGTGGTGGTCGAGGCGGAGAAGCGGATTCTCACTGCTTTTCCAGCCGCCGACATCATCATCCACGCCGACCCGCGCGGCCGGGCCGAGCCCCATGGCGGCGCTTTCCAGGAAGACCCACGCTATCCGGCTTAGTATACGAGACCTTAAGCGGTCCCGGCGTTGAATGATCGCGTTCAATTCTTTGTAGAGTTCCGCATCGCCTTCGCATGACCGTTTCCCGTGTCCTTCATCACTTCCCGTTGGATCCCGCGTCGCGCCAGGTCCGCCTGGCCCTGGGCGAAAAGCGCCTGGCCTTTGCGGAGAACCCAGTGCGCTACTGGGAAACGCCCAATGCAGTGAGCGAACTCAATCCCTCCGGCGTCACGCCGGTGCTGGTGGAGGATGATGGTCAGACCCGTCTGGTGATCTGTGAAGTCCGCGCCATTCTCGAGCATCTGGAGGAACAGAACCCGGAGCCATCGCTGCTGGGCCGTGAACCCGCCGAACGGGCCGAGGCGCGCCGATTGCTGCAATGGTTCGACCGCAAGTTTGACCACGAGGTCGGAGGCTTCCTGCTGCACGAAAAGATGGAAAAGCGCCTCCTGCGATTGGGCTCCCCCGACCTGGGCGCCCTGCGCCGGGGCCGGGAGGCGCTGAGAGACCACCTGAGCTACCTGCAACATCTGCTGGAGGAACGCGAATGGCTGGCGGGCCGGCGGCTCAGCCTGGCCGATTTCGCCGCCGCGGCCCACCTGTCAGTGGTCGATTATTTCGGCGACTTGCCATGGCGGGAGGTTCCGATCCTCAAGACCTGGTACATGAAGCTCAAGTCACGGCCGGCGTTCCGGCCCCTGCTCGCCGACCGATGGCCGGGCCTGGCGCCGGCCGGCCACTATGACGACCTCGATTTCTGAGTCGCCTGAAGCCCTGATCCGCGCAGAAGCCGCCCGGCTGGGCTTCGACGCCTGCCGCTTCACCCGCCCCGATTCCCGGTGGCCCGCTGCGGACCGCCTGACCGAGTTCCTCGCCGCCGGCCGCCATGGCGAGATGGGCTGGATGGCCGACACCGCCGAACGCCGGGCGCATCCCGCCGCCATGTGGTCTGGCGCGCGCGCGGCGATCATGTTGGGTGTGAACTACGGACCCGCCGAAAATCCCCTCGCGGTGCTCGCCGAGCGCACGGTGGGCGCTATCTCAGTTTACGCCCGGGGCGATGACTATCACGAACTTATCAAGCCGCGCCTGAAGGCGCTGGGGCGCTGGCTGCAGGGCCGATTCGGCGGAGAGCTGAAGGTGTTCGTCGACACGGCGCCGTTGATGGAAAAGCCCCTGGCCGCGGCGGCCGGTCTCGGTTGGCAGGGCAAGCACACCAACCTGGTTTCGCGGGAATTCGGCTCCTGGCTGTTCCTGGGCGCCGTGCTCACCAGTCTGGACCTGGCCCCCGACGCGGCGGAAGCCGACCACTGCGGCGCCTGCAGGGCCTGCCTGGATGTTTGCCCCACGGACGCCTTTCCGGCCCCTTATCAGCTCGATGCGCGCCGCTGCATCTCCTACCTCACCATCGAGCTAAAAGGCCCGGCGCCCCGGGAACTGCGGCCCCGGCTCGGCAACCGGATCTATGGCTGTGACGATTGCCTGGCCGTCTGCCCCTGGAACAAGTTCGCTCAGGCCGGCCGTGAGATGCGCCTGGCCGCGCGCGAGGCGTTGCGCCGCCCAGATCTGGCGCAGCTCGCCGGCCTTGACGATGCGGCCTTCCGTTCCCTGTTCGCCAAGAGCCCCATCAAGCGGATCGGCCGTGACCGTTTCGTCCGCAATGTCCTCTACGCCATCGGCAACTCCGGCCAGACGCAGCTTGTGGCGGTGGCGGAAGCCAGGCTTGCCGATCCCTCGGCGCTGGTGCGCGGCGCGGCGGTCTGGGCCCTCTCCCGCCTGCTGGACGCGTCAGCGTTCTCACAGGCGCGGGCCAGAAACGCCGGGCTGGAGCGTGACCCACAGGTGATCGCCGAATGGGTGGCTTAGAAGTCGACCGGTTCCAGATCGGCCAGCCGCGGCAGTTTGCGGTCCCGGTCGTTGGCGACCGCCGCTTCCGGCGCGATCGGCCAATCGATCCCCAGGGCCGGATCGCACCACAGCACGCCGCCCTCGCAGTCCGGGGCGTAGGGGCCGTCAACCTTGTAGGCGAGCATGGTGTCAGGCTCGAGGGTGCAGTAGCCGTGGGCGAACCCGCGCGGGACCAACAGCTGGGCGCCGATGTCCGCGTCCAGGCGCGCGCCCACCCAGCGGCCATAAGTGGCCGATCCGGTCCTGATATCGACGGCCACGTCATAGATCGCGCCCTTCAGCACCCGCACCAGCTTGGCCTGGGCGTTCGGCGACCGCTGGAAGTGCAGGCCGCGCACCGTACCGCGCTGGGCCGAGAAGGCCTGATTGTCCTGCACGAAGTCGTGGTCGAGGCCCGCCTCCGCCAGGACCTTGCGGCTCCAGGTCTCGGTGAACCAGCCGCGGGCGTCGCCGTGGCGCTTGGGCGTGATAAGCATGACCTCGGGCAGGGCCAGGGGCGTGATCATCGTCATTGGGGCTCGCAGCGTGAGGACGGGTCTGTCGGATGACGAAAGACTTGGCGGAAGGCAAGCCCGCCGTCAGTATTGTGGTGCTGGCCTATGAGAGCGGGCCGTTGCTGGCGGAATGCCTGGCGTCCCTTCGCGCCCAGACATTCGACGATTTCGAGGTGCTGCTGGCCGACAACGCCTCCAGCGATGGCGCGCCCCAGGCCGCGGCGGCGGCCGACCCGCAGATCCGCCTGATCGAGAATGGCGCGAACCTGGGATTCGCCGCCGGCATCAACCGTGCGGCGGCGGCGGCCCGCGGTCGCTGGATCGCGCTCCTCAATCCCGACGCCACCGCCGAGCCTGACTGGCTGGAACGGCTGCTGGCCGCCGCCGCGGCCTGGCCGCAGGTCCGCTGTTTCGCCTCGCGTCAGCTGATGGCCAGCGACCCCGGCCGTCTGGATGGCCTGGGCGATGTGATGACGCTGGCCGGATTTCCCTATCGCGGCGGGTATCGACGCCCGGCTCCCGGGGTCCTGGCCGTCGGTGAAGTGTTCTCGGCCTGTGGTGGGGCGATGCTGGTGGACCGGGAGCTCTTTCTGAGCCTGGGCGGCTTCGACGAACGATTCTTCTGTTACTGCGAGGATGTGGATTTCGGCTACCGGCTGCGGCTCCTGGGTGAACCGGTGTTGGTGGTTCCGGACGCGACGGTGATCCATGTGGGCTCGGCCTCTACCGGCGGGCCGCGCTCGGACTTCGCCATGTACTACGGCGCCCGCAACAGGCTGTGGGTATTTCTCAAGGACACGCCGCCGGCGCTCTTCTGGTTGACGCTGCCGGGGCACGCCCTGGCCACGGCCGTCCTGTTCCTGCGCCACTGGGCTCACGGTGAGCTGGGCGCCCCACTGCGCGGCCTGACCGCCGGCTTGGCGGGCATGGGGGAGATCCTCAAGGCCCGCCGCGAGCTGCAGTCTGGCCGCCGCCGCGGCTCCTGGACGATCGCCCGGGCCATGGCCTGGAATCCCTGGGCGCTGGTCACCCGCCCGGTGGTTATGCGCCGCTGGAAGCCCAGTCGATCAGCCGGGCCATGAATTCCGCGCCCCGCTCCAACTGGACGCGCTCCAGATATTCGTCGGGCTGGTGGGCCTGGTCGATGGAACCGGGGCCGCAGATCACCGTAGAAAAGCCCGCCGCCTGGAACTGGCCGGACTCGGCCACATAGGCGACCACGCGCGCCGGACCGTTGTCGCCGGCCAACCGTCGGGCGAAGGCCTCCGCCGCGCCGTTGGCTTCCGGCGCCAGGGGCGGGGCCGCAGAGCGTTGCTCGATGCGGGCGCCGGCCTCCGGCGAGCGGGCCTTCAGCGCCGCATCAAGCTCGCCCACCGCCTGGAACACCTCCTCCAGAATTGCATCGGGGGACTGACCGGGCAGGTAACGCAGGTCGAACAGGAACTGGCATTCCCGGGCCATGATGTTGGGCGCCGTGCCGCCGGCCACCTGATTGACGGTAACCGTCGCGCCCCTGGGCATGAAGGGCGAGGCGGGATCCGCCGCCAGATCCAGCTGCGCGCCCAGGTCCAGCAGGCGGCCCATCAGGGGGACGGCTTCCATTACCGCGGAGACGCCCCGATGGGGTTGGCTGGAGTGGGCCTCACGGCCGTTCACCGTCACCCGGTAGGTGACGATGCCCTTGTGGCCGTTCACCGCCACCATGTCGCTGGGCTCGCCCACCACCACAAGGGCGGGGCGCGGCAGGTCGCGGGCGATGACGGCGATCATGTCGGGAGCGCCCAAACAGCCCACCTCCTCGTCATAGGAGAACGCAAGATGCACCGGCCGTGTCAGCGGCCCGGCGGCCAGCTCGGGCGCGGCGGCCAGGGCCAGCGCCAGGAAGCCCTTCATGTCGCACGTCCCGCGGCCGTAGAGCCGCCCGCCCCGTTCGGTGAGCCGGAAGGGGTCGGAGGTCCAGGGCTGTCCGTCCACAGGCACCACGTCTGTGTGGCCGGACAGCACAACCCCGCCCTCTAACGCGGGGCCGATGGTCGCGATCAGGTTCGACTTGCCGCCGTCGGCGTTGGGGACTCGCCGCGTCGCCACGCCCAGGCCGGCCAGATAGGCCTCGACCCACTGGATCAGCGCCAGGTTGGAAAGCCGCGAGGTGGTGTCGAAGGCCACGAGCGTTTCGAGAATCGACAGGGCGCGGACGGTGAGGGCTTCGCCGGACATGGCCTTAAGACTAGACCTAAGGCCGCCAGCGGCAAGGGCGCTATCCTGTCGCCGCCAAACGGGGGCGCCCGGCGGCGACAGGTGCGTCTAGGGCGGGCGGCGTGGGCCGCATCGCCTTTGCCTGCCCAGTAGGCCTCAAGCCAGCGGACCGGCGCATGATGCATCTGCACTATGTCGTGGAAATTTTCCCAGATTGGCAGCAGGCGCCAGGATTGAGTGACAAGCAATTGAATTCATGATGAATTAATGTCAGAGGCGGCTACAATCACCCCATGGCGGGTGATTCCGGCCCGTCGAACCCATGGGGTCGTCGATGAGCGCTTCCGCCGCGTTTCAAAAACAGCTGGCCGGCTACGGCCTGACCACGGCGGAGATCCTTTACCGCCTGCCCGACCACCCGGCGCTGCTGCAGTCCTACGTCTGGCAGGAGTACGACTTGTTCCCAAAGTTTCCGGAACTGCGCCGATTCCTGGACTTCTGGGCCGCAACCCTGGACGGGGCGCTCTACTCGGTGAAGGTCGCCCATGAGCGGCTGATCAAGCCGGCGGAGATCAAGGCCTTGGGCGAGTTCCGCATCCATTGAGCCGGGGCGGCTCGGCTCGTTACAACGCCTTCGCCTCGATCCCCGCCAACCGCGGCATTGCTGGGCCATAAACCGCCTCTAGCGCCGCGGCGGGATCGGCGCCCATGGCCCGGGCCATGACGGTGGCGGCGCCCACGGCGGCGAAGGCCTCGGCGCTACGGAGCACGTCGTCGGCGGTTCCGTCGTCGCGGACTTCGCAGAAGGCGGTGACTTCAATCTCGCCGATGTCGCGGCCGACAGCGTCGCAGTGGCGGCGCAGCACGTCCACTTTGTGGGCCACCACCTTAGGCGGTCCGAAGAAGTTGCAGGCGTCGGCGTACTGCGCCACCAGGCGCAGGGTCTTCTTTTCGCCGCCGCCGCCGATCATGATCCGCGGACGCGGCGCGGACACCGGGGCGGGCGAACACAGCGTCTCGGCCAATTGGAAGCACTTGCCGTTGAACGGCCCGTTGTTATCGCTCCACATCTGCAGGCAGATCTGCAGCGCCTCTTCAAGCTGTTCGAACCGCTCGGCGATTGGCGGGAAGCGGACGCCCAGGCCCCTGTGCTCGCGCTCATACCAGGCCGCGCCGATGCCCAGTTCGGCGCGGCCGCCGCTGAGAACGTCAAGGGTGGTGACCGTCTTGGCCAGCAAACCCGGATGACGATAGGTGACCCCGGTCACCAGCAGGCGCAGGCGCAGGCGCTGAGTCACCCCGGCCACGAATCCCAGGGCCGTGTAGCCCTCCAGCATCGGATCCTCCGCCGGAGCCATCATCTCCATCTGGAAGAAGTGGTCCATGAACGACAGGGTGCGCACCCCCACCGCCTCGGATGTACGGGCCAGACGTGCGACGCCCGGTCCTATGCCCGCCGGTCCGCCGGCCCAGTCGAAACGGGATACATGGATATCAAGGTGCATGGTCGCCTCCGTGGGCATGCGCATGGGCTGGCGCCGGATGTGCGGGAATTTCGTGCTCGTGGCGCCCAACGCCGTCAAGGGCCTACGAGTCCGCCCCATGCGCCCGGGCGGTGCGAGCCAGGGGCTCCGCTCTCGATTGTGCGAGCGCGGCCGCTGGCGCCTTTGAGACTCTAAGAACCGGGCGTCCCAATCCAAGCGACGGCGGCGTCGACAGCGTTGCGGACAAATGGCGATACCGCCCGCCGCCTTCCCGGTCGACAAGCGCACGCGGCGGTGGGACTTATGGGGCATGCCGGCCAGTCTCACCGCATCCGTCCGTCTGTTCGCCGCCGCCGCCCTGGCGTTGAGTCTTACCGGCTGTCGGGAGACCGCCCAGCGGCCGGCCTGCCCGGCGGGGCAGGTTTGCCTGGAGTATGGCAACGGGTCGGACCCGGCGACGCTGGATCCGCAACAGTCCAACCTGGTGGACGAGTCGGTGGTGATCGGCGACCTGATGATGGGGCTGACCACCAATGCGCCGGACGGCTCGACCCTGCCCGGCATGGCTGCGTCCTGGGCGGTGAGCCCGGATGGCCTGACCTGGACCTTCCGCTTGCGCGACGCGGTGTGGTCGGACGGGGTTCCCGTCACCGCCGACGATTTCGTCTACGCCTACCGGCGCATCCTCAAGCCCGAGACGGCGGCGATCTACGCCTATCTGGTGACCATCCTGAAGAACGGCCGGGCCATCAACGAGGGCAAGGCCGCGCCGGAGACGCTGGGCGCGCGGGCTGTGGATGCGCACACCCTGGAGCTAAGGCTGGAGCATCCGGTTCCCTATCTGCCGGGTCTGGCCAAGCACCACAGTTTCTTTCCCGTGCCCCGCCATGTGGTGGCCCGATGGGGCGACGGCTGGAGTCAGCCGGGGCGGTATGTCTCCAACGGGCCCTACCGGCTGGTGAGCTGGCGGCTGGGGGACTACCTGCGGGTGGAGAAGAACCCGCGGTTCTTCGACGCCGCCAAGGTCTGTGTGGACCGGATCGATTATTATCCCACCACCGACGCGGTGGCGGCGGAGCGGCGGGTGGCGTTGGGAGAGCTGGACCTGAACACCTCGTTCCAGTCCAGCCGGTTCACCAGGCTTAAGCAGACCCTGCCGGGGTTCCCGCGCACCCATGTGACTCTCGCCACCTCCTATCTGTCGTTCAACACCCGCGACTTTGCGCCGTTCAAGGACATCCGGGTGCGCCGGGCGCTGTCGATGGCGATGGATCGCGACTTCGTCACAGCCAAGCTGCTGCGGGCCGGCCAGCTTCCGGCCTACGCCTTCGTGCCGCCGGGGATCTCCAATTACACCCAAGGTCCACAGACCACCTGGGCGAAGCTGAGCTTTCCTGCGCGGCAGGCGGAGGCAAGGCGGCTGTTGGCCCAGGCTGGGTTCTCCGCCGCGCGGCCGCTGATGTTCGAAGTCAAGGCGGCCAATTCGCCGGACACCCAGCTGCTGATGCAGGCGATCCAGGCGGACTGGCGGGCTATCGGGGTGGAAGCCAAATTGGTGCAGAACGAAAGCCAGATCGCCTTCGCCGCCTATGCCGCTCGGGATTTCCAGGTAGGGCCGATGAGCTGGTACGGGGACTATGACGATCCGCTGACCTTCCTGGAGCTCCTGAAGTCGGACACCGGCGCACAGAACTATGGCGACTACAACAATCCGGCCTATGACGCCCTGCTGGCCCAGGCCGACCATGAGGCGGACCTGGGCAAGCGCGCCGCCCTGCTGGCCCGGGCCGAACAGATCATGTTGAACGACGAGGCGGTCGCGCCGCTCTATTTCGTGGTCAACCGGGCGCTGGTGAACCCCAAGATCACCGGCTGGGTGGACAACGCCACCCATACCCACCGGGCCCGCTGGTTGTGTGTGAAGCCCCGTGAGGCCGGCGGGCCGTCATGAAGCACCTGATCCTCGCCGCCGCCCTGGCGCTGTCCGCCTCCGGAGTCCTCGCTCAAACCGACATGACCGACCCCAACGCCTATCTGGAGGAAATCGAGGGCGACAAGGCGCTCGCTTTCGCCCGCGCCGAGAACGCCCGCTCCCTGCCGGTGCTGGAGGGCGACGCCCGCTACGCCGGCCTGCACGCCCAGGCCCTGAAGATCGCCACCGCCAGCGACCGGATCCCGGCGGTGGGATTCGCCGGCGATGGGCGGCTGCGGAATTTCTGGCAGGACGCCGAGCATGTGCGCGGGGTGTGGCGCACGGCGAGTCTGACCAGCTACCGGGCCAAGACGCCGAACTGGCGCACGATCCTTGACCTGGACGCCGTGGCCAAGGCCCGGGGCGCCAACTGGGTCTGGCATGGCGCGGTCTGCTTGCCGCCGGATGACCGCTATTGCCTGTTGCAGCTCTCCGACGGGGGCAAGGACGCCGTCAGCCTGCTGGAGTTCGACGTGACCACCGGCGCCTTCGTAGACGGCGGCTTCCATTCGCCGGACAGCAAGCAGGATGTGGCCTGGCTGGACCGCGACACCCTGCTGATCGGCCGCGACTGGGGGGACGGGAGCCTCACCCAGTCCAGCTATCCCTATATCATCAAGGCCTGGACCCGAGGCGCGCCGCTAAGCGCCGCGCGCGAGGTGTTCCGCGGGTCGAACACCGACGTGGCGGTGCAGCCCATGGTGCTGCGTGACGCCGACGGTCGGGTGCAGGCGCAGATCGCCGTGCGGGCGGTGAGCTTCTTCGAGGTGGAATACCACCTGCTGGGCGGGCCTGAACCGATGCGCCTGCCGCTGCCGCTGAAATCCACGATCCAGGGGCTGGTGGACGGCCAGATGGTGTTCACCCTTGAACAGGATTGGGGCGATTTTCACTCCGGCGACCTGATGGCCTATGACCTGGCGGTGCTGAAGGCGGCGCCTGGGTCGGCGAAACCCACGCTGATCCTGCGGCCCGGCCCCACCCAGGCGGTGGAGCAGGTGGCGACGACCCGCAACCGGCTGGTGGTGGCTCTGTACGAAAACGTGCGCGGCGGGGTGCTGAGCTTCCGTCATGGCCCGGACGGATGGACCTCTGCGCCGCTGAAGGTTCCGGCGGACGTCTCGGTGGGGATCGCCTCGGCGTCGGAACGGGACGACCGGCTGATCCTGTCGGTGGCGGGCTATCTCACCCCCAACCGCCAGATGCTGGCCGACGCGTCCGATGGGGCGGTCTCGACGCTCAAGACCCTGCCGGCCCGGTTCGACGCCTCCACCCACGTGGTGGAGCAGGCCTGGGCCGCCTCCAAGGACGGAACCAGGATCCCCTATTTCCTGGTGCGGCCCAAGGGTCTCAAATTCGACGGCCAGGCGCCCACCCTGCTCTACGCCTATGGCGGATTCCAGAACTCCATGACCCCGGCCTATTCGCCCATGGTGGGCAAGCTTTGGCTGGAGCGGGGCGGGGTCTATGTGGTGGCCAATATCCGCGGCGGCGGGGAGTTCGGTCCCCGCTGGCATGAAGCTGGTTTGAAGCTGAACCGTCAGCGGGTCTATGACGACTTCTTCGCGGTGTCCCAGGACCTGATCGCGCGCAAGATCACCAGCCCGCGGCGGTTGGGGATCATGGGCGGCTCCAACGGCGGGCTGCTGATGGGGGTGGCGCTCACCCAGCGTCCGGAACTCTACAACGCGGTGGTCATCCAGGTGCCGCTGTTCGACATGATCGGTTACACCCACATCGGCGCCGGCGCCTCCTGGGTGGGCGAGTATGGCGACCCGGCCATCCCCGCCGAGCGGGCGGTGCTGGACAGCTACTCCCCCTATCAGAACCTCCGCGCCGGGCGGCCCTATCCGCAGGTGTTCATCGAGACCTCCACCAAGGATGACCGCGTCCACCCCGCCCACGCGCGAAAAGCGGCGGCCCGGCTGAAGGCCCTGGGCTATCCTTACCTCTATTACGAGAATATCGACGGCGGACATGCCGCGGCGGCCAATCTCAATGAGACCGCCCGGCGGGTGGCGCTGGAATACACCTACCTCACGCAGCGGCTGATGGACTAGCCGCCCGCAATACCGTTTGATCTTGAACCAAAATGGAGGAACCGATGGCGGTGGAACGGCGCAACCTGGACGACCGGGTGATCTATGAGAGGGAAGGCCCCATCGCGCGGGTGATCATGAACTGGCCGGAGAAGGCCAACGCCCAGGATTCGCGCATGGTCTGGGCCCTGGACGCGGCGCTCAAGGAGGCCGACCGCGACTACGGCGTCAAGGTCGTGATCATCAAGGCCAACGGCAAGGGCTTCTGCTCCGGCCACGCCATGGGCCGCCCGCCCTCCGAGAGCTATCCGGAGTTCGCCGAGGGCGAGCACCACACCGGCCTCCACCACAAGGGCTCTCAGGACCTGTTCCTGTGGCCGGTGCTCTATCTGTGGGAGTTCCGCAAGCCCACCATCGCCCAGGTGCACGGTTACGCCATCGGCGCCGGCTCCTACTGGGCCATGCTGCCCGACATCACCGTCTGTTCCGAGGACGCCTTCTTCCAGATGCCGCTTCCCCAGGCCATGGGCTTTCCCACCGGCGAGACCATGATCGAGCCGTGGATCTTCATGAGCCACAAGAAGGCTGCGGAATATCTCTTCCAATCCAAGACCCTGGACGCCCAGACGGCCCTGGAATGGGGCGGCGTCAACCAGGTGGTGCCCCGCGACAAGCTGGAGGAGACGGTGGAGGCCATCGCCGCCAACATCGCCCGCGCCCCGCTCACCACACTGATGCTGTCAAAGCAGCTGATCAAGCGCGCGTTCGAAGGCATGGGCATGCGCACCCACCTGCAGCAATCCGCCGACATGCTGGCGCTCGCCGGCCAGACCCGCGAGGTGAAGGAACACCTGGGCGCCATGCAGGCCCGAAGCAAGATGCCGAGGCAGTCGATCGCGGGGGGATAGGGGCGGCGCGCCTTGGCGCCGGTCGGAGGGGGCTTGGGACGCTGGCGGGCGCGTGTCTTGGGCTCCAACCGACTCGGTATTACGCGAACGACGCATTATGCCGACCACCGTTGAGGTTCGCCCACCGCCGATCCCACTCGCTCGTCCCGACGAAAACCCGCTCAGGCCCCTACGTCAGATCCGGTCGTATCCAAAGTGCATGGGATTGATCCTCGAAAAATTGAACCCCAGGGCTTTTTTTCACCCCAAACACCGGATTTGTCCCGTCTCCCGTCGCTGTGCCCCTCCATCGCGCTTCGCAGCGCGAGCAGATTGGGGGCCGCTCAAACCGTTCGCCCGCCGCGTCCGAACCCGCTAACATGCGGCCAGGGGCCGGACGGGCCTCGCTGCCCATCCTGAAACATGCTCCTCGCCGCTACCGCCGTCGTGCTCCTCATGGTGCTCCTGAACGGTCTTCTAACCATGTCCGAACTGGCGGTGGTCTCCGCCCGCAGGGCGCGCCTGCAGGCCATGGCCGAGCGGGGCGACCAAGGCGCGCGCGTCGCCCTGCGCCTGGCAGAGGAGCCGACCCGGTTCCTGTCGGCGGTGCAGGTGGGGATCACCCTGATCGGCATCCTGATCGGCGCCTATGGAGAGGCGACCATCGCCGGCGAACTGCAATTGCGGTTCAAGGACCTGCCGATGGTGGGCAAGTACGCTGATGAGATCTCCACAGGCGTGGTGGTGGTGCTGCTCACCTATTTCTCGCTGATCCTGGGCGAGCTGGTGCCCAAACGGGTGGCGCTGATCCACGCCGAGAGCATCGCCACCCTGGTGTCGCGACCGCTGAACCTGGTGGCGAAGATGATGGGGCCGTTCGTCACCCTGTTGACGTTCTCCACCGCTGCGGTGCTGGCGCTGCTCCGGGTCCGCGACCGGGACGGCAGCATGGTCACCCAGGAGGAGGTGGAGACGGTGCTGGCCGAAGGCACCGGCGCCGGCGTCATCGAGCCCCAGGAGGAGGCGATGATGCACGAGGTCATGCGCCTGGGCGACCGGATGGTGCGCGTGGCCATGACGCCGCGCACCGACGTCTACTGGATCTCCCTGGACGACCCGCCCGAGGTGATCCTCGAGGAGGTGCGCGCCTGCCCCTATTCGCGCATCGTGCTGGCCCGGGGGCACGACTTCGACAGCCCCCTGGGCGTGGTCCACAAGAAGGATATCGCAGACGTCCTGCTGGCCGGCGCCCCCCTCGACCTGGGCGCCCTGGCCAAGGAGCCGATCTATATCCCCGAGACCACCTCTCTGCTGGGCGCCCTGGAGCAGCTCAAGGCTTCGCCGGTGCATATGGCCTTCGTGGTGGATGAGTTCGGCGGGCTGGAGGGGGTGATCACCCCCACCGACCTGCTGGAGATGATCGCCGGCGACTTCCCGGAGGGTCACGACAAGGCCACCGCCGCTATCGTCAAGCGTGAGGATGGCTCGTTCCTGGTGGATGGAAAAGCCGACCTGCTCGAACTGGGCGATGTGTTGGGCGAGGAATTCGACGGCGGTAGCTTCCACACCGCCGCGGGCCTGGTGCTCAACCACCTGGGCCGATTGCCGAAGGAGGGCGAGGTGGTGGTGATCGGCGGCTATGAGGCCGAAGTGATCGATATGGACGGCCGGCGGATCGACAAGCTGCTGATCCGCAAGACGCTCAAGGTCTGATCAGACGGCGGCCTGAGGCGGCGCCTCCACCGGGTCGCCGGTCTGCATGACGATGGTGTGCATATTGGCCTGGCGAATCGTCGCGGCGGCGTCGTCATAGAGGAAAGGCAGGCAGGCGTATCGCACCCCCCGGGCGACCGGGGTCGCCTCATGCAGCAGCGAGCAGGAGAATACCACGGCGCCGCCGGTGGGTGGGCGGTAGGTGCGGCTGCCAAACTCGGGGAACCTCAGGTCTCCGCCCTCGAATTCTTCGGCGTTGAGGTTGATGGAGACGGCGAACCTGCGATGGGCCGTGCCTGGGGTCGTGTTGTCCCGGTGCGGACGGAAATAGCCGCCCTCCTCAGCCGAATAGCAGGCCACGATGTAGCGCTCGATGCGGGTGGCGGTGAACTGGAACGACTTCTTGATCTCCGGGATCAGACGTCGAGAGATGCGTAACCGGATCTGGGCCTGCAGCTCTTCGTCATCGATATCGGCGTCGCGGCGCTTCTTCATGTCATTGAGCACGCCGATAGTCTTGCCGCCCCGGGCTTGCATGACCCCGGATGGTTCACCCCCTTTGGCGTTGTATAGGTCGATCAGCTGGCGGCAGAAGGCCGGCTCGAACACCCGTGGGACGATCAGCACCGGCGCGTGCATGGGCACGCCGGCGTGGTCGTCCGGCGAACCGTAGGTGGCGATCTTGGCGATCAGCCGCTCGCCGTCGCTCAAGGGCGCGGAGCCCATGTAGCGCAGAGACGGATCAATCAGCATCCACTGCGGCATCGGGGCGCCGTCGGCGTCGACGGCCCCATAGAGCCGGCGAATCTCCCCGTTCGGATCGGCGAACCAGCGCAGCGGCAGATCCTGGGGAACGTCCTCGAAGCCCGTCGCATCGGACAGAACGCCAAAGAAGATCTTGCCGTCGCCGGCGAACACCGCCGCGTTCTTGCGGACAAGGGCGATGATCGCCTCGCGCTCCGGCCCAGGGGGCGGCATGAAGGCCAGCAGGATATAGCGCCCGCCAAGGCTGCCGAAGGTGAAGTGTGGATTGATCGGTGAAGGCGCCATGAACATGGGCGCTGGTTCGCCAGGCAGGAGGCCGGTCATCCCGTTGTCTCCAGACTGCGCCGTGCGGCGCGCCACATCGTCCACCCAACTTCCAGGCCTGGTGGAGCCGAGGGGAGTCGAACCCCTGACCTCCTCATTGCGAACGAGGCGCTCTACCAACTGAGCTACGGCCCCAGGCGGCGCGGAATAAGGGGGCAGAAGGAGGCTGTGTCAACCCGCTGGGGCTGGAATGTCGCGGTTGGGAGGACGCCCTATGGCCTAAGCCGGCGACGCGCGGCATAGAAGCAACGCTCGAACCTGGAAGGACTCTCGCATGGCCGCGATAATCGGCTTCGTGTTTTGGATCGCCAACGGGATTTTGACCCTTCTGACTTGGGCGATCATCCTCAACGCCCTGCTGTCCTGGCTGGTGGCCTTTGACGTGGTCAATCTGCGCAACCGGTTCGTCTACAACGTGGCGCACTTCCTGGAGGCGGTGACCCGGCCGGTTATGCGGCCGTTCCAGAAGATCATCCCGCCGCTGGGCGGAGTGGATATCAGTCCGATCATCGTGATCCTTGTGATCTCGGGGACCCAGAATTATCTGCTGCCCGCCCTGCAGGCCTTCCTGCTCCGCACCTTCGCCTGACCATGCGATTCGCCGTGCGGGTGACGCCCAAGGGCGGTCGCGACGGCGCGGACGGCTGGGGGATCGACGCCAACGGCCGGGGGTTTCTGAAGGTCCGCGTGGCGGCGCCGGCCGCGGAGGGCGAGGCCAACGCCGCCGTGATCGGATTGCTGGCGAAAGCCCTGGGGCGGCCCCGCTCGGCCCTGCGGTTGGTCTCCGGAGCGACGGCGCGGCTGAAAATCATCCAGATCGACGATCTTGAGCCAGCGGAGTTCGCCAGGGTGTTCGGGGCGCCGCCCGGTCAGGGATAGGCGCGCTCGCCATGGGCGGAGACGTCGAGCCCATCCTCGATCTGTTCGTCCTTGGCCCGAAGCCCCACGGTCTTTTCCACCACGAAGGCCAGGATGAGCGTGGCGATGCCCGACCAGGCGACCACGACCGCCACGCCGATCGCCTGGGTGACGAACTGGCTCATGGGCGTGACGCCTGGCGCGTAGCCCACGCCGCCAATGCCAGGCGCGGCGAGGAAGGCCACCAGCAGCGTGCCCAGGATGCCCCCGACCCCGTGCACGGCGAAGACGTCCAGGGAATCATCAATCTTCAGCTTGCCCTTCACCAGCTCCACGGCGTGGAAACAGACGATGCTGGCCGCGGCGCCCAGGATCACGCCTCCGAGCGGCCCGACGAAGCCCGACGCCGGGGTCACCGTAGCAAGGCCGGCGACCACGCCGGTGACCAGGCCGATCATGCTGGGACGCTTGAAGCGGATCCATTCGATACCGGCCCACACGATCCCCGCCGTGGCTGCGGACAGATGGGTGGCGGTGAGGGCTGCGCCCGCGGCGCCATTGGCCGCCACGGCGCTGCCGGCGTTGAAGCCGTACCAGCCCACCCACAGCATGGAGGCGCCGATCATGGTCATGCCTGGGTTGTGGGGGGGCGACAGGTCCTTTGGAAAGCCGTCGCGCGGACCCAGGCGCCAGGCGAGCAGCAGCGCCGAGATGCCCGCCGTTGCGTGAACCACGAGGCCTCCGGCGAAGTCCATCACCGAACGGTCCATCAACCAGCCACCGCCCCAGACCCAGTGGCAAACCGGCGCATAGACCACCAGCAGCCATAGGGCGGAAAACAGCAGCACCGCGCCAAACTTGATGCGCTCCACGAAGGCGCCGATGATCAGGCCGGGGGTGATGATCGCAAAGGTCATCTGGAACATGAAGAATACGGTTTCCGGCAGCGTCCCGGTCAGCGCGTCGCGACCCACGCCCGCCAGGCCGAATTTCGCCAGGTCGCCGATGAACGGGTTGTCGCCTGAAAACGACAGGCTGTAACCGCCCAGCAGCCAGAGCACCGAGACGATGCAGGCGATGGACACCGTGTGCATCATCACCGACAGCACATTCTTGGCGCGCACCAGTCCGGCGTAGAACAGGGCCAGGCCCGGCAGGGTCATGAACAGGACGAGCGCGGTGGCGGTAAGGATCCAGGCCGTATCGCCGCTGTCGGCCGTCGGCGTCTGCGCCAGCGCCGGACCCGCCAGAGCCAGTCCCGCCAGGCCGCTCAGGCCCAAGAGCTTCCTGTTCATGAGCAACGTCGCCTCCCCACGCGCAGCTCCACGGCCGCTTGTCTCACGACCTCGCTATAGCCGAACTCATTCGCGCGGGGCACGCGGAATTACGCCGCTTGTGAAAATTCAACCTTGCACGCGCCGCGATCTCCCTGGCGGCGCGCGGCGCGTGGCGGCATATGAATAGCCGCCGCAGACGGAGCGCGCCGATGGACACCCGTGAACGACTCGCCAGCCTGATCGCCCAAGCCCGCCGTGCGGTGGTTTTCACCGGCGCCGGAATCTCCACGGAATCCGGCATCCCCGATTTCCGCAGCCCCGGCGGGGTATGGTCGCGGATGACGCCGATCCTGTTTCAGGATTTTGTCGCCGACCCGCAGAAGAGGCGGGAGTTCTGGACGCGGACATTTTCGGGTGTGACCGGCTGGCAGGGCGCCGAGCCAAACGCCGGCCACTACGCCGTCGCGCGGCTTGTGGCGCAGGGTAAGGTGTCGGCGGTAATCACCCAGAACGTGGACAATCTGCATCAGGATTCCGGCGTGCCGGCGGAACAGGTGATCGAACTGCACGGCAACGCCAGCTACGCGCGCTGTCTCGACTGCGGCGATCGCCACGAACTGGATGTGCTGAAGCAGAGCTTTCTGGGCCGGGGCGAGATTCCCATGTGCCGGGCCTGCGGTGGGATCGTGAAGACCGCCACCATCTCCTTTGGCCAGGCCATGCCGGAGGCGGAAATGAACCGCGCGCAAGCGGCGACCCAGGCCTGCGACCTGTTCATCGTGCTGGGCTCGTCGCTGGTGGTCTATCCGGCGGCGGGTTTCCCGATCATCGCCAAGCGCAACGGCGCGCGGCTGGTGATCGTCAATCGCGAGCCCACCGAACAGGACGGTTATGCCGACCTGGTGTGCCACGACGAAATAGGACCGTTGCTGAGCGCGGTGGTCCCGCCCGCCAACTGAACGGCCCCAGCGGACAACCGCCAAACCTTAACGCCCGGTTCACCGGCGGGTCCTAGGCTTTGGCCCAATCCGCCGCAGCGAGCCGCCCATGGCGATCAATCCGCTCGTCCCGATCGAGGCGATTTCCGCCCCCCAGAGCGTCAGCCCGGTGACGGAGGCCAGCGCCGTTCGCGCTGTGACCAGCCGTCTCGCCGCGCTGGCCCGCGCAGCCGCCATCGGCCGACGGCGGGAACGCCGAGCCCCCAGGGCGCGCGCAGTGGCGCTTCGAGATCCCCTTTGCGGCGCCGCAGGGTGCTGCAGTGGCGCAGTTCGAGGTCACCCGGGACGGCGGCGGAGGATCCGGCGGCGCGGAGGCGCCCATCTCTACGCCCGCCTGGCGGGCCCGCTTCGCCATCGACATAGAGCCCTTCGGCCCGGTGCAGGCGGAGGTGAGCCTGTCCGGCCAGCGGGCCGGCGTGCGGCTCTGGGCGGAGCGACCGCTCACCGCGCTCAGCCTTCGCGGCCGGCAGGACCTGTTGCGGTCCGCCTTCGAGGCGGCGGACTACGCGCCGCAGGTGGCGGTGTTCACCGGCGCCCCACCCCCCGGCGCCACACCGGTCGGACGGTTCGTGGACGAAAGCTCATGACCCGGGTCACCGGGCGCAGCCCCCTGGCGGTGGCGTTGCACTACGCCAAGCCCTCCGCGCCAAAGGTGGTGGCGGTGGGGCGCGGCGCGATCGGTCAGAGGATCATTGACGTCGCCCGCGAGCACGGCGTGCCCGTTGAACAGAACCCGGAACTGGCCCAGGCGCTGTCCCGCGTCGAGCTCGACCAGGAGATCCCCGAACAGCTCTACATGGCCGTGGCGTTGGTGCTGGGCTTCATCCTGCGCGCGGCGGCGGAGCGGGAGGGGTGAAACAGGCCCGCCGAACGCAAGAATGCGCAGTTCAACCCCACGCAAAGTAGAAAAATCAAAAAACACAATGGCCGTTCTTAGGCCAAAGTGACGTCGTCAGGGGTCCGCAGCCGGAAGGACTCCAGCACGGTCCGCAGATTGTCGGGCAGGGCGCTGGCGCCGCGGGACCGGGAGGCGCGGACGAAGACGGTGTCGCAGGTGCCCACGCAGGCGCCTTTCTGGAACAAGGCTTGACCGATCACATAGGCCTGGTTGCTGATGCTGAGGATACCCGAACCCACCGTGAGCGTGTCCGGGTGGTGGACCTCGGCCAGGAAGTTGACGGCATTCTCGACATTGACCAACCGCATGCCTGTGATGTCGCCGGCGGCCTTGAAGATCGCCCGCGAGAACCGGTTGCGCGCCTCGTCATAGTAGTCGGCGATGGCCATGTTGTTCACATGGCGCAGCATGTCTTCGTCCCGGTAGCGGGTCTGAATTTCGGTTGCGTAGGGATAGACATCCCGCGCCAGGCGCCAGGCGGGCGGTTTCACCTTAGGCGAACTCGGGCACGAAGACCCGGACCAGATCCTCGCGCACCTCGGGGGGGATCACGATGGCCTTGCGCGCATCCAGGTCGAGACAGATGCCGACCATGTCGTCCGCGCCGGCCATCCGCCCGGTGGTCTCATTGAAGATCCAGCGCCGTGACTGGCGGGTCTTTTGACCCAGGGCGATGTCGGCGCCGATGGAGCGAAGGACCTCGCCCGCCCGCGGCGTCTCGAACACCATGGCGCGGGTCTCCATCCAGGCCCAGCCGTAGCGGATTCCCGTGGCGCTCATCTGAGCCTGCGGACCCACGGCGGCGCGAGTCTCCATCAGGGCCGCGCGCTGCTTGGGACCGAGCATTATGTCCTCGCCTGGGCGCAGGTAGCCGTGGGCGTCGCAGAACTCGGGCTCGATCTGGCGTTCCATCAGTCCGCCCATCATGCTGCGCCCGCCGTCGCCCACCCGGGCGGTGATCTCGGCCAGGCTCACGTCAAGGCGCGGGGGATCGAGGCTCAGGGAGCGCGGCGCTCCATATTCGGGCAGCGGCGTCTGGGCGTTCTGGGCGCGATGGAGGGCGTCGTCGCGAAGGGGTTGGCGGCTACGGGTTGCCAGGTCCTGAAGCGCGAAATCGAGGATAAAGCTGGCGGCGTGGGCGTCCTGGGCGGGATTGCGCACTTCCCAGTACATTTTCAGTCCGTCGTCGGCCGCATCCAGCACGCCGCCCAACACCTGCAGCGTCGCGCCGGGAAACTGTTCGCGGTTGTACTTGCAGTAGCTGTCGACACGCACCAGCGCCTGGCCGCGCTCTGCCAGAGCGGCGGTCCCCAGCCCAAACTCATCCATCAGCCGGGCGTTGGCCGCCTCCACCCGCAACATGTAGAACCGCACGTTCATGTGGCCCAGGTCGTCGGTCTCGTCATCGCCCACGACCGAGGTATGCAATAGCCGCATTGGAGAATTCCCTACGCCGCGAAATGAAGGTCCGGCCTGAACGCGCCGCTTCGCGCGCCGACGAAAACGCCGGTCCGGCGATCCCGGAGGGCTTCCGCGTCGGCCGGCGGCAGTGGTGATACTTAGTCGCAAGGGATTGTCAAATTCACACCGGCGCCCGCGAAAAGGTGGGCGAGCGCGAGTTCCTGTTCTAAGCAGGCGGGACGAGACGTGGCCACGGAACCGGCGCCGCTCCAGGATCAAGAGGGAGAACAAAGATGTACGACGTCATGGAAGGCGTGAAGGTTGTCGAGGTCGCAGAACACACCTTCGCGCCGGCCGCCGGAGCCATGCTGGCCGACTGGGGCGCAGAGGTGATCAAGGTTGAGCGCGGTGTCGGTGGCGGCGATCCCGCCCGGCACCTGGCGGTCCTGCAGCGGCCCGGCCAGAAGCTGAACGCCTTTTTTGAGGTCGCCAATCGCGGCAAGCGCTCCATTGGCCTGGACCTGCGCCGGCCGGAGGGCCGCGAAGTGCTCTATAAGCTGGTGGAGGGCGCCGATGTCTTCATCACCAACCTGCGCGCCGACGCCCGCAAGAAACTGGGCATCGAGCCCGAGGAGTTGATGGGCCGCAATCCGAAGCTGATCTACGCCCGGGCCACCGGTTATGGGCCCAAGGGGCCGATGGCCGATGACGGCGGCTTTGACTATCCGTCCTCCTGGTGCCGGTCCGGATCGGCCTTCAACCAGACCCCGCTGAACGGCGATGCTCCGCCCCAGCAGCCAGGCTCGGTGGGCGACCTTTGCGGCGGCGCCACCATCGCCGGGGCCATCTCCGCGGCCCTGTTCCGCCGCGAGCGCACCGGCAAGGGCTGTCTGGTCGACCACTCGCTCTACGGCATGGGAGCCTACATCATGACCCAGTCCATCGCCGGCGCCAGCATGGCCGGGACCGCAACCCCGCCCAATCGGGAAGTTCCCCCCGGTGCGGGCAACGCGATGGTCCGCCACTACCGCACCAAGGACAACCGCTGGATCACCCTGTGCTTCCTGTTTGATTTCTGGTTCCCGGACTTCGCCCGGCGCATCGGCCGCGAGGATCTGATCACCGACCCGCGGTTCAAGGATGAGGCGTCGAAGTTCATGAACGGCGTGGCCCTGGCCGCCGAGATCCAGAAGGAATTCGACAAGCACGACTACAAGGCGATGCAGGCGATCTTGAAGGGTGCGGAAGGCGTCTGGGCGCCAGTTCAGAACGCCGGCGAGGTGCTGGCCGACGAACAGGCGATCGCCAACGGCATCGTCACCCCGGTGACCACCTACGATGGGGACACCTATTACGCGGCCCATACCCCCGGCCAGTTCGATGGCCGACCGGTGGGGGCGCTGATGGCCAGCCCGGGCTATGGCCAGCACAATGATGAAATCGCCCGCCAGCTCGGCTTTTCCGAAGCGCAGATCGAGGCGATGAAGGCGGACGGGCTGCTGGTGAGCGCCTAGCAGGCGGGTCGCGTCAGACCGCGTCGAGCCAGATCTCCTTGCGGGGTGGGGCTTGGCCGCGGCCGGCGGCCTTCACCATCACCACGCACATCAGACCGATCGCGCCATACAAGGGGCCAAACGACAGCAGCAGCATTCGCCAATCCAACGCACAACTCCGACTTCGCGCCGCCCCATGCGAATCACTGCCGCTGAGTCGGGGGCGCTGAATTGTCCGCAATGGGGCGGAAAGTTGGCGCGCGCCGGTTGAATCCCCTTGTAACCGATTGACCTATTCGCGACTTACCCTACAATTTAATGTGGGGGCGAAGGATAGATTGGTGGCTGGTTTCAAACAGTTCCGCCGGAGCGAAGACGGGGTGTCGTCGGCGGAGTATGCGCTATTGCTGGCGGTGATCGGTTGTTGCTTCGGCATCGCCACCGTTCAGCTCGGCGCGGCCGTGTCCGGTGCGTTCAACCGGACCAGCACGCTGATCGCAAGCCTGGTGGGCGGCGGCGCTTCCGATACGGCGGCCGCGAGCGGCGGATCTGGCGGCGCCGGCTCGCCTGGAAAAAGCGGCTACGCGCCCGGCCAGACTGGCGCGACGCCCGGCCAAAGCGGCGCGGCGCCCGGCCAGAACAAATAGCGCGACCCGTGTCTGAGCGACGACTCAAGATTCAATAGTTCAGAGTCTGAAATCCGGCGCCGGATCGGTTTGGTCCGAAGCCAGCTGCACCTGGTGGTGTCTGGCCTCAGGCGGCGCGAGAGCATAGGGTTTCCGACATGGCAGAAACAAAACGCTTGAGGCTCGGCGCCTTCATGCGCCCGGTCAGTATCCACACTGGAGCCTGGCGCTATCCGGGCGCCATCGCCGACGCCAATTTCAACTTCCAGGCGCTCAAGGGCTTCATCCAGAAGCTTGAACAGGGCCGGTTCGACGCCTTCTTCATGGCCGACCACCTGGCCTTGCTGGACATGCCGATGGCGGCGCTCAAGCGCAGTCACACGGTGACCTCGTTCGAGCCCTTCACCCTGTTGTCGGCCCTGGCTACGGCGACCGAGCACATCGGGCTGATGGCGACGGCCTCGACAACCTATGACGCGCCCTACCACGTGGCGCGACGGTTCGCCTCCCTGGACCACATCAGCGGCGGACGGGCCGGCTGGAACATCGTCACCACCGCCAATCCCGATGCGGCGCTGAACTTCGGCCTCGACGCGGACATGGAGCACGATGAGCGCTACGTCCGCGCCAAAGAGTTCTTCGACGTGGTGACCGGCCTGTGGGACTCCTTCGCCGATGACGCCTTCGTGCGGGATACCGACCAGGGGATTTATTTCGATCCGGAACGGCTGCATGTGTTGGAGCACAAGGGCGCCCACCTTTCGGTTCGCGGGCCGCTCAACATCGCCCGGCCAGTGCAGGGCTGGCCGGTGATCATCCAGGCTGGCGCCTCGGAGGCCGGCCGCCAGTTCGCCGCCGAGACCGCCGAGGTGGTGTTCGCAGCCCCGGGGTCCTTCGAGGCCGGCAAGTCGTTCTACACCGACCTGAAGCGGCGCGTGTCGGCCGTAGGGCGCGATCCGGACTCCATGAAGATCCTGCCCGGCGTGTTGGTGTTCGTCGGCGAGAGCGTCGAGGATGCCCTGGAAAAGAAGGCGCGCCTGGACGCCCTGGTCCACTACGACAGCGGCATCTACACCTTGAACAGCATGCTCGGGCACGATGTCTCCGGCTTCGATCCGGACGGCCCTTTGCCGGAGATTCCCCCGACCAACGCCAGCCATGGCGCCCGGGCGCGGGTGCTCTCCCTGGCCAAGCACGAACAGCTGAGCATCCGCCAGCTGGCCCAGCGGGTGGGAAGCTATGGCGGACTGGTGTTCGCGGGACCGCCTGCGCTCATCGCCGATGAAATGGAGCGCTGGCTGCGGGAGGAGGCGTCCGACGGATTCAACGTCATGTTCCCCTATCTGCCTGAGGGCCTGAACGACTTCGTCGACCAGGTGGTGCCGGAACTACAGCGCCGGGACCTGTTCCGCACCGAATACGAGGGCCGCACCCTGCGCGAAAACCTGGGTTTGGCGCGACCGACGAACCGGTTCTTTCCAGCAGGCGGGTGAGGTCAGGGGGCAATGCGGCGGCGCCCCGCGGCTGAGATAACCCGCCGGGCCAAAAATTGTGATGGCCGGCTTGCCGAGACCAAGCTTGCGAGGCGAGTGAAGGCTGGTGGAGTGGGCAGTGGCTAGGCGACTGGTCTCCCACAAATTGCTCGTCGGAATAAGGCCGCGAGCATCCTGGACGCCTAACGAGAGGTGCGGATGACCCTTGGCTTGTCAACCCTGGCGCGAAGCTCCTCAATCGCTGCTTCGAGCCGGTCGAAGCCTTCGCGCCGCATCTGTGCAGCAAAACGAGCGCTCTTTTCGGCGCCCACCACGGCCGACCAGAAATAGTGAATCATGGCGGCGGCATCGCGCTGTTCCATCCGAACGATGGTCGGCGCAGTGCTCGCTTATCTAGAGGCGCAACCGTCAGAGCATCGCGCGTCGGACCCGCGACGCTTTCCAGATCGTACGGTCCCGCCCGCGAGACCTTAAGCAGGCGCTTCACCAGGACCTCGTCGGCGCCGGCCTCCGCCACGACAACCGGGCCGGACACATGACCACACCTTGGCAGACCAAATTCGTTCAAATCACCTTTTGTAGAGCAGGGGCCATCCACAGATGACGACGCCCACCAGCCCACTAAGCCACCTCCTGCGACCTTCCGTAGCTCGCGATCCGTTCCAAGGCGTGAGGATCGAGGACTCTAATCCGGCCATAACCCAGTTCGATCAGCCCTCTGGCTTCGAAGTTGCGTAGGGTAGCGTTCACCGTCTGGCGCGACAGTTTCACCGATGCGGCCAGCTCGGCCTGCTTCAACTCCTCCAAGGGCGCCAGGGGCCCGCCGGCATACGCGTAGGGCCAGCGCCCCAGGCCGGTTATTCGGGCCGCGATCCGCCGGTGTGGCTCGCCTGCATCCTCAATGACGTAGCCGTAGACCTTCCTCGCCAAGTTCAGCTCCGGCGCCAGCAGATGCCTGAACGTCGCGACGTCCCGCTCAAAGATCGCCGACACGACGGTCGGACTTAGGCTGAAAACCTGCATATCCTGCTGGGCGATCCCCGAATAGACGTGTGGTCCATGGTCCAGACAGGCGAGAAAGCCGACCCAATCCCCGGGCCGTGCAATCCCGGCGATTTGCAGGTCGCCATCGTGGGTCATTGCAATGATGCGCAATTGGCCGGTGATCATCGCATGCAGGCCGCTGGGCGCGCCGCCCTGCTCGAACAACGAGGCTCCGGCGGCCAGCGCCCTCAGGCGCCCCGCGTTGCGCACTTCACAAGCAATTTCGCGCGGAAGTCCTGAGAACCAGGAGCCAGTCGCCAATATCTGTTCGACTTGCGGCGGCTGCACCCTGGTCATCTCCGCGCCTTGCTCCTCCGCAACCCTGAATCGACGACAAAGTAGCTTGAACGACAATTTTCCTGAAGGGCGTGTGCAACGGTGCGTCACCGCAAGACGGACGCCCAGAATGACGAAGAATCGGTTTGGCCGATGGGTTGCCCCGGCTTGCCTCCTGGCGGTCTCGGCGTCCGCATCCGTCGGCTTGACCCGGGGCGACGACGGCCTCGACCTGGGGCGGGGCCTGCCCGCGGCCTACTCGCTCGGCGCCTCCTATTTGCTTTCCAAAGGCCTCGAGCGGCTTCACACCGGCGATGTGAAGACCGATCCGGTTGTGCCGGACCGGGTTCGGGCGCCGGAGCGCAATCAGGCGGCCTTCCAGCGCGCTATCGCCCCGATCCTCGTTACCCACGGCATGGCCGACAGCATCGTCTCGTCAGTAAGCCGGCCTCGTTTTCTGGAGGACGTCAAAGCCGACGACAGCGACATGACCGTCGTCAGGATTGAGGGTGGCGATCACCGCAGCAACATGGGCGCCGCTAAGGCGAAGATCTCTGCATGGCAGGAGGCATGCAGGGACAGCGGGACGCCGCCGCCTGCCGAGGTGCGGATTGGCTACCTGAAGCTCGCCAACGCCCAGCTCGTCGCCAAGGCCCACGGCCTGCACGAAAAGGCAATGCGGGTACCGATCAAGTGGATCGGGTTCGAGACCGGCGGCCAGGTCAACGCCGCCATCGCCGCGGGCCAGATCGACTTCGGCGCCATGGGCGGTCCGCCGGCCAGCGTCGGCGTCACCCAGGGGCTGGGCTATCGAGGCGTTCTCCTGCTCAACATGCTGCAAGGCGTCGAAGGCCTGGCGGTCAGGCAGGCCATCGCAACGCCTGCGGACCTGGCGGGTAAGCGGATCGCGACGCCCTTCGGCTCGACCTCCCACTACCTCCTCATGGTCCTGCTGAAGCAGGCCGGTCTATCGCCCGACAGCGTCACCCTTCGCGATATGACCCCTGACCAGGCCGTTTCGGCCTGGTCAGCCGGGCAGATCGACGCCGCCTATGTCTGGGAGCCAGCGCTCGGCCGAATGGTGGCTCAGGGCGGAAGAATACTGGTCGACAATGCGGAGATGGCCCGCCGTGGCTATCCCATGTGGGATATCTCTGTGGTCCGCGACGCTTTCGCCCGCGCTCATCCGGACTTGGTCGCCAGCTATGTCCGGTCCGAGTGCGCCGCCATTGATACTTGGCGCAGGGACCCAGAGGCGACCGCGGCCGCGGTGGCCGGCGAACTATCTCTGTCACCCGCCGAAGCGCGCCGCATGATTCAGGGCACAGGAATGGTCCCATGCAGCCAGCAGATCGACCGCGCCTATCTCGGTGATACGTCGACGCCTGGCGCGCTTTCCAGATCCATCTATGACATGGCCGCCTTCTTGCGCGACAACGGCCGCACGCATGGCCTTGCCTCGCACGCCGACTATGAAGCTCTGATCGATACGCGCCATCTGGTGGCGCTCAACGCCTCCCGGCGCTGATGAACGTTCGTCACTGCATTCCTCAGCTCGTTTCCCGATGGACAGTCGCGGTATGGCGGAGGGCGAATACATTCGGGGCAGGACCGGGAGGCTCCCCACGACAGTCGCAGGCTGCGCGTGGAAATTCGAGATGTCCGAGGAGGGACAATATGTCGAGCGTCAGAATCATGCTGGCCGCGATTTTCGCGGCCCTCGTCACTCCGGCCGGCGCAGTCGCGGACGATATCATCCGCGACGCCTATGGCGTCGCGATCCAGACGGACGTGGTCTACGGACAGGGCCTGGTCGGGATCTCCGGCCCGGCGCCGAAGCTGCGCGACCTAAAGATGGATGTGTATCGACCGGTTTCCGCAGGCAATGAGGCCCGGCCGGCGGTGATCATGGTGTTCGGCGGCGCCTTCCACCGCGGCGGCAGGGGAATGGCGCGGTTCGAGGAAGACGGCGCTTCGGATTCCGCGATGGGTGAATATTGCCAGGCGTTCGCCGCCGCCGGGTACGTCTGCCTTTCCATCGATTATCGCCTGACGCCGGAGGATCCGGCGCTGCCGAAGACCCTCGACACCGCTGTCCTGATTCCCAAGGCAGCGCTGAAGGCGCCGGGGGCGGACAACCGGATCGACGTGGTGCGTGGGCGTATGGGTCTGCCGCCGCTGGACGACGCCTCCCGGGAGCAGTTGTGGAACACAATGTTCGCCGCCACCGAGGATCTGGCGAACGCCGTCGCCTACGCGCGGACCAATGCCGGAAAGCTGGGGATCGATCCGGACCGGCTCGCGGTCGGCGGGTTCTCGTCCGGGGGCATTACCGCGCTGAGCGCCGTCTATGGCGCAGGCCTGCCGGTCAAGGCGGTGATTTCGCTCTCGGGCGGCCCGGGAGCCTACGACCTGCGTAAAACCGTAAGGGCCGGCATGCCGCCGGGCCTGTTCATTATCGGGCAGAACGACCTGGCCGGCGTGCAGGTGACGACGAGACCCCTGCTTGGTCTCCTTAACGCCGCCGGCATCAAGACTGAAGCGGCCTGGATGCCGGGGTTCGGACACTTCTACCCCATGGGCGCGGTCAGCCTCGGCGCCGACATGTCGAAGCAGACGCTTCGGACCCGCATCCTGCGCTTCCTGGACAGCAATCTGGGCGTGAGCCGGTGAGTAAAGCTATGGCCGGAAGCGGGGAACAGGCTGCTTACGGTGGTTGTCCGCTAGCCAACTAGCGCGTGGGTGGCTGAGAAATGGGATGGCCGAATTTTGATGGGTAAGCAGACAACAGCGATTCCACCATTCATTGGCCTTCGGGTCCTGGACCTAAGCCGCACGAGTTCCGGAGCCCACGCGAGCCAGCTTCTGGCGGACTTCGGCGCCGAGGTGATCCTGGTGGAGCCGCCGGGCGGGTCGCCGCTGCGCCAGGGTCCGGCGTTCCCGTTCCTCTGCCGGGGCAAGAGGAGCGTCGTCCTCGATCTGCATGCGCCGGCCGACGTGGACGCCGTTCGCCGGCTGGCGTTGGGTGCGGATGTGCTTCTGGCGGACGCCGGGTCCGACGACCTGGAGGCTCTGGGCCTGGGATATGGGGCGCTCGGCGGCCGCAATTCGCGGCTGGTCCACTGCGTCATCTCCGGCTTCGGCGCGCAAGGCCCCTATGCCGGAGCGCCCGGCCACGAAGGCTTGGTCATGGCCAAGCTCGGCGTGTTCAGCGCCTTCCGGCGGATGAGCGAAACACCGGAGCGACCGGCGTTTGTCACCGCCCCGTTCGCCAGCTACGCCGCAGCCCAGGTGGCGCTGCACGGAATCCTGGCCGCCCTGCACGAACGCGAGACGAGCGGCCTCGGACAGCAGGTGCGCGTCAGCCTGGCGCTGTCGTTCCTGGCCCTCGACACCTGGGCGTGGATCGAGCACGTGCTGGCCAAGCGCTGGCCAGACGCGTTGAAGGCCTACGCCAACTACGACGAGCTCGGCCGGCCGCTCAGCCACCTGACCTTCCGGCTGCTCGTCTGCCTCACCTCTGACGGCCACTGGCTGCAGTTCGCCGCGACCGCGCCGCGGCTGTTCGCCGCCAAGATGCGCGCGCTCGGCCTCGACTGGATGTTCGACGACCCGGAATGGGAGGGCCTCCCGGCGTTCGAGGATCCCGCGAAGGGCATGGAGCTCTGGATCCGCATGCTGACTTCGGCGCGTCAGAAGTCCGGGGACGAATGGGCCCGGATCTTCGACGAGGACCCCAATGTGTTCGCCGAACGGTTCCGTGCGGGCGCGGACATTTTGCAGCATCCGCAACTTCTGCACGATGGCATGAGCGTGGTCGTCGAGGACGCCGAGCGCGGACCGGTGCGGCAGCCGGGGCCGCTGTTGAAGGCTGGCGGGACGATGGCGAAGTTGCGCTCGGCGCCGCAACTGGACGAGAATCGCAGCGAAATCCTGCAGCGCGGCTGGTCCTGCGAGGCATCGCCGATCCCGCCGCGGGCGTCTCCGGCGCCCCGGCGCCTGCCGCTGGACGGCATCACCATCGTCGAATTCGCCGGCATGTTCGCCGCGCCGCAGGGACCGGCGCTGCTCAGTGAGCTTGGCGCCCGCGTAATCAAGGTTGAGCCCCCCGGTGGCGATGCGATCCGCAACCTGATCACCATCCCCGAGACCGGCGGTGCGCGCGTGATGCAGGGCAAGGAGAGCATCTGCCTCGACCTTTCCAACCCGAAAGGGCGCGAGATCGCCAAGGCGCTGGCCGCCAAAGCCGACGTCGTCGTGCAGGGCTATCGGGCGGGGGCCATGCGGCGCCTGGGCCTCGACTATGCGTCGATCAGGGCGTCGAATCCCGACGTGATCTACGTCAACGCGCCGGGCTACGGGGTGGACGGTCCCTACGGGCAGCGGCCCGCCTATGCGCCCAGCATCGCCGCACCCGGCGGCATACCCCTGACCAACCTCAACCTTGGCGCCGGCGACGCCGGCGACCCGACCATGGCCGAGATCCAGACCTTGGCGCGACGATTGAGCGCCGCGGGCACGCATACGACCGCCCAGGCCGACGGAGTGGCGGCTATCGGCGTGGCCACGGCGATCGCCTTCGGCGTTTACGCGCGCGACTGCGGCGCCGGCGGCCAGGAACTCTTCACCTCAATGCTCAATTCCAGCGTCCACATGATGTCGGCCTACGCCGTCAACTGGCCGGGCAGCCCTGAGCCGCCGCGGGTGGATGGGGAACTGAGGGGATTCAGCGCGGTCTATCGCATCTACGACGCGGCCCAAGGCTACGTGTTCCTCGCCGTCCCATTCGAGGACGACTGGCGCCGGCTGGCAGCGGCCTTGCGCGATCGCATCGACCTCGCCGGCGACGCACGGTTCGCCAGCGCCGACGACCGACAGCGAAATGACGCCCAACTGACGAACTTGCTGGCCAGCGTCTTCCGCGGCCGGCCGGCGTCGGACTGGGAGCGGGACCTGCTGGCCCAGGGCGTCGGCTGCGTGCAGGTCACCGAAGAGTCGATGGAGTCGTTGCTGATCGATACGCCGCTCGGCCGGGAGAGCGGCTATGTGGTCGACGTTGTCGACCCCACCTGGGACCTGACGCCCCGCCAGGCGCCGCTGGTCGGTCTGTCCCGCTCGGCGACTCAGGCGAAGCCGGGGGTCCTGGCCGGCCAGCACACCGACGCTCTGCTGGCCGAGTTCGGCTTCGGCGAACAGATACAGGCCCTTCGCGACGAGGGCGTGGCCTCCTGAGCACGGGAAGGAGCTAGAGCGTGACGGCCTCAATTGGACCCGGTTGAATCCTCCGTCACGCCATAAGTTACCGTAAATTATAATATTTTATCCGTTCGGGCGCGCCTCCATAAAGACACGAATGCAGACTTCCCGGGTGCCGAATTGTGGCGGCTAGGCGCAGCTCGCGCAGACTCGAGATGCCATGATCGGGGATCCACGGCATGAACGACGCCGTGGCAAGGGCGCAGCGATCCATCCCTCAAGGTCGACCCCCGAGCCTGGAGCCTTCCGCCACCATGCCGAGCTGCATAGTCTGGGCGGCAAATCCCGACCCGAAGGCGTCCACATCATCTTCGGCTACGATGCAATACCGAGAGTCCGCGCGGCGCCAAGCCAAGCCCAATCACCTGAGGGGAGTAAGAATGTCCGCCTTGAACAACATCAGAATCCTAGATTTCGGCCGCTTCGTGGCAGGTCCCTACTGTGCAGCAATGCTCGCGGACTTCGGTGCGGACGTAATTCGGATCGACCGGCTTGGCGGGAGCGAAGACAGGGCTTTGACGCCGGTTACGGAAGATCAGTCAGGCGATGGCGCAATTTTCCTGCAAGCGAATCGCAACAAGCGATCCATGACCTTGAACATGCAGTCTGACCGTCGCGGGGATGTACTGCGGCGGCTGATCGCCAGCGCGGACGTGATCATCGCGAACGTTCCCCCGCAATCGCTTCAGAAGATGGGCTTGGATTACGAAACGGTTTCCCAAATCCGTGCGGACATTATCCTTGCCAACATCTCGTCCTTCGGAACGAAGGGACCCTGGGCGGAACGTCCCGGCTTCGACAGCGTCGGACAGGCCATGTGCGGGTCGGCCTATCTCACCGGAGAGGGCTCGAGCCCCTATCGCACGCCGATAAGCTGGGTTGACCACGCCACGGCCCTATACGTCGCATTCGGGATCATGGTGGCGCTCCTCGAGCGGGCCGCGACCGGAAAGGGTCAGCAGATCGACGGAAGTCTGTTGGGTTCGGCCCTGGCATGCAGCAGCACCTACCTTGTCGAAGAAGCGATGGTTCAAGCCGACCGGCAGCCGATCGGCAACCGCAGTCATATCAATGGGCCGACGGACGCGTTTCGCACCAACGATGGCTGGATTGTCACCCAGGTGGTCGGGCAGCCGATCTTCGAGAGATGGGCGCGGCTGGTGGGCGAGCCGGAGTGGCTCGTCGATCCGCGTTTCGCGTCCGATCGGCTTCGCGGAACGAACGGGCGTGTGTTGTCGGAGCGCATGTCGCTCTGGTGTGCCAACCTCAGCTCCGCCGAAGCGCTGGAAGCGCTTGCGCGCGCTGGTGTGCCTGCGGGGCCGGTGCTCTCCCCGAAGCAGGCTCTGGAGCATCCGCAGGTTAAGGCTATGGAGCTGTTCCAATCGATCTGGGTGCCCGGCTTAAACCGATCTGCGCCGCTCATTCAGGCCCCCATCCATATGAGCGAATCCAGTCGTAGGATCCGACGGCCGCCCCCTCAGGTCGGCGAGCATACCAATGAGGTCCTGAGCGAGTTGGGCTTTGATCCGCGGGAAATCGCAGAATTTCGCGCGTCGGGTCTGATCTGATTTATCGGTTAGCCTCCTGTCGGCAGCGGCAGTCGACCCAAGACCCGTTTCCGCCCATGTCCATTTCCGGCAATTCGCCTCAGGCGCGGATGACGAACGTCATTTTTCTACCGGAGCCCTGGCGCAACGGGGACGCCATAACGGACGCGATGGAATGTCGGGCTGGTTAGTCGTCGCCCTGGGACGATCAGCCCAAATGCTGAGGGTGGCGTTCTCCTCGCCCCCGCGTTAGCAGGCCGCCCCATGATCCGCCTCGACAACATCTCCAAACAGAACGGCCACCAGATCCTGTTCATCGAAGCCTCGATGGGGGTCCAGAAAGGCGAAAAGGTCGGGCTTGTTGGCCCGAACGGCGCCGGCAAGACGACGCTGTTTCGCATGATCACCGGACAGGAGCAGCCCGATGACGGCCTGGTCGTGATCGATCCTGGAATGACGATCGGCTACTTCAGCCAGGATGTCGGCGAGATGTCGGGTCAGAGCGCGGTCGCCGCGGTGATGGATGGCGTCGGCCCCGTCAGCGCGCTGGCCAACGAAATGGCCAGGCTGGAGGCGGCCATGGTCGATCCAGAACAAGCCGACGAGCTGGACGCCATCATGGAACGCTATGGCGAGGTTCAGGCTCGCTTCGAGGAACTGGACGGCTATGCGCTGGACGCGCGGGCGCGCGAAGTCCTGGCCGGTCTGAGCTTCAGCCAGGAGCGCATGTATGGCGATGTCGGTCTGCTGTCGGGTGGCTGGAAGATGCGCGTGGCGCTGGCCCGCATCCTGCTCATGCGGCCCGACGGCATGCTGCTGGACGAACCCAGCAACCACCTCGATCTGGAAAGCCTGATCTGGCTCGAAGCCTTCCTCAAGAGCTATGGCGGCGCGCTCTTGATGACCTCGCACGACCGCGCCTTCATGAACCGGATCATCGGCAAGGTGGTGGAGATCGATGCCGGCTCGCTCATCACCTATTCGGGCGATCTCGATTTCTACGACCAGCAGCGCGCGCTCGGTGAACAGCAACGCCAGGCGCAATACGAGCGCCAGCAGGCCATGCTGGCCAAGGAAATCAAGTTTATCGAGCGGTTCAAGGCGCGCGCCTCGCATGCCGCCCAGGTCCAGAGTCGGGTCAAGAAGCTCGACAAGATCGAACGCGTCGAGGCTCCGCGCCGTCGCCAGTCGGTTCAATTCGAGTTCAGGAGCCCGCCGCGGTCGGGTGACGACGTGATCAGCCTGCGCAATGTCCACAAGGGCTACGGCGCTCAACCGATCTATGAGGGCCTGGATTTCCTGGTGCGCCGCAAGGAACGCTGGTGCGTCCTTGGCGCCAACGGGGCCGGCAAATCGACGCTGTTGAAGCTTGTTGCCGGAGCCACGGCACCCGATCAGGGCACGGTCAGCATCGGCGCCAGCGTCAAACTGGGCTACTTCGCCCAGCACTCCATGGACCTGCTGGACGGCGAAGAGACGATCTTCGAGTCTCTGGATGGTTCGTTCCCGCTGGCGGGACAGGGCGCGCTGCGCACCCTGGCGGGGTGCTTCGGCTTCTCCGGGGACGACGTCGAAAAGCCATGCCGCGTACTATCCGGCGGCGAGAAGGCGCGCCTGGTCATGGCCAAGATGCTGTTCGATCCGCCGAACCTGCTGGTGCTCGACGAGCCGACCAACCATCTCGACATGGTGACAAAGGAGATGCTGGTCGCAGCCCTGGCGGACTTTGAGGGCACCATGCTCTTCGTCTCGCACGACCGCCATTTCCTGGCGGCCCTGTCGAACCGCGTGCTGGAGCTGACGCCCGAGGGAATTCATCAGTACGGCGGCGGATATTCGGAATATGTCGCCCGCACGGGCCAGGAAGCGCCGGGGCTGCACCCGGGAGGGTAAAACGTCCGCAATCCGACCGAATCCCTTCGTCACCAGCTGGCGCAATTCTACCTTTCCTTCCACGCCATCAATTCGGCGGTTCTGGCGGGCATTGCCCCAGTTTCACGGCCGTCTGCGCCTCGGCATGGGCGCGGCTCTGGCCGCCGACATGTTCCCGGATCGCCGCCCGTTCCTGCAAGACCGCCCAGGCGTCGGTGCTGTGGTTGCGTCTCCAGATGGGCTTTTGTTGGGAACTTGAGAATTGATTGGATCTAACTATTTGTTATGTTGAATCTATTGGTCCGAATTTCGTTCCCAGAGAGTTCCCAATACTGACGCAATGGTTTCCAGCGGTGCGGCCTTGCGGAGTCGGCGCAGCATAAACCGCCTCAAGGGCCGCGGAGAACGCGTTGTCAGTCGCCAAGGCCGTCCTCTCCGGGCGCCAAATACCCCTCATCAAGGAGGGCTTCGCCCGCATCCCGCCCGTAGCTCAGCCGCCCAGTTCACTCTTGAAAGTCTCTATTGGTCGCTGGCCCTCACAGGCCATGGATTGGCCAACCCCGCTTGGATGAGCAATAAATTGTTTTTGCTTCGAAAAACTGGTGGACGCGACAGGGATTGAACCTGTGACCCCTACGATGTCAACGTAGTGCTCTCCCGCTGAGCTACGCGTCCTTAACCAGGTGCCTTGCGGATTTGCGCCGACAGGGCGGGAAGGCGGGGTATAACGGGGCGCCCATTGGGGCGCAAGCCGCTCAGGCGGCCATCATGCGCTCAACCTCGGCGACAATCTCGCGCAGGTGGATCGGCTTTGACAGAACCTTTGCGCCAGAGGGCGCCTGGTCGCTCGCCGCCAGGGCGACCGCGGCGAACCCGGTGATGAACATGATCCGCAGGTCCGGCTGGCAGGCGGCGGCGCGGCGCGCCACCTCAATGCCATCCAGGCCGGGCATGACGATGTCGGTCAGCAGAAGATCCCAGGGCTGGTCCAAGGCCGCGGCGGCTTCGTCGCCGTCGGCGCAGGCGGTCACCTGATAGCCGGCGCGCTCTAGCGCCCGGGTCAGGAACCCGCGCAGGGAATCATCATCTTCGGCGAGGAGGATTCGGGGCATGGACATCGCGCAGCCTTGACTGATCTGGGCGCAGGTTTAGCGGTAAAGACGTAAAAGCGCGATGAACCTTTGACCGGGCGGTCCGCTCGGCGTTCTATGGCCCGGATGGACGACTGGAACCCCGCTGACGCGAACGAAGGGGCCGGCGTGACGGCGTTCGCCGTGCGCCGGGCCGCCCCTCCGGGCCAGCCGCCGCCGACCCCGCTGGTGTTCGCATCGCCCCATTCCGGTCGCGACTATCCGCAGGACATGATGGCCGCCGCCGCTCTCGACGGCACGGCGATCCGCCGTTCGGAAGACGCGTTCGTCGATGAATTGATCGGACAGGCGCCCGAATTCGGCGCCGCACTGATCACCGCGCGCTGCGCCCGGGCCTATATCGACGTGAATCGCGAACCCTTCGAACTGGATCCGGCGATGTTCGCCGACGAGCTTCCGAAGTTCGCCCAGGCCCGCACGGCGCGGGTGGCCGCCGGCCTTGGAGCGATCCCCCGGATCGTATCGGAGGGCCAGGAGATCTATGCCCGCAAGCTCACCTTCGCCGAGGCGAGCGGGCGGATCGAGCGCGTGCACAGACCTTATCACGCCGAACTCGCCGGACTGATCGAGGAAGCCCAGGCCGCGCATGGGGTGGCGATCCTGGTCGATTGGCATTCGATGCCCGCGGCGGCGGCCCGGGGCGCAGGCCGGGACCGGCCTTGTGACATCGTGCTGGGCGATCGTTTCGGGGCGGCGTGCGGTCAGGCGTTCTCCGCGCGGGTGGAGCGGGAGCTCGAAGGGTTGGGGTATCGGGTGACACGCAACATGCCCTACGCTGGCGGCTACACCACGGAGCACTACGGGCGGCCGGCGCGGCGGGTGCACGCCCTGCAGATCGAGATCAATCGGGCGCTCTATCTGGATGAGGCGAAACTGACTCTGACCGACGGGTTCACGCGGCTGCGGGACAATCTGGCGGGGCTGACACGTCGGCTCGCGGCCTTCGATTGGGCGAAACTGGTTCCCTGACGCCAATCAAGCGACCAAAAAAAAGCCGCGCCCGAAGGCACGGCAGTTCATTAGGGAGGAAACGCCCAGGAAGGGCAGAAGCGTCAAAGACGCCTCACGAGTCGAAATATACGGTGCGACGCACAATTCCGCAAGGAAAAAATCAACCCACCAAGTCTTTCCGCGGGGCGGGTAATTTTTTATTCACCTATTCAAAGCGTTAACAATCGCCGATCCGGGCATGGATTTTGTGCGTCGCACAATGTAACAAGCCTCGGCGCCGCGTCGCAAAAACCTAAATCCACAATCCGCCCCGCCGCCCTAGCCGCCGAGGCTGGTCTCGACTACAAGCCCGCCCTCTCGAAACACCCAGGCCCATGTCCCTTCGCAACATTGCAATCATCGCACACGTCGACCACGGCAAGACTACGCTGGTCGATCAACTCCTCGGCCAATCGGGGGTTTTCCGCGCCAATGAAGCTCACGCTGAACGGGCCATGGACTCCAACGACCAGGAGCGGGAGCGTGGAATCACCATCCTGGCCAAGGCCACCTCGGTGCTCTGGCACGGGGCGGCGGGCGAGACCCGGATCAACATCATCGACACGCCCGGCCACGCCGACTTCGGCGGCGAGGTAGAGCGGATCCTGGGAATGGTCGACGGCTGCCTGCTTCTGGTCGACGCCGAGGAAGGGGTGATGCCCCAGACCAAGTTCGTGCTCGGCAAGGCGCTGAAACTCGGCCTGCGCCCGATCCTGGTGCTGAACAAGGCCGACCGGCCGCATGCCGATCCGGACCGTGTCCATAACGACGTGTTCGACCTGTTCGCCGCCATTGGCGCCACGGACGCGCAGCTGGACTTCCCGCACCTCTACGCCAGCGGCAAGCAGGGCTGGGCGGTGACCAATCTCGCCGACGAAAAGAAAGACCTGGCGCCGCTGTTCGATCTGATCGTGCGCCATGTCCCGCCGCCCAAGGCGGAAGCCCGCGTGGATGAGCCGTTCCAGCTGTTGTCGGTGCTGATCGAGAGCGACCCTTTCCTGGGCCGCCTGCTCACCGGGCGGGTCGAACAGGGGCGGGCCAAACCGGGCCTGGCGATCCGCGCCCTGGACCGGGACGGCAAGGAAGTCGAGCGCGGGCGGATCACCAAGGTGCTGGCGTTCCGCGGCTTGAAGCGCCAGCCGATCGATGAGGCCGAGGCCGGCGACATCGTCGCCATCGCGGGCCTCGCCAAGGCCACTGTGGCGGACACCCTGGGCGCACTGGAGCTTTCCGAGCCGCTCCCCGCCCAGCCGATCGACCCACCCACCATCGCTATCACGGTGTCGGTCAACGACAGCCCGCTGGCGGGTCGCGAGGGCGACAAGGTGCAGAGCCGGGTGATCCGCGACCGCCTGCTGCGCGAGGCCGAGGCCAATGTCGCCATCCACGTTAGCGAAACCCCGGACAAGGACGCCTATGAGGTGGCCGGCCGGGGCGAATTGCAGCTGGGCGTTCTGATCGAAACCATGCGCCGCGAGGGCTTCGAAGTCTCCATCAGCCGCCCGCGGGTGGTGTTTCAGGCCGACCCCGAGTCCGGCGAGCGGCTTGAACCCGTCGAAGACGTGGTCATTGACGTGGACGACGACTTCGCCGGGGTGGTGATCGAGAAGCTTTCCCAGCGGAAGGCCGAGCTCAAGGAAATGGGGCCTTCGGGCGCCGGCAAGACGCGACTGAGCCTGCAGGCGCCGTCGCGGGCGCTGATCGGCTACCAGGGCGAATTCCTCACCGACACCCGCGGATCCGGGGTGCTGAACCGTGTGTTCTCCCACTACGAACCCTACAAGGGAGCCATTGAGGGGCGCCGCAATGGCGTGCTGGTCTCTAACTCCGACGGTGAAACCGCCTCCTTCGCCCTGTGGAACCTGGAGGACCGGGGAATCATGTTCGTGAGCGGCGGTGAGAAGGCCTATCAGGGCATGATCATTGGCGAGAACGCCCGCGGCGACGACCTCGACGTCAATCCCATGAAGGTGAAGCAGCTCACCAACGTCCGCGCCTCCGGCAAAGATGAGGCGATTCGCCTCACCCCCCCGCGTCGGCTAAGCCTGGAACAGGCGATCGCCTACATTGAAGATGACGAATTGGTCGAGGTCACGCCGAAATCGATCCGCCTGCGCAAACAGGTGCTCAATCCAAGCTTCAGGAAGAAGCGAACCCGAGAAGGCTGAAGATGGCGCCTGGAGATCCCGAAGCTTCCGAGCGCACGGATCGCCAGAAGATGCGCGAAAGAGCGGTGCGTCAGCTTATGGCGGCGCTGACGGCTCTGTTCTTCACCTTCACGGCGATTGGCGGCATGTTTCTTTGGCATGATTCCACCACGCGTGGCGTCATACGAACCCATCAGGTCCGCTCCGCCACGGCCGACGTGCTGCAGGCTCTGTCCGACGCCGAAACCGCACAGCGCAGCTATCTGCTCACCGCTGCGCCACGCTATCTGGACCAGGTCCGCCAAAGTCGCGCCATGGCCCAGGCGACGGCGGCGCGCCTGGTCAAACTGACCCGGGACAATCCCGCGCAGCAGGGGCGCGTGCGACGTCTTCAGAATGCGGTGGCGCAGCGCATCGTTGTGATCGACCGTATCGTGTCGTTGAGCCGCGCCGGCGATGCGGCGGGCGCCGTGCGTATCGTCATGGGCGACGAGAGCCTTGCGGCGTCGGCGGCGGTGCGCGCGCTGACCGAGGAGCTCGACGCCGCCGAGGCGCGGCTTCACGCCGAAAGGGAGGCGCGTGCGCGGGCGGCCAAGGCGCTGCTGGCGCTCTCCCTGGTGGCATTTGGTCTGATCCTGGCCTGGCTGTTCGTCAAGATGAACCGCGACATCGGTCTCGACCGCGAAATCGAAGCCGAGCAGGTCGAACAGCTTCGCCAGTTGCTGGCCGAACGGGAGCTGCTCATCGACGAGGTGAACCACCGCGTTAAGAATTCGCTGCAGCAGGTGGCCAGCGTTGTGCGGCTGCAGGCGCGCGCGCTTGAGCTGGGACCGGCGCGGGAAGCCCTCGACAAAACCCTGACCCGCATCATGGCTGTCGGACGGGTGCACGAGCAACTCTACAAGGGAGAGGGCGCCTATGGCCAGTTCGACGCCGGAGCCTATGCCGAGGAGCTGGCCCGGGATCTGGTGAAATCGCTGGCCCGCGACGATGTGCGGTTGACCACCGAAGTGGATAGCGTCGAGCTCGACATGAGACGCGCGGCGCCTCTGGCGCTGGTCCTGAACGAGCTGGTGACCAATGCGGTCAAATACGGTTGCCCGGCCGGCCGGCCCGGTGAGATCCACGTGGGCCTGCGCGCGCAGGGCGATCGCTACCGGCTTTCGGTGTCCGACCAGGGCGACGGCCTGCCGAAGGGGTTTTCGATCACCTCAACCAATACCCTCGGCATGCGCGCGGTGGCGGCGCTGGCGAAGCAACTGGGCGGCCGGCTGGAAGTCGAGCGGCGCTCCGGGGGCGCGACATTCGCCGTGGCGTTTCCCAGGCGCGCCTGACGCCACCGGCGGGACTGGCGTCAAAGACCGGTATGCACTTGAGGCCGGCCCGGTCTGGCGGCATGGAAGGACGCCATGGCTCACCCCGTCTACGCCCAGATGCCCACGACCATCTTCGAGGAGATGAGCGGCCTCGCCCGCGAGTTTGGGGCGATCAACCTGGGACAGGGTTTTCCCGACACGCCCGGACCCCTGGCGCTTCGGGCGAAGGCCGCCGATGCGGTCCTCAATGGCTACAACCAGTATCCTCCGATGGCCGGCCTTCCGGAGCTGCGCGAAGCCGTCGCGCGCCATTATGCGCGGACCCAGGGCCTGGACCTCGACTGGCGAAGCGAGGTGACCGTCACCTCCGGCGCCACCGAGGCCCTGGCCGCCACCTTTCTCGCCCTCATCGAGCCTGGCGACGAGGTGCTGGTGTTCCAGCCCTTCTATGACGCCTATCCGCCGCTGATCCGGCGGGCGGGCGGGATTCCGAAGCTGGTGCGACTGGAGCCGCCGCACTGGCGGTTTGACAGGGCGATGCTGGAGGCCGCCATTGGCCCGCGAACGCGGATGTTGGTGCTGAACAACCCGGTGAATCCCACCGGGGTGGTGATGCCTCCGGAGGATCTTGCGCTGCTGGCGGAGGTCTGCGCCGAACACGATCTGGTGGCGGTCTGCGACGAGGTCTGGGAGCAGGTGGTGTTCGCCCCGGCGCGCCACCAGCCGCTGCTGGCGGCGCCGGGGATGCGGGCGCGCACGGTCAAGATCGGGTCGGCGGGCAAGATGTTCGGCCTGACCGGCTGGAAGGTTGGGTTCATTTGCGCCGCCCCGGCGCTCACGCACGCCATCGCGCGGGCGCATCAGTTCCTGACCTTCACCACCCCGCCCAACCTTCAGACGGCGGCGGCCTACGGGCTTGAGGACGCGCAGGGCTGGTTCGAGGCCATGCCCCGGGAACTTGCCGCCTCCCGCGACCGGCTCACCGAAGCCCTGCGCCAGGAGGGATTCGCGGTCTTGCCTTCCCAGGGCACCTATTTCCTGACCATAGATCTGCCCGGCTCCGGCGTGACGATGGACGATCGGGGGTTCGCCCTGCATGCGGTCAGAGAGGCGGGGGTGGCCTCGATACCGGTCTCGTCCTTTTATGAACAAGCGCCGGTCACCACGATCCTGCGGCTTTGCTTCTCAAAGGCTGACGCGATCCTCGACGAGGGCGCGGCGCGGCTGGCCCGCGCGCGCGACCTGGCCCTTCGTCGCTGACGTCAGCTCAGCCGCTGGTGACCCCGCCGTCGACGACGATCGTCTGGCCCGTTGTCCAGGCGCCCGCCCGGCTGGCCAGGTAGATCGCCGCGCCGGCGAGATCGTCCGGTTCCCCCAGGCGGCGCAGCGGGGTCGCCTCGACGCGAAGGGGCCCCATCGGCCCCTCCCAAAGGGCGCGGGCGAAATCGGTCTTCACCAGGCCTGGCGCGATGCAATTGACCCGGATGTTGTGGGGTCCCAGTTCATGGGCCAGGTTGCGGACCAGCTGGAAGTCGGCCGCCTTGGAGACGTTGTAGGTCCCGATCTCCACCGAGGCCCGCAGGCCCCCGATGGATGAGACGATGATGATCGCCCCGTCCCGGCGCTCGGTCATTTCCGGCGCGACCATCTTCACCAGCCACAGGTTGGAGAGGATGTTGTTGTCCATGGTCTTGCGGAAAGCCTCGTCGCTGACCTCCAGCATCGGGCCGTAGTGGGGATTGGAAGCGGCGTTGCAGACCAGGATGTCGATGTGTCCGAAGGCCGCCCGGGCTTCGGCGACCAGGCGTTCCAGGTCCTCTTTCGACGAGATGCTGGCCGCCACGGCGATGGCCGCGCCTGGATGGCGCGCGTTGATGGCGGCCGCCACCTCCTGGCAGGGCGCCAGCTTCCGCGAGGAGATCACCACCTTGGCCCCGTGTTCGGCCATCCGCTCGGCGATCGCCCTGCCGATGCCCCGGGAGGATCCGGTGATCACGGCGACCTTGCCGGTCAGGTCGAACAGCTGCATCGCTCACTCCGGGTCTTGATCCGCGCCGCATGTGCCCCGCGGGCGGAACACCGGTCAAGCTCAGCGGTTCGGGAAGCGGCTGGCGAGGCCTGTTCACCAGCGGAATTCTCCCGTTCTAGGCGCGGCCCCTTGCGGCCCAGGCTGTGGCGACGCAGGTTGCGAACCGAATCGCTTCTAGGAGAATTCTACATGCAGACCGGCCGTCTGGACGAAGACGAGGACGATCAGGATCGCAAGCCCGACATGCCAATGACGGCCGGACCGGTGCAGAACGCGCTGTTCAAGGGTCGCACGGTGCTGTTGTTCGGCGAGATCGACATGCGCTTGGCCGAGCGGGTCACCGCCCAGTTGCTGGCCATGGCCGCGGAAAATGACCACGACATCCGCGTGTTCATCAACTCTCCCGGCGGCCATGTGGAGAGTGGCGACACCCTGCACGACGTGATCCGCTTCTGCGGGCCGAAAGTGAAGGTGATCGGCACCGGCTGGGTGGCCAGCGCCGGCGCCCACATCTTCCTGGGCGCGGCCAAAGAAAACCGGCTTTGCCTGCCGAACACCCGCTTCCTGCTGCACCAGCCGGCCGGCGGCGTGCGCGGCCAGGCCTCGGACATCAAGATCGAGGCCGAGGAGATGGTGAAGATGCGCGAGCGGGTGAACCGGATGATCGCCGCCGAAACCGGCCAGACCTACGAAAAGGTCGTCAAGGACACCCAGCGAAACTTCTGGATGAGCGCGGCCGAAGCCAAGGACTATGGCGTGGTCGGGCGGATCATCCAGACCACCGACCAGGTCTGATCGCGCGGGGCGCGCGGACGTGAGTGAGGGCGCTGTCAGGTTCGGCGAGGGCTTCTTGCGCGACACCTGGTATTTCGCCGCGCTCTCCGGCGACCTGAAGCCTGGCCAGCTGGCGCGTCATGAACTGCTCGGCGAGCCGGTGCTGCTCGGGCGCACGAAGGCCGGCGTGCTCATCGCCCTGCATGACGTCTGCCCGCATCGCGCGGCGCCGCTGTCGGCCGGGCGGTTCGTCCGAGAAGCCGACGGCCGCGAGAGCGTCGAGTGCCCTTACCACGGTTGGCGATTCGGGGCCGACGGCGCCTGCGCGGCGATACCATCGCTGGTGGAGGGCCAGGCGATGGAGATCGGCCGCATCGGCGTACGGCGCTACCCTGTCGCCGAAAGCCAGGGGTTGGTGTTCGTCTGGATGGCGACACGCAACGGCGGGGAGCCCGATGGGCCGCCGCCCACCTTCGAAGGCGTCGTGGGCGCGAGGCCGGGGCTGGTCGACCGCATGGTGTTCGACGCCCATGTCGACCATGCGGTGGTGGGGCTGATGGATCCCGCCCACGGACCCTACGTGCACCAACAGTGGTGGTGGCGCACTAGGGCCAGCCAGCACGAAAAGGCCAAGCGCTTCGAACCGCGCGAGGCGGGGTTCGCCATGGCGCGCCACGCCCCTTCCAGCAACAGCCGCGCCTACGGGCTCCTGGGCGGCGCGCCGGCGACCGAGATCAGCTTTCGGCTGCCGGGCCTGCGCTGGGAGCATGTGACAACTGGCCGGTGGGGGCTGTTGACCCTGACCTGCCTGACGCCGCAGAGCCCGACGCGGACCCGAATCACCCAGATCACATGGTCCGACCACCCGGCGTTCGGGGTCCTCAAGCCCTTCATCGCCGCCGGCGCGCGGGCCTTCCTGCGCCAGGATGCGGCGATGGTGACCCTGCAGAATCAGGGCCTGCGCTACGATCCGACTCTGTTGTGGATCGACGACGCTGACCGGCAGGCCAAATGGTACCTGGCCCTGAAGCGGGAATGGGCCGCCAGCCGCGCCGAAGGGCGGGCCTTCGTCAATCCCGTGGAACCGGCGACACTGCGCTGGCGAAGCTGAACGTTGTTGCGCCCGCGCCCATGGGCCGATTAGGTTTGAACCATGGCCAGTTTCACCACCGACGGCGTCTCAATCGCCTATGACGACATCCAGCCTCCGGGCTGGAACACCGCAATCATCCTGATCCACGGCTTCGCTTCCAATCGCAATGAGGGCTGGAAGCGCACCGGGTGGTATCAGGCCATGGAGCGCCGGCGCATCCGCTGCATCGCCCTGGACCAGCGCGGGCACGGCGAGAGCGAGAAGCTCTATGACCCGGCGCTCTACACCCGCGAAAACATGGCCCGCGACGTCCTGGCGCTGATGGACCATCTGGATCTGGGCTATGCGGATCTGTTCGGCTTCTCCATGGGCACCCGCACCGCCCTGCAGGCGGCCATGGACGCCCCAGACCGGGTCGGCAACCTCATCCTGGGCGGTGTCGGCGGCAAGATGCTGGAGGGCCGCCAGGCCTCATCAGCATCGACCATGACCATGGCCGAGGCGATGCTGGCCCCCGACGCGGACTCGATCACCGATCCGATGATGCAGAGCTTTCGTCACTTCGCCACCGAACAGGGGGAGGACCTGAAGGCTCTGGCCGCCTGCAGCCAGTCCCCGAACACGCCCCTCGACCGCGACGCCATGGCCGGGCTTGCAATGCCGCTGCTGGTGATCGCCGGGGCCCATGACGAACTGGCCGGCGACCCCCAGGACCTGGCCTACGCGTTCGCCAACGGGCGGGCGGTCACGATCCCCGGATGCGACCACTTCTCGGTGATTCCCCACGGGATGATGAAGGCCGCTGTGTTCGATTTCCTTGACGGGTCCATGGACTTCGAGATGCGTTGAGCCTGCGGCTCATCCCAACCGGACAACCGGCGCCGCAACGGAGCGAATGACCAGGTCGATGTGCTGATCCATCTCGGCGCGCAATGCGTCCAGATCGGCGCCCGGTGCGGCGGCGAGGCGGTAGGTCCAGAAAAACGCCGCGATCAGCAACTCGACCACCGAGCTGAGGTTGGAGGCGGCGTCAACCTCGCCGCGCGCCTGGCCGTCCATAAGGCAAGTGCGCAGGATCGCCCGAAACGGGCCGCTGCGCCCGAACGCCGCCAGGGCCTCCGGACGCTGCTGGCTGTAGACGGCTGATATGTAGGCGAAGAACAGGGGCGCATTCCCTGAGAACGCGCCGAAATGTATCGTGAAGAGTGAACGCAGGCGATCCGCCGTCGACCCGCGCAGGCCCGGGGCCAAGCGGCCAAGCTCCTGGTAAAAGGCATGCACCTGCTCGCCCATGATCTGTTCAAGGATCTCGGACTTGCTCTCATAGGTGGTGAAGACGCTGCCCACCGAGACTCCGGCCTCGGTGGCGATGGCGCGCACGGTGGTCGCCTCATATCCCACCGATTCGAACAGGCGCCGCGCCGCCTCCAGGACCCGGTTGCTTGTCGCTTCCTTTTGCCGTCTTCGCGCGGTCAAGCACGCCCCCTGGTCGACCCGACCTATAGTGTCTGGGAACGATGTTACGCCAAATCGTCCCAGGGCGAAGTCGCGTCGAGGCATGTGCGGCGCATCGCCGCAATCCGCGATTCAGCGCGCGCGCGCGCCCGCCAGAATAACGTGAATCTGCGCCCGGGATTTTTCATCCAGCGCCGCCGGGCTGAGCCCTTCGAAGATCGCCAGCGGGTAGTTGGCGAGATAGGTCTGGTACAGCATTTCCGCGCGCAGCTTCAGATCACTTCCAGCGTCGAGCTCTCCCCGCGCCGCGCCGGCCTCCAGATGCTCGACGATCAGGGCGATGATCGCCTGGATCGCCGGCGCATTTCGAAGCACCGGACCCTCATGCGGCGTCCAGGAGACGCTGAACGCGGCCCGGGCCAGGGGCAGCTGACCGGCGTAGAAATCATAGCCGGCCCGGAAAAACGCGAAAATCGCATCCTCGACAGCGTGCGCCCTCGCCATGGCCGAGCGCATGGCCGTCAGCTGTACTTCCAGGTCGGCGATCATGATTTCGCGGAAGAGGTCGGACTTGTCGTTGAAATTCGCGAACACGGCGCCGGTGGACATGCCGGCGGCGGCGGCGATATCGCGTATGGTGGCGCCCTCGTAGCCGGCCTCACTGAACAGCTGCCGCGCCGCGGCGAGCACGCGTTCCCGCGTCTGCTGCTTGGCGATGGCCCGCCGTGTGGGCGACTTTCTGTCCGGGCCGTTGGCGCGACGCGGCTGGTTCGCGGTCCCGGGCGCGATTCGGGTCAGCTCGACAATCCGTGCGCGCTTTTGTCGGTTTTCGGTCACTCTAAATTCACAGCCCCGCAGATCATCCAGCGGCAACCCACCCAGACTTGGTGTGTTTCGCCCTCATCGGCCCAAGTACCGATCGATTGAACGATCCAGGCCGCGCCCCACCCGTGTTCACAGCGTCAATATAATCCCGAGCAACTGAACTTCTAGTGGCAATTCGGATTGAACATGATCATCGCCTGGAACCAGGGTGGCGGACGAGGTTTCCACATTCACCTCAAAGCCACGAAACCACGCGCAACTTTCCGCTCACATCAGAACTTTTTGAGCGATTTTCGACACTTCGTCAGGCCGGTTGCGCCGAAATCACGCCAATGAACGCGCTCGTCGAAAATCGCGAATCGCGAACCTGACCGGTGATTACCTATCACGCAGACCCGCCGGCTGACAAACACCGCCAACGGACAATGGCGTGCGCGGTCCGCAGGCCCTAGACTGGCGGGCATGGATCGGTTGTTCCAATTCCTTATCCCGGCGTCCCTGGTGACGGTCGCCGCAGTGCTCGCGCTGGGCATCTACGCCCTGTTCCGGGGCGGCGATTTCGGACGCTCCTATTCCAACAAATTGATGCGGCTGCGGGTGTTGGCCCAGGCGATCGCGGTGGCGGTGCTGATGGCCGCGGTCTGGTGGAGGCGGCAGAGCTGAGATGGTCGTCCTGAATCGCATCTACACCCGCACCGGCGACAACGGGACCACCCGCCTGGCGACCGGGGAGGCGGTGAGCAAGGCCAGTGGACGGGTCGAGGCCTATGGCGCGGTGGACGAAACCAACGCCTGTGTGGGTCTGGCGCGGGTCCACACCGCGGGCGACCCGGATTTCGACGCGATGCTGGCGCGTATCCAGAATGAGCTGTTCGATCTGGGCGCGGATCTGGCGGCCCCCGCGAAGGCGGATGAGGCGGCGGGTTCGGTGCTGCGGATTCTGGATTCGCAGGTCGCGCGCCTTGAGCAGGAAATCGATCTGCTGAACGACGGCCTGCCGCCGCTGCAGTCCTTCATCCTGCCCGGTGGGACGCCCGCCGCTGCGGCCCTGCATCTGGCGCGAACGGTCGCCCGGCGCGCGGAGCGGGTGCTGGTGGCGGCCGCGGAGTCCGGAGAGTCATTCAGCGGCCCGGCGATGCGCTACCTGAACCGCCTCTCAGACTTCCTGTTCGTGGCGGCCCGGCACGCCAATGATCGCGGCGCCAGCGAGGTGTTCTGGAAATCCGGCGCCACGCGATAGGCGCGGTGAAATCCTAAGGCTTGACCGCAGCCCGGCCGATGGCCTTGCGCGCCGCGGCTTCGGCGGCCTTGTCGTCAAGGGTGCGGCCCGTGATGTCGGATATCAGCACCGGCTTTGCGCAGACCCGGGTGTCGGGATCCCACCAGCCGCGGCGTTCGACCTCACATTCATGGATGGGTCGTCGCCAGCCGAATTCATAAATGAACATGCCGGCGCTCGCGATGGCGAACACAGCCAGGAAGATCAGCTTGAACCGGTCGATCATGCGGTACATGCCGGCGGCTACTAGCCCAAGCTTATCGCTAGCGCCAGCCAGCGCCGATGAACGCTTTGCGCGCGCGCACCCTTGCATTGCGCGCCGGAATCGTTATTGCCCCCACGATTCAAAATCCCATTTCCGATCAGAGGCGCAAGCGACCCATGAAAGTGTTGGTCCCGGTCAAACGGGTGATCGATTATAACGTGAAGGCTCGGGTGAAGTCCGACCAGTCCGGCGTCGACCTCGCCAATGTGAAGATGTCGATGAATCCCTTTTGCGAAATCGCGGTCGAGGAAGCGGTGCGCATGAAGGAAAAGGGCGTCGTCAGCGAGATCGTCGCCGTCTCCATCGGACCGATCCAGGCCCAGGAAACCCTGCGCACGGCGCTGGCCATGGGCGCGGACCGGGCGATCCTGCTGCAGACTGACCAGGACCTTGAGCCGCTTGCGGTCGCCAAGGCGCTGGCCGCGGTGGCGAACGAGGAGAAGCCGGACCTGATCGTCATGGGCAAACAGGCCATCGACGGTGACAACAACGCCACCGGTCAGATGCTCTCCACCCTGCTGGGCTGGCCCCAGGCGACCTTTGCGTCGGCGATCGAAGTGTCTGGCGGCAAGGTCAAGGTCACCCGCGAAGTGGACGGAGGCCTACAGAACCTGGAGCTCGACCTCCCGGCCGTGATCACAGCCGACCTGCGCCTGAACGAGCCGCGCTACGCCAGCCTGCCCAACATCATGAAGGCCAAGAAGAAGCCCCTGGACATCAAGGAAGCCGCCTCGCTCGGCGTCGACCTGGCGCCGCGGCTGAAGGTCCTGAAGGTGGCCGAGCCGGCCAAGCGGTCCGGCGGGGCGAAGGTGGAAAATGCGGCCGAACTGGTCGCCAAGCTCAAGACAGAAGCGGGGATTTTCTGATGGCCGTTCTCGTCATCGCCGACCATGACAACGCGTCGCTGAAGGATTCGACGCAAAAGACGGTCACCGCCGCCCTGCAGATCTCCTCCGACGTCGATATCCTCGTCGCCGGCCAGGGCGCCAAAGCCGTCGCCGACGCCGCCGCGAAGATCACCGGCGTGCGCAAGGTGCTGCTGGCCGAGAGTGACGCCCTGGGCCAGGGCGTGGCCGAGGCGGTGGAGGCCTGCGTGGTGCCGCTGATGGGCGGCTACGATGCGGTGCTGATCCCCGCCACCTCCCAGGGCAAGAACTTCAGTCCGCGCATCGCCGCCAGGCTGGATGTGGCCCAGATCTCCGAGATCGTCGAGGTGGTGGACGCCGCGACCTTCGTGCGGCCGATCTATGCCGGCAACGCCATGGAGACAGTGCAGTCGGCTGACGCCAAGAAGGTGCTGACCGTCCGCGCCACCGCCTTCAAGGCCGCGGCGGACGGCGGTTCGGCCGCGGTGGAGACCATCGGCGCCGGCGACGGCGCGGCCAAGACCCGCTTCCTAGACCAGAAGCTGGTCAAGTCCGCCCGGCCCGATCTGACCGCCGCCAGGATCGTCGTGTCCGGCGGCCGCGCCATGGGCTCGGCCGAGGAGTTCCAGCGGGTGATCGAGCCCCTGGCTGACAAACTTGGCGCCGCCGTCGGCGCCAGCCGAGCGGCCGTGGACGCCGGCTACGCCCCCAACGACTACCAGGTCGGCCAGACCGGCAAGGTGGTGGCGCCGGAGTTGTACGTGGCGATCGGCATTTCCGGCGCGATCCAGCACCTGGCCGGGATGAAGGACTCCAAGTACATCGTGGCTATCAACAAGGACGCCGATGCGCCGATCTTCCAGGTCGCCGATTATGGCCTGGTGAGCGACTACAAGGTCGCCGTGCCGGAATTGATGGACGCGCTAACCGCCGCCGGGCTCTGATCTAGAACTCGACGACGCCGAATCGCTATCGAGCCGGGGCGGTCCACAGGGTCGCCCCGTGTTCGTTGCAGTGCGACAAGGCGGCGCGGCGTTGGGGCCGTGAACTCCGGATAACTTGCTAAAAACTCATAGGTGGCAGCGACAAAATCGCGCTGCGTCGCAGCAATCTTGTTGCGCCGCCGCCTTGTTCACGTGTTAGAAATCCGCCACAAGCACCGTTCCGCGCCGCGCGGCTGCGGTTGAAGGGCGAAATTCATGGTTCAGATCAAGACGGTCGGCGTCATCGGCGCGGGCCAGATGGGCTCAGGCATCGCGCAGGTGGTGGCCCTGGCCGGCTACGATGTGCTGTTGCACGACATCAGCGAAGAGAAGCTGACGGCGGGGATCGCCGCGATTGAGCTCAGCATGACCCGCGACGTCGCTCGAGGCGCCCTTAGCCCCGAGGACATGGAAACCGGACTTGCGCGGATCAAGCCGGCTGTGGAGCTGCAGCAGATCGGGACCTCCGACTTCGCGATCGAGGCGGCGACGGAAGACGAGGTGATCAAGAAGACGATCTTCAAGGCGCTAACGCCGCATCTGGCGCCCCAGACGATCCTGGCGTCCAACACCTCCTCGATTTCCATCACCCGTCTGGCCTCGGCCAGCGACCGGCCAGAGCGGTTCATCGGCCTGCACTTCATGAATCCCGTGCCGCGCATGAAGCTGGTGGAGATCATCCGCGGCATCGCCACGGAAGCCGCCACCTACACCGTCGCGGTCGACTTCGCGAAATCGTTGGGCAAGACCACCGCCAACGCCGAGGATTTCCCGGCCTTTATGGTCAACCGCATCCTGGTGCCGATGATCAACGAGGCGATCTACACCCTCTATGAGGGCGTGGGCACGGTGGAGGCCATAGACACGGCCATGAAGCTGGGCGCCAACCACCCCATGGGGCCGCTTGAACTGGGCGATTTCGTGGGTCTCGACACCATCCTGTCGATCATGAACGTGCTCTATGACGGCCTGGCGGATTCCAAGTACCGGCCCTGTCCGCTGCTGGTGAAATATGTCGAGGCTGGCTGGCTCGGGAAGAAGTCCGGGCGCGGATTTTACGACTATCGGGGCGACCGTCCCGTCCCAACGCGATAGGCCTATTGCTGCGCGCCGCAGCGTGGGGCTTATTGCAGTCGACTTTACCAGCCCGACAGACGGATACTCGGGGCGATTCGAACCGGCTGGAACATGCGACGTTTGACGCTCGCGCTGCTCTGCGGCGCCTACCTGTGTCTATCGCTGATCGTCGCGCTGTCCCTTTGGCGCAACGGGGGCGGCTGGTCGGCTGCTGTGGCGGGCTTCATCGGGGCGCTGGGATTCTGTTTGGCGTTGCAGGGGCTGATCAGCCGCTGGGTGGAAGCCGATGCGACGCGCCAGGAACTCGCCGCCGTCCGCGAAGCCAACCGTATCCTGGTCAATCAGCTTGAGCGCATCGATGCGCGGGTCACCGAGGTGGTCGAGACCTTCGCGGACGACGCGGTGCGGCGGTCCGAGGAACTGTCTTCCGAAGTGCACATCCTGGAGGACCTCGTCCAGCGTATGAGCGCGCGCCTGGACGAGCGGATCATGATGCCGGGACCGGCCGCCGGCGGACGGGTCGATCCGCGCCAGCAGTCCGGCGCGCTGCTGGAGACAGTGCGCTCGGCCCTGGCGGAGAACCGCGTCGACCTCTACCTGCAGCCCGTAGTCGGCCTGCCGCAGCGGCGCACGGTCTTCTACGAAAGCTTCTCGCGGCTACGCGACGACACCGGCCGGGTGCTGATGCCGGCGGAATATCTGGCTGTCGCCGAGCCGGAGGGCCTGGTCACCGCCATCGACAACCTGCTGCTGTTCCGTTGCGTCCAGATCGTGCGCCGATTGGCCAAGCAGGATCGAAAGGTCGGCATCTTCTGCAACATCTCAACGCTCAGCCTCGCCGATGAGACCTTCTTCCCCTCCTTCCTCGACATGCTGTCCGAAAACCGCGATCTCGCCGGCGCGCTGATCTTCGAGCTGGGCCAGGGCGCCTTCGACGCCCGAGGCGCGGTGGAGGCCCGCAACATGGGCAAGCTGGCCGAGCTCGGTTTCCGCTTCTCCCTCGACAAGGTCACCGATTTCGATCTTGACCTGCAGGATCTCAACCGCTCGGACGTCAAGTTCCTCAAGGTCGCCGCCCAGCCGATGCTGGACGAACTGGTCGATCTGGACGGGCGGCTGGTCCTGCGATCCCTGCCAGATCTCGCCGCCGAGGATTTCGCTGCGCTGGCCCGCCGCTACGGGGTGGAGGTGATCGCCGAAAAGGTGGAGAGCGAACGCCAGGTGGTCGATATCCTGGAACTCGATATCCGCTACGGCCAAGGTCACCTGTTCGGCGAACCCCGGCCCATCCGCGACGCGGTCATCGCCGAGGCCGATCCGCCGGCGGATTTCATTCGCGGCGCCCTGCGTCGCCGCGTCGGCGGCTGGCCTTAGCGACTTACGACTTGCGCTCGCGCCGTGAGACCGGGCCTGGACGGGCGCGCCGGTCTCGCGTAACCCGCCGGCCTCATGACCCGTATCCTTCCTGGCCTGTCGGCCCTTACCGGCCGCTATGACGCGCTTCTCTGCGACGTCTGGGGTGTGATCCACAACGGTCGCCGAAGCTTTCCCGGCGCATGTGCGGCGCTGGCGCGGTGGCGGGCCGAGGTGGGTCCGGTGATCCTGATTTCCAATTCGCCACGCCCGGCCGAGGCGGTGGTTCCGCAGCTTCAGGAGCTGGGGGTGCCGAAGGAGGCCTGGTCGATGCTGGTCACTTCCGGCGACGCCACCCGCGCCATCCTGGCCGGCCGCGCGCCGGGGCCGGCCTGGGCCATCGGGCCGGATCGCGATTCGCCGCTCTACGAGGGTCTGGGCCTGAAGTTCGCCGGCCCCGAGGCCGCGGCGTTCATTTCATGCACCGGTCCTTTCGACGATGAGGTGGAAACGCCGGAGGACTATCGGGCGCGGTTCGAGGCCGCCATCGCCCGGGATCTGGAAATGGTCTGCGCCAATCCCGACCTGGTGGTGCAGCGGGGCGACAAGCTGATCTATTGCGGTGGGGCGCTGGCGGAGCTCTATGAAGCCATGGGCGGTCGGGTGCGGATGGCGGGTAAGCCCTATCCGCCGATCTATGAACTGGCCCTGGCCATGGCCGAACATGAGCAGGGTCGTGAGGTCGATGACGCCCGGGTTCTGGCCGTCGGCGACGGAATTCCCACCGACATCCGCGGAGCGAACGCCCAGGGCCTGGACGTGCTGTTCATCGCTGGCGGCATCCATGGGGCGCAGATGGTGGGACCATCCGGCCTCGATGCGGCGGCGGTGACCGCAATGCTCGCCGAACATGCGGTCTGCGCCGACTTCGCCATGGCCGATCTCATCTGGTGATGAGCGCGGTTCGCCGCTACAGAATCCGCCGCAGGGGTGGAGCGCGCATATGATCTATTTTGAGGATCTTAGCATCGGCCAGAGCGCCGAGACGAGCCGGACCGTGACCGAGGCCGTGATCAATGCGTTCGCCGAGGTTTCCGGCGACACCAATCCGGTCCACCTGGACGCCGCCTATGCGGCGACCACGCCGTTCAAGGAACGCATCGCCCACGGCATGCTGGCGGCCGCCTACATATCCGCGGTGCTGGGCGTGCAGTTGCCGGGGCCTGGGGCGATCTACGTGTCCCAGAGCCTGCGGTTCCGCCGGCCGGTGAAGATCGGCGACGAGGTGACCGCACGGGTGACGGTGGCGGACCTGGATGCTGAACGCGGCCGCGCGACGCTGAACACAGTCTGCCTGGTGGGCGGCAAGCCAGTGGTGGAGGGCGAGGCCGTGGTCATGCCGGCGCGCAAGTCCTGATGGCCCTGCGGTTGATCCATGGCTGGCGAGGCCTTGCGGCGGCCGACCGGGGCGCTTCGGTGGCGCTGGGCAATTTCGACGGCGTGCATCGGGGCCACCAGGCGGTGATCGCCCTGGCGGCCAGGGCTGCGGCGGCGGCGGGCGCGCCGCTGGGCGTGATCAGTTTCGAGCCCCACCCACGCCGGATTTTCCAGCCCGACGCGCCGCCTTTCCGGCTGATGAGCACCGCCCAGCAGGGCCGCGCCCTGGCGGCCCTGGGAGTCGACCGGCTCTATGTGCTGCCTTTCGAACTTCACCTGGCCGAGATGAGCGACCGGGCCTTCGTGGATGAGGTGCTGCACCAGGGCCTGGGCGTGCGTCATGTGGCGGTGGGCTTCGACATCTCCTTCGGCAAAGGCCGCACCGGCAGTCCGCAACTCATGGCCCGCTACGGCGCCGAGATGGGGTTCGGCGTCTCGATCGCCGAGGCGGCGGGCGCGGGCGGCGCCAAGTTCTCCTCCACCCTGGTGCGCGAAGCCCTGCGCGATGGCCGGCCCGCCGACGCCGCCGCCATCCTGGGCCGGTGCTTCGCCATTGAGGGCGAGGTCACCCGGGGCCGCCAACTGGGCCGCACCCTGGGCTTTCCCACCGCCAATGTGGCGCTCGGCGACTATGTCCGCCCGAAATTTGGCGTCTACGCCACCCGCACCCGCCTGCCCGATGGCCGACTGGTTCCGGGCGTGGCCTCCATCGGCGTCAACCCCACGGTGGGGGAAGTAGAGGCGCGGCTGGAGGTGTGGCTGTTCGACTTTGACGAGGATCTCTACGGCCAGGTGATCGAGACCGAACTGGTCGCCTATCTTCGGCCGGAAGAAAAGTTCGACAGCCTGGAACGGATGGTTGAGCAGGTCCGTCGGGACGCAGATCAGGCCCGAGCGCTGCTGACACCGGAATTTGGGTGAGACCATGAAGCTGGACGGAAAGATCGCTGTCGTCACCGGCGGGTCGCGGGGCATCGGCCTGGGCATCGTGGATTCCCTGCTGGCCGAGGGCTCTGTGGTGGTGATGGTCGGCCGTAACCCGGACACCGCCGAGCAGGTGATCGCGGAACGGAACCTTGGGCCGCGCCTCAGCTTCGTCCAGGCCGATGTGTCGCAGCCGGGCGGCGCTGCGTCGGCCATCGACGCGGCGGTCGCGCAGCACGGCCGCCTGGACATCCTGGTCAACAACGCTGGCGGCAGCGGCCATTTCAAACCCCTGACCGAGTTCACTGACGACATGTGGCGCGAACTGTTCGCGCTCAACCTTGATTCGGCGTTCTGGGCCATGCGCCACGCCATCCCGATCATGAAGGCGGGCGGTGGCGGGCGGATCGTCAACATCTCGTCCATGCGCGCCAAGAAGCAGGCCGCCACCCAGGGCCCCTACGGCGCCGCCAAGGCCGCGCTGAATGCGCTGACCAAGTCCACCGCCCTGGAGGTGGGCGACTTCAACATCACCGTCAACGCCATCTGCGTCGGCGTGGTGCTCACCGATCTCGCCCGCTCCGGCAGCCGCCTGTTCGCCGCCAACCAGGGGATCACCGAGGAGGAGTTGTGGCGCCGCTACGCCACCGAACAGATGCCCTCGCGACAATTGCAGACCCCCGAGACCATGGGCGCGCTGGTGGTCTATTTCTGCTCCGACGCCGGACGCAGCATCTCCGGCGCCGCCTGGTCGGCGGACGGTGGACTGGCGGATTACTGAGGTGGGCGGGGCGACTGAGCAATCGGATGCCCCCCACGCCGCACCTTCCCGCATTCCCCCGCCTCTGCTACAGCCCGCGATCATGATTTCGGCTCGGACGGACCTGCGAATTCTTCGCCCGGCGTGACGCCAGGACCGTGGTTCCAGCGCGCGCCGGGATAAGTCTGCCGCACCTCATTTCCGAACGAGCCAGCTGGGACGCCACATGGCCGACGACGCCGAAGTTTCCGCTCGCGACTACCGCGAGACCGTCTTTCTTCCCGACACCCCTTTTCCCATGCGCGGCGGCCTGCCGCAGAAGGAGCCGGAGATTCTGGCCCGGTGGGCGCAGGCGGATCTCTACCACGCCATGCGAAAGTCCCGTCAGGCGGCCGGCGCGCCGCTGTTCGTGCTGCATGACGGGCCGCCCTACGCCAATGGCGAGATCCACATCGGCCACGCGCTGAACAAGATCCTCAAGGATTTCGTGGTCCGCTCCCGCTTCGCCCTGGGCTACGACGTGGACTATCGGCCCGGTTGGGACTGCCACGGCCTGCCGATCGAATGGAAGATCGAGGAGGCCTACCGGGCCAAGGGCCGGCGCAAGGACGACGTGCCGGTGGCCGAGTTCCGCAACGAATGCCGCGCCTATGCGGCCAGGTGGATCGACGTGCAGGGCGAGGGGTTCCGCCGGCTGGGGGTGCTTGGCGACTGGGCGAACCGCTACGCGACGATGGATTTTGGCAGCGAAGCGGCGATCGTGGCGGAGTTCCACAAGTTCGCCGCCTCCGGTCAACTCTACCGGGGCTCCAAGCCGGTGATGTGGAGCCCGGTGGAGCGCACGGCGCTGGCCGACGCCGAGGTAGAGTACCACGACCATGTGTCGCCGACGATCTGGGTCAAGTTCCCGGTGGTGGAGGGCTCCGAGGCGGCCGCAGACGCCAGCGTGGTGATCTGGACCACCACCCCCTGGACCCTCCCGGCCAACCGGGCGGTGGCCTATAACGAGGCCATCGACTATGCGGTCTACGAGGTCGAGGCCATGGAGACCGGGTTGGAGTTCGAGCCCTGGGCCAAGGCGGGCGACCGGTTGATCGTGGCCGAAAAGCTCAGCGCCGAGGTGTTCGCCGCGGCCAAGATCGCCCGGGCGCGCAAGGTCGAGAAGATCGATCCCCGCGGCATGGTGCTGGCCCACCCGCTGGCGGCGCTGGATTCCCACTATGGGTTCTCCGTGCCGATGCTGGCCGGTGATCATGTGACCGACGACACGGGCACGGGCTTCGTCCATACCGCACCGGGGCATGGCGCCGACGACTATGTGGTGTGGCTGTCCCACGGTCATCGCGAGATCCCGGAAACCGTCGATCCCGAGGGCGCCTATTATCCCCACGTGGCCCTGTTCGGCGGCTTGAAGGTGCTGGAGACCGAGGGCAAGAAATCCGGGAAATTCGGCCCCGCCAATCCGGCGGTGATGGACAAGCTGATCGAGGCCCATGCGCTGCTGGCGCGGGGCCGGTTGGCGCATTCCTATCCCCACTCCTGGCGATCCAAGGCGCCGGTGATCTTCCGCAACACCCCACAGTGGTTCATCCGCATGGACGAGCCGTTGGGCGAAGGCGCCGGCGGGCGCACCCTGCGCGAGACGGCGCTGGAGGCCATCGAGGCCACCGCCTTCCATCCCGCCGCCGGCCAGAACCGCATCCGGGCCATGGTGGAGACCCGGCCCGACTGGCTGATCAGTCGCCAGCGGGCGTGGGGCGCGCCGCTCGCCATGTTCGTGGACAAGGAGACCGGCCACCCGCTGCATGACGACGAGGTCAACCGCCGCATCGTCGACGCCATCGCCAGGGAAGGCGCCGACGCCTGGTTCCTCCGCCCGGCCAGCGATTTCCTCGGCGTCCACGATCCGGAGCGCTTCGAGAAGGTCGAGGACATCCTCGACGTCTGGTTCGATTCCGGCGCCACCCACGCCTTCACCCTGGAGAACCGGGCGCATACCCGCTGGCCCGCCGACCTCTATCTGGAAGGCTCCGACCAGCACCGCGGCTGGTTCCAGTCGAGCCTCTTGGAAAGTTCGGGAACCCGGGGTCGGGCGCCCTATGACGCGGTCATGACCCATGGCTTCACCCTCGACGAGAAGGGGGAGAAGATGTCGAAATCGCTGGGCAACACCGTCGATCCGGCGGTGGTGATCAAGGACAGCGGCGCGGAGATCCTCCGACTCTGGGCCGCGACGGTGGACTACGCCGACGACCAGCGGATCGGTAAGACCATCCTGCAGACCACCACCGACGCCTATCGCAAGCTGCGCAACACCCTGCGCTACCTGCTGGGCGCCCTGGCTGGCTTCGAGGAGGCCGAGCGGGTGGCGGCGGCGGACATGCCGCCCCTGGAGCGGTTCATCCTGCATCGGTTGGCGGAGCTCGACGCCCAGGTGCGGACGGCCTACGAAAACTATCTATTCCAGGACGCCGTGCGCCCGCTGATCGCCTTCTGCCAGGATGAGCTCTCGGCGCTGTTCTTCGATATCCGCCGCGACGCCCTCTATTGCGACCAGCCGGGCTCCTTGCGCCGGCGCGCGGCGCGGACGGTGATGGACCTGGTGTTCGAGCGCCTGACCATCTGGCTTTCGCCCCTGATCGCCTTCACCGCAGAGGAGGCCTGGACCACCCGGTTCCCCGAGGCCGGCGCCAACAGCCTGCGGGTGTTTCCGCAAACGCCGGCGGCTTGGCGCGATCCGGCCCTGGCGGCTCAGTGGGACGCGGTGCTGGGCGTGCGCCGGGCGGTGACCGGCGCGCTGGAAGTGTCCCGCCGCGACAAGCTCATCGGCTCCAGCCTGGAGGCGCATGTGGACATTCATGCGCCGGCGGATTTCGCCTGGCCGTTTGGCGAAGAGATTCCGCTGGAGGACGTAATGATCACCTCCTCGGCGGCGCTGAAGACCGGACCAGCTCCGGCTGGCGCCTTCACCCTGGCCGAGTCTCCGGGCGTGGCGGTGTCGGTTCGTCGCGCCGAGGGCCGCAAATGCGCCCGATCGTGGAAGATCACCCCGCAAGTGGGAACCGACCCGCGCTATCTTGACCTGACACCCCGGGACGCCGAGGCGGTCGCCGCCTGGGACGCGGCGCACGGCCGATGAAGGCGATCACCAAACTGGGCGGCTTCGCCTACGGGCTGGCGCTCGCCGTGGTGGCGCTGGACCAGGCGGTGAAATACTGGGTGGTCCATATCGCCCAGTTGCCGCTCAGGCCCAGCCAGCCGCTGATCTGGCCGGTGCAGCTGTCCTATGTGCAGAATTTTGGGGTGAGCTTCGGCCTGTTCCAGGGCGAGGCGTCCATCGTGCGCTGGGGGCTGACGGCGTTCTCGCTGATCGTCTCCGCCTGGCTGATTCATCTGGCCCGCAAACCGGAATCCCGGCTCACCGCCCTTGGGCTGGGCCTGATCATCGGCGGCGCGGTGGGCAACGCCATCGACCGGGCCCGGCTCGGTTATGTGATCGACTTCATCGACGTCCAGAAGCTGGGGTTCTTCCCCTGGGTGTTCAATGTCGCCGACAGCGCCATCACGGTGGGGGTCATCTCCTGGCTCGTGGTGGAGCTCTTGCGTCGCGAGCAGCCTGCGTAAAGGTTTGCCGGCAGGGGGCGGATTGGAGTATCTCAGCGGCCGAGGGACCCCGGACCCCAAAAGGGGCCCAACAAGTGAGACACGTATGAGCGCCAACCGCCTGATCGTCGCCGCGGTGATGATCGCCGCCACCGGCCTCGCCGGCTGCACCTCCACCCGCAAGGCCCTGGGCATGACCAAGGTCACGCCGGACGAATTCCGCATCGTCACCAAGGCGCCCCTGGTGGTGCCCCCCGACTTCGCCCTGCGCCCGCCGGCGCCCGGCGAACCCCGGCCCCAGGAGCTTCAGCCGGAAAGCGCCGCCCGGGGCGCCCTGCTCGGCCAGTCCGAGGCGCAGGCCCGTTCTGCGGGGGAGAACCTGCTGGTGGCCAAAGCCGGCGGCGAAAAGGCCGACCCGCTGATCCGCTACATGGTCGACGACGAATTCGGCGACGTCGCGCACAAGGAAAAGAGCTTCGCCGACCGGGTGATGTTCTGGCGCTCCGACAAGGCTCCGGCCCCGTCCGGCGTCGGCGACAATAGCGTCAACCCCGTCGACGCCGCCGCCGAGGAGGAGCGCCTGAAGTCCCTCACCGGCGGCCAGCCGGTGGTGATCCAGCGCGAAGGCGGCCACAGGATCAAGCTGCCTGGGCTCTGAAGCCCTGACCCTCGCCGTCATCGCCCCGCTGGCGGCGGAACCGCATGACCTGCGGCGCATCGAGGCGATCCGGCGCCGGTTCGATCCCCTGGCCGGCGCGGTGGCCGCTCATGTCACCCTGGTGTTTCCGTTTGACAGCATAGCCGCCGAGGCCGCCGCGGCCCATATGTTCGAGGTCGCCACGCGGTGGTCGACCATCGCCCTTCGGCTGGCCGCGGTAATCCCGGTGGCTGATGCGGTCAGCCACCAAAGCCATCTGTTCCTGGTCCCCGACCAGGGCCGCGCCGAGATCGAGGCCCTGCACGACGACCTCTACGCCGGACCGCTGGCGGGTGCGTTGCGCACGGACATCGCCTTTATCCCCCACGTCACGGTCGGGGTGTTCGACCACCACGACGAGGCCGAGGACACCGCCCGCGAGATTGGCCGCATCGGCATGGCCGGCCGGCTTCCGGCGCTGGAGCTGGTGAGCTTCGACGGGGCGGCGGTGCGGGTGCTGGAGCGGTTTAGCCTGGCGGAATAGGATTTTCCCTACTCCTCCCCCGGCGTCTTCACCGTGAACCCCTGGGCGCGCAGGCGGTCCAGCACGCCGCCCTGGCTGAGCAGGGGGCGCAGGGGGACGAGCGCAATGGCGTGGCCAGGGGTCTTCAGCGCCTTGGCGATGGCGTCGGCCTGATCGGCCTTGGTGCGGGCGTCGAAGGCCAGCGCGCCGGGGGCGGCGGCCAGGCAGCGCTCGTAGCTGCGTTCGGCGGCGAGCGCGCCGGGCACATCGCCTTGGGCCCAGGCCCGCGAGGCGGCCAGAGTCGCCGCTGGTCCCGCCTCCGCTTCGCCCAGAACCTCTTCCAGGCAGGTCATGCCGCCGGATGTGGGGGTCTTGGCGACCCGCGCCAGCAGGGGCGTGACGTCATAGGTGCGCTGGTCGATTGGGACCTTGGCTTGCTGGGCCAGGTAGCGGATCAGCTTCATGGGATCGGCGGTGGTGAGTTCGTGCTTGTCCCGGTAGTCGCCGCCCAGCATCAGGCCCGCCGCAAGGGCGTTCCTCGTCCCGTAGCGCTTGGCGGGCTGGTCCAGCGCCTCCCGCGCGGCGACAAACCGCGCTCGCAAAGGTCCGGAGAGGGTGGTCTCGAAGGGGGTCGACGACTTCAGCTTCAGATAGGCGATGGCCAGGCCCGGCGAACTGCCCACCCGCACCCGCAGGCCGCGGTAGGGCAGGATCACCACATTGGCGCCGCGCAGCCGCCGCTCGAACAGCTTCTGGTCCCACTGCTGGCGCTTGGGCGCCAGGCCTGGCGCACCCAGCACATAAACCGTGGTGTCGGCATCGGAGACCTTCCACCAGGCCGGGCCGCCATAGCGGGCGGTGACCACCAGTTCCTCCACCAGGGTGGCGTCAGGATCGGCGATCGGCCTCTCGTCTGGGCGTGGCGTAGCGGGCGGGCCGGGCTGAGCGCGGGCGGCGCCGGTTAGGGCCAGGGCGAGAACCAGCACGGCTCGAAAAAACTTCATGTACGCCTCGTCGCAGACCGGCCCCGCCAGCCCCGGAATCGCCTTATAGTGATTGCTTCAGGACCCCATGACCATGCCGATCCGCCGCCTGCCGCCCGAGACCGTCAACCGCATCGCCGCCGGCGAGGTGGTGGAGCGGCCGGCCAGCGCCGTGAAGGAACTGGTGGAAAACGCCCTGGATGCGGGCGCCGCCAGCGTGGAGATCCAGGCCGACGGCGGCGGCCTTCCCCGCATTCTGGTGGCCGATGACGGCGCCGGCCTTGGGCCCGATGAACTTCCCCTGGCCATCGAGCGCCACGCCACATCCAAGCTCAGCCCCGACGACGCCGGCGACTACGACCTGCTGCACATCCTCACCATGGGGTTCCGAGGCGAGGCGCTGCCATCGATCGGCTCGGTGTCGCGGCTCTCCATCACCAGCCGCGCCCGCGGCCAGGCGGATGCGCACGCGATCCTCGTGGAGGCCGGTGCGGTGGGGCCGGTTACGCCCGCGGCCTTCCCTGGTCCGCACGGGGCGCGGGTGGAGGTGCGCGACCTGTTCTACGCCACCCCGGCGCGGCTGAAATTCATGAAGTCGGAGCGGTCCGAGGCGCTGGCCATCACCGAGGAGGTCAAGCGCCAGGCCATGGCGCACGAGGCGGTGGCGTTCAGCCTGGACCTCGATGGCCGCCGCGCTCTGCGTCTGCCCGCCGAGCGGCCGGGGCCCGAGGGTCGGCTGGCGCGGCTGGCGGCGGTGATGGGGCGCGAGTTCGCCGATAACGCCCTGGCGTTGGATCATGAGCGCGAGGGCGTGCGGCTCAGCGGCTATGCGGGGCTGCCCACCTTCAACCGGGGCAATGCGGCCCAGCAGCATCTGTTCGTCAATGGACGGCCAGTGCGCGACCGGCTGCTGGCTGGCGCCCTGCGGGCCGCCTACGCTGATTTCCTGGCCCGCGACCGCCATCCGCTGGCCGCGCTCTATCTGGAGCTGGATCCAGCGCTGGTGGATGTGAACGTGCACCCGGCCAAGGCGGAGGTCAGGTTCCGCGATCCGGCGCTGGTCCGTGGACTGATCATTGGCGGGTTGCGCCATGCGTTGGCCGGCGCCGGTCACCGGGCGGCCACCACGGTGGCGGCCGCGGCCCTAGGCGGGTTCCGGCCAGAGGCGAGGGCCAACGCCTCGGGGTTCTCCGCCTGGCGCATGGGCGGCTGGACCTCTGCCGCGTCGGCGCCCGGTCTGCCGGGCCTGGCCGAACGCTCCGCCCGGGCGGAGGATTTCGGGCCCGGCCTGTCTGAGGCGCAGACCGCCTCGGTGGTGGTGGACCCGGTGGACTTCCCCCTGGGCGCGGCCCGGGCGCAGGTGCACGGGACCTATATCGTCGCCCAGACCCGCGACGGCATCGTGGTGGTCGATCAGCATGCGGCCCATGAACGGCTGGTCTATGAGCGGATGAAGACCGAAATGGCCAAGGGTCCGGTGGCGCGCCAGGCGCTGCTGATGCCCGAGGTGGTGGAGCTTGACCCTGCAGACGCCGAACGGGTTGTGGCCCGCGCCGACGAACTGGCGGCCCTGGGGCTGATGGTGGAGTCCTTTGGTCCCGGCGCGGTGCTGGTGCGCGAGACCCCGGCGCTCTTGGGAGAGACCGACGCCACAGGCCTGATCCGCGACATCGCCGACGACATCGCCGAAAACGGCCAGGCCCTGGCGCTTGGCGAGCGGTTGCAGGAGGTCTGCTCGACCATGGCCTGCCACGGCTCCGTCCGCGCCGGGCGGCGGCTGACCGCGCCGGAAATGAACGCCCTGCTGCGTGAAATGGAATCCACCCCCCACGCCGGCCAGTGCAACCATGGCCGACCCACCTATGTGGAGCTGAAACTTGCGGATATCGAGCGGTTGTTCGGGAGACGGTGAGGCAGGCGGATGGTTCGAATAGCGACGTGTTGCTGTGGCGTTTGTTCTGTCAGGGTGTCGGGTGAACCGACGCTAAACGCCGTGTGCAACTGCGACAATTGCCGGCGGCGCACCGGTTCAGCGTTTGGGTGGTCTGCCTATTTCCATGACGTTCAGATTCTCAAGGCGCAGGGGGATTTTTTCGGCGCACCGAATCCGTGAAGAGCAGGTGAGATCATTCTGCACTCGCTGCGGGACGACCCTGTTCTGGACCGCCGCATTCATGCCGGGGCAGACTGGCGTGGCGGGCGGCGCGTTTACGGAAATCCCCCTTCCGGAGCCGCAGATTGAGGCGAAGGTTCACAATCGCTCTGCGTGGGTGGAATTCCCCGACCATTGGATTCGAACGCCTTAACCAAGGCCATTTGCAGCCCTTCTCCCTACAGGGAGAAGGGTTGAAGATGTTCCTGTATTGTTCTAATATACAGGCCATGCAAGACCCCGCCGCCCTTGCCCGTGCGCGCGCAATGCGGCGCAACCCATCGGCAACCGAGACGTTGCTTTGGCGTCTGCTTCGGGACCGCCGGCTGAATGGCCTCAAGTTCCGCCGGCAGGTCCCAGTCGGTCCGTATTTTGCGGACTTCGCCTGCGTGACATATCGGCTCATCGTAGAGACGGATGGTCCGCACCACGACTCAAGGCGCGATGCAGAACGAGACGCCGCCCTTGGTGACTTGGGTTGGCGTGTTCTGCGCTTTCCGAACAAGATGGTGTGGGATCGTCGCCAGGAAGTGCTCGATCAGATTGCCTCAATTGGCCTTCGCCGCCCCTCCGGTTTGCCGCCGCCCGCTCCGAGCGCTAGTTAGGTCGCCATGAGCGACCAAACCAAGCGCAAGGCGGACGGGACTGCCTGGTCCGGCCGGCTGGAGACCCTGACGCCAGGCATGCCGGTGATCTGGGGCGGCGACCGGGTGAGCCGGGTCTCGGCGGTGCTGGCGGCCCAGTTCCGGCCCGGCGACCGGCTGCTGGTGGTTCAGGAGAGCGGTGACCTGCTGCGGGTGTCCGGCGAGGTGCAAGCCCTGGCGTCCGCCGCGGTCGGTCGGGCGCTCGAGGCCTTTCACGCCCTGGGATCGGTGACCGACGCCGCCGTCAGCGCCTTCTTCGAGGCCTTCGCCGCCCACCTCGCCGATGATGAACGATGGGCGCGGATCGCCGCCGCCAACGCGGGCGACGTGGAAAAGGCCGCCGCCCGCGGCCGCTCCACCACCCGTCTCTCCGTAACCGCGGCCATGCGCGCCGACATGATCGCGGGCCTGAGGGTTTGGCGCGACATGACGCCTGCGCGCGGCAGAGTGATCGAGCGGATCGACCATGCGGGCTGGAGTGTCGAGCAGGTCGTGGCGCCGCTGGGCGTCGTGGGCTTCGTATTCGAGGGCCGGCCTAACGTCTTCGCCGACGCCACAGGAGTGCTGCGGGCCGGCAACACCGTGGTGTTCCGGATAGGCTCCGACGCCCTGGCCACCGCCCAGGCCATCGTTCGCGAAGCCCTGGACCCGGCTCTGGCCGTCTCGGGGCTTCCGTCGGGGGCCGCGGTGCTGCTGGAATCGGCAGAGCATGCCGCCGGCTGGGCGATGTTCGCCGACCCGCGCCTGTCGCTGGCTGTCGCCCGGGGGTCCGGACCCACCGTGGCCCAGCTGGGCGCCATCGCCCGCCAGACGGGGACGCCGGTCAGCCTGCATGGAACTGGCGGCGCCTGGATCATGGCCGGCCCCGACGCCGAGGCCCAGCGGCTCTATGCCGCAATCTACCACTCCCTGGATCGCAAGGTGTGCAACACATTGAACGTGCTCTGCCTGACGCGGGAAGCCGCGGCGGAGCAGATTCCCGTTGTCCTCGAAGCCCTCACCCGGGCCGGCGAACGCCGCCGGGGGATCAAGGTCCACGCCACGCCGGCGGCCCTGGCGTTTCTGCCCGATGCCTGGCGGGCGGCCCGCACCGCGGTGGTGCGAGCGGACGGTCGAAGCGAAGAACCCCTTGTAGAGGCTATCGCCGAAAGCGAGCTTGGCCGCGAGTGGGAGTGGGAGGAGACGCCGGAACTGGCCCTCGCCGTGGTGGAGAGCGTCGAAGCGGCGGTGGGGCTGTTCAACGCCTTAAGCCCCCGCTTCGCCGCCAGCCTGATTTCGCCGGACGCCGCCGCCCAGCAGCGCTTCTACGACACCATCGACGCCCCCTTCGTCGGCGACGGCTTCACGCGCTGGGTGGACGGGCAATATGCGCTGAACCGCCCCGAACTTGGCCTCTCCAACTGGCAGAACGGTCGGCTGTTCGCCCGCGGCGGGGTGCTGGCCGGCGACGGCGCCTTCACCGTGCGCGCCCGCGTTCGCCAGGCTGACCCGGATCTGGACCGCGCCGGCGCGGCCACCCCGCCGCGGTCCTGAATGGCGGCGGTGCGCGGCAATACCGCCCGACGCAGGCCCGCCGCCGGCCGGCCGGCCGGCCTGCGGTTGGGCTTCCACTTGGCGGGCGGCATGCGGGTGGGTCTGTTCGGCGGCTCCTTCAATCCGGCCCACGCGGGCCACGCCCATGTGGCCGAGACCGCGCTGGAGCGGTTGGGACTTGACCGGGTGATCTGGCTGGTTTCCCCGCAGAACCCGCTGAAATCCGCCCGAGGCCTCGCCCCCCTGGCCGAGCGGATGGCCGGCGCGCGGGCCATGGCCAGGGGCCCCAGGATGATCGTCTCCGACGCCGAGACCCGGGTCGCCACCCGTTACACTATCGACACCGTGCGGTTCCTGAAGGCCCGCTTCCCGCGGGTCCGGTTCGTCTGGGTGATGGGCGCCGACAGCCTGGCGGAATTCCACCTGTGGCGCGGTTGGGCGCAGATCCTGCGGATGGTCCCGGCCGCGGTGGTCGCCCGGCCCTGGATCTCGTTGAAGAGCCGTGGCGCGCCCGCCGCCCGGCGTTTCGCCGGCGCGCGCGCCACCGCGAGCGCCGCCGCCGGGATGATCACACAGCCCCCGCCAAGATGGGTCTACCTGACAGGACCGCTTAATTTTCAATCCTCTACCCTGCTACGCCAACGCATGACCCGCGCCCACGACTGACGAGTGCGTGAAACGCCTGCCTAAGTCGCTCATCTGTGCTAGGGTCACGGCGGCTGGAGTAACCGAGGAGCCAACACCCTGACCCCCGAAGCCGCGCCACGCGCGCAGGAAGCGGCCCTACGCGCGCCGCCTTCCGACCCGACCCAGGATCGTATCAGCGCCCTGGAGGATTTGATCATGTCCCGCCTTGACGAGGATCAGGCGCAGGACATTGTCTTTGTCGATCTGAAGGGCAAGACCGCCATGGCCGATGGCCTGTTCGTCGCGTCGGGTCGTTCTCACCGTCATGTGGGCGCCATAGCCGACCACCTGTTGCGCGCGTTGAAGGACAACGGCTACGGCAAGGCTCGGGTCGAGGGCATGCCGCACTGCGACTGGGTGTTGATCGACACCGGCGACGTGATCATCCACCTGTTCCGTCCCGAGGTCCGCGCCTTCTACAATATCGAGAAGATCTGGGCGGTCGACGCACCGCACCGCACCCCCGCCTCTTGAGGCTGACCATCCTTGCGATCGGCCGCCTGGGCCGCACGCCGGAAGCCGAACTCGTTCGCACCTATGTGGAGCGCGCCACCGCGGTGGGTCGAAGCCTGGGTCTTGGCCCTGTGGAGTCCATTGAGGTGGAGGCCCGCAAGCCGGGAAAGGCCGCTGAGGCTGAGGCGTTGCGGCCGCATCTGAAAGACGCCCACCTAATCGCCTGCGACGAACACGGCCGGGCCCGGGCCTCGCGCGAATTCGCCGCCGATCTGGAGCGGTTGCGCGACCAGGGGGTGCGACGAACCGTTTTCATGATCGGCGGGGCGGACGGCCTCGATTCTGACTTGGTTTCAGGCGCAGATTCCGTCCTGGCTCTTGGGCCGCAAACTTGGCCGCACGCCCTTGCGCGGGCGATGGTGGCGGAACAGATATATCGGGCCGCAACGATTCTGGCGGGAGGTCCCTATCACCGCGACTGAACGCCCAGGCCGCACCCTCACCGGCGCCGGAGCCCTATTCCTGGCGGCGCTGGTCGCCACGACGGCGGGCGCGCTCACCCAGCGCCAACGCCTGGAGCGTCTGAACCTCGAGGAGAGCGCGCTCGCCGCCCAGCAGGATCGCAACATCAGCCAACTGGCCAGGTTGCTGTCGGTGCTCGAACGCTTGCGCCGCAACCCGCCGCCCGCCCTGCTGGTCAGTCCCGCCGACGCCCGCGACGCCGTGCGCGCGGCGATCATGGTCAAGGCCATGACGCCGGAGTTACAGGCTCGGGCCAAGCGTTACGCCGTGGAAGCTGCCGAGATCGCCCGCCAACGCCGGCTGACGGCCGTGGAAAGCGAGGCCATGTTCAGCGCAGAGAGCGCCAGGGCCGAGGGCCTGCGTGGGCTGGCGACCGGCGACGACGGCCTCACCACCGCCCAGGCGGACGTGTCCAGCCTTGACCTGGACAAGGCTGGGCCGCCGAAGATTTTGCTGGCGCCCAGCCCGGGCCGGGTGATCGCCCACTTCGGATCACCGCTTACTGGCGGCGGGCGCGCCCGAGGCCTGACCATTCTCACCGCCCAGGGCGCCGCCGTGCGCAGCCCCGCCGAGGGCAGAGTGCAATATGTAGGGCCTGTTAAGGGCTGGGGCGTGATAATGATTTTGCGGTTGGCCGGCGGGTATCATCTTGTACTCGGCGGCCTGGAACGGACGTCGGTGGAGGCGGGTCAATCGGTCGCGGCGGGTTCGCCTGTCGGATGGATGCCCGCTGAGCGGCAAGCGGCCTCGGAGCTTTATTTCGAGGTCCGGGAAAAGGGCGCGCCGGTGGATCCGCTGCGCTGGATGAAGACGCAGGCGGGTTGATGACCCGTCTGGATTATGCGGTTCGGCCGCAAAGGATGGCGTAGGCCAATGAAGAAGTATCTGTTGATCGGCGTTTCGGCCTTCGTTCTCGGCGCCGGCGCCATGTCCTACGTCAGCCAGCAGGCGCAGGCCTCGGCCCAGCCGCGGTCCAAGACCTATCGCATGCTGGGCCTGTTCGGCGATGTCCTCGACACCGTCGAGCGGCAGTATGTCTCCGAGGTGGATGACACCAAGCTGATCGAGGCCGCCATCGACGGCATGCTGACCTCCCTGGACCCCCACTCGGGCTATCTGAACCCCGAGAGCTTCGGCGAGATGCGCGACCAGACCCGCGGCGAATACGGCGGCCTGGGTATCGAGGTCACCAGCGAAGAGGGCGTGGTCAAGGTGATCTCGCCGATGGACGGCACGCCGGCGGCCGAGGCCGGCATCAAGGCCGGTGATTACATAACCGCCGTGAATGGGGAGAGCGTGCTCGGCCTCACCGTCACCGAGGCGGTCAAGCAGATGCGCGGCAAGGCCGGCGAGTCGGTGACCCTGACCATCGCCCGGGAAAAGACCGACCCCTTCGACGTCAAGATCGTTCGTGAAGTGATCAAGCCAAAGTCGGCCTCCGCCAAGATGGAGGGGGATTTCGGCTACCTGCGGGTCAGCGCCTTCAACGAAAAGACCACCGATGAGGCGGAACGGGCGTTCAACGAGCTGAAGGCCAAGAATCCAAAGATGAAGGGCCTGATCCTCGACCTGCGCAACAATCCCGGCGGGCTCCTGGACCAGGCCGTGGGGATCTCCGACCTGTTCCTCGATGGCGGCGAGATCGTTTCCCAGCGCGGCCGCGATCCGCGCGATGTGGAGCGCTACAACGCCCGCCCCGGCGAGATAACCGGCGGGCTGAAGATGGTGGTTATGATCAATTCGGGCTCCGCCTCGGCGGCTGAGATCGTCGCCGGGGCCCTGCAGGATCGCAAGCGCGCCGAACTGGTCGGCGTCACCAGCTTCGGCAAGGGATCGGTGCAGACCGTCATTCCCCTGCGCGGCGGCATGGACGGCGCGCTCAAGCTGACCACAGCCAAGTATTACACGCCCTCAGGCCGCTCGATCCAGAAGACCGGCATCGACCCGGACCTGGAGGTGGCCCAATCGCGCGACGAGGCCCAGTCCATCGCCAACCGCGCCTTCCAGTTCAGCGAGGCCTCATTCCGCAACGCGCTCAACGCCGAGGAGGGCAAGGTCCGCCGCGGCGCCCACGAGCCGGCCGAGGCGCCGCCGGAGAGCTATGACACCAAAACAGGCGACTTCCAGCTGGCCCGGGCCAAGGACGTGCTGCGCTACGGCTCCGTGGCGGCCACGCCAAAGCTGCCCAAGCCCACCGCGAAAATGGCGGACGTTGTCAGCCGCGCCCGGGTGGCGGAGGCCGCGAAGGCCGTAGCGCCGCCCGCCGCTAAGACGGCGCCCTGATCTGGCCGGTCTGTTTGGAGTGGGCGCTTAAGGTTCGTTAACCATAATCGCGCACGGTCTGCGGACTTTCAATGTCGCTCCGGGGCCATGTTCTCAAAGAAGAACCTTAATCCGCAACCAGCCGGTCCGGCGCCCGCGATCCGGACCGGCGCGCTTGCGCGCCGCGCTCTGGCGAATCCTTTCATCGGGGCGGGCGCGGCGGCCTCGCTGCTGGTGGCCACGGTGATCACCCTGATCCTTGTGGGCGGCGATCCCAAGGCGGGCGAGCCGATTGTGCGCGTGTCCCTGGCCAAGGCCGCCGGCGCCCATGCGCCGCCCGGCTGGCGTGAGGCGCTTGCGCCCGGCCGCGCCGGCGTCACCCGCCTCAGCGAGGAGATATTCCAGCTTTCGGAGACGGCTCCCGCGCCGGACGAAGCCGCGTCGACCGGCCAGGCGGTCATCACCATGGCGGACGCAGCCGCGCCGGCTTCGTCCGATGGCCTGCCCCAGGCGCCGATCGCAGGCTTGTTCACGCCCGGTCCCGGCGGACCCCTGCCGATCATCGCCGCCGATGGTCGCACGCCATTTCAGGCCTATGCTCGCCCCTTCGCCTCCAACGGCCGGCCCAAAGTCGGCCTGATTATCGGCGGCCTTGGGCTGAACGCCAAGGCGACGCGTCAGGCCATCGAGGGCCTACCGGCCGAAATCACCCTGTCCTTCGTTCCCTATTCCGAGGGCCTGCAGGGCTGGATCGATCTCGCTCGCTCGCGGGGTCACGAGGTGCTGCTGGAAACCCCGATGGAACCCGCGGACTATCCCGCCAATGACCCGGGGCCCTACACCTTGCTGGCCGCCGCGGCGCCTACGGACACCGCCAAGAAGCTGGAGTGGGTGCTATCGCGCGCCACCGGCTATTTCGGCCTGACCAACTACCTTGGATCGCGGTTTCTATCGTCCGACCCCGCCGTCGCCGGCTTCGCCGCCGCCCTCAACAGCCGCGGCCTGGCCTTCATTGACGACGGTCAGGCGGCGCACCGGGGCGGGGGTCCGCCCAGGGCGTCGGCCGACCGAATCATTGACGAGCAACTCTCGGAAACCGCCATCGACCAGCAACTGGCCGCGCTGGAGGCCGGAGCCTCGCAGCAGAGCCAGGCCCTTGGTTCCGGCTTCGCCTATCCTGTCACCTTGACGCAGGTCGCGCATTGGGCTGAAGCAGTGGAAAGCCGCGGCTACCAACTGACCCCGGCTTCGGCCTTCGCAGTGAGAAGATGACATCGCTTGAGCTTTACCGGCCAAATGTCGGAGTGGTGCTGTTCCATCCGGATGGGCGGGTTTGGCTTGGCCGGCGGGTGAATACGCCCGGTCCGCACCCCTGGCAGTTCCCGCAAGGCGGCGTGGACGCCGGCGAGGACCTGTTGGACGCGGCCCTGCGCGAACTGCGCGAGGAGACCGGCGCGGTGAGCACCACGATGCTGGGCCGCACGGACGGCTGGATCACCTATGATTTCCCGCCGGACCATGGCGGCTCCAAGCAGGCGAAGGGCTGGAGGGGCCAACGCCAGGTCTGGTTCGCCCTGCGTTTCGATGGCGAGGAGGCCGAGTTCGACCTCAATGGACACGGGACCGCAGAGTTCGAGACCTGGCGCTGGGGCTATCTGGCCGAGGCGCCCAAGCTCGTCGTGCCGTTCAAGCGCCAGGCCTACGACCAGGTGGCGGCGGCCTTTGAGGCGTTCGCGGCCAAGCCGGCGCGGGGGGTGAGCGCGGCGTGAGATGGAGAATCGCCAATGCGGTGAGTCCGCTTGGCGGTCGTGAACAGGGCGAACAAGCTCGATAGGCGGCGCGCAGGCGCCGGGAAAAACTGGGAAACATGTCGACGCCGATCGTCATGGTGCATGGCGCCTTCTGTGGCGGCTGGGCGTTCGAGAACTTCGAGGCCTGGTTTCGCCAGGCCGGCTACGACGTCCACTGCCCCGACCTGCGCGGCCACGCGCCAGATGACCCGCCCCAGGCGGTGGCGCATCTGTCCATGCGCGACTACGCCCGCGACATCGCCCTCTACTGCGACGGTTTGGGCCAGCCGCCGATCCTGATCGGCCACTCCATGGGCGGGTTGGTGGCTCAGATGGTGGCCTCGCGCCGGCGGGTGCGCGCACTGGTCCTGCTGGCCCCGTCGGCGCCCTGGGGGGTGGTGACCGCCAGCCTGGGGGAAGCCATCGCCGCCTTCAGCGTTCAGCTGATTTCGCCGTTCTGGGGCGGCGCTATCCACCCTGATCGGGGCGCTGTGCTGGAATATGGCCTCGACCGCGCGTCCGGACCGGCGCAGGCCGCGACCCTGGCGCGCCTGCGCCCGGAAAGCGGGCGCGCGCTGGCCGAGGTTCTGAACTGGTGGTCGGATCCTCTGATGACCACCAGCATCGGCCAGGGTCCGCTCAAAGCGCCGTCCCTGGTCCTTGTGGGCGAACACGACCGCATCCACGCCCCTGCCAGCGTGCGGCGCACGGCCGACCGTGTCGGCGGCCGTTGCGAGGTTATCCCTGGTGTCGGTCATTGGCTCCTGGCGGAGGAAGACGCCGGCGCCGCATCAATGGTCCTGGACTGGCTTGAGCGCGACCGCCGCGAAAGGATGCCGGCCGAAGCGCCGATCGCGCTCTAAGTCCTCGACATCCAACCGTTCGTTCGGATCAGCTCGTTCTCACCCGATCCGGAACATGGGATCGGGTCAGGCCCGCCCCGGGGACAGGCTCAGAACGTGCGTTCGCTGTAAAGCAGGGTGGCGGTGTCATACCGCGCGTTCAGCGGCGTTCCATCCGGGTTTTTCAGCTGAACCAGGACCAGACCGGTGGATTCCTTGTCCGTGTAGTGCTCCCACGACAGGGTGATGCGCTTGTTGGTCGCGTCAACCGTGTAGTCGTTCCGCTGCAGCGGCATCTCCGGATCGTGCAGGAAAGCGTAGACATTCAGGGCGCTGATGATCGGCTTTTCAGCCCCGATGGCATAGCGAACCTCTGACTGGCAGACATTGCGGTTCGAGCCCTGTGGTTGGACGGTGATCGTGTAATCCTTGGCCCCGCCCAGAGCGAGGACCCAGGCGCCGTTCTTGCCTTTCTTCATGCCCGCGGCCTTGGCCCGCGCGTCGAGTCCGCCGTTGGCCTTGACCGAAGGCACGCACACATTCTGCAGCACCTGCAGGACCACCGCGCCGTCGCCCGTGGTGGGCAGAGTGGGCGGCGGGGGCGCCGGTTCCTGGGGCGCCGGCGGCGTCACGGGAGGTGTCGCGGCCGGCGCAGCGGCCGCCGTCGCGGGCGGTTCGGTGGCGGGCGCCGCAGTGGGCGGTGCGGCGGTCGGCGCCTGCGCGGCGACGGAAGTGGCGAGCGCCGAAAGGGCGATCAGGCTGACGAGGGCGGTACGCATGGGCAATCCCTTGCTGGTCGGCGTCGAAAGGGCGGACGATGGAGATAGACTTCCCCCTACGTCAACCCCGATTGGTTGGCGGCTTACGCGCTGGCCTCGACGGCATGCTCTGCGAGAATTGTGAGGCCGTCGGGCGTGACATCCGCGAACCCCCCTCTCACTTCGAACACAGTCAGGCGGCCTTCGTTGTGCACCGTCAGGCGTCCTTCTTTCAGGGCGGTCATGAACGGAGCATGACCGGCCAGGACGCCGAAATCGCCCTCTGACCCCGGCGCATCGACCTGATCGACGGGACCGGAGAACAGTTCGCGCTCCGGTGAGACCAGAGAGAAGTTGAGCTTATCGGCCATGCCCTAGGCTTCCTCAGCCATCTGTTCGGCCTTGCGGACCGCATCATCGATGGTGCCGACATTGTAGAAGGCCTGTTCCGGCAGGTGGTCGTACTCGCCCTCGCACACCGCCTTGAATGAGCGGATGGTGTCCTCCAGGGCCACGAAGATGCCGGGCATGTTGGTGAACTGCTCGGCCACGTGGAACGGCTGCGACAGAAAGCGTTGGATCTTGCGGGCGCGGGCCACGATCAGCTTGTCGTCTTCCGACAGCTCATCCATCCCCAGGATGGCGATGATGTCCTTCAGCGCCTTGTACTGCTGCAAAATCTCCTGCACCCGGCGCGCGACGTTGTAGTGCTCCTCGCCGATCACCAGCGGATCCATGATCCGCGAGGTGGAGTCCAGCGGGTCCACGGCGGGGAAGATCGCCTGGGCGGCGATGTCGCGGGAGAGCACCGTGGTGGCGTCCAGGTGGGCGAAGGAGGTGGCCGGCGCCGGGTCGGTGAGGTCGTCGGCGGGGACGTAGATCGCCTGCACCGAGGTGATCGAGCCCTTCGAGGTCGAGGTGATCCGCTCCTGCAGGTTACCCATCTCGGTGGCGAGGGTCGGCTGATAGCCCACCGCCGAGGGGATGCGGCCCAGCAGCGCCGACACTTCCGAACCCGCCTGGGTGAAACGGAAGATGTTGTCGATGAACAGGAGCACGTCCTTGCCTTCCTGGTCGCGGAAGTATTCCGCCTGGGCCAAGCCGGTCAGCGCCACGCGCGCGCGGGCGCCGGGGGGCTCGTTCATCTGGCCATAGACCAGGGTGCACTTGGAGCCTTCGGTGGAGCCGTTGATCTTCGGATCCACGTTCACGTTCGACTCGATCATCTCGTGATAGAGATCGTTGCCCTCGCGGGTGCGCTCACCCACGCCGGCCAGCACCGAATATCCGCCATAGGCCTTGGCGATGTTGTTGATCAGCTCCTGCATGGTCACGGTCTTGCCCACGCCCGCGCCGCCGAACAGGCCGATCTTGCCGCCCTTGGTGTAGGGGCAGAGCAGGTCCACCACCTTGATGCCGGTGACCAGGATCTCGGCCGAGGTGGCCTGCTCGGCGAAGGATGGCGCCTCGCGGTGGATCGATGCGGTGTAGGTGGTGGCGATCGGACCGGCCTCGTCGATGGGGTCGCCCACCACGTTCATGATCCGGCCGAGAGTCGCCGGGCCCACCGGCACGGTGATGCTGGCGCCGGTGTCGGTCACCGCCTGGCCGCGGGTCAGGCCCTCGGAGGTATCCATGGCGATGGTGCGCACGGTGTTCTCGCCCAGGTGCTGGGCCACCTCGAGCACCAGTCGGAAGGGCTGACCGGTCCGCTGGTCGATATTGGTGGTCTCCAGCGCGTTCATGATCGCCGGCAGATGGCCGGAGAACTCCACGTCGACGACGGCGCCGATGACCTGGACGATGCGGCCTTCGGCGACCGCCTTCACGGCGGGCGCCTTGGGGGCGGCCGCGGACTTGGCCGGCGTTTTCCGGGGGGCGGCGGGCTTCTTGGCGGTCGTTGCGGTGGTGGCCATTTGATCCAACTCTCTTGAAGGCTAGAGCGCTTCGGCGCCGGAGATGATCTCGATCAGCTCCTTGGTGATCTGCGCCTGGCGTGTGCGGTTATATTTCAGCGTCAGCGCCGCGATCATGTCGCCGGCGTTGCGGGTGGCGTTGTCCATGGCCGTCATCTGGGCGGCGAAGAAGCCGGCCTGGTTTTCGAGCATGGCGGAAAACAACTGGGTGGTGATGTTGCGCGGCAGCAGGGTGGCGAGGATACCCTCCTCGTCCGGTTCATATTCATAGGCCGCGCCCTTCAGGTCGATGCGCGGTGCTTCGCCGGCCACGGCCGCGGGAATCAATTGCTGGGCGGTGGGCGTCTGGGTCACCACCGACTTGAAGCGGCTGAAATAGAGCGTGACCACATCCAGCTCGCCGGCCTCGAAGCGGTCGCGGATCAGCTGGCTCACCGCCTCGGCGACGGCGAGCGAGGGGCTGCCGCCAGCGTCGTAATGGCCGATCGAGCGGTCACCGTACAGGCGGCGCAGCTGGTCGCGGGCCTTCTTGCCCACGGTCAGGATCCTCACGTCCTTGCCTTCGGCGAGCAACTTGCCGATCTGCTCGCGGGCGAGGCGGACGATGGAGGAGTTGAAACCGCCGCTCAGGCCGCGGTCGGCAGTGGCCACCACCACCAGATGGCGCGCCTCCGAACCCGTGCCCACCAGCAGCTTCGGGGCCCCGTCGCCGGTGACTCCGCCGGCCAGATTGGCGATGACCGACGCCATTCGCGCCGCGTAGGGCCGCGCGCTCTGGGCGGCGTCCTGCGAGCGGCGCAGTTTGGCCGCGGCGACCATCTGCATCGCCTTGGTGATCTTCTGCGTGGCTTTCACGCTTCCGATCTGATTGCGCATGTCCTTCAGGCTAGCCATGAAGCGAACTCTGTCCTTGGGCGGCCTCTAGGCCAGCGCGGAATACGAAGTGCGGGAACACCTGCTCGGAGTGGATGCGCCGTTCGGCGATCAGCTCCTCGACCGCCTGGGTGGCGCCGATACAGGTGGAAGCGGTGGCGTCGTCGTAGACCACATAGCCGCCGCGGGTCATGCGGCCCCAGACCGAGTCCTGGGCGTGCTTTATGGGCGCATAGAGGTCCAGGTCGATATGGGCCAGGCCGAAGTCCAGCTTGCCGGGCAAGCCGGCGGGGAAGGTGTCCTGCACGAGGCCCTTCACCAGCATGACATTGTCGAGTTTCAGCGACTTGGCGGTCTTGCGGATGCTGGCGATGTCGGTGTCGGCGAATTCGCCCTCGCCATGCAGGTCCAGACCTCGCTCTGAGGCCGGCATGCCGGCGAAAGTGTCAAGGCCATAGACCTTGGCCTCTGGGTAGAGGCGCTTGAGCAGGGTCGCGAAGAACAGCACGCTGCCGCCCTTGTAGCAGCCGAACTCGATGATGTTGCGGCTGGCCAGGGGATCGAAGAAAAGCGCCACGATCAGGAACAGGTTCTTCAGCCGGTCGCCGGACATTACCGTGCGGCCGGACGCGGCGCGCAGGGCCTCCTGATAGAGAGGGTGAGCCTCCACCGCCTCGCGCAGACCGCCGTACTCCAACCCCACGCCGCGCTGGTAGCCCTCATAGGGCGCGCGCCCGCCTGTCACCCCCGGCGTCACGGCGGACGACGGGAGCGGCAGCGGCGGATAGCCGCGGCGCTCCAGGGTGGTTGGGGCGGTCAAGTCTGAACCTTCCGTCTTTTACGCGAAGGTCTCGAGGAATTTGGCCAGCGCGCCCTTCAGCTCATCCTCAAGGTCCGAAGTCAGTTCGCGCTTGGTGCGGATGGCGTCCAGCAGCGGCTGGTGCTTGCCATGCAGCAAGGCCAGCGCCTCCTGCTCGAAGCGGCTCACGTCGGAGGTGGCGATACCGTCCAGGTAACCGCGGGTGCCGGCGTAGATCACGCAGACCTGTTCCTCTACCGCCAGCGGCGCATATTGCGGCTGTTTCAGCAGTTCGGTCAGGCGCTCGCCGCGGGCCAGCATCTTCTGGGTGGCCGCGTCCAGGTCGGAGCCGAACTTGGCGAAGGCGGCCATTTCCCGGTATTGGGCCAGTTCGCCCTTGATCGGACCGGCGACGGTCTTCATCGCCTTGATCTGCGCCGACGAGCCCACGCGGCTGACGCTGATGCCCACGTTCACCGCCGGCCGGATGCCCTGGAAGAACAAGTCGGTCTCAAGGAAAATCTGGCCATCGGTGATCGAGATCACATTGGTGGGGATATAGGCCGACACGTCGTTGGCCTGGGTCTCGATCAGCGGCAGGGCGGTGAGCGAGCCGGACCCGTTGTCCTCGTTCAGCTTCGCGGCCCGCTCCAGCAGGCGGGAGTGCAGATAGAACACGTCGCCCGGATAGGCCTCGCGTCCCGGCGGGCGGCGCAGCAGCAGCGACATCTGGCGATAGGCCACCGCCTGCTTGGACAGGTCGTCATAGATGATCACGGCGTGCATGCCGTTGTCGCGGAACCACTCGCCCATGGCGCAGCCCGAGAAGGGCGCCAGGAACTGCAGCGGGGCCGGCTCGGAGGCGGTGGCGGCCACCACGATGGTGTAGTCCAGCGCGCCGCGCTCCTCGAGGGTCTTGACGATCTGGGCCACCGTCGAGCGCTTTTGGCCGATGGCGACATAGATGCAGTAGAGCTTCTGGCTTTCGTCGCCGGTGGCGTTGACGCTCTTCTGGTTGAGGATGGTGTCGATCGCCACGGCGGTCTTGCCGGTCTGGCGGTCGCCGATGATCAGCTCGCGCTGGCCGCGGCCGATGGGGATCAGGGTGTCGATGGCCTTCAGGCCGGTCTGCACCGGCTCGTGCACCGACTTGCGTGGAATAATGCCGGGGGCCTTCACGTCCACCCGGCGGCGCTCGGCGACGTCCTTCAGCGGACCCTTGCCGTCGATGGGCTCGCCCAGCGGATTGACGACGCGGCCCAGCAGGCCGCGGCCCACCGGAACGTCCACGATCTCGGACAGGCGGCGGACTTCGTCGCCTTCCTTGATCGCCTGGTCCTGGCCGAAGATCACCACGCCCACGTTGTCGCGTTCGAGGTTGAGGGCCATGCCCTTCACCCCGGCCTTGGGGAACTCGACCATTTCGCCCGACTGGACGTTGTCGAGTCCGAAGACCCGGGCGATGCCGTCGCCGACGGACAGCACCGAGCCTACGTCTGAGACGTCGGCCTCCTGCCCGAAGTTGGCGATCTGCGACTTGAGGATGGCCGAGATTTCGGCGGCGCGGATATCCATGTTTCTTACGCTCTCTTGAGGGCGAACTTGAGGGAATCGAGCTTCGAACGGAGTGAAGCGTCGAACAGGCGTGAGCCGACCTGAACCTTGATCCCGCCAAGGATCAGGGGGTCGACGCGGGTTTCAATTTCCGGGTCCTTGCCGAGCGCCTGCCGTAGTGCGGCGGCGACGCCCTTGGACTGGGCGGCGGTGAGCGGCAGGGCGGTGACCACTGATGCGGAGACCACGCCGCGGGCGGCGGCCGACAGCGCCTCGAAGGCTGTGATCACCCCGCCCAGCGCATTCGCCCGACCGTTGGCCGCCAGCAGGCCAAGGAACTTGGCCGTGGTCGCATGGAACTTGGCCTTGGCCGCAATGGCCGCCAGTCCGGCGCCCTTCGCGTCCGCGGTGAACGCGGGCGAAGTCAACAGGACCTTAAGGTCCTGGCTGTCCGCCATCGCGCGCTTCAGGGACTTCAGGTCAGCCTCCACGGCCGCCGTCGTCTTTTCATCGTTCGCCAGATCGAACAGGGCCTGAGCATATCGCTCGCCCACATTCGACACCTTGGAATCATCCGCCACTTGGTTGTCCGCCCGGTGCGTATCAATAAACGCCGCAGCGGAGCTCCACCACGGACTAAAGGCTTGAAAGCGCTTGGAAAAAGCACACTGAACCGTAGAGTCGATAAGACCCCCGGCCCAAAGCCGCGCGCCTGATAGCATGCGATCCTGGGCGCCGCAACCGAGGCGGCCGCCGTGCCGGAAGAATCCTTCGCGGGCCCCGCGTTCACCTCTCGTCAATCTTGTCGCGCGCTTAACGGGCATCGGATACACGTCGTCCCGGGAGCAGGGGCGCACGAGCGGAACGAGACATGGCCAAGGCGCAGCGGACCGGGCCCGGCGGCGGCCCCCCGGGCCCTCCACGGCAGAGGCGAACGCCCCTGCAGGCTCTATTCTACTTGGTGCTGACCCTGTGCGTCTGGGCGGCGATCTTCGTCGTCGCCTTCTTCGCCGTGTTCGCCATGGACCTGCCGGACACATCCAAGCTCTATGACGTCAAGCGCCAGCCCTCCATCTCCTACCTCGACCGCTCCGGCGCCATGGTGGCCGTGCGCGGCAGCCAGTTCGCGCCGCCTGTCGACCTGGAGAAGCTGCCGTCTTATGTGCCCAAGGCCTTCGTGGCGGTGGAGGACCGCTGGTTCTACTACCACTTCGGGTTCAATCCCTGGGGCATCCTCCGCTCACAGATTTATAATGTCAGTCATCCGGGCGGCCCTCTGCGCGGAGGCTCGACCATTACCCAGCAGCTGGCGCGCAATCTGTTCCTGACCCCGGCCCAGACCTATCGGCGCAAGGCTCAGGAGCTGATCCTGGCGGTATGGCTGGAGGCCAAGTTCTCCAAACGCGAGATCCTGTCGCTATATCTGAACCGGGTCTATTTCGGCGCCGGCGCCTATGGCATCGAGGCCGCCTCCCAGCGCTACTTCGGAAAATCCGCATCGGATCTGACCCTGGGCGAGGCCGCTCTGCTGGCCGGGATGATGAAGGGGCCCAGCCGCTACAGTCCGGTCTCGGCCACCGAGCGCGCCGAGCGGCGGGCCACCATCGTGCTGGACGAGATGGTGCGCAGCCACGCGATCACCGCCGAGGAGCGCGCCAGGGCCTTCGCCACCCCGGTGCGGGTCAATCCGACCCTCGCCAATCAGCGCGCCCAGTATTTCACCGACTGGGTGGACGATCAGGTCCGCACCCTGGTGGGCGAGCCCACCGAGGATCTTGTGGTGGAGACCACCCTGGACCTGCCGCTGCAGGCGTCGGCGGAAGCCGCCCTGCGTCAAGGCGTGGCCGCGGCGGCCAAGGAAGGAGTGCAACAGGGAGCCCTGGTGTCGGTCGACGGTGAGGGCCGCATCCGCGCCTATGTGGGCGGCGCCTCCTACACTCAGAGTCAGTTCGACCGCGCCGGCATGGCGCGGCGACAAGCGGGCTCGTCGTTCAAGCCCTTTGTCTATCTGACGGCCATGGAGCAGGGCCGCGCGCCGAACATGGTGGTCAAGGACGAACCCCTGAAGATCGGCGCGTGGGAACCCAAGAACTACACCGGCAGATACCTGGGCGACCTCACCCTGCAGAACGCCCTGGCCCAGTCGATCAACACCGTCGCCGCGCGTCTGGCCAATGAGGTGGGTACCGGCAATGTGGCCGCCACCGCGCGGCGCCTGGGAATCACCTCCAAGATCCAGCTCGACCCCTCCATGGCCCTCGGCGCCGTCGAGGTGAGCCCGGTGGAGATGGCCCAGGCCTATGCGCCTTTTTCCAACGGCGGCTTTTACGCCCGGGGTTATGGGGTCGAGCGCATCCGCACCGCCACCGGGCGGGTTCTCTATGACCATGGCGTAGACAAGCCGCCCCGCCGTAGCGTCATCGGCTCACCGGCGCTTCAGTACATGAACCAGATGCTGCGCCAGGTGATCATTTCGGGCACCGGAACCCACGCGGCGATCGCAGGTTACGATCTGGCCGGAAAGACCGGCACCACCAGCGATTACCGCGACGCCTGGTTCATTGGCTACACCGGCGGCTTCGTCACCGCCGTCTGGCTGGGCCGTGACGACAACACCTCCATGAAGAAGGTCACTGGCGGCGGCGCGCCGGCCGGCGTCTGGCGCGCCTACATGGCCGCCGCCCTGCCGCGCCTGAAGACCCAGCCCATACCCGGCGGCGTGATCGAACCGCCGCCCCTGGCGCCAGCCCCCGGCGATCCCATCGGCGACATCCTGGACAAGCCCGCAGAACCCGCCCAGCCGGCCGCCAAGCCGAAGAACGACGACCCGCCGTTCTGAAGTCAGGCGCCGCAACGCTTGCTTCCGACTTCCGCCGTAAGCCCCGACTTCCCTTGCGGGAGAAGGACCTAGTCTATTCTTGAAACCCGCCCGAACGCGTGCAGCCGCGCGCCGTTCGCCCGCAGCCAGGCCCGGTGCGGCCGGTGGTCGCCCACCAGGGCCTGCACCTGCGCCCAGAACCGCGGGCCGTGGTTGGGTTCGATAAGGTGGGCGCACTCGTGGGCGGCCACATAGTCGGCGACCACGAAGGGGGCGAGCGCCAGGCGCCAGGAATAGCGGATCGCCGGCGCCGTTCCGGCCCGGGCCGGCGTGCAGGAGCCCCAACGCGAGTGGGTGTCGGTGACCGCCACCTGGGGTGTGGCGGCGCCAAGGCGCGCGGCGTAATCCACGGTCCGGTCAGTCAGCACGACGAGGGCGCGCTTGCGGATTTGCCGAATCACCGCGCGGGTGAAGCCTTCGCCCTGGCCCATTGCGACGATCCGCGCCGGCGCGGCGTCGTCCGACTCGAGCCAGCGCGCTCGGCCGGAAGTCGCCGCCAGCGCCACCGGCGCGCCGAATACCTCTATCATCATCCCTGCGGTCAGGGCTTGCGCCTGCGGCCGGTCGGCCAGGTGCTGGGCGATCCATTGGTCGCGGCTGCGGGCGAAGGCGACGGCCTCGGCCAGGCGCCGCGCCGTGGGCGAAACCGCGACGATCTCCCCGGTCTTGCGGTCCAGGCGGATCGAGATGCGCCGCGCCCGGGGGTTGACCTTCAGGCGCACCACCGCGCCGTCCAGGTCCAGCTTGTCCCCGTCTGCGAACGCGCGGCCGAACAGCGTCACGCTCTACTCACTTCAAGATTGACCCATTTTATCCGGATCAGCTGATTCCAGCGGATCCGGAAAGGGTCTAGGCGGCGAGGACCTTCTGGCTGAACCCTTTTTCGCCCTCGCGAATGAAGGCGCGCACGCGCGGATAGATTTCCTCGTTGAAGCGCTTGCCGTTGAACACCCCATAGTGGCCGACGCGCGGCTGCACATAATCGCGCTTGAAGGCGTCCGGAAGGCCCGAGCAAAGGGTGTGGGCGGCCTGGGTCTGGCCGATGCCTGAGATGTCGTCCAGTTCGCCCTCGACGGTAAGCAGGCCCACGTCCTTGATCGAGGCCGGCCGCACCGCACGGTCGCGGTGGCGCATCTCACCCTTGGGAAGGGTGTAGCGCTGGAACACCTCGTCGACGGTTTGCAGGTAGAATTCCTCGGTGAGGTCCAGCACTGAAAGATATTCGTCGTAGAAATCCAGGTGCTTGTCCGCGGAGTCCCCGTCGCCGTCCATCAGGTGCATCAGATAGCGGCGGTGCGCCTCCTGGTGGCGCTCTGCGTTCATGCTCATGAAGCTGTAGAGCTGCACGAACCCCGGATAGACCCGCCGTCCCATCGCCGGATGCGGCGGCGGAACGGTGTAGATCATGTTCGAAGCGAACCAGGCGAAGGGGCGTTCCTCCGCCAGTTTGTTCGTGACCGTGGGGGACAGGCGCGCGTCGATGGGCGAGCCCATGAAGGTCATGGTGGCCGGGCGACATTCGTCTCCGTCTTCGCTCATCAGGGCGGTGGCGGCCAGGACGGCGGGGCCGGGCTGGCAGACGGCCACCACATGTGGGCGCGGACCTAGCCGGCGCAGCATCGCCTGCACCTGGTCGATATAGTCGTTAAGGTCGAAGCGGCCCTCCAGGATCGGAACGTCGCGGGCGTTGGACCAGTCGCTGATGAACACCTCGTGGTCCTGCAGGAAAGCCTGCACCGTACCGCGCAGCAGCGTGGCGTAGTGGCCGGACAGGGGCGCCACGATCAAAACCGCCGGTTCCAGTTCGCGGCGGCCGGCGGCGCGCATGTCGGACATGTCGCGGCTGAAGTGGATCAGCTTGGTCCACGGGCTCGACCAGACTTCGGTGGGGCGGACCCGGACCGGCTTGCCGTCGATTTCAACGGAATTGATCCCCCAGGCCGGCCGACCGTATCGCCGGGTCAGATTGGCCAGCAGGTCTGCGCCGGCATAAATTCGGCGGCCAATCGCTGAATCCCGGGCCGGATTGGCCTGCGAGCCCCAGAAATCCCGCGTCAGTCGTGTTGCAGTGCGCAACGGGGTGCTGAGGTAAAAGCTGGCTTCGTAGAGGGAATAAAGCATGCACGGTTCCTTGTGCGCCGCAGCATAGGCGGTCGAGCTTAATAGAGTCCAGCTTTCAACAGCTTTGAGCGTCCCGCCCGGCGCGCATGGCCTTTCGAATACGTTCGGCGGTCTGTTCCGGGGTCAGGCCGTACGGCAGGACGCAGACGAATCGCCCCGTGGGGGCCATCAGATAGGTCATGGTGGAATGATTCACGACGTAGTCCGCACCCTCGCCGGCCTTCTCGTAGAAGACGTGATAGGCCTTCGCGACCGCATCCGTCTGCGCCGGGCTGCCGGTGAGCCCAAGGAGTCGCTTCGGAAAGGAATCGTTTGCGAGGTAGCTTTTCAACTGTGACGGCGTGTCGCGCGCGGGATCGAGGCTGATGAATACGGTCTGCAGATCTTTTGCTCCTGGCCCCAGCAGATCCTCCGTCTGGGCCAGGGCCAGCAGCGTCGTCGGGCAGACATCCGGGCAATAGGTGAAGCCGAAGAACACCGCGCTCCACTTGCCGTTCAGCGCCCGCTCGGTGACCGGCCGGCCTTCCTGGTCGACAAGCTGGAATGGGCCGCCGATGGTCACCGCCTGATTGCCGTTCCCTGAGCCTGCGCCGTGAATAGCCGCGCCCGCCAACGCCGCCAGGACGAGGACGGCGGCCAGGAGAATGAAAATGCGGAAGCGTGACACGGCTCAATTCCTGTAAGGGCTCGCCTTGCGGTTCGATCCGGGCGATCCTGGGCGCCCATGGCCTCCGAATGGATCCCGGCGCCCGAGGGGCAAGCCCCCGCGCCCAGTCTCGTTAGGCCGGCGCAGGCCGCCGCGCAAGCAGAGGTCGTGCGCGAAGGGGGCGGTGCGCGCCGCGGCCGCCTGCGGTTGCGCACCCTGGTGGGTATGCGCTGGCTGCTGATCGGGATCGAGGTTTTGGGCCTGGGGGCGGGCGCCGTCCTGATGAAGCTTCAGGCGCCCTACTTGACCTGTTTCGCGATCGTCGGGGCCTGGGCGTGGTTCAATCTCCTGAGCGCCCTGACCTCGCCGCGGCAGAGGCTCTGCTCCGACCGCGAATCGACCCTGCAGCTGGCCTTCGACATCGTCCAGATCACCCTCCTGGTTGGCCTGACCGGCGGCGCCGCCAACCCCTTCATGTTGTTCCTGATCGCCCCGATCGCCCTGGGCGCCACCTCGTTGCCGCAGCGGTCGGTTCTGCTGCTGGGCCTTCTCGGCGTCGCCGCCGCGGTGGGTCTGGCGATGTTCGCCTGGGCGCCCCACGGCGGCGGCGGACCGTTCCAGGCCGCTCCGCCAGGGTTGCGGCTGGCCGGCGCCCTGGCCTGCATCATGGGCATCGCCCTGGTCGCCGGCCATGTGCGTCAGGCGGCCCTGGAAACCGCCCGCATGGGCCTGGCGCTGGATGTGACCGAGGCGGTGCTGGCGCGCGAACAAAAGCTGTCGGCCCTGGGCGCCCTGGCCGCCGCCGCCGCCCATGAACTGGGAACGCCCTTGGCGACCATCTCCATCGTCGCCAAGGAGCTTTCCCGCGAAGCCCCGACAACCGGGGTCAAGGAAGACGCCGAGCTGCTGATAGCCCAGGCCGACCGCTGCCGCGAAATTCTCAAACGGCTGACAGACAGTCCCGAAACCGCTGACCAGATGCATGAGCGCATGAGTCTCGTGCAATTGCTGCACGAGGTGATCGAACCTCATGCCAGCGCCCCCGGCGTTCGGGTCGAGGCGATTGTGTCCGGCGCGGCCGGATCGCCGGCGCCGGACATCTGGCGGATGCCCGAGGTGCTGCACGCCATGACCACCTTCGTGGAGAACGCCGTAGACTTCGCCGAATCTGAGGTGCTGATCACCGCCCGCTTTGACGCCGAGACCGTGTCAATGGAGGTCAGGGATGACGGTCCCGGATTCGCCCCCGAGATTCTGGCGCGGCTGGGCGAGCCCTACCTGACCAGCCGCCCCGGCGCGGAGGGGTCGCGCACCGGACTGTCGGTGGTGGAGGCGGTGCGCGGTTTGCGCCCTGATTCCAGGATCATCATGCTGACCGGCTACGGCAATATCGCCACCGCCGTGGCGGCGGTGAAGGCCGGGGCGGTGGACTATCTGTCCAAGCCCGCCGATGCCGACGATGTGGCCCGCGCGCTGCTGGCCCGCGGCGATGTCCCGGCCCCGCCAGAGAACCCGATGAGCGCCGATCGGGTGCGCTGGGAGCATATCCAGCGGATCTATGAAATGTGCGGCCACAATGTCTCGGAAACCGCCCGCAGGCTCAACATGCACCGGCGCACCCTGCAGCGGATCCTGGCCAAGCGCGCGCCGCGCTGAAGCGCCATTTACTCCAGCAGAGTCGTCGCTGCGCCGGCCGCGCGCATCGCCGCCAACCGGCCGAACGCCAGGGTCAGCGCCTTGCGCCTTGCGCCGGCCAGCGCCGCCCGGGGCGGTTCACGGATCACCGCCCCGCCAAAGCCGTCGGCGACGATCAGGCCGGGCTCAGCCGGCAGGTGGTCGCGGGGAAATTCCGGCGCCACGGCGAAGGCGAAGGCGTCGCAATAGGCCAGATACTCGCCCCACTTCTGGTCGGACCGGAAGTCGTGCAGCCCCGACTTCACCTCAACGATGAAGATTTCGCCCCGCCGGCCCAGGGCCATCAGGTCCGCGCGCCGCCCATTGGGCAGGGTCACCTCCGCCAGCGCCGCAAAGCCCAGCGCGTGCAGCAGACGCGCCGCGCCGCGGGTCACCGTGACGGTGGTCTCAGGTCGGGAGGCGGGCGCGTCCATGGCGGCAATCTGTTCGGTCTTCGTTCCGAAATCAAGCCGGGTTCGGATTGTCCAAGGTCCCTTACCCCACCGCGGCCAGCTTGCGGCCCCGGTCACGGAAGTTGATTTCTCGCAGGATCGCCACGCCCTCGTCGGCGATGTCGTCGCCCACCATCCGCGCGCCCTCGCGGCGCAGTTCGTCCAGGTCCACATAGGTGGCGTAGAAGGCCCGCGTCCGCTCGGTGATGATTCCGGCGTTGAGCAAGGTCTTGACCAGCACCCGGAAGATGTCGGTCTGTTCGGCCATCTTCTCCCGGCGCTTCTCGTCGGTGAGGATCTGCGCCACCTCGGCGATGACGATGTCGGGGTCTAGGCCAAATTCCTCATAGATCGCGCGCTGCTGGGTGGGCGCCACCAGGTTGAACAGCAGCACCTGGAAACAGTGGGCCGCCCAGTCCTCCACCACATTGTGCTCGGCCTGGCTCAGGTGAGGCATGGTCCGGTCGGCCCAGATTTTTCCGAACTTGTGATGGAAGGCCTCGTCGGTCATCACCAGTTGCATCAGCCGCCGCGCCAGCGGGTCGCGGCAGTGGGTGTAGAACGTAGCGAAGGCTCCCATCGCCAGCCCCTCGACCAGCATCTGCATGCCGATGATCTTCTTGTAGACCTCAGTCGCGCCGATGATCTCGCTCAGCAGGTCCTGCAGGGTCTGGCCGCAGGCGATCGGCCGGCCCCAGCGGGTGTGTATGTATTTGGCGAAGGCGGTGACGTGGCGCGCCTCCTCTCGGGTCTGGTTGGCGGCGTATTCCTGGGCGCCCTGGTCCCTGAGGATGTGGCAGAGCGAGGCCGACAGGTTCAGCGCGCCCTGTTCCCCGTGCAGGATCGAGGACATCGAACACAGCACCGAGGTGTTGGCGAACCGCACCCGGGTCTTCCAGTCGCTAAGTCTGTCTGAAACGTAGTTGGTCCCCAGCCCGATGATGAAGGCCTCGGGCAGCAGCATCTCGTTTTCCATGTCGAACGGGACGTCGTAGTCAATGTAGCGCTTGTCCAGCGGATCCCAGAAGTGGTCGTGGGTGAGCGCGATTATGCGGTCGAAGGCGTCGGTGCGCGCGCCATAGCGGTCCAGGTCCAGGAAGGCCGCGAAATTCCCCGGCGCCACGGCGTCATAGACGCTGTCCTTGGTGATATCGCCGCCCGCCATGCCCTGAGCCTCCCGCATCTGCCCCTGCAGGATCGGCGAGGCCGCGCCATGCGTCAATTGAAAATGACGCCTGCGTCATCTTTGGCGCCCCGACCGCCCCGTTTGCGCCGTTGCAATCGCGGCCGTGTTCCGCTCATCTCGCCGCGGCCTGAACGGAGCGGTGGCATGGACTTCATACTCGTCGACGATCCGGCGCCCGGCGTGCGCCGCATCACCCTCAATCGCCCCGAGCGGCTGAACGCCTTCACCTTCGACATGTACCAGGCCCTGCTCCGCGCCTTCGAGGCCCTGCGCTACGACCTGGACACCCGCGTGGTGATCCTCACCGGCGCTGGCCGCGGCTTCTGCTCGGGCCATGACATGACCGAGGCGGTGGGCGTACCGGCCTGGGTCCCGCCCGGCGTCGGCCCCGCACAATTCACCAAGACCATGCTGGCCGAACTGGCCCGTATCCCGGTGCTGATGAAGACCCTGCCGCAGCCGGTGATCTGCGCGGTCAACGGCGCCTGCGGCGGCATCGGCTACGCCTTTGCTCTTGCCGCCGACCTCTGCCTGGCCGGCGCCAGCGCCAAGTTCATCAACCTGATCCACAACGCCGCCACCGGCTGCGAGGGCGGCCTGTCGTGGATGCTGCCCCGGGCCATCGGCGCCCAGCGGGCCGCCGAACTGCTGCTCACCGCCCGACCCGTACTGGCTGACGAGGCCGAGCGGATCGGCCTTTGCCTGCGCGCCGTGCCCGACGATCAGCTGATGGACGAGGCCCTGGCGCTCGCCGAACAGATCAAGCTCAACGTCCCCATCGGCGTGTGGCTTACCAAACAGTCCCTGTGGCTGAACCAGGGGGTGGGCTCCCTGGAGCAGGCCATCGAGGTGGAGCACCGGGCCGTGTTCATCTCCCAGTCCACCGCCGACGCCGCGGAGAAAAAAGCGGCCGTCGCCGAAAAGCGGACGCCAGAGTTTCGCAACCTATAGCCAGCGGGCCCGGCCGGCGTCGCCGCCATGGGCGCCCGGGCCGCCCATGGCGATGCTGAGGTATTGCAGCCGCAGCGTATGTCGGCCCAGGCCGTAGGCGTCGGTGAACCCCCTGGCTCCGTGCAGCTGGTGCGCTTCCCAGGCCATGCGCCGCGCGGCCCTCGTCGCATGGGCGGCGGCCAGGGCTGCGTCCTCGTCCTGGTCGCTCCAGGCCGCGGTTCGGGTCAGCCAGCGTGCGCCCTCCACCCGCACCGCCAGCTCCGCCGCCCGGTGCTGCAGCGCCTGGAAGGCGCCCAACGGCCGGCCGAACTGCTCGCGCCCGGTCAGATAACTGGCGGTCATCGCCAGCGCCGCATCCAGCGCGCCGACCGCCTCCGCCGCCAGCGCCAGCCGCATCCGCCGCCGCACCGCCGCCGCCGGCGCCCGGCCGATCGCCTGACCTTCCGGGACCGCGCGCCCCAGCGGATAGATGTAGTTTGCTTGCGTCGCGGTTCCACGCGCCGGATCGCAACGGTAGGCCGCGGCCGTGTCGCCCTCGAACCGGATCAGCAGGTTCGCCTGCGCGCCGAAGGCCACCGGTCCCTCGCCCCGCGTCCCGGCGATCGCCGCCACCCCGCCGGGGTCGGTCTCGAACAGCAGCGGCAGCACCAGGGCGTGAACCGCGAACGGCGTCACCGCACCGGCCCTGGACAGTCGCTCCGCCGCTAGCGTGGCCGCAAGCGGGTTCAGCGCCGCCAGACCCGCCGATCGCAGCCGCTCGAACAGTTCGTCCTCGGGGCCTTGGGCCAGGGCCGCGTCCACCCGCGCCAACACCGCGGCCTGCGCCCCATCAAGTTCAAAATCCATCTCAGGCCGCCTTCGGAAGCTTCAGCCACAGCCGGGCGACCAGGTTGAGCTGGGTCTCGTAACTGCCGCCGCCCAGGCCGGCGATCAGGGCGGTGCGGAACTCGCCGTCGGTCACGCTGCCGCTCGTCAGATCTTCAGGTCCCGCCAGGTCGGCGGCCACGTCGGCCACCGCCCGCTCGGCGTCCACCACCGCCGCCCGCGCCAGATAGGCCAGCGCCCCGGGATCGCGCCCGCCGGCGCCCATCTGCCGCACCTTGTGAACCAGCGCGCGGGCCGCCAGGCATACCGCCCGGGCCTCGCCGGCCGCCGCCAGGGCGCGGTCTTCCAGCCGGTCCGCCGCCTTGGCCGCGGCCACCACCTGGTCCAGCACTCGGGCGGCGCGGATGTGACGCGGCGCGCCCACCCGCTCGTTCACCAGCGCCTCGCGCACGATGGGCCAGGCGCCGTTCTCAGGCCCCAGCCGGTTCGCCGCCGAAACCCGCGCGGCGTCGAACTTCAGGTGATGGATCACATGGATGTCGAGCATGGATGGGATCGGCGCGACGCTGACGCCGGGCGCATCCATGGGAACCAGGAAGATCGAGATCCCCTGGCCTTCGCCCGCCGGGTCGCCGGTCCTGGCCAGCAGGAAGCAGTGGTGGGCCTTGCCGGCGTAGGAAGTCCACACCTTCTCGCCGGTGATCACATAGTCGTCGCCGTCCCGGACCGCCTTTGTCGACATGGCCCCCAGGTCGGAGCCGGCGCCCGGCTCGGAGAAGCCCTGGCACCACAGGGCTTCGCCCGCGGCGATCGGCGGCAGGAACCGCCGCTTCTGGTCTTCGGTTCCGGCGGCGATGATCGCCGGGCCGATCCAGTTGGTGTTCATGTACTGCGAGCCCCGGGGTTCACCCATCGCCCACAGCTCCTCCGACAGAATGGTGAACCGCCAGGGTGAGACGTCCCCGCCGCCGCCGTAGGCCTCCGGCCAGTGCGGTGCGAGCCAGCCCTTCGCGCCCAGCTTTCGGCAGAATTCCACCGTGAAGTCGGAATAGGGCTCCTCGCCCGGAATCCGCGTTGTCCAGCCCGCCGGCAGGTTGGCGTCGGCGAACGCGAGCAATTCCGCGCGGAAGGCTTCCTCTTCCGCCGACCATCCGAATTCCATGCCGCCTCCACCATTTTCGGCGGCCTAGCCACACCGGCGCGTCGCCCAAGTCAACGCCGCTCTTCCGCGCTGTCGCCGGCGGATGTATCAGGAACGGAACAATGCGAAACATATGGGAGCACGGCCATGACCACGGATGCGTTTGCGATCGAAGTCGCCCAATACGGCAAGATCCCCGCCCACGTGCCGCCGGAGCTGGTGGTCGACTTCAAGTACGACGACGATCCGGGCTTCGCCGAGGACCCGCAGAAATCCATCACCCGGCTCTTCAATGGCCCCCGCGTGGTCTACGCGCCCGATCCGGCCTATGACGGCCGCGGCGGCTGGCGGGTGCACCGCTACGAAGACGTCCGCGCGGTGTTCCAGGACGGCGCCACCTTTTCCTCCAAGAACTGCGCCAATTTCCAGGGCTTCGTCGGCGCCACCTGGGACATGATCCCCCTGGAGCTGGACGGGGAGCGCCACCAGCACTACCGCATGCTGCTCAACCCCCTGTTCGCCCCGGGCAAGGTCAACGCCATGGAGGCCGGGGTTCGCGAGCTCTGCATCAACCTCATCGAGGCCTTCCGCGCCAAGGGCCGCTGCGAGTTCATGGAGGAGTTCGCCCGGCCCTATCCCATCTCCATCTTCCTGAAGCTGATGGATCTGCCGCTGGAGATGCGCACCACCTTCCTGGCCTGGGAATATCAGGTGCTGCACGCCAAGGACATGGAGGTGCGCAAGGACGGGCTGAACAAGATCATCGCCTATCTGCAGAGCGTCATTGATGAGCGCCGCAAGAACCCAGGCGACGACTTGGTGGGCTTCGCCATCAAGTCCAAGATCAACGGCCAGCCGATCCCCGACGACGACGTCATGGGCATCGTCTTCATGCTCTACATCGGCGGGCTGGACACGGTGGTGGCCACCCTGGGCTTCATGTTCCGCTACCTGGCCGCCAACCCCAAGGTTCAGAACGAGCTGCGCGCCAACCCCGCCCTGCTGCCCGAGGCCATCGACGAGATGCTGCGGGTGTTCGCCAGCGTGACCGGCTCACGCCTGATCACCCGCGATATTGAGTTCGCCGGCGTTCAAATGAAGAAGGGCGACCGCATCTATGTCGCCACCATCGCCGCCAACCGTGACCCCGAGGAATTCGAAAACCCCAACACCATCAACCTCACCCGCCAGGCCAACCGCCACCTGACCTTCGCCGCCGGCCCCCACCGCTGCATCGGCTCCCACCTGGCCCGGCGCGAACTGAAGATCGCGTTGGAGGAATGGCTGGCCCGCATCCCCGAGTTCTCCATCGAGCCCGGCGCCGTCATGCCCGCCCACGCCGGCGGCGTCTGGGGCATCGAGAACCTGCCCCTGGTGTGGAAGGTTTAGGGGGGCGCTAGCGCGCCCACGCTTCGCCGCCCTGCCGATCCGCCGCGACCTGCTGCTGGCCAGGATCTGGGCCCTGCGCGCCGGTCTCACCGCCCATGACGCCGCCTACGTCGCCCTGGCTGAGGCCCTCGACGCCGACCTCCTTACCCGCGATCGGCGCCTCGCCGCCGCCCCCGGACATGGGGCGCGGGTGGAGGTCGCGGGGTGACGCGGGGGGCGAGGCTGGACCCGCCCTCATCATGTTCCCGATTTGTTCTTGATCTCCAACCCCACCTGTCTTATGATCTCCCCGCCCGGCGCACAGGCCGGGACGGTTCGGAGACCCCTCAATGACCCTCACGCCGCAAGACCAGCCCGGTCTCCAGATCGTGGCCACCGGCGCTGGTTTCGCCCCCAACCAGAGCCGCTATACCCAGGCGGTGGGCGATGAGATCGTGCGCCGCCTGGAGGCGGGCGAGACCCTGGCGGCGATTTCCCGCGACCCGGCCATGCCCGCGCCGGTGACGGTGCACAAATGGGCGGCGCTCAATCCCGGTTTCGGCGCCGCCAAGGCCATGGCGCAACAGACCGCGCTGAAGAGCCGCCGCGCCGCCGCCGCGCGCAAGCTGCGCAAGTCCCTGACCCGACTGGCCGAAGAGGGCCGCGCCCCGGGCGCCAGGCCCGTGGGCTACAGCGAGGAACTGGCCGAAACCATCTGCCGGCGCATCGCCCACGGCGAGCCGCTGATCGACATCTGCCGCGATCCAGACATGCCCAGCCACGTGACGGTCAACGCCTGGATGCGGCGCGATCGGAGCTTCGAATACATGGTCGGCCTGGCGCGAGAGCATCAGGCCCAGGTCAACGCCGACCTGATTATCAAGATCGCCGCTGCGGCAACGCCTGCCACCGTCGGGGTGGCCCGCCTGCAGATCCAGGCCCTGCGCTGGCAAGCCGCCAAGCTGGCCCCGCAACGGTTCTCGGACAAGGCCGGGCTTCCCCCGCGCCATGTCATTGAGAAAATCCGCGCTGATCGTGGAAAGGGTTATTGGGCCCAGAAAAACCCCGACCTGGTGCCCAAGGCCCTGGGAACCGGCGACTGGGACTGACGGCGAAAATCCAAGGTGCTGTTCACACCCTGAAATACGCCGACTCACCGCAAGCGGTGTCTACACCTTGGGACAATTAAATATTGGATTCTTCAAGCTATTTAGGTTCGGCGAGGTGCTAACGAAATGCACATTTCGCCGCAAGTCGTTAGCACCTTTCGCCGCGGCTCCGAGGCCGTCCCATCGCTCAGCCTAAGGCCGGGCCTTTTTCGGCAGGGCGGCGACCTCGGTGGGCGTCAGCTTCTTCACCGTGCGCACCTGACAGCGATGCGGACCGATGCTGCTGGGGCTGATGATCTCGGCGTCGAAGCCGGTGCAGATCCAGGGGCCGCCCCGCGATGCGACGGCGATCTGCTCGTTCCAGTCCACGTCGGGACAGGCGCCGAACAGGTCCAGCTGATAGATGTCGCGTACGCCCACCCGCAGATAGACGGTCTTGTTGTCCGGCGCCCGGAAGTTGGAGATGTTGCGGGCATGGAAGCAGCTGTTCTTCACCCGCTCCGTCGCCGCCTGGGCCGGGGCGCATATGCTCGGCGTAATGAGGGTGAGGGCGGCGGCCGCCGTCAGGGCGATCTTGCCTTTCATGGTCATGTTCCTCCGGACGCCCGCCCGCTTGAGACCATCATAGTGCATCCTTCGTCGGACCGGAATGCGCCCGGCGCGCGGCCCGTTCGGCGAAACGCGAGGGCGTCACCAGCGCCTGCAGCGCCGCCGGGAGCGGTGAGGGGGCGCCCAGCGCCAGGGCCGCCACATGCTCGGCAAGCAATGGCGCCTGGGTGAACCCGCGCCCGCCAAATCCGCTGAGCAGGAACAATCCGTCTTCGAGAGGGCCCGCCAGCGGCAGGTGGTCGGCGCTCGCCGCCCGGATGGAGGCGCGGCCGCCAAGCCGGGCCGGGTCGATATCGGCCGCCAGATCTGGAAACTTCGCCGCCAGCGTGGCGAGGTTGCGGGCGTGGTCGGCTGCGCGCAGGTCCGAACCGGTCTCGCCCCGGTCGTGGGTGGCGCCGAACAGCAGGCCCGAACGGGCCGGAACCACATAGCCGCCCCAGGCCGCCGCGCGGGGTGGGCTGACGCCCTCGGCCCAGCTCAACTGGCCGCGGACCGCCGTCAGCGCTGGGGCGGCCGCGGCGAGATCCTGGCTTCCCAGGCCGGCGGCGAGGATCACCGCGTCGGCCCGGGCGATCAAGCGGCCCTCGGCGTCCAGCGCGGACCAGCCCGCCCCGTCCCGATCCAGCCGCGCCACGCGGGCGCGCACCGACTGGCCGCACCAGGCCGCGAGGATCGGCGCCGGGTCGATGACCAGGGCCGCGCACAGGTCCAGACCGCCGTCAGCGGAGAGGGCCTGCATTGACCCGGGTTCGAAGAGATCGCTGGCGGCGACCCGTGCGAACCGTCCGGCGTCGCCTGGCTTGGCCGCCAGTTGTCGCACGCCCTGTCCGAGGATCGCTTCCGGGTGGCGGGCATAGAGCCGAACGCCGGAACGGAACGCCTGGGCGAACAGGCGCGCCTTGGCCCCAAGTCCGGCGTCGAGGCCCGGTGTCACCAGGGCGGCGGGATTGCCAGAGGCGCCGGCGCCGGGGCCCTCGGCGTCGATCACCACCGCCTCGCCGCCCAGGGCCCGCACGGCCCGCGCCGCCGAGGCCCCTGCGATACCGGCGCCGATGATCATAACCTTCGCGTGTGTGGGGTCCGTCGCCGCCCGGCCGGGCGCCCGCGCCTCCAGCCGTTCGCGCTTGCGGCCGAACCCCGGCCGCTTGGCCACCTCGAACCCTGCGCCGGCGAGGCCGCGTCGAACTTCGCCCGCCACCGTGAAGGTGGCCGCCATCGCCCCCGGGGCCGAGCGGGCCGCCACCAGGCTCAGAACCTCGTGACGCCACATGTCAGGATTGAGGGCAGGCGCGAAGCCGTCCAGGAACCAGGCGTCGGCCCGGCCGGTCCAGCCGCTCAGCGCCTCCGCCGCCTCCATCACCGCCAGATCGATCACCGCTGCGAACTCGGGCAGGTCTATGCGGTGCAGGCCGTTCGCGCGGCCCGGCCAGCGCTCGATCAGCAGGTCCGCCGTCTCGGCAAGTTCGGGCCAGGCGCTGAGCGCGCGCGCGGCTTCACCAGCGGACAGCGGATAGGCCTCAACGGTGAAGATATGCAGGTGGGCGTCCGCGGGCCGCTCGCGCCTCCACAGGTCGAGGAGGGCGGCGACGTTGAGTCCGGTTCCGAACCCCAGCTCACCCACCACGAACCGGCGCCGGCCTCGCCAGGCCTGAGGCAGGTCGCAACCTTGCAGGAACACAGCGCGGGTTTCCGCCAGCCCGTCATGGGCGGAGAAATAGATGTCGCCAAAGCGCCGCGAACGCGGTTGGCCGTCCTCGGTCCATTCAAGCGGGCTGTCGGCGTACATCGTCGGCTAAACGAAAAGGGCCGCCCTTTCGGACGGCCCTCCGTAACGCATATTGGGTCGAGAAGCTTACTTCTTCTCAGCCATGGCGTCAGCAGCCGGAGCCGCGGCGGCGGCTGCGGCGTCAGCGGCCGGAGCCACTGCGGCGGCGGCGTTGCCGGCGGCGTCAGCGGCCGGAGCCACTGCGGCGGCGGCGTTGCCGGCGGCGTCAGCGGCATTGCCGGCGGCGTCAGCGGCGGCGCCAGCGGCGTCGGTCGCATTTGCGGCGGCGTCAGCGGCAGGCGCTTCCGCCGGCTTGTTGCAGGCGGCGACAGAAAGAGCGCCGACGGCGGCGCCGGCGACGAGCAGATTACGAAGAATGGCGGAGGTCATGTACCTGTCCCCTAGACGAAGGTGTTGAACGCCCGACTTTCGCCGCCTCGCCATGTTTCCATGGTCCGAACTGCGATCACCGGCGCGTGACCAGGAATATGCCGTGCTTTGCGCTGGGCGCAAGTGGTTTATTCACGCGCTCGTGATCACTTTTTTTGTTTCGGTCGTCGCGCCCTGACGGTCGGCGCGAATCATCACTCGTTCGGGATGGCCGACAGGGCCTCTTCCAGTTCCGCAAAGCTGGGCTGAGCATCCGACGGAACGTTGCCGCGGCCGATCTCGACGGAAATTTGCGCGGCGTTGCCGTGCAGGTGGGCCACCAGGGTGGCCTGGATGATCCTGTAGAAAGCTGCGTCGCCGTCGATCACTTCTTTCAGCCGCGTCGCCATCGGCCCCACCAGGCCATAGGCCAGGAACACCCCCAGGAACGTTCCCACCAGGGCGCCGCCAATCATCTCCCCCAGCACTTCGGGAGGCTCGGTGATCGCGCCCATGGTCTTGATGACGCCCAGCACGGCCGCGACGATGCCCAGGGCCGGCAGGCCGTCGGCCATGGCGGTCAGGGCGTTGGCGGGGCCCAGGGCTTCATGGTGATGTTTCTCCAGCTGCTTCTCCATGGCGTCCTCGACCTGATGTGGATCCTCCAGGTTCATGGTCATCATCCGCAGGGTGTCGCAGATGAAGTCCACGGCGAAGTGGTCCTTCGAGATCTTCGGGAACCGCGAGAAGATGGTGGAGTCATGCGGGTTCTCGATATGGCTCTCCAGGGCGATCACGCCCTTTGACTTCATGGTCTTGGTGAGCAGGAAGAGGAGCGACAACAGGTCGCGGTAGTCGGCCGCCTTCCACTTGGGCCCGGCGAACACCGTAGCGAAGCCACCGCCCGTCGCCTTGATCGTGGTCATCGAGTTGGAGATCATAAAGGCGGCCACCGCCGCACCCAGGATCGCCATAAGTTCGTGCGGCGCCGCATGGATGATCACGGCCAGGTTGCCGCCCGACATCAGGTAACTGCCGAACACTAGGCCGAACAGCAGCACGATCCCGATGATCTGAAACATGGATTGCCGGCCCCAGGAGTGATTGCGGCTCAGCATGGGCGTTAATGCTTAACGGCCCCTTTGCGTCGGGACAGGCGCGGCGTAACAGCGGCGAATGTCCTCTTCCCTAGAGACGGGCGGCGGCCTGCCGCGGTCGACCTTCACTCTGCTCTTCGGCATCTCCGTGGTGACCGCCATGGGCAATACCGGGCTGATCTCGGTGATGCCGGCGATCGCGCGGGAGATCGGGATTCCCGATGTGCTTGCGGCCTCGGTGTTCTCGTTCTCGTCGCTGCTATGGGCGATCACCTCTCCGTTCTGGGCCCGGGCGTCCGATCGCCATGGCCGCCGGCCGATGATCCTGATCGGCGTGGCGGGCTTCACGGTCTCGACAGTAGTCTGCGCCGTGGTCGTGCTGGCGGGCCTGAAGCACATGGCGGCGCCGCTTACTATCTTCGGCCTGTTCTTCATTCTCAGGGCCCTGAATGGCCTGTTCGGCTCAGCCGCCAACCCGGCGGCCCAGGCCTATGTGGCTGAACACACGCCGCCGGAGGGGCGCACCAAGGCGATGTCCAGCCTGGCCGGCGGATTCGGTCTGGGCACAGTGTTCGGCCCGTTCATGGCGCCCTTGTTCGTCCTGCCGTTCGTGGGTCTGTCCGGCCCGCTGTTCGGTTTCGCCCTGCTGGGGGTTGCCCTGTGGGTGCTGTTGTGGCTGCGCTTGCCGGAAAGCCGGCCGCCGCTTGAGGCCGAGCGGGATCCCGAAGAGGGCCTCAGGCCGCCAATCTGGCGAGACCGGCGGGTGATTCCGTTCCTGATCTACGGATTTCTCGTGTCCATCTGCCAGAGCGGCCAGGGCCAGACCCTGGGATTCCTGATCATCGACAAGCTTGGGATCGCCCCCCTGCAGGCTCACGGGTTCATCGCCATCGCCATGATGTTTGGCGCGGTGGCCAGCCTGCTAGCCCAGTGGGGCCTAATCCCAATGTTCGAGATGACTCCGCGCCAATTGCTGCGCTGGGGTGTCGTGGTGGCGGCGGCCGGCAATCTGGTGGTGGCCATGGCGCCGGATTACTGGATCGCGGTGGCCGGCTACGCAATTTCCAGCCTGGGGTTCGGCCTGGCGAGGCCAGGCTTCACAGCTGGCGCTTCCCTCGCGGTGGGGCAGGCGGACCAGGCCCGCACCGCCGGCGCCATCGGCGCGGTGAACGGCGTCAATGTCGTCTTCGCCCCATTCTTCGTGCTGGCCTACAAAGGTTGGGCGCCGGGGCCGTTCCTGTTCGCGGGGATGACGATGGCCGCCATGGTCGTCTACGCCTTCCGGAATCCCCAGTTGCGCGCGGCGGACCCGCATCCGGCGGGAACCTCGGCGGCGACCCAGGCGGCCCTGGAGCGCAGTGACGAAGGCCCCGCCGCCTAGAGCGCCGCCGCGCCGCGCAGCTGCCGGACCATTTCCAGGGACAGATAGCCGTCGGCGGTGATGCCGTTGGCCTTTTGCCAGGCTCTTAGCGCCGCCCGGGTGTTCAGGCCCACGACCCCGTCCGGCGCGCCCGGATCAAATCCGAGTTTGGCCAGCGCCTGCTGCGCCGCGATGCGGTCGGAGAGCGCCAAAGGTGTCTCCGCCGGCCAGGCGCGCGCCAGAGGACCCGCGCCTCCGAAACGATCGGCCAGCAGGCCGACCCCCAGCGCGTAGGCGATCGAATTGTTGTATTTGCGGATGGCGAAGTGGTTGGCGAACAGCAGGAACAGCGGACCGGCCGCGCCAGCAGGCGCCGCCAGTTGCGCGGGAGCGGCCAAGTCGATGGAAGTCCAAGCCCGGCCGTCTGCGCGCTTCAGGCCTTGCTCACCCCATTGCGCAACGGTGTCGCGAGGTCCCTCGGTCAAGCCAAAGTCGAACCCCGGCGGAGCCGTGACTTCACGGGCCCAGTCTTCGCCGCGCCGCCAGCCCGCAGCGCCCAACAGATTCGCGGCCGAGCAGAGCGCGTCCGCCCGCGAGCCCCAAATGTCGCGACGACCGTCGCCGTCACCGTCGACGGAGGTGCTCAGGAACGTTGTCGGAATGAATTGGGTCTGGCCCATGGCGCCGGCCCAAGAGCCCACCAGGCGCCCCCTGGGCTGCTCTCCCGAGGCGATGATCTTCAAGGCGGCGATGAGCTGATCCTCGGCGAAACCGCGCCGGCGGCCGTCGGCGGCCAGGGTGGCCATGGAGCGGACCACATCAAAGTTTCCCTGAATCGCCCCGAAGCCTGACTCCATAGCCCAGATGGCGATGGTGATGTCACCGGGTGGTCCGTAGCGTGCGCTCATCGCCGGCAGGAAGCTGAGCTCGGCGCGCTTGCGGCGCCCCACCGCGATGCGATCCTCCGTGACCACGCCTTTGATATAGTCGCCCACCGGCTTGGAGAATTCCGGTTGGCGGCTATCCAGGGCCGAAACCCGGTCGTCCGGCGCCAGTCCCTTCAGTTCCCGTCCAAGCACATCCTCGGGCACGCCCGCCGCCACGGCCTTTGACCAGAATCCGCTTAGCCAGCGGTCGAAGTTCTCACTTCCGGAGGGGGTCAGCGTCGGCGGAACAGGTGTGACTATGCGGTTGGCGGCCTCAGCGTCGCGCGCCGGCTGCGATACTGTCTGGCTCGCGGGGGCGGCGCATCCCGCCAAAATGAAGGCCATGAAAGAACGACGATCCATGGGTCACCTATAGGCGCATCCGCCCGGTCCGACTATCCCATGCCCGCGCCGGCGGCTTCGGCGTTGACTTGGGCGGAGGCCGCCCGTATATGCCGCCGCTCTCAATCCCCGGCCGACCGGGGTCGTTCGGCGTGGATACGGGTCATGAAGGTCAGAAGCTCCCTCAAATCGCTCAAGACTCGCCACCGCGACTGTAAGGTCGTGCGCCGCAAGGGCCGGGTCTATGTGATCAACAAGACCAACCCGCGGTTCAAGGCCAAACAGGGCTGATGCGATTTCGGTCGGCCCGTGACGGGCGCGACCGTCACCCCTCGATCTTCCGCCAGACCTGAGTCTTGCAAAGCAGGCCGCCCACTAAGCAGCCCCTTGCGCGCAATGTGGACCCGTCCACCTGCACCGCCGTGCCATTGAACGTGGCGTTGATGTCGGGCACGAACACCTTGCCCTTCCAATTGCCGCTGGCCTGATGAACGAAATCCCGGAATAGTTGCAGCCCGACCAGTTCCTTGCCTGACCCCTCCAGGGAATCGCGCCTGGCCTTTTCGCTGGCCCAGATCACATTGCCGCAAGCCGCATTCGCTCCGCAGGCGGCGATCTTAACGTGCACGGAATTCTTCGGGTTGCGCCACACCCCGTCGATCGCGGTGTCGGCCAGCGAGGCCGATCCAGCGAACAGACCAGCCGCTGCCGCGAACGCAGCCAGAGCCGTTCTGCGAATCATTGAAGTCCTCCGAACTTTCGCCGCCGCACCCATACTACTGCAGCGCAAGCTTCCGCCAGATGCGGACGGCTCGCAACTCGCATACCGCACATGAGTGGGTGGTGAATGGCGATGTTCACCTAGGCTTCAGGGTCGAGGACGAGGGCGCATCAGGGAAGAAGGTGTGGCGCATGACGCCCGCGCAGCCTTAGGCTTAGCGTCGGTCGAACAGCCCAGCGATGGAGGATGTCCCATGCCCCGGCATTTTCTGGTGGATGCTGACGCCCATGTGGTCGAACCCGTGGATCTGTGGACACGCGCCGCGCCACGCGGTCGCGAGAAAGAGGTTCCCCGTTATGAGACCGACGCCGAAGGCATGGTCGCCATGTGGGTGGGCGAGCACCGGGTCTCCAAGCCGCGAAGGCCCTCCGAGGAGGAATATTACGCCGGCGAGGCGAAAACGACCGTCAACGATGCGTCCCTGCGTCTGGCCTACATGGACGACACCGGCTTCTGGGCCCAGGTGCTATATCCCGGCGTGGCGGGTGTCGTGCTGGGCCGGTTGCTGTCCATACGGGACGCGGAGGTGCTGAACCATTGCGTGCGCACGTACAACGACTGGATCGCCGACTGGACGCGATCGTCCAACGGCCGGCTGGTCCCGATCGCCCTGTTGCCGCTGCAGGAAGTCGGCAGCTCTGTGCAGGAGCTTGAGCGGGCGGTGGCGATGGGCCATCGGGGCGTGTTGTTCCCGCATAGGCCGCAGGAAATGGGCCTTCCGCTGATTACCGACCGGGCCTGGGACCCGATCTGGGCGGCCTGCGCAACCGCCGGAATTCCCCTCGCCTTCCATGGCGGGTTCGGCGACGACCTGAATCGAAAGCGGCTCTACAATCCCGAATGGCGCAATCTCGGCTATGCGGCGGCAGCCTCCATCGGCTCGATCACCGCCTTCCTGGACAACATGGACGTACTGATGACGATCATGTTTTCCGACATCCTGCTGCGCTTTCCGGGCCTGAGGATCGCCTCGGCGGAGTCTGGCTTCGGCTATGTGCCCTTCCTGCTGGAGGCCGCTGACTGGCACTTCCGCGCCACCGGCATGGACAAGGAGCGGCCGGAATTCAAAGAACCACCCAGCTTCTATTTCCGCCGTCAGGTCTACCTCACCTATTGGTTCGAACAGGCTGGCCCCGGCGCGCTGCTGGAGTTCGTGGGGCCCGACAGGCTGATGTTCGAGACCGATTTTCCCCATCGCACCAGCCTCTATGGTCAGTCAAAGACCACCGGGCGGGACTTGGCCGAGATCGTCGAGGCTCGCGTGCAATGCATTCAGCCCGAACATCGCAACAAGGTGCTCTGGGGCAACGCCTGCGACCTCCACGGCGTCGTACGCCCGCCAGCAGGATAGCTGGCGTCGCCGAGTTGTAACGGCCCGTCTGCCTACCCACGTCCTTCGCGCACGAATTCCAGGAATTCCTGGCGGGTTCTCGGGTCGTCGCGCACCACGCCCAACAGCGTGCTGGTGGTCAGGCGGGAACCGGGGGTGTTCACGCCCCGCATGGTCATGCAGCTGTGTTCGCTTTCGATCACTACGCCAACACCGCGGGGCTTGAGGATTTCCTGGATGGCGCCGGCGATCTGGGCGGTGAGCTTTTCCTGAATCTGCAGGCGCCGGGCGAATCCCTGAACCACCCGGGCCAGCTTGGAAATGCCGACCACGCGATCGGTCGGCAGATAGCCGATGTGGGCCTTGCCCAGGAACGGCAACATATGGTGCTCGCAGAATGAGACCACCCGGATGTCGCGCAGGACGACCAGTTCGTCATAGCCGGCCACTTCTTCGAAGGTCCGCGCAAGATAGTCGCGAGGGTCCGCCTCGTAACCAGCGAACAACTCCTTGTAGGCCCGTGCGACCCGGGCGGGTGTCTCCAAAAGCCCTTCGCGACCGGGGTCGTCGCCGGCCCATTCGATCAGCACGCGCACGGCGGCTTCGGCTTCCTGTTGGGTGGGGCGGGTTTTGGCCATCATGGTCTCCACATCGCCTCCGAAAGGCACTAGGGTCCGCGGCCTTGCGCAACCCCCTGTTCCTTGAGAGGCGCCATCATGGCCGACGACAGCCCCAATATCGACGTGCTTAACGCTTCGGCGCAAGGCCAACTGAAAAGCATAGTCGAACGCATCGAGCGTCTGGAGGTGGAAAAGGGCGAACTGGCGGAGCAGATCAAGGAGGTTTTCGCCGAGGCCAAGGGTAACGGCTTCGACGTGAAGATCCTTCGTAAGGTGGTGCGGCTGCGCAAGCAGGATCGCGCCAAGCGTCAGGAGGAGGAGGCGATTCTCGACCTGTATCTGTCGGCGCTCGGCGAGATTTGAAGCGCAAACCACCGGATCGGAAGGCGCAGGCCAAGCGCGCCGCGCTGAGCGCCCTGAAGCGTGCGCGCCGCATGGCCGACCGCGCCGGGGTGGCCCTCTCCGAGTGGGAGGGCGAGTTCTTGGGATCGGTTGAGGACCGGCTGAAAAGCTATGGCCGGGCCTTTGGTGACCCCGAGAAGGGCGGGACGGGTGAGGCGCTGTCAATGCGCCAGCACGTCAAGCTGAAGGAGATCTCGGCGAAAGCGAAAGGCGAAGCGTCTTCCAACCGGCAGCGAGGCCGGCGCAAGGGGCCGGAAACGCCCTAGCCGCGTATTTGTACTGACCGATCAATGCTGCCAGGCCGTGTTCAACCGTCGGCGGCGGTAGCCCCTTCATCAACATCCCCGTGCCCCTTTAAGACCTCATCCAACCCCTGTTCGCGGACCTTGCGGTAAAGTGTGGACCGCCCGATACCCAGCCTGCGTGCTACCTCGCTCATGTGACCGGCATATATTTCGATAGCCAGTTGGATGAGATCTCGTTCGATCTCCTCCAGGGTTCGCAGATGGCCGCGGCCGTCCAGGATTCGCACAGGCGCGTCCCTTCCGATCTCGGTCAGCAGCTCTATGGATGACGGCGGGTTGGTGGCGTGTTGGGCCGGCGCGGCCGCTTCGTATTCCGGCGGCGGCGCGGCGACGCCCGAGATGGACGGGAAATCATGTGGCTGCAGATAGGGTGCGTCGGCCAACACAATGGCGCGGTAGACCGCGTTCTCCAGCTGGCGCACATTTCCGGGCCACTCGAAGCTGGTGAGGAAGGCCATGGTCTCCGACGAGGCCCCGGCGACGGACTTACCTTCCTCGACATTGAATCGGCGGATGAAGGCTTCAACCAGGGCGGGGATGTCGCCTGTGCGCTCGCGCAGGGACGGGGCCTCGATTGGGAAGACATTCAGGCGATAGAACAGGTCCTCTCGGAAACGTCCCTCGCGCACAGCCAGACCCAGGTCGCGGTTGGTGGCCGAAACAATGCGCACATCCACCTTCACGGAGCGCTTGGCCCCAACCGGGTCGATCTCGCTCTCCTGCAAGGCGCGCAGCAGCTTGACCTGCACGTCCAGCGGCAACTCCCCGACTTCGTCGAGGAAAAGGGTTCCGCCATTGGCCTCCTGGAACTTGCCCAGGTGCTTGTCATGGGCGCCGGTGAAGCTTCCCTTTTCGTGGCCGAACAAGATCGACTCGACGAGGTTTTCAGGGATGGCGCCGCAGTTGACCGCCACAAAGGGCTTGCCGGCGCGCTCCGATGAACCATGGACGGCGCGGGCGATCACCTCCTTGCCGACCCCGGACTCCCCGGTAATCAGAATCGGGATCGAAGATTTCGCAGCCCGTTCACCCAGGCGCTTGACCATGATCATGGGCGCAGACGCCCCGATCAGGTCGTCGAAGGTGGTGCGCCCCTGCACACGCTTTTTCAGCCGGTCGACTTCGCCCTTCAAAGCCCCCATGGAAAGGGCGTTGCCGATGGAGACGATGATCCGTTCCGGAGAGGCTGGCTTGACGAAGAAGTCGCATGCGCCGGCCTGCATCGCTTCGACCACGGTGTCGATGCCGCCCTTGGCGGTGATGACGATCACCGGTTGGTTGTAGCCGCGGACGCGTAATTCCTTGAGCGCATCGATCCCGCTGATCCCGGGCATGACCAGGTCGAGGAGGATCAGGTCAGGGGTCGCGCCGCGATTCAGGTGATCGATAGCGGCATCGCCGGTCTCGGCCTGATCGATGCGGAATCCCTCCCGCTCCAGGACCGCCTGAATCAGCCTGCGTTGAGTCGGATCGTCGTCAACGACGAGCACCGTCTTGGTCATTCGAAAACACCCACCGTACTGGACGCTCGTCTCTTTGAACGAGGCTCTTTATGTCGCGAATTGGTACAGCACCGGGGTAAAGGCGGAGTTTCGGAGACCTGAGTCAGGAGTTAACGGCGCCCCCAATGGTCTTGCCCTTGGCGCACTGAGCCTCATAGTGCTGAAAAATGACCGCTGATCCGTCGATCTGGGAGGACTGATGAAGCGTATCCGTCTCGTGCTGACGCTGGCCCTGATGGTAGCCGCGGCGGCCTGTCACAAGCCCAGTGGGCCCGGCGCCGTGGACGCCGCCCGTATGGCTGCGGCCGCGAACGGCGCCGAGTGGCTGGCCCCCGGCCGCACCTATGATGAACAGCGTTTCAGCCCGCTTGACCGCATCAATCTTGATACGGTCGGAAAGCTTGGACTGGCTTGGTATGCCGAGGTGGACACGGACCGAGGACAAGAAGCCACGCCGATTGTCGTGGATGGCGTGCTCTATACTTCCACCGCATGGTCCAAGGTCTACGCCTATGACGCCGCCACCGGCGCGCTCAAGTGGTCGTTTGATCCCAAGGTCGATGGATCCAGAGGCTTTGAAGCCTGTTGCGACGTGGTCAACCGCGGTGTGGCGGTGTGGAAGGGCCGGGTCTACCTGGGCGCCCTGGATGGCCGCCTGATCGCCCTGGACGCCGCCAGCGGCAAGGAAGTCTGGTCTGTCCAGACAACAGACAAGACCAAGCCCTACACGATCACCGGCTTCCCGCGGATCGTGAAGGACAAGGTGCTGATCGGCAACGGCGGGGCGGAATACGGCGTCCGCGGCTATATCACCGCCTATGACGCCGCCACGGGAAAGCAAGTCTGGCGCTTCTACACGACGCCGAATCCCGAGGGAAAACCTGATGGTGCGGCGTCCGACAAGGTGCTTGCAGAAAAGGCGGCGGGCACCTGGGGCGAAGGCCTTTGGAAAAAGACCGGCGGGGGTGGAACGGTCTGGGACGGCATGGCCTATGACCCGGCTCTCGACATCGCCTATTTCGGGGTCGGAAACGGATCGCCCTGGAGCCACAGACTGCGCTCCGGCGGCAAGGGCGACAATCTGTTCGTGTCGTCCGTTCTGGCGTTGAAACCCGACACCGGCGAGTACGTCTGGCACTATCAGACCACACCGGCGGAGACCTGGGATTACACCGCCACTCAACCGATCATGCTGGCCGATCTCACCATCGACGGACGGCCGCGCAAGGTGCTGATGCAGGCGCCGAAAAATGGATTCTTCTATGTCATCGACCGGGCTGACGGGCGGTTGATATCGGCCATGCCCTATGCGCCGGTGAGCTGGGCCAGCGGCATCGACCTGACCACCGGCCGGCCGATCGAGAACCCAGCATCGCGCTTCGAGAAGGCGCCGGCCCTGGTGGTTCCCTCCGCCTTCGGGGCTCACAACTGGCACCCGATGTCGTTCAGCCCGAAGACCGGCCTGGTCTATTTTCCGGTCCATTCAATCCCGCTGGGTTACGCTAATGACCCCGGATTCACCTACCGACCGGGCGCATCCAACCTGGGCGTCGACATCGCGCCAAAGGATCCGCCTGGACCTGGAGGGACGCTGACACCGGATCAGGCGACCCCGAAGGGCCTGCTGGTGGCGTGGGATCCGGTGGCGCAAAAGGCGCGATGGACGGTGAACCGCCAGTGGGTGTTGAACGGTGGGACCCTGGCGACCGCCGGCGGTCTGGTGTTCCAAGGCTCCGGCGAGGGCGAACTCGACGCCTTCGATGCGGCGAACGGCGCAAAGGTCTGGAGCCACAAGACGCTCAATGGGGTGATCGCCGCCCCCATGTCCTATGAGTTGAAAGGCGAACAATATGTCGCGGTCATGGTCGGTAATGGCGGCGCCGGCGGGGTGGCCGCCGCAGGGCTTTCGCGACCCTGGCCGCGACTGCCGGGCCGACTGCTGGTGTTCAAGCTGGGCGGAACCGCCATTGCGCCGTTGCATAAGTCGGCTGTGGCCCCGCCGCCCGTAGATCTTGCCGGCGTGACCAGCGCCGGGGACGTCGCCCGTGGGTATGAGGCCTATCATCGCAACTGTTTCGCCTGTCACGGTCGCGACGTTTCAGGACCCTGGTTGGCCGATCTGAAGCGCTCGCAGATGTTGCGCACCGAGGCGGACTGGAAGTCGGTGGTGATCAATGGCGCCAGGTCCAGCCGTGGCATGGCGAGTTTCTCGCGGTTCCTGACACCGACCCAGGCCGAGGATATCCGCGCCTATGTGCTCACGGTCGCCCGTCAAGCCCAGGCGAAGGCGGGCGGCTGACGAAGTGAATGTGCGCTCGGCCAGGCTTCAGGTCGCGCGCAACATTTCGCCGATCTGGCGCTCATTGCGGCGCAGGAGCAGCAGGATGCCGCCAGCCATGAAGGCTGGCGGTAGCGCCCAGATCACGCCCATCGCACCCAGGGCGGTGGCCATGGCGATGAGACCGCAAACCGAGGCCTCGGCCCACATGGCGTACCAGGTGGAGCCGCGACGGGTTCGGAATTCTCCGCGCCGACCGGGCTTCTGATGCCAGATGTTGATCAGGCTGCTGGAAGCTGCCGCCGCCGCCGCTCCGAGGGTGGTGACGAAGCCGACTCGGGGCCACATGAATGTGACGAGAGCCAGAGGGCCGACCATCAGCACCGCCAGAGGCGTCAGGGCGGCCGTGAGCTTGCCCCGCATTATCGTGGAAGCCCGAGTCGGCGCGGCGGCGAGAAGATCGGGCGCCTCTTCGGCGGAAATGGTGATCCAGGCCAGACTGCCCGCCACCTGACCCGCCAGGAACACCACGCCTGCGGCGGCGCCGGGAATGGCCACCGCCTCACCCTGTCGGGCGGCGCGGGTAAGCAGTATCGCTACCGGGATCAGGTAAAGAATCCGCAGGAACACCTGTGATAGCAAGGCCGCATCCCGTAGCAGCAACCTGAGTTCCTTGCGCACCAGGGCGGCGAAGGCTCCGGCAGTGAAGCGCACGTCCTCGTCCCGAGATGGGCGGGTCACAACGTCAGCGCCTTTGGCGGCCGCGGCGTCACCGACGAATCGCTCGCCAAGCCACAGACTGGCGCCGAGGTAGATGACGATCGCGCCGCCGAGCAGCGCACTGAGCGCCGCGAGGTCGCCCTGCATTGCGCGCAGAGGCAGGGCGGCGAATGCGGGCGGGTGCAGGCGTCCGGCCGCGGCGGCGGCCCACAACTCCCGCCATGGACCCCCATGTCCCCCGCCGAGAATCATCCGCGCCTGAATCGCCACGAAGATCGCCGCTCCGATCAGGGCGCTGGCGATCTGGGCCGCCGTCCGCGTCTTGCGCGGCCCGATGATGCGAAAAAGACCAATTGCGAGCACCAGGCCCGCTCCGGTCGCCGCCAAAGCAATCGCCGCCATCAGACCAATGGCGCCCAGCCAGCGGAAGCCTGCGATGAAGGCGGCGCTGACCAGCATCGCGCCGGCGAAGGCGCCGAAGGACAAGAACAGGTTCAGGGCCACGCTGAGGAATTTCACCGCCAGCGCCTTGCGCGGGCTGACCGGCGAGGAAAAAAGCAGGTCCAAGTCACCGCGCTCGTAGAGCGTATCCGCCGCTGCGGCCAGGGCCTGGGACAGCATCAACAGGAACACCATTGCAGCGCCCGCCGCAGTGACAACCACGAAGGGCGGGCTGTCGACGGCATCTATCTCACTCAGGAAACGGCCGAGAGGCACGCCAAGGGCTAGCATGATCGCCGCGAAAACCACGAAGGAGGCCCAGGCGGCGAACCCGCGCCCCGCCCGCTTCGCCACCAGCCCACGCCAGGCCAGCCGCAGTTCCCAGCCTAACAACCAGGGAGCAGAACCCGGCGCGCCCATCATGCTGTGACTGCGTCCCCCGCGCTGGTGAGATCCAGGAACACATCTTCGAGGGTTTCCTGGCGCGCGCCGCCCAGCTTGCGTAGCTCATCCAGAGTGCCTTCGGCGAGAAGGCGGCCGTTCTGGATGATGCCGATACGGTCGGCCATCCGTTCGGCGACCTCGAGGATATGCGTGGTCAGGATCACGGTTGCGCCGGCCTGTACCCGGCTCTGCAGCAGGTCCTTGACCTGCCGAGCGACCGCAGCGTCGAGACCGGTGAGGGGCTCATCGAGAATCAGCAGGCGCGGTTCGTGGATAAAGGCGCCAGCCAGCGCCGCCTTCTGTTTCATACCGCGGGAAAAGCCCTCGCAACGCTGGCTGCGGGATTCCCATAACCCGAGCAGCTTCAGAAGCGACTCGGCCCGCTCCCGCGCCGCCTTGGGCTCGACGTTCCATAGGCCCGCAACGAACTCCAGATATTCCATCGGCGTCAGGCGATCGTAGAGCATCGGCTCGTCCGGAGCCCAGGCGATGATACGCTTGGCTCCGATCGGATCAGCAAGCGCGTCGATTCCAAATACCCGGATTGAGCCGGAATCAGGTTTCAGAAGGCCCGCCACCATCCGCAGCGTCGTGGTCTTTCCGGCGCCATTGGGTCCCAACAGCGCATAGAGCTCACCCTGACGGACGCTCAGGTTCAGGCCGTTGACGGCAGGTGTTTTGAACACCTTGGTCAGGTTGGTGAGCGTGAGCGCGTCAGTCACCGAAAGCTCCTAACTGTGTGAGAGGTTCACACTTGTCATTGGCCTGACGCTTGCTAGTCACCTGCGCCGCAGGGCCGCACCGTCGGCGCGTATTCGTAGACCAAGAGGATTGACGGTTGATGGCTGAAAGCGCGCACCCGCAGGAAGGCCCCCTCGCCAAGAGCTACGACGACAACCCATTCATCGTCGATCTGGATTCGTTGCCAAAGGAAATGGCGGCGCCGTTGGCGCCGTTTGATGGTGAGCCGCCGCCGTCGCCACAGTGGTTCAAAGACGCCCTCGCCAAGGCGCCGGAGCGGCGGGAAGTCCAATCGAACGGAACCAATATCGAGCTCTTGATCTGGGGTGAGCGGGGCCGTCCTGGCCTGCTGCTGGTGCATGGCAACAGCGCCCACGCCGATTGGTGGACGCACATCGGTCCATACCTGGCCGAAGGCTATCGGGTGGCGGCCATGTCGCTTGCGGGAATGGGCGATTCAGAGTGGCGTGAACATTATTCCTTTCCCTTGTTCGCCTCGGACGCTCAGGCCTGCGTCGAGGCCGCTGGCCTCAATGAAGCCAACGTCAAGCCCATCTACGTGGGCCACTCCTTCGGAGGATCGAACGTATTCTTTGCGGCCGTGAACCATCCAGATCGGATGCGCGGCATGATCCTGGTGGACTGCGGCCTCACCGGTCCTCCGCCGGAAGTCCGGGAGATGATGCAAAAGCGCGCCGATATCGCACGCAGCCTGCCGGGCGGCGGACGCGTCGGCCGCATCTACAAGTCTCGGGCTCACGCCCTGTCGCGGTTCCGCCTTTCGCCGCCGCAGATCGCGGGCGAAATTTGTGTGGCGGACTATATCGCCCGCACTGGGGTGCGTGAAACGCCAACTCCGGACGGGGGCACCGGCTGGACCTGGAAGTTCGATCCCGACATGTGGATGAAACTGGACCGTTCCGGCATGGAGGGCCTGGGTGATGTGCGCAGCATCCGCCTCCAGGTTCCAGGCGTGCATATCCTCGGCGATCGCTCGCGGGTCATTGAACGTCGAGTCTATGGCGACATCACCGGACCACCGGCCGATTTGCCGGAAATCCTGATTCCCGATTCAGCGCACCACATCATGGTCGATCAGCCGTTGGCGTTGGTTGCGGCGATTCGCGCGGTGCTGGCGACCTGGCCTTCTTGAGATGTGCTGCGGCTTCGTGTAGGGCCGCTCCGCATCCTCCCCGTTCAAACGAGATTCGAATCATGGCCGATCATGGCGCTCACTACACGCGCGGCGAAATGGATATCAGCGAGCAGACCGCCAGCTTCGCGCTCTTTAACGGCCTCACCAAGTGGGGGTCCCTCGGCCTGGCGGCTCTCTTACTGCTGCTCGTTGTCTGGTTTTGCACCAAGGGTGGGTTCGTCGCCGGGGCTATCGCTGCTGTCGTCCTGACCACGCTGGGCGTGATTTTCCTGCGCGATAAGCCAGGTTCCGCACACTGATCGCTCACTTTCGCGAGCCTTGCTGGACAAGGGGCGAATTGGGTTCGTAATCTACCTCATGGGCCGCTTGGCGCAGGGGGTGTGATCGTATGTCCGTCGTTGTGGCCGTCATCAGGGAATCCCGTGACGGTGAGACGCGGGTCGCTGCGACGCCGGAAACAACCAGGAAACTCATCGCAGCCGGTTTTGGTGTCACAGTTGAAACGGGTGCTGGCGCCGCGGCCGCTTGGCCGGATGCGGACTATCTGGCGGCCGGGGCGACGATCGCCATCGACGCCAGTGCGGCCCTCACCGACGCGGACATCGTCTTCAAGGTTCGCGCGCCTTCGCCAACAGAGATTACGGCGATCCGCCCGGGCGCCATGGTGATCGGGTTGCTCAGCCCTTTTCGGGAAGGGGCCGCACTGGCGGCCCTGGCGGCGAAGGGTGTCACGGCGTTTGCGCTGGAATTCGTGCCGCGCATCACCCGCGCCCAAACGATGGACGCCCTGTCCTCCCAGGCCAATCTCGCCGGCTACCGGGCGGTGATTGAGGCCGCTGCCGCCTACGGACGGGCGCTGCCGATGATGATGACAGCGGCAGGCACCGTAGCGCCGGCCAAGGTGTTCGTTATGGGGGTGGGCGTCGCTGGCTTGCAGGCCATCGCCACCGCGAGGCGAATGGCGCGGTGGTCACCGCCACCGATGTCCGCCCCGCCACCAAAGAACAAGTGGAGAGCCTCGGAGCAAAATTCCTGGCGGTGGAAGACGAGGAATTTGCGGGCGCGCAGGCGGCCGGCGGTTACGCCAAGGAGATGAGCGCTGCTTATCAGGTCAAGCAGGCAGAACTGGTTTCAGCTCACTTGAAGCGCCAGGACATCGTCATCACCACCGCGCTGATCCCCGGCAGACCGGCGCCAAGGTTGGTGAGCGCTGATCAAGTCGCCTCGATGGGCCCTGGGTCGGTAATCGTCGATCTTGCCGTGGAACAGGGCGGCAATGTCGAAGGCGCTAGGGCCGGTGCGGTGGTGCGCACGCCAGGCGGCGTGACGATTATCGGTGATCCGAATCTCGCGGGACGCGTGGCGTCCGACGCCTCGGCGCTATACGCGCGAAACCTTCTCGCTTTCTCGGCCTTGCTCCTGGACAAGGAAGGCCGCTTCGCCCCCGACTTTGAAGATGAGATTCTCAAGGCCTCGCTTGTGGTTCGCGGCGGGACCGTGACCCACCCAGCGCTTGCGGCCTGACAGGGAGAACCGATGGAAGCTGTCGATCCGATCGTCTACCGGCTGGCGATCTTTGTTCTGGCGATCTTCGTCGGCTACTACGTGGTCTGGAGCGTAACCCCAGCTTTGCATACGCCGCTCATGGCGGTGACCAACGCGATTTCGTCGGTGATCGTGGTGGGGGCGCTAGTGGCCGCGGCGGCGCATGGTTCGGGCGAGGCGCTCACCCCAAATGTTCTGGTTTCGAAGGGCGCAGGCGCCCTGGCGGCCGGGTTGGCCGCCGTAAACATCTTCGGGGGCTTCCTGGTCACCCAACGCATGTTGGCCATGTACAAAAAGAGACAGGACTAGGCCGCAAGGGGATGATCAGCGCCAACCTCACCGCGCTCGCCTACCTCGTCTCCGGGGTTCTTTTCATCCTGGCGCTGCGTGGCCTGTCGAGCCCAGAAAAGAGCCAGGCGGGCAACCGCAACGGCATGTTGGGCATGGCTATCGCCGTGGGTGTGACTTTGGCGACCCTGTGGAGTGGCGGGCTTCTTGACCCCCTGACACTTGGGTTAATCGGCGGCGGTGTCGTCATTGGCGGGGCAATCGGGGCCGTGATCGCCAGGCGCGTCGCGATGACTTCGATGCCGCAGTTGGTGGCCGCCTTCCATTCACTGGTGGGTCTGGCCGCCTGTCTGGTGGCCGTGGCCGCGATTCACACGCCAGGCGCCTATGGGATCCAGACGCCTGAAGGATCAGTTCACGCCCTTTCGGTCCTTGAGTTGTCGCTGGGCCTGGCCATCGGCGCGATCACCTTCACCGGTTCGGTGATCGCATTCGCCAAGCTGAACGGAAACTTGAGCGGCGCGCCGGTCCTGTTGCCTGGGCGCCACTTTCTCAACATTGCGCTCGCCGTCGCGGTGCTGGTGCTTATGGGGATTCTGATAGTGAGCGGTGGGCAGGCGCTATGGGCCTTCTGGGGGGTGTTTGGGCTGGCGCTGGTGCTCGGGGTGACGCTGATCATCCCCATTGGCGGCGCCGATATGCCGGTGGTGGTGTCGATGCTCAACAGCTACTCGGGTTGGGCTGCGGCGGCTCTTGGGTTCACCCTGGAAAACACCACGCTGATCATCACCGGGGCGCTGGTCGGGTCGTCAGGCGCGATCCTGTCCTACATCATGTGCAAGGGGATGAACCGGTCCTTCATTTCCGTGATCCTGGGCGGATTTGGAGTCGAGGACGCTGTGGAGGGCCGCGCCGCCGAAACTCGGCCGTTCAAGCAGGGCAGCGCTGAAGACGCCGCTTTCATCATGAAAAACGCCTCCAAGGTCATCATCGTGCCCGGGTATGGCATGGCGGTCGCCCAGGCCCAGCACGCTCTAAGAGAAATGGCCGATGCGCTGAAAGCCGAAGGCGTGGAGGTGAAATACGCCATCCATCCGGTGGCGGGGCGGATGCCCGGCCACATGAACGTGCTGCTTGCGGAAGCCAATGTACCCTACGACGAGGTCTTCGAACTTGAGGATATTAATTCGGAGTTCGCGACGGCGGATGTGGCCTTCGTGATCGGCGCCAACGATGTGACCAATCCGGCGGCCAAGACTGACCCCAAGTCGCCGATCTACGGCATGCCAATCCTCGATGTTGAGAAGGCGCGAACGGTCCTATTCGTTAAGCGCGGTATGGGGTCTGGCTACGCCGGAGTTGAGAACGAACTGTTCTTCCGCGACAACACAATGATGCTGTTCGCCGACGCCAAAAAGATGGTCGAAGGGATCCTGAAGAACTTGTGAGTTGATTGACGCCGCCTCGATTTCGCCCGATTGGATAGCCAGTTAACCCCCCGTTAACGGTTTTTTCGACCGCCGATGATGAGGTTTTCTTGAATTTCAATAAGTTGAATATTCCGAGGCGGGTTCGCCACCTTCTGGTTGACGCGGCTGTTGGCGCGACCGTTGCCCTCGCGGCGTTGACCGCCGCCCACGCCGCCCTACCCGATAGGCCTCATCACAGACTGGAACCGGCCGCCCCAGCCGTCCTGGCCCCAGCCGCGGCGCTTAAGGACCTGATCGCCTTTGTCGAACCTGTCCCAGGGCAACCGGTGATCTCGCCGTTCGGCATGCGCAAAATGCCTTGGGAGGAAGCTGGTCGATTGCATTCCGGCGTGGATATCGCGGCGCCGAAGGGGACGCCGGTGCTTGCCTCGGCTGACGGCGTTGTGGTCGCGGCTGGCTCCGATGGAGGTTACGGGCGCATGGTGGAGATCGCCCACGCGGGGGGCCTGAGCACCTCATACGCCCATCTTAGCGCCATAAGCGACGGGATTGGGCCGGGCCAGGCGGTTCAGGCGGGGACGCCGATTGGGGCCATGGGCTCAACGGGGAGTTCCACGGGCTCGCATCTGCATTTCGAAGTGCGCGATAGCGCGGGCCGACCGCTCAATCCGACATTCTTTCTTGGTCATCGCTTTGCGTCCGCAGGGGATTTGCCGGTCGACCGCGCCGCCAGGGCTGTCGGACGAACTCGGGTCGCCTACGTTTCCTACATTCCTCGCGATAAGCAGGCGCTGATCGATGCCCGCGCAAAGGAGAAAAGCGAAACGGCCAATGGCAAGTTGGGGTCCGCGAACGAAACCCAGGATGCCGCAGCCGCCAGACGGGCGCTGATTTCCCGGATCGCATCCGCACAGAAGTCCGAGATGGCCAAGGCTGAGGCGCAGCAGCATGCGGACCTCTCAGACGTAGAAAAAAATGAAAATACCACAGTGGCGGTTGGCACGGCGCCATCGTAGATTGCGCGCATGCTCGCGCGCGCAAGGACTTCTGCCTCGGCGCGAACGGTCCGAGGCGAATTTGTAGATATCGGCGATCGGCGCCTGCGCATCGTGCGGGTCGGCGCAAGATCGGCTCGCCCAACCATTGTCTGCGAGCATGGCGCCTTCGGGTGCGCCGCCGACTGGGCGGTAGTGCAGGCAAGGTTGGCTGGCAAGGGGCTGCACAGCCTGGCCTATGACCGTGCGGGGCTGGGCTGGTCCGATCCGGGCCCCAGGCCCCGCGATGGTCGCAACATAGCCAAAGATCTCGAGGCGCTGTTGGACGCCGCGGAGGAGCCGGGTCCCTTCGTCTTGGTGGGCCACTCGATGGGTGGCCTGTTCGTACGTCAGTTCGCCATGCGCAATCCCGACACTGTTTTAGGCGTGGTGCTGGTCGATGCGGCGACGCCGGAAGCGTCCGACAACCCGGTATTCGGTCGCGGGGTGGAGGCTTATCGCATGGGAATGCAGTTGGTCGGCGCCAGCGCCTTTACAGGATACATGCGTCCGCTTGCCATGTTCATGGGCGATTCAATCGGGCTGCCGAAGCAGATTTCAAAGGAAAAACGCCGGATATGGGGCTCTAGCCGCCATGTGCGCTGGTCAGCGCAGGAGGTTTGGAACTGGCCAAACTCCGCGCGACAAGCCCGTGAGGCGGGCGTTTACGACAAGGCGATGCCGGTGGCTGTGGTGACCGCCGGTTCGCTGCATGAAGCGCCGGTGCTGAAAGCCATTCAGGCAGCGCCCGCCGCGGCGTCAGCGCATGGCTATGTGGAACACGTGGCGCATTGCAATCACGCCAGCCTGTTGGGCGAAAAGTTCGCAGATCCCGTGGTGCGAGGGGTCGAATATGTCCTGGCCGCTTCCAGAGTCGAGGACTGGTAACTGCAATTAGTCGGGTTCGCGCTCAATGGCGCCGCAGGCTGCCTGAAGCCTGTCTTTCGCAAGGGCGCGAAAACGTACGCCCTCCACCGGTGCGAGGGCGGGGCAGGTCACGCCGCCATCGTCCTTGATTAGCAAAGGGAGCGCGCCACGGGCCGGTGCGGGTACGGCGGCCAACGCGCGGCGTTCGGAGACTGGCAGCCGGGCTGCGGTTCCCGCCAGGCGGCGGATGGTCAGGTCGGGAATCTGTGTCGTGATCTCGAAGCGGCCATCCCATACGATTGCCTCTGAGGAGGCGAGTCTCAAGGGGGTCAGGCCGCCTCGCGCGGCTTCTCCCGGCTCACGCCAGAACCCCAGGCTCTCCGCGTCAGCCTCAACCCGCGCACCGGCGAGCGTGGTCTTGAAGCTCTCGTCGCTCCGGACCGCGGCCGCCAGACGCATCAGGCGTTCTCCGCGGGGCGGCCGCGTGGCGCCTCCGGCGCAAAGGCAGGCGGCGGCCAGGAACCGCGCCGCTTCCGCCGGATGAGCTTCCCGAACGATGCCGCGGCGGGTTGAAAGGCCGCCCCAGGCGCTGGCCACACAAGTGAGCGCCAGCCGCCCGGCCGATGCGACGGACTCTTCAGCGCCAGGCTCACCTCCTCCGGCGAGCGCTGATCGCGCGCGCGCGCGGGCGAAACGCGGATCAGTGTTCGCGGGGTCGTCGATCCAGGACTCGCCTTGGGCGATCAACCAGGCCCTCAGGTCGGCCCGGCGGGCCGAAAGCAGCGGCCGAAGCAAGAATAATCCCCGGCCTTGAGGCCAAATCGGCGAAGGCGTCCAGGTCCTGGGGTCAGGCGTCCGAGCGCCGTCCTGCCGCATTCTCAGCGCCTCGATCCGGTCGTCAGCGGTATGGCCCATCAGAATGACCCTTGCCCCGGCAGCACGCGATGCGTCCGCCAACAGAGCGTGTCGAGCGTCGCGCGCAGCGGCGGACAAACCCTGCTTCGGCTTTTCGCCGGTCCAACGCAGGGCCTGGAAGTCCAGCCCAAGGCGTCCGGCCGTTGCCGCGCAGGTTCGGACCCATTCGGCCCCCGCGGCCTGCAGCCCATGATCGACAGTGAGCACAAGCAACCGGCGACCGTTATCCTGCGCCCAGGTTCGCGCGATCAGCAGTAGCGCCAGGGAATCGCCGCCACCGGAAAAGGCGACGGCCAGCGGCCGAGGCGTGAATCGGCGCAGGCGGGTGTCCAGCGCCGCCAGCGCCTCGCCTAGGCCGCGCACTTCGCCTGGGTTCGGGCGGCTACCGCGCGGCCCTTTACGGCGGGAAGGGCCTTGGGGTAGCGCCGGTCAAATTCGCTCAGCATCTGGCAGGCGTCGGCGGGGCGCTTCAGGGCGATCAACTCGCGCGACAGCTCCACAAGCGCATCCGGCGCCCAGAGAGTCTGCGGCCAGCCGCGGATGGCGCCGATATAGGCCGTTGCGGCGTCGGCGTGGGCGGCGCGCACTGCCAGGGTCTTTCCGAGCCAATAGCGGGCCTCTGGCGCCTTTGGGGTCTCGCCAAAACGCGTGACATAGTCTTGCCAGGCGCCTTCGGCGGCGGCGTAGTCGCCGGTCATCATCTGTTGGCGGGCCTTGGCGAACAGTTCCGCGGCGCTCGGCGCGGCGGGCGCCGGCGTCGCCTCGGCGACCGGAGGGACCTCGGCCGGAGCCTGGGCCTGCGCGGCGCGCTGCTCGAGAACCGTCACCCGGTCCACGAGCGCCTTATTCTGCGCCTCTGCGGCCTCATTGGCCCGGCGGGCCAGTTCGAGATCATGGGCGGCGCCTTCCAGCTGACCGTTCAGCCGAGTCAGCGTCGTTTCCAAGTCACGCACACGGCGTGTCAGTTCCTGCACCTGGAAGTCGGTTTCCGCAGGCTGGACCACCACCGGCTTTCCGATGTCGCGCCCCTGGAAGACGATGGCGCGCAGCTCACGCACCACCTTCTCCATACGATCAAGCCGCTTGGCGTCGCGGACATCTAGGGGATCGTCGATCGGCGTCTGGGCGCTCGCCGCGCTAACCGACATTACAATGACGGCGAGCGCGGCGAACATGGACAGGGGTCGGAGGGTCATGGGCGGATCATTCCCTGAAGAGTTCTAGGTCCCGTCCGATCGAAAGCCAAAGCTGTCTAACGCGCGCCGGCGGTAAGCGCCGTGTGGGCGTTACGATTGCGCTGATAGGCTTCCTCGGAGGTGCCCCCGTCGATGGGTTGCTCTTTGCCGTAGGAAGCCGTCGATATCCGCGCCGCTGACACACCGCGGCTAACCAGGAAATCGCGGACCGAATTCGCGCGCCGGGCGCCGAGGGCGAGGTTGTATTCACGGGTGCCGCGTTCATCGGCATTGCCTTCGATTCGGATCTGGACCCCTGAATACCGCTGCAGCCAACCGGCCTGGGCCTCCAGGATAGGTTGGGCGTCGGCGCGTATGTCGAAGCTGTCAAAGTCGAAGTAGACCCGATCGCCGACATTAATGACGAAGTCCTGCGTCGACCCGGGGATCGGCCCGAGGGAAACTGGCGGAGGCGTTGTCGGGTTCGGCGGTGCGGGGACGGTCGGCGCGGTTGGCGTCGGCGCCGTTGGGCTGAGCGTCGGCTTGCGGTTAGTCTGGCAGGCGGCGAGAGCCAGGACGGCTAGCGCCGCCGCCGTGATCTTAAGTCCGTCTTTGGTGCTGAAGCTGGTGATCGCCATGCTGGCATCTCCTGTTGCAAGTAATGAAGACCAAAGCGCCGGTCGTCCGGTGGGACAACCTACCAGCAATCTTGATCTTGGGCACGATTCACGAAGGTTGATGTATCAGTTGAGCAGCGGCGACCAGGCCGGGTCCGACCCGGAGCCCTGGCGGGCGCTGGGACGCAGAATCCGGCCCGTGACATCCACCGTCCACAGGCGCGGCGCGCCGCCAGAAGTCTCGCGGAAGAACATCAGCACCCGGCCGTTTGGCGCCCAAGTCGGGCCCTCGTCCAGATAACTGGTGGTCAAAATACGCTCACCTGAGCCGTCCGGCCGCATGACACCGATATGGAACGCGCCCCCAACCTGCTTGGTGAAGGCGATGAATTCACCTGTGGGGCTCCAGACCGGAGTTGTATAGCGGCCCTGGCCAAACGAAATGCGCCGGGGCGAGGCGCCATCGGCGCCCATGATGTAGAGCTGTGGACTGCCGCCGCGGTCGGAATTGAAGACGATCTGGTTTCCATCCGGCGAAAATGACGGCGAGGTGTCGATGGCCGGGTCGGCGGTAAGCCGGCTGGAGCCGCGGCTGTGCAGGTTCATGACAAAGATGTCGCTGTTTCCGCCGCGCTCCGCCGAAAAAGCCACCCGGCTCCCGTCTGGGGAAAACCGCGGGGAAAACGTCATTCCACCGAACTGGCCAAGTTTCTCGCGGCGGGCTGTTTCCAGGTTCAAGAGGTAGATGGAAGATCCCTCTGGGCGCAACTCGGTGTAGGTCAGTTCCTGGCTGGTGGGCGAGAACCTGGGCGTCATAACGATAAAGCCGCCGTCGGTGAGGTAGGTGGGATTGGCGCCGTCCTGATCCATGATCGCCAGCCGGGTCACCCGTTTCGTGCGTGTCCCGCTTTCGGCCACGAACGCGACCCGGGTGTCAAAATAGCCTTTCTCACCTGTGAGCCGCTCATAGACCGCGTCGGAGATCTTGTGGGCGATGCGCCGCCAGTTCTCGGGGCTGGCGGTGAACTGCAGGCCCAGCAACTGTTGTTCGGAAAACACGTCCCAGAGCCGGAAGTCGACCCGCAGGCGACCGCCCTCATCCACCACCGCGCCATTGATCAGGGCTTGGGCGTTGATCGCCTTCCAGTCCGGGAACCGGGGCTGGATCGTCACGTTGAGGTCGCGTTCGATGAAGGCGTTGGGGTCGATGGGCCTGAAAAGGCCAGAACTTTCCAGGTTGGAGGTGATCACCTGGGCGATCTGGGCGCCGATCTGGCCACCGCTCATGGCCGGGACGGCGATGGGCAATGGCTGGACATCGCCGCGGTTCACGTCGACCTCGATCTCGGCGCGCGCGGGATGACCGAAAAATCCGGCGCACAACAGGGTGAGCGCTGCGAGCGCTGCAGTCAGGACGTTGCGCCTCATGTCGGAAATCATCCCCATGATCCTCAAGAACAGGCCTCCCGGGCGTTGAATCTTACAGCAACTCGCTGGCCATAGAATTCGGGCGGCAGACTGCGGAATGGCGAAGCGGCATAGACGGCGCGGATCGCGCGCTCCGCCGCCGCCTGAACCACGGCGTTGGCGGAACGTTCATCGCCACCTGCGCTCACATCCCCCGTCACCTGCCCGTTTGTCCCGATGGTGAAGGTGACCCGCAGCCGCACTTCGCGCCCGCCATCCACCTCGCAGTTGGGATTCCAGCGCCGCTGAAGCTCGTCGCTGAGCCCGGCGACCGCTGCGGCGCTCAGGCCTGCGCCGACCGCGGGGCGAGCCTGGGCGGCGGTTTCCGGCCGGGGCGCGGGTCCCTTCGGCGCGGCGGACTTGGGCGCCCCGCCGCCCGCCTTGGCGGATTTCGACACGCTGGCCAGCAACTTGTCGAGGTCGACCTCCTGGCGTGGCATTGGTTTGGCGGTGGGAGCCGGCTGGGCGGGTTTCGCAACCGGTGTGGGCGTCGGCTTAGCCACCGCCTGATTCGGCAAGGCCTTTGGCGCAGGTGTGGGCTTGGCCACCGACGTAGGTCTGGGGGCGGGAGGTTCCGGCGCGGGGGTCGGAGCCGGCGGCTGCAGTGGCGTCAGCGGTTCAGGCTCGGGCGTCGCAGCGAACTGCGGTTCGGGCGCCTCCATCGCGGGGCGCACGTCCGTCGTGGGGGCGTTGGCGACGATTGTCACCGGAACCACCGTCCCCACCTTCAACTCCCGACTCCAGGGCCAGGAAATCAGCAGGATCGCCGCTAGGCCAGCGTGCAGCAGCGCGGAGCCGGCCAGGGCGGGCGTCAGGCTTTCCCGTTCGCGGGTCACAGCGAAGCTCACGCGGGGGGCGGCCTTTCGACCTTACCGGAGGAGGGGCCGCCGGTATCTGTGATCAGATTGATGGAAGTGAACCCCGAAGTGGATAATGAGGCCATCACCCGGGCAACAATCTCATAGGCCGCGCGCCCGTCAGCACGGACATAGATCGGTTTTCCGGTCTCGCCCTTCGCCAAGGCGACCAGACGCGGGGAGAGCTGTTCGAAGGCGGCCGGCTTGTCCTGGATAAATAGGGAACCATCGGCGCGGATCGACACGGTGAGCGGCTCCGACTGATCCTCCATGGCGCCGGCCTCGGTCTTGGGCAACTCCACGGGGACGCCGACGGTGAGCAGGGGCGCCGAGATCATGAAGATGATCAGCAGCACCAGCATTACGTCCACCAGGGGCGTGACGTTGATCTCGGCCAGTGCGCCGCGCCGGCCACGGCCATAGCGGCGCCGGCGGCGTGCATTGGTCTGGGCGGCGAAGGCGTCGTGGGCGGATAGCGCCATGGCTCAGACCCGCTCCGAGAGCCGCCGCTGGATGGCGGTGGCCAAGTCATCGGCGAAACTCTCCAGGCGGCCGGAGAACTTGCCCGCATCGGTGGAGAACTTGTTGTAGGCGATATAGGCGGGGATCGCGGCGGCAAGGCCAATAGCGGTGGCGAACAGGGCCTCGGCGATGGCCGGGGCGACCACGGCCAGGTTGGTGTTCTTCTGGATCGCGATGGCCTGGAAGGCGTGCATGATGCCCCAGACCGTTCCGAACAATCCGATGAAGGGCGAAGCGGTGGCGACAATCGCCAAGAGGCCAAGCCCCTTTTCCACCCGCTGGCTTTCCCGGGCGATGTGGGAGTCCAGCACCCGGTCGATCCGTTGAATTAGAAAGGCCGCTTGACTGTCGGTGGGGGTTCCGCGGGCGCGGCTGTCACGCCATTCACGCAGAGCGGCCTGTAGCATCCGGGGCAGGGCATGTTTGGGATCTTCGCCGGCCTCAGCGGAGATATCCTCCATTGTGCGCCCGGTGGCGAGCTTGGCTTCGAAACTGTCGGCCTGACGGTTCAGGCTCATAAACCGGATCGCCTTGTCGATGATCACCGCCCAGGACCAGAGAGAGGCCGCGGCCAAACCTAGCATAACCAGTTTGGCGACCCAGGTCGCCCGCAGGAACAGGCTGAGCGCGTTGAAGCTATCGGGACTAAGCGCAGCGGGGTCCATTCGGCGAACAAGCTCCAGCGTAACAGGCGCGACGCGCCGAAATGGAGCGTCCCGGTGGCGAACATATGGCGTAGGGTTAAAAAAGCTTCTGCTGGAGCGCTTCACGCATTTGTTTTGATGGCCGGTGGGGGCGTCCGTCGGCGCCGATGACGGCGACCTCCACCCTGGCTTGGGCGATCAGATCTTCACCGCGGACGATCTTCTGGTCGACCACCATGAGGGCCCCTTTCATTGCGCTCATGGTGGTGCACACCTCAAGGGCGTCATCGATGGCCGCCGGACGACGGTAGTCGATTTCGAGCCGCACCACGGCGAAAGCCAGCGGCGGTGCTGCGGACTTCATTGCAGTGTGGCCAATGCCGATCAGGCGCAGGGCGTCGGTCCGGCCACGCTCAAAATACCTCACATGTGCGCCGTGGAAGACGACCCCGGTGAAATCGGTATCCTCGTAATAGACCCGTACGGGCAGGCGGTGCTCGCGGCCATGCCATTCGCCGGCGGCGGGCGTGGTCATGCTTCGTCCTCAAACAGCGCGCCCTGGCCCTTGGGCGCGGCTGGGGGTTCGGTGAGACCCAGGTGGGCGTAGGCCTTGGCGCAGGCCATGCGGCCCCGCGGCGTGCGCTGAATGAATCCTTGCTGCATCAGGAACGGCTCTATCACGTCCTCTACCGCGTCCCGGGCCTCGGCGATGGCGTAAGCCAGGGTTTCCACACCGGCCGGCCCGCCAGCGTAGTTTTCCACCAGCGCCCGCAGGTAGCGGCGGTCCAGGGAGTCCAATCCCGCCTCATCGACCTCCAGCCGAGCGAGCGCCCGGGCGGCGGTCTTGCGCCCGACCTGGGTTTCCCCATCGGCCTCGGCGAAATCACGCACGCGCCGCAACAGGCGGCCGGCCACCCGTGGCGTTCCCCGCGCCCGTGCGGCGATCTCGGCCGCGCCATCCGCGTCGAGCACCACCCCCAGCTTGGAGGCGGCTTGGGTGAGGACAGCCTGCAGTTCAGTGGGGGTATAGAACTCGAGCCGCAGCGGAATGCCGAATCGGTCGCGCAGGGGTGTGGCCAGCAGTCCCGCGCGCGTGGTGGCGGCCACCAGGGTGAAGGGGGCAAGGTCGATGCGGATGGACCGCGCTGACGGCCCGTCGCCGATCATCAGGTCCAGTACATGGTCCTCCATGGCGGGATAGAGGATCTCCTCCACATTGGCGGCCAAGCGGTGGATCTCGTCGATGAACAACACGTCACGGGGTTCAAGGTTCGTGAGGATGGCGGCCAGGTCGCTGGCCTTGGCGAGCACCGGTCCGGAGGTGGCGCGAAAGTTGACGCCGAGCTCGCGGGCGACGATCTGGGCCAGGGTGGTCTTGCCCAGGCCGGGCGGGCCGAACAGCAGTACGTGGTCCAGCGCCTCGCCTCGGGCGCGGGCGCCGTCGATGAACACCTTGAGGTTCGCCTTGATCGGCGCCTGACCCACGAACTCAGCCAAGGTCTGGGGCCGCATCGCCTTGTCGGACCCCTCAAAGGGCGCGGGTTCGCCGGAGACCAATCGCGTCATCGCCCAAGATCCTGCAGGGCGGCCTTGATCAGCGCCGGGACACCTGCGTCTTCACCGAGTCGCAAACTTGCCTGCTCCACAACCCGCCGGGCGGCCGGTTCCACCACGCCCAGACCCATGAGCGCCGCCACGGCCTCCCCAGCCGCGGAAGGCGGCGGCGCGGCGGCGGCCAGCGCCTCGGCTTGAAAGGCGGCGACGGAGCCGGCCTCGGTGAGCGGCTTGTCCTTAAGCTCCGTGACGATACGCAGGGCGAGTTTCGGGCCGACCCCCTGGGCCCGCGCCACCAAGCCCTTGTCGCCCCGGGCCGCAGCGTCCGCCAGTTCGGCAGGGGATAAGACGTCCAGCACCCCCAGCGCGGCCTTCGGCCCTACACCCTGGATGGCTTGCAGGGTCACAAAGGCCCGGCGCTCATCCCGGCTCAGAAACCCATAGAGGCGCATTCCGAGCGATTCCGACCACTGGGTCTCCACATGCAGCAGGGTCTCATCGCCGAGCGCAGGCAGGCGCGCCAGGGTGCGCGCGCCGCAGCGAACCACATAGCCGACGCCGGCTACGTCGATCAGGGCGTCCTCCTCGGCGACCTCAGCGACAACTCCGCGCAGACGGCCGATCATGCGGCGCTTCCCAAGACTCGCGCCCGACGGGCGTGGGCGTGGGTGATGGCGACCGCCAGGGCGTCGGCCGCATCGGCCTTCACGTCTCCCGCCGCCGGGATCAGCCGACGCACCATGAAGGCCACCTGGTCCTTCTGCGCCTGTCCGACGCCGACGACAGCCTTCTTGACCACCTTCGCAGCATATTCGGCCACTAGCAGGCCGGCGCGCGCTGGCGCGATCATGACCGCTGCACGGGCGTGCCCAAGCTTGAGCGCGGAGCTGGCGTTGTTGGCCATGAAGGTTTCTTCCACCGCCGCCTCGTGGGGTGCGTGAATTTCAATGATCGCGGTGATCGCATCGAACAGGGCCAGGAGGCGTTCGGCGAAGGCTAGGGTCTCGTCGGGCGCGATCACGCCATGGGCGACGTGGGACAGCCGTGAACCGGCGATATCGACCACACCCCAACCGGTGCGCCGTAGTCCGGGATCAAGGCCCAGGATGCGAACGGGGAGGGGCGTCATGACCGGGGCGACTCACGTTGCGCGTTCAGCTTATGTTCTTAACCTGCGCAGGAGTCGGGGGAAATGGGTTAATGATAGGTGAAGACGCCATCGCACGGCCTCACGCCGTGACCGCCTGAATGACCTCGAATCCTTCGAAATTCGGGTGGCCGGCATAGATCGGCTTGGCGGAACCGGCGTCGCGGTGTGCGAGACGGAAGGCCTCTGACTTAGTCCAGGCCTCGAACGCAGCGCGGGAGTCCCAGACGGAATGTGAGGAATAAAGCGCATGATCGTCGGTCTTTGGCCCGCGCAGCAGGTGGAACGATTGAAATCCCGGCACGCCCTTCAGGTGCGTATCCCGCGATAACCAGATCTCCTCGAAGGCGGCCTCCTGGCCGGGCAACACTTTGAAGCGGTTCATGGCGATGAACATGGATGACTCCGTAACTTGCGCCGTCGTGCGCAGACTTGATCAGGCGACGCCCACCGGCTGCGAGCGGGACAGCCCCCTTAGCAGGAGATCCCGCTCATCCTGTGGCGGGCGTGAGCCGTCACCCACAACATAAACCGGCGTGGCAGGGCGGAAATTGATGAAGGAAAGCCCCGGTTCGCCACAGGTGAAACCGTAGTGGGTCTCAGCATCGACCGCGAGAACCGCCCCGCGCCCGTATCCTAGCCGGCCGAGCTTGATCTCGCCGGAGGTGACGACGATGATCTCGTCTTCGGTATGGAAATGCCGGTCGGTCTTTAGGCCCGCCGGCAATTGGTTACCGTGCAGCCACACCTCACAGGTCGGGCAGGATGCGTCCGCCCACAAGGCGCGGCCCACATGGTGCTTCACGTCTAGCCCGCGCAGCACCCGCGCGCCGCAAAGGACATGGGAGCGGCCCCCCGATCGGGATGCCGGATGCGGATAGTCTTCCGGGCGGTGGAAATGAAGGACGATGGCGGGTTCGTCGCCGGCCTCAATAACGCCTTTGCCGTTGTGCTCGACCACAAAGGCCTCGTCGACGCGGATCGGTTGGCGGTCCGCGCTGACCATGCCTTCCCAGACATAGACCAGGTGATCTTGCACGGGTGCGTCCCAGGACAGACTGGCGCCTGGCGAGAGTTCATGAACCCAAAGGTAGAGCGGCCGGTCGTCGCCGGTCACCACCGGACGTGTCACGACCTCGCCCCGAACGGCCACGCCTGCGTTGGCGGGCGTCGGGCCCGTCGGGGCGTCTTCAATCTTCGCAACTACCGAGGCCATAGGGCGCTCCCTACTTTGAAGTCGGAACGTTCCAAGCCTCGACCGTCGCGCAGCCCGCGTCAACGGTTGGTGAGTATTAGTCCCATTCCAGGGGCAGCGCCTGGAGCGACATGACGCCAGCGCCATCTGAAATCAGTTCTGCGCCGTGCTTAAGGCGGAACGCGGGAATAGCCTTCAGCCATTCCTCAAGGGCGATCACGGCCTCGCGGCGGGCAAGGTGAGAGCCGATGCAACGGTGCGGCCCATAGCCAAAAGCCGCATGACGGTTGGACGGACGCTCGAAGTCGATCTCCGCCGGGTGTGCGAACTCGTCCGGGTCCCGGCTGGCCGAAGTCATGGGCATAGACACGTAGTCGCCGGCCTTCAACTGCATGCCGGCGACCTCGACGTCCTTTGCAACGAGGCGCCCGGTGGTGACCACCGAATGGGCGCGGATCAATTCTTCAACCGCGTCGGGGATTAACTCCGGCCTGGCGCGCAACTTCGCCTGATTCTCGGGGTTCTGCGCCAGATGCTTGAAGACGTAGGACAATGTGCTGGTGACCGTGTCGAGGCCGCCGATGAACAACATGAAACAAATGCCCATCACCTCGTCCGGCGTGCATGGGCGACCGTCGACCTGGGCCTGGACCGCGAAAGAGATCAGGTCATCTGTGGGAGTCTTGCGGCGATCCTCGATTTCGTTTCGCAAATAGTCGCGAAGCCGGCGCACCGACTCGACCTGCGAGCCGTCCTTAGGGTGGAGAATCCCTTCCTCGATCTCGACGAGTTCGTCGATGCGATCCAGCGGCAGGCCCATCAACTCCAGAAAAATCGACACCGGAAACGCCCGGGCGAAGGCGTGAATGAACTCACAGCCCTTCTGTGTCGCGAGCGGGGCGATGAGTTCCCTTGCGCGTTCGCGCACCTTCACCTCCAGCGCGGCCATGCGTTTGGGCGAAAAGATCGGGTTCATCAGCGTTCGGAAATGCCCGTGCTCAGGCGGGTCCATATCGGTAGGCACGAGCTTCCAGCTGTCGCCAACCATCTTTCCCATGGCCCGAGTTCCACCGCTGCGGAAGGTCTCGGGATCCTGCAGGATGCGGCGGATATCTTCGGCGTGGGTGAATACCCAGTCGCCGGCGGCGCCAGTGGCGGGGTGCCGTGGCAGCGGCGTGTAGAACACCCGGCGCTGGGCTCTGATTTCATCCCAACGCTTTTGCGGGTTGGCGCGGAACCCAGGATCATTGTGAAAATCGAACGCGAACACCGCTTCGGGCGGCACGTGCGCCGGAACAGGATTAGCCCTACGGGTGACGACTTCGGCCTCGGACATCTAATCGCGCCTCATCCAGATGGCTTTGAATATACACTAGGTCCGCCGGGGGGCGGCGCCAAACTTCGTAGATCACCCGAGGCGGGGTTCAGCCCGCGAGGCGATCAGCGTCCTCATCGGAGATCTCGTAGTTGCCATATACATTCTGAACGTCGTCGTCATTGTCCAGGGCGTCGAGGAGCTTCATCAGGGTGGCGACCGCATCGCCGGTCACTGGCGTCAGCGACTTGGGCCGCCAGGAGATCGCGGCGGACTTGGGCTCGCCGAGCGCCGCTTCCAGCGCCTGAGCCACCTCATTGAGGTTTTCGAAGGCGGTGAAGATGGTGTGGGTTTCCTCGTCGGATTCCACATCCTCGGCGCCGGCCTCGATGGCCGCCTCCATGACGGCATCTTCGCTTCCCGCCGCGCCGGCGTAGATGATCTGACCCACGCGGTCGAACATGAAGGCCACCGAGCCAGACTGACCGAGATTTCCGCCGTTCTTGGAAAAGATTGCGCGCACATTGGCGGCGGCGCGGTTGCGGTTATCGGTCAGCACCTCGACGATCAGGCCGACGCCGCCCGGTCCCACCCCCTCATAGCGGATTTCGTCATAGGTGTCGGCGTCGCCGCCTGCCGCCTTCTTGATCGCGCGGTCAATATTGTCCTTAGGCATGGATTCGCCCTTGGCGTTGGCCACCGCCAGGCGCAGGCGAGGATTCATCGCCGGGTCGGGCATCCCGTGCTTCGCAGCCACAGTGATTTCGCGCGACAGGCGTGAGAACAGTTTCGACCGGACCGCGTCTGCGCGGCCCTTGCGGTGCATGATGTTCTTGAATTTGGAATGTCCGGCCATTGTGTTCCATTTTATTGGCGGGCGGTGATCTGCGGCCGGCTTCTAGCGCCGCGGCCCCGGGAAGGCCAGCCGCGCGGGTTCCCTATGGAATCAACAGCACCCGGCCCACGGCGGCGCGGCTCTCGATATAGGCATGGGCGGCGGCGGCCTCAGAGAGCGGGAAAGTGCGGTCGACAACCACTTTCAGCTCGCCCCGAGCCACCTCAGCCAGAAGTCGGGCGATGTTGTCATGGGCGCGCTGGGTCCCGAGTTCAGCGCCCAGGAACACCCCCGAAATCGTACGGTTGCCGGCGATGAGCGATCCGACCTCCAGTTTGATCGTTTCGCGTCCGGCGGAGCCCACCCAAGAAAGCCGCCCGCGATAGGCCAGCGCCTTCACGGAGGCCTGCAAGGTGGGACCGCCCACCGGATCGACAATTACGTCACAGCCCTTCTTGTCTGTGATGCGCTTGATGGCCTCATTAAGATCTTCGCGGACAGAGTTGATACCGTGATCCATGCCGAGGGCCTCGAGCCGATCGAGCCGGTCGTCGGACGATGCGGTGGCGATCACCGTGGCGCCGGCCCGCTTGGCCAACTGAATGGCGGCCACGCCGACGCCCGATGCGCCCGCCTGAACCAGGGCGGTCTCGCCAGCCTTCAGGCGCCCGAACTCGAACAGGCAGTCATCGGCGGTGCCGAAGGTCACCGGCACCACCGCAGCCTCCCGCACGCTCAGACCCTCGGGAATAACCCAGGCGGTCCGCGCCGGCACAGCGCGCAGTTCGGCGTGACTGCCCCAGTTTCCCGTTGTGGCGACCTTTTGGCCGACCCTCAGGTCCGTCACCTCGGCACCCACCTCAATGATTTCACCGGCGGCCTGATAGCCGACCACGTGGGGCTTGCCGGGCATGTAACCGCTGTACCGGTTCAAGGTGTCGCCACCTTCTATGGCGACCGCCTCAACGCGGATAATGATCCCCTTGCGATGGCATTCGGGATCGGGAACATCCTCGTACTTTAGGACCTCGGGACCGCCGTTCTCGTAGTAGACCGCCGCCTTCATTTTCCTTGCTCCATCGCCAAGCCCTGCGCATGTCACGCTAGGCCCCAGGCAATCAAGCGTCACATTCTCAACCGGCGCGAGTTTTGCTCAACCGAAGGGAAAAGGTTAACCCAAACTGAGATCGTCCCAAGACGAACCATGGAACACGCCGAAAACGCCGATTTCTCCCTGGTGATCGAAACCCTGTACCAGGTGGCGGCGGATCCCGCCGGCTGGGACCAGCTGATCGACGTCCTGGAAGCCGACGGACTCATGGCGTCGCCGCCATTCGCTGTGGCCGGGGCGGTGGATCGCGCGCGCGAAATCGCCTTGATGGCCCGTGCTCCAGGAGACGGCATAGGTCCGCAACCCGCTGAACGGAGCGACATCGGGTGGGTTCTGCTGAGCGGCGCCCGGCGCGTGCTAGCCCTAAATTCCGCAGCGACGGTGGCGCTGGCCGACGGGTTAGGCCACGCGGTCGCCGGCAAACCGATCGACTTTTGCGACCCGGCTAACGATGAGGCTCTCTGCGCCGCGATCGCCAGGACGAGATCAATGGCTGGAGGGCGGACTATCCTGCGCCTCGACCGAGGTCCGGAGGAGGGACCTTGCTTCGCCTATCTGGCGCCTGCCGACGCGCTTGCGCACGCGGCTGATTTTGGTGTTCGCGCCTGCGAGATCCAGGATGGCGCACTGGCTCTGGTTTTTCCGCCATCGGAAGCGACCTCCAGACTCTGGAACTCAGTCCGAGATTCTTTCGGGCTGACCGGCGCCGAAGTCCGACTGGCGCGCAAGCTCCGGGACGGCCGTTCGCTGAAGGACGCCGCCACAGAACTGGGCGTCTCTGTGAACACTGTGCGAAACCAATTGGCCGCAGTGTTTGACAAGATGGGACTGCAACGCCAGAGCGATCTGGTCCGCGCGCTCACCGAGCTTTCGGCGATCGCCCAGACCGTCGAGGCGCAGCCGTCGAGGTCGATGGCGCGCAAAGTCATTGCGGAAGCGCCGCCGATCAGACGACTGCGGCTGTCTGGCGGGCGAATGCTCGCCTATCGCGATTACGGCGATCCTGGGGGCCACGCTGTCCTTGGCTTCCATGAAGGCATGGGCTCGAGCCTGCCGCCGCCGCAAGCCGATCACCGCGCCCGCGCCCTTGGCCTGCGGATGATCATCGCCGACCGGCCGGGGTTTGGGCAGTCTGACCCGATGGCGGACTATGGATTTGATGGGGTCGCCGCCGATATGGTCGAGCTCCTGAACCATCTTCAGGTGGAGCGGGTGCGGTTGTTGGGCTTGCTTTCGGGGGCTCCTTCAGCACTGTTGACCGCCCAGCGGCTGGGATCCAGGGCGGAGTTCGTACTGCTGTGTTCCGCGCGTCCGCCGCGACCGGCGCGGCTCCGCGGTGAAAACCCGCTGGCGCAGATGCGCGCCCGGTTTGAGGCCCATCCTTGGGTGTTGGCGAGTTTCTATGCGATCCTGCGGGTCAGATTGTCGACGGATCTGTGCCAACGGCTCATGCGGCGCGGGACAGCCGGTTCGGCCGGAGACCGGGCGTTTGCAGAGGCGAATCCGCAGTGGCTGGCGTTCATGGAAGCCTACGTTACCGAGTGCCTGGCCATCTCATCCCGTGGTCCCGTAGATGAGATCAAGGCGTTCCGGCGGTCGGGAAACCACACCACGGTCGGTCTTACCGCGCCCGTGGCGGTCTGGCACGGCGAGGAGGACACCCTTGCGGCGTTGCCAGACCTTCTGGAATACCTTGGCGACGCCGCCAGGGAGGTCAGGGTGTTTCCGGGCGCCGGCCTCCTGATGCCGATGCGCAACTGGGATGAAGTCATGGCGCGAATGGCGGCCGATCCGCCGCGCTGAGGCTCATGACCTGATATTCGCCTTTATGGCGTCGGTGATCGCGTCCTGAATCTGAGGCGTGAGATAAGGGTGCATGGGCAGACTCAACACCACTGCGGCCTTGGCCTCTGTAACCGGCAGACCGCCCGGGCTTCTGGGAAAATCGCGATAAGGCGGTTGGAGGTGCAGAGGCGCGGGATAGTACGCGGCGGTGGGAATTCCTTCGGCGCGCAAGGCATTCGCCAAGGCGTCACGATCGGAGGTCTCGATCGTGTACTGCGCCCAGACGCTGAGGCCGCCGTCGATGACCGCGGGAACGCCGACCAGACCGCCCAGATGCTCGCCATAGCGATCGGCGACCCGATTCCGGGCGATGATCTCGTCGGCGAAAATGGTGAGTTTTTGCAAGAGGATCGCGGCTTGGATGGTATCCATCCGCGCGTTCATGCCGACACGCATATTCAAGTACTTGGCTTCAAAGGCGAGGTCCTGGCCCGCAAGATCCGAGGCGACCGCCTGACCGTGCACCCGCAGCGAGACCAGCCGTTCGTTCAGAACGGCGTCCTTGGTCAGCACGGCGCCGCCGTCGCCGTAGCAACCCAGCGGCTTGGCGGGGAAGAAGGATGTGGCGGTCGCATCGGCCCAGTGGATCGGATGACGGCCGTCCAGCGTGCAACCGAAACTTTGCGCAGAATCCGCGATGAGCTTCAGGCTATGCGCATGGGCGACACGCGTGATCGTCGGATAGTCCGCCGGCTGGCCGAACAGATCGACAGCGATAATAGCGCGTGGGCGCAAGCGCGCTTGTTGCTCGACAGCCCGGATGGCGGATTCCAGCGAACCGGGATCAATGTTGTAGGTGTCGGGGCGGATATCAACGAACACCGGCGTGGCGCCGGCGAGCGCGATGGCCTCCGCGGTGGCGGCGAAGGTGAACGCCGGGCAGAAGACGGCATCGCCCGGCCCGATATCCCATGCCATCAGCGGCAGGATTAGCGCCTCGGTGCCGCTGCCGCAGGAAAGCGCATGCGGCGCCTCCCCGAAGCTGGCCAAGGCGCTCTCGAACTCGGCGATTTCAGGCCCCATGACCCAGGCGCCGGATCTGACCACCTTTAGGATTGCATCCTCAAGCGCGGACCCAAGCCGGGCTCGCTGAGTCTGGAGATCGATGAAGGGAATCGACATGGCGTGATACTGCGGGGGCGAAGCGCGCCCTTCATGGCATGACCCGCCGCAAAGAGGCAAAACACGGTTGGTATCGGATTCTTGCGCGGTCGAACGGTCAATGTTCGGCGCCAAGCTCCATGCGAATGAAGCGGTAGGTCTCGCGCTTTTCGCAGGCGCAACCGCGCATCTTGCCGTCCTGGGTCCACCAGATGAGAGTCGGGTAAGCGAGCCTGATTCCGTTGCGAGCGAGCAGGGGCTTCAAATCGACCATCAGCTTGCGGCCGGCCTCAATCACGGCGCTTCGCGCCGCATCACCATCCGCGGCGGATATGCCGGGCGCCTGCCAGGCGTCCGGCGGAACAGCTTCCCAGTCCTCAAGCAGTTTCCAGCTGCGATTGACCCACAGTTCCGCCACTGTGGCCCGTTCCGAAGGCGAGGAATGCTGCGTTTCTTTCGTATCTGCGCGGGCGAACATAATGACCCGCGTGTCGACGCCAACGGCATGAAGCGCCGGGAATTCCTCTGTCTGGAACCGGACGCAGTCCGGGCAGCTACGGAATCCAACCAAATATAGTCTCGGCCCAGTCAAACCTGGCGAGACCCAGCCCGCGCCCTCAAGCAGGCGGGTGATTTCCGCCGAATCCTTATCGATATCGTGAGGCCGCCACCGGAGGTCCCACCACCACCACCCGAACAGCCCGCCGCCGGTCAGAAACAGGATAAGGCCACAGACCACCCAGGCGCTTAATCGATTCATGTCGACTCCCCAAAACAGACTCACTGTACATCCGGAGCGGGCTGCGGGCTTTAGCGGTCGATCAGCCAGGCGGCCGAACGCATCTCCTCCAGGCGCGAGGCCGTCCGCTCGAACTCGAACGCCCCGTCGCCCTGGCGATAAAGGTTGGCTGGTTCGGTCTGCGCCAATACGATCACCCTGGCGCGGGCTTCGTAGAGGGCGTCGATCAAGGTTACGAATCGCCGCGCCGCCTCCCGTTGCCCCCCCGAAAGTTGAGGGACGTCTTCCAGGAACACGGTGTGGAAATGGCCGGCCATGGCCAGGTAGTCATTAGGACCAAGGTTTACCCCGCACAGGCTGGCGAAAGTTGCGCGCAGCAGGCCGCCGGAAGCGTGGGGCAGGTGGACCTTTCGGCCGAGGACCTCAAGTGTTGCGCCGCTTTCCTCCTCGCCTGCCAACATCTCGCGCCATAGGCCGTCAAACCGGTGGGTGTTGTCCGGGTCCGAAGGTGAGAACCAGGTGCCTGCAGCCCGCAGACGGTCAAGGCGGTAGTCGTGGGGACCGGCGACCGCAGTCACCTCCAACCGATCCTTCAACAACGCGATGAAAGGCAGGAAAAGCTGGCGGTTAAGGCCGTCCCGGTACAAATCCTCCGGCGGCCGGTTCGAAGTCGCCACCAGGGTGACGCCGCGGGCGAACAGCGCCTCGAACAGTCGACCCAAGATCATGGCGTCGGCGATGTCGGTGACCTGCAGTTCGTCAAAACAAAGCAGTCTGGCCTCGGAGGCGACCAGATCGGCCACCGGCGGGATCGGGTCATCGCCACGGGCCTGCCCGAATTGCGCCTTGCGCGCCGCTGTATCGCCGCTTCGCCATATGGCGATCCGTCTGTGGGTTTCGCCCATGAAGACGTGGAAATGCGTTCGACGTTTCCTGGGCGTCGGCGCGCCATCAAAAAACAGATCCATCAGCAGCGATTTGCCGCGGCCGACAGGTCCCCATAGGTAAACACCGCGCGGTGTATCTGGCCTTCGGAACAAGGCCGTGAATCCGGCCGGTTGGCCGGCGAGTTCCGCTTCAAGTCGCGCAAGGGCCGCAATTCCGGGCGCCTGGGCGGGATCCAGCCGAATTTCGCCCGCGGCGACCCTGGCTTGGTAGGCGGTCTCAATGGCGCTCAACATCAAGAGCCCGCGACTATAGGCTAAGGTCCGCACATTCAAGGCGATCGGGCGATTCTAAAGCGCCGCGGCGTCTCACCGACTGGGGACGGAAAGTCCGTCGCGGATGAAACACGCGCCGCCGGACCGTTTCAATTGCCCGCAGGCGGAGACCGCCGCTTCGCGATCCGCGAACTGGTGGAAAATCGCCCTGTAGACGGTCCGGCCGTTGACCTCAGCGCGAACCACCGCGCCGGTGACGGCGGCGGCCTGCGAGGACTGACTGCGGGCCTTGGCCAGCGCGCGCCGGGCGTCCGCCTCCGTCGAAACAGCGGCGACCTGCAAGGCGACCTTGCTGTTTCCGCGCACCGGCCGCGGCGCTGCGGCGCGGGTCTGGGTTGGCGGCTTGGCCATCGCCATTTCACTAGGCGCCGGGCCGAAAGTCGCCGCCGGCGGTGGTTGCGGCGTGCGCGCATCCCCCTCTCCGGATTGGGGCGGCGGCGCTACGGCGACCTGCACCCGCGCGGGCGGCGCCGTCTCAGCGGGCTTTTGCGGCGGCTCAGGCGGCGCCATGGGAACTTGAGGCGGTGCGGCCTGGAACGTCGCGGCCGGCGGCGGTGCGGGCGCAACGGCGACCACGGCCGGTTTCACAACGGCCGCCGGTGGGGCCACCACCACTTGAGTTCTCGGTGGTGGCGCAGCGGCGACCACAGTCGCCGGCGGGGCAGGTTGCTGGGCCACCGTCAGAGGCGCCAAGGGCCGCTGGAATCCCGAATCGCAGACGGCGTTCACCACCGTGTAGAGCTGGGTGCCGGCCGTCGGTGTCACCCAGTCGGCGCTGGGGCCGCCTGCGGGCTGTCCCACGCCCTTCAGGTCGCGGGCTGGGTAGTTGACGATTCCCAAGGCCCGGCTGCGCTTGGTCGCACAGTCCACGTCCATATCCGCCGACCACGAGAGGTAGCCGCCAGCGGTCGCCGTTCGCGAGTTGACCACTTCGGCCCGAATCTGGACTCGTGAGCGCGCGCCGCCGCTGGTCGCAGGCGTAACGCTGCGCAGGGCGATAATACTGTTCGAACCGATCGAAATCACTGAGTTTGGCGACAGGTTCGTGCGGGCGCTCAGCCAGGCGCGCAGATTCGGTTCGTCCAGGGCCTTTGGAAATTCCGCGGGATCATATTGCGCCCATGCCGGCTGAGTGGCCGCCATCAGGGCGCCAAATGCGAAACTAGTCGCGTAGATCGCCTTGAGTTTCACGCTCTCACTCCGGAAATGCTGCAGGCGGACGCCCATCGCGCCGCAGGTTCGCAAACGCACCCCATTGCGACGCTTCGATTCCACAGATTGCAGCCCATGAAGTCAATGGATCGCTAACCACGATTGGTTGTTTAGCCTCTGACCTATATCGGATGCGAACGAAATCATGTGCGTGCCTCCGCCAAGCGGCCGTGCAAACCTGCGGTCGATGGGCAATGCGGCGAAAATCCTTATCAGTGCGCGTGCCGTTCGGGCCTTTGGAGACGGATTCACTGTCTTATTGCTTCCCGCCTATCTGAACGCTCTCGGCTTCGGTCCAGCGAAGGTCGGCGTACTCACGGCGGCGACCCTTCTCGGCTCGGCGGTGATGACGCTTGGCGTGAGCCAGCTTGCGCATCGCCTTGACGTTCGCCGCACACTCCTCGCGGCCTGCGTCCTGATGCTCGCCACGGGCCTGGCCTTTTCCCAGCTGCGTCAGTTCTGGCCCTTGGCGCTGGTGGGATTTCTGGGCACGCTCAATCCTTCCGGCGGCGACGTGAGCCTGTTCCTGCCGTTGGAGCAGGCGATGCTGGCCCAGGTGTCGCCGATCGACCAGCGCACAGCCGTTTTCGGTCGCTATGGATTGGCGGCGGGCCTCGCAAGCGCCGCAGGCGCGCTTTCGACCGGCTTGATCGAACCCTTGCGGGCTACGATCGGCGCCTCGTTGCCGACCGTCATCCAAGGCGCATTCGTGATCTATGGTCTGATCGGCATCGCCGCTGCAGCGCTTTATGTGAACCTCCCCAAACCCGCGCCAGTCGATACGCCGCCTCAGCCGCTCGGACCGTCCCGGCGGCGCGTCTATGCGCTGGCGGCGTTGTTCAGCCTTGATTCCTTCGGCGGCGGCTTCTTTGCCCAGTCACTGATCGCCCTGTGGCTGTTCGCGCGATTCGACCTGTCGATCGGTGCGGCGGGGGCCTTTTTCTTCTGGACAGGCCTGCTCACCGCCGTCTCGCAGTTGGCTTCGGCGCCGGTGGCGCGGCGCTTCGGCCTGATCAATACGATGGTGTTCACCCACATTCCGGCCAACCTTTGCGCGGCGGCCGCGGCCTTCGCCCCAAATCTGGGCGTTGTCCTGGCGTTGTTCACCGTGCGGAGCCTGTTGCAGTCGATGGATGTGCCGGCGCGAACGTCCTACGTCATGGCGGTGGTGACGCCGCCGGAGCGGCCCGCTGCGGTCGGATTGACCAATGTGCCCCGTAGCCTCGCCGCCGCCGCAAGTCCCGCCATGGCCGGGATGCTCTATGCCGGATCGGCCTTCGCCTGGCCGCTGGTGATCGGCGGCGCCTTGAAAATTGTTTATGATCTTATGCTGCTGGCCATGTTCCGGAGGGTGAAGCCTCCGGAGGAACAAGGTTAGGGCGTCACTTGGCCAGTAAGGCCTGAAGGCCCGCCGGCAGGGTTCGCGCCCAGGCCTGCGGCGACAGCAGGCTGGCGACCTTGTCGCGGGCGGCCGCAGATAGGCGCCGGCCAATCTCAGGATCATTGCGCAGACGAATGAGCGCGGCGGCGGCGGCGTCGAGGTCTGGATCGGCCCAGGCCTGGCCGCGGTAGGCCCCTTGGGGATCCTCCGCTGCGATCCGGCCAGCGGGCACCATCAGGGCGCAGGTCTCGTCCATGAAGTCGAGATTGCCGGACCAGGCGGTCGCGATCACCGGGGTTCCCAGAGCCATGGCCTCGGCCAAAACCAGGCCGAAACCTTCCGCCCGGTGCAGAGACAACACCGCATCGGCGCCAGCGATCAGGGCGTTGACGCGCGCCTGCGGCCAGACCTCGTCGATCACTTCCACATTTGCCGGCGCACCCCTCCTTAGAGCTTCGATCAGGCCGGGGTAGGCATCGCCGTTCTGTGCCTTGATCGTCAGGCGCACATCGGGCGCGTCGCCGAACGCGCGGACGAAAGCGGCAAGCGCGCCTTGCGGATTCTTGCGCGCGGCTGACGACTTCACATCGAAAAGAGAAATGGCGTGGAAGGCGTGCCTGCGAGGCGCAGGGCGCACGTCCGCATAGTCGGCGGCGATAATCGGGTGGGGAACGACCCGCACGGGTGACCTGGCGCCGGTGAAGGCCCCGGCGGTATAACGGCTCGGCGCCCAAACCTCGGTGAGCAGGCTCGCGTCACGAAGCCAGCTTCGGGGCGCAGCCGGCAGCTCCCAGGCCCAGACGCCATATCGGGGGCCACGGATGTGGTTGGCCCCCAGATTAAACAACGCTAGCGGCAATTCCGGGGCGTTTAGGTGGAATATCCAAGCGGCAGCTGGCGCCGGCGCCGGCAGGCGGGCGACGGGGTCGAAGCCCTCCTGAATGGCGATTCGTTCGACGCTAGCGCCAAGGGACTCCAGCGCTCTGGCGCACAGCTCCGCCGACCGGGCGATGCCATGCGAGCCCGTGAAGGGGCCGCAGATTCGGATGGGCCCGGCGGCCGGCGGGTCAGCTGTGGGCGGCAGACCCAACGCGACAGATTTATGGATCCCGGCCAGCAACGCCGGCGCGAATGCTCGGCGCAAGGGTGCGGGTGCGCCACGTCGCCACAGGGTTCGGGCGGCGCTGACCAGGCTCATGGCGGCGTGATCAGCTCAGCCAGGGCCGCGTGCAAGGGGTGGCTCGCGTCCAGGGTCATGGATCTGCGGGGTACGTCGGCAAGGGGGCGCGTTGACCAGATCTCGTCGACGAAGCTGAATCCATGGCTGTTGCGCCCCTCCGCCTCGCCGGGCGACCAGACGCCGCACGCACGCGCCCATGCGACGCCGCGGGCGTGCAGGGCGATCGCGTCGGCGGGAACCAAGTCGGGATCGGTCAGAAAGTAGACACACCTCGCCCGCTGCGGCGCTGGCCGAGCATGGCCGACGCTGTCCAAGAATCGGCCGGCGGCGGCGACGTAAAGGGCGGAGTTTGCGGGCAGGTGCAGATTTGCCGGCGCGCGCTCGGTCACCACCAGATGCGCGCATTCGCCCACGGTCGGCGTCCGACTTGGCCCAGGCCTGCGCCTGACGCTGATCCGCGCCAACTGCATGACGGGGTGGTTGCGCACGTTAGCCGGGAGGGCTTCGAGCGCCACCCCATATTCCGCCAGCCCCCCAGCCAACAGCCAGCGCAGAAACCGCAGTCGCAGCAAGGCTGTCTTCAGGGGATAAAGGCGCTGAAGGTCAGTTCGCGCCTCGTGAATGGCGGCGAATAACCGAATGTAAGGGGCAGGCAAGCCCTCGGCGGGTCCGAGCCAGGGGCCGCGGAGCGGCGCGGTCAACGATGTGGGCCAAAGCGCTTTTTCACTCAGACCGAAGGGACCGAACAGCCGCCGCCGCAGGTCGCTCACCTGGAGCGCTGTGTCTGCGGCCTTGGCGGCGGCATACAGCGGCGCAGGATCTTTGGAGAGGTCCGCTAACGCCGCATCCGGTAGGAGATCGAGGGCGAAGCGGCCACCGGCGGCCTCCGGGCCCAGGCACCAGGCGAACGCTTCGTCCGGATCGCGTTCGAAGCGTCGCCGCAGATCCTGGCGCGCGGCGAGCACCGCCGCCACGGCGCGGGGCGGACCATCACTGGCCGGTTCCCGCAGCCAGGCCAGGGCGCCCGAGGCAGGGCCGGTCCAAGGGGCATCGCGCCATACCGTGGCGTCCGAGGTCCGGCTGGCTTCGGCGGCGGCGGACAGGCGTTGAGCGGCGGCGACAGACGCCGCGTCGACGCCCAGCGCCTCTGCGTTGTCGGCGAACCAACGGTGGAAGGCGAAGCGGCTCTCCGAGTCGCTGCGGTCGAAGGAACCGGCCGCCGGGGCGGTGCGCCAGATGGCGTCCATCAGCCGGGTCAGGTCGGGCAGGCCCGGCGCGATCGTGTCCGGCGACGGCGCGTCGAACCAGGCTTCGCAGGCGTCATCCAGTCCGGCGCTGAAATCTGCATCGGCCCTCGCCGCCGCGAGGGCGGTGCGCCGCATGGCGGGAGTTACCAATCGGCCAGATGCGAAACGGTTGTGGGCGTATGGAATGACGCTGGTTTCGTTATGGCCGTTCCTCAACATGGCGGCGGCGAAGTCGGCGAGCAGGCCCTCTAGGGGCGAACCCGGTGTCACGGACACCCGGTTCTGATGCTTGGACAGGATACGCGGCCGGTTGGGGTCGAACCCGGAAAAATGGAAGAAGACCAGGGGGCGGCCATCGATGGTCCAGCCGTCCTGCGTGCGGACCAGATTGCGGCCTTCGATGTTCCAGTAGGCGAGGTTCAGGCCTGGGTCGCGGATCAGGGAAACGGAATCAACAAATCCCGGTGACAAGTCCATCCATTTCTGGTCGGTGAACAGGCCATTATCTAAATCCACCCGGCAGTCGTAGCGGCAGCGCTCGGCCCACCATTCCAGGAGCGCGATCGGCTTGGCCGCGTTGCGCATGGACGCAAAACCCAGGTTGTAGGTCCCGGCGCGCAGCAGGTCGCGGTCGTTGGGATTGGCTTCGCCCAGTAAGGGGCGGGTGGTGTGCGGCGTCAGCACCAGCTCGCCTTCAGCCAGACCTTGTCGCACCGCATCCAGCGGGCGGTAAACGCAGATGTCAGGGTCGAGGTAGGTGGCCGAGGTCACACCCGGCTCTGTCAGCAGGCGTTTGAACACGAAGGGCTTGACGGCCGTGTTGAGCTCAAGCGCGTCGTAATAGACGCTCATCGCCTTGAGTGGCGCCCCGAGGGACTCCGCGGCAATTACCTCGGCTTTGCCCGCGAGCTGGGGGATCGGGCCGTCGGTCGCGACCACGATGCGGCGCACGCCCGGTTCCGCGAGCGCCAGGCTCTCCATTAGCGTCGCCGCCTGGGCCGCGTAGTTTCGCGACACGATCGTGAAGATGACGTCCAAACCGGTTCGCGTCCCTATGGCCGGCGTCGCGCCTCAGGCCGCCAGCAGCTCGTCGAGCTTCTTGATATCGGTGACCGGAGAGGCGATGCCGCCTTCCAGCCGCATGACCTTGTTGCAGTACAGACGCAAGAGGTCGACCTCATGCGACGCCAGAACCAGAATGCCGGCTCGCTCCACCAGATTCAGCAGTCGGCGGTGGGCGAGTTGCTGGAACTCCGCGTCACCCACGGCGATCCACTCATCCATCAGCAGCACATCGGCCTCCACGGAGGTCGCGGCGGCGAAGGCGAGCCTGGCCTGCATGCCTGCGGAATAGGTCTTCAGCGGCATGGCCAAGAAGGGACCCAGTCCAGTGAAGGCGGCGATTTCCTCCAGGCGCGACTCAATCTCCTTGGAGGTAAGGCCAGCGATGCGGCCTCGAAGACGGATATTGTCCAGGCCCGTCGCAGAGGGATCGATGCCGAGGTTGAGATCCAGGAGCGCGGCGATACGGCCATGAACCTCGACTTCACCCTCATCGGGCTCATAGGCGCCGGAGAGCGCGCGCAGCAGCGTGGTCTTGCCGGAGCCGTTATGACCGATCAAACCCAGCCGATCACCGGGCTTCAGCTCTAGGTTCAGGTTGGTGAGCGCCGTCACCTCAGTGGCGCCATGCGAGCGGCCAAGCTTGCCACCCACGGTGACGCCCACCAGATGTTTCTTCAGCGACTTGGCGTCCACGCCATATACTGGGAACCGCAGGGTCAGATCTCTGACCGATATGGATACGGGGGGAGCCTTCATAGGTAATGCACGATCCGCCTGCGCGTGCGGGCGAAGAGAGTGAATGTGAGGCCCCAGCCCACCACCGCCATGGCGGCGAGGATTAGCCAGGCATGGGGTTCCAGCGGCTTGCCCAGCAGCGGCGCGCGGACTGCGTCCAGCATGTGGTTGAACGGATTGAACTGCAAGACGGCGTGACGGCTGGGGAATTTGTCAGCTGTCCAGAAGACGGGGGTCATGAACATGGCGAACTGCATGACCGAAGTGACAATCTGGGGCACGTCGCGGAACCGGGCCGAGGCGATGCCCGCCAGGAGACTCGCCCAGGAGGCGTTGATGATCAGCAGCGCCACCCCGACGAGGGCGACGGGAACATTCGCGACCTTCCAGAAGCCGTAGATGATCAAGACCCCGACCACGATCACCAGGTGGTGGGCCAGGTTCAACAGGTTCCTCGCAACGGTGCGCCAAACGAAGGTGAACATCGGCAGGGAGGTCTGCGACAGCATGCCGCCAGCTTGTACGAAGGTGTCGCAACCCTCATTGATCAAACCGCCGATCACGCCAAAGAACACGATGCCCAGGGCGACATGCGGGATGAAGGCCGCAAGCGTCATCTGGAATAGCTGCGCGTAGACCACGCCGATTCCAAGCACCATCAGGCCCATGGAAAGCGTGATCCAGAACGGCCCCAGGATCGATCCCCGGTAGCGCGAGACGATATCGTGCCGCGCCAGCGCCCAGGCCAGATCGATGCGGCGCATGGATTGGCGCAGGTCCTTGAGCGCCATGGCGAATTCGAACGTCGCGCCGCGTCGTCCGGTCCGCAACATGTGGGTGGCGATTTCCATCGGGTCTCCGGCCGGCCGCGCGGTGGGCCTAACAGGGCGCCGATTCGCGCGCAAGCGCGGCGCGTCGACGCGTGAGGCTCCGCCGATCTATAGGGGTGATTCGTCCTCGAAAGGCGGATTGTCCTGTGCATCCGACTTCATTCGCCGATGATCGGCCAGATGCTGGTTGAAATGCCGACGCAGAGCCGGATCGGGTTGGGTGGCGGCGGAGACGAGGCCGCCGGCGGCGATTTCCGCGTTGGTGCGTTTGCGCACAACGAACTCTATACCGCTCTCGGTGATCGGCGTCAGGGTCTGGTCGTAGCGGGGCAGATCGTAGCGGTAGGTGGCGTTGAGCAGCGCCAACCGCTCGATATCGGCCGCCTCGCCCAGCCCGCGCAGTAGGTCGATCACATTGATGGACAGGTCGCTCCAGGAGCGCGCCTTCCAGACTGTGAAGGTCCACTTATGATCGCGATTGAAGGTCGAGGGGAAGGCCCCCTGCTCATAGAGATCCTCGTCGGGAACGGTCACGATCAGAAATCCACCTGGCTTTACGGCCGCAAACCAAGCGGCCAGGCCCGCGGCTGGATCGACCAGATGCTCTAGGCAGTGGCTTGAGTGGATGAAGTCCTGACTCTCGGTGGGAACGCCGGCCATCAGTTGGGCGTCGCCATCTTCCCAGTCCCACACCCGCACCACGCCGAGGCGGGGAAAGAACCCCGTGTAGAGCGACAGCGGGTCGGGCTTGCCGCCTACGTCGATTCCGTCTCCGACGAACCAGCGGCGGGTGAAGCTAGGGTCGGCCATCCGCCTGACGATCGACTTAGAGAGTTCCTTCATCGGACTTTCACCGCACGACCCAAGAGCGCACGCCCTCGGCTTCCAGGCGGCAGCCCTGCGCTGTTCCGCCAAAGCCGGTCAAGAGCCGCTTCAGGCCCTCGCGCCGGGTCGGATCGACCAGGAACATCATGAAGCCCCCGCCCCCGGCGCCGGAGACCTTGCCGCCAAACACTCCGAATGCCTTGGCGGCGGCATACACCTGGTCCATCGCAGCAGAGGAAATGTCGGCGGCTGTCTGCTTTTTCGAGGCCCAGCCGGCGTCCAGCAGGGCGCCAAATCGCGCGAGGTCGCCGGCCAGCAACGCTTCGCGCATGTCGAATGCGCCGGCCTTAAGCGCATGCAGGCCCTGCAGGGATTTCGAATCTCCTGCGGCCATGTTGGCGGTTTGGCGGTCGATGATCGCCGCCGAATCCCGTGAAACCCCTGTGAAATAGAGCACCAGCGACTCTTCAAGTTCGCGCAGCACCTGGTCGGCCGCCTCGACCGGCTCCACTGCGGCGGTTTCCTCTGTGAACTGCATCAGGCGCACGCCGCCGAACGCCGCCGCATACTGATCCTGGCGTCCGCCTGCGAGACCAAGGTCCCGGCGCTCGATGTCGAACGCCAGCCGCGCGATGGCCATGGCGTCCATCTCGAGGCCAAGGAATCGCCTGAACGCCTCCACCATCGCCACCACCAGGGCCGACGAACTGCCCAGGCCCGATCCTGGCGGACAATCGGCATAGGTGGTGAGCGTGAGCGCGATAGGGCGTCCCTGGGCGAATTCGGATATGAACCGGTCATAGACGCCCGCCAACAGCCGCAGATCGGGGTCGGCGTTCAAAGGCGCGCCAGCGGAGCCCTCCCAGGCGCAGTCGCGATCGACCGCATCGAGGCGCACGCGGCCATCGTCGCGGGCCGCGATAGTGGCGTGGGCGAAGACGTCGATGGCGGCGTTAAGCACGGCCCCGCCGAACTGGTCGCAGTAGGGCGAAACGTCCGTGCCCCCGCCGCCAAACCCCAGTCTGAGCGGCGCACGAGCGCGCACCAACGCATGAGCCATGGCGGGTAGTTGTCCTTTTCCTAGTTTGCGGGGTTAGTCGCCGCTGAGGTGCTTTGCAACCATGCGGGCTGCGTGATAGCCGCGTGGCGGGGGACGGTGAGCCACATGGCCAGCAGCGACCAAATTGCGCAGGATCGGCAGGCATCCGGTCTGGTCGAGCGCAGGCGGATGGCGGGTGAACCGCGGCTCGAGGGCGCCGGCGTCTGGCTGGTGGTGCCTTGCTACAAGGTGCGCAGCAAGGTGATGCAGGTCATCGCCAAGGCGCCTGTCTGGGTCGAAGGCATTGTCTGCGTTGACGACGCCTGTCCCGAGCACAGCGGCGACTTCATCGAGGCCGAAGCCAAAGACCCGCGGGTGGTGGTGATCCGCCTGACACGAAATCAGGGTGTCGGCGGCGCGACCATGGCAGGCTATGGCGAGGCGGCCCGGCGCGGTGCGCGCATTCTGGTTAAGGTCGATGGGGACGACCAGATGGACCTCGCTTACATGAGTCCGCTGGTGGCGCCGATCCTCCTGGGCGAGGCGGATTACGCCAAGGGTAACCGCTTCACCTCTTTCAGCCACTTGCAGAGCATGCCGCAGGTCCGGGTGTTTGGAAACGCCGCGCTCAGCTTCGCCGCCAAGCTGTCAACCGGCTATTGGAACATCTTCGATCCGACCAACGGCTTTACGGCTATCGAGGCCGCGGTGGCCCGGTTGATCCTGGAAAAGCGGGTGTCTCGGCGGTTCTTCTTCGAGACCGATCTGCTTTATCACCTGTCCACTGTGCGTGCGGTGGTCCGCGATGTGCCGATGCCGGCGCGCTATGGCGATGAGGTTTCCAATATTCGCGTCGGCGCCATCGTCGGGCCCTTCGCGTTCAGGCACCTGCGCAATTTCTTCCACCGGGTGCTTGGTCAGTATTTTGTCCGAGATTTTAACGTAGCCAGCCTGGAAATGATTTTTGGTCTGTTGTTCCTGGCCGGCGGCGGCCTTTACGCCTTGCGGTGGTTTCTTACCCGCGATCCGGGTGTGGCCGCGTCGGCGGGCGTTGTCATGGCCGCGGCGTTGCCGGTGATCGTGGGGGTGCAATTTCTGCTCCAGGCCATGCATTACGACGTACTCAGCGCGCCATCGAAACCGATTCATCCCTACCTGCGCACCATTGAGCGGATGGAGGCCGAAGCCGACACCGAGGCTTGACGGCGTCGTGCGGCGGGCGTCTTGGGCATGGCGTCGGCGGTTGACGGAAAGACGATATGGCGGACCAGGCGGGGGGGACGACGCAAAGCGAGCCCCTGAACAATCCCAGGCTTGTGATCGGCGGCGCGGCGCTCGGGACCCTGTTCGAATGGTATGACTTCTTCCTCTACGGGTCGCTCGCCGGTCACATCGCCCACCATTTCTTCGCCGGGGTGAACGAGGCGGCGGCCTTCACCTTCGCCCTGGCGGCGTTCGCGGCGGGGTTCGTGGCGCGGCCGTTCGGCGCCCTGGTGTTCGGCCGCATCGGCGACGTGGTCGGGCGCAAGAACACATTTCTGGTCACCATGACCATCATGGGATTATCGACTTTCCTGGTGGGATTACTGCCGGGCTACGCGACGCTGGGCGTCGCCGCGCCAATTCTGTTGGTGACGCTGCGTCTGCTTCAAGGCCTGGCGATCGGTGGCGAATATGGCGGGGCGGCGATCTATGTGGCCGAGCATGCGCCCGCGACGCGACGCGCGTTTCACACCAGCTGGATCAACGCCATGGCCACTGTGGGCCTGATCACCTCGCTGCTCGTGATCATAGGATTTCGAACGGCGCTGTCGGCGGAAACCTTCGCGGCCTGGGGTTGGCGAGGGCCATTTCTGGTCTCCGCGGTGCTGCTGGGAATTTCCCTGTGGATCCGGGTGCGCCTGCAGGAAAGCCCGGTCTTCCGCCAGATGAAGGCTGAGGGGACGCTCTCAAAGGCGCCCTTCGCCGAAGCCTTCGGCCAATGGGGTAATTTGAAACTGGTGCTGATCGCCCTGTTCGGCGTGGTCGTGGGCGGGACGTCGCTGTGGTACACGGCTCACTTCTACGTGCTGTTTTTCCTGCAGCGGGTCCTGAAGGTCGATGAGCTGCAGACCAATGTCCTGATGGCCATTGCGCTCGCCATCGCCGCGCCGGCCTATGTGCTGTTCGGATGGCTGAGCGACCGGTTCGGGCGCAAATTCTTCCTAATCGCCGGCTGTGCGATCTGTGCGCTCACGGCCCAGCCGTTGTTCAAGGCGCTGACTTGGGCGGCCAACCCGGGGTTGGCCCAGGCGATGCGCGATGCGCCGGTGGCGGTCTATGCCGACCGGGACGCCTGCGCCGTGCAGTTCGATCCGTTAGGTGCGCGCCGCTTCGAGGCCAGCGGTTGCGATGTCGCAAAAGCCTTCCTCTCAAAGGCCGGCGTCAGTTACGTCAATTCAGCGCTGCCGACGGGATCACGCGCTGAAATCCGCATCGGGTCGCGGATCGTGTCCGCTCCCGATTCCGAGGGACTAACCACGGAACAGCGGCGAAGCCAGATTGGCGCCTTCCAGGCCGAAGCCAGGGCTGCGCTCACGGCGGCCGGCTATTCCGAACAAGCCGATCCCGCGCAGGTCAACGCCCCCTTAGTGGTCGCCATCATCGCATTCCTGGTTAGCCTGGCGGCCATGGTCTATGCGCCCGTGGCGGCGTTCCTGGTGGAGCTGTTTCCCGCCCGCATTCGGTACACCTCACTATCGTTTCCCTATCACTTGGGATCTGGATGGGTGGGCGGACTGCTGCCGGCAAGCGCCTTCGCGATCGTCGCCGCCCGCGGCGATGTCTACTCGGGACTCTGGTATGTGATGGGATTCTGCACCCTGACCACCGTCGTGGGCGTATTGTTCGCGCCGGAAACCCGCGGGCGTCCGATCAGCTGACGGGGCTGGTCGTTTGCGGCTCCACAAAGCCCGGCCAGTTGTTCATGTAGGTGATGAAGACGTCGGACAGGCCCTCCTGGCGCAGATGCGCGTGGCTGGCCGGCAGCGCAATGGGCTGGAACGCGGGGTCGCGGGCGCGAATTGGGAAGTCGTGGTGCAGGATCGCGGCGCGACCGATAAGCACGAAATCCGCGCCGGCCTCCAGGGCCTGCGCCGCCTTGGCCGGCGTGGTGATCTTGCCGGCGACGCCCAGACGAACCTCGCCGCGCGGCAGTTGCGTGAAGTAGCTCATTAGGCTGGGGCCCTTGAATTCCTCCTCCAGCGGCTGTTTGGCGAAGTCCCAGAGCGACATGTCCAGATAGTCTAGGTCGCCGTTGCGCAGCACCTCGGCAGCGACATCCTTCATCTCGGCGAGCAAGAGATCATAACGCTCCGGAGACAGGCGCAGCCCCAGCTGAAACTGCGGACAGGTCGCCTCGCGTATGCCCTTGAGGATTTCGAAGAGCAGACGGCTTCGGTTCTCGAGACCGCCGCCATAGCGATCCGTGCGGCGATTGACTGTCGGAGAAAGGAACTGCGCCACGATGTAGCCGTGGGCGCCATGAATCTCCACGCCCTCAAAGCCGGCCTTTTCGGCTCGTACGGCGGCGGCGATGAAATCGTCGCGCAGGGCCTCCACCTCGCCGGTAGTGAGCGCTCGGGCGCCCGAGGCCTCATCATCTGAAGCGCCGACCGGCTGACCCACAAGTTCGGCGGGCGAGCGGTTGCCGGCGTGATGCAGTTGCATGGAAGAGACCGCCCCCTCTGACCTGATCTTCGCTGCGAGGCGGGTGAGTCCCTCCAGGTGATCGTCGCTGAAGACCCCCATCTGGCCTTCGAACCCCTTGCCCACCGCTTGGACGTGGGCGGCGCAGGTCATCACATGGCCGAAGCCGCCCGTGGCGCGCAGGGTCAGCCAGTGAAACTCGGCCTCTGACATCCTTCCGTCCGCATGACTCTGCATGTTGGTCAACGGGGCCAGCATGAAGCGGTTCTTCATGGCGGGGCCACGGAGGAAGCTGAGCGGTGTGAAGAGGGCCTGATGGGTCATGCGCCGCCTTCTAGCGGGGCTATGGCCGGACCGGCAAGCCACCCTCTGGCCAGGGCTCAAGCAAACCGCAGCGCCCAGTGCGCCGCCACGTCCAGGCGCGGGTCCCGAGCCTCGATGAACCGATAGAGGGAGAACTGCCGGCCGATGCCGAGGCTACGGACGCGAACCTTTCGGAACAGCATTTTGGTCAAGGTCTCGATTTCCGTCGCCTTGTTAACGTGCTCGTGGCGCATGATGACGCCATAATCGAGACCTCGGCGCAGGCGGAATTCGAGGCCTGTGCTCATCATCCATCCCAGTGACCACAACAGCCCGCCCTCAGCCGGGATCGCTGTGCGTAGTACGCCGCCTGGGGAAAGCAGACACGCCGCGCGGGCCAGCACCAGGGGTAGGTCCAGAGCGTGCTCCATCATCGCGATGCTGGTGATCCGGTCATAGCGGTGGGTTGGTGGAACCTCGCCAATATCCGCATAGGCGTCGCGAATCCGCCCCAGGAGCGACGAGCCTTCGTAAAGAGCGGTGAACGGTTCGACGATGTCGTAGGGCGCAGTTTGCGGTTCGTAGGGCAACTGGTTCAGCGTGCCTGCGCCCAGTTCGAGCGTCGCGCCCCCGGCGGCGCCGGCGACATCCGCCGCCACCTGCCGATGCAGCCAACCTTCCAGGCGCTGGGCTAAGGACGCCGCCGCCGTTTCTCCGGCCCGGTTCGACTTGTATTGCTCGACATAGATCGCCGCGTAGGCCGGGGGCAGCGTCGACCGGACCTTGGGAAAGGCTGCGAGCAGATTTTCGGAGCGGGCGGGATCGTTCATGGCGCTATTGGATACCAGACGTCGGCGAATTCGCAGCTGGGTTCAATGGCGTTGATGGAGCAGGTTCCGCTTTGCAGCCGACCATGAGCGCCCTAACCAGGGGCCGCAAGCTGGGGCCCTTGAATGGCGCAACGCCGATCCGCTCAAACTTCATCCAGCCACCGGGCGGGGGCTGCGACAGCCTATGCCATCGTCATCCTCGCGGGGTTCGCCGCGGTGTTGTTCGCCAACCTGCCCGGTCACCTTTCCTTCGATTCGGTCATCCAGCTTTATGAGGGACGCACCGGCTCCCACATCAGCTTCAACCCGCCCATCATGGCCTGGATACTTGGTCGATTCGATGCGATCCGCCCGGGAACCGGTCTGTTCGTAGTCGCCAGCACCAGCCTGCTGGCCGCCAGCCTGATCGCACTGTCGAAGCTGCGTGCGCGAACATCTTGGCTTGCGCCTTTAGCCGCGGGTCTCGCATTCGCGCTGCCGCAAATGATGCTCTACCCCGCGATCGTCTGGAAGGACGTGCTGTTCGCCAACCTGTCGATCGCGGCTTTCGTCTGCGTGGGGCTGGCGGCGCGCGCCTGGGATCGGCGCGGCCCTCGCATCATTTGGCTCTTGGCGGCCCTGCCGTTGCTGGCGGTTGCAGGTCTCGTTCGCCAGAATGGCCTGATCTGTACGGCGGCGGCGGCCGCCGCCTTGACCTGGATAGCAGGTGGGAAAAGGCTGTGGCCTGGTTTGCCATGGGGCGCCGGCGCCCTGGTCGCGGTGCTGGCCGCTGCGGCGGCGATCGGGGCTGCGGTGCAGCCACCCGGTTCGTCGATGGCCGGCGATACCGGACGCGGCCTCAGGGTGCTGCAGCGCTACGACATCATTGGGGCGGCGGCGCATGATCCCAAGCTTCGGTTCAGCGCGCTCGCCCGCGCCGACGCCGGCGCGGCGGACCGGATCCGCCTGGCCGGCGTTCGGCTTTACGCCCCGGATCGCGTCGACACCCTGGCCCGCGACCGCTCCCTGAGAGACCAGTTCAAACGATTGCCGACCGGCATCGCTGCGGTTGAGTGGCGCGAGGTGCTTCTTCGCCACACCCGGCCCTATCTTCAGCACCGCGCCGCGGTCTTCCGCTGGTTGGTCGCGCCGCCGGAACCCTATCGGTGTTTACCGTACACGACGGGTGTCGAAGGGCCGAAGCCAATGCTGGATTCTCTCAGTCTGTCTGCCGGCTATGACCGACACGATACCGAGCTTGCAGCCTATGCCCGGCGGTTCGTTGGCGCGCCGGCGACGTCGCATGTCACCTATGGCGTGATCGCCGCGGTGGCGTGCCTGCTCTGCCTTTGGCGGCGAGATCAGACAGATATCGCCATAGCGGCCATGCTGTCGGCGGCCCTCGTTTTCGCAGCGAGCTTCTTTTTCATCTCAGTGGCTTGTGACTACCGCTACCTTTATTTCCTCGATCTGGCGGCGATTGTAGGCGTTCTTTATTGGGCATTGGATCCCAGGATTTCCCGAAGCCGCGCCGCGTAGCGCAATCCCACCGCGCGCGCCGAAAAGTGGGTGCGGATGTGTCGGCGCGCCTGCCGGCCAAGCTCGGCCGCTCCCACCGGGTCATCCAATAGCTTCTCGATCAGTTCGGCGGCGTGTTCCGGCGACGGGTCGGCCCAGACCTGGCCGTCGCCGAAGGGATAGGCGCCGGGCGGCACCTTGACCAGGGTATAATCCACAAGCCGGCTGGTCTCCGGGGTCATGAAATCCAGATTTCCGGAATAGGCCGTAGCCACCGCAGGGCGGCCCAGCGCCATCGCCTCCGCCATGCCGCGTCCGAATCCCTCAGCACGGTGCATCGAGACGAAGACATCGCAGTTTCGCACGAGATTCTTGATTTCATTGTCGGAGAGGTCGGCGTTTATCGCCTGAACTCGACCTCCCAAGGCGGCCAGTCGGGATTCCAATCCGCTGCGTTCGGCGTCGGTATTGGGCGCGCCCCGGAACTTGATCACACAATGCAGCGGAGCATCGGGCCTGCGCATGGCCAGGCGTTCGAAGGCGGCGAGCACGCCCTGTGGATTTTTTCGCGCCGAGAACGAAGAGGCGTCGAAGAAAAACAGCACCACGAAGGCGTCCTCCGGCACGCCGAACCACCGCCGCCCCAGGAAGGCCGAGAGTTTCATCTCCACTGCAAGCGGCATGTGGGTCACGGGTATGGAAACCGTGGGCGCGATGGCGTCTCGGATAAAGGCTGAGGGCGCCCAGACCTCGTCGAACCGCTCGAGCAATTGCGCCCAGGGCCGCGGGTAGGCTGCGAGTTCCCAGGCCGGGTAGATGATGTTGCGCGCCCGGGCGAAGTCGCCCGCGTCCAGCAGGCCCGTCACCCGCTCCACTTCGTCGGCGTTGATGCAGAACAGATTGGTGCCCGCGCTCAGGCCGGGACGGATGTGGGGGCCGAAGGTTCGAGCGATGTCTGAATCGGGTGTATCGGTCGTGGAAACCACGTCGACGATGCCGGGCTCCACCCCCGCCGCCCAGAGCGCCCGGCAAACCGAGCGAGCATGCTCGCCCATGCCCGTGAGACTGAAGGGATAGCCAACCACGGCGATGTCGCCGATCTCGTTCACGGCTGCTCCAGCAGGTCTGCGTCGGCGGCGTTGCGGATCGCTTCCAGCCAACCATGTCCGAAGCGAATGTCAGGTTCCAGGCAGGCGCCTTCCGCCCACCCGTTCCAGGCGTGTACGAAAGCCAGTTTGTGGTCCCCTGCCTGAAGGTTGCGGACACGCGCCATGGCCGCCTCCAACCAGACCTGAAATGCGCCCGGTGAGGCGTGGTGATAGGTGCTTGCGTCGTCCTGAGCCAAGGGCGTGTCGTCGAAGCCGGCGGCGAGGCCTGGCAGCTGTTCTGGCGTCAAGACCGTCACGGCCTTCTGCGCGAGGGTGCGGTAGTCTCGCAGCGTCCCGCGCAGGCGCCGATTGACCCGTGGCCCTGGAAGTTGAATCGCCGCAACTTCAGCCGCCCAGGCGAAGTTGATTGTCCCGTCATAGCCGACCGACAGCGGGTGACTTGGCGCCGGCATCGCGAAATCGCTGAAATGGATCAGTATAACCCGTTCAACGCCCACCGACTTCAACGCCGCGCGCAACTCGAAAATTCGGTCAGGGCCGTAATCGTCGGATGTGGCCGCCAGGAGGACCGGCGCGCCGCCCGCCTTAAGCGCCAGAGGAGCGCAAAGATAAGGCGCGAGCGCCGGGGCGATGGCGGGTGACACAGACTCACCCTCGAGCCGCAGACAGAAGGGCATGGCCGGCGCGTCTGCGCGCACTAGGAATTCAGGCGGGGCTTCGGGGTGGAACACGTGACAGAAGCCCGCGACACCATATCGCCGCGCAAGTTCTGCCTGTCGCTGATAGAGGCTCGGATCCTTGGCGGAATAGTATCCGAGGTCAGCTGGCAGGTGAGGCTGATAGTGGCCGCGATAGTTCGGCAGCGCCTGAGTCACCTTTGTCCAGATGGCGCCGCCGGCAAGATCGGGGCGGTAGAGAGCGATAACCCGCACCTCGTTCAGCGCCTCGATCTCTTCGCCCCACCGTTCCAACAGTGTCTGTGCGTCGGCCGGAGCATGCGGATCGAGGTGTTCAGTCTGCGCGATGGCATCCGCCACGTAGGCCGCCGCCAGGCCTCGGGCCCGTAGCCGCAACGCCAAGTCGGTCAGGGCGGTTGGCAACGTAAGGTATCTGTTATCGAAGCCGCCGGCGTCCAGAAAGTCCGTGCGCCGGATCGCCGCGCCCCAGCCTGGAGAATCGGTCTGAATACCTGTGGGCGCCGAGCGTGCGATCAGGCCACCGTCTGGGCTGATGCGAGCGCCTGCGGCGAGGGTTTCGCCCGTGTGACCAACGATCAAGGGCGTAGCCATGCCGACGCCGGACGCTTCCAATGCTCGCACCAGAGGCGCGAAGGTTCCGGTCATGGCCTGGGTCGAAAAATACAGCACTTCGCCTGTGGCGCTCGCCGCGCCCAAGTTCGCCTCGGCGGGCGTTGCAGCGACGATGAACTCGACGCCGCCGTGGTCTGGCATAGGTGGCGCAATGGTCTTGGAGTCAGTCGGCCATTCCAATCGTTCCGCACTGAGCGTCTGATAGGCCGGCAGGTTAAATGCGGCGGCGTCACGCGTGCGGCTGTTTGCGCGGAGCTGTTCAAACAGGGCCTCCGCCGACACCCACCGGCCTGGTGAATCGCCGGTTGCCGCGGGCCGGGCGCCGCGGGTGCGCAACCAATGCTCCAGACCGCTCCATTCGCAGTCGGCTGCCTCTGGATGTCCGGCGAAATAGCTGGCCTCATCAAAGTCGGCGGCTGGCCAGGCGCCCGAAAATGCGCCTTCGGTGACGTAGTGGATCAACGGGTTGATGCCGCTTTCCGCCAGTTCGCTGTGCTGTTCCAGGTAGTAGGTCGAATCGAAGTGCGGGCCGGGGCTTGAGCGTTGTCGCGCCCCGACGCGGACAAAGTGGGACAACGGATCAAGACCTGAGCCTGCAATGTCGCGTCGACGGGCGACGTACCAGGCGGAATCGAAAAGTGGGTGAGGGTCGCGCCCCTCCGCCGCGCCGGACACTAGGTAATGCAGCAGCGGCGCCGACCCGGACTCGGCGGCGACCGGGTTCTCGGCGACGTACCAATCGCCCGCGAATAGCGGATGCGGATCTAATCCCTCGCGCCACCCCTGCCGAAGATAGTGGACGAGGGGATTCTCGCCGGTCGTCGCGAGTTCTTCGCAGCGGCCGACATAATAGCGGACGTCAAACAGCGGGTGCGGATCAAAACCATCCTGCGCGCCTGCGAACAAGAAATGCTGCAGGGCCGACTGGCGGCTGGCGGCGATCTTCACCGCGTGACGGCTGCGGTAGTCCCGAACGTCGAAGAGGGGATGCGGCGAGCGGCCATGGGGATCACCCACGATCAGGTAGTGGGCGAGCGGAGCCCAGCGACCTCCGATCAACTCCGGGTTCTTTTCCAGGTACCAGGCCTGGTCGAACAAGGCCTTTGGCCGGATGAGGGGGTCAGCGCCGGCGCGCGCATATCGCAGCAACCCCGCCGTCGGTCCGCCGCCGAATCCCAGCGATTGGCTGAGCCGTGGCCGCCAGACTCCGGAACGCGCGATCTGCAGCGCGCGGCCCGGCCATCGCCCCCGTCCCAAGAGCCGGTCCAGCCGCTGCTCAAGCCGGCTGCGCTCCGCAAGGCCCTGGTGGCGCTGGGCGGCTTCGCGGTATCGGCGCCAGCGGTCCTCGGCCTGTGCGGCGCGCGCCAATTGAGCGGTCCGCCTACGCGCCAATATAGCTTCCGGGTCAACGAGTCCGGGTGGCAGGCCTGTAGGGGCAGTCGATTCCACGTTCAGCCTGATCCTAGGCTCGAGCCAGGATCGCGTCGACCGCGTGCATCGCCTCGAACGATTGCAGTCGTAGGCGTTCGATTTGGTCGGCGCAGTCCTTTGCCTGCTGGCGATGGAACGCTTCGGACTGACGAAGTTCCAGAAGTTCTGCGCGGGCCGCGTCGAGATCGCGCGCAACGGGCGAAATCAGGGCCCCTACATCCCGTCGCCAGCGCTCAAGGTCGGAAGCCGCTGAGTCGAGCGGTTCGGCGGAGACCGCTTCATCGATGACTGCGGCGGCGTACCAAGCATGCACCGTTCTGGCCATCTCGCCTGCCCAGCCGTAGGATGCGAAACTTTCCTCTGCGGTGTTGTGGCGCAGATCCGTCGAAAGGAATCGACCGATCGCCTTTGCCGCAGCGGCCTTGGGCGGCGGACTTGCTGGGCGCAGCGTCGCGGTGATCCGGCTGAATTCGCGACGCCAGTCGGCTAACAACCGGTCATAGTCCACGAACACCCGTGGCAGGCCGCGGCTATAGGCTTCCGCCGCCAGCATGTAGCCGCACCAGATCAGCAGCGACTTCTCCATGGTGAAGCCATCGCGTCGGGTGAGGGATCTGGCGACCGCCAACGGGTTCCTCACCGCGATGACGCACTCGATACCAACTTCAAGATCCCGCAACGCTTCACGCCAGAACGGCAGCAGCACGGTGACGCGGGGATCTTTGAGCAGGGGGCGCGCCGCGGGGCCATACTCGTCGTCGAAAAGGACGCCGGCGCGGTTCAGCCACGTCCGCTCATCTCGTCGGGTCAGCTCCCGGTATGGGTAGACAAGTGCGTCGTCCCAGGCGCTTCCCACGGCCCGCAGGCGCAGGTCGTTGAACTGGGCGATCTTCCACGGCTCAAAATAGCCTCGCTCGTTGTGCGCGTCCCCGGGCATTAGGTTGCGCGGCAAGTCCGCACCGGCCAGCGCCAGCGCCTGGGCGACAGCCGACGTGCCGGAACGGTGCATGCCCAGAACCAGGCAAGCCGTTCGGCCGGCGACGTCAGGTTCGGCCTTTTCGCGCGTCATAATGGCTCCGCGAGGGTTGGACCGTCCTGGTCTATGGCCGTGGGCGGTGCGTCGCAAGGCCGGACCACCGGTTGATCGGCGCGGGTTTCCGTTGCACACAGCATCGCCTCGCGCAAAGGAACCCTCGCCCTATGGCCGCGACGGCCCTCGAAGATCAGGTCAAGCTGGTGATTTCCGCCGCGGTCGATGCGGCATTCTATCGCGAGGTCTATGCGGACCTCGAGCCGACGCTACATCCGGCCAGCCATTACACCATGTCCGGTTGGCGCGAGGGGCGTGACCCCGCGCCCTGGTTTTCCACAAGCGCATACCTCGCCGCCAACGCCGATGTGGCGGAAGCTGGCGTGAACCCATTCCATCATTACCTCGTGGCGGGCCGTCGCGAGGGGCGGGTAATCGCCCGATCGCAGCACGCCAGCGCCTACTTTGCGGAGCGACTGAAGCGCAGGGAGCTGGCGGACTGGACGAGCGGGATCGCGCCAGCGGACCGGAGGGAGTTGGCGCCGGCGGAACGGCTGAGCCCCCAGCTGCGCGCCGAGGTCACCAAAGGCTTCGATGAGGCGTTCTACCGAGGCGCCAATCCGGATCTGACGCCCGATCAGGACGCCCTCGATCATTTTCTGACCAGCGGATGGCGCGAGGGGCGCGATCCGAGTCCCACCTTTTCCGTGAATGACTATCTGGACGCCTATCCGGATATCGCATCAGCAGGGGTGAACCCCTTTATCCACTACCTGACCACCGGTCGTTCGGAAGGGCGCGCGCCGCGTCTGGACCTGGGTTTCCGCTTCGCACTGATCGCCAACCTTGAACCGGTTGAAGCTCGAGCCGCCGCCGCCGCCGAGGCTTCCGCCGGGGTGGCGCGCCAGGATGCCGCAACGCTCGCAGGTGGTTTCGCAATTTCGCGTTCCGGCTGGCGCGATCTGCATGTGACCTTCAGCCATGATGACTATTCAACCAACCTCGGCGGCGTGCAGATTTGCCTGCAGCGCGAGGCGGCGCGCTTCGAGGCGCTCGGTCGCGACCACCTGCATTTGTTTCCCTCCAGACCCTGGCCCGTGCTGCGCGGCGCCGGCGACCCCGGCCCCTTGGGGGTGCTCTGGAACGGAGAAGCGTTGGGCGATTTCGAGGCGTCAGCAATCGTCAGCGCCGTCCGTGAGTCCGCCAGCGCCGTAACGGCGGGCGCGCGTAGTTTCGCGATTCACAGCCTGCTTGGACACGACGGGGGCGAGACCGCCGAGATCGTCGAGGCCGCGGGTTTGCGCGACGGGTTTTTCTGGTTGCACGACTTTGCGAGCATCTGTTCGGGCGTGCATCTGCTGCGTAACGATGTCGAGGACTGCGGCGCCCCGGCGCCGGACAGCCCCGCTTGCTCGATCTGCGCCTACCTTCCCCTGCGCCGCCGCCACATTGAGGCGCACGAAACCCTGTTCCGGCGACTGAGGCTGACGGTGGCGGCGCCGTCGCAGACGACCTTGGACACCTGGCGCGCGGCTTGGACGTTCCCCGCCGCCCGAGAAATCGTTCATCCGCACGCACGGCTGGTGAAGCGCAATTCAGGCCGCGCGCCGCCTGGCGTCGCGGGGCGCCCCTTTCAATTTGCTTTTGTCGGATTGCCGGCGGTCCACAAGGGTTGGCCGGTGTTCCGCGAGCTGGCGCTGAAGTTTGGTGATGATCCCCGTTACGCGTTCCTGCACCTTGGCGTGCGCACGGAACGGGGGTTGCCGGTGGAGCATCACCAGGTGGCGGTCGGGGAATCTGCGCCACTGGCGATGCAGTCGGCGCTGGAAAAACTGGGCGTGGATGCGGCGATGGTCTGGCCGCTTTGCCGGGAGACGTTTTCATTCACCGCCTATGAAGCGGCGGCCAGCGGGGCGGCGGTGGTGACCGGACCGGACAGCGGCAATGTGGCGGCGTTTGTGGAGGCCACCGGCTTTGGTTGGGTGCTGGCCGATGAGGGGGCGCTGGAGGCGGCGTTCGAGAGCGGTGAGATCCTCAGGCTTTCCCGCGCCGCGCGGCGCGCGAAGCCCGCCGATCTGATTTTCAGCGGCTTGACCGCCGATCTAGCTCCAGGGCGCGCCGGGTCATGAAGGTGCTGTGCTATTCCAGCTTCACGTTTTCCTACCTTAATCGAGCGCGGGTGCTGTTTGCGTCATTGCGGCGACATCATCCCCAATGGGATCTTGTCGCCCTGATCACGGATGCGCCCCCGCCGGATTTCAGGTTCGATCCGGCGTCGGAGCCTTTTGACCGCGTGGTCTTCGCCCAGGACCTTGGGATCGCCAACTTCCGAAGCTGGCTCTTCAAACATGACGTCGTCGAAGTCTGCACGGCGGTGAAGGGACCGTTCCTGCATCAGGCCTGCGCGGCGGGGCCAGAGGCGGTGATCTACCTGGATCCGGACACCGCATTGTTCGAAAGCCTGTCGCCCCTCGAGGATCTGTTGGCTGAGCACGACATCCTGCTGACGCCCCATCTTGTCGATCCCAACGACGATCCCACTGCAATTCTCGATAACGACCTCTCGGCGTCTCGGACTGGAATCTTTAATCTCGGATTTGTCGCCGTGGCCGCGCGGGGCGAGGGATTGCGTTTCGCCCGTTGGTGGAACGATCGTCTGCTCTCCTATTGCTACGATGAAATGGATCAGGGCCTATTCGTTGATCAGCGCTGGTGCGACCATGCGCCAGCCCTGTTCGACCGCCTCAAAGTGGTGCGCGATCCGGGGTACAATGTCGCCAGTTGGAACCTCTCTCGGCGAACCATCTCGGTGGGCAAGGACGGTCGCATCACCGTAAATGGGTCGCCGCTACGCTTTTGGCATTTCACCAAGCTGGGCGCCTTGGGAGACGCCATGACCCGACGTTACGGCGGCCGCAATCATCCGGTCTATGAGATCTGGAGCTGGTACAAGCGCCAGGTATCCGCAGCCACGGAGGCCGCAATTCCAGACGGCTACTGGGCCTACGGCGCCTACGAGGATGGTGCGCCGATCTCCAAGGCGCACCGGGTTCTCTATCGCCGCCGCGAGGATCTCCAGCAGGCGTTTCCGGATCCCTTCGCATGCGGGGACGGGACCTATAGCGCGTGGCTGAAGGGCGAAGGTCTGTGAGGGATCCGCCGCCGCTTGACTTGACCGCGGGTCAGCCGAACACAGGGACCAGCATTTTTGAGGGAGGGCCGCTCGCAGCGGCGCAATCCTTGTTCTCAGGCGAACCCGATTCTGACCCCGACCTGCGCCGCAGTCGCGACCTGTTGCGCAAGATCGAGCGACTAGGAAACCTTGCGGCCGACGCTGCGGGGCGCTCGGAGCGGGAAGCTGTCGCCCGCAGCGACTTGGCCCAGGCGCTCATCCAGTCGCTGGCCGCCCGCGCCGATGCTGCGGCCCGCCTCCGCGCCCAGGCCCTCAATCTTTATCAGAAGACCGCGCGCCATCTTCGCGGGCGCGGTCCGCAACGGCTCGACCGGATCATTGGCCTGCTGGGCTGGCCAGGCCAGGCCTTGGTGATCGCCCGCTCAGGTCTGTGGCGAGCGTCCGGTGAGAGTCTGCGACACAAGCTCTTCGATCTGCGGGCGATTGCGACCTATACCCGCGGCGGGGCTGACACCACCGTGCCGCATAGAGGTTTGATCGATCCCGCCTGGTATCGCGCTCAGGCGCAATCCGCCTCGCGGCTGACACCACTGGCGGACTTCCTGGTGAAGGGCGCCCGGCGCGGCCTGTCACCTCACCCGCTTTTCGACCCAGTCTACTATGCAAGGCGCAATGCGGACGCCCTTGCGGCGACCCGGTTGGATCCTCTCACCCACTTTTTGCGCCGGGGCGCCGGCGAGGGGCGCGACCCCCACCCCCTGTTCAGCCTGGGCTGGTATCTGGCGCAGCGTCCGGATGTCGCCGCCAGCGGCGAGAACGCCCTGCAACATTACCTGGAGATCGGCTGGCGGCTCGGCGCAAGTCCGCACCCCTTGTTCGATTCGGATTGGTACGCCGCACAGGTCGCCCTCGGGTTGCCCGACATGCCGCCGATAACGCACTATTTGACCGAAGGTTGGCGCAAAGGGCCAAGTCCGCATCCGTTGTTCGACGCTGGGTGGTACCGCGACCAGAACCCGGATGTGGCGGAGTCCGGAGAGGAGCCGCTTAGCCATTTTGCGGCCGGCGGGGGCCGGGAAGGTCGCAATCCCAGCGCCTGGTTCGATTGCCGCAGTTACATGGCTGCGCGGGGCGCGGCCCTCGCCGACGAAGCCAATCCACTGGTGGATTACCTCCTGGGCGGCGCCTGGCGCATTGGCGAGGCGCGTCCGGGTTTCATGACCAGCGCTTATGTCGCGGCGCGCCCAGACGTCGCCGCAAGCGGGATGACCCCACTAGAGCATTGGGCGCGCGCGGCTGGCCCGCCCCCGGCGGCGTGAAGCTTCACACCCCAAGCGCTTTCAATTGCCCCCAGATGTCGTCGTAATACTCGGCCGTATAGTGGAAGGGGCTAAGCCCCCAGCGGTGGCCTGGATCGGCGAGTCGCGCTCCTGTGGGCGCGACGGACTTTGCGGCGGGAAGCGCTTCACGGAACGCCGTCTGGTAGGACCGGAGGAGGGCGTTGTGTTGCGCCACGTCAGCGGGACGGCCGGTCCAGATCTCAACATTGTCTCCGAAAAGTTGTGGGCTTCCAACACTGTCGGTCCAGTGGGTCGCCCATTGCGCTTCGTGGAGGATAATGGTGGCCTCGGCGAGGCGTGTGGCCTGAACAAAGGCCGTGAACTCAGCCAGGCCCTGGCGCCAGAGTCGCTCACAGGGTTCCGATAGTCGTGAGATAGGTTGGGCGCGGCTTAACGCCGGCTGTGCGAGATAACCGGAGACTTCCAATTCCCAGCTATGCGTGGCCAAGGCGCCTCCGATGGCGAGCAGGTCAAAGCGCTCATCGATGAAGTCCACGATCAGGTGGGTCGGCCGATGGGCGATCAGGGCGGCGAGGGCGCGCTTCGAGAGGTCATCCACCACCGCGCGATGCTGATGACGCCCCAGCGGCGGCGGCGGTTCGGCGCGGGCCAGGAACCCCGAGACGGGTGGGGCGAACAGGCTTGGGAGGCTGGTGCGGGAAATATAAAGCAGCGACTCCGATGCGGCGCCATCAACCGGCCATAGGTCGCGGGTAATGCAGCTTCCCAGTATGGCTATGCGAGGCATGGGCTACACCTTCTCCGCGGGTTGGGGCGGCTGAAACGGGCGCCGATGGACGCCAGGCCGCCTATGGCGGCAAAGCCACGCTTTGGCGACAGTGATCGCCGGTATCGCCAGGATGCATTGACATTAACCAGCGCCGATATGCATTTGTCCTGCTCCAACCGGCGGCGCCAGCCGCGGCCGGACCGGCTCAGCAATGCCCGGACGCCGCCATCGGCGTTCTGGGATCCTACGGGAGCGTGCAGCATTGAGTAACGGCGCATCGGTCTTGCACGCATGAAAATGTTCAGCTTCCTTTTCAACCAGCCGGACAATGTGCTGACGCGCGCATTGAAGGAAGGTCGCAGGCCGTTCGCGGTTGCGTTCGGCTTCAGCCTGGTGAGCAACCTGCTTTACCTATCGATGCCGCTGTTCACCTCGCAGGTCTATGGCCGGGTGATGATCAGCCAAAGCCAGGCGACGCTTTGGGTGCTGACAGCGGTTACGCTATTCGCGTTCGCCATGTCATCGGTGATCGATGACTTCAGGGCCCGGGTGCTGATCAACTACGGAATGGTGCTCGATCAGCGGGTCTCTGGCCATATTTTCTCCGGTCTTTTCGACGCCGCCGTGCGGGGCGACCCCAGTGCGCGAGCTCAGGCCCTGCGCGATCTCGACGCCTTCCGTCAGTCGCTGACCGGAATCGGCGCCGCGGCGGTGTTTGACCTGCCCTGGATACCGGTTTTCCTGGGGATCCTGTGGCTGATCGACCCGCTCCTGGGTCTTGTGACCACCCTCGGCGCGGCGGTGCTGGTGGCGCTCGCCTTTGCTCAGGAGCGCGCGACCCGGCCGGCGCTCCGCGAGGCCAACGAGGCCGCGTTGAAGAGCTACGCCTTTACCGACGCCGCACTGCGCAACGGCGAGGTTGTGCGCGCGATGGGCATGCTGCCCAGGCTTGGCGCCGCCTGGGCCAAGCACCGCGCCATTTCCATCGAGCGCGGGGTGGACGCCAGCGAGGGCAATAACTTCTACGGCGACATCATCAAAGCCGTGCGGATGAGCATGCAGATCCTGACCATCGCCATCGGTGCGGCGTTGATCCTGCAGGGCAAGATCCACATGGGCATGTTATTCGCCAACATGATCCTCACCAGCCGGGCGCTTTCGCCGATTGAGCGCCTGGTTGGTTCGTGGGAGCCGCTCAACAACGCCGCGCGCGCCCATGAGCGCCTGATGCAGCTATTGGCCAAGGCCGAGCCGGCGACGGCGTCGACGACATTGCCCCGGCCCTCCGGTCGCCTAAGCGTCGAGGGCGTCAACTTCGCACCGCCAGGCGCCGCCAAGCTCACCGTCATGGGCGTCAGCTTCGCACTGGAGCCGGGCGAGGTGATGGGCCTGATCGGTCCGTCGGGCGCAGGCAAGTCGACCCTCGCGCGACTGCTCCTGGGCATTTGGCGGCCGCTGAACGGCGCGGTGCGGCTCGACGGCGCCGATGTGTTTTCATGGGATCGCGCCGATTTTGGCCGTTATGTGGGCTATCTGCCCCAGGACACCGAATTGTTCGCCGGTACGGTGCGGGACAACATCGCTCGCTTCCGGGTCGAAACCTCCGACGCCGAAGTCGTCGCGGCCGCGCAGCTCGCCGGGGCCCACGACATGATCCTGCGTTTTCCGAAGGGCTACGATACCGAGGTTGGAGACGGCGGTGTCGTGCTGTCCGCGGGCCAGCGTCAGCGCGTCGGACTTGCGCGTGCGGTGCTCGGCAATCCGGCCTTTGTGGTGCTTGATGAGCCCAACGCCAACCTCGACGCCGAAGGCGAAGACGCCCTGGTCAAGGCGGTGGAATCGATGAAGGCGAACGGGACCACCATCATCATTATCTCGCACAAGCCCAACATCTTCCGGGCGGCGGACAAGATGCTGGTTTTGCGTGACGGGCGGGTTGAAATGTTCGGTCCGCGCGATCAGGTGATGGGGCGTCTGATGAAACCGGCCGGAGAAATTCGGGCTGTGGAGGCCGGCCGATGAGCAACAATGTCCAACCTCTGCGGCAGTCCTATATAACGCCGTCGTTCGGCGCGGTCGAAAAGAGCGAGCCAGGTGATCAATTGCCCCATCGCGTTCGCCACCCCATGCGGGTGGGCGCGATGGTGGTGGCCGTCGGCGTTTTGGGGTTGGGCCTGTGGGCTTCGGTCACGCCGATCAGCTCTGGCGTTCAGGCGTCTGGCGAAGTCCGGGTTGAGGCCAATCGCAAGACTCTTCGCCATCGCGAGGGCGGGACCTTGAGGCAGATCCTCGTGAAAGAAGGTCAGCACGTCAAACCGGGGCAGGTGCTGCTCAAGTTCGACGATGTGCAAGTGCGCGCAAGCTATGACGTGTTTCAGAATCAGGTCGACGTCGCCACCGCCCAAAGCGCCCGCTACCAGGCCGAGGCGACGGGCGCGCCGGCCATCAACTTCCCGCCGGAACTGATGGCGCGGATGTCCGACCCGCGGGTGGCCGGCATGATCCGCGACCAGGAGATGCTGTTCACCTCTCGTTGGCAATTGTTCCAGAGTCAGGCGGCTGTGCTCGGGCAGCGCGTCGAGCAGCAGGCGGACACAGTCACGGGGTTGAAAGCCCAGGCCGCGTCGATTGACGAGCAGGTTCGCCTGACCCGAGAGCAGCTCGCCGGCTATCAGACCCTGTTTGAAAAGGGGTACGCCAGCAAGAACCTGATCCTGAACTACCAGCGCTCCCTGGCTGATCTGGGCGGCCGGCGGGGGCAACTCACCGCCGAGATCGCCAAGACTCACGAACAGATGGGCGAAACCAAGATGCAGCTCGCCGCCCTGCGTGGCCAGCGCCAGTCCGAGGCCGCCGACGGTTTGCGTGAAATGCAGTCGCGTCTCGCCGACGCCCTGCCGAAGTTGACGGCGGCGCGCCAGTCCCTGGAGGGGGCGACGATCAAGTCGCCTGTCGATGGTTTTGTGCTTAACCAGAGCCAGTTCACGGTTGGCGGCATGGCGGGACCTGGCGAAGTCCTTATGGACATTGTCCCGGACAATTCGCCGCTCATCGTCACGGTGCAGGTGCGGCCCCAGGACGCCGACGACGTACGCCCTGGCATGCCGGCCAAGGTGAGGCTTAGCGGTCTCAATCAGCGCTGGACCAATCCGATGCCGGCCACTGTGACCGCCATGTCGGCGGATCGGATCGTCAACGACAAGACCGGCGTTTCCTTTTTCCGCGCCGATGTCCGCATCGACCCCAAGGAACTGGCGCGCCTGCCGAAAGATCTGAAGGTCGCGCCGGGCATGCCGGCGGACGCCCTGATCGTGACCGGAAAGCGTTCTGTGATGGGCTATCTGATCGCGCCGATCACCGATACAATTCACGATGCATTCAGGGAAAATTAACCCTTTCGGCCGCGGTATCGATTCACCTTGAATATCGACCGATTCGGAGGCGTTTTTGCTATTGCGGAAGGATAGTTGTTCCGATAGGTCTTTTCTCGGGCTCGTTTAACCTTGCCCGGGGCAAGGCCACGGGTCGGGGGCAAGGGACCGTCGGGACTGTTCCATCGCGGATGGCCGCCGGGCGCACCGGGGTTCCTTAAGACACACACTGGAGAGATCTATGGCGACCTATTTCTACGAAACGATCACGGCGGCTCAGGCGCTGGGTATTCTGGCGACTGACAATGTGGTGGTGAACACCGCGGGCGCGGGTGCGACCTATTCGGTGGTCTACAACGAGGCGACGCCGACGCAGGCGGCGACGATTTC
>CANJLH010000003.1 GCA_947475415.1 Caulobacteraceae bacterium
GATGTGAGACCGGTCCGCGAAACCCATCCAGGCCAGCAGCCACATAAAGCTGCGCTACAGGCCGAACACATGGACGCAAGCGAACCCAACCCACGCCAAAAGCCATCAAAATCCTCTTGCGAGACGGGGGCCATCCACACATGGGGTTGAAGTCCGCGCGTCCTTCCACCCGCTCCCCGCTCATTCCCGCGAAGGCGGGAACCCAGGCTTGTTTGTTCGTTGCGGCCGAACCCCACCCCAAGGCCCCGGCCGAACTGTGCAAACCCAAAAACCTGGGTCCCGGCCTGCGCCGGGACGAGCGGAGAAAGATGAGGATCACCCCCTGTTTCGTGGGGTTCCTGGTCAATAAATCCCCCCAAATCTCTTGACTCCCACCCCGACCTATGTTCTCCATTTGTTCATGGCCGGCGCAGACGAAAACATCATCGAACGGCACGAGCTCTATCTCGATGAGCTGGCCAGGATGACGCTCGAGCTCGCCCGCGATCAGCAGCAGCGCGCTTTGGAAACCGACAACCCGGAACAAGCCGCCATTTTCGGCCGGCTCTACAACGCCACCGCCCGGTCGCTGCGCCAGACCCTCGCCCTCAAGGCCCGCCTCGACCGCGAATGCCGCCTCGCCAACCGCGAACGCCGGGAACAGTCCGCCGCGCGCAAGGCCCGCCGACCCGCCGCAAACCAGGCGTCACGCTGGACCGAGGCCGAACGCCTCGACGCCGCGCGGGAACTGAACGGCGCAGGCCCGCCGCCCAGCTCCGCCCGCAAACCCTCAGCGGCAACGCTCGGACGACGCCGCTCTACCCGCCTAGCGCGGCTGTCCAGGCGCAGGCCAGTTCTGACAGGCGCTCGGGCGGGGTCCGCAGGAACCGGATGGCGAACCCCCGGATCAGGTCCCGGTCCGCCGCGGCGGTGATGTATTCCACCGGCGACTTGCCATCGACGCGGGCCAGCATCAACCCCGGCAGCAGGCTGGCGGCGCGGGCCTCGAAGTCGGCCTGTGGCTCCCAGTCGACAGTCGGCAGATAGGCCTCGGTGAAAGCGGCGAAACAGGCCTCAAGACCTGCCCGCGCGCGGGGAACGGCGAGCTGCTTCAGCATGAGGTGGTTCAGGCAAAAGGCCGCGTCGAAGGCCGGGTCGCCCCACCAGGCGGTCTCGGCGTCGAGGAAAACCGGGCCATCTGGACCGATCAGGATGTTCTTGGGACTTGCGTCGCCGTGGACCAGGGCCAGCCGCGTGGCCGCCGTGCGCCGGGCCAGGGCCTCCAGTTCGGCCGAAACTTCCGGCCGATTGCGAGCGGCGGCCAGCAGGTAGGCGTCGATGCGCAGGGCGTGGAAGATGGAGTCGGTGGGGAACTGGGCCGCGATATCCGGCGCGCTGGCCGTCGCGGCGTGGACGGCGGCCAGCCGCGCGCCCACCGCCGCGGCGCTCGCAGGCTCGGCGCGGCCGGCCATGAGTTGCGGCTTCCAGAGCGGATAGTCGTCCGGCGGCAGGAACGCCATGGCGAAACAACCCCGCGCCTCGTCCAGGGCCACCAGGGGCGGGGCGGCGCCGGGGACCAGCCGGCCCGCCAGCTCAAACCAGCGCCACTCGTAGAGGAACCGCGCCACCGGCGCGCGCCAATCGGCGGCCGTGCGCAGCTTGGCCAGGGGCCGCTTCAGGCAATAGCTGCGCGGGCCGGCGTCCAGCCGCCAGATCTCCGAGGAGACCCCGGCGTTGAGCGCCGTCCAGACCGGCGCCTCGCTGACCCGGACAAGCCCCGCGTCAAGGGCGAAGGCGGCGAGGTCCGGGTCCGGCGCGGCATCCACGGGTCAGTTGCAGCGGTGCAGCGGCGGCTGGCCCGCCAGCACCCGCACCACCTCCTGCGAGGCCCGCGTGCGCAGTTCGGCGATGGAGGTCGGAGAGGAAAAGGCCACGTGGGGGGTGAGGATCACATCGGGCCGCGCCACCAGGGCCGGCAGGGGGTTGGGCTCGCCTTCCGCCACGTCCAGGCCCGCGCCGCTCAGCCGCCCCGCCGCAAGCGCCTGGGTGAGAGCTACGCTGTCGACGATGCCTCCGCGACTGACATTGATCAGGAAGGCGCCGGGCTTCATCACGGCCAGGCGCGCCTCGTCGAACAGGTGGTGGGTCTCAGGGGTCAGCGGCAGGTTGATGATCACCACGTCGCTGGCCGCCAGCGCTTCGTCCAGTCGGGCCGACGGATACCCCGCCCCGCCACGGTAACTGCGGCTGTGGACCAGCACCTTCGCCTCCAGGGCGGCCGCCTTGGCGGCGGTTCGCTGGCCGATGGCGCCGAAACCCAGGACACCGACGGTGAGCGTGCTGACCCGGCGCAGGCTGGCGCCGGCCGGGTTCCAGGTTCCGCCCTTCACCTCGCGGTCCAGGGGGATCAGCCCGCGCGCCCAGGCCAGCATCAGGGCGATGGCGTGGTCCGACACCTCCTCGGCGCAGTAGTCGGGCACGTTGGTCACCGGCACGCCCCGCGCGGTGGCCGCCCCAACATCGATATTGTCCAGCCCTACCCCCAGGCGCTGGATGATCCGCAGGTCGCGCGGGGTCGCGATGGCCTTGTCGCTGAGCGGCGCCCAGCAGGTCATGATCGCGGCCGGATCATTGGCCGCCACCAGGGCCTCGATATCCTCCGCGGTTCCGGGCACGTCACGGCCGGCGGCCAGGTCGTGGCCCGCCTCGGCCAGGATCTCGCGCTCCAGGTCGAGATCCGGCCAGGGATAGTCTGTAACGATAACCCTCAATAGCCCGCCGCCAGATCGACTAGGTTGTTGAGCTGTTCGCCGGCGCGGAACCGGGCGAGGTTTTCCAGAAAGGCGGCCGAGGCGCGGCCGGTCATGCCGGTCTGGGCGCGACCGGACATGTGGCAGGTCATGATGATGTTGGGCGTCGACCACACAGGGTCGTCGGGGGGCGCGGGTTCGGGGTCGGTGACGTCCAGGAAAGCGCCGCCCAGGCGCTTTTCATTCACCGCCGCGATCAGGGCCGGCTGGTCGACCAGGGTCCCGCGGGCGATATTGATCAAAAACGCGCCGGGCTTCATCGCCGCAAGTTCGTCGGCCCCGATGATCCGCCGCGTCTCGTCGGTCGCCGGCGCCGCCAACACCACCCAATCGAACGCGCCAAGCCGGGCCTGCCAATCCCTCGGCCCCAGCATGCCGGGCTCCCCCGATGGCGTGCGCCGAACGGCGGTGACCTCCACGCCCAAGCCCTCCAGGCCCTTGCCGATCAGCCGCCCGATGGCGCCGTATCCGATCACCAGCGCCTTGGAACCCATCAGTTCCACGCGCCCAGGCGCGCTGTACGACCAGACCCTGGACTTCTGGATGTCCAGCACCGCGGGCAGGTTCTTGGCGAGCGCCAGCACGCCCATAATGGCGTACTCCGAGACCGGATTGGAGTTCAGCCCAGGTCCGTTGGTGAAGGCGATGCCACGCGCGGCGAACAGGTCTAGCGGATATGGCCCCACGCCCGCGATCAAGGTGAAGACCCATTTCAGGTCACGCCCGGCCTCGACAATGCGGCGTAGAGCGGCGGCGTCGGTAAAATCCAGCCAGGCGGCGTCCGCGCCAGCCACGGCCGCCTCGGCGGATTCGGCGTCCCGGTGCCAGGCCACCTGCAGGTCCTGCGGCAGGCCTGGCTCAAGCAAGCGGCGCGTATGTTCAGGCAGGGCGAGCTTCATGGCGGTCGGTCTCGGTTCGCCCGCGGCGGGCGGGCGTCCGCGTTTCACCAAGCCATGGCGCGCCGGTCAAGCTGCGCGATCAAGCGCTGGCCGATGCCCGCACCCTCCGCGATGGCGAAGTTTTCGCCTTCAGCCAGGCTGCGAGTTGTTCCGGCTCCAAACGCCGCGCCCAGATCTGACGCTCCGGAAACGGCATTGCGTCACCGTAGGGCTGGTTCAGCATCACCACCCTCTGCTGGGGATTGATCAGACTGGCCCATGCGGACAGGTGCGAGGCCGTACGGATGCTGGCCCCGCACTTCGCCATGATCAGCAGGGTGATCGCCGCCTCCTGCGCCAACCGGCGGCGGTCCGTCGCCGCCATCAATGCAGGTCGGCCGCCCGTGAAAATCTCTTGGCAGGGAAACACCACCAACCGATCTGCGAACTCCGTGGCCCGGGCCGCCGCGATCAACTCGGGTTCGTCGCTGGTGAGGAATATGCGCGCCTGGGGAGCGGCCCGCGCCGCCAGCCGCACCGCGGCGAACAAGGTCTTCCAGTCGACCCGCGGCGCCTCAATATCCTTGTCCGTTCCCCGGAAGTGCACCGCGATAGACGTCGCATCCAGGCCATGGGCCACGGCGAAGGCGTCCGCCTCCCGCACCACGGTCTCGTCAAAGGTCACGAACCTGCGCATGGCGGTCGCGGCCTGCTCCAAGGTGGGTTCGGAATCCAAATCAGCCAGACGGTAGTCCAGTCCAGTGCCGATCTTCACCCTTGGCCGGAAGGCGACCGGTTCCACCCCACGGGGGCGCAGCCGAAACACCGTGTCGAACCAGTCGCGCTCGCCAGCGGCGAGGTAGGCCGGACTGCTGAATCGGATATGCGGTCGAAGCCGCCTGCCGTGGCAATAGTGCAGCAGCACGGCCAGGTGCGACATGGTCTTCCCCAGACCCATCGCGTTGTCGAATTCAAGATCAACCGCGCCTCGACTTGCTGCGACAGCCAACCGCAGTCGCATACGCCGCGTCGCGTGACCCACGGCCGCCAACGGCCCACGAAGTGTAATTGGCGCGTATGCGCCGCCGCGCCCGCCTGCGCGAGTCTCCCACACTCCTTGAGACATTTCCCCAGCCTTTAACTTCGGGTCCCTGGCGCTTGCACCCACGCCGATCGCCCTTTGCCCCCGATCCCGCCCTCGCGCGGGATACACTTGCAACGAACTGCACCGACATCAGCACGCCTGCTCCAGATCGGAACGGCAATTTAAAAGTCATGCAATTCCTGGACCGCAGCGGCAATTGCAGCGACGGGCTGCATGCGCGGGCGATGGTACCACCTCTCGGGCTCGAACCGAGGACCTCTAGATCCACAATCTAGCGCTCTAACCAACTGAGCTAAGGCGGCGTGTCGCGAAGGCGTGGTTCTAGTCGCACGGGGCGTTGCGATCAAGCCGCTGCGGCGACGGGATAACCGGACAGAAAAAAGCCCCGGAGGCTCGCGCCGCCGGGGCTAATCATTCTCGTCAAACCCTTAGTCCTTTGGCAGCTGGAACCGGATGGGGATTGAGATACGTCCTCCCTCCACCGGAGCGCCATCCTTCGTCATCGGGCGCATCTTGAACAGTTTGCTCAAGCGCAATGCGGCGCTACCGAAGCCCATGTCAGCCGGGTCCTCAGCCGATATCGAGCAACCCTCAAGTGTACCCTTGGAACTGACCGAGCAGCTCAGTTGCACACGACCCGATGCTTCCATCCGCGCAGCCCGTTCCGGATAGTAGGTGGCGTAGTCATCGGCCCCTGGGCGGCGGGCCCAGTCCGGGTTCGTAATCACCGAAGGCCGCGGCGGGGCTTCCGGCGGCGCGGGCGCCGGCGGCTTGGGCTCCTCGATCCGCTTCTCCACCGGCGGTACCGGAAGGGGCGGAATCGTCGGCGCATCTACGATTGCTGCCGGCGGCCTGGGCTGAAGCTTTGGCGGCGGCGGCGGCGGCACGTTCGGCGGCGGAGGCGGGGGCGGCGGAGGCGGGGGCGGCGGCACCGGCTTGATGATCGCCACATCCGTCACGTCGTCCGAGTATTCCTTGTACTTTACGTTGAATTTCGCCTTCCAGAAATACACGCCGATAGCGGCGTGAGCCAGGAGCGAAATCAGGATCGCGACCATCATGCCCTTGCTACGCTTGGGCTTGGGCACGTCGAACGGGTTGTGCGCCGGATGAAGGATGTCGTCAGCCACGCGGACCTCCTCCACCCTTCTTGTCCTCACCGACCAGGGCCACGCTGTAGAAACCGTTGTCCTGGAGCATGTTCATCACGCCCATGAAGTCCCCATAGAGGACATCCGTGTCGGCGCGGATGAAGATGCGCTCCTTGGTTGGACTGCGCTTGTCGCCGAGTTGCTTGCGCAGGTCATCACCCAGTGATGGCAGGTCCGTGCGGAAATCCTGAATGAACAGGTCGCCGTTCGGCTTGATCGAGATGTTGACCGGTTTAGGCGGGTTCGTGGAGGCTTTTGCGATCGCCGCCGGCAGCTGGACCTTGACGGTCACGGCTGCCAGAGGGGCCGCCACCATGAAGATGATCAGCAACACCAGCATAACGTCCACGAAGGGCGTCACATTGATGTCGGCGTTCGCCTCCACCGCGTACTTGCCACCCCCAGAACCTGAGAGTTTGGCGGCCATGTGCGTTAGGCCCCCTTGTCGAGCTGCCGGGAGATGACGTTGGTCAGTTCAGCCACAAATCCTTCCGTCCGCGCGCCGAAGGCGGAAATACGGGTCTGGAAGTAGTTGTAGAAGATAACCGACGGGATAGCGGCGAACAGACCGAGCGCAGTCGCCAGCAGGGCCTCGGCGATGCCGGGCGCCACGACGGCCAGGTTGGTGGTGTTGGTGTTCGCAATCCCGATGAAGGAGTTCATGATCCCGTACACCGTACCGAACAGGCCGATGAACGGACCGTTGGAACCGACCGAGGCCAGGAACTGCATGCCGTTGGACATGCGCTTTCCGAGCGTCGCCTGCACCGCGCTCACCGCAGAGTGGGTGCGGGTGATGGTGGACTCCCGATGCTCGCCGTTGATCTTCAGGCCGGCCTGACTGGAGATCTGGACCTCCTGCGCGGCGGCCGCGGCCATATCGGCCAGCGGATTGCCCTCAAACTCTTCGGACATGGCGATCCGGGTCACGTCTGGAACCGACTTGGCGCTGCGGAAGGCTTCGATGAATGCGTCGGAGGTCTTGTTCAGGCCACTGAACTCAATGAGCTTCATGACCAGCAGGGTCCAGGTGAACAGAGACGCGATCACAAGACCGATCATGATGGCCTTAACGATCGGCGTCGCGTCCAGGAACATGACCGCAGGCGTCAGCTTGCCGGCATGTTTCAACTGGGGCGGATCGCCATTGGCGGGCGCGGCCGGAGCGTCGGCGGCCGGGGCCGCAGCATCGGCGGCGGGCGCAGCGGCGTCAGCGGCCGGTGCGGCCGCATCTGCGGCGGGCGCAGCAGCGTCGGCGGGCGCAGCCGCAGCATCGGCGGCAGGCGCAGCCGGCTGAGCGAACGCCGGGGCGCTCGTCATCAGCGCAAGCGCACCGATGATCGCGAGGAAGGGGGTCGTCCGTTTTGTGTCGAGCATCTGTCGCCAGTTCCTGATTGGTCTAGCACGTTTGGACCGAGGGTCGTCGCGCGGAAGCGTCTCCCACCCTATTTGAATATGCCTGCCGGCCCACCCCGGTTTTCCCCCCGGTTAAGGCCGTCAGAACCGCTTTCGCTGCGCCGGCCCCGAAAATCCAGCTTCCAAATGGAATCCAGACACTCGACGGCGGCAGGCGACCCTACCTTCCAACCCGGAACGCAAGATCTTGCCGCGTGGTAAGCGTGCGGCTCGGGACCTTTGGCAATCCGGTGTTAAGGCGTCAAGAGGCGATCCTGAGCGCACAAGGCCGAGAAGAGCATGCCACTGTTGAGTTATGGCAACGCACAATGAGATTGCATTGGCTTCTCCGTAACCAAGCCACCCATCGGGCGGCAAATGTGCTGCATTGCAGCATGGCAATGATTTTCGTGGTCAAACCGGCTCCAGCTGACGCAACGTAAAGCGCCCAATATCTCTCAGATTGTAATTTAAACAATTCACTTCTTAGGATTGAATTTTTATCTGGCGAGTGCGAACCTTGAGCCTCAAGGAAGAAATGACGCTGAGCGCCGAACGCATCGGCCGAATCCTGTCCACTTACGCCTTCGTTCAAGCGGGGGTACGGGAAGTGGTGCCTGGGGGCGGATTCGAACCACCGACACGCGGATTTTCAATCCGCTGCTCTACCAACTGAGCTACCCAGGCGCCGACCATGATCGGGCGGGAGCCGGTCTATAGGTGAGCGGTCCTGCGAAGTCCAGATGCCCGGCTAGCGCCCGGAAGCTTCATCCACATCACCCTGATCCTCATCAGCAGGCGCGGGAATCACGTATGCGCCGACCAGCCAGCGCTGAAGGTCAAGGTCAGCGCAGCGCCTGGAGCAGAATGGCCGATAGTCGGCCTCTGAGGGACGTCGGCAGATTGGGCAGGTCACTGAGCGACAACCTCAGGACGCTCTCGGCCAAACCGTTCGTCCGCCGCGATCGTGAACCGGCGGCCTAGGCGTAAGACGAGCGACTCTTCAAACCTGTTTACGGCGCTGGCGATAGCAGGCGCGCATCGAACCGTGAGCCGCGCTCCAGGATGCGTCCTGCCTGAATCCTCAATGCGCCGCGCGAGCGCCAGCGCCAGAGTCAGGTCGCTGGGAGCGCCATCATGACCACAAAGGATATCGGCGACCGGCGGCCTGCGGCGCGGGATGGTGAGTTCCAGAGTTCCGAAGCGACTGATCGGTCCAAACGCCACGCCCGGGTTGTCCGGGCCGAAGGCGGCGCGCGCAACGTTGAGGAGCGCGGTTCCATCATGACCGCGGCCCGCCAAGTCGATCACGATCAGCCCGCCAAGGCTCTTCAGACGTAACAGCCGTGCTGTCTCCGCCAACGCGGCCAGGTTCGCCTGCCGGGCGGCGCGCTTCGAGTCATTCCCTCGTCGATCCCCAACATCCACATCTACGGCGGTGAGGGCCCGTGTCGATTCGATGGCTATACTGCCGCCGCCGGGTAATGGATGCTCGGTCGCCAGGATTTCAGTTTGGGCGTCGTCGGCGATGGAACGGGCCGCGGAACCATCGACTACTTTGGTCCCGCGAGCGAGACTGACAAGCTGTTCAAGCAGACTCGGCGCGCTAGTCAGCTGACGCGGATCGCCCTGCCCCTCCCCATTCAAGCGCACCACGGCAAGCTTGCCGAGCCTCGGCTCAGAACGGACCTCAACAATTAGCGCGGCGCCCTCGACGGGCCGAGAATCGGGCCGGAATGGCAGCACTGCTTCGTCGCCGGCGCCTAGTTCAAGGAACGCCGTTGCGATGGTGGCGTCAACCTTTCGGACCCGCGCCACAAAGGTGGCGCCAAGTGCAATTCGGCGTTCATGCCCATCCCTGCTGATCAGCAGACGTTCCGGACGTCCGTCCAGCAGGACAACACCGCGCTCCTCGCCAGGCCCGCGGTCAAGATAGAGTGTCCGGACGCTCATGATGGGTAGCCAAGTCCCCGCAGCAAATTGAACGTCTCATAGAGCGGCAGGCCGACAACTGAGGTGTAGGATCCGATGAGCGAGATCACGAATGCGCCGGCCCGGCCCTGGACACCATAACCGCCGGCCTTGCCCTGTCCCTCGCCTGAAGCGGCGTAGGTATCAATCTCGCGACCATCCAGCCGCTTGAACTGAACACGCGTCTCTACAAGGCGGGAGCCAACGCGCCCTCCCGGCGCAATGACGGCCAAACCGGTCCAGACCCTGTGATTACGGCCCGAAAGCAGCTCAAGGCATGATCGAACCTCTTGCGCTGTCTCCGCCTTGGGCAGCACGCGCATGCCCACCGCGACCACGGTATCGGCAGCCAGCACGTATGCATCGGGGTTGGAACAGGCGACCCTGGCCGCCTTGGCCTGCGCCAGCCTCAGCGCGAGTCGCCGTGGCGACTCTTTCGGCTCGGGCGTTTCATCCAACTCCGCCGAGGCGACCGCGTCAGGCTCCAGGCCTAACTGACGCAGGAGCTCGAGCCGCCTGGGACTCGCCGAGGCCAGGACAAGGCGCGCCTCGCCGGACACGGCCTAGCCCCCGTCCTGAGCAGGAAAATTCACCTGACGCCAAAATAAGTGACCAAAACTCAATAAGTTATATCTGGACAAACGCCTAATCCAATGTTCGCTTGGGCCTGACACACCCTAGCGGACTCGGAAGGTGATACGGCCCTTGGATAGGTCGTAGGGCGTCATCTCAACGAGCACCTTGTCGCCAGCCGACACCCGGATGCGGTTCTTGCGCATCTTGCCGGCGGTATGAGCAATGATCTCGTGGTCGTTCTCCAGCTTCACGCGGAACGTCGCGTTGGGCAGGACTTCACTCACCGTACCCGGAAACTCAAGCAGCTCTTCCTTCGCCATGCATTCTCCCTGCGGACCGACACACGCCCGACGGGGGCGGCCTTCGGCAAACCTGATTCAAACTCATATAGCATGACGGCCCGCGTCCATGCAGGTCGCGAGCCGCCTTCCAACTAACTCATCATAACGCAGTTGGCACCTTCGGGTCGATGGCCCAGACGCGGATCACGAAAACCGTTCGGCGATCCGCGCCGCAAGTGCGTCGCGCACCTCCCGATAGGCGGCCATCCGCACCTCGCGTGACCCTTCGGTCAAAGTAGGATCGTAGACCGGCCAATATTCAATTTCCACCGCCCGTCCCCTGGTCATCTCCACCGCCCGGTGCTGAGCCTCTGGCGTAAAGGAGATCACCAGATCGAATGAATCGTCGTTGAGTTCATCAAAGGTCTTTGGCCGGTAGTCGGCCAGGTCGCAGGCCACCTCGGCCATGACGGCAGATACAAACGGATCAACCGCCCCGCCTTCGACATCTCCTGTCTTGAGACCACAACTGTCCACATAGATCCGATTCCCAGCGACGCGCCGTAGCAGCGCCTCGGCCATGGGAGAGCGCACCCGGTTGTGATTGCAGGCGAACAGGACGGCGGCGGGAGGAGCCGGCATCTCAGCCTCGCCAATGCAATGCGCAGATCAAGGTGAACAGGCGCCGGGCGGTGTCGAGATCGGTCTCAACCTTTCCCGAAAGCCGCGCGCGCAGAACCTCGGAGGCCTCATTGTGGAGGCCGCGCCGGCCCATGTCGAGAACTTCGATCTGCTGCGGCGTCGCATTACGAATGGCCTGATAATAGCTCTCGCAGATCATGAAGTAGTCCTTGATCAGCGTGCGGAGGGGCGACAGGGACAAGATGTGACGACGTGTATAGGCGGGGCCCGACACGTCGAACACCAGGCGGTTCTCCACGACCCCCAAGTGCAGGTCATACGGTCCGCCTGCGGCGCCGGCCGGCGCAAAGTAGTTCTCCTCCAGCAAGTCGAAAATGGCGATCTGCCGCTCCTGCTCCTGGTCGCGCGAAGCCGCGGCCAGAGAGGCATCGTCGATCTCGACGGAGTGCAGTCGGTGATTGGCGGCGTTGTCGGCCATGGCGCCTGGTTTACGGCAAACAGGGGGCGCGCGTCATCCGGCGCCGGAGATTCATTTTTAGCCAGACCTGCAGGCAGATCGCATGAATGCAGTTCTCTTCGAAAGGAAAGTAGCTTTGGAAATTCCTCAGAATAATTCAGCTTAGATGGTAATATAAAAAATTAACTATGAATTTCTCCGCGCACATTCATTGCCGTCGTTCGAACTATATTAGTGTTTACGCTGTAACCATGAACGCGAGCATGGGGGCAGAATGTCACTCGTCGTCGCATTGAAGAGAATCTTCAAATTGCCGGTAGATCGGCCGCAATTGCTTGTGGCGCAGGCGGCGGCGCTTTCGCGTCAGGTGCCGTTGCTATACTCCGTCGTCTTCGTGAGCGCCGTAACCCTGGCCGCCACGCACCTGCGCTCAGCGCCAATCTGGCTGACTGTCGGCGCGACAACCGTCCTTGGGCTTGCCTGCGGATACCGGACTTTCAATTGGTGGCGATCAAGGCACGAGCCGATGAACCCGGAGCGCGCCCGGCGAATGCTGACCAGCACGATCCGAAGCGCATATCTTATGGCAGCCGCATTCACCGCCTGGTCTTTGGCGTTGTTCCCCTATGGCGACGCCTATTCGCGCAGCCAGGTGGGGTTTTTCATGGCCATCACCGTGTGCGCCTGCATCCTTTGCCTGATGCATTTGCCTGTGGCGGCCTTGATCATCGTCGCCCTGGCGCTGGGTCCCATGGTGCTCTTTTTCTGGTCAACAGGCCAGGAGGTCTTCCAGGCAACCGCAGTGAACGTGGCGCTGGTGGGGGTCGCGATGGTCTTCATGCTGTTCAAACACTATCGCGAATTCACCGACCTCATTGCGTCTCAGACGGAAAACACACGCCTGGCCAATCACGACTCGCTCACCCAGTTGCCGAATCGCCGCCGGTTCTTCCTGGAATTGGATAGCCGGTTGTCCGAGGCGCGGCGCGTGGGCGGCGCCCTGGTGGTCGGGGTGGTGGATCTGGATGGCTTCAAGCCAGTGAATGACGCCTTCGGTCACGCCACCGGCGACAGGTTGCTGGTCGAGGTGGCCCAGCGTCTGCGCGACGTGCCTGAACCGGCGTTGTTCGTGGCGCGCCTGGGCGGCGATGAGTTCGGCCTGATCATCGACCGCACCATCGACGACGCGGAATTGCTGCGGTTCGGAAAGGCCATTTGCGACCTCATGCAGACACCGTTCGACCTGCCTGGCGTCGTGGCCCAGATCGGTTGTTCGGTCGGCTTTTGTCCGTTCCCCACTGGCGGCGAAAACGCCCAGCAGCTTTTCGAACGCGCAGATTATGCGCTCTACCACGCCAAACAGAATCTCCTCGGCGGCGACGCCGTAGTGTTCGACGGTCGCCACGAGGCGGAAATCCGCGAGTTAAGCCAGGTGGATCAGGCGATGTTCCGTGCTGACCTCGAGCACGAAATGAGCATAGCTTTTCAGCCGATCTATGACCTGGGCGCCGAGCGAACGGTCGCCTTCGAAGCTCTGGCGCGCTGGACCAGTCCAGAACTGGGCGTTGTTCCCCCGGGGATTTTCATTCGGGCGGCGGAACGATCCGGGCAAATAACCGAAGTGACCCCGATCCTGTTGCGCAAGGCGCTTCGCGCCGCTGTCAACTGGCCGATGGACATGCGCATCGCCATCAACCTTTCGGCGCGGGATATCGCTTCCATGGACACGGTTCGGAATTTGGTAGCCATCGTCCAGGAGAGTCTCATCGCCGCCCACCGCATTGACTTCGAAATCACCGAGACGGCCATCGTTTGTGACTTCGAGCAGGCCCGCGACGCCCTCCTGGCCTTGCGGGAGTTGGGCGCGCGCACGGTGCTTGACGACTTCGGCACCGGACATTCGAGCCTGAGCCACGTGCGTCTCCTGCCCATCGACAAGCTGAAGATCGATGCCAGTTTTGTCGCCGACATCATCCACCATCAGGCAAGCGAGGACATCGTTAAGACCGTCCTGGAACTGTGCCGGAACATGCGGCTGGGCTGCGTCGTGGAGGGCGTCGAGATCGACGAACAGTTGACCAAGATCCGAGACCTCGGCGCCACCGAAGTACAAGGCTATCACTTCGCTAAACCAATGCCGGAAACCGAGGTTTCCGGCTACCTCGCGAATGAATCGCGGGCGCGGAATGGAGCTGCGAAGCGACCGAGCCGCCACCGGGAGAAAGTGCTGGCGGCCGGTTAAACTCCGGCGGCGCGCGCCTCACGGAATGACACCAGCCGCCGGGCGGCTTCGTCCCATAAGGCGAGGCGCGCACAACGGAAGCTTTCCCAGAATCCGACCCGGCTCAATTCGCTGAGCTCGGGATGATCCGCGAGGACCTTTGGCAGGTTGTAGAACGGAATTCGACTTGAAAGGTGGTGGATGTGATGGACACCGATGTTCGCGGTGAACCATCGAAGGACCGGCGGCAGGGCGTAATGGGAACTTCCCGCAAGAGCCGCCTCGTCTCGCCGCCAGTCTCTGTCTCGCGACCAGACCGCCCCTTCGAACTGATGCTGGATATAGAATAGCCACACCCCTACCGTCGCGGCCAGCATCATGGTCGTCATGTTGACGATAAGAACCGGGGCGGCTCCAAACAGCCAGATCAGGGCGGCCAGGCCCACGACCAGGGCGATTAAGTTTCCGAGCACGCTGAGCCACGGCCGCCAGCCGGCGCGCATCAGCCCGACCGGGAGGCGTTGCAACAGGAAAAATACGAACGCCGGGCCGAGACCGAACATCACGGCCGGATGTCGGTACAGGCGATAACCCAAACGGCGCAGAGGCGACAGTGCGCGGTACTCCTCAACCGTCAATGTTTCGATCACGCCCAGGCCGCGGCGATCCAGATTTCCCGAGGTGGCGTGATGGATGGCGTGGGTCTGACGCCAATAATCATAGGGCGTGAGGGTGAAAACTCCGATGATCCGACCGACCCAGTCATTCGCCTGTCTTTCACGGAAAAATGACCCATGCCCGCAGTCGTGCTGGATCATGAAAAGGCGCACCAGGAAACCGGCGGCGGGAACCGTAAGGATCAGAGCGGCCCACCAGAGCCCAGCGCGAAACAGCAGCCAAGCAATGACCCAGATTGCAGCAAAAGGCGCGGCGGTGACCGCGATTTCAAACAGGCTTCGGCGATCCTCAGGCTGGCGGTAAGGCGCGAGCTTGCGGTTCCAGTTGTCTGGCGTCGCTTTCACAGTCGTCAAATCAGAACTTTCAATTCGTGGTTCCTAGGCGCGTGCGCCGTATCAGACATAAGTGGTTCAATTGCGGCTTGGAAGAACACTTACCTCTATCACATTTCCGACCCTCAACCGCCACTAAGGCGTAATGCCGCGGACCGGGCGTGCGCCGGCAGGCCCTCGGCATCCGCCAACACGACTGCTGAGGGGCCGAGCGCCGCGAAGGCGCTGGCGTCACAGCGCACGATCGAAGTCCGTTTCAGAAAATCCAACAGCGAAAGCCCCGAGGAGAACCGCGCCGCGCGGCTTGTCGGCAAGACGTGATTTGAACCGGCCACATAGTCGCCAATCGCTTCAGGCGTATGACGGCCAAGGAAAATCGCGCCGGCATGGCGAACCTTGTCGGCCAGTTTTTGTGGTTCATCGACCGCGAATTCGACGTGCTCAGGGGCAAGGATATCCACGAGGCGCGGTGAGGTTTCCAGGGGCGAAATAACCACCGCTCCGTGATCGCGCCAGGAAGCGGCGGCGGACTCCTGCGTCGTTAATCCTTTAAGCTGAGCAGCCACGGCGGCCTCGACGCGGTTCGCGAAGGCTTCATCATCGGTGATCAGGATCGACTGCGCCGCAGGATCATGCTCGGCTTGTGACAAGAGATCCGCAGCGACCCAATCCGGATCGTTTGACGCATCAGCCACCACGACAATTTCAGAAGGTCCGGCCAGGGCGTCGATGCCGACAATGCCATAGACCATCCGCTTTGCGGTGGAGACGAAGTCGTTTCCCGGTCCAACGATCTTGTCCACACGCACGATCGGACCCGCGCCATATGCCAGGGCGGCCACAGCCTGGGCGCCGCCGATGCGCCAAATTTCGGTGACGCCCGCCTCCTTGGCGGCGGCTAGCACCGCAGGTTCGAGGCGGCCTGGCGGGGATACCATAGCGATGCGCTCTACCCCCGCCGCGGCGGCCGGAACTGCGTTCATCAACACTGTGGAAGGATAGGCGGCACGCCCGCCCGGCACATAAATCCCAACCGATTCCAGCGGCGTCCAGCGCCAGCCGAGCTCAACGCCCGCCTCGTCGGTAAATCGCATATCCACCGGCCGCTGACGCTCGTGATAGGCGCGGATACGCTTGGCGGCGAAGGCGATGGCCTGACGAACCTGCGGATCACAACGGCTGACTCCAGCCTCGATCTCCTCAGAGGAGACCCGAATCGTTGCCTCATCCAATTCGACTTTGTCGAATTGGCGCGTGAACCGCAGCACCGCAGCCAAACCTTCTGTACGAACAGCGTCCAATACGGCGCGAACGGCGGTCTCGACGTTCGCCGGCGTTTCCCGCCGCACAGCCGCGAAGGCGGCGAAGGCGGCTTCGAAATCTGGGTCGGTGGATCGGAAGCGGCGCATGCAGCGCCTTCTAGCCGGGCGCGGGTTCCGAGGGAACAGCCTGCCTCGCCGCCAAGAGCCTGCGAGTCGCTTCGACGACCCGTCGCGCCCGTTCAAATGCGCTCATCCCCTGCAAGCGCAGCCGCTCCGCCGGCGCCTCCAGCGAAAGTGGTTGGCGCTCTCCCACGATGTCCAGCAATTCGTGCAAGGGAAACGCGCCCTCCCCCGGAGCCAGGCGATCAAAGGCGCCTTCACGCGCGTAGATTTCCGGCTTGGCGACAAGTGGGCCATCGCAGAGCTGGACGTAACTTATTTCATTGGGCGCCAGCCCTCTTAGGGATTCCAACGAGGCTCCGGTGCGAACCAGATGCAAGGCGTCGACCGCAACGCCGCCCTGCCCCACCGCCCTTACGATGCGGATCGCCTGCGGAAGCGCGTCTGTCGCGCCATAGCCCATGAACTCGATCCCGGCCTTTATGGCGTGACGCGCCGCCAACTCCGCGAATGCGCCGAATCGATCTGTGGCCCGCGCTTCGTCAAAATCCAGAATGCGGACATTTGCTCGGGTCGCACCCAGCCGCGCACCGCGGTCCAGAGCCGCTTCGTAGTCTGCGACGTCAAACCCGGCTGAAAGCCCGAAGGAGGCTGCGCCATAGGCGGTGACGCCCGTATCGCGCATAGCCGCCTGGATATCTCCCATGTCGGCCTCGCCGATCACTGGAAAGGAGACTTGAGCCTTGGGATCCTGGGTGAACAGGCAAACGTAGGCGCAGTCTAGTTCAGCGGCGAACTTTATCAGTTCGACGGCCGAGGCATCCGAAGCCACCAAGTGGTGCAGCGACAGCGATCGCATTGCCGTTACTCCCAACTCCGGTTCGAATTTGAGCCTCCACCTCGATCTACGCCAGCGAAGGGGGAACCTTAACCGTGGGCATCCTAAGGTGAGGCTTCATATTTGTCGCCCAAGGAGGCGCGATTGAAGGAATTTCTGATCCGAGCGCTGGTTACCATGTCGGTAATGACGGCTGTCGGACTCAGTCTGAGGCTAGGGCAATGGGCCATCGAACGGGCCACACCCGTCCGTGAAGGCGAACATCGGCTGCCATCCTACTTCGCCGCTGTCGGATTGCTGTCCGGCGCATTCGCTGGCTTTTGCCTGGGCGCCGGCCTCGTGGGTCATATGTCACCTCAGCGCGACGACTTCGCGGCCTGGGCCGGACTGGTGGCGGCATTCACCATCGGCGGCGTGGCGTTGGTTGCAGTCGCCGCCAACTGGAGACTTTGGCTAGACGACGCAACTTTGCAGATCCGAAATGAATTTGGTCAAATAAGTCCTTGTATCCATTGGTCGGAGATTGTCAGAGTGAAGCCCGGCCTTCAATCGATGTGCTTCCGCTTGAGTGGTGGTCAAGTCCTGAAAATCCCGTTCGGAACGCCAATCCTGCTTGAAGTGCTTTGGCGCGCCCACCGCGCTGGCGCACAGATTGACAAGGGGCTGCTTCAGGAGATGCGAATGTCCCCCAAACCCCACTTCGACTAGTTATAGAGCGAGGGATCGAGCAAGCATCAGGGGTGTTGTTCACCCGGATGGGCCCCGGCGCGCTGCGGAAGGATAAGAATCAGCGCGACGATCGCAGCAGCCAGAACGGCTGAAGCCAGAGGCCGGCTGAAGGCCAGGCCGCCATGATCAAGGGGCTTGTCCAGAAAATCCCCGACGGCTGCGCCGAGCGGACGCGTCAGTATGAAGGCCGCCCAAAAAATCAGCACACGATCCGCCTTAGTAAACCGGTAGACTGCGGCCAAACCTGCAAGCATCGCGGCAAACACCAACGCGGCCCCCATATATCCGAGGCCGTTCGTGTCAGCCAGCCAGTCACCCAACGCCGTGCCCAACGTCTGCGAGAACGTAATCGTAGCCCAGTAGAAGAGTTCGGCGCGTGGCTCGCTTACCGTGTTGACGGAAATCGTCCCAAGCGTGCGCCACCAGACCACTAGCGACATGACGACCAATGCAAGGAGCAAAGCCGAGCCCCCCGTGTAGCCAATCCCAAGTGAACGGGTGGCGAAATCCGCTATGGTCGTCCCGGCCGTGGTGGAGGCGATGATCGTCAGCCAATATAGCGCAGGGTTGAACCGTTTCGCCGCAATCTGAAATCCGACCAGAACGAACAGTATGGTCAGGAAAATGCCTGTTCCAACTAGGTAGCCGAGGTTCATGGTCATGCTGACGGTGTCGCCGCCGGTTTCGCCCAGCGTGGTGGCGAAAATCTTAATGATCCAGAACCCAAGCGTAACCGCGGGAACCTTGCTGGCGCGCATTTGAACCTCAGTCACGACTGGCGCCCCCTGCAATATGTCGCACTCAAGCGCCTATGCGCCGATTCATGTGGCTTGGAGCGGCGGCCGCCGAAACAGGTAGAGACCAAAGCCCAAGCTTTCGTGACCTTCGTTCACATGCAGTCGACGCAGCATCGCGGCCCGCATTTTCAACATCGGCGCAGCAGGTGAATCGGCGTTTTCTGCCACCCAGTCCTCGACGGATGCGTTCATCCGCCACAGATATTCTTCCCAGTCTGCGTCCGTACTGATCGCGGTATAGCGGGGGGAGAGACCTGCCGCTTCACCGGCCTCCAGCCAGCCTGCAAGTGAAGCGTACCGCTCAGCACCAAACACCGCCGCCAAGGTCTCGGATGGCGGCTTCTTCCAGAAGGGATCGCCCCAGAGCAGCCAACCGCCCGGCGCGATAGCGGGAACCAGTGCGGCCATGACTTCGGCCGGGCGTTTCAGATCTTCGAAGAGGTCCACGGCGCCGATCACACTGACCACGCGATGTTGGCCAGCGGTCGCAAGATGCTCGCGCGCCTGTCCCTCGACGATAGTAACCGAGCCCCTTGCGTGTGGCTTGGCGGCCTCGGCGCGGGCCTGGTCCGCCACGGGGCCAAATCGCTCGACCCCGGTCAGTTCGAGCCCATAGCGCTCGGCCATCCAGACCGAGACGACGGCATTGCCGCATCCAAGGTCCACGGCCTTGTCGCCCTCCTTCAGGTCCGTGAACGCCAGCGTGCGTTCAAGTTGGCCAAACGAAAACGGATTGCAGATCCGGTGATAGCGATAGCTGACATAGCCAATGGTCGAGGCGTCCATGCGCGAGGTGTAGCAGACCATATCGCGCTGAGCACATACCCCGTGGCGTCCGGAGATCTAAATTGGAAAAGCTGGCGCATGGCTCAGCGAGGGTGTTTATCGGTCGATGACGCCGCGAAGCCGGTCGGGGGGAGCAGATGAGTGAAGGTTCGGCGGCGCGCGCGCCTTTTACGGCCTGGTGGACGCTAGGCGTCCTGATGATTTTCAACATTCTGTCGCTGGCCGACCGTCAAGTGCTCTCGCTGCTGGTCGCTCCGATCAAGCACGACCTGCACCTCACAGACACTCAGTTCGGCCTCTTGGTGGGCCTGGCCTTCGCTATTCTATATTGCCTTGCGGGATTGCCGATCGGCTGGTTAGCGGATCGGATCTCCCGCAAGTTGATCCTTTGGATCGGCGTCACGGTTTGGTCGCTGGGCGCCGCCATTAGTGGTCTTGCACAGACGATGGCTCACCTGTTCGGCGGCCGGATGGCTGTCGGCGTTGGCGAGGCCGCGTTGGCGCCCTGCTCGTTCTCGATGATTGGCGGATTGTTTCCCAGGTCGCGGCAATCCCTCGCCTTCGGGCTTTACATGACCGCCTCAAGTCTTGGGGGCGCCGTCGCACTGGGTCTCGGTGGATTGCTGCTGGGCCTGTTCGAAAAGCATCCGTTAGTCCTGCCGGTGTTCGGCGCCGTGGCGCCTTGGCGAGGTGTGTTCCTTGCCATTGGCCTGCCGGGCGTGATCCTGGCAATGCTTGCCTGGACGACCCGCGAGCCGCGCCCAACGCCCGCACCGCCGCCGGAACCTGATACCGCCCCGGTCAAGCCCGTCGACTTCTGGGTATTCGTATCCGAGCGACGCGGCATGATCATCCGCCATTTTCTCGGTTTCCCGGTTCTGGGCGCAGCGGTTTATGGAGTCAGCCTGTGGGCGCCGGCGTTTTTTGGTCGCAAGTTCGGTATTCCACCGCAGGAAATCGGGCCGATCCTGGGTCTTAGCAATCTGATCATGAGCAGTCTGGTGTCCACCGGCGCCGGCGCGCTGATCGACCGATTGACAGCGCGGGGCATGCGTGACGCTACTTTCGTGGTCCCGATGATCCAGGTCTGCCTGGGCGTGCCGATTCTATTCTTTGCTCTGCTAACGCCCTCGAAGGAGCTGGCCGTTGCGGCCTTCTTCGTCGGCGCGCCGCTTTATTCAGCCTGGGGAGCTGGATCGATGTCTTCGCTGCAGATCATCTCTCCCGCGCCAATCCGCGGGCGCATGGGCGCCCTTTATGTGTTCATGTTGAGCGGCGTCGGTTTCTCGCTCGGCCCCTTCCTTGTGGCCGCCGTCACCGACCATGTGTTGCATGACGAAGCCAAGGTCGGCCTCTCCATGCTGATCGTTGTGGCGGTTCTGGCGCCGCTAGCGCTAATTTCACTCGGGTCCGGCCGTTCTCGCCTGCGGGAAATCGCCCTGGAGAACGACGGATTGGACGCCGCCGAGGCGGCGCTCGCCTCTTCGCATCAGCGATTGTAGGTAAGCTTCAGCCCTGGTCGCGGCCAATCGCAGGCCAGCAATCGACCAGTCAGCGAGCAGGTAATGTAGGCGGTCTTCAGGTCAGCGCCGCCAAAGCAGATGTTGGTCACGAACCCATCGGCCAAGGCCGGCGGAAGTGTGAATAATTCCGCTGAGGCGCCATCAGGAGAGATTACGGTGATCCCGGCGTCAACCAGAGTGCCCACGCAGATATTGCCGGCGCTATCCACCGCCAGGGAATCCAGCTCGTGCGCGCCCGGCAGGCCAATGAGCAGGGTATCGCGGTCCAACGGCCTTCCTGTGTGCAAGGACATGACGGCGTAGGGCTGCTGACCGGGGATAATCGCGCCCGGAGCAGAAAGGCGACGCAACATCACCTGGCGTGTGAAGGTCTGCGCCCAGTAAACGGTCTTGCCATCCGGCGACAGGCCCACGCCGTTGGGGCCGGCGAGACCCGCGACAGCGCGCTCAATGCGGGAGCCATCCGGGGCGGCGTAGTAAAGCGCATCGCCACCGAAATCGGTGAACCAGAAATGCCCGGTCGCATCGAACACCAGATCGTTCGGCGCCGTCAGCAGCGCGTCATCGCAGGCGGAATAGATGGTCTCAAACTTACCACTGTCGAGGTCGACCCGTTGGATTGACGCCGTACCGGATTTATCGAACCCACCGTTGTTGCAAACATAAAGTGCGCCGTCGGGTCCGACAGCGGCGCCGTTGGGTCCCCCGCCGACCTTGGAGATGGTGGCGCGTGAGCCGTTCGTGTCGATGCGGGACACCCGTCCGGCCCCGATTTCCACTACGACCACCGAGCCATCGGATAGAGCGACAGGTCCCTCAGGAAAGGAAAGACCCTCGGCCAGGACGCGAATGTTGGTGAGTTCTGTTCCGATCAACCTGTTCATCGCTTTTCCCAGGTCTCGAAGAAGGTGATGTCTTCCGGTGGCGGGCGTTTGGCCGGCTTGAAGTCATCGCCAAGGGTATAGGCCACAGGTAAGAGCGCCGCCTGGGTGACATTCTCAGGTATGCCAAGGATCTTCGCCGCCTCAGCTTCCTTGACCAGGTGCAGCGTGGTCAAGACCGTGCCAAGTCCCCTCGCCCGTAGCGCCAGATTGAAGTTCCACACCGCGGGATAGATAGATGCGAAGAACCCAGCTCCACGTGTTGCTTCAGGTGGGCGTCCTATCAGGCACGGAAACACATGGACGGGAACTTCATGCAGGTGATCGGATAGGTATTGGGCTGAATCGTAAACGCGGGCGGTCTGGTCATTGCCCGCCGCTTCGGCTTTACCCTTGGCGATCGGAAAATATTCCCCCGCCGCCGCCCTGTAGAGGTCGGCGATAGCACGTTTTTTGCCGGGATCGGTGACGACCAGCCACCGCCAGGTCTGGGTGTTGGATCCAGTGGGGGATTGCTGGGCGATGCGAACGCAATCGAGGATCACTTCACGGGGAACCGGCCGGGCCAGGTCCAGGCGCTTGCGCACCGCCCGGGTGGTGGTGAGCAGTTCGTCGGCAGCGGCGACATCAATAACCATGGCGAACCTTTTTTGCTGGTGTGCATCTTTGCTGAGGGGCCGGACCGGTCAAGTCAAGGCAGCCCGCCACTCTGTCCAGGCTCCGTGGCCGCTGACTGTAGCCAGGGTCCGCTCGTCACCGCCAGGCCATAGCCGCAGTCGAAGCTTGGTCTGATATCTCTCAGTCGGGTCGGACTCCATACCAAGCCAGGCAAAGGGCGCGTCCGGGGTGGCTGCTGCGCCATGCGCTTCGATGGCGACGCGGGCGGCGGCCTGACTTTGCGGCGGCATATAGTGCCAGAAAATCGAGTGATAGACGACGGTCGCAGCACCCGGCATAGGAGCGGCGGTTGCAGCGACCCATGCCGGCGCATCTGCGACCTCGACTTCCGCGCCCCAAGTTCTGGCGGCGTCGATCGCCGGGCCAATGACATCAAAGCGCTCGAACTGGCCTGGCCATAAATAGGCCATCAGGCGCCGCCGCTCTAGGGGATCAGCCAAGCGCACAGGCCTACGGTCACAAGCGGCGCGCTCAATAACCTGCAAGGGCGCTTCAAACGGCGCCGCCGCACCACGCCAATCGGAGCGAATCCGCACCGGCGAGGCAGGATTTCCCCAGGCTCCGCCATCGCCAAAATCATAGTGAAACCGGTCCCAGAACTGGTTGAGACCGGCGCTGGCGCCCATTTCAAAAACGCGCAGCGGTTGTTTAGTCTCCTGGGCTACGGTCAGAAAGCCGCCCAACAGACAGGCCGACCGCCTGACTTCGTTTGTCTGGGGCTCATGACTCATGAACGCCGCAAGACGGTCATGATGTTCAACCAATACGCGTTGAAGTTCCACCCAGGCTGCGGGCGGATCTCCAACTGGACGGCTACGCGTTGGAAAGGACTCGGTGAAGGCGGGCTCATCTCCAGATAGGGCTAAATCATGCAGGGCGCCGTAGAACCGCAGGACCGTGTTGTCGTCCATAAGGGCGGCGACATCGAAGTCCGCCCAAGGAGCGAAGAGGCCACCCAGCTCCGAGCCCGCCTCCAGAGCATCGGCGAGCCGCTCGGCAAGCGCGCCATAGAAGGGCGAGCCGGATGTGGGAAAATTACGGCTATAGCGGCGGAATATCCTCGTCAATTCGCGCACGCTGTCCCCTCCCCACTGTGTCAGGTGACCTACTGCAATGTCTTTGGACTTATCGCGGTCGAGCGATCAAACCAAATGTCCACCGCCGTCGGCGAATACCGCCATGCCAGTGACAAAAGAAGACTGCGAAGAGGTCAGCCAGACGGCGACATCCGCCTGTTCGTGGGGCTGACCGATGCGCTTCATTGGCAGACCCTCACCGAAACGGCTGAGATCCTGGGCCAGGCCCACTGTTCCACGCATCAGCATTGGCGTTTCCGTTGGGCCGGGCAGCAAAGCGTTCACTCGAACGCCCTGGACTGCGAAGTCCAAAGCGGCAGACCGCGTCATACCGATGACCGCGGCCTTGGTGGTGACGTAACTGACCATATGCGGGGCCGGTCGCTGGGCGGCCCGGGATGCGGTGTTGACGATGGCACCGCCACCGGAGGCAATCATCGCAGGAATCTCGTGCTTCATGCATCGCCAGACGCTCTTGAGGTTCAGGTCAACAACCTGGTCGAATTCTTCCTCAGTGCAATCGACGGCGCTTGTAAAACCGCCGGGGGTTCCGGCGTTATTGAACGCGGCATCCAGTCGCCCGAAGCGGGCGACAGTCTCGGCGACCATCGCGGCGATATCATTCGACGAGGTCATGTCAGCGCGAATGAACACGGCCTCACCGCCAGCCTCTGAAATCATCCTTACGGTCGCCTCAGCTTCAGGGGCGTTGATATCGACAACCGCCACTCTGGCCCCTTCGGCGGCGTAACGAATGGACGCTGCCCGACCAATACCGGTCGCGGCCCCCGTGACCAGCGCGACCTGACCCTCAAACAAACTCCCCATTTTCAAACGCCCTTCGCAACATGATGAAGTTGAGTCTACGGCTTGAGGCTGCGCCAATAGTCAGCCGTCGTCAGCCCAAAGGTCACGCGGCAGGCCTAGGACCCGCTCGGCGAGTTTGTTTCGGTGAACCTCACTCGTGCCGCCGCCTATCGTCGCCGCGCGAGAGGAGAGATATGCGCGGCCCCATCGGTTCGCCGTCAACCCAGTCGCGCCCATGACGTCAAGGGCGAGCTCAAACAGGCGCCTCTCCTCCTCCTGACCCAACACTTTTTGGATCGAGCCCTCGGCGCCAGGATCCTCACCGGCCTGGATGCGCACGACATTTCTCATCCCGTTCAAGCGCAAAAGGTTCACCGTGATCCAAGACAGCGCCACACGTCTTCGAAAATCATGGTCGATCCGCCCCGCTGCTTCGTTGTCGGCCAAGCGACGCAGAATGTGCTCGATCACATTGGCATAACTGGCATGGGTCCCGAGGAAATTTGTGAAGTGCTCGTGCCCCATGGCCGTGCGGTTCACCTTGCGCCATCCCTCGTTAATGGGGCCCACCACATTGGCTAGCGGCGTGCGCACATCGTCAAAGAACAACTGGTTGAAGTGGTGGCGGCCGTTGTTCAGACGGATTGGCCGGATCGTCAGCCCTTCGCTCCTGGTTGGCAGGATGACAACACTGATCCCATCGTGCTTCGGGTGCTGGGGTCCGGTCCGAACCAGCATGTATAGCCAGTCCGTAAAATGGGCATCGGAGGTCCAGATCTTGACGCCCCGAATCACCAGTTCATCACCCTCGATCAGGCCACGGGTCTGCAGGCCAGCAAGGTCGGAACCAGCGCCAGGTTCGGAAAAAGCTGTCGACCACAGAACATCGGCGCGGCGCGTCGGCTCCAGCAGCGCCTTTTGAGCGGTTGAACCATGCTTAATGAGGGTAGGCGCGACGATCGTCAGTCCGCGGTTGCCCGGCAGCCGGGGCAGGCCTCTGGCTGTGAGTTCGGCGTGGTAAAGAACCTGTTGGGTGAAGCTTGCGTCACGCCCACCAAATTCCGTAGGCCAGTGAATACCCACCCAACCGCCTTCGGCCATTTCCGCCTGCCAAGCACGGCGCGCAGGCAGACCACCCTCATTCACCTCACGCAGGCGCTCAGGCGTCGCATGACCATCGAGCCACCTCCGGAATCCCTCGATAAAAGCCTGATCGGCCGGCTCGAGACTGCCGGACTCCATGCGGCGGTCGGTCGTCCGGCGGCCGGCATGGACCTCGGAAAGTAGACCTTCGGCGACTTCGGCCAGACAGGCGTCAGACCCGGCGAGCGCAAGTTGGCAATGCTTTGCGCGCCGCTGCAGCAAGTGCAGGTCGTACTCCCAGGTTACGCCGATGGCGCCATGTGTCTGGATTGATTCATGCACAGCATCGACACCCGCCCTGGCCGCGAGCGCCTTTGCGCTAAGGGCCGCACGGCGGTCCGGCCAGCCCGCGTCATCAACGCGAACGGCGCCCCATAGTGTGGAGCGCGCGGCCTCGACGGCAAGTAAGACATCGGCGAGCTTATGTTTTATGGCTTGGAACCTGCCGATCGGTTGGCCGAACTGAGTTCGCGTTCGCGCGTATTCGGCGGCGAGGTCGAGCGCAGCTTGCGCCACGCCCAAGCTCTCTGCGGCCGTCAGGATTAGAGCGACATCCTCAAGTCCATCGGCCGGCGCATCGCCCAGCGTCTGCGCAATTGTCCGGTCAAGGGTCAGCGACGCCAACGGCCGCGATGCGTCGAGCGCCTCAACGCGCTTGATCTCAAGATCGCTGCGCTGGACTAAACACCAGCCTCTACCGACGCGCAGGATCAAGATTTCAAGTTCCGAGGCGTCGAGGGCGTCGCCGATCACTCCAGACAGCCGCCCTTCCGCATCCACTTGAAGTGAATATGCAAGCCCCCACCCCGCCGAAATGACAACGCCGACGCGACGCTCACCCTCAATCAGCTCCCTGGCGAGGGTCGAGCGCCGATCCGAACTGAGTGTCGCTAGCAAATGGGCCGCGAGAAATGCCGGCAGAATTGGCGCTGGCGCAGCGAAGTAGGCCAACTGTTCGGCGACTGCAGCTTGCTCGGCGAGCCCGAGACCAACACCCCCCAGCGATACCGGTATGGCAAGCCCCAACAGACCCTGCTCAACCAGAAAGGCGTAAATGTCCGCTGCCGGCGTATTATCACCAGTGAGAGCCGCGCGGGCGGCGCTTCGATCCGTTATGCGACGCCGTAGACCAGCAGTAATGTCTTCAGAGGACACGCCGCGCCTTATCCTATTGAATTCAGTTGTATCCCCGGATGGCGGGTCTCAAGCGACCGCCGCACCCCTTCCTTCCAAGTCACCTTTAGCGGCCCGGCGATCTTCAAGCGCTTGGTGGTGGCGGGGAAGCAATTGGGAAAGGCGAACTCTTCCTTGCGGGTGAACTTTGGCGCCTTACCCAACAGTTGGCCTGCATATTCGAACATCTCCTGCCAGTCGACGATCTCGTCACCACCCCAGTTGACGATCTCCGCCGGCACGGACGCGATTTTCAGGCAGGGTTCCACGAGATCGCAAATGTCGTCCTCATGGATTGCACCAATGATCAGCGGACCATCGGGCGGCAGAAATGCCTCACCCGTTTCCACGAATACGTCGAGAAAACGGTCGACGAGGCCACCATTCACGTGTGGGCCGCCGTACTGGACATTCTGTCGGCAGATAACCGTCGGCAGATCCAGGATGATCGCAGCAGCGCGGACCGCCCCCTCTGCCGCAAGCTTTGAAGGCGCATACTGTCCGCCATAGAAGCCACCCAGGTCAGCGGTTTCCTCATATGCGAAGCGTGGATCAGAGTTTTGCTTGTAGATGCCGGTAGCCGATACATGCAGGAAGGCTTTGGCGTTTCGGCAATGCTTCATCAATCGTGCCGAACCATCGGAATTTGAAACCATCGCCTGTTCGGCGCTGGTTGGACGCACGTCAGCAGCCACATGCAGCACATAGTCGAAGTCCGCCGGGAGTTCCGTGAGGTCCCCGGTAGCGAAGTCGCCCTTTACTGGAATCACTCCCAAGGCCTTGGCAGCTTCAAGGGAGCCTTCGGCGGAATATCGCGCCAGCCCCCAGAGTTCGCAGCTGGGCGAAAAACGCTCGGCGAATGCAGCGCCAATACGGCCGGTAAGTCCTGTGAGCAGGACTTTCTTGCCTTCCAACATAGCGAATTCCTCAGATCAGATTGAGTCCGCCATCGGCGGCGACCGCCATTCCGGTGACGAAGGATGATTGCGACGAAGTGAGCCAGACCGCGACATCGGCTTGCTCATGCGGCTGACCGATCCGCTTCATCGGCAATCGCTCGCCAAACATCGAAAGGCTTCGGTCGAGCCCCTTCGTCCCAGCCATAAGCATTGGCGTCTCAGTGGGCCCCGGAAGCAGCGCGTTGGCGCGAATGCCTTTGTCAGCAAAGTCAAAAGCCACGGACCGGGTCATGGCGATAACCCCCGCCTTGGTCGTCACATATGCGACCATGTGTGGCGATGGGTGTTCCGCGGCCATCGAGGCCGTGTTGACAATAGCGCCGCCGCCGGTGGCGATCATGGCGGGAATTTCGTACTTCATGCACAACCAGACGCTTTTCAGGTTCATGTCGACAACTCGGTCGAACTCCTCCTCAGTGCAATCGACCGCGTTGGTGAAGCCGCCTGGCGTCCCGGCGTTATTGAAGGCCGCGTCGAGCCGGCCAAAACGGGCGACGGTGGCGGCGACCATTGCAGAGATATCGGCGGGCACGGTCATATCAGCGCGGATGAACACCCCTTCGCCGCCGGCATCAGAAATCATCCGAACGGTGACTTCGGCCTCTTGCGCATTGATGTCCGCCACCACGACCCTCGCGCCTTCGGAGGCATAGCGGACGCAGGCTGCTCTACCGATCCCTGTGGCTGCGCCGGTGACCAACGCGACCCGGCCTTCGAACAATTTACTCATCCAGCCACCCTGACGTTTGCCCCATCATGACGACAGATGGAGCCCCCATCAAAGTCATTTCTCGGGTTCAATCTCTATGCGCAGGTCGGCGGCGAGTCGGCCAGGGTTCGGATACATCCGCCAACACCGCGTCAATACACTCGACCTCTGCACGCAAATTACCTCCGCCTGCAAAGGTCATCACCAGACTGCCCGCAGGCACTTCTGCACCTGACTTAAAATCCAGGGAAAGCAAATCAATGGCCGCATCCTTCGGCGTGCGGCGGACGTTTCGAACCTGTACGGATTGGACATATCCCAACTGCAATGCGGATCGGACGCGACTACCGCCATTAGCTTCCCACCGATATCGATTGAAGACCACAGTCAGCCGTTTGGAATTTGGTTCGAAAATGATGTCACCCACATGAGCGATGGCGTCCTGAAGAGCCGCCGAAATGACACCCAGGTCTTCTTCATCCATTGCCAGAAGGCTAAGGGGCTCCGGATGGAACATCAATCCTCCGGCTCTGCGTCGCCGGAAATGCGCCGAATCTGGGCGCCGCAGGCCCCAAGCTTGGCCTCCAACCGCTCGAATCCACGATCCAGATGATAGACGCGGTTGACTATAGTCTCGCCCTGTGCGGCCAAGCCTGCAATGACAAGGCTGACCGAGGCGCGCAGGTCAGTCGCCATCACCGGCGCGCCCTGAAGGTTCGCCACACCGCGCACACGTGCTTCGCCGCCGGAGACGCTGATAGCAGCACCTAACCGACCAAGCTCCGGCACATGCATGAAACGGTTCTCGAAGATGGTTTCGCGGATCACGCTTTCGCCGTCGGCAACCGTCATCAAGGCCATGAACTGCGCCTGCAAATCGGTTGCAAATCCCGGATATGGGTCTGTCGCTACATCAACCGCCTTCAGCCGCACCGCGGGGTCGCGGCGGATCGTGACGCCGTCATCATGCCGCTCCACCTGGACGCCTGCCTCGATCATCTTGTCCAGCAGTGCGCCAATCAGTTCCGCACGGGTATTTGTGAGCCGAACCTGGCCGCCAGCCATGGCCGCGGCCAAGGCATAGGTCCCGGTTTCGATACGATCGGGAATCACGGAATGAACGGCGCCGCGCAGGCGATCGACGCCTTGGATGACAAGGGTCGAACTATCGATCCCGAAAATCTTCGCACCCATCTTGTTAAGGCAAAGTGCGAGGTCGCCGATCTCCGGCTCACAGGCGGCGTTGACCAATTGGGTTTCGCCCTTGGCGAGAACGGCTGTCAACAAGGCATGCTCCGTGGCCCCCACAGAGACAAATGGGAATTCGATGCGTGCGCCGGTCAGCCCGCGTGGGGCTTGAGCGTAGACATAGCCTTCATGCAAGTCGATCCGTGCGCCCAAAGCCTCAAGCGCCTTAAGGTGCAGGTCGACGGGCCGCGCGCCGATAGCGCACCCTCCTGGTAAGGACACCTTAGCCTGACCAGTACGGGCGATGAGCGGGCCCAGCACGTTAAATGATGCGCGCATTTGCCGGACAAGATCGTAGGGTGCGATCGCGCTGACGATCTCCCGAGTGCGAAGCATCGTCTCCGCGCCTTCAGGCCAATCCGTTTCCACCAGTTCGCTCCCGAGTCGTTGCAGGAGCTTGCCCAGGAACCGTGTATCGGCGAGGCGCGGCATATTGGTGAGACGCAGCGGCTCGTCGGTTAGTAGGCTCGCGGTCATCAACTTGATCGCCGAGTTCTTGGCGCCGCTGATCGGGATTGACCCTTCCAGCCGGGCGCCGCCGGTGATGGCGATGCGGTCCAAGTTTTTAGTCCCTCGCACGCAATGGGAAGGGCGACTGCCGATCCGAGCGATAGGATATCTAGCGCGGCGTAAGCGGCGCGCAAAGGCGCCCTCTATCGATCAGCTGAGCTTCGTGGGATCGAGCGATCCGGCCGGCGTAGGCGCATTTGCGATAGCCTTGCGCTTTCGCAGGTTTGCCCGCAGCGCCTGGGCCAACCTCGCCTCTCGGTCCGCGCGAATTTGTTCAGGGGTTTTGGCGGGATCGGACATTGCGATCCAATCGGTGCGGCGTGCGGGCCGAACCGTCAAGGTCACAATGGTGCGACGGATTAGGGCTTCCCGTCGGCGGCGCACTTGGCTATAGCCGCCGCCTCGCCTACGCCGCCGTAGCTCAGTGGTAGAGCGCACCCTTGGTAAGGGTGAGGTCGGCAGTTCAATCCTGCCCGGCGGCACCATCTGCGACGATGAAAGATCCGCAAGCACGAGGTCCCATGGACTTCATGCCTTGCCGGTTTCATGTTTGTCGTCATTCCGGTGGCTCGCGGGAACGTCACGCATGCTCTCAGATCTTAAGATTGTCGAACTCGCCACGATGATAGCCGCGCCGGCAGCCGCCGGCCTGCTGGCAATTGGGGCGCCAATGTCATCAAGATCGAACCGCATGCAGGCGACCCAATGCGTGGCGGGCCGGGGAGCCTCCTGGGATCGATCAATTATGATCTTCACAATCTCAACAAGCGATCCATCGCGTTAAACACCTGAGCGCCAGACGCGCGCGATGTAATCCTCAAACTAGTCGTGATCCAGACGTTTTCATTACCAATATGCTTCCGGATCAATTGGAGAAACTCGACTTGACCTGGGAAGACTTGCATCCGCTCAATCCACGCATGACTTATGGCGCGGTATCCAGTTTTGGGCGGACAGGTCCCGATATGAACCGGGGCGCAACCGACAACCTCGGCTTCGGGGCCCGGGGCGGTGGCACCGACTTATTGACGGTTGAGGGCAATGATCCCTTGCCAATTCGGCAGTCGGTGGGCGACCGCATCACCGGCATGGCGGCCTGCACAGGCATTTTAGCCGCGACTCTTGACGCCCAACGGACTGGCAAAGGCAAGTTTATCGAAACCTCTCTCCTCGCTACGGGCATGTGGGCGTTTTCGACTGACATCGCCAATCAGATGAATCGGGGACGTACCGCTGTCAGCAAAAATCGGCAGAGCGCAGCTTTGCCGTTATCCAACTAATTCAGGACACGCGACGGGCGTTGGATCCAGTTGCACACGTCGATCCAATTGCTTGTGCCGTTGATCGACAGGCCGGCTTTGGCGACCGACCCGCGCTTCAATGGTCAGGCGCGGCCAAGCCGCGACGACAATGCGACCCTTGTGGAAATCGTCGACGCCGAGATCGCAAAATACGATTATGCTGACATCACCACCCGCATTGAGTCTGGAGGCGTGCGCTGGGAGCCTGTAAACACCCCCACGGCCATCGCCACCGACCCTCAGGACCTTGTAACCGGTCGCTTGATCCAGGTCGACGATGGGCAATGGCATGTTTCCAACCCCTGGGCGCTGACCGACGAAACTGGTCCGGTTGCACAATTCACCAAGCCTCCCCCGGCAACGGGCGGTGACACCGTCGAAATCCTCAAGACCTCGGCTTTGGCGTAGAGGATGTCGAGCGAATGCGCGAGAACGGCACGATTCTGCCGTTTGCAAATTCATAGTCCCCATTGGAGCGCCCAAATAAGATGCCGTCGTCCGCCAAACCTTGGGACGCCATCCGTGCTCAAGACATAATCGCGTCGCACGCTGGTTACCAGGGCGCGCTGCTTCCGTTGCTGCAAGCCATTCAAATCGAATTCGCATGTGTTCCGGAACAGGTCGTTCCCCTGGTCGCCAAGGCGCTGAACCTATCCCGCGCCGAAATTCACGGGGTGCTGACCTTTTATCCAGATTTCAAACGCAGCGCGCCAGTCGGCCCCGTGATCCGCCTCTGCGTTGCTGAGGCTTGCCAGGCACGTGGGGGACGCCAAGTTCAGGCCAGGCTGGAAGCCGTACTGGGCTGCAAGATCGATGGCTCCGTGAACTCAATGGGTGTCGCGCTGGAGGCCGTCTATTGTCTGGGACTCTGTGCGAGCGGTCCGGCCGCGATTGTTGACGGAAAACTTGCGGCGCGCCTGGAGGGCGTTCGCCTAGAACGCCTCATCGAGAGGATCAGCGCATGAGCGTGCGAATATTTGTTCCCGCTGATACGGCCGCTGTGGCGATGGGTGCTGACGAAATCGCCTTGGCGATCGAACTCGGCGCTCGGGAAAGCGGAATTCCGGTTGAGATCGTGCGCAATGGTTCGCGTGGCCACATCGCCATCGAACCTCTGGTTGAAGTCGAGACGGCAGTTGGCCGTGTCGGTTATGGACCGGTCACGCTCGCAGATGTGCCTGGCCTGATCGCCGCCGGACTTTTCACGGCGGGGCCGCACGCGAAGCGGATTGGCAGACCCGAGGAGACAGCGTTCCTTCGTCGGCAAACACGTTTCACTTTCAGCCGCTGCGGCCTGACCGATCCGTTATCTCTCGACGACTACCGCAACCACGGTGGGTTCGCCGGCTTCGAAAGGGCATTGCGCCTCACACCAAGCGAGATCATTGACGAAATTGATCGATCAGGCTTGCGCGGGTGTGGCGGCGCAGGGTTTCCAGCCGGCCTCAAATGGAGGACCGTCCTAGATGCGGATGGCCCCCGCAAATACATAGTTTGTAACGCCGACGAGGGCGACAGTGGGACATTCGCCGATCGAATGTTGCTTGAGGGTGATCCGTTCACGCTGATCGAGGGCATGCTGATCGCGGCCCTCGCCGTCGGGGCGTCTGAGGGTTTCATCTACGTCCGCTCTGAATACCCGCATGCCGTGCAGGCTATCCGGCGCGCTATCGAGATAGCCAGATCGTCGGGATTGCTGGGCGAGACCGCAGGCGGCCGAACGCGCCCATTCGACATTGAGGTTCGTGTTGGCGCAGGCGCCTATGTTTGCGGTGAAGAGACCGCATTGCTGGAAAGCCTGGAGGGGCGGCGTGGTCAAGTGCGGGCGAAACCACCCCTGCCGGCGCACTCGGGGCTCTGGGGTCGCCCTACATTGGTGAACAACGTCCTGACATTTGCCGCTGCGCCGTTCATCTTGGCGGAAGGTGGCGGCGCCTACGCATCTGTCGGTTACGGACGGTCTCGCGGAACCATGCCATTTCAACTGGCAGGCGACATAAAGTTCGGCGGCCTCTTCGAGACGCCTTTTGGACTTTCTCTGGAAGAGCTTATTGATTCAATTGGAAGTGGCGCCGCCACAGGTCGACCTATCAGAGCCGTCCAGGTCGGCGGCCCCTTAGGCGCGTATTTTCCCCGTAGTCTGTTTGGAACGCCGCTGGACTACGAGGCATTTGCGGCATTGGAAGGCCTCATAGGCCATGGCGGCGTCGTAGTCTTCAACGACACCGTCGATCTACTCCAACAGGCCCGCTTCGCTATGGAATTCTGCGCAGTGGAAAGTTGCGGGAAATGCACCCCATGCCGCATCGGATCCACGAGGGGGATCGAACTCCTCGATCGGATCGCAGCAGGTGCACGAAATGCTGAGAACATCGACCTTCTCAGTGATTTATGCGATACTATGAAGGTTGGATCGCTCTGCGCTCTAGGTGGATTGACACCCTACCCCGTCCTGAGCGCGCTGACCCATTTCGCAGAGGACTTTTCAGCGACACGAGAGTCGGGGAGTACGTCATGACGGCAACCCACAAACTCGACTTGGGTACGCCGAAGCCCAACAATTCCCTCACTGTCACTCTGACAATTGACGGTCGCACAATTGAAGCGATTGCAGGCAGCTCGATCATGCGGGCTGCCCGCGAGGTCGGCGCGCTCATCCCAAAGCTTTGCGCGACCGACAACTTGCAGGCATTCGGTTCCTGCCGTCTATGCCTTGTCGAGGTCGAAGGACGCGCCGGCGCGCCTGCCTCCTGCACAACTCCGGTCGCACAGGGAATGGTCGTCCACACGCAGACACCGCGTCTGGCGAAACTTCGCCGCGGAGTAATGGAACTCTATATTTCCGATCACCCGCTCGATTGCCTGACTTGCGCCGCCAATGGCGATTGCGAACTTCAGGACATGGCCGGCGCCGTCGGCCTGCGGGACGTTCGCTTTGACCCTTATGGAGCCGATCACACCGCCCTGCCCTGCGATGAATCGAACCCATACTTCACCTTTGACTCATCGAAGTGCATCGTATGCTCGCGCTGCGTGCGGGCTTGTGACGAGGTGCAAGGGACCTTTGCGTTGACAGTCGACGGCCGTGGTTTCGCCAGCCGTATAACGGCCAGCCAGGCGGAACCCTTCCTCGAGTCCGAGTGTGTGTCCTGCGGCGCCTGTGTCCAAGCCTGTCCAACTGCGGCGCTGACCGAGAAATCCATCATTGAGCATGGTCAACCTGAGCGCGCCGTCGTCACGACCTGCGCCTATTGCGGCGTCGGTTGTTCGTTCCGCGCGGAAATGCGCGGCGAACAAGTTCTCCGTATGGTCCCAGAGAAGCTCGGCAGGTCCAATCACGGACATTCTTGCGTGAAAGGCCGGTTCGCCTGGGGTTATGCTACCCACTCCGATCGTATTCTTAGCCCAATGATCCGGAACTCGACCCTCGACCCGTGGCGGGAGGTGAGTTGGGATGAGGCAATCACCTACGCCACCTCGGAGATAAAACGAATCCAGGCGAAATATGGCCCAGCATCTGTGGGCGGCATAACCTCGTCTCGTTGCACAAACGAAGAGACCTACCTGGTCCAAAAACTGGTCCGAGCGGCGTTTGGAAACAACAATGTCGATACTTGCGCCAGGGTTTGCCACTCACCGACTGGCTACGGCCTGAAGACCACGTTAGGGACATCCGCCGGGACCCAGGATTTCGACACGATTGATGATTGCGATGTCGTGGTGGTTATGGGCGCCAATCCCACCGACGGGCACCCCGTCTTCGCATCGCGGATGAAGCGCCGGCTTCGGGCGGGAGCGAAGTTAATCGTCATTGATCCGCGCCGCATCGACCTGGTGCGAAGCCCCCACGTGGAGGCCGCACACCATCTTGCGCTGACCCCCGGCACGAACGTGGCCGTCCTCACCGCAATGGCGCATGTGATCGTCACGGAGGACTTGGTCGATCACCAGTTCGTTCAGTCCCGCTGTGACTCCGATGCTTACGAACACTGGGCTGAATTCGTCACGAGGCCGGAGAATTCGCCTGAAGCGTTGCAGGCCGCGACCGGCGTCGATGCCGGTGAGTTGCGGGCCGCGGCAAGACTATACGCAACGGGCGGCGCATCGGCCTTCTACTATGGCCTAGGCGTCACCGAGCACAGCCAGGGCAGCACTGCAGTCATGGCGATTGCCAACCTAGCGATGGCGACGGGAAACCTGGGAAAGCCCGGTTGCGGCGTCAACCCGCTGAGGGGTCAAAACAATGTCCAAGGCGCGTGCGATATGGGCTCATTCCCACACGAGCTTTCCGGATATCGCCACATATCAGATGACGTAACTCGGTCGTCCTTCGAAGCACTCTGGGGTGTGACGCTGGAGTCGGAGCCAGGCCTGCGCATCCCCAATATGCTGGACGCCGCATGCGAAGGAACCTTCAAAGGCATCTATATCCAGGGAGAGGATGTCCTTCAGTCCGATCCCAACACTCAGCACGTGGCTGCCGGGCTGGGCGCCATGGAATGCGTCATTGTCCACGACCTCTTTCTGAACGAGACCGCAAACTTCGCACATGTGTTCCTGCCAGGTTCCACCTTCCTTGAAAAGGATGGCACCTTCACAAACGCTGAGCGCCGGATTCAACGCGTGCGTCGAGTCATGAGCCCTCGCAATGGCTACGCCGATTGGGAAATCACCCAACTTTTCTCCAACGCCCTTGGTTATCAGATGAACTACAGCCATCCGTCCGAAATCATGGACGAGATAGCTAAGCTGACGCCGACTTTCGCGGGGGTCAGTTACGGTCGCCTTGATGAGCTAGGCTCTGTGCAGTGGCCCTGTAATGAGGCCATGCCGACCGGCACGCCGATAATGCATGCTGACGGGTTCGCCCGCGGCGCCGGGCGGTTTATGATCACCGAATACGTTCCGACCGACGAAAAGGTCGGGCCACGTTTTCCGCTGCTCCTCACCACCGGGCGGATCCTCAGCCAGTACAACGTCGGCGCCCAGACGCGGCGAACTGCGAATGTCACCTGGCACCAGGAGGACGTCTTAGAAATCCACCCGCACGATGCTGAGGATCGCGGACTTCACGATGGTGACTGGGCCAGGTTGGCTAGCCGCGTCGGTGTGACGACCTTGCGGGCGAAGGTGACGGACCGCGTGGCGCCGGGAGTTGTCTACACCACATTCCATCATCCCGAGACCCAGGCGAACGTCGTTACGACCGAATATTCCGACTGGGCAACTAACTGTCCGGAATACAAGGTCACGGCCGTTCAGGTCGCCCCCTCCAACGGCCCTAGCGAATGGCAATCCAGCTATGCGAACTCCGCTCGGCGTAATCGCCGCATGTCGTCTGCAGAGCCTGTGGAATGAGCGCGCAAAAGCTGGTGATGATGGCCAACCAGATTGCGCAATTCTTTGAAAGCCAACCCGACAGCCCTCCGGCTGATCAGACCGCCGAGCACCTGAAAAAATTCTGGGATCCGCGAATGCGTGCGGCGTTAATCGCCCACTTCGCAGCTGGTGGCGAAGGTATGTCGCCAACCGCTTTGGCCGCCGCCCAAGTCTTGGCTGACGCCCAGAGGAAAGCGAAAATTGGGGACCTTGGCTGAAGCCTCATACATAGCGCCCCGCGCCAGTGCGGCGGTCAGCATCGCACGATGGCGGCTGGGGCGATCTGAACAGACGCGTCGCGACGTCGCGGAGGAAGTCGCCGTGGCCCTTGTACATGACGCAGGCACAACCGCGGTCATGATGGCGACGCCTGCCGATTTAGAGGATTTCGCCGTCGGTTTCAGCATGACCGAGGGCATCGTCGCTGAAATGGCCGATATCGCGGGGATAGAAGTTGTCGAGGCGCAGGGGGGTATCGAGGCCCGCATCTGGCTGGCTGCGGCAAGATCAGCTCAACTCTCCGAACGGCGTCGCAGCATGGCCGGTCCTACAGGATGCGGACTTTGCGGCGTTGAGTCCCTCGCCGCCGCCGGACGAATGCCACCTCGGGTTAGCGGGAACTTGCGCATCGGACCCGCGGACATCGACGCAGCCCTTTCTGCGCTCTCTCAGTCGCAGCACCTGGGAGTGACGACGCGCGCAGTTCACGCCGCCGGCCTGTGGACAGCGGACGGACTGGCGTTGATCCGCGAAGACGTCGGCCGGCACAACGCCCTGGACAAGCTTGTCGGCTCCGCTGCCCGGGCTGGTATTCCAGCCCGCGCAGCCGCAGTCGTACTCACAAGCCGCGTTTCCATCGAAATGGTCCAGAAGACCGCCATATTCGGCGCGCCGGTTCTCATCGCGGTATCGGCCCCAACGGCCCTGGCTGTACGCACGGCCGAAGCCTGCGGTATTACGCTGATCGCAGTTGCCCGAGCTGATGGGTTCGAGGTCTTCAGCCATCCAGAACGGCTCGCGATCTGACGCACCGGGAACCTCAGCGCCAGAACGACCACCAGCCGCGCCGTCGCGCCTCCCGCGCACGCAACTGCTCATCTTCCAGCCGATGCTCCGCTTCGTGAATTGCCACTGCTAGGCTTCGCGCCCCCTCGCAGGCCACCAATTCCGCGCCTCTTTGCGCGTATCCACGCTCAAGGTCGCCCTCGGTGGGCGCCTGTGGCAAGCGCGGTAGCGTGCACGGGCCGCTCGCTGACGGCGGCATCTCGATCCTCGGCGCGGCAGCCAAGGAGCTCGAGCGCGAGGCCGCACAACTCGCTATCATGACGCAGCAGGCGTAGAGCCCTATCGGCCTCAAGGGGTTCATCAGCATCCTCTGACTTTTCACTCTGGGTATTGAAGTCTGCGGCGGCCGTGCGCGCGCGCTCTCGCCGGCGGGTCGCGACCTCAACATCCGCCAGATGTCAACGGCGGAGCAAAACCAGGCCAGTGTGGCGGTGTAAAACCAGGCCACTGGCGGTGCGCGTTGGTCACCCATCCCGGGCGTCTGAGCGGCGATGCGTGGAGCCATTGCGTAGCGCAGCGCATCGCCGCGGGGTGCGCTGCTGACGTTTCAGCCGCACCCGGAGGGTGGGTCTGGGGGGAGGTTGAACAGATTGTGGATAAGTCCGGCTTGGGGCTATGCCGGGAGGATTTCGCCAGTCTCAGGGTCGATCTGCTCGGGGTCGACCTTGGCCGATATCCGCCGCCGGGCGGTGGACTGGGCCAGGCGATAGCTGTCGCCGTTCATGGTCAGAATGTGGACGTGGTGGGTGAGCCGATCGAGCAGCGCACCCGTCAGACGCTCGGACCCCAAAACCGATGTCCACTCTTCGAACGGCAGGTTGGAGGTGACGATGGTGGAGCCGTGCTCGTAGCGTTGGCTGAACACCTCGAACAGCAGCTCGGCCCCGGTCGGCGACAGGGGCACATAGCCAAGCTCGTCGATGATCAGCAGCTTGACCGCCTGCAGGTCCCGCTGGAGTTTGATCAGGCGCCTCTCGTCGCGGGCCTCCATCAGCTGGTGGACCAGGGCGGCGGCCGTGGTGAAGGCGACGCTGAAGCCCTTCTGGCAGGCGGCCAGGCCGAGGCTCAGGGCGATGTGGGTCTTGCCGGTGCCGCTGTTGCCGAGCGCGATGATGTTCTCGCGGCGCAGGATGTACTCGCAACGCGCCAGCTCCAGGACCAGCATTTTGTTAAGGCCGGGAATGGCCGTGAACGCGAAGGTGTCCAGGCTCTTGGTCGCCGGGAAGCGGGCCTGGCGGATCCGCCGCTCGACCAGACGCCGCTCGCGGTCGATCAGTTCCAGCTCGATGAGGCGCAGCAGGTAGCGGGGATGATCGACGCCGCCCTGGGCACACTCGCGGGCGACCTTGTCATACTCGCGCAGCACCGTGGGCAACTTGAGCTGCTTGAGATGGTGGGCCAGCAGGATCTGGGGCGTCGCCTGGGTCGTACCCTGAGGCATCGTATCGGGGGGCGTCGTGTCCGTCGCGCTCATGCCGCCTGCTCCCGCGCCAGCATGGCGTAGTCGGCGGCGCGGGTGGTGCGCACGTCGGTCATGGGCAGATAAGGATAGGCGGCCAGGTTGAGCTTGGGCGGTCGTCGCTCGATCCGCGCCAGGACGATCTGCTTGACCGCGTCGAAGGCGATGGCGCCCAGATGGATGGCGTCGGTCGCCGCGGCGGCGACCACGTCCTTGGGCGCGATCTCCATCAGCCTCAGGATCTGGATGAACTCGCGCTTGCCACGGTTGCCCATGCGCGCTTCCAGGAGGTGTCGCAGATGCTGGAACACCGGCGGCAGGTCCCAGCCCTGCAGCGCGGCCGCCTGGTCCAGGGCGCCCGGCTTGGTCTCGATCAGCGCCAGATAGTGCACGGGGTCATAGACGAACACGCCCTGGCCATATGAGCGGACGTGGCGGGCGACCTGGGCGCCGTCGCACAGGATCACCACCTGATCGACGAAGCCCTTCACCAGGACCGCCTGGAAGCCGTAGGCGGTCGGGACCGAGTAGTCGTTGCCGCGGTAGCGGACCAGCGCCGTGGACGAGACCCGCGCGATGCGCTTCTCGCACGGCTCCAGGGCCACGGCCGGCAAGTCCCGCAAGGCCGCCAGATCCGCCGCCAGGCGCTGGCCGATAGGCTCGGCGTGGCGGCCGGCGCGGTCGGACAGGCGCTTGCGGCAGCGATCGGCAAGCATGGCGCCCAGCGCCTCATAGCTGGGGGCGACCGGGATCGGGGTCATGAAGTTGGAGCGGGAGAACTTGACCAGCCCCTCGACCTTGCCCTTGTCGTTGCCCTTCCCGGGCCGGCCGAACCGATCCCGAAACAGGTAATGGCTGACCAGCTCGGTGAACGCCCGCGTGCGCTCGCGCTTGCCATCGCCGCAGATCTTGGCCACCGCGATCTTGAGGTTATCGTAGAGGATCGACAGCGGCACGCCGCCGAAGAAGGCGAAGGCCGACACGTGCCCGTCCAGGAAGGCCTCGGTCGTCTCGCGCGGATAGGCCTTCACGAAGCAGGCGTCCGACTGCGGCAGGTCCATGCAGAAGAAGTGGATCTTCTGGCGCACCCCAGCGATCACCGCCACAGCCTCGCCGAAATCCACCTGGGCGTGGCCCGGCGGGTGCGCCAGCGGCACGAACGTCTCCCGGCCACGGGCCTTCTGGCGCCGCACGTAGTCCTTCACCACCGTGTAGCCGCCGCCGTAGCCATGCTCGCCCTGCAGGCGCTCAAATATCCGCTTGGCCGAATGCCGCTGCTTGACCGGAGCCGTCCGGTTCGCCTCCAGGATCGCGTCGATCACCGGGGTCAGCGGATCCAGCTTCGGTCTGGCCGCCGGCCGCGCCCGGACATACCCGGGCGGCGCCGAAAACCGGCACATCTTCGACACCGTCTCGCGGCTCAGACCAAACACCCGAGCCGCCTCTCGGCGACTGCGGCCCTCCACAAAAACAAACCGCCGAACCGCCGCGTAGGACTCCACAACGTACATCCCCCGGCGCTCCCCACTCTCGGGAAAACGCCTACCACTGGCCGGGTTTTACACCGCCCGCAGCCGCATATCGCCGCCGCTCCAGTGGCCTACTTTTACTCCGCCGCGCACACTGGGGCCAGTTCGACCACGTCCTCGAAGCCGTTGGCGAATGGCCTGGCCCCAGACGGGGAATTAGCCAACAGGGCCGGTTGGGTCGCCGTGCACAACACGATTGAGCAGCCATAGTTTGCCGCAAGCTCCTTCAGCGCCGCCACGCAAGGCCGCAGCAGGGCCAGCGGCAAGGTCTGAACCTCGTCCAGAACGATGACGCTGCGCGCCAGATTGTGCAACTTGCGGCACTGCGACGGGCGATTGGAAAACAGGCTCTCGAACAACCGAACGGTGGTGGTGACGATCAGCGGCTGGTCCCAGGTCTCCATCGCCAACGACAGTTTGGAGCGCGCCACCTTGCCGTCGACCGCGCTTTGGTCGAACGCCGAGTGGTGCTCGAGAATGGCGTCCTGGTGTGGTGCTAGGGCGTTGCGATATACCTGCGCAGTCTGTTCGATGACAGACGTGAAGGGAATGCCCACCACCACTCGCTCCAGACTGTTGGCCCTCGCATGGTCGAGGGCGAAGGCGAGGGAAGTCAGAGTCTTTCCTCCGCCGGTCGGCACGGTGAGTGTGAAAACGCCAGGCGGTAGTATCGCCTTGGAACGCGCATGGCCGAGAATTCCAGCGCGGCGAGCATTCAGCGATCCTGGCGGGGGCGCCACAAAACGCGCCAAGTGGCCATCCAGCGCGTCGGCTAGATCGGCCAGGCTGGCCGCGGCGCCTCTTTGGGGCGTCGGCCTGCCCTCGGCTCGGACATAGAAGTCCTCGGTAGCGAGATAGTCGGCATCGACCAGACAGGAAAACAGCATCCTGACGAGAAAGGCCCCCTGGAATCCTTTATCCGTCGACGCCTTCAGCCTTGGGAAGCCCGGTGGCGCCGGAAAAACAAGCCCGTCGCGGCGCGCGGACTCAACTACTTCGTCGAGCGTCGCGTTCTTTTGGTCGAGCCGCCCATCGGACCCGAACAGGTTGTCGGCTAATCCTGCATGGTGCCCCGCGATCCCGTGGGCGATGAGTTTTCCGAGCCCGTTGTAGTGGCGACAGGCATAGATGGCGCCATGAGCGGCATGATCGACCGACTGCGGATCACCTCTGATCCGGCGCTGAAAATCGCCCTGGTACTTGCCCAGATCGTGCAGCAGGCCAGCTGCGTAGCCTATTTCCCCGTAGCGGAAAGCGCTGGCAAACTTTGCCGCCAGATTGGCGGTCCCGATGAGATGGGGGATCAGCAATTCCCATGTCTCGGGCGGCCGTCCTCCAACAGTATGTGCGAAGAATTTCGCGTCCATGGTTGGACTCTCTCTACCGCTGGCCAGTGTCAGCATCCGCACCGTATTTGCGTTATGCGCCTATTCTTCGCACAATTTCGCAACTTAGCTAGCGCCAGCTCAAATTTGGACCCAGATCGTTAGTCCGCTCACCATCTTCAGCAACAATGGCGCAGAGATAACTAATGTGATGCAAGAAATGAAAGAGGTCGAGCTGGACTCCAGGGCCCGGCCCGAGCGGCTAAGTTCGCGCGGCAGGTTGGGGAACCTGTCGTCGGGCGAACGCAGCAGCCTGTTGTGCGCACAGACGTCCTTGGCGATCAGATCCGCAAACTGCCGCAGCTTGAACAGGGTAGCGTCCGGATCAATGCGGAATTTGTTCTCCGCAAGCGCCGGCAACCAGTACTGCTGTTCGCTTTGTGGCTTCAGGAACCCGAAACTGGCGCTCGCCTGCGGCAAGCTCCCCCGCAACTCGACGTCAGTTCATGCGAATACCGCGCTAGGCGTACTCGGAGGTCACTGCCTGATTGAGTAGCCAAGCGACCACGCAACGGCTGCAGCGCCCCAATCGACGAAGTTCATCGGCGATCTGATTGATTTCTATCTACCGACCGGCGTGCGCTGCGCTCAGGACCCGGCCCTAGAGCCGAGATAATGGCAACCGTTTGGATTCACGGGTGGATTCTTGCGGAAGCGTCTGAATGCAGGCGTGTGCGCCCCACATGGCGCATATCCTGAAAATTTTGGGCGATGCTTGGTCTCGGCGGACAAACAGACCCGCCGGAAGGAGATCACATGTTCAACGAAGCAAACCAGCACCCGCCATCTAAGGCGGCGCTTTCCGTGACGGAATTCTGCGGCGTCATCGGGTTATCGCGATCCAAATTCTATGAGGAGGTCGGTGAGGGCCGGATCCAGGTCCTGAAGATGGGGTCTCGCACCATCGTCCCGGTGGCCCAGATCGACGCCTACCTTGCGCAGCTTCAGTTCAAGGGAGGGCGGCGATGAGGAACCGGTTCGCAATCACAGGCATTGAACAGGCTATCGTCGCCGCAGGCGGCCAGGCCGCCTTGGCGAGGCTGCTGGGTGTGAGCCAGCAGTCTGTGTGCGAGTGGAAGGCGAGGGGCTACCCGCCCTACCGCCGGATCACCGAGATCGCCAACGAGACGGGGGTGGACCCGAAGGATCTCATCAACCCGAAGGTGGCGGAAGCGATCGCGCCGCCGTTCGGGATGCCGAGAGCCGTCGACACCAGCGACCTGATGTAGGCGTACGTCATGGGTTTGGGGGCGACGCCGAAGGACTGGAAGCATTTTGTCGAGACGTTCGGAGCGGAGAACCTCCTCCCCGTCGTCAGCGACCCGAACGTGCAGATCAGTCCGAGATCGAAAATGAAGGGCCTGGGCAAGACCCCGAGCCTGATCAACGCCGAGGGGCACGCCGTCGGCTTCACAGGATGGCCAGGACATGAAGCGACGCCAAAACAGATCGAGCGTTGGTCAAGGGACGACAGGCTCGGTATCAGCGTCATCACCCGACGGTTTCGGGCGCTTGATGTTGACGTGCCAGATGTGCGGCTGGCGGACGATGTGGTCGGAACCTTCCTCAACGCCGCTGGTGTCGCATCACTGCCCACAAGGACAAGGCCGGGGACCGGAAAGCGCCTCCTTGTTTTCCGCATCCTTGATGACCCTCCCCTCCAGAAAAGGGTCATCAAGATCCATGGGGGCCTGGTCGAGTTTCTGGCGGACGGTCAGCAGTTCGTGGCCGTGGGGACGCATACGTCAGGGCGCAGATACGAGTGGCCTGATGGGCCGCCGGAAGAGGCGGTCATCACCCTCGCCCAGCACGAAGCCGGGTGGGGGGCCGTCGCCACTAAGTTCGGCGTCGAGCCCGAACGAAGAGCCGTGGATCGAAAACCCAGGGCTGGTGGTGAAGCATCGGGGTCTGCGGTTCCCGACCCCGTAGCTGACTGGCTCCTGGCTAACTGGCCTACCTTCGGCGAGCACAAGGGCAAGGTGCTCGTCGAGTGCCCCTGGAAGGGGGCCCACACCGGCGACAGCGGCGAGACCGAAACGGCGTGGCTGATCGCCGGCACCGGCGGCGCGGAGCAGGGCCATTTCAGGTGCCTGCACGCACATTGCCAGAATAGGGACGACGCCGATTTCCTCGAGGCGACGGGTTACCGGCGCAGCCTGTTCGAGGATCAGGACGAGGCGGACGCCAGGGAGGCCATGAAGGACCCTGACCCGGCGGCGGCGAAGAGGGCGCTGGCGCTGGCCAACACGCCCCTCCCTGGTTTCGAGAGGGAGGACAGCGGCAGGTGCAAGGCCAGCCTCTTCAACCTCGTGGAAGCACTGGGCGCGGCACAGGCTTGCGGCTACGAGATCCGGTTCGATGATTTCCGCGGGGCCTTGATGATCCGCCGACCGGACGACGTGTGGCGAGAGTTCAGGGACGCGGACGCGGTGGCCATTAGGATGGGGTTGGAGCGCAGCAAGGCCCTGAAGTTCAAGCCCATCGGCAAGGAGATGATGAGGGACGCGATCACCCTTGTGTCCGACACCCAGCGTTTCGACAGCGCCATCGCATGGCTTGAAAGCCTGCCGCCGTGGGATGGCAAGGAACGCATCGACGCCTTCTTCCCTCGTTACTTCGGCGCCGCGGATACGCCCTACACCCAGGCGGTGGGCATGTACGTCTGGACCGCACTAGCGGCGAGGGTGATGCAGGCCGGGTGCAAGGTCGACATGATCCCTGTCCTGGCGGGGCCTCAGGGTGTGGGCAAGAGCACGGGTATCCGCGCCATCGCGCCGGCGGAGCAGATGTTCGAGACCCTGAACCTGCACGATAAAGCGGACGACCTGGCGCGGAAGATGAGGGGCGTGATGGTCGGCGAGCTGGACGAGCTCAGGGGTTTGAACTCGCGGGAGGCCGAGTGGATCAAGAGCTGGGTCACCACGACAACGGACAAGTGGGTGCCCAAGTACGTCGAGCATGCCGTGGCCTACCCCAGGCGCATTGTCCTGTTCGGCACCACCAATCGGCAGGATTTTTTGGCCGACGAAACCGGCGAGCGACGGTGGTTGCCCATGCTCTGCCGCCAGGTCGACGTCAAGGCGATCATCCGCGACCGCGACCAGCTCTGGGCCGAGGGTCTGCACGAGTGGCGGCGGCTCGGGGTGTGCTGGCAGGGGGCCGAAAAGCTGGCCCGGGCCGAGCATGCCGCGTTTAGGGCGTCGGACCCGTGGGAGGAGGAGATCAACAACTGGCTGAACACGCCGGACCTGTTGGATGGGAGCGTGCCGGCGGACAGCGCGGCGATCACAACGCGCAAGGTGTTGAAGGAGGCGCTGCGCCTGGATACAGGCCGTTGTGGGCGCGCGGAATCGAATCGCGTGGCGCGGGTTATGAGGAGCCTTGGCTACAGCGACCGCGTTAAAAAAATTGGCGGAACGTCTGCACGGGCATGGTCGGTTACGGCAGGGCGACAACAGGTTACTATAGGGTCGTAGCCGGTAATTTTTTGTTTTTTCTATATTTTATCCTTCGGTTACGAGGTTACCATCAATTGGAGAAAATTAGAATAAATGAGGGTTGGAACACCGACGATGCCGGTAAGCCGGCATTTCGGAAAAAACATTGCCGAATTCTTCGTAACCTCGTAACCACATAAGTACAGGTAATTTGCTGTATAGATACGCGTACATACAACGGTTACAGGGCTCTCTGTGGGGTGAAATCGCCGAGAAAATTGGCCGAGTCCGCCGATCAATACCACGATATCTAGTTGAAATATGGCTGTTTTTATGTATTTCCTTCGCGAAGGGGGGCGATTTCTGATACCAATACGCGCACAAGTACGCGCGCGCGCGCGAAATTCTCGGATTATTTGTTGCACTGCGCTTAGGCGACGTATTCTCCTATCATTCTCTGGGCCGCCATCCGAAGTGGCGACACGGACACGCCGGAAATTGCAACTCCCCTATGATTTCTACTTTGCCACGCGCGTGCCCAAACAGTTGAGTACTGGCGCACACCTGGCCACCTTAGCCGAGCAACTCACTTAGGCGCACGATCCCGCATCTTACCGACTTCGACCAAGCGATAGCCGTCATGAACCAGCAAGGCGTCGATCTTTCTCGCTAGGTCGGCTTGCCGCGTGAGGTTTTGCGCCTCAGGGCCGGTCACCACCTGCAAATAGGCGAAGAGGCGGGCGCGTGAACAGGTGAGCACACCCACCGCTTCGAGGATCTCGCGGTTAGTCATGTCGTCGTTGCGCACGGTGTGCTGGAATAGTCGGTCTTCCATCGAACCGGAGCCATAGTCGGAGCCCGCTGGCATTGTCGTGAGCGGCCAGACCTTGCCGAGAAGCTCCAGATGATCGAGCTCCGTCGCCAGCGGCGCGCCATCGAACAGTGCCATGAGACGCCGGCGGGTCAGCGGTGTGACCTGGGCTCCGCCGAGTTCGTCGATCTTAGCCAGGGCTTCGCACAGCGCGTAATGGCTTTGCTCGGCCAGCAGTTCGCGGGCGGCCCTCAGGACGACGGCGGCCGGCTCGCCCATCAGGCGCTGCTGGGCATAGCGGAACTTGCTGCGGTGCGCGTCCTCGACCTTACCTGGCTGCAGACCCAGACGGACGCATAGCGCCGGGACGTTGTAGGACTTCTCATCGGCGATCGCCGACGCCAGGCATTGCCGCAGATCGGCGAGCATGGGCGGTGGAACCTTGGGCGCGCCTTCCTGAGTCGAAGTCAGCGGCAAGCCTACCGCACCCACGCGCTGGAATGCAGACGTCCCCAACGTCCACTTTGAGTCAGGTCCAAATGTTGATTTCGCCTGACAGATAGACTTGTCTTATGGCCGCTGACATTGGCTTCCGCCAGTTGGAGCGCAAACAGGCGGCCCCCGGGGCGGCAGAAGCGCCAACCACTCTTAGGATATTTGTTAGGACACGTACAGATCAGGTCCCACAACTAGTTGTAAAATTACAACTTTCTGGCGGTGATTGGCGCGCCCGGAACGATTCGAACGTCCGACCCTCAGATTCGTAGTCTGATGCTCTATCCAGCTGAGCTACGGGCGCGCGCCGCCTTACGGCGAGGGCGCGGAACCTAGTCGTCCGGAGCTCCAAGCGCAAGGGCTGCGCGGCCATTTCACGTCAGATCCCGCCAGCAGGTCACCTCTGTCCCCGGCCAGGGCGCAGCGGCGTAGACCGCCCGGGCCACGGCGCGGGCCAGGGTGTCGGCGGCCAGGGCGCCGATGCGGGCCACGGTGAAGTTCACGGGCTCGGCCAGGGGCTGGGTTGCGGTTGACAGCGCGAACACCACGTCGCCGTCGAACGGGGCGTGCACCGGACGGATGGCGCGGGCCAAGCCGTCCTGGGCCATGATCGCCACCCTCTTGGCCTGGGCCGGCGTGAGGGCCGCGTCGGTAGCCACGCAGGCGATGGTGGTGTTGGCCCGGGCCGCGGCCGCCGCCTTGGAGCGGCCCCAGGCGTCCGGCGCGGCGGTGAGACCGGCCGGGCCAAGGCCGCCGAATTCATCGCCGATCTCATAGGGCGCGGCCCAGAAGGTGCGCCCGTCGCCGGCCACCACCGAGCCGAAACTGTTCACCCCCACCAGGGCGCCGACAGTGAAGCCATCGGCGCTCACCACCGAGGCCGAGCCGATCCCGCCCTTCAGCGCCCCGGCCATGGCCCCATAACCCGCCCCCGCGGTTCCCAGGGGGAAGTCCGCGCCCGCCGTTTCCGCGGCCCGGATCGCCAGGGCGCGGTAGGGCGGTTCCAACCCCCAGTCCTTGGCTCCGCCATTGGCCAGGTCATAGAGGATCGCGGCCGGAATCACCGGCGAGGGCGGCACGCCGGGCGCCGTGGCAACCACGAAGCCACGCCCCTGCGCGCCCAGCCAGGCGGCGACCCCGTCGGCGGCGGCCAGGCCATAGACCGACCCCCCGGCCAGGGTCACCGCATCCACCGCGTCCACCAGGTTTTCCAGGCCCAGCGCGTCGGTTTCCCGGGTGCCTGGTCCGCCGCCGCGCACGTCCACGGCGCAGACGGCGCGGGCGGTCGGCAGGATGACGGTGACGCCGCTTCGCGCGGCTTCGTCATGGGCCTGACCCACGGCGAGGCCGGGCACATCGGTGATCAGGTTGCGCGCCCCCGGGCGCGCCTCGGGGGCGACGGACATGGGACAAGCTTGCCGGGGTTGGCGTTGGATGTCCACGCGCGGGCGGCTATGGTGGCCGCTTCCCGCAAACCGTGACGCCCGCCCATGCCCCAGCCGCACTTGCTCCGACTTACGCGCCTTGCGCCCCTGTTGCTCGCCCTGGCCCTGGGGGCCTGCGCCACGGCGGGCGCGCCGCTGGGGGGCAAGGGCCCCACCGCCATGGTCGCCGCCGCAAACCCCATGGCCGTCGAGGCGGGTCTGAAGGTGCTGCGGGCCGGCGGTTCGGCGGTGGACGCGGCGGTGGCGGTGCAGGCGGTGCTGGGACTGGTGGAGCCACAGAGCTCCGGCCTCGGCGGCGGCGCCTTCCTCACCTATTACGACGCCAGGACCCACCGGGTGACCGCCTATGACGGCCGCGAGACCGCGCCCGCCGGCGCCTCGCCTGAGATGTTCCTGGACGAGGCTGGCAAGCCCCTGCCCCGCGGCCAGGCCTATGTCTCGGGCCGCTCCACTGGCGCGCCCGGCGCGGTGACCATGCTGGCGATGGCGCAGCGCGATCACGGCAAGCTGGCCTGGAAAAACCTGTTCGGCGAGGCCGGGCGTCTGGCGGCCGACGGGTTCCCGGCCCCGGCGCGCATGGCCGCCGCCGCCGCCTCACAGGCGCCCCAGGCCGCCCAGCCCGACGCCGTCGCCTATTTCACCAGGCCGGACGGAACCAAGGTCCAGGCCGGCGACCTGATGCGTAATCCGGCCTATGCCGAGACCCTCCGCCGCCTGGCCGCCGAGGGACCCAGCGCGATCCTGTCCGGCCCCATCGCCGAGGCGATCGCCGCGCGCATCCACGCCGAGCCTCGCCCGGGCACCCTCACCACCGCCGACCTCGCCGCCTACAGGCCCAAGTCCAGCCCGGGCCTCTGCCGGCCCTATCGCGCTTATGTGGTTTGTGTCCCCGGCGCGCCCTCCGGCGGGCCGGCGGTGTTGGAGGGCCTGGGCCTGCTCGTCAACACTGACATCGCCTCCCGCGGCCCGGCCGACCCCCAGGCCTGGTACCTGTTCGCCCAGGCCAGCCGGCTGATGTACGCCGACCGCGACTTCTATGTGGGCGATCCGGCCTTCACGGAGGTTCCGATCCGCGGTCTGCTCGACCCAGCCTACCTCTCCGCCCGCGCCAGGCTGATCGGCGAGACCGCCGGTCCTCCGCCCTCGCCCGGCCTGCCGAAGGGTGCGGTGGCGCGACGCCCCGACGCCACCGCCGAGCCCGGAGGCACCAGTCACTTCGTGGTGGCGGACGCCGCCGGAAACGTGGTCTCGATGACCACCACCGTGGAAAGCGTGTTTGGCTCCGGGCGCATGGTGGGCGGCTTCTTCCTCAACAACCAGCTCACCGATTTTTCGTTCTCGCCGCGGGACAAGTCCGGCGCCCTGGTCGCCAATGCCGTCGAGCCCGGAAAGCGACCTCGCTCGTCCATGGCGCCGGCTATCGTGCTGGACCGCAAGGGCCGCTTCGTGGCCGCCGTGGGCTCTCCCGGCGGCCCGGCGATCCTGGCCTATAATCTCAAGGCCCTGGTTGCGATCCTCGACTGGAAGCTGCCCGTGGACCAAGCCCTGGCCCTGCCCAATCTGATCGCGCTTGGCCGCTTCTACGCCGGCGAAACGGACAAGTTCGCACCTGGCGTCGTGGAGGCGCTGGCCGCCAAGGGCGTCAGTGTGGTCCCGGCGCAGGGGGCCGAAGGCTCCGGCCTGCATGCGGTGGTCGCTACGCCGGACGGCCTGATCGGCGCCGCCGATCCCCGCCGCGAAGGGGTCGCGAAGGGGTTCTGAACCCTCAGGCCCGGGCGGGAATCTTGCGATGGTCCCAGCTGATGATCTTGTCGGGGGTCACCGAGATCACCACCCGCTTGCGCACCATCTGGGCCACGTGCTGGTCGTGGTGGTCGCCTAGGCCCGGTGAATTGCGGCGGATGATGTGACTCATCAGTTCAGTGAGCCTGGGCTCAGCGTCAATGATCTCGGCCTTGCCGCGGATCGAGACGCCCACCAGCTGGTCATATTCCGTGCCCGCCTCCCAGAGCAGGGCGCAACGCGGGTCGCGGCGCAGGTTCAGCACCTTCTGCGAACTGCCATAGGTTTCGAACAGGTACTTCCCGTCCTTCACCGCGAACCACAGGGTGGTTAGGTGCGGCGAGCCGTCCTTCAGCAGGCTGGCCACGTTCATGCTGCGGCAGCCGTCAAGGAAGGTCGTGATCTCGGCGTCGCTCATGCGGATGGCGTCGCGCTGTTTGGCCATATGAGGTCTCCGGTTGTTGGAGTCTTGTTACGGCTTCGGCTCAGCCTAGGGAAGCCACGAAGGTCGCCATTTCGGCGCTCACCTCACGGTCCTCCGGCGCGGCGCCGCCGAAGCCGCCGTGGGGCATCGCCTCCCAGACGTGCAGGTCGGCGCGCACGCCGGCCGCGCGCAGCTTGCGGTGCATCCGCACCGTGTTGGACAGGAAGATGTCCCGGGTGCCCGCCTGCAGCCAGGTTGGCGGAAAGCCGCTGACGTCTCCGAACAGGGGCGACAGGTAAGGATCCGCCAAGTCCGCGCCGCCGGCGTAGAGGCGGTTCACCTCCATCAGCGAGGCCGGCAGCACCACGTCCAGCCCCATCAGGGTGTGAAAGCTGTCGCCGCTTTCCGTCAGGTCCAGCTCCGGAGTGCGAAGGATCGCGCCTGCGGGCATGGGCAGGCCCTCAGCACGAGCCCGCAGCAGGGCGGCGGCGGCGAGGTTGCCGCCGGCCGACGCGCCGGAGAACACGATCTCGCCAGGGCGGTGGTCTGCCAGCATATCCCGGTAGAATTCCATGCAATCGTCCAGGGCGGCCGGATAGGGATGATCCGGCGGCACGCGGTAGTCGATGGAATAGGCCACGCAGCCGGTCCTGAGCGCCATGGAGGCCGCCGAGAACCGCACGTTGATCTCGCCGCCGCCGAACACCAGCGCCCCGCCATGAATATCCAGCAGCACATGGCCCCGATTGGTGAGCCGCGCACCCCGCGGCGTCGCCACATAGACCGGCCGCCCGCCCATCGTGCGGGCCTCGACGTCCACCTGAAGCTTTTCCAGCACCGGCGCGGACTCTTCCGCCCGCACCCGGTCGCGCTTGGCGACCAGCCGGCGCCAGCCCTCAGGATCATCCAGCGCCGGATATCGCCCGGGCGGGAGCAGGTCGGCGGCCAGCACCTTGGCGGCGTGGTCGCTCACTCCGACAGGGGCGGGGATATTTCGGGCCGGCAATCGCGCAATTCCGTCGCCCATGGCGCTCTCTCCATCCAATCTGCAGCGCCAGAGCCATCACGCCTTGGCCCAGCCAGCGGCACAGGGCATGTTCAGCGAAATCATCGGGATTGGAAACGCCGAAGTGAATGCGCCGCCGCAGCCGGGCGTCAAGACCGCCGCCCGCCGGGGCCTGTTCAGCTATTATCACGGTTGGAACATCGTCAGCGCCTGCGTCCTGGCGCAGGTCGCGGGCCTGGCCCTGACGCTCAACTGCTTTTCCCTGTTTCTGGCCGACTGGACGCGGGAGTTCGGCGCGCCGGTGTCGCTCCTCGCCCTGGCGCCGACCCTGTTCAGCGCCTGCGTCGTGGTGATCTCGCCGATGTCCGGCTGGGCGGCGGAGCGGTTTCCGGCCCGCTGGGTGTTCGCCATCGCCCTGGCGGGGTTGGTGCTGTTCCACGCCCTGATGGGCTTTGTGACCCACGCCTGGCAGCTGATCGCCCTCTATGTGACCCTGCTGCCCTTCGCCATTCCCTTTTCCGCCTCGGTGCCCAGCCAGTCGCTTGTGTCGCGCTGGTTCGTACGCCGAATCGGCCTGGCGATCGGCCTCACCGCCTTCGGTCTGGCCCTGGCCGGCGCGATCTTTCCGCCGATCATTCAAGCGCTGCTGCCTCTGATGGGCTGGCGAAAGGTCTGGTGGCTGTTCGCCGCCGCCATCGCCGTCATCTGCATCCCCGTCGCCCTGCTGGTCATGCGCGATCAGCCCACCGAGGCGGAGGGCGCGCACTATGTCGGATCCGGACAGGAGCCCCTGGGCGCCTCCACCCTCACCGCCGCGCAGGTGTTCCGACGGCGCAATTTCTGGATCCTGATCGGCGTGTTCACCCCGGTCCAGCTGGCCTCCATGGGAATAAGCATCAACCTCGCCCCGATCGTCACCAGCCACGGCTTCACCACCGGAACGGCCGCGGCGATGATCTCCCTGTCCTCCGTCGCCGCCCTGATCGCCAAACTGGCCGTGGGCGCCATGTCGGACCGGATGGGCAACCGCATTCCGCTGGTTCTGGTGGCGCTGCTGGGGGCGGCGGGGACTCTCTTGCTGGCGTTCCAGTCCGGCAGCCTGCCGATGCTGCTGACGGCCACCGCGATATCGGGCTTCTCCAGCGGCGTGTGGACTCTGCTGGCCTCGGCCACCAACGCCGAGTTCGGGGCCAAGGACTTCGGCCGCGCCTTCGGGATCGTGTGCGCCTTCACTCCGATCGGCGCGCTGGCGCCGCCCATCGTCGCGCGCCTGAACGAGCTGAGCGGCAACTACGTCGCGGGCCTGCGCGGTCTGGGCCTGCTCTGCCTGCTGGCCGCCATCGCCGCCCTGTTCCTCAAGGAACGGCGAGCGGCCTAACCCCTGGCCAGGGGATTGGGGATCGGCGGCCCCACCCTTCGCAGGCTGTTCTGGTCGGTATGATGGAATGGCTCGGATCGACCGCGCACGCTCAGCACCGTATCCTCCACATAGGACCAGCTATCGTCGCCGTTCAGCGTCACCTGCATGCGAAACGAGTCGGTGCGGAACGCGTATTCCAGGAACGCCGTGGAGCAGATGCCGTTCTCCGTCCCGCCGCGCTGCGCCGTCACCTCGAAGCTCCTCGCGTCCGCCGCGGCGCGGCCCTGGGCCAGCACCACCTGGCCGCGGGGGATCGCGATGGTATGCGTGATCAGGCCGGTGGCCGGCTCCCAAAGCCAATAGCCAACCTGATCATGATAGGTCTCGGTCTCGCCGGGCTTGGTCACGTGCACGTGGTAGCGCAGCCCGTAGAACAGTTGAGGCCCGTTGGATTGCGGGTCGGTCGGCTGGGCCTCAATCCGCTCCACATAAGCCTGACGACGCTCGCCGTCGCCGAAGGGATTGACGTCCTGGCCCTTCACCCCCTCCCACACGCCGGCCAGGCCGCGCAGTGGGCCGAGGTTAGCCAAGGTGTCCGGATCGATGTCTGGCTGTTCGGAGAAAATGTCAGCGGGATAGTCCGTCATTGCGGCCTCCTTCACACCTAATAATGTTCAGACCTTCGCCGCCTCGCCCGCGCGCCGGCGCCGGGTCGGCTCAACCCTCAGCGCGGTCACCGGCTCGCCGAAGAGGTCGCGTTGGATCTCACCTGGCTGCGCCCCGCCAGGCCGGCTGAGCAGGAACAACGCCTGTTCGGACCGCCAATTCTCAAGCGCCCGGCTAGGGTCGATGGGCCTCGCCGTGCGCCCGGCGGACAGGGCCGCGCAGGCGTCGATGCGCACATTGAGCGCTCGGCAAAGGTCGGTGAAATCGGCCAGGGTGCACAGGTGGATGTTGGGCGTCGACCACCAGGGTTCGGGCAACGCCGGGGTCTCGGGCATCCGGCCTCGCGCCAGCAGCGAAAGTCGCACCCGCCAGTGGCCGAAGTTCGGGAGCGAGACCACCGCCTGACCGGCGATCCGCAACAGCTCCGAAAGCACATGCTTCGGATCGCGCATGGACTGCAGCGTGTCCGACAGGACCGCATAGTCGAAGGCTCGCGACGGAAAGTCGTCCAGGTCGTGGTCGGCGTCGCCCTGCACCACCGCCAGCCCCCGGGCCAGGCAGGCCGACACGCCGGCGGGGCTTAGCTCCAGGCCCTGGCCGTCGACACCCTTCTCCCGGATCAGCAGCTCCAGCAAAGATCCGTCGGCGCAGCCCACGTCCAACACCCGCGCGCCGGGCCGCACCAGCCGCAGGATCTCGCGGAAATCCTCGCGCATCGCCCTACAGCCCTCGCAGCTGCGCCGCCGAGGCGAAGAAGCCCCTGAGCGCCAGATCCAGTTGCGGCTCGTCCAGCAGGAAGGCGTCGTGGCCCTTGTCGGACTCGATCTCCACGAAGCTGGCCCGGCACCCGGCGGCCGACAGCGCGCGCACGACGTCGCGGCTTTCCGCAGTGGGATAGAGCCAGTCCGAAGAGAACGACAGTACGCAGAACCGAACATGGCGCGACTTGACGAACGCATTGGCCAGCACCCCGCCATAGGCGCCCGGCATGTCGAAATAGTCCATCGCGCGGGTAATATAGAGATAGGAATTGGCGTCGAAACGATCGACGAAACTGGCGCCCTGGTGGCGCAGGTAGCTTTCCACCTGGAAGTCGGCGTCGAAGCCCCAGCTGAGCCCGTCGCGCTGTAGCTCGCGGCCGAACTTTCGCTGCAGGGCGGCCTCGGACAGATAGGTGATGTGCGCCGCCATCCGCGCCACCGCCAGGCCCTTTTCGGGCCGAACGCCGGCGGCGTCATAGGCGCCGCTCTTCCAGTCCGGATCGGCCATGATCGCCTGGCGGCCCACCTCATGGAAGGCGATGTTCTGAGCCGAATGACGCGCGGCGCCGGCCACGCACACCGCCGAGAACAGCCGGTCCGGATAGTCCGCCGCCCATTGCAGCACCTGCATCCCGCCCATGGAGCCGCCAATCACCGCGAACAGGGTCTCGATCCCCAGGGCCTCCACCAGCATCGCCTGGGCCCGGACCATGTCGGCGATGGTGATCACCGGGAAGGTCAGCCCGAACACCTTGCCGGTCTCCGGATTGATAGAGGCCGGCCCGGTGCTCCCCATGCAGCCACCCACCACATTGGTGCAGATGATGAAATATCGCCCCGGGTCCAGCGGGCGGTCCGGCCCCACCACTCGTTCCCACCATCCCGATTTACCGGTGACCGGATGCACCGATGCCACATGTTGGTCGCCTGTCAGCGCATGGCAGACCAGGATCGCGTTGGACTTGGCTTCGTTCAGCTCGCCATAGGTCTTGTAGGCGATTTCCAGCGGCGCCAGCACCGCCCCGCTGTCCAGGCGCAAGGGCTGGCTGTCGGGGAACCGGTGGATTCCGCCGCCATCCTGCGCCGCCGCGCCCTTGGGCTCCGCCGTGGTGGTGCTCATGGGCGCGTTGGACCGCCAAGCCTTCGTGGTGTCAACCGCTTCGCGCCGCGCCAATCCGGCGCTATGAAGATTTCGGGTGATTTGGAGCGATGATGGACCGCCTGATCCTCTTGCGGCACGGCGAAGCGGAGGCGGATTCGGCCTCCGGGCGCGATTTCGACCGCCGACTGACCGCCAGGGGCGCGCGCCAGTCGGCCGCCACAGCCGAACGCCTAGCCGCCCTGGGCGTCGCGCCAAATCTCGCCCTGGTGTCCCCCGCCGCCCGCGCCCGCGAGACGTGGGACGCCGCCGGCGCGATCCTGTCCGCCGCCGAGACGCGTGAAGACCGCGCCCTATACAACGCCGAAGCTGAGGATATCTGCGCCCTGCTGGACGAACTCGAAGAGGTTCCCGGCGCCGTCATCGTGGTGGCCCACAATCCCGGCCTGCAGGAGGTCAGCCTTGGCCTGGCCGCCGCCGGCGGCGCGGCCCACGAGTCGCTCGTCGGCCTCCGTAGCGCCTTCCCCCCGGCCGCCGCCGCCGTCTTCCGGATCGATTCCGCAGGTCGGCCGACCTTTGAAACGCTGGTGCTGGCGGAGTAGGCGGACGTCATGTCCGCCCAGGCGCAAGCGACGCCGGACTCTGGCGCCGCACAATTACGTCTAGATTTCAAAAAATCTAAATTCTAGAACTATTTATGAATACCATGCCGGTCGCGCGCATGTATACGGCGCCATCTTGCTTCGCCAACGCCTTCACCCGTCTTGAATCTTCCGCCGCCAGTACGCATCCGTACCGGGACATGGCGTCTATCCAATATTTCGAAGGCTGAAAATTAACGTGATGATGACCGTCTTGACCCGGGAGAGCGTGGGTCATGACAATAACACGACCGGAGCACAGGGATTTTAGAAGATTATCGAGATACTCGGCTTCAATATGCTCCACGACTTCGTGGCAGTGAACAAGATCGACTTTTGTGGTTACGGGACCCATTGAGAGATCATGGCGAATGGTCGGATATAATGCGCCCTTAACATTTTCTGAAAGACCATCGACCGCCAGGACTTTGAGACCCTTGCGGTGAAAGAAGTCACTCGCGTATCCAGAGCCGCTGCCGAGATCCAGGACCGACGAAACAGCAAACCGATTGATCATATACTCCCATACCGACGGGCAGTAGGTGAAGGGGTCACCAGCCTTGATGCTTCCTCCAAGGTGTGGGTCCGCCGCGCTTTGAGCGCTCGCAAGTCCCGAATAGGTCATTTTTGCCCCCAATTGCTGTAAAACAGGCCTAATCCAAAGGCGTGCTTCTCAAAATCCCGGTGTATGGGATCTCAATACAAACCCCATATGGCGAAGGAAATGCAGAACACGTTAAACGGGGTAATGTGATCACTCAGTTCGCCTAAGAGGCGAGATATCATATTGTTGTTTCGAACTTATCGCGGCGACAATGGGCACATCCCCAAACAATCCCTGCTTCATCACCCTCCTTTGGCGCCAGTGAGTTACAGGAATTCTCCGGGCCACTATTTTCAACTCCACACCTCATTCACCGCACGACAGCGGTTCTCGAGGAAAATCCCGGTGACAGTAGAAATAGCCCCCCAACCAACCCCGTCCCGCCTACAGCGCCTTAGGCGCCGGCTCGCGGCCTCACCAAAGACTGAAAGCCTTTGCCCCCTTCACCCGCCTCCGCCCGCACGCCGATGATTTCATTCCGCTCCGCTTTGGGTCAGAACTGACCCGCATGAGAATCTACAAGATCCTGCCCGCCGCGGAGTGGCGGGCCGCTGAGGCCGCCGGCGCGTTTGTCGGCTCGGCCGTCGACCTCGCCGACGGCTACATCCACTTCTCCACCGCCGCCCAGGCATCGGAGACCGCCCGGAGACACTTCGCCGGGAAGGATGGCCTGGTGGTGCTTGAGGTCGAGGCCGATGACCTCGGCGGCGATCTTCGATGGGAGCCGTCGCGTGGCGGCGACCACTTTCCGCACCTCTACCGGGCCCTTGAGCCGCGGCATGTACGCGCCGTCACCACTGCGCCACTGGGAGCCGACGGGGTCCCGCAGCTCGGGCCGCTGGCATGAACCTGCACGATCTCGCCGCCCGCGGTCTGACCTGCCTGGATGCGGAACGCGCCCACCGCCTGGCGATCCTTGGGCTGCGGGCGGGGTTCGGGCCCAGAGCCGCCGGCGCCGATCCGATTCTGGCGACGGAACTGGCCGGCCTTCGCCTGCCCAACTGCATCGGCCTGGCCGCCGGCTTTGACAAGAACGCCGAGGCGTTCGGGCCTATGCTGCGTTCAGGCTTCGGCTTCGTGGAGTGCGGCACGGTCACCCCCTTGCCCCAGCCTGGCAATCCCAAGCCCAGGATGTTCCGATTGCGCCAGGACCGGGCCGTCATCAACCGCCTGGGATTCAACAATCAGGGCCTTGAAGCGTTCGCCTCCCGGCTGACCCGGGGCCGGACCGGGATCGTGGGCGCCAATATCGGGGCAAACAAGGACGCCGCCGACCGGATCGGCGATTATGTCACCGGCCTTAAGCGTCTGTGGGGGATGGCCGACTACTTCACCATCAACATCTCCTCGCCCAACACCCCTGGTCTGCGCCTGCTACAGACCCGCGCGGCCCTGGACGAACTGCTCGGCCGACTGGCGCAAGCCCGCGACGGCCTGCCCGCGGCGGGCCGCGTCCCGACTTTCCTGAAGATCGCGCCGGACCTGGAGGCCGGTGAGCCCGCGGCCATCGCAGAGGCCTGCATCGCCCATGGGATATCCGGGATCATCGTCTCCAACACCACGGTCTCGCGCCCACCGCTGGCGTCGGCGGCGCGAGGTGAGGCGGGCGGGCTCTCCGGCGCGCCCCTGTTCGAGCTTTCCACCCGGGTGCTGGGCGAAGTCTGGGACGCGGCCCAAGGCCGGCTGTCGCTGATCGGCGTGGGGGGTGTGGCCACGGGCGCTCAGGCCTATGCGAAGATTCGCGCGGGCGCCGCCGCGGTGCAGCTTTATTCCGCCCTCGCCTATGAAGGGCCGGGCCTGGTGGGCCGGATTCAGCGCGAGCTGGCCGCCATGCTGCGGGCCGACGGCTTCACAAGTGTCGCCGATGCGGTCGGTGCGAGATGAAGGCGCCTGAATCCTGGGCCTCCACACGAACGGCGAGGAGCGCTACTCTAGCGTCCGTTGCCGAACGTGGCGGCGTGCACTAACGGAACACCATGGCGGACGCGCAAACGCCGCAGGCGCTTCCACGGCCGAACAGCCGCCGCTTCTTCTGGCCGGGCGGGCTGTCGGCGCGCCTGCTAATCCTGACCGTACTGTTTGTGGCCCTGGGCGGCGCGCTGGTCCTGCCGCTAGCCATGGCCTCGCGCCAGGAACAGTACCTGCTCGACCGCATCCGCGCCGCCGAGCTCGCCTCCATCACCGCCGACCTGGCGCCGGACCGGGTGGTCAGCCAACAGGTTCGCGACCAGCTTCTGCGTGGCGCGGGCGTGACCAATATCGCCATCCAGACCGACGGCGTGCGCCGCCTGGTGCTGGAGGGCAAGCGGCTGGATCGCACGCCCTATGTGATCGATCTGCGCGACGCCGCCCCGGGCGGGCGCCTGACCGGCCCGTTCCAGACCCTGCTGGGCGGTGAGGGCCGCTATGTCCGGGTGCTGGCGGCGCCCAGGTTCCGCAAGGGCGAGTTCGTGGAGATTGTGGCTCCCGACGCCGAATTGAAGCGCGAGCTGAGCCGATACCTGGGCAGCCTGATCCTGGGTGCGGCCTTCGTGTCGGCGATCGCAGGCATTCTGGTCTACCTGTCCCTCAACCTGTTCCTGGTGCGGCCCATGCAGCGGATCACCCGCGCCATGGAGCGGTTCCGGGCCGATCCGGATGATCCCGAGGCGCGGGTCGCGCCTTCGGGCCGGCGCGACGAAATCGGCCGTGCTGAGGTGGAACTCGATCAGATGCAGGCCGATCTGCGCGCCGCGCTCAGCTCCAGAGCCCGTCTGGCGGCCCTGGGCGAGGCGGTGGCCAAGATCAACCACGATCTGCGCAACATGTTGACCAGCGCCCAGATAGCCTCCGAGCGCCTGGCGGCGCTGCGCGATCCCAAGGTCAGCCAAGCGTTGCCGCGCCTGGAACGCGCCCTTGATCGGGCCGTGAAGCTCGCCACCGATGTCCTGACCTACGGCAAGACCGAGGAGGCTGCGCCGGACACGCGCCCCGTCGCCCTGGTCCCCGCCCTCGAGATCGCGGCGGAGGAAGCGCGCCTTGACGGCAACGGGGTCAGGCTGGACGCCGACGTCGGCAAGAACGACCGGGTGATGGCCGATCCCGATCAGTTCCATCGCATCCTGGTCAATCTGCTGCGCAACGCCCGCGAAGCCATCGAGCAGCAGGTCGCCCGCACCGAACCAGGCCTGATCCGGGTCAGTGTTAGCCAGGACGACGCCGGCAGCATTCTGCGGTTCGCCGACAACGGCCCGGGTATCTCGTCCAGAGCTCGCGAGCGGCTGTTCCAGCCCTTCGCCGGCTCCACCCGCTCCGGCGGGGCGGGCCTCGGCCTGGCGATCGCCCGCGAACTCGCACAGGGTCACGGCGGCGACCTAAGTCTGATCGACAGCAGCGACCAGGGCGCGATGTTCGAACTGCGATTGCCAGGCGCGCCGCCGCCGGCGATCACCCGCCGCGGCAAAAAGCCGGCGGAAAATCCGCCGGCGGTGTGAAGCCGGGTCTCAGCCGGTGATCGCGGCGGAGTCCCGGTCGCCGGTCCGGATGCGCAAAGCCTGTTCGAGATCCAGCACGAACACCTTGCCGTCGCCGATCTTGCCGGTGTTGGCGGTCCGCGTCACCGCCTCCACCACCGCGTCGGCGATATCAGAGGGCACGGCGATCTCCAGCTTGACCTTGGGCAACAGCTTCACCTCGTACTCGGCGCCCCGATAGACCTCGGTCTTTCCGCGCTGGCGGCCATAGCCGCGCACCTCCGTGACCGTCAGGCCGGATGCGCCGGCCTCCGTGACGGCCTCAAGCACGGCGTCCAGGCGGCTCGGTTTGATGACAGCAACGATCATCTTCATGACGCATCATCTCCGTGGGATCTGCGAACCCGCAAGCTAAGGTGTTCGGCCCCGGCGTCCAAGAGGTCAACCGCATTCGGACGCACGGAAGCGCCCGGAGCCGGCGCGCCGCCCACCGGTGCGGGCGCCAGCGTCGGACGCAGCACCCTGGCGCGGACCTTATGGGCTCTTGGCTTCACGGCGAACGTCTGCTTGACCGCCTCCATCAGCATCAACCCCGCGAACCCCGGCCAGAGCCGCGAACCCACCTGTTCAAATGTTTCAGCCCAGCGCGCCGTCCACGCGATCGGCGGCGCGTAGAGCGCGCGCGTCCAGCCGGAGGGTTCCAGGCCCGCTTCGCGCAATTGTTCGCCAAGCTGGCGGCGGCTGTAAGGCCGGCCGTGGCCGAACGGCGTTGATTCGGCGTTTCCCCAGACCCCGTTGCGCGCCGTCACGACGATGATGGCGCGGCCGGCCGGCGCAAGCACTCGCCATACCTCTCGCAGGAGCGCGATGGGATCTGGACTTTCCTCCAGGGCGTGAACCGCCAGGATCCTGTCGAACAGGGCGTTGGGGAACGGCAGACCGTCCTCGCCGGCGAGACAGGCGAGATTGGCCTCGCCCTGCGGCCACACTTCCACGCCCTGCTGCGCCGGCATCGCGGCCACCACCCGGCGGGCCGCCGGGCGCAACGGTCCCAGGAACGGCGTTGCGTAGCCCAGGCCCAGGATATCAAGGCTGCGACCGTCGCCCCAGCTTTCAACGACCTTGCGGGTCACCATCTCGCGCGCCGCGCCGCCGAGCGGGGAGGCGTAGAATTGGCGAAGCTCAAGAACGTCGCGGCGCATGATCCCTTAGGGGAATGCTCGACTCAGCGCCGCGCGCAACCTAAATCGCAATTTCACCGTTCCGCGCCCTCAGGAGACGGCCATGCCGCTCGACGTGCACCAGTTCCCCTGCCTCTCCGACAATTATGGATTCCTGATCCGTGATCGGGCCACCGGCCTGGCGGCCTGCATCGACACGCCAGACGCCAAGGCCATCCTGGCCGAGCTCGGAAAACTGGGATGGAAACTTTCGCTGATCCTCAACACCCACTGGCATCCAGACCACGCCGGCGGCAACGCCGAGGTCGCCGCGGCGACGGGCGCGTCCTCCGTCGGTCCCGCCGAGGTCGAGCGTCTGATCCCCGTCGACCGCAAGGTTGGCGGCGGCGATACGGTCATGTTGGGCGAAACGCGCTTCGATGTGATCGATTCCGGCGGTCATACGTTGCAGCACATCGCTTACCATGACGCCGCCGACCACGTCGCGTTCGTGGGCGACACCCTGTTCGCGCTGGGCTGTGGGCGCCTCTTCGAGGGCGACGCCGAGCAAATGTGGGCCAGCCTGCAGCGGTTGGCCGCCCTTCCGGACGACACGCGCGTTTACTGCGCGCATGAATACACCGCCTCCAACGCCCGCTTCGCCCTGTCTGTGGACGACGACCCGGCGCTGAAGGCCCGCGCCGACGCCGTGTTCGCCGCTCGGGAGCGGGGCGAGGCCACCGTGCCCACGACGATTGGCGCGGAGAAGGCGACAAACCCATTCCTGCGCGCACCGCTGCTGGCGGCGCGGGTCGGGGCGGCGGGACGAGCTGCACACGAGGCGTTCGGCACCGTGCGGGCCGCCAAGGACAACTTCAAGGGCTGAGCGTTAATTCGCCATCGCTGCGATGATCCGTTCCGTCGACGGACGGCCGCCATATCCGTCTTTGGGAGCAACCGTGATTTCCAGGGCGCGCTGGCGCACAATTGCGCCGGGTTTCTTGCCTTCGATCACCGTCACCTTCGAGAAGCGCGACAGAGCTGTCTGACCGTTTGGCCGCCGCGCGAGGCGGACCAACGCCTCCGCCGTGACCGTGGCGGCGTCGGCGACGAGCGCGGAGGACTCCGGGGCGGCTTCGGCTTCGAACTGGATCAACCGCCGGCCGGCGCGGCTTGCCCTGGCGCTGGCCTGCAGCAGGCGCTCCGCCAACGCCTGAGGGCTGAGCGGCGTCAGGTGAAGGGCCGCCGCCGGACCGCCCAGCGAAGCCGCCATGCCGGCGGGAATGGCCTCCGTGAATACGGTGACGCCACCCAGGCGCGTGGCCCGGACCATGGTCCGGCCGAGGTCGTTCTTGAAGATAACGTCGCCCCGCGGCGCCTGTTGCAAGGACAGCGACCAGATTTCCGGGCTGTTGTCGAATTTCAGGAGCGGTTTCTTGTGGCTCCGGTCGAGGATGAAACTCTGTCCGTCCTCGGAAATATACCGCGACACCTTTGGCGCGTTCTGGGTGCGGCCATCGGCCGGGCGCGTACCAAACAGGCCCTCGCGCAGGTTGTCGGGCGCCGCGACGGCGAACGTCGACAGACAAGCCGCCGCGAGGAAAGCCGCGCTCCGGATCACCTTCAAGAACGCGGCTCTCTCACTCGCCATGACTCCGCTGGTGATGGCGTTGGACTGGGGCGGTTTTGGGACGTGGCCGCTGTCCCTACCCGGCCATGAACTGCCCGCCGTTGAGCGTCAATGTCGAACCTGTGACATAGCCTGCCCGCTCACCGGCCAGGTAGGACACCATATCAGCAATTTCCTCGCCGCGGCCAAGCCGCCCCACCGGAATCTGCGCGACAATCCCCTGCAGCACGGATTCGGGTACGGCATGCACCATGTCGGTGTCGATATAGCCCGGCGCGATACAATTCACCGTGACGCCCTTCTTGGCGTTTTCCAGCGCCAGCGCCTTGGTGAAACCGATCACCCCGGCCTTGGCGGCGGAATAGTTGGTCTGGCCGGCTTGGCCCTTCTGTCCGTTGATCGACGAAATGTTAATGATGCGTCCCCAGCCGCGTTCGCGCATGCCCTCTATCACCTGGCGGGTCATGTTGAACAGCGAGTCCATGTTGACTCGGATCACCTCGGACCACTGCTCCCGTGACATCTTGTGGAAAGCGCCATCCCGGGTGATTCCGGCGTTATTGACCAGAATCTCAATGGGGCCGAGTTCTCGTGTGACGGCCTCCACGGCTCGCGCGCAATCGTCAAAGGCGCCCACATTGCCCTTGACCACCATTACGCCGAGTTCCCGGGCGCACTCCGACGCCGCCGCCTCGTTTCCGGAATAGCCGGCTGCGACTTTAAGTCCGTCAGAGGACAATCGCTCGCAGATCGCCCGGCCTATTCCTCGTGTTCCCCCGGTGACAAACGCGACTCTCGCCATTTCTGGCCTCCCGTTGCTAGGATCGGCCGCCCCCGTGGATCGAGGTTAGACCGCCTCGACGCACATCGCTACGCCCATGCCGCCGCCAACACACAGTGTCGCGAGTCCCTTTGTGGCGCCGGACCGCTTCATTTCGTGCAGCAGGGTGGTCAGGATCCGCGCGCCCGAGGCCCCGATGGGGTGACCAATTGCAATCGCGCCGCCGTTGACGTTCACCTTGGCGGGATCAAGTCCGAGATCGCGGACCACGCACAACGACTGCGCGGCGAAGGCTTCGTTGGATTCAATCAGATCGACGTCGCTGAGGCTCCAGCCCGCCTTCTCGAGCGCACGGCGGCTGGCCGGGATCGGTCCGGTGCCCATAATCGCCGGATCCACGCCCGCCTGCGCCCAGGACGCGATTCGGGCGAGTGGCTTCAGCCCGCGCCTGGCCGCCTCCTCGGCGGACATAAGCACCACGGCGGCTGCGCCATCATTGATGCCTGAGGCGTTGCCCGCGGTGACCGAACCCTCCTTGTTGAAGGCCGGCTTCAACCCGGCCAGACTTTCCAGGGTCGCCCCATGGCGAATGTACTCGTCCTGGTCGACGACCACGTCGCCCTTTCGGCCTTTGATTGTCACCGGCGCGATCTCATCCTTGAACCGGCCCGCCTTTTGCGCGGCCTCCGCGCGGTTCTGGCTCTCCACCGCGAAGCGATCCTGGTCCTCGCGGGTGATCTGCCAGCGGGCGGCGATATTTTCGGCGGTCTGGCCCATGTGGTAGCCGTGGAAGGCGTCCCAGAGCCCGTCTTTCAACAACGTATCCTGAAGGCCCAATTCGCCCATTTTCACGCCGTTGCGCAGATGGGCGGCGTGGGGCGACTGGCTCATGCTTTCCTGCCCGCCGGCGACCACGATCGTGGCGGACCCGTCGGCGATCTGCTGAGCGCCCAGAGCAACGGCGCGCAGGCCTGATCCACACAGCTGGTTGAGGCTCCAGGCCGGAGACTCCACCGGAATTCCCGCGTTCACCGAGGCCTGACGCGCCGGTCCCTGGCCGGTTCCGGCCTGCAGCACCTGGCCCAGGATCACTTCATCGACGTCCTTGGCGGCGACGCCGGCCCGGTCCAGCGCGGCCACGATCGCCGTCCGGCCAAGTTCTGCGGCGGATACGGCCGCGAGCGCCCCATTGAACGAACCCACCGGCGTGCGGGCGGCGGAAACGATGACGATCTCGCTCATGCGGAACTCCTTTGCGGGACAAGCTGTCATCTATCGTGTCGGCGACGCCATTCGGCAAGCCCCGGTGGGCCGGCGAGACGTTGAATTAACTCCGAATTGCCATTCTGCTCGCAGGCGCGATACTGCAGCGCGCAATTATGCTGCGCCGCCCGCCCCCGGGACCGCTGCAAAAGGACCTTAGATGAGCGACGCCAAGGACAAGTCCGGCTCCAGCGACGACAAGCGCGTCGTGATCAAGAAGTACGCGAACCGCCGCCTCTACAACACCGCTTCGAGTTCCTACGTCACGCTCGAGCACCTGTCGCAGATGGTGAAGGATGGCGTCGATTTCGTGGTCTATGACGCCAAGACCAACGAAGACATCACCCGCCAGGTGCTGACGCAGATCATCTTCGAGGAGGAAAGCCAGGGCCAGAGTCTGCTGCCGATCCAGTTCCTGCGGCAACTGATCGGATTCTACGGCAACTCCATGCAGTCGGTTCTACCCAGCTTCCTGGAGCTTTCGCTCGCCAGCTTCACCCAGCAGCAGGAGCGCATGCGCAGCCAATTGGGCGCCTTGGCCCCCGCGGCTGGCGCGAGCCCCTTTGACGAACAGATTCGCCAGAACATCGCCCTGTTCGACCGCGCCATGAAGATGTTTTCTCCGTTCAGCTACGGGCGCGGCGGAGAGTCCAGGACGGAGACTGCGCCGGAACAGCCGCCCCCGGCCGCCACCGCGCCGCCCGCCAGCGACGACGCGCTGACGGACTTGCGCAAGCGGATGGAGGAGATGCAGGCGCAGATCGAAAAGCTGGCGAAGCGCTGAGGCAAGAGCGTTTCTTAACCAGCCTGCGCCAATATCGCCGGGCATGACCGGTCCCATCGATCCCATCGGCCGCGTAGGCCGGATCAATCGCGTGCGGCGCGTGAGCGGCGCGCGCGTGGAGGCGTCCGACGCCCCCCACCACAGCAGCAACCGCAATCTGCCCGTCCCGATCGTTGGCGCCGAAGAGGCCGACCCGCCTCCGCCGCCCGTCAGCCGCGCGCCCACCGCCGCTGTGTTCGCCGCGCAACTGCTTGGCCAGGACGGCCAGAAGCGCGGCCTGCGCGGCGGACCGGCAACCCTGGACACCGCCAAGGCGTCCTATGTGCGAACGGAATGGTCCGGACAGGCCGACCGACGTTCACGCACCGGGCGCGCGACCAAAACAGAGATCTAGCGGATATCGCCGAACGCCGTTGACCTTCCCTCCCGCTCATCCCCGCACAGGCGCGGATGAGCGGATTAGAGTTAGATTCAACCGCGGTTTGCATCAGGCCTGACACTTGAGCCCGGCGCAGTATTACCACACATCAGGCGGGCGCGGCCCAAGCGTCTGGTTTCCGGAGATGCGCGGGCGGCAGGTCGCGACCCATTGTTGACATTTGCGGTGAGCCCTAGCCGCCGCTGGAGAAGAATCCTTCGGCTCAGCGCCTGCCTTACCACTACGGGCGCAATGGGCGGGCCCCCTCGTCACTGTCGTTCGAGCGCGGACGAGAAAGTCTGAGCGCTGCCGCTCGAGGATGTACATGCGGCACCCGCCTGTGCCGCAGACACCCGGTCCTGAGAGATAGACGATGGCCTCCGTTTGCCCGTCCCCATTCAGGTCAACCCATGACAGAGCATAGTCTAACGGGCCGTCCCCTCCTGTCGAAAGCAGCCAAGCCTTAACGGACGCCTCGGAGGCAGCCACCTCATTTGCAGGAACAGGATTGGCGCTCGCGCCCCCGACATGCGCCGCGCTGAGAGTGGCGAAGGCCAAAGCTACGGCCAGGGCGGAGCGTAGATACATGGCTCCACCGTAACCGACTAGTGTCCCCTTTCCACCCTCCCGCGTCATTCAGCACGTCTGCTAACGAGCGGCGTGGCTGCGCCGCACCAGGCGGCGGAAATACGGCTCAGGCCGGCCGCCTAGTGTCAGATCCCACCCACCAGTCATCCATCATCGCTGCGGTGGAATGAACGGCTGGACCACCGCACCGAAGGCATCCATCAATTCACATCGGTGGGCGGCTGCGGTCAGTTGTGGCCAGCGGCCTGGATCGTTCAGTTCCCCATGCGCCTCACCTAGGAAGCGCATTGCGCAGGTGACCGCGATGTCCGCATGACTCAGGCGATCACCAGACCAATAGGTTTGCGGCCGGCTCGCCCGGTCGGCCTCCAGCGCGTCCAGAACCGCCCGGATCTGTGACTCGCATCTTGCGATCCAAACCTCGGACGTCACCTGATGCAGGTTCCGCTCGTAGACGAGGCTGACCAACTTGTCGCAAAGGCCGGTCGCAAGCGCGCAGATGCGAAGCACAGCGCGGCGGTCGGGACCATGGCGGGCCACCAGCGCATTTCCCTCGCCGGCGAGTTCGTCGAGATAGTCCAAGATCGCCCCGCTCTCCACCAGGACCAGACCATCATCCGCAATGAACGTCGGAACTCGGCACAAGGGGTTTACCTGCGCCAATCGCTCGGCGTCGCTGAATGTCGACCAGGGGCGATGCTCGTAGGCCAAGCCGTAGATCTGGAGCGCCACGGCCACGCGGCGCACGAAGGGTGAATCGTACTGCCCGATCAGGATCACGGCCTATTCCCCAGATTGGCTGAAGGTGATTTCCGGGTCTACCCGCATTGGCGCCGCGCTCGCCACACAGTCGGCGCCTATGACCAAGGCGGCGGGCGAAAACTGCCCACCAGACCCATTGGCGACCTGTTCATGCCCCGGCGTTCAGTGGCCCCGATCTTGCTTAACCGCCTGTGAACCATAATTCGGCGGACCCCTGCATGTTCCTGATCCTGACCCGTTGTCTGGAAGTCGCCGCCGTCGCACTGATTTTCACGGCCTTCACCTGAACCTCACCGCCCGTCGCCGGCGAAGTCGATGTCGCGGCGGGAAGAGACGATCGTGACGATGAAGCCGGCCAGAACGTCCAGCAGCACCATCAGGGTGAGCAGGAAGAACACCGATGTGGCGAAGGCCGGCGCCAGCAGGAACTCCACCAGACAGATGATGAACAACAGCATCGACAGGGCGTGATTGACGATCGCGACCCCGTGGCTGGTGGTGGATTTGATCAGTTCAACGAACAGCACCACCAGCGACGCCGACAGCAGCAGATCGCCGGTAGAGACGGCCCAATCCACATGCGAGGTCATCCGCACGGTGAACAACTGCTGCGCCAGCCGCGCCTGGGCGTCTATCGCGCTGAAGCCCCCGTCCAGCGACAGGGCGAAGATATTGTAGGCCAATATCGGCAACAGCAGCAGCGGTATTGCGGCGAACATGGCGAACTCCCCCTCAGCCTCTCCTCCTGCATTCGTAAGGCTGAGCCGGTTTGCGCCTCACCGCAACCCGCCAGGACTCACCCCTCATCGACGCCGCCCGGGTCGCGACTTCGGGCGCGAAGCCACATGACGCCGGCGAGGTCGGACAATGCCGCCCAAAGGCGTCCGAGGTTGGTGTACTTCGACCGCCCCGCGCTTCGGCTCCGGTGGCTCACAGGCAGGAAGGCGATCTCATAGCCTTCGCGCAGCATCATCGCCGGCAGATAACGGTGGATATGGTCGAAGTAGGGTAGGCGCAGAAACGCCTCGCGCCGAAAGGCCTTGAGACCGCATCCCGTGTCGGCGGCTCCGTCGTTCAGCAGGCGCCGGCGCACGCCGTTGGCGATCCTCGATGCGACCTTCTTGGCGCGGCTGTCCTGTCGCTTGACCCGCTCGCCGCCGACCATCGCAAGGACCGCGGGCCCGGCCGCGAGCAAATCTACAAGGCGCGGCGCGTCGGCGGGATCGTTCTGGCCGTCCCCGTCGAGGGTCACGATCACCGGAGCCCGGGCCGCCAGCACCCCGGAGCGAATCGCCCGGCTCTGTCCGGCGTTGCGCCGGTGAACCAAAACCCGCAACGCAGGGATCTGAGGCTGTAGCGCCGCCAGGACCGCCCGGGTCTTGTCCCGACTGGCGTCGTCCACGAAGATGATCTCAACTGCGCGTCCGGCGAAGGCCTCGGCGATTTCACGCGCCAAGGCCGGCGCGGCGGCGGCCTCATCAAAGACCGGGACGACTACGGAAATGTCGGGCGTTGCGGCGGGCGACTTGGCCATAGCCAACCCATAGCTGAAAAGTCGGTCTGGGGAAGGTTCGTGCTATCTAGCGACTCATGACCTTGGACGCCTTACTCGAGCGCTGGAGTCAGGGGTGGCGAGGTCCGGCCCTGGCCGCGATGATTGCGCTGTTCGCTGGCCTGCCGGGGCTCTTCGCCATGCCGGCGCTTGACCGGGACGAATCCCGCTTCGCCCAAGCCACCGCCCAGATGCTGGAATCCGGCGACTTCGTGGTGATCCGGTTCCAGGATGCTCCGCGGTTCAAGAAGCCTGTCGGGATCCACTGGCTGCAGGCGGCCAGCGTCGCGGCGGTGTCCAATCCCGCCGCCCGCGAGATCTGGGCCTACCGGATACCTTCCCTGCTGGGCGCCATGTTGGCCGCGGCGGCCTGCGCCTGGGGCGCCGCGGCCTTTTTTGGCGCCAGCGCGGCGACGCTCTCGGGAATGATCCTGGGGGCCAGCCAGCTCCTTTCAACCGAGGCTTTCATTGCCAAGACCGACGCCGTTCTGTGCGGCGCCACCACCCTGGCCATCGCGGCCCTGGCGAGGATCTACGCCGGTCGGGACGGCCCGTGGCCGCCCAAGCGGACACAGCTGCTGTTCTGGGTGGGACTGTCCGTGGCCATATTGGTCAAGGGACCCGTGGCGCCTTTGGTCATCATCCTGACGCTCGCAGCGCTGTGCGCCTGGGACCGCCGGTGCGCCTGGTTGGGGCGACTGGGAACCGGCTGGGGCTTGATCATTGTGGCCGGCGTCTGCGGACCTTGGGCATGGGCCGCAACCGTGGCGACCGATGGGGTGTTCTGGAGCACCGCCATCGCCGGCGACCTGGCGCCGAAGCTCCTCGGCGGACAGGAGACCCATGGGGGCCCGCCCGGCTATCACGCCGCCCTGGCCCCATTGCTGGCGTTTCCCGCCACCCTGCTGATCCCCCCTGCCCTGGCGCTCGCCTGGCGCGGTCGCAACGATGCTGGGGTGCGGTTCGCGATCTGCTGGCTGCTTCCAGCCTGGATTTTCTTCGAGCTTATGCCCACGAAGCTCGCCCACTACCCGCTGCCGCTCTACCCGGCCCTCGCCTGGCTCGCGGCCGCGGCGCTCGAAGAACCCATCGGCGCAGGCGCCCGCTGGTGTGGGGCGGTTCTGTCGGCGCTTGCCGGCGCCGCACTGGCCGGCGCCTGCATCTATCTGACCGCAACCTTCGGCGATCCCGGCGTCATGGTCGCCGCGACGCTGACGGCGGTGCTATTCGGGGGCGCGGGGATCGCCGGCGCCGTTCTGCTGGCGCGAAATCACGCCGGCCGCGGGTTCGCCCTTGCCCTCGGTCTAGGCGTGCTGGGCCACGCCGCCCTGACAGCATTGGTCGTCCCCAACCTGCATCCGTTATGGCTGTCCCACCGCGTCACCGAAGCCATGGCGGCAGCCAAGCTGCTGCCGCGTCAGGGCATGGCCTCGGCGCCGGTCGAAGTCGCCGGCTATGCCGAGCCCAGCCTCGTCTTCGCCCTGGGGACGCCGACCGGACTGGGCGGCGCCGCGGAGGCGGCGCAGGCCATCGCGGATGGCCGCCCCGCTGTGGTTGAAGGCCGCGAGCTTCCCGGTTTCAACGCCGCGCTCGCTTCGATGGGTGTCCAGACCCGGGAAGTCGGCGAGGTTCGAGGAGTCAACTATTCCAACGGCGATGCGACCGCGCTAGGCATCTACGTACGCAAGGAGCCCCCATGAGCCGCCATATCGAGATCGTCGAGGTCGGACCTCGCGACGGCCTGCAGAACGAGAAATCTCTGTTGAGCGTCGAACAGAAGATCGAGTTCATCAACCGCCTGGAGGCGAACGGCGCACGGCGGATGGAGACGGTTTCCTTCGTCAATCCCAAGCGCGTGCCGCAGATGGCCGGCGCAGAGGAGGTGATGGCGGGACTACCGGCGGACAAGGCGCGATCTCGAATCGGCCTGGTGCTCAACGAACGCGGCTGGGACCGTTGTGTCGCCACCGGCTGCGACGAAGCCAATGTGGTGGTCTGCGCAACCGATGGGTTCGGCATTCGCAACCAAGGCGCATCGGTCGATGAACAGCTGGCGGCGTTGTCGGCGATCGCGGGCCGCAAGGCGGTCGAGGGCGGGCCGCCGATTTCGATGACCATCTCGGTGGCGTTCGGCTGTCCCTTTGACGGTGAGGTGCCCGAGGAGCAGATCGTTCGCATCGTGCGCCACGCCGCCGACCTGAAAATCGACGAGATCGCCCTGGCTGACACCATCGGCGTCGCCGACCCCTGGACGGTCCGTCGGCGCGTCGAGGCGGCGAAGAAAGCAGCTGGATCTGTCAAACTGCGCATGCATTTCCACGACACCCGCAACACGGGCATCGCCAACGCCTTTGCCAGCGTGGAGGCGGGCGTCGACATCCTGGATGCCAGCTGTGGCGGACTGGGCGGCTGTCCGTTCGCGCCTGACGCCACGGGCAACATTGGCACCGAGGATCTGGTCTACATGCTGGAAAGAGCCGGCTATTCCACCGGCTACGACCTGGACGGCCTGATTGTCACCGCCCGTTGGGTCTCAGCCCTGCTCGGCAAACCACCGACCGCCGCCGTCAGTCGCGCCGGCGTATTCCCAGCCAAGGTCGCCTGAAGGTCAGGAACCGGCGCGCCAGGACCAAACGACGGGGCGCGCCACCGCCGTGAAAATGATCAGCGGCGTGAGCATCCACGCCACCAGCCGCTCACCGACATTGGCCGCCCGCTTGCGGAAGAAGCGCGCCAGTCCCAACCCCTTGTGCAGTTCGACCCTCAGGGGGCTAACCCGGCTGGTGTGGCCAAGGTGAATGACCTCAGCCTTGGGATGGAAAAGCACCACGCCGCCCGCCCGGCGCACCCTCCAGCAGAGGTCCACGTCCTCCACATGCAGGAAATAGCCTTCGTCGAAGCCGGCGACGGCGTCGAAATCCTGGCGGCGCATGCAGAAACAGGCGCCTGAAATTGTCGGAACCTCGGACACCTGATCGGGAAGCGCGTCACCCTCCCAATGCACTTCATAGCGGCGCCACGACGGCGCCCGCTGCGCCAGGCGGCTGAGTGACATCAGCGCCGAGATGGGAGTGATATCTCCCCGCCGCGCCCCGCGCTGTTCGGTGCGGTCGGCGTTCAGCACCCTTCCGCCAACGATACAGGGCGTCGGGCGGTCTTCGATCGCCCGCACGAGTTCGGCTATACATCCCGGCTGCAGGAAGGCGTCCGGATTCAGGAAAACCAGCACATCGCCGGTTGCGCGCCTGGCGCCCATGTTGGCGCCTCGTGCGAAACCAACATTACCGTGACCGCCCAGTAACACCACGCGGTCGTCGCGGTCGACGACGCTGTTGAGCCGTGTGGTGTCCGGACGGTTTGATCCGTTATCGACGATAACGAACTCGTCGACCAGCGGATCGGCCAGCACGCAGTCAATGCTCTGCTGCAGCGCCTCACCGGTCATATAGACCACCATGATCACCGACACCCTGCGGCGCGGCTTCATGAAGGCGGCCAGCTGGGCCGGTGTCGTGGCGACCAGCGGGGCGACGATGCCGTTCATCCAGCCTCCCCGGGGCCGACGTTCAATCTTGGCGAGGCATGGACGTCCCCAGCACGAATCGCAAGATCAGGTGGTACGGCCTCGATGGCAAGCGTCCTTACAGCCTGGACAAGGCTGATGACTTCCTGCCGGTCTGAACCGAACCGTCGCAACGCCACATTCCCCTCTTCCGACTCGCGCCGTCCGACGACCGCGATCACCGGCGTTTTGGTCAGACTATGTTCGCGCACCTTGTAGTTTATTTTTTCATTACGCAGGTCGCATTCCACCCGCAAACCAGCCTTTTTCAAGGCCTCGACAGCGGACAGGGCGTACTCGTCGGCATCGGAGGTAATGGTGGCGACAACCACCTGCACGGGAGCAAGCCACATGGGGAAAGCGCCGGCATGGTGCTCTATCAGCACGCCAAGGAAGCGCTCAAGCGAGCCCAGGATTGCCCGATGGAGCATGACGGGTCTGTGCTTCTGACCGTCCTCTCCCACGTAGGACGCGTTCATCCGCTCAGGGAGCACATAGTCAAGTTGCAGCGTGCCGCACTGCCAGGTGCGTCCGATAGCGTCGCGAAGATGGAACTCCAGTTTCGGGCCATAGAACGCGCCCTCATTCTCGACGCGCTCGACGGCGACGCCGGCGGCGTTTGCGGCCCGCTCCAGGGTGTCCTCGGCGATGGTCCAGAGCTCATCGGAGCCGAACCGCAATTCCGGACGCAGCGCCAGCTTCACGGAGTGTAGCTCCACCTCCAGGTCCTGGTAGACGGCTTGCAGCAACTCAACAAACGCCTTGGCCTCGGCTTCGATCTGATCCTCGCGGCAGAAGATGTGGGCGTCGTCCTGCGCCAGCCCTCTCACCCGAAGGAGACCATGCAGCGAGCCTGAGCTTTCGTAGCGGTGCAGCCCATCGAATTCCGCCATCCGGATCGGCAATTCACGATAGGAGCGCTGCCCGTGATTGAAAATCTGCAAGTGACCTGGACAGTTCATCGGCTTGAGCGCGAGCCGCTCGCCCTCATCGGTTTCACAGACGAACATGTTGGCGGCGAACTTCTCCGCATGCCCGGATTGCTCCCAAAGTGAATAGTCCAGCACCTGTGGCGTTTTCACTTCAACGTAGCCTTCGGCCTCCATCCGTCGGCGGACATAGTTCTGAAGCGTGCGATACAGCGTCCAGCCCTTCGCGTGCCAGAACACCATCCCCTTGCCCTCTTCCTGCATGTGGAAGAGGTCCATGGCCGCGCCGAGTTTGCGATGGTCACGCTTCTCGGCTTCCTCGATGCGTTTGAGGTAGGCTTCGAGATCCGCCTCGCTGGCCCAGGCGGTGCCGTAGATGCGCTGGAGCTGTGCGTTGCGATGGTCGCCGCGCCAGTAGGCCCCGGCCAGCTTGGTCAGTTTGAAGGCCTTGCCCACCGCCTTGGTCGAGGGAAGGTGCGGGCCGAGGCACAGGTCCTTCCAGGCGCCCTGACGGTAGACGCTGATTTCCTCGCTCCCCGGCAGGTCCTCGATGATCTCGGCCTTGTAGACCTCGCCGATGGACTTGAAGTGGGCGATAGCCTCGGCGCGATCCCACACCTCTCGGCGGATCGGCTCGTCACGATCGACGATCTCACGCATGCGCTGTTCGATCTTCGGAAGGTCGTCCAGGCTGAAGGGCTCGTCGCGGGCGAAGTCGTAATAAAAGCCGTCCTCGATGGCGGGTCCGATGGTCACCTGGGTGCCGGGAAACAGCTCCTGCACCGCCTCAGCCATGATGTGCGAGGCGTCGTGGCGGATGGTCTCGAGGACCTCCAGGCTATCTCGGGTTAGGATCTCGAAGCGACCGCCGCTGGGTAAGGCGCGGTCCAGGTCCAACAGCCGGCCTTCCAGCTTCACCAGCATCGCCCGCTTCGCAAGTGATTGGGCGATGGAGGCGGCGACGTCGCGGCCGGTGGCGCCTTCATCAAATGCGCGTTTGGAGCCGTCAGGGAAAATGAGTTCGATCATGATTCACAGGTCCAGGTCCGCGGAGGCGGCGGCGGGTCGTAGCCCGATCCGCCAAGCGGGTTGCAGCGGCACAGCCTTCGGGCGGCGAACCATGCGCCGCGTACCGGGCCGTGGTCGATCAGGGCCGCAGCGGCGTATTCCGAACAGGTCGGAAGATACCGGCATTGGCGTCCGATCAGGGGTGAGAGCGCCAGTTTGTAGGCGCGGAGCGCGCCCCTGACGCAGGTCTCATAGAAAGTCATGCCGGCTCACGGGCTTGGGCGTCGGCCGCAGCGATTACGCTGCGAGAACGCACCGATCAACTCGGGCCGGCGGGGCTAGTTCGCGCCAGCGCCGCGCGGACAGCCGCAGCGGCGGCCTCGAACGCAAGCAGTGTCGAGGCGTGGCGGGCGGGATAGTCCTTCACAGGCGCGAGCATGGCGACGTCCGCAAATCGCCCGGCGGGCGGTTCAGCGCCGGTCTTTAGCATGGCGCGCAGCCCATCGCGAGCCTGCTCGATCTCATCGAGGGTCGCGCCAAGGATCGCCCCCCCCAACACCGCAGCCGAGGCCTGGCCAAGGGCGCAGGCCTTTACATCCTGGGCGAAGTCGCGAACTGCTCCGTCCGCCACCTTGACATCGACCACCACCCGGCTTCCGCAAAGTTTGGAGACCTTTTCGGCGCTGCCGTCAGGATCGGTCAGGCGGCCCGCGTGCGGCAGGTTCGCAGCCAGCGCCAGCACCTTGGTTGAGTAAAGGTCGTCGATCATGCCTGGGATTTAGGCGCCCCGCGCCGCTCGCGCCATGCCGCTTCCGCACGCGCCTTCAGCGCCTCACCTTCGGCCTCAAACCCCCGCCGCAAAGCCCGGCGCAGACTTTGCGCCGCGCTGCGACCCAGCCAACCTGCGTATAGCTCGCCAGACGAGAAGACACAGTTCTCCTCGGCCAGGGTGTCTATCTCCCAATATTGGATCACCGGCACCAGCCCGCCCATCACCGCTCTGCGAACGTGAAGCAACTCGTTCGGCGTCCAGTCGAGCACGGTGGCTTGAAACTGATCGTGCGGGCGTCCGGGCATGGCTCGGGCGTATGTGAGCCGCTCGCCGATCCGCACGACGCCGGACGCCTTCGGATAGATGGGATTCCAGTCGGGCCAAGCCGCCACGTCTTGCAGGATGTCCCACACCACGTCGGCCGGCGCCTGCACGCCGATCCGGCTCTCGATCTTCATACCTTCCGGCGGCGCCGGAGGCTTGATGTCGAAGCCCTTGCGCCGGTTGTAGAAGTCCGGTCCGCCGGTCATGAGGCAGGGTCCTTGATCCGCCAGGTGGCGCCCGTGGGATTGTCCATCACCTCGACATTCATCGCGGTCAGCTCAGCGCGGATGGCGTCGGCGCGGGCGAAGTCCTTTTCACGGCGCGCCGTCACCCGCTCTACGATCAGGGCGTCGATGCGGGCTTTCAGGTCTTCGTCGGCGCCGCCCTGAAACCAGACATCAGGATGGGCTTGCAGGAATCCGATCAACCCGCCGGACGCCAGCAGTTCGCCCTTGGCCCGCGCGCGAACCGCCGCGTCGCCGGTCTCCAGTTCCGAGGCGAGTGCGAACAGCTCCGCCATCGCCTGAGGGGTGTTCAGGTCATCCTCGATCGCCGCCAGGAATTTCCGCGAAGGCTCGGAGGTCGATGATGTCACGTCCTGGGCTCGCCGCAGTGCGCCATAGAGCCGGTCCAGCGATTTACGCGACTGCTCGATCAGGTCACCGGTCCATTCCAACGGTGCGCGATAGTGGCCGACCAGAAGCGCCCAGCGCAGCGCCTCGCCGGGAACCTGTTTCACCAGGTCGTGGGCCAGGACCACGTTGCCCAGGCTCTTTGACATCTTCTCGTCGCCGAAGTTGAGGAAGCCGTTGTGCATCCAGAAGCGCGCATATTCCTCGGCGTGATCGGCGCAGAGACCCTGCGCCATTTCATTTTCATGATGGGGAAAGATCAGGTCGACACCGCCTCCGTGGATATCGATGGGCAGGCCAAGCGCCTCCTCGATCATCGCGGAGCATTCGATGTGCCAGCCAGGTCGACCCTGGCCCCAGGGGCTATCCCAGACCGGATCGCCGGGCTTTGAGGGCTTCCACAGCACAAAGTCCGCCGGATGCTGCTTATAGGGTGCAATATCCACTCGCGCGCCGGCGATCATATCGTCCATGGGATGACGCGAGAGCCTGCCATAGTCGGCGAACGCCTGGGTGTTGAACAGAACGTGGCCCTCGGCCGCATAAGCCGCCCTGTTCTCCACCAGCCGGCCGATCATGGCGATGATGCCGTCCATGGTCTCGGTGGCCTTGGGCTGGAACGTTGGCCTTAGCGCGCCGAGCTGAGCCATGTCGTTGTTGTAGGCGGCAAGATACCGATCAGTGATGGTGGCGATCGGCACACCCTCGGCCTGGGCCTTGGCGTTGATCTTGTCGTCCACGTCGGTCACGTTCGCCGCGTAGAGCACGGCGTCGTCGCCATAGAGGTAGCGCAGGACGCGGAACAGCACGTCGAACACCACCACCGGCCGGGCGTTGCCGATATGTGCGTAGTTGTAGACGGTGGGGCCGCACACATACATCGTCACCCGCTTGGGGTCCCGCGGGGCGAACGCCCGCTTTTCACGGGCCATGGTGTCGTACAAGGTCAGGGGCATGGCGACGCTAATGCTTGGATCACGGGTTGCCGGAATTGGCTTTCGCCTCATATACAGAGCGCCGCGCAGGGAGGCCACGGGGGTTGCGCTCCGAAACGGCCGCCCGGCGCAGATGGGTGACACGCGTCATTTCCGGGACCTTCGTCCCGGCGCAACTCGACCCGGGAAAGAACAAGTTCGTACATGGACGCCATCGCCCGCGACCGCGACCTGGTCGGGAAACCCGACGCCGGCAGCAATCCTGTGAAACGCCCCACCCGCGAGGAGGCCATGGAGGCCGTCCGCACCCTGATCGCCTGGGCTGGCGACGACCCGCGCCGCGAAGGGGTGATCGACACCCCCAAGCGCGTGGTCGACGCCTATGCTGAATGGTTCGAGGGCTACGCCGCCGATCCCGCCAAGGAACTGTCGCGCACCTTCGAGGATGTCCAGGGCTACGACGACATCGTCATGCTGCGGGAAATCGAGGTGGAGAGCCACTGCGAGCACCACATGGCCGCCTTCCTGGGCAAGGCCTATGTGGCCTACATGCCCACCAACCGCGTGGTGGGCATTTCCAAAATCGCCCGGGTGGTGGAGATCTTCGCTAGGCGTCTGCAGACCCAGGAAACCATGACCCAGCAGATCGCCGATGCGATAACCGACTCCCTGCGCCCGGCCGGCGTTGCGGTCCTAATCGACGCGACGCATCAGTGTATGACCACCCGAGGCGTTCATCATCGCCACGTATCGACGATCACCACCCAGTTCACCGGCGTTTTCAAGTCCGACCCTACGCTACGGCAGCGGTTCCTGGACTTCGTAAACAAGCGCTGAACCGGACGGCTCCAGGCGCTCGGGCTTGTGAACCAAGGTGACAAGGACAAAGCTTAGCATCATCAACAGATACCACGATCCCATCTTTTCGATCGGCACCACGCTCCATCCGTTCCTCTGGCTGGGGTAAATCCAAGCGCTGGTGAAGGTGCCGATGTTTTCGGCGAACCAGATGAACAGCGCCACCAGGCCAAAGCCCAGCAGCATGGGCAAATGCCGGGGCTTCAAGTCAGGCGTGAACTGAAACCTGGCCCTACCGAACAGTAGCGCGGAGAGGGCGAACAGACCCCAGCGAATGTCTGTCACATAGTGATGTGTGAAGAAGTTGGCGTAGCTCAAAGCGGCCAGTAGCCATGGCCCCCACAATGGCGGGTAGCGCTCGAATCGAATCTCGAACAGTCGGATGGCGCGGGCCATGTAGCTGCCGATGCAGGCGTACATGAAACCGGAGAACAAGGGCACGCCGCCGATCCGCAGCAAACTAGACTCCGGATAGATCCAACTGCCGTGGGCGGTCTTGAACAGCTCCATGACGGTGCCGACCAAATGAAAGATCAGGATCACCAACGCTTCCTCCCATCGCTCCAGCTTGGTGGCCAGAAGCAGGCCTTGGATGGCGAGGGCGGCGAACGCCAGGAAGTCGTAGCGCGCGATGGGCGATGCCTGTGGCCAGAACAGGTGGGTCGCGATCAATAGGGCCAGCATCGCGCCGCCGAACAGGCATGCCCAGGCCTGCTTGAGTCCAAACAGCAGAAATTCATAGGCGGCGCCGTTGAGGGGCCGAAGCTCGGCCCATGGCCTTACAGCCGCATCCAAACCGGCCACCTGCGCCTTGATGATGTCCTTCAGGCTCAAATCAACCGCCCAGAACCACTAGAATCGCCCAATCAGCGTCCAACTGGAGCATACTGTCTGCATGACCCGAAAAGACCCGACACCCACCGAACACGACCTGGAGCACGGCGAAGTGCTTGCCCCGCGTTATGACGCCGCCGGCCTGATCTGCGCCGTGGCGACCCATGCCGACACCGGCGAGGTGTTGATGGTGGCGTGGATGAACGCCGAAGCCCTGCGGCTCACTCTGGAAACGCGCGAGGTCTGGTACTTCAGTCGGTCGCGGAACGAGCTCTGGCATAAGGGCGCCACCAGCGGCCAGATTCAGGATCTGGTGGAGGCCCGTATCGATTGCGACCAGGACGTCGTGCTGCTGAGCGTGCGGCCCCGCGGTGACGGGGGCGCCTGTCATACCGGCGCGCGGTCCTGCTTTTATCGGGTCATCAAGAACGGACGATTGGCGCCGCGCTAGGGCAAGTCGGGGTGGGGCGGGGATGCAGGCGCCGGGGGCGACATCCTGCATCCTCCACCCCGGCTCTCAAGTTACGCAGAGAGCCTTCCGTGCGGCGCCAGCACCGCGACAAAGCCGCGGTCTCCTGCTCCGACACTCATGCGGCGCTGGCCGTGGGCGCGCCTGCGCCCCACGACCCCGCCGAAACTGTAGTGGATGGGGGCGACGACGCGCGTCGCTCCGCCTGCGCCGCGCCGTTGGCGCGACGTCCATGCCTGATGGGCTCCTCGTTCATCAATTCCGCCAATTGCGCGCGCGCTCGATTAACGCGGCTCTTCATGGTTCCGACCGGGCAACCCGCCACCTCTGCAGCCGCCTCATAGCTTTGACCTTCAGCCACGACCAGCAACAACGCCTCGCGCGCCTCTGGAGCCAAACGCCTGAGGGCTTTCATGAGTTCCCCAAAACGTAGCCGCCACTCCTGGTCGGGTTGGCAGGTGAGTTCCGCGGCGTGGCGGCCATCAACATCCTGCACGGTCTTTTTTTGCGCTGCGGCCGTGGTGAAGAAGGTGTTGCGTTGAATTCGATAGACCCATGCGATCAGGTTGCTGCCCTGCTGAAAACCGTCACGAAACCGCCAGGCCCGCAGCAGCGTCTCCTGCACCAGATCATCGGCGGCAGCCGTCGATCCGGTCAGCGCAATCGCACGGCTACGCAACTTCGGCAGCAGCTCGATCAGCTCGTCCTTGAACCGATTGACGTCCATGACTGCTCCCAAGAGGCGTGCAAGTTGCTCGAATGCGAAATCTTGCGACGGCTACGCGCACCGGAGGTGAACACACCCCAAAGTCCGCATACGCCGACGCCCATAACCTAGACCTGAGCGGCGCGCGGCGCGCAGTTGCAGCGGCGCGCCACGACATGCGCAACGGTTGCAGGCTGGCGAACCCGCGCGCGCCTCAAAATGCAATGGGGGTTGCAGGATGGCTGCATCTTGGTGCACTGTTTCGCAACCGGTTGCATCTCGGCGCAACCGCAAGGAACTCTTGGTGATGTCCGCGCCCGAATCCTTTCCAGCCAAGCTTGACCTCGTCCTGAAGACCTTGTCGATGAGCCGTGGGCGGCTTGCGGCGGAGCTGGGGGTCGACAAATCTTTGGTGGGCCGCTGGACATCTGGCGCCGTTTCGCCGTCGGCGCACAGCCTCGAAAACCTCACCCGCCTGGTGACGTCCAAACAGGCGGGCTTCACGATGCTCGACTGGGATCGTGACCTCGCCAGCCTCGCAAGAGTTTTTGGCCAGGATCTGGCTGAACCTGCCGCAGCCAACCCTGTAAATGGCGTTACGACACCAGGCCTGCCGTTACAGGGATTGGATATCGCCCGGCTGGTGACCGAGCGGCGCGCGGCGACCTATGAGGGGTTCTGGAGGACCACGCGGCCATCCATCGCCATGCCCGGCAAGTTATTCCACGACTACGGAATTGTCCGCAAGGAAGCCAATGGCCTGCTGCGCATGGCGGTCGGCGGGTCGGGCCTGTTGTTCGAGGGCTGGCTCCTGCCGGTGGAAGGTCAGCTATTCTGCATCCTGTTCGACACCGTGGGCCAGACGCCGGTCTTCGGCATTTTCAACGGCGTGGCCCTGCACAAGGCCACCCGACTGGACGGGTTGATCCTCGCCGCCGCTCTGAACTCTTCGCGGACGCCTTCCGCGTTTCCGACAGTGTTGGACCGCCTTGGTGACTTGAGCGGCGACATCGCCGCGGATGACGCACACGCGCGTGAGCTTCAGGCCCTCGACACACAGGCCAAACCGGAAGTCGTGGCCGAGCTTGGCGAGCACCTTATACGCAACGTCGGGCCAAAGGCGGTGGAACAGGGAACCGGCGAATTGCTGCTGTTGTCCAGCTGGGCGAACAGCATATCCCGGGGCCTGAGCTTCGGCGGACACCTGGCAGGGTGAGCCGCGCCGCAGTTGGCGAACTCGATGACGAGATCGAGGCGATTACCGTCTTGGTCGAGGCCGAGGCGGCCGGCTCCCGCCTGGACAAGACCCTGGCCGAGCGCATTCCCGAGCTTTCCCGAGGCCGCATCCAGGCTCTGATCGCCCAAGGTTTTGTGCTGAGAGACGGCGTCACCCAGGACGATTCTTCCGCAAAAGCCCAACCCGGCGAATACCTACTGCTGATCCCTCCGCCAGAGCCGGCGACACCACGCCCCGAGGCGATCGAACTTGCAGTACTGCATGAGGACGCCGACCTCATCGTGATCGACAAATCCGCCGGCATGGCGGTTCATCCGGCGCCCGGAACGCCATCGGGAACGCTGGTGAACGCCCTGCTCCACCACTGCGGCGCAGGCCTGTCCGGAATTGGCGGCGTTGCGAGACCCGGGATCGTGCACAGGCTGGATAAGGATACCTCAGGCGTAATGGTCGCGGCTAAATCGGACGTGGCGCACCGGGGCCTGGCCGCGCTGTTCGCCCAACATGACATTGAACGCGTCTATGTCGCCCTGACGCGGGGCGCGCCGCAGCCAGCCCGAGGTTCGATTGCAGGGCGGATTGGCCGTTCTACTCAGGACCGAAAGAAGATGGCTGTTCTCAAGACCGGCGGCCGCGAAGCGGTGACGCACTATGCCGTTGAGCAAGCCTATGGCCCAAGCGAGCGCCCCCACGCGGCACGGATTTCCTGCCGCCTTGAGACAGGCCGAACCCACCAGATTCGCGTGCACCTAAGCTCAAAGGGTTCCCCTATCCTGGGCGATCCCACCTATGGCTCCGGTCCGCCGGCGCTGGCGGTCCGCACCGCCATCGCCGCGGCCGGCCTGACGCGGCAAGCCTTGCACGCCGCGGTCCTCGGATTCCTGCATCCCGTCACCGGCGCGATGCTCCGCTTCGAGAGCCCCCCGCCCGCTGACATGACCGCGCTTGAGGCCCACCTCAAACGCATCTGATCACCTTGCCTTACATGTCCAAGATGTAACGGGCATCCAGCGCCTGGCTGATGCAGATTGCGGTGTCGGCGCCTGATTTGTCGACCAAGCCTGTAGGTTTCTTTGCAACTGGCTCAGCATGGTCTTCCGCAACCTGCAACCATTTCCCATATGAGTGGTTTGGAGGGGGCGGTCGGCCATTTGCGCCAACCGGCGGCCGGAGCGAACGCCCGCCACAGGGGATGATGATGTCTGCGAATCTGAAGGCCGTCGCTTTAATGACGCCTGAGGGCGGCCTTAGCCGGTACCTTTCGGAAATACGTAAGTTTCCGATGCTGGCCAAGGACGAGGAATTCATGCTCGCCAAGCGCTGGCGCGAGCATCAGGACCCGGCCGCCGCCCATCGCCTGGTGACCTCCCACCTGCGGCTGGTCGCCAAGATCGCCATGGGTTACCGCGGCTACGGCCTGCCGATCGGAGAGGTGATCTCGGAGGGCAATGTCGGCCTGATGCAGGCGGTCAAGAAATTCGAGCCCGACAAAGGCTTCAAGCTTGCGACCTACGCCATGTGGTGGATCCGCGCCGCGATCCAGGAATACATCCTGCGGTCCTGGAGCCTGGTGAAAATGGGCACCACCGCCGCCCAGAAGAAGCTGTTCTTCAATCTGCGTAAGGCCAAGAGCCAAATCTCCGCGCTGGACGAGGGCGACATGCACCCCGACCAGGTAAGTCAGATCGCCACCAAACTGGGTGTTCTGGAAGAAGAAGTGGTGTCGATGAACCGGCGCCTGTCAGGCCCCGACGCCTCCCTGAACGCGCCGATGCGAATGGATGGCGAGAGCGAATGGCAAGATTGGCTGGCGGACGACAGCACCCCCAGCCAAGAGACCGTTCTGGCCGATTCCGAGGAGCGCTCCATCCGGATGAGCCTACTCGAGACAGCTATGACCGAGTTGTCAGATCGGGAGCGCCATATTCTCACCGAGCGTCGCCTCAAGGATGACCCTGCGACCCTTGAGACCCTGGCCAGCGAATACGGCGTCAGCCGAGAGCGCGTCCGTCAGATCGAGGTGCGGGCCTTCGAGAAGCTTCAGAAGTCGATGAAAGCCGCCGCAGAGGCGCAGCATCTCACCGACGCCTGAGCGGAAGCCCTTCTAGGCCGCAGTGGCGTAGGTCGGCTCGAAGGCCAGCAAAGGCGCCGCCCTGGGCGCGATCGCCGCCGGATTGAGCGGCTGACCGGCCATGGCCGCGAGATAGTCCTGGAACCCCTTGGCCGCGAGCGACAGGGCGATGTCGTTGACGGCGGTGGCGGCCCTGTGCAGTTCCACGCCCTGGGCCTGCATGGACCGCAGCGCCTGGACGGGGTCGCGGCCTGTCGCCTCGACGGCGGATTTCAGAATCGCCAGAGCCTGGCGGATCTTGGCGGGCTCGGAAAGCTCGCGCGGGTCCGACCGGCGCTTGCGTGGCCCGGCGTATTCCGCAGAGTTGAATCGGCGGCGGTCCGGGCCGATGTAGTTCATCGCCTCGATCCACATCCGCTCCTGCAATGTCACCGCCAACAGCCGGCGCACCAGGTCCTTGGTTGTGAAGGGTTTGCGTAGGAATTCATGTACGCCCGCGTCGCGGGCCGCCATGATGCTTGCGGCGGTTGCCGTCGAGGTGACCATGACCACCGGCGCCTCGCGGCAAGCCAGCTCGCTACGGCGGATCGCCCGCACCAATTTGCAACCGTCCAACTCAGGGCCGGCCGACTCCACGAAAATGATCTGCGGATTGAAATCCTTGGCGAGTTCGTAGGCGCGCACCGTCGAGGATGCGCTGACGGTTTGAGAGCGCGCCAGGTCGCGCAACAGCTCCGACAACAGGCGCGCCGCCTGTGGCTGCGGATCGACGATCAGCACCCGTGCGAGGCGGGGTATGATTTTCGCAATGGCTCGCTTTTCGTCAAGCACCAGGCGCAGCTCCGCAAGTTGAGGCTAGCCTTCCTCTGGGAAGGTAAAAATGACCTTACGGAAGCAGCGAAATCAGCTCTGGAAAGGGTCTCGCATCAAGATGGTGTCGTCGCGCTGCGGACTGGTGGAGAGCAGCGCCACCGGCGCGCCGATCAACTCCTCGATGCGCCGTACATATTTCACCGCATTGCCTGGCAAGGTCTTCCAGGTGCGCGCGCCCTGAGTGGTTTCGCTCCACCCCTCCATTTCCTCATAGATCGGCTCCAGCCGGCTCTGGGCGGACAAACCGGCCGGCATATGGCCGATCTCTGCGCCGTTCAGGCGATAGCCAGTGCAGATCCGCAATTGCGGCAGTCCATCCAGCACGTCGAGCTTGGTGAGCGCGATCCCGCTGATGCCATTGAGCGCGACGGACTGACGCACCAGGGCGGCGTCGAACCATCCGCAGCGGCGGCTGCGGCCGGTGACCGTACCAACCTCCCGGCCTACCTCGCCCAGGTGTTTGCCGACCTCATCATGGAGTTCCGTAGGGAACGGTCCCTCGCCAACCCGGGTGGTGTAGGCCTTGACGATACCCAGCACATAGCCGGGGCCGCGCGGCCCAAGGCCCGATCCGGCGGCCGCCTGCCCGGCCACGGTGTTGGAGGAGGTCACATAGGGATAGGTGCCGTGATCCACATCCAGCAGCGCGCCCTGCGCGCCCTCGAACAGCACCCGACGGCCGGCCTTGACCACCTCATCGAGCAGCAGCCATGCGGGACGCGCGTAAGGCAGTATCTTGGGCGCCATCGCCTGAAGTTCCGCCAGAAGGGCCGCCACATCCATCGCCGGCAGCCCCAGTCCACTGCGCAGCGGCGCATGGTGGGCGTTCAGGCGATCGAGTTTGGCCGCAAGCGCCTCCGGATCCTCCAGATCTGCGACGCGGACGGCGCGCCGCCCAACCTTGTCCTCATAGGCCGGCCCAATTCCGCGGCCGGTGGTGCCGATCTTATTGCTGGCGGCGGCCTCACGCGCCTGATCAAGATCGCGGTGTATCGGCAGGATCAGGCAGGCGTTGTCGGCCAGCACCAAAAGGTCCGGACTGATCGCGACCCCCTGGCCGCGCAGGGTCTCGATCTCGCTTAGCAGGTGCCAGGGATCCACCACCACGCCGTTGCCGATGATCGACAGCTTGCCCTGCACCACTCCCGACGGCAGCAGCGACAACTTGTAGGTCTGATCGCCCACCACCAGGGTATGGCCGGCGTTGTGACCTCCCTGGAAGCGCACCACCACGTCGGCGCGGTTTGACAGCCAGTCGACAAGCTTGCCCTTGCCCTCGTCGCCCCACTGGGCGCCGATCACGGTCACGTTGGCCATTTCGTATGCTTTCCCGCCCGCCGCGAGGATCCAGCCGCCCTTCGACAGGCACTCGGCGGTTGGACTTGGGATCGATTGTCCGCGGAGGCGCCGCCTCACACGCGTGGGCTTGTAGAGCATCTGGGCGTCGGCGCCGTCAATCCCCCGTAGCTTCAGAGTGTCCGATATCGGCGGCCGCCCCGGCGGCGATCACAGCGCCATGCGCAGCCATGGCCGCTTGGGGAAAACCGAGCGGTGCGGCGCCACCATGGACTTACAACTCGAGATTTTCTCGGAAAATATAAAGAAAAAGATTTTCTATATAATCTTCATGAAATCTCATAATCTACAACAAGATAATCAATCATATATGGTTTCATCATTTCAGATACCGCAATGTGCGTCGGATGTGGAATATAATTCTCCAGAGCGGCCCGATCAATAAGTCTTATTGTGGCTCCATGGTTGTATTTGTCAGCATCTTTCTGAAAATTCCTTCCGATACTGACGCTTTCCACGCCCGGTATTGTGCTTAAACGCGCCTGAAATTCGACGTACAATTTCTGCATCTGGTCGGCGCCGCCGGACTCTTCCAGTTTCAACAGCACGATGTGATTGACTGACATTGGCTTTTCCTTATCCAGTCTTGCGCCTAAGTCCGACCCGGCCCAGCGCAGACCAGTGCATCATAGATGTTCGAAACGCCCGCTGCGAACCCCTTATGCAGCGTCCGCCCACGAGCTATGACAGCTCGATGAGCGTGACTTACCAAGACATCAGGGCGGCGGCGACGCGCCTGGCCGGTCAGGCCGTGCGCACCCCGCTGATCGAAAACCTGGCGCTCAATGAGCGAGTCGGCGGCCGCGTGCTGATCAAGCCCGAGATCCTGCAACGGGTGGGCGCCTTCAAGTTTCGCGGCGCCTACAACCGGCTTGTGCAGCTTTCAGCCGATGAGCGCCGGCGTGGCGTAGTGGCGTTTTCGTCCGGCAACCACGCTCAGGGCGTGGCCCTCGCGGCCCGGCTTCTGGACATCCCGGCGGTCATCGTGATGCCGGCCGATGCGCCGGCCGTGAAAGTGGCGGCCACCCGCGACTATGGCGCGGAAGTCCGTTTCTACGATCGCGCCACTGAGGACCGCGAGGCGATCTCGGCGCAGATCGCCACGACACGTGGCGCGACGATCGTCCCGGCCTTCGACGACCCGGCGATCATTGCCGGTCAGGGAACCGTAGGCCTGGAGCTCGTCGAGAACGCCTTGCAGATCGCCGGTCGGCTGGACGCCGTAATTTGTCCGGTCGGGGGCGGGGGTCTTTTGGCCGGATCGGCGCTGGCGATCCACAACTTCGCGCCCGATGCGCAGATCTGGGGCGTCGAGCCAATCCTGTTCGACGACACACGCCGCTCCCTGGCCGCCGGCGAACGGGTTGGCGCTTCGCCAGCGCAACGGTCACTTTGCGACGCCCTGGAATCTCCTATGCCGGGCAAGATCACCTTTCCGATTCTCAAGCGGCTGTTAGCGGGGATCGCTACGGTCTCCGACGCCGAGGTCGCCGAAGCTATGCGCTACGCCTTCGCCACCTTGAAGTTGGTGGTCGAACCCGGCGGAGTCGTGGCGCTGGCGGCGCTTCTGGCCGGCAAGATCGAACCCCGCGGCCTGACCATCGGTATCGTGCTCTCTGGCGGCAATGTGGATCCGGAATTGTTCGCGCAAGTGATCCGCGGCGAAATTTGAGCGCCTACAGCCGGTCCTCAGGCGCGGGCCTGGGCGGCGCCTCACGCGGCGTGACGAGCCGGGCCAATTTCGGCCTGAGCCAGCATTCGAAGTCGTCCACGAACTCATAAACCGCCGGCACCAGCACCAGCGACAGGATTGTCGAGGTGATCAGGCCGCCGATCACCGCCACCGCCATCGGCTGGCGGAACTCGGCGCCCTTTTCCAGGGCGAGCGCAGTCGGCAGCATGCCGGCCGCCATGGCCATGGTGGTCATTACGATTGGCCGCGCCCGCTCCCGGCAAGCCTCGATAAGGGCCTCGCGTTGAGGCATCCCCTCCCGTTCGCGCTCGATGGCGTATTCCACCAGCAGGATAGAATTCTTGGCGGCGAGGCCCAGCAGCATCAGGAAGCCGATCAGGGACGGCAGGCTGAGCGCCAGCCGAAACGCCAGCAGTCCTAAGAACGCACCGCCAACCGCCAGCGGTAGGGCTGACAGGATCACCGCCGGCTTGAAGAAGGATTTGAACAGCAGCACCAGCACGGCGAAGATCATTGAAACGCCGGCGAACACCGCCATCCCCATGGCGCCGAATATCTGTTGGAACGCTTCTACCTGACCGCTGGTCGCCGGCGTTACGCCCGCCGGCAGGTGCTTCATCGTCGGCAGGGCCTTGATCGCGTTGTAGGCGTCGCCCAGTTCCGCGCCATTCAGTTCGGCTTCCACCGTCAATTGTCGCTTGCGGTTGGTTCGCTCAATCCGGCCCGGTCCCGCCTGGAATGAGACGTCCGCCACCGCGCCCAGTGTCGTGACCCCACCGGTCGAAGTGGGCAGCCGCAGCGCCTTGATCCGTTCAACGTCGGAACGGGCCGAGATGGGCAGTCGGATGCGCACCGGGATGCGCCGCTCCCCATCCGTGAACTTGGCCACATTGGCGTCGATATCTCCAACCGTGGCGACCCGCGCCGCCTGGGCGATCGTTTCCGCCGAAACCCCCAGCCGCGCGGCCTCGTCGGCCTTCGGGCGGATCACCACTTCCGGCGACGTAGGCGGCGTCGTGGGCCGGGGGTCGTTGATTAGCGGCACGCCTCGCATCTCTCGCTCAAGCTGCTGGGCCGTACGTTGCAGCAACTCCGGATCGTCGCTGGTCAGGGTGGCCTGGATGCCCGCGCCGCCGCGCATGCTGAGAAAACTCACCCGCGCATCGGCTATCTGGCGCAGCTTGTCGCGCAGATCGGCGCGGATTTGCTCGCCGCTTTCTTTACGGTCTGGGTCGAGCAGGATAGTCGCTGAACCGGATCTAAGATCCGAGCCGCCGCCACCGCCGCCGCCAGGTCCGCCGAATCCGATCGGCCCGGCGGTGGATCCGATCTGAATGAAAGTCCCGCTGACCGCGGGATGGCCGGCGAAAACCAGATTCACCGCCTTGGCCACAACCTCCATATCCGCGGCCAGCGCGCCCGGAGGCCCTTGGATCGAAACCTGCAGATAATCGGGATCGCCCTCAGGCTGGAATCCCTTCGGCAGCAGGGGAAGCAGCGCCATCGATAGTACGAACATCACCGCGCCGCCGATCATCGCCAGGATCCGATGGTCCAAGGACCATTCCAATGCGCGGCGATAAAATCCAACAAACGGTTTGCGCGGGCGAGGGTGGGTTGTGGGCTTGAGCAGGTAGGCCGCCATCAACGGCGTTAAAAACCGTGCGACGGCGAGTGAGAACAACACCGCGACCGACACCGTCAGGCCGAATTCCTTGAAGAATTGCCCCGCCATGCCTGGCATGAACGACACCGGGGTGAACACCACCACGATTGTGGACGTGGTGGCGACGACGGCCAGGCCGATGGCATCGGCGCCCTCCATCGCCGCCTGGTAAGGCCGCGCGCCGGCGGCCACCCGCTTTTCGATGTTTTCGATTTCAACAATGGCATCGTCGACGAGGATTCCGATGACCAGGGTCAGGGCCAGGAGCGTGACCATGTTCAGCGAGAACCCGGCCGCGCTCATCGCCAGGAAGGTGGGCAGCAACGAGACCGGCATGGCCACCGCCGCGATCATGGTCGACCGCCACTCGCGCAGGAACAGCCACACTACAAGGGCCGCGAGCAGCATGCCCTCAACGAGCACATTCAGTGTGGCCCGATAGCTGTCGCGCGTGAACTTCACGGACGAGAATATTCGGGTGAAGGTCACGTCCTTGTGCTTGGCGGCCAGCTGTTCCAGCGCCTTGACCACCTCGTCCTCGACGTCGACGTCGCTGGCCTCCTTGGTCTTCATGACCTGGAAACCCAGCACGGGACGGCCGTTCAGGCGCGCAAACCCGCGGATCTCGCCCGCGCCGTCGCCGACGTCAGCGACGTCGGTCAGCTTGACCACTCGCCCCCCGCCGGTCGGAATCTCCAGAGTCCTGAGCGCTGCGATCGTATCGACGGACCCAAGCACCCGAAGACTTTGTTCGCGGCCTCCGACCTGCAACCGTCCTCCAGGCGCATCGAGATTGATGCTCCTCAAAGCACTGTTGACCTGCGGGGCCGTCAGCCCGCGAGCGGCCAACCGGTCGGGGTCGATCAGCACATTGATTTCTCGGCTCACCCCGCCGACGCGACTGGTCTGAGAAACGCCCTTGCGGGCCTGCAGGGCCCTGGCCACCGTGTCATCTATGAACCACGAGAGCGCCTCCACCGACATGGAAGGCGCGGAGACCGCATAGGTGAGGATCGGTTGGCTGGAGACCTCGATCTCGCGAATGGTCGGCGTGTCGATTTCGCGGGGCAATTGGGCGCGCACCTGGTCCATGCGGGCGCGCGCCTCATCGACCTTTTTACGGATGTCCTGGCCAAGCTGGATCTCCAGGGTGGTCGTGGAAACACCCAGACTTACTGTCGAGTAGATGTTGTTGACGTTGGAGATGCCGGCCATGGCGTCCTCCACCGGCCGGGTGATCTGGGTCTCCATCTCGGCGGGCGAGGCGCCGCTCTGGGTTACTGTGAGGGTGACAATGGGAAACTCGATATTGGGGAACTGCTTAACCGGCAGACCGGCGAAGGCGAGCAGGCCTGCGATCACCAGCGCCGCGAACATCACCACCACCGGAACCGGATTGCGGATCGCCCAGGCCGAGATGCGCAGCCCGCCGCCGCTCATCGCCGCTGGTCTCCCGCCGCGGCCACCGGCCGGATCAGGTCTTTGTCCATAAGGAACGCTGCGGATGCCGCAACGATTCGGGTTCCCACTGGCGGCCCCCGGACCAGCTCCACGAGGCCGCCGGCATGAACGCCAGTCTGGACAATGGTTCGCATCACCCGGTTGTCAGTCCCCACAACCATCACGCTCGCACCATCCGCGTCATAACGGATCGCGGACTCCGGGACGGCAGGCGCCATGGCGCTCGCGCCTCCGAACGCCGCGCGGGCGAACCCGCCCGATCGGATATCGCCGCGCACCGGCAGGCTGACCCGCACGGCGCCCAGCTTTGTCCGAACATCGACCGACGGACTCACCAAGCGCACCACACCCGCCACGTCTGCGCCGCTGGGCAGCGAAACCCGCGCAGGCTGACCCGGCCGCACCTTGGCGAGGTCTGACTCCGCCATCTGCGCCTCCAGTTCGATCGCACCGTCGCGGGCGATGCGGAACCAGGGCGCCTGGGCGGCGACCGCGGAATTATCACCAGGGCGCACGCTACGCTCGAGGACGAGGCCGGAAACGGGGGCTGTGACTGTGAGTTTTCCGGCGCGGGTGCGCAGGTCGCGGGCGGCGGCGGCCTGAGCCTGTGCGGCGGCCCGCGCCGCGCGCGCCTGGAACCGCCGTTGCTCGATCTGTTCCTGAGAGAGCACGCCCTCGCCGTCCAGACCCGCAACCCGAGCTGCCTGGGCCTCTGCCTGTTCAGCCTGGACCGCCGCCTGAGCCGCCAGGGCGGTCTGTTGCGCCAACTGAGAATTGATCAAGGCTGCATTAAGCGTCACCAGCGCCTGACCGGCCCGTACATAGGCGCCTTCGTCCACCAACACGCGATCCACCCGATACCCGTTCACCTCCGGAAGCACGGCGGCTTCCTCCCGCGGTACGAGGTCGCCTGACGCGGCGATCGCGCCGGCGATCGGCAGGGTCTGGATGGTGGTGACACGCACGCTGCGCGCCTGCTCCGCAGACTTCGGCGCAGGCTGGGGCTTGCGGTTACAGCCAGCCTGGCCGAGCACGAGAGCCGCAGCGAGCAGCCAGACGGCGGGACGGAGAATCATCGGTCGCATTCTCACCCCGGTCGCGGCCTGTCGGAAACGGTCTGCGCGGGCCAGCCCCCGCCCAGCGCCTTGTAGGCCTGAACGGCGCGCCGTAGCGTCTGAACCTGCTCGGAGGTGAGCTGAGTTCGCGTCGCACGCCAGGCCTGCTCTGCGAGCAGCGTCGACTGCAGGTCATCGAGGCCCATGGCGTAGCGCCTGCGCGCTGCGTCAAAAGCCCGGCGGCCGCGGCTTTCACCTTCGAGCAGCAAGTCCGTTCGGCGCCGGTCCGAGTCCAGGCGCAATAGGGCGTTTTCGGCTTCCCCGAAGGCGGTCTGTACAGATTTCTCGTAGGCGATCACCGCCTGTTCGGCCCGGGCGCCTTGCGCCTTCAGATCCATCAACAGGCGGGGAATCGACAGGATGGGTTGGGTTCCACTGACGCCAATGGACCAGTTCTGAGAGGTGGAGCCGAAATTGGGTTGCTCGCTGCGCGACCAGCCCCTACCCGGCAGGAGGGTGAAAGTCGGAAAAAACGCCAGCATGGCCAGGTCGCTGCGACCGGCCGCGGACGCCACCCGCGCCTGGGCTTCACGCACATCGGGGCGCCGCGCAAGCAAATCGCTGGGAACGGTGGTCGGGACGGCCGGCGCCGCGCCGACCGCGGCGACGATGGGCAGGCTTTCAATGGGTTGGGCGCCGCGGCCGATCAGCACCAGAAGCACGCGCCTTGCAGCCTGAAGCTCCGCCTCCAGGGAGGTCGCCTGGCTGCGGGCCTGGGCAAGGTCGGCCGCCACCCGGTCCCCATCGGAGGCCGCCGCCAGGCCGCGGGAGATCTTCTTCGCAGCGATTTCTTGCAATCCTGACTGGATTCGAACGGTCTCGCGAGCGTCCTCAAGCTGGATCGCCAGGCCTCGGGCCTGGAAATAGGCATCGGCCACATTGGCCGCCAGGCTGGCGCGAGCGCCCTCATAGGCGAAGCGGGCCGCCGCCTTATCGCCGCGCGCGGCGCGGCCGACCGCGAAGATGCGGCCGAACAGGTCGAGCTCCCAGCTCACATTGAAATTCACGGCGGCGGAATTGGAAGTTCCGCTGTTGGAGAACCCCGGGATGTTCACCACCGCGCCCGAGAGTTGGTCGGTATGGGTTTCCCGCGTGGAGCCCGCCAGGTCACCCTGAGGCAAGAAGCGTGTCATGGCGCTTCCAGCCAACGCCCTGGCTTCCTTCAGGCGCGCCGCCGCCGCAAGCGCATCAGGGCTCGCCGACAGCGCCTGCTCGATCAGACCGGTGAGCTGCGGATCCTCAAAATTCGTCCACCACCGATCCAACGCCAGGACGGAAAGTCCTCCTGGCTGAGGCGCCTCATAAACTGTCGGCAGCTTTACGTCTGGATCGCGCAGGTTCGCGCAACCGGACAACGCCAGACAGGCCAGGACGGCTGCGGGGTATACGGTGCGCATTGGGCTCAAGATTGAACGGGCGGTGAGTCGGCGAGCTGGACTATAGGGCGCCCGCGGCCAGGCGGCGCGAACAGACGCCTCCTCTCACACAACAATGCAACGGGCGAATTGCAGCCCCGTCATACAGGCCCGGGTTCTTCGCAACCTTGGGTTGTGGCGCTCATTCGCGCTGCACAGCGCTCGCATCTGGCGCCGGCGCGGCGCTCTGGCTAGGATTGTTTGCGCACCGTCGCCGGAGACCCTTGCGATGAACAAGCTAGCCTCCGCGCTATGCGGATTGTTCGTTCTGGCTGGGATGTTCCCTGCGCATGCGGAGCCGGCCTTCACGGCGGACCGCCTTGCGGACCACATTAAACTGCTGGCGTCCGACGCCTTCGGCGGCCGAGGCCCCGGAACCGAGGGTGAAGCGAAATCCGTCGCCTACATCATTGATCAGTTCAAGGCCGCCAATCTGAAGCCGGCGGGTGACCGGCTGCCGCGCGGCGGCCGGGCCTGGACCCAGGATGTCCCCCTGGCCCGCTTTGAAATCACCGGCCCCGTCGACATCCGCGTGCGGTCGGGCGGCGCGGAACAGGCCTGGAGCCAGGGCGATCAGGTCGCATTCAGGGCGTCCGCCACCGGCGCCGACGCTGTCCGAATCGAGAACGCGCCGGTTGTCTTCGTCGGATACGGGATCACTGCGCCCGAGCGGAACTGGGACGACTTCAAGGACGTCGACCTGAAGGGCAAGATCGCCCTTGTCCTGGTCAATGACCCTGATTTCGAATCCGGACAGGGGGACTTCGGCGGACGGGCCATGACCTACTATGGCCGCTGGACATACAAGTACGAGGAAGCCGCCCGCCGGGGCGCGCTGGGTATGCTGGTCATCCACGAAACCGCGCCGGCCTCCTATGGCTGGGCGACGGTCAGGAACTCGAACACCATCTCCATATTCGACATAATCCGCCCGGACGCCTCCAGGGCGCATCCGCTGCTGGAAGGCTGGATTCAGCGCGACGCCGCGGCAGGGCTGCTGCGCGCCGCCGGCCTGGATTTCGAGGCGCTGAAACAGCAGGCCCAGATGCGCGCCTTTCAACCCGTCAACCTTGACGGCGTGGCTCTGAGTGTCCGTTTTCGCGTGGCTGTCTCAAAAATCATCACCCGCAACGTGTTGGGTGAAGTCGCCGGTCGCCGCCGACCCGCGGAGCGGGTGATCTACACGGCGCACTGGGATCACCTGGGCGTCGGCCCACCCGACGCCACAGGCGACCGCATCTACAACGGCGCCGTGGACAATGGCACGGGCGTCGCCGCCCTGATCGAACTGGGCCGGGCCTTCGCCGGCGCCAGGCGGCCGGCCCGGACGGTGATGTTCATGGCGCTCACCGCCGAGGAAAAAGGCCTGCTGGGATCAACCTACTATGCAGCCAATCCGCTCTATCCTCTGGCCACGACGGCGGCGGTGCTAAACATGGACGGCCTAGCGCCCATCGGACTGGCGCATGACTTCAGCACCTCCGGCGACGGCCCCACCAGTTTGCAGGACGACCTGATCGCCGGTGGCCTGCGGTACGGGCGCTACTACTCGCCCGACCCCCGTCCGGAAACCGGCATGTTCTTTCGGTCCGACCACTTCCCATTCGCAAAAATGGGGGTCCCGGCGATTTCATTCATTTCTGGCGCCGATCTGTTCGTGGGCGGAAAGGCCGCCGGGACAGCCGCCCAGCTGGCCTATATCGCTGAGCGCTATCATCAGCCCAGCGACCAATGGCGTGAAGACTTCGACCTGAGCGGCGCGGCGAAGGACATGAGCCTGTTGTACGATCTTGGCGCAGGGCTCGCCGACAGCCGCCGTTGGCCGGTCTGGAAGCCGGGCTCGGAGTTCAAGGCTGTGCGCGACAGGTCCGCTGGAGTCCGGGGCGAGAAATGACGGTCCGCATCGGGATCGCCGGCTGGACCTACGAGCCCTGGCGCGGGGTGTTTTATCCGCCCGGCCTGCGGCAGGCCGATGAACTGGCCTATGCCAGCCGTCGGCTCACCACCATCGAGATCAACGCCACCTTCTATTCCGCTCAGAAGCCGCAAAGCTTCGCCCGATGGGCCGCAACGGCGCCGGATGGGTTCAGGTTCTCGCTCAAGGCCTCGCGTTTCTGCACCTATCGCAAGGATCTTGGTGAGGCCGGAGAAGCGATCGATCGGTTTCTTGGCCAGGGACTCATCGAACTTGGCGATCGCCTGGGTCCGATCCTATGGCAATTGATGGCCAGCAAGCGCTTTGATCCCCATGAGATCGAGAGCTTTTTAGACCTCCTGCCGGACAAACGGGACGGCGCGCCGTTGCGTCATGTGATCGAGGCCCCGCATGAAAGTTTCCGGGACCCCGGGTTCGCCGACGCCTGCCGTCGCCGCGGCGTCGCGGTGTGCCGCTCCGACGCAACCCTGACCGCGAAGGACGCTGAACCCGCCGCCGACTTCGCCTACGTCCGGCTCCTGCAAGCCCAAGACGCGGTGGAAACGGGTTATACCGCCGACGCCCTGGACGCCTTGTCCGATCAATTGCGCGCGCTCGCGGCGGAAGGCCGGGCGGTCTACGCCTATGTGGTCAACCAAGGAAAGCTGCGCGCGCCCCAGGCGGCGACGGAGTTGATCGCCCGCCTTTGAGGCGCCTTCCCGTTGCTTACGCCTTGCCCGCGGCGGCGCGGCTTTCCGATCGCGCCTTGGACGCCTTGCCCATGTTGCGCTGTTCGTTTTCCAGGGCGTCGGTTATCTCGGCGTGTTCCCCGTAATTCAGCGAATGCTTCATCATCGCCCAGCCGTGGGAGGAGGTGCGGGCGAGGCGTGTGGCGATTTCATCCACTGCCGACTTGAGTTCGGTGTCCGGAACCACCCGATGGTAGATACCGTCCTCCAGGGCCTGTTGGGCGTCGAGCTTTTCGTTGAGCAGGAATAGCCCCCGCGCCTTGCCGGTCCCCAGGATGCGCGGCCAATAATAGGTGGCGCCGTAGTCGCCGGCCAGGCCCCAGCGTGCAAAGGCGGCCAGGAAGCTCGCGGACTGCGCGGCGATACGCAGATCGCAGGCGCCCGCCAGACCGATGCCGGCGCCAGCCGCGGGTCCATTGATCATGGCGATGGTCGGTTTGCCCATGTCGTGCAGCAGTTGGTAGGCGTGGCGGCCGCGTTCCGGTTCCTTGCGCTTGATCGGCGTCTCGCCAGCGCCGACGCCACGCACATCGCCACCCGAACAGAAGCCGCGTCCTGCGCCGGTCAGAATCACGACCTTCACGTCGCGATCGTCCGCGGCCCGCTGCACGCCCTCATCGAGATCGTTGATAAGCTCGGCGTTCAGCGCGTTCAGCACGTCCGGCCGGTTCATGGTGATCGTGCAGATGCGGTCTTTGACGTCGTAGATGATGGTGCTCATGGTGCTCCTCCGGAGCGGGCGACCATATTCGGATGCCGGTAAGGCCGTCCAGTCGCCTTGCACGCTGGACAAGGCGGCGGCCCGCATGGTCAGGAATGGGGAAACTATCCAAACGCCGAAGTCGGTTGCTGGACGAAAATTGCTACGGGAGACAAAATATGGACGCGCCACACGGCAGGATCACCTACGATCACCCCGGCGTCATCACGGTCACCATCGACCGCGAGGCCAAGCGCAACGCCATCAGCCCACAGGTCACTGCGCTCTACTGGAAGGCTGCCCGGGAACTGGCTGACCGCGACGACCTTCGGGTGATGGTGCTGACGGCGGTCGGGTCGTACTTCACCGCCGGTATCGACATCGCCGCCGATAGCGCCGGCAGCCTGCGCGGCAATCCGGAGACCCGCGACCTGCATCCCGGCTGGGCCTACCGTCGCGGCTATCGCGACCACCACCTGCTGTATGATGAGTTCGAAGCTATTGAAAAGCCGATTATTCTGGCCGCCCAGGGGACGATCCTTGGCGCCGGCGTCGAGATGTCCACCTCCTGCGATTTCCGGTTCTGCACGCCGAGGTCTGAGTGGGGCGTCCCGGAAATCAATCTGGGCGTCATCGCCGGCTCCGGCGGATCCAGCCGCCTGAACCGGCTGATTGGGCCGCATTGGACCAAGTGGATGGCCATGGCGAACATGCGCGTGGGCGCCGAACAGGCCAAGACCATCGGCCTTGTTCACGACGTATTCCCGGAGGAGACCTTCATGCAGCAGGTCTACGCCTTCTGTGACCAATTGATCGGCCTGCCGGCGGAGGCCTTGGGCCTGGCCAAGCAGGCCGTGGACCTGGCAGCAGACATTCCCGACCGTAACGCCCAACGCTTCCTGGACAGGCTCGCCAACACCACCCTGGTAGGTTCGCCGGAGAATGAGCGTCGCACCGCGCGTTTCAAGAAATAGGCCCGCCGCCGGAGGCTCCAATGACCACAGTTAACGAAGACACGCCCTTCGCCTTGGAGGACGACCAGTACCACAATCTCTCTGACGACTTGCATGAGACCGAGACCAACTGGTGGTCCCTGAACGTACCGGAACGCGGCATGGGCGCGTGGATCCATGCCGCCTATTTCCCCAATCGGCAGTCCGTACGGGCGCGGGTGTTCGTCTGGGACCCGCGCGGCGCTGAACCCAACCGGCTCGCCTACTATTTCAATTCCGGCGAAGTTCCGATGCCGCCAAATCCGGACCTGCGCGACATCACCTTTCCCAACGGCGGCTACAGCTTGAAAATGCTCAAGCCAGCGATGGATTACCACGTAGTCCATCACGACCCGGAACAGGACTTCGAGATCGAGTTTGAGCACCGGTCCGTCCACCCGCCGCACCGGTTCACACCGGGCGAGGCGCCGGCGATGCACAACCCTCACTTCGACCAGCTTGGCCACATCGTCGGGCGCATGAAGCTGTTCGGCGAGACAATTCCGATCGATTGCTATTCCGTGCGCGACCGCACCTGGGGCCCACGCGGGGCGCATCATTCCATCAGCCAGAAGCCGGAGTATGTGCGCCGCGAGTTCCGCGTCGCCCAACCTGGCGGACCCAAGTGGCGGCAGGTCGAGCGCGAGCGCGGGCGCGGACGCATCCAGTACATCTTCGGCCACACCGGCGCCGAGACCGGATTCCTGAGTTTCGTGCGTCCCCAGGACGGCGACGCGGCAGGTTGGTCGCCTATGAACATGGGCTGGCTGCTCAAGGATGGGCGGTTCACCCGACTGGACAAGTCCAAATCCAGGATGCGCAACTTCCGCGATCCCAAGACAGGCTGGAGCGCGCACATGCAGGTCTATCTTGAAGACCGCGAGGGCCGCTCCATGGAGGCGGAGGGATTCGCGATCAGCCATATCAGCGAAAACGGCTCCGGCTCCAACGCCCTGATGCGCTGGGAATATGAGGGCAAGATCGGCTGGGGCGAGGACCAGGACGGCTGGCGCGGTGACCACTTCACCAAGATGTTGCGGGCGCTGCGGGCTGTCTGAGCCACGGGGTTAACGACTGGTTAGGGCGCGCGCGGGACTCTCTAGCTCGACATGCGCCGCGCCCTCACCCTTATCGCTCTGGCCCTGGTCACAGCTTCGTCTGCGTTCGCCCAGCAGTCGGGACGACCACACGGCGCGGCGGCGTCCGGCCTGCGCGGCGCCCAAGGTCCATCGGCTCATCAAGCCCTCGCCTTGATGAGCCCCTTGCCCACCGGAACGACGTCATCGACGGTCGCGTCGCCAACGACCGCCTTCGATCCTGGCCGCTGCCGTCTGACTTGCGCACAGACCTATTATTTCTGCGCGACCACCCCCGATCAGGACAATTGCTCGCCGGAATGGGCACAGTGCCGAGCGGCCTGCGATGCACCCCGATACTGGGCGCCCCGAACCGCCGCTTCGCCGTGATTCACATCGGCAGTGGCCGGGCGCGACCTAGCCACCTAAAGTGACAAACGTCACCTTTGAGCGAGTCGAAATGCCCCAGGCCACCCCACCGCTTCCGGGCAAGCGGGAGCAGACCAAGCTCAGCAATCGCCAGGCGATCCTGGCCGCCGCTCGCGAGGTGTTCGCAGCCTTAGGCTATGAAGCCGCGACGGTCCGGGACATCATCCGTCGCACCAGGCTCGCGGCAGGTACCTTCTACAATTACTTCCGCTCGAAGGAGGAGGTGTTCGCCGCCCTCGCAGATGAGGGCGCGCGGCGGTTCGGCCCCATACTTCGTAGTTTGCGCAACGAAGCGCCTGACTTCGAATGTTTCGTGCGCGCCGCCGTCAACGCCTATTTCCAATTTCTGGCCGCAGAACACGCCGCCTGGACCGCCCAGCGGCCCGAGGGCGAACCGCATCCCCATGTGCATCGCGAAACCCCGGAAATGGCCGCCGTATTCGCCGACGTCCGCGACGCCGTCGCCGATGAGGTGGTGCGTGGGGGCGCGCCAGCGGTCGATCCTGACTATCTCGCCGCCGCCTGTATCGCCATCGCCCGCGAGGTCGGGGAGAAAATGCTTGCCCGGCGTCCGGTGGAAACGGAAAGGGCGGCCGAATTCGCGGTCGCCATGATCCTGTCGGGCCTGAGGGGCCTGCCGGCGGCGGTGCGCTGATGGCGGTGGTGTCGTTACGAGCGTTGGCGCTCCGCCGGTTCTTGACCCTGCCCTCCCCTCTCTTGCGCCTCGCTTCGGGAGGGCTCGCGGTCTACCGCGGCGGACGCACGCTTGACCCGCGCCTGCAGGTTCTGGCCGGCGGCGGTCTCAGCCTTGCCGAAATGTCGCCGGCGGATGCTCGGCAGGCCATTGCGCGCCGCCGCCGACTTCTGCCGCACCGCCCCATATCCGGCGTGACGGCTGAGGCTGTGTCGGCAAGCGGACCGGTCCCCGCCTTGCGTATTTATCGGCCTAGCGCGCAGGATCCGAAGGCGCCGATGCTGGTGTTCGCCCACGGCGGCGGCGGCGTGCTTGGCGATCTCGACGCCAGTGACGGTCTGTGCCGCATCCTCGCGCAAGGCCTCCGCGCGCCAGTGGTGTCCGTCGAGTATCGCCTGGCGCCGGAATGCCGATTTCCCGCCGGCTTCGAGGACTTTATGGCCGCCTGTCTCTGGGCGAATGACGCTGCGCCCGCGTACGGTGCGCCTGCCGGCGAAATTATGGTCGGCGGCGAGGGTATCGGCGGAACATTCGCCGCCGCGCTCTGCCAGGCGCTGAAAGACGCCGGGAAGCCCCAACCCACCCTCCAGATTCTTCTATATCCCTGGATCGACCTCTCGAGCGAGACCCCCTCAATGACCACCTATGCCGACGCTTTTCCATTGTCGCGCACCACCCTGACCTGGCTCGCGGGCCACTACCTGGGACCGCAGGACGACCCCGGCGACTCCCGCGTTTCACCATTGCGCACAACCGAACTGTGCGGCCTGGCGCCCGCCGTGGTCGCCACCGCCGGCTTCGATCCCCTGGTCGATCAGGGCGAGGCTTACGCCAAGGCGCTGGAGGCCGCCGGCACGCCGGTGACCTACCGCAGTTACGATAGCCTTACCCACGGCTTCGCGGCCTTCGCCGGCGCCGTGCCCGCCGCGGAAGCCGCCTGTCGCGAAATCGCCGTCCTCGGCCGCGTCGCCCTTGAAGCGAGGATATCCTGATGCGCGCGCTGGTCGTCGAGGCTCTGGCGCCGGGCTACGCCGGCTGCGTTATCAAGGATATCGCGCGACCTGAACCCGAGGTGGGTGAGGTGCGTGTCAAGGTCCGGGCGGCAGCGGTGAGCTTCCCAGATCTATTGCAGACTCGCGGCGAGTATCAGCACAAACCTCCCCTGCCATTCATTTCCGGAACCGAGTTCGCCGGCGAGATTGAGGCGCTCGGCGACGGCGTGACCGGCTGGAAAGTCGGTGATCAGGTGACCAGCGGCGGCGCACGTGTGGGCGGGTTCTGCGAATACGCGGTTACAGGCGCCGATCAATTGCGCCCGATGCCGTCAGACTTCAGCTACGCCCAGGCCGCCGGCTATGGCGGCGCATACCTCACCGCCTATGTGTCCCTGGTCCGCCGCGCCAATATTCAGCCGGGCGAATGGCTGCTGGTGCACGGCGCGGCCGGCGGCGTTGGCCTGGCCGCCGTCGATCTGGGCAAACAGCTGGGCGCGCGGGTGATCGCCGCCTCGGCCTCGGATGAAAAGCTCGCCATCGTCGCGCGCGAATACGCCCCGGACCACACCATCAACATCACCGGCGGATTTCGCGAACAGGTGAAGGCGCTCACCGGCGGGCGCGGCGCGGACGTCATCTATGACCCGGTCGGCGGCGACGTCTTCGATGAGTCCGTACGTTGCATCGCCTTTGACGGCCGCCTCCTGGTGGTCGGTTTTACCTCGGGCCGACTGCCGGTGCTGCCGGCCAACTATGCGTTGATCAAGGGCTTTTCATTGGTGGGCGTGCGCGCCGGCGAATATGGGCGCCAGTTTCCCGACCGCGGGCGCGAGAACCGCGACGCCATCTTCGCCCTCGCCGACAAGGGCCTGATCAAACCGCGCGTCGACCGAGAGTTTCCGCTCAGCGAATGGCGAGCGGCCTTCGAAACCTTGGCGGGCCGCCAGGTTGTGGGCAAGACGATCATCCGGCCCGATCTTTAGAGTGTGGCAATTCAAGATAGAACCTTATCGGATCAGGTGATTTCGCCTGATCCGATAATGGTCTAGGCCCCGAGTCGCTTCAGCGGCGCGCCTTCCAGCCGCCTTGTGGTCCAGTCATCCAGCGTCGCCGCACCGAGGCTGTCATAGAAAGCGATGGACGGCGCGTTCCAATCCAGCACCGACCATTCCAGCCGCTCCAGGCCTTCGGCGACACACCGCCTGGCGAGGGATTTCAGCAACGCCTTGCCTGCCCCCCTCCCCCGCGCCAGCGGATTCACGAAGAGGTCCTCAAGCCAGATCCCATGGCGACCAGTGAAGGTCGAGTAGCTGTAGAACCACAAGGAAAACCCCACCGGGTCTCCATCCAGTTCGGCGATCTCGCTGAACGCCCGTGGATTTTCGCCGAACAGGGCCCGCGATGTGTCGGCCACGGTTGCAACCACGGTGTGGGCCAGCTTTTCGTACGCCGCCAGAGCCAGGATGAACCCATGCACAAGTCCTGCGTCGCGCGGCTCCGCCGGACGGATCTTCAGCACCATGCCGTCAATCGAACCGGCTGAAGTCCGGTGTGCGCTTTTCGGAAAAGGCGTTGATGGCCTCGGTGACCTCGGGCTTGGTCAGTTGGGCGTGGAAATGCACCGCCTCCTCCGACATGCGCGCAACGATGGCTTCGGCGTCACGCATCAACGCGCGGGTCAGGCGCACGGCCGTGGGCGCGCGGGCGCATACCGCCTCGGCCGCGGCCCGGGCGCGCGAGCGGAGTTCGCTCGCCGGCACACAGGCGTTGGCCATGCCCCAGGCCACCGCCGTAGGCGCGTCGATCACCTCGCCCAGAGTCAGGACCGAGAACGCGCGCGCGTGGCCGATCCGCGCCGGCAGCAGCAGACTGGCCGCCGCCTCGGGAACCAGCCCCAGCCCCACAAAGGGCGCGGAAATCTTGGCGTCGTCGGCGACGAAGACCAGGTCGCAATGCAACAACATTGTCAGGCCAACGCCGACCGCATGGCCGTGCACGGCCGCAATGATGGGCTTTGATGAACGACCAAGCGCTTCCAGCAGGCGGTTGCCGCGCACGCCGGCCGTCACATTGGGGTCGCCCGCGTTCACAGCGGCGAACTCGCTGAGGTCATTGCCGACGGTGAAGGCGGATCCTTCGCCCTGGATCAGGATGCAGCGTACGCGCCTGTCCTCGCAACCGGCGTCGATGGCGTCACCCAGCGCCGTATACATGACATGGGTGAGCGCGTTCTTCCGCTCGGGGCGGTTCAACGTCAGCGTCAGCACGCCGCCCGAAATGTCGCTCAGCACCAGGTCGCTCATCATCGGTCCTTCATTAAGGTCAAGCCGTCGTTCGATACCAGTTCACGCCGGCCGAGTCGCGGTCGCGCGATATCCGGCCACGCCGGATCAGGCAGTTCAGGTGGGCGATAGCCTCGCCGGTCGCCAGATTGATCTGGTCGCCGTCAATTGTGCGCCGGAACAGCACATTGAAAACGTCGACCGCCCGCCGTGGCTCCGCCAGCACCTTGATCAACCGCGCCAGCGCATCCTCATGGCCCTCGATCAGGTGATCCAGACGCGCGTGCAGACCGAAAAACGGCTCGTTGTGCGCCGGCAGAACCAGCACTTCATCCCCCACCTTTGTCTTGATCCGAGCCAACGAGGTCAGCCATTCGCTCAAGGGATCATTCTCCGGCTCTGTGGGGAACACCGAAACGTTGGAGGTGATCCGGGGCAGAACCTGATCGCCGGTGATGAACAGCTGCAGATCCGGACAATGAAGGCAGACGTGTTCCGGCGAATGGCCAGATCCGACCACCACCTGCCAAAGATGGTCGCCGATCATCAACTCATCACCATCGCTCAGCCGCTGAAAACTGTCGGGCAGCACGTGCAACGCGCGACCGAAGCCGCCAAATCGGGCGCGATAGGTTTCGATGTCCTCCTCGCTCCAGCCGGCCTCCTGGTAGAATCGCACACCGTCCTCGGGCGCCTCGCGCCCGGTATCGGCGGCCAGCGACCGGCACATCAGGAACTCAAGCCGGCTGATCCACAAGCGCGTGTGAAAGCGCCGAGTCAGCCATCCGGCCATGCCGATATGGTCCGGGTGCAGGTGGGTGACGAACACCCGCGTCACCGGCTTGCCGTCCAGCGGGCCCGCGAAAGCGGCGCGCCAGGCGTCCATCGTCGGCTGGCCTCCAAGTCCGGTATCGACGATCGCCCAGCCGCCCTGCTCAGCGATGGCCCAGCAGTTTATGGCCCCCAGAGATCCCGACAACGGCATCCGCAGCCACTTCACCCCCGGCGCTATGTCCACAGCGCCGGTCCCAATTTCCGGTAGCGCTTCGAACGGATATTTCAGGCTGGGCCTGGGTGTTGATTCGTAAGTCGCCTCAAAGCCCTTGCTCACGATGCCGCACCTCCAAAAGATGACCATGTACGATCGAGGCCACGGTCGGATCAACGCCATTGGCGCCGCGCCTGGCTTGTTCAGGAAACCGACAGGCGAGATTTCGTAGCAAACTCTCACGGCGCGTGGCCGGCTCAGCTTGACCCCGTTCTCACCGTAGCGCTTATGTGCCGCCCTAAATCCCTCCAGGAGCCAACCATACCATGAGGCCAATCCGAATCGGGCTCATCGCCGCCCTGCTAGTGGCCATCGCCGCCCCCGCCGCCGTCATGTCGGCGGCGAAGAAGCCGCCAGCCATCGACGCCAAGGCGCGCGCCCAGGGCATGGCCGAAGCGCCAGCCGCCGCGCAGCAGATGGGCCTGAACTGCCAGGTCAGCGACGCGCGCTTCATCGGCAAATCCGAGAATAGGAAGGCCAAGACCTCGCAGACTTTCTATGAGGTCGATTGCGCCTCCGGTCCTGGTTTCCTGCTCCAGGTCGGCGCTGGCGGCGACAAGTCCGGCGCGTTCTCCTGCATCGAGGCCAACACCCCAGTTGATGGCAAGGCGCCCACCACGAGCTGCATTCTGCCTGGCAACGCCGATCCCAAGGCCGACCTGGCGCCGCTGATGCAAAAGGCGGGAGTCCGGTGCACGCCCACTGGGGCGCGGGGCATCGGCCAAAGCCCCACCAGCACATTCCTGGAAGTGGCCTGCCAAGAGGGTCCCGGATACATCGTCATCGGCAGCGCGCCGCTGGACATCAGCAAGCCGGTCGAGGCGCAAAATTGCCTCAACTACGATGACGCTCAGTCCAACGTTAAGTGCACCTTGTCCGACAAGGTCACGCGCTTGGCTGTTGTCGACCGTTACGTCGCCGCGGCGAAGAACAATTGCGCGATCAAGGACCGTCGCTATCTCGGTGCGACAAAGGATGGCGCGAATTTCTACGAAACCTCTTGCAACGACGGCAAGGGCTACATCTACAAGGTGGGCGGCGATGGCGCCCTGGCCCAGACCTGGGATTGCGCAAAGGCCCTAGGCATTCTCGGTGGTTGCACGCTTACCGATGCCCGCGAAGCCGCGACGGAGCAGGCCGGCCTCTATACCAAGCTCGCGAACGCCGCTGGATTTTCCTGCAATGTTGACCGTTACGCCATTTTTCCGGCGCCTCCCGGCAAGGACATCGTCGAACTGGTCTGCAAGGATGGCACGGGCGGCGTTGCGGTGTTCGACTCGGCAAACAAGGGCGTTGTCTACAATTGCAGCTACGCGCTGGTGGCCGGCTATCGCTGCGGCCTGAACAAGCAGGAGACCGGCTATTCGGCGCTCACTGCTGACCTCCGCAAACTGAATGTCCAAACCTGCACCGCCTCGGAATCCCGTGTCGCTGGTCAGACGGCGCAGGGCACCATCCTGATGGAAGTGGCCTGCTCCGACGGCCTGAAAGGATACATTATTGAATACAATAAGAATCCGGTCAGCCCTGTGAAGGCGACAAGTTGCGCGTTCATGGGAGGCTGTAAGCTCAAGGGCAACACCTGAGCCCAGCGTTGAACGTATGTTTCTGGGCCCGTCGGTTCGCCGGCGGGCCCATTTCGTTGGAGCCAGTTGCTCAGGCGTCGAACGTGATCACCTCGGCGTCAGGGGCGTCAGCGAACATCCGCTGAACCTGCGCCTCATGACGGCGCCGGGCCAAGGACTGGGCGATATAGCCCTTGTCGGTGATCTCACCGGCGGCGGGGTCCGGTCCATCGGCCAGCACCAACGCCCGAATGACTCGACCGCCTTGACCGCGGGCCTCGCGATTTAGCCGCTCCAGTCCAACATAGACCGCTTGCGCGATGGCGGCGGGCGGCAATTCCGGATTCGGATAGAACAGGATGCCCACTCCGTCCCGACTCTCACCACAGACCACCCCATCGGTCACCGCCCCGCCGATCGCCGAAATCGCGGCGATTCGAATCTCACCCACGTTTACGAAGGTTCCAGACGACAATTTGAAGTTTTCCGATAGCCGCCCGTCGAAGGCGAGGCCCTGGCGAGGATCGTCTGGATTGATCAACCGTGCGGCGTCGCCCATCCGGTAGTAGCCCTGCTCGTCGAATGCCTGGGCGGTGAGGTCGGGACGGTCGAGGTAGCCCGGAGTAACCTGCGGCCCCCGCACCCGCACCTCCAGTTTTCCGTCCTCCGGAACAAGGCGAATCGAAGTTCCCGGGATCGGCAGGCCCACCAGCCCCACCCGGTCGTTGGTCCAGAACACCTGACAGGCTCGCGGCCCTGTCTCGGTCGATCCGAAGCTCGAGGCGAAGCTGATTTTCTCGCCTACCGTGCGCACAGCCACTTCCTGGACACGATCGGCCACAGCCTGACCCAATGCCGCACCGCCGTATTGCAATTGGCGCACCCGGGCGAAGAAATTGCGCGCCAGGTTCTCGTCCCGCTCCAGCGCTTCGACGAACAGCGCCCAGCCGGCGGGCGCCATGTTCTGAACGGTTGGCGAAACCATGCGCAGATTCTCAAGAGTCTGGCCGAACCTCGCTGCGGTGGGCTGACCTAAGTCGATATGAAGGGCTCCGCCCCGGTGCGCGATCATATGCAGGACGGAATTGGAGCCCATGGAATGGCTCCAGGGCGAAGAATCCACCATTACCGGCGGATCTGAATCCTCAAAACAGCCCGTGATCTGGGCGGCATTCAGCGCCACACCGCGGTGGCGAAAGATCACCGCCTTCGGATGGCCGGTCGACCCTGAAGTCAGCAGGTAAAGGGCGCTGTCGTCGGGTTGGGACACTGGCGCAGCGGGCGGTCCCAGTCGCATGAGCTGGTCAAGGCTGAGATCACCCGGACGCGCGTTCGCCGCCGCGATCACCGGCAAACCGTTAAGGCATTCCGCGCCCAAGCCCTCGCCGAACAGCGCCGCATCGTCGGTGAACACTGCCGCCGGCTGCAATAACTCCACTGCATAGGTTAGTCGCGACAGGATCGCGCCGACCAGACCATACTGGGGGGAGACCGGCGCGACTGGCATGGCTTGGCTGGCGGCTGCGTATTTGACCAGGGCGTGATCAATGCCGTTGCGGGCCAGGAACAGCAGCGGACGAGGCCCCACCACCCCGAGCCCGCGCAAGCCGCCGGCGATAGCGGCGATCTGCGCCGCGGCATCAGAATAGGTCGCCGTACGCCAGCCTGGCCCCGAGCGCTCCGCCACCCACACCGCGTTTGGCGTCGCGATGGCCCAGTGGTCCACCGCGGCGTTGAGAGTCAGGAATCTCTGATCGATCGGGGTGGGGTTGGTGAGCCGGATCGCGCCGTCGGCCTCATACGCGACCTCCAATTCCACCGGCGCATAGCGGGCATTGCGAAACGGGGCGGCGGCGAGTCTGGCGGTCATGGGATGCGCGAGGCCCTAGGCACCTAGCGTCTCGACGAACCGCACCGGTTCGCCCAGGTGCGGTGCAGGCACCTCGCCATCGCGCATGACGATCCGCCCACGCACGACGGTCGCAATCGGCCAACCTTGGGCTTCGAAGCCGTCAAAGGGCGTCCAGCCGGCGCGGGTGGCCATCATCTGGTGGGTGATGGTGCGCTTCGCCTTCAAGTCGACGATCGTGAGATCGGCGTCATAGCCCACCGCCAGGCGGCCTTTGCCAGCGATGCCGAACACCCGGTTGGGGCCGTGACTGGTCAGGTCCACGAACCGCTCCAGCGTCAGCCGCCCGGCGGCCACGTGGGTGAGCAGCACCGGCACCAGAGTCTGCACACCCGGCATTCCGGAGGGCGAAGCAGGATAGGGCCTAGCCTTTTCCTCTCGGGTATGGGGCGCATGGTCGGAGCCCAGCACGTCGGCGACGCCAACAGCGACTCCCGCCCACAGTCCCGCCTGGTGCGCCGCACCGCGGATCGGCGGGTTCATCTGGGCGAAGCCCCTCAATTGTTGATAGGCCTCCGGCGCGGTGAGCGTCAGGTGCTGGGGTGTGACTTCGACGGTGGCGACGTCTTTATGGCGGGCCAGGAACTCGATCTCCTCCGCAGTGGTCACGTGCAACACATGAATGCGCTTGCCCAGCGCGCGCGCGATCCTGACCAGCCGCTCGGTGGACATCAGCGCAGAGGTCGCGTCGCGAACTTCCTCATGGCTGGTCCAGTCTCCCGTGCGGGCTAAGGACCTGCGCTCGGCCAGGCGGTATTCGTCCTCCGAATGGAACGTGGCGCGGCGGTTGGTGTGGCGCAGCACCTGCTCGACACCTTGATCATCCTGAACCAGCAGCGTACCCGTTGACGCGCCCATGAACACCTTGACCCCGCAGCAGCCGGGCAGCCGCTCCAGCTCGCCTAGGAAGGCGGCGTTCTCGTGGGTCCCGCCCACATAGAAGGCGTGATCGCAATGCATGCGCCCTTTCGCCCGGTCGAGCTTATCGGCCAGGGCTTCGGCGTCGGTGGTGGCGGGCTCGGTGTTCGGCATTTCGAATACGGCGGTGACGCCGCCCAGCACCGCGCCCCGCGATCCGCTCTCCAGATCTTCCTTCCATTCCAGTCCCGGTTCGCGGAAGTGAACCTGGGAGTCGATCACCCCTGGCAGCACAGTCAGACCCGCGGCGTTGAACACCTCCCCCGCCGAGGCCGCTGCAAGGTCGCCGATAGCCGCGATCCGGCCAGCCCTTACGCCCACATCGGCGCACCCGCGGCCTGAGTGGTTCACCACTTCGCCGCCCTTGACGATCAGGTCATAGGTTTCAGGCATCGGCCGGCTCCACCGCGGCCGGGGCGACAGCGACCAAGTTTGTGGCCGCCTTCACCACCGCCGGCACGGTCAGGTCCATCATATGGCATAGCACTTGGGCGAACCCAGGGTCAGCAGCGCGGATCTGCTCAAATTCACGCGGGCCGCGCACAACCCGGGCATGCTCTCCCCAGGGAGCGTAGAGCCGCTCGTCGGAAGGCCCGAACAGTCCCACCGTCGGCGCCCCAGCCGCCGCCGCCAGGTGCATCAGACCCGAATCGTTGCCAATGAACAGCCGGGCCCGCTTCAGACAGGCGTAGGCGGTAAGCAGGTCAGCCTTGCCTACCAGATCGATCAACCGCCCCTTGGCCACTACATGGCGAAGGGAATCTATCACCGCCCAGTCCTGCGGCGCGCCCAGCACCATGAGCCGGCCCCCTTCCAGCGGCCCGCCCTTCTTGAGGAGCTCAATAGCGGTCAGCGCGAACCGCTCCAGCGGCCAGGTCTTGCCGATCCAATTGGCCGCCGGCGCCAGCGCCAGGATCGGGCCACTTCCGCTGGTAATCTCCACCGCCCGGGCTTCTGTCTCTGCAGACGTGTAAAGGAACGGGGCCGCCAAATCGTCGTTGAGCCTGAGCACGCGGCTGGCCTCGACGACCTTATGAACGGGTGGACCGGAGGATCTGTGAAACACCGCACGCCGCTTGCGGCTGAGGAAGTTCGAGATCGCCGAGCCACGTAGGTCGACAATCAGGCCCCATTTGCGCCGCCGAACCCGATTCCACAGGGAAAACCAGTGGCCGCCCGTTTCGGACTTCTCCATGACGATCACCTCGTCAAGACCAGGAACCTCCGCGAACAAGGGTGCTGCCGCTGGACCGGCTACGATGGTGAAACGGGCGCTGGGAATTTCCTGGATCAGCTTGCGGAGCAGGCCTGACGAAAGCACGGCGTCGCCGATCCGCGTCGCCGTGATGAACAAAATGGGGAATCCGCCGACGGGCATCGCGCCTCTATAGAAGGACGAAGGCTGGCGCTCCACCCACAGCACGCTAAATAGCGCCTATGATCGTCACATTCGCCTATCTGGAGAGCCGCGCTGTCATCCGCCTCACCGGACCGGACTGGCGGAGCTTCCTGCAAGGACTGATCACCCAGGACGTCGAAACCTTGTCAGACGGCCAGGCGCGATTCGGCGCCCTGCTCACACCCCAGGGCCGGCTGGCCCACGACATGTTCATTGTGGGCGCGGGCGAGGACGCCCTGCTCGATGTCGCCGCGACGGCGCGCGATGGGATCATTGATCGGCTCTCGATCTACCGCTTGCGGGCCAAGGTCCAGATCACGCCGGACCCGGCACTGGTTACCGCCCTTTTCGGGGCCGGCGCGGCGCCCGCGCCTGGATGGCTTCCCGACCCTCGACTTTCCGCCCTGGGCTTTCGTGGCTATGGCGCCGCGTCGCCAGCTGAAGCGATCGTGGGCGCAGAGACCGACTACGAGGCTTTTCGGCTGTCCCTGGGCGCACCGGGGCCCGCAGACTGGGACGCACAGGCCACATACCCAATAGAAGCCAATTTCGACCTTCTGTCCGGCATCGACTTCAAGAAAGGCTGCTTTATCGGCCAGGAGACCACTTCGCGCATGAAGCGCCGCGGCCTGATCAAGACGCGCATGCTGCCGATCCGGTTTGAAGGATCGCCGCCGTCGCCGGGGGCGGAAGTGCTGGCTGGCGACCTGCGGGCCGGCGAGGTGCTCTCCGGCCGTGAGGGGATCGCCATGGCGCTGCTTCGGCTGGACCGAATCGACGGCGCGGCGCTGAGCGTCGACGGCCGCCCCGTGCGCGCCGAACGGCCGACATGGATGGCGCCGTGACGGGCGCTCAGGGTCTGACGGCGCACAGCGCGGCGGCGAATTCCTCCACCGCCGCCGCCGTGGTCGCCCAAGAGCAAACGAACCTCACCGTCCCATCCAGGAATCGATAGACAAACCAGCCCCGGGCGTGAAGAGCCCTGAGCGCCGGCTCCTCCATCTGTACGAACACGGCGTTCGCCTCCACGGGATGGACCACCGGGAACGGCGACGCCGCCGCCAGTTTGCGCGCCATGGCGTTGGCGTGTGCGGCGTGGCGGATCATCGCGCCGTCTTCCAGCATGCCGATGAACGGGGCTCCATAGTACCGTCCCTTGGAGGGCAGTTGCCCGGCCTGTTTGAGGCGCGCGTCGAAGCGGTGAGCCAGTGCGGGGTTGAGGATCACCACCGCTTCGGTCGGCGGCATGCCCGCCTTTGCGCCGCCCAAGACTAGGAGATCGACACCCAATCCTTTCAATGCGCGCACGTCGAAACCCGCGGCCGCCGCATTCGCCAGGCGCGCGCCGTCAAGGTGAACGCCCAACCCCTGCGCCCGCGCCGGCGTCGTAAGATCGCCGAGCATCGCGCCGGAATAGACTGCTCCATATTCTGTCGCATTGGTCAGCGAGAGGGCGGCCGGCGACTGGCGGTGCGAGGCATCGGCAAGAGCCAAGGCCTCGGCCAGCGACTTGGGATCGATCCGGCCTGACGCGCCGGTCAGGCCAATCAGACCCAGGCCGCTGCCGAACAGGCCCGGCGCTCCGGTCTCGTCGGTTCGGACATGGGCGTGGTCATGCGTCAGCACCGCCTCGAAGGGCCGGCACAGCGCCGCAAGGCATATGGCGTTGGCGGCGGTGCCCGAGGCGACGAACAGCACCTGCGCGTCGACGTCCAAGAAGGCGCGGACCAGATCGGCGGCCCGCGCCGAGACCTCGTCGGCCCCATAGGCCGGCGCGAACCCATTGTTCGCGGCGACGATGGCGGCCATGGCCTCGGGCGCGGCTGGCGCGGTGTTGTCTGAAGCGAAGTCATATCGTGCAGCCATGGCTCAGGCGGTGACGCCGAGTCCTCGCAGCAGAGTGGCGCCCATGTCGGGCACAAGTTTCGCAGAAGCCCCGCTGGGCAGTTTACCGGCCAGTTCCAGCATCACCACCCCATGGACTGCGGCCCAGGAGATTGTTCCCAGATACTGCGCGTCACCTCTGACGGTTCCGGCCGCCAGGTGGCGCAGCACATGCTGGGTCATGCTGGCGAAGGCGCGCTTTTCCGCGGCGACGAGGAGAGGATACTCACGCTCAGTGGGTTGGTTCACATCGAACATCAGCTTGAACGTATGCGGATGTTCGAAAGCGAAACGGCGGTATGACTCGGCGACGGCGTAGGACCCTTCGACCGGCCCAGAGGTGGCGTTGAAGGCCGCCTCCACCGCCGCTGCAAACCGATTGAACCCCAGTGTGCGGACGGCTGCCAGGATGTCGTCCTTGTCGCGGAAGTACCGATAGGGCGTCATGGCGCTGACGCCCAAGGCTCCAGCCAGCTCACGCATGGTCACCCCATCGGGGCCCTTTTGCGCGAACAGGGTTTCCGCCGCCGCGCACAGCCGCTCGCGGAAATCCGCCACGTCGGCTTCGGTGAGTACGCGGGGCATCGCTCCTCCAACGGCGGCGGGTGCATCGGGCGACCGAACAGGATGCGGTTAGTCCAACCCCAGCCCCACTTTGGGACAACAATAACACCGTAAGTGGAAGGTGCGAATGTAATCCGTCACCTGATGTATGGTGGAGCCACTTGATTTTCAGCCGAGCCCGGCAGGAAAAACCGACGCCTGGCGATAAACGCGGCTAGTTTGTTCCGATGAGCGCCGCCAACACACCCGCCGAGACCGCATATCCGCCCGCCTTCACCGCCTGGAAGGCGGTGGGCGTGCTGCTGATCCTCTACGCCCTTTCGATGATGGACCGGCAAATTGTTTCGCTGATGGTCGGCGACCTGAAGCACGACCTGGCGCTTTCCGATTTCCAGATCAGCCTTCTGCAGGGCTTTTCCTTCGCCTTGCTCTATTCCGTGCTGGGCCTGCCATTCGGTATGGCTGTGGACCGGCTGCCGCGGCGATATGTGATCTTCTTCGGCGTGTTGCTGTGGGCCGGCGCCGCGACAGCTTGCGGTCTCGCCCAGAACTTCCCGCAATTGCTGGCCGCCCGCACCCTGGTGGGCGCCGGCGAGGCGGCGTTGGCGCCGGCGGCCTATTCAATCCTGGCCGACATGTTCCCGAAGCGGCGGCTGACCTTTGCATTATCTATCTACACGATCGGCGCGACCATCGGCTCCGGCGCCTCAGTCATGCTGGGCGGGGTTCTTCTGCATTTCGCCCGCAACGGCGTCACCTTGCCGATCCTGGGCGAGGTTCACGCATGGCGGTTCGCCTTCCTCGCCACCGGCGCGCCGGGCCTTCTGCTGGCCTTCCTGATCTTCCTGATCCCCGAACCAAAACGGGGAGCCAGAGCGGCGGCGGACGGGCGCAGCACCTGGGCCGACGTATTCACCTTCATCAGCGCACACTGGCGTTTCTTCGCCTGTCACGTGGTGGGGTTCAGCTGCATCATGGGCATGTCCTACGCCCGCATGAGTTGGGCGCCGGCTTTCCTCATGCGCCACTTTGGCTGGCCAGTGGACCGGGTCGGCATGGTGCAGGGGTCATTTGACCTGGTCCTTGGTCTCGCCACCTTCCTGACCACGGGCCAATTGGTCGACTGGCTCATGAGGAAGGGCGTCACAGATGCCCACTTTCGCTATTATGTCGTAGGCTCGATCGTCGCCCTGGTGGGTGGGGTGGGCGGGTTCCTGGCGCCGAACATCTATCTGTACTTCCTGGGCATGGCCTTCACCTCAGTGCCCCTGAATATGGCCGCCATCGCCGCATCGGCGATCCAGACGGTGACGCCGGCCAACCTGCGTGGTCGGGTCTCGGCGCTCTATCTGATGGTCGTGGCGCTGTTCGCCATGACGGTCGGGCCTTCGACGGTGGGCCTGCTCACCGACCGGGTGTTCCATGACCCGCTGAAGGTCCACCTGTCCCTGGTCACCACTTTCGCCATCCTGGCGCCCATCGCGCTGGCCGCCTTCTGGCTAGGCCTCGCCCCCATGCGCCGGGCGGTGGCCAGCGCCGAGTTCACCGACGCGCGCTGATCGCCCTACGCCTCCAGCTCGATGTCCCAGTAGAGGTAGTCCAGCCAGCTCTCATGCAGATGATGCGGTGGGAAGCGGCGGCCGCGTTCCTGGAGTTCGTAGGCGCTGGGCCGGCGCGGAGCGCGCAAGGGAGTCATGGCGGCTTCTCGCGGCGTACGGCCACCCTTCAGCAGATTGCAGCGCGCGCAGGCCGTAACGATATTGTCCCAGGAGGTGCGCCCGCCTTGCGAGCGCGGGATTACGTGGTCGAAGGTCAGGTCCTCGGCGGCGTGGCAGTACTGGCAGGCGAAGGCATCGCGCAGGAACAGGTTAAAGCGGGTGAAGGCCGGCGGCCGGTCCTGCGCCACAAAGCGCTTCAACGACACTACGCTGGGCAGCCGCATCTCGAACGAGGGCGAGTGGACCTTCTGATCATAGGTCGAGACCACATCGACCCGATCCAGGAACACCGCCTTGATGACGTCCTGCCACGGCCACAGCGACAAGGGGTAATAGCTTAGCGGCCGGAAGTCGGCGTTGAGCACCAGGGCGGGCCAGCCGGAAGGCGGACGGCTAAGGACCTGCATGTCGGGTCCCCGGACGGCGCTCCGCGCCGATGATGATGGGATGCAGACTGAAGATCGCACCTCGTTCACATGAGCCGAGGATGATCATAAGGCCGAGTCGGCGACAGCTCCATGACCCGAACGTCGAAATTCGCCCACGAAAAAGGGGGCCCGAAGGCCCCCTTCCACGCCGTCGGTTGTGGGGAGGATTAAGCGCCGACGACCGCCATCGCCGCTGCTGCGAACAGGGTCAGGCCGATGAACAGGGCGGGAGTGACCCGGTCGGCCATTCGTTCCAGAGCGGGAAGCGTTGCGAGAGACATGACACACACCTTTTTTAATTTAAGGCCCCGGGGGGAGGAGGACCTTCATTTGAACGGTGCTAAGATAGCCGCGATCTGATCGTTGTCAAGATGAATCTTTACGGCGTCAGGATGCAGTTTTAGAGTTGGGCCTATGAGCGAATCTGAACATCCCGCCCGGCGCTATCACCATGGTGATCTGCGCCGGGCCCTGGTGGATGCGGCCCGCAGGCTGCTGGAAAAGGAAGGCCCCACGGCGCTTTCCCTGCGGGCCGTCGCGCGTGAGGCGGGCGTCAGCGCCGCGGCGCCCTACCACCACTTCAAGGACAAGGCTGAACTGCTGGCCGCGGTGGGCGAACAGGGATGGGAGTTGTTGGATCGGAGGCTGGATGAGGCGGCGGCCGCCCACGGATCAGCCCACGAGCGGATGACTGAAACCGGCGCGGTCTATGTGACCTTCGCGCTGAAGAACCCGGCGCTCTATCGGGTCATGTTCGACGCCATGAGGGAGAGCGAGGGGAACCCGGACCGCCTGACCGACAAGGATCATCGCTTTGAGCGGCTTCGGCGCATGCTGGTGGAAGGCGGCGCCAACCCTGACGACCTGATGGGGCTGGAACTCGGCGCGATGGCGGCCTGGTGCGCCTCTCACGGACTGGCGGAGATGATCGCTTTCAAGCGGTTCGACTCCATGCGCGAGGCCCTAGGCGGCGAGGACGCGCTGATGCGCGCCGTCCTCGACCAGCTCACCATCTACGCCCATCGCCCCGGCGGCCCCTCGCCCAGCGACGGTTGAAGTCATAAGCTTCGCTGGTGACCGCAGCCTTCCTCACCCGCTTCGCCCCATCCCCCACCGGAATGCTCCACCGCGGACACGCCTATTCCGCCTTGACCGCCTTCACCGCAGCCCGCGCCGCCGGCGGTCAATTCATCCTGCGCATCGAGGACATCGATCGAACCCGTTGCCGACCGGAGTTCGAAGCCGCGATCGTTGAGGACCTCGCCTGGCTTGGCCTGGAGTGGGAACAACCGGCGCGGCGCCAATCCGACCATATGGCCGACTATCGCGCCGCCCTGGACGACCTGTGCGCCCGTCGCCTCGTCTATCGGTGTTTCCGCACCCGCAAGGAAATCGCCGCGACGATCGAAAGCGCGCCGCATGGGGCCATGGAGGCCTGGCGGGGCGGGCCTCTTGAGCCAGAGGATGAACGCCGACGCCTTGCCCGCGGCGAAGCCTACGCCTGGCGTTTGTCGCTGGCCGCGGCTGAGCGGGAGTTGGGCGGGCTCGTTGTCCTGGACTTCGAGGAACAGGGCGCCGGGCCCGGCGGCGAGAGCGGCCGTATCGCCGCTCGCCCTGATTTGGGCGGCGATGTGGTGCTGGCGCGGAAGGACCTTGGCGTCGCCTATCACCTCGCCGTGGTGGTGGACGACGCTTTGCAGGGTATGACCCATGTGATCCGCGGCTGCGACCTCTTCGAGGCGGCCCACGTCCAGCGGATCCTGCAGGCCCTTCTAGGCCTGCCGACCCCGATTTACCGGCATCACCGCCTGCTCACCGACGCCGAGGGCCGCCGCTATGCCAAACGCGACCGGGCCGAGACCCTGCGCGAGATTCGCGCACGCGGCGTCACGGCCCGCGACTTGCGGCGGGAGTTGGGATTTGACTGAGGTGCCCGCCCGCTGGCGCAGCCTTGCGGCCCTTGTGTTTGGCGCAACGATCGTCGGACTGTCGCCAATCCTGGTTCGTCTTGCAGAGGCCGGGCCGGCCGCCGTGGGGTTTTGGCGGCTGGCCTTCGCGATCCCGATCTTGTTCACACTCAGCCGCCGGGCGAACCCGTCGCCGACCCAACCCTCGCAGACAGCGCTGCTCGCGGGGCTGTTCTTCGCGCTCGACCTGGGGTTCTGGCACTATGGCATTCGCTATACTTCCGTTGCCAACGCCACGGTGCTGTCCAACCTCGCCCCAGTGGTGGTCATCGCCCTGGGTTGGGTGTTCCTGCGTGAACGCCCGCGGAAACTATTGGTGGCCGCCGTTGGCGCAGCCGTGGGCGGAGCCTGGATGATGTCGCAATCGAGGGGCGTCGCCACACTTCTGGACCAGTCGCTGGGCGATGCGCTGTCGGCGTCCACGGCGCTCTGGTATGGACTCTACTTCCTTTTCATGAGCCGGGCTCGGCGCGGTGAGCCCGCGGCCCGACTGATGTTGTGGTCGAGCCTAGCGGGGGCGCCGCTGTTGCTCGCCGCGGCTGCGGTCCTGCACGAGGATCTGACACCAGTCACGATCATCGGTTGGCTCGCATGCGCAGGTCTTGGGTTGATGCATGTGACCGGTCAAGGCGCGGTCGCTTGGGCCCTGGGCCGAGTTCCCGCACCGGCGGCGTCAGTGGCCATGCTGTTACAGCCGATCGTCGCGGGCGGCCTGGGATGGATCTTGTTCGACGAGGCGATCGGCCGCCTCCAGGGCCTCGGGGCTGTGATCACCCTGAGTGGGGTGGCGCTGGCGCAGGCGGTTTCAAGACCCGCCGCTCAGCCGCCGGAAAAGCCGTAGGCCAGCCGCGCCGCCTCAATGGCCGCCAGTTTGGCGTCGAACGCGCGCCAGTCGTCCGCTTCGGCGATGGGAGCCCAGATGGCCTCGATCTCCTCGTAGATCAGCTCCTCAGGATCGGAGCGTTGGAAGTAGGGGTCGGCCAGCCGCTCGGGTCGCTCCGGCTCGCGCTCGCCGATCAGACGACGGAATTCTTCCATTTCCTCTGCGCCATAGAACCGCGCCCGTGGTCCCGCCCGGGCGCGATCCTCGGCGCCGCCGAACCAGTCGAAGAAGAAGGGCTCCCAGCGGATTGACGCGCCGCCGGCCGCCAGTGTCCGGAATGCAGCCCCCGCGAGCGCGGCGTCGGCCTCCTCGCCCGCACTCTTTACCCCCAGACGCCGGCGGATCGCCTCGGCCAGTTCGCGGCGGTACGCCGGGCTGAACCCCTTCAGCGCTTCGACCAGCGGCTCGGTCTTGCTCACCATCGCCAGGCAACTGGCCAGCTGCTGCAAGTTCCAAAGCACGGTGTCCGGCTGACGGCCGAACCGGTAGAGGCCCGAGTGGTCGAAATAGGCGGCCGTGAAATTGGGGTCGCTGTAGGGCAGGAAGCGGTAGGGGCCGTAGTCGAAGCTCTCGCCGTTGATATTCATATTGTCGGTGTTGAGCACCCCATGCACGAATCCCGCGGCCATCCAGGCGGCGGCCAACTTGGCGCAGCGCGCCACCACCGCTTCAAGCAGCGCCGTTCCGCGGTCGGGAGCATTGTCCAGTTGGGGATAGTAGTTGGCGATCACATGATCAATCAGCCGTCCGATCTGGTCGGCACGGTCGAAATAGGCCTGCCTTTGAAATGCTCCGAAGCGGATATGGCTGTGCGACAGCCGCACCAGCACAGCGCTGCGGGTCGGGCTCGGTTCGTCGCCACGCGTCAGGGCTTCGCCGGTCTCGATCAGTGAGAAAGAACGCGACGTTGGCACGCCGAGTGCCTCGAGCAGGCTTGTGGCCAACACCTCGCGCATGCCGCCCTTGAGCGTAAGCCGACCATCCCCCTGCCGTGACCAGGGCGTCTGGCCGGAACCCTTGGTGCCCAGTTCCAACAGGCGGTCAGTTCCGGATTCCCGCATTTGTGCGAAGGAAAAGCCCCGGCCGTCGCCGAGGTCGGGGTTGTAGCTGCGGAACTGGTGCCCGTGGTAGCGCATGGCCAGCGGGCTGGGCAGGCCACCAGGCAGCGGCTCAAAGCGGCCGAAATGGGCGATCCATTCCGCATCTGTGAGGCTGTCGAGGCCAACCGTCGCGGCTGCGCGGTCGTTGCGATAGCGCAGGATCGTCTGCGGGAATGCCGCCGCCGCCACTGGATCAAAGAACTCTGGCCCCAGCTCTGGAACCTGCGGATCGGGATGGTATCTGGAACCGGGCGGCATGATCCCTTTGAGCGCGCCGAGCCCCGCGACGCAACGGCTAGACTCTGACCTGTCTGGCTTGAATCAAGCCAAATGGGATGAACATGGGTGCTTCTATGAGTGAGCGCTAAATTTTGCCCTCTCAGCATGGTCCGATGTGAGCGGGAAGTGCTCTTGCGCCGATTGCTGATTTTCCAGGTCGAACCGCATGCTACTAAAGCCCTATGTCGACCCGCGCCACATTGGAGTTTCTGAAGACCGAAAGCGGCTCTGGATTGCTGCTGGCGGCCGCCGCCGCGGCCGCCATCATCTGGGCCAACACACCCTTCGCCGATAGTTATTTCGCCTTGATCGAACACCACCTTACGGTCCGCGTCGGTGGCTTCGAACAGACCATGAGCCTGCTGAAGTGGGTCAAGAACGGCCTCATGGCGATCTTCTTTTTTGTGGTCGGCTTGGAGATCAAATACGAGCTTCTGCGGGGCGAACTGTCCAATCCACGTCGCCTGGCCCTGCCGCTCCTGGCCGCTCTAGGAGGAGTCGCCGTCCCGGCTCTGGTCTATCTGGCCCTGAACCTCGGCCCCGGCGGCGAGCCTACGGGCTGGCCGATCCCAGCGGCCACGGATATCGCCTTTGCATTGGCCGCCCTGGCGATCGCCGGGCCCAAGGCGCCGCCGTCTCTGCGGATCTTCCTGCTTACCCTGGCGATCGCCGACGATCTCGTGGCGGTGGCGCTGATCGCCATTCTGTACTCCCGCGGCCTGCACCCAGCCATGCTGGCGGGCGCCGGTGCGGGGCTTGCCTTGATGGCGCTGCTGTCACGCTGGGAACGTGCGCCATACTTCTTCTACGCGGTGCTGTTTGCCGTCGTTTGGGCCTTCACCCTGAAGTCAGGCGTCAACACCTCACTTGCCGGCGTCGCCGCCGCCTTCACTGTCCCGCTCGCCCGCCGCGCCGGTGAGCGAGGTCCCCTGCAGGATTTCATGCATGGCCTGCACCCCTATGTCGCGTTCCTGATCTTGCCGCTGTTCGCCTTCGCGGCGGCGGGCTTTTCTATCGCCCACCATTCGCCCGATGACGTCATCGGGCCGGTGTCCCTCGGGGTCGCCGCGGGGTTGTTCGTTGGCAAGCAGATCGGTGTCTTCGGAGCCGCCGCCCTGGCGATCGGCCTCAACCTGGCCCGCCGGCCGACGGGCGCGAGGTGGCTTGACCTTTATGCCGTTTCCACTCTCTGCGGGGTCGGATTCACTATGAGCCTGTTCATCGGAAGCTTGGCTTTCGATACTCGCCCCGACCTGCAAAACGAAGTGCGGCTGGGGGTTGTGGTGGGTTCATTGCTGTCAATCCTGCTGGGAGCGAGCCTGCTCGCCCGGCCTCAGGCGCGGCGACCTTCTGACGCGGGCTGAATGTGGCGCTTGCGCAACAGCTTACGTGAAACGTAACAACGTATCACGAATTCCATAGACCAATGGTCAATGAACGCAATCTCATCGACCCACATACGACGACGGGCCCACCGTCGCCGGGAGCAAACAGATCGGAGCCAAAATGACATTCGTCCGCTTGCTGAAGGCATCGGCTTCGCTGGCCGCCCTGTCCACCCTGGCATTCGGCGCCGCCGCCCATGCCCAGGATGACGCCGCGCCCAGCGTCGATGAGATTATCGTCACCGCCCAGAAGCGCAGCCAGAGCCTGCAGGACGTGCCCATCGTGGTGACCGCGGTCAGCGGTCAACTTCTGAAGGACACTGGCGTACGCGACATCAAGGACCTGACAATCCTGACGCCCGGCCTGCTGGTCACGTCGACGACCGGTGAAAACGTCACCACCGCGCGCATCCGCGGCGTTGGAACCGTTGGCGACAACCCTGGCCTGGAGTCTTCGGTCAGCGTTGTCATCGATGGCGTCTACCGTCCGCGCAACGGGGTCGGCTTCGGTGACCTTGGCGAACTGGACCGTATCGAGGTCCTGAAGGGGCCGCAGGGCACTCTGTTCGGCAAGAACGCCTCTGCCGGCGTTATCAACATCCTTTCAAAGCGTCCGTCCAAGACCCTGACGGCGTTGTCAGAGGTCACCGCCGGAAACTACGGCGCATTCGCCGCCTCCCAGTCGATTTCTGGCCCGCTAGGCGACAAAGCCGGCGCCGGCCTCTACGTCGGCGTGCGCACCCGTGATGGCTTGTATGACGTCAACACGGGCACGGCGGCCAGCACCCGCGGCTCGAAGGAGAGCGCCAACCAGAAGGCCTACACTGGCCGCCTGCAACTGGTGTTCGAACCCAGCGATTCCTTCGACGCTCGGATCATCGCCGACTATTCGAAGCGCGACGAGGACTGCTGCCTCGCCGTCGGCATCAACAACAACCCCACCCAGGCGATCCTGGCCGGCGTGTCCGGGGCCAAGGCGGCCGATTCAACCCCGTTCAACCGCGTCGCCTACGCGAACCGTTCGACGCCGCAGAACATCAAGGACTACGGCGCCTCACTGGAAGCCAACTGGGACCTCGACGCCCTGGGCGGCGCCACGCTGACCTCGATCACCGCGGCGCGGAACTGGCGCTCGTTCAACGGCCAGGATTCTGACTTTTCCTCTGCCGATCTGGCCTATCGCCCTGACGACGGCGGATTTGTCACCAAGTTCAAGCAGTTCAGTGAGGAAGTCCGGCTTGCCGGATCGACCGGCGACCTGACCTGGCTGGTGGGCGGCTTCTACGCGGACGAAAAGGTGGACTTCAACCAGTCGTTCCTGTTGGGCCGCAGCCTTGAGCCCTATCTCGGACTGGCGCTGTCGGGCGGAACCAACCCGCAGCTGGTGTCGCAGTTGGCCGCTCGGCCCTTCGGCCTGATCACGCCGGGAACCGGCCAGATCGATGTCTTCAACCAGAAGTCCAAGTCCTTCGCCCTCTTCACCAACAACAGCTACAAGGTGGGTAACCTCGAACTCACTGTGGGCCTGCGGTACACCACTGAGGACAAGGATCTCACCTCTCACTATTTCAACAGCCACCAAGGCCTCGTGTGTTCCGCCACCCTGGCTCGTGCGCCGCAAATCCTCGCCGCCCTGGGCGCCGCCAATGGCACGACCTATCTGGGCACAATCTGCGCGCCGTTCAACGACCCGGCGTTCAACAACCTGACCACGCAACAGTCGCGCAAGGAAAAGGAGTGGAGCGGAACGGCCAAGGCGGCCTATCGGTTCAACCGCCAGGTCCTGACCTATGTCTCCTACGCCCGCGGTTACAAGGCGGGCGGCTTCAACTTCGACCGCGCCCGCCGCGGGATCGGCATCGCCAATCCTGATACCAGCTTCGGTGGCGAATTCGTGGATAGCTATGAAGGCGGCGTGAAGTCGACCCTGTTCGGGCGCAGCCTGCTGGCCAACGCCAGCGTCTTCCATCAAACCTTCAAGGGCTTCCAGCTGAACACCTTCACAGGCATCAGCTTCATCGTCGCCTCGATCCCGAAGGTGACCTCCCAGGGTGTCGACACCGACATGGTCTGGTTCACCCCGGTCGATGGCCTGAGCTTCCAGGGCGGCATCACCTACGCCGAGACCCAGTACGGCAAGTTCACACCGCCGGCCGGGATCAGCCCGCGCCTTTCGGGAGCGCGGATTTCCTTTGCGCCAAAGTGGTCGGCAACCCTGTCGGGCACCCTGGAGCGGCCAATCTCGGACAAGCTGGAATTCCGCTCCAACGTCGGGATGAAATACACCTCGTCCTACAACACCGGTTCCGATCTCGCCCCCGGCAAGCTCCAGAAGGAACTGGCCCTGTTCAATGCGCGGGTGGGGATCGGCAGCAAGGAGAAGGGCTGGACTGTCGAGGCCTGGGCCCAGAATCTCACCAACCGCAAATACTATCAGGTTGTGTTCGACGCATTCGCCCAGACAGGCCAGTTGAACGCCTTCCTGGCCGCGCCGCGGACCTACGGGGCGACGCTGCGCTACGAATACTGAGGCCACGCTGCGGAACGAGAAACGGCCCCGGAGTGATCCGGGGCCGCAATCGTTTCAGCCAAGGGTTTCAGCCCTCTTTCGGGCGATAGCCCAGCACCGCCTTGGTTTCGAGGAATTCGGAGAAGGCGTAGTCACCCCACTCCCGGCCGTTTCCGCTCATCTTGTAGCCGCCGAAGGGGGCGTTGAAGTCGGCCGCGCCGTTCAGGGACACCTGGCCCGCGCGCAGGCGTGAGGCCACGGCCTTGGCTGCATTGAGGTCCGCGCCGTTCACATAGGCCGCCAGGCCGTACTCGGTATCGTTGCCGATCTCGATGGCGTGGTCGATGTCGTCATAGCCCAGGATCGCGAGCACCGGGCCGAAGATCTCCTCCTTGGCGATGCTCATATCGTTGGTGACATTGGCGAACACCGTCGGCTTGACGTAGTGGCCAGTCTCCAGGCCATCGGGTTTGCCGGGACCACCGGCGACAAGGGTGGCGCCTTCGTCGACGCCCTTCTGGATCAGGGTCTGGATCTTGGACCACTGGGTCTTTGAGACCACCGGGCCCAGCGCCGCATTGCCGCCGGGATCGCCGACCGTGACCTGACCGGCCGCCTCGCGGGCGGCGGCGATCGCTTCGTCCATGCGCCCCGCCGGCACCAGCATCCGGGTGGGGGCGTTGCAGGACTGTCCGGAGTTATTCATCACCGCACTGACGCCGCGCGAAACGCTCTTGGCCAGTATCTCGTCGTCCAGGACGATGTTGGGGCTCTTGCCGCCCAGCTCGGTGTGCACGCGCTTGACGGTAGGGGCGGCGTTCTTGGCCACCTCAATGCCAGCGCGGGTGGAGCCAGTGAAGGAGATCATGTCCACGTCCGGGTGGCTGGACAGCGCCACGCCGACGCCGGGGCCATCGCCCTGGACCAGGTTGAACACGCCGGCCGGCACGCCGGCCGCATGCATAATCTCGGCGAAGATCTGGCCGGAGAAAGGGGCTACTTCCGACGGCTTCAGCACCATGGTGCAGCCGGTGGCGATGGCCGGAGCCACCTTGCAGGCGATCTGGTTCAGCGGCCAGTTCCAGGGGGTGATGAAGCCGCAGACGCCGATCGGCTCCTTGACGATGAAGGTGCGGCCGCGGTCGTCCTCGAACTTGTAGTCCTTAAGCGCCTGAGCGGCGTAGCTGATGTGGCCGAGGCCGGCGGGAACCTGGGCCTTGGCGGCCAGGTTGGCAGGGGCGCCCATCTCCTCGGTGACCGCAGCGGCCAGGTCGCCGAAGCGCTTCTTATATTCCTCGACGATGCGGTTCAGGACCTCGATCCGCTCTTCGCGGCTGGTTTGCGACCAGGCGGGGAACGCCTTGCGAGCCGCCTTTACAGCGCGGTCCACGTCGGCGGCGGAACCCAGCGCGATGCGCCCGGCGGTCTGTTCGGTGGCCGGGTTTTCCACATCCAGGGTTTTCAACTCAACCGGATCGACCCATTCGCCGTCGATGTAGAACTTCAGGTACTCGCGCATCGCGTCCCTCCTGGACTTAAAAAGATTGGCCGCTTCTTTATAGGAAGGCCGGCCGCAGGAAAGCCCCCGCCGCGCAGATCGGCGTCGGTTGCGGCGCAGCCCCGCGCCCGCTAAAGCCGGAGCGGAATGGATTGGAGCCCCGCATGGTCGGCATCGGCATTATCGTCGTCTTTCTCGTCGTGATCGGCGCATTGAACGTCTATGAGTTCGGTCGTCTCGACTAAGCGTAGCAGGACTGCGGTCCTTGGCTGAGGGCGCGCGCGGCTGCGCCCTGATCACCGGTGGCGCGCGACGCATCGGCCGCGCGTTGGCCGACGCCTGCGCCGCCTCCGGATTCGACGTGGCCATCCATTGTCGGCAGGTCGACGATGACGCCCACGCCGCCGCCGCCCAGGTGCGCGCCCGAGGCCGCAAGGTGGTGCTGCTGGCCTGCGACCTGCGCCAGGAGGCCGCCGTGGTGGCCCTGGTCAATGGCGCGGAAGCCGAACTGGGCCCGGTGACCCTGCTGGTCAACAACGCCAGCCTGTTCGAGGATGACAGTTTCGCAAGCGTCAACCGGGCATCCTGGGACCTGCATCTGGAGACCAACCTGCGCGCGCCGGTGGTGTTGTCGCAGGCCTTCGCCGCGCGGCTGCCGCCCGGCCACGAGGGCCTGATCGTCAACATCCTCGACCAGCGGGTGCTTCGGCCAACCCCGGAGTTCTTCAGCTACACCTTGTCGCGGTGCGCCCTGTGGGACGCCACGTTGATGATGGCCCAGGCGCTGGCGCCGCGCATCCGCGTCAACGCCATCGGCCCCGGGCCGGTGCTGGCCTCCATCCACCAGACCCCGGCAGACTTCGCGGCGGAGGCTGAGGCCACCCCCCTGGGGCATGCGGTGAGCCCGCTGGAGATCGCCCAGGCGCTCAACTACCTCATCGACGCCCGATCGGTGACCGGTCAATTGATCGCCGTGGATTCTGGCCAGCACCTGCCCGCACCGGAGCGCCGATGACCACGCCCACCAAGCCTGTCGCCGAGATGCCCCTGGTCGCCGAGGCGCGCGTGAGGGTGGTGATGACCAAGATCTTCGTCACCGGCGTCAAGCTGCAGGCGGAGATCGGCGTGCACCCGCACGAGCGCGGCCGCGCCCAGCCGCTGGTGGTTGATGTGGAGCTTGACGTCCCCGCCGCGGGCTTGAAGCGCCTGCGCGACACGGTGAACTACGAGACCATCGTTCAGGCCGCCCGTGACGTGGCCGCCCAGGGTCACATCGCCCTGGTAGAGACCTTCGCTGAACAACTGGCACGCCTCTGCCTGGCCGACGAGCGCGTCACCCGCGCCCGGGTGCGGGTGGAAAAGCCCCTGGCGCTGGCCCCCGACGCCGCCGGGGCCGGGGTTGAGGTGACCCTGGTCAGGGGTTGAACGGGTGAAACTTGGTCCGCCGCCTTGAGCGCGCGGCCTCTGTCGCCGGATTTTCGCGGCGGGGCAGACACCCTGAAGATGATCCGAGGACATTGGCGTTGTCGTCAACAGACGCCGCGGCGCGCCGGGCGCGGGGCGATCGAGGTGCTAACGACCTTGCGCGAAATGTTCAGTTCGTTAGCGCCTTGGGCCGAGGTATTTCTTAGTGTTTTCAAAATCCTGATGGGGGAAAGGCGTAGACACTGCTTTCGGTTAGTCGGTGTTTTTCGAGGAGCGAACAGCACCTTGTGGGCGGCGGCGGCGGCCCGCAGGGATGTCCAGGCGCCGACCATTCTCCCCCCATTTTTCAAACCGTTTTTTGCTGTCGGCGCCTTGGGGCTTTGAACAGGCATTTGTTTTCACGCTTGTTTCCGGGATTTCCACGCGCCGCGGGCGCCGACAACGCGGCGCCGACAATCTGGCGGTTTGGGATTGGGGAGCGGCGGGGTGGGGCGGGAGGTCTGGACGGTGAACGAACATCATTGGCGGTTTGGCGCAAGTATAGCATCGGCGAAGGGTCGACGCAAACAAAACGAGAACATTTGCCCGTTTAGCACTGCGCGCGCGCTGGCGCCGTGCGGCGGCGGGGTCGCAAGCTTTTCAACCACGAACGACGGTGGCCGGGACACCTACTCATTTCCGGGGTTCACGCCATGATCGCCTCCAAGGTGGCGTCAGCAGGTCTGTCCGCCTTCGATGATCCGTCGTGTTGCAGACCCCCTGGCGCCGGCGCGGAAAATCCCCACATTCAGGTCGGCTTTCCTGGAGGGACTTCCTTGTCCGACACCGCCAACACCCTGCCCGCCCCCGCCGCCACGCAGGAAGACCGCCTGATGCCGGCGGTGACCTACGGCCTCTATTTCGTCGGCCTGTTCACCGGCGTGCCGATCCTGGCCGGCGCGGTGCTGGCCTATGTGGTCCGCGCCAAGGCGGGGCCGGCCATGCAGACCCACTACACCTATCTGATCCGCACCTTCTGGGGCGCGGTTCTGTGGTCGATCGCAGGCGGGGCGCTGATCATCGTCGGCATCCCCACCTCCATCGTGCTGGTGGGCATCCCGCTGCTGATGCTGGGCGGAGCGATCCTGGGTCTGGTCTATCTGTGGATCCTGCTGCGCCTGGTGGTCGGGTCCATCCACCTGTTGCAGGGCGAGGCGCATCCGCGGCCGCTGGCGTTGATCGCGTAGGGCGCGCGCCCGCACTTGTCTTGACATTGTCGGGCAAATTGGTCGCTATCCGCGTGGAAGGTAGTCCCAGGACGGCGATGTCACCCCGCTCCGAAAAGCTCGATCTGCGCCTTACGGCGGCGGACAAGCATGTGCTGAAAACTGCGGCGGGCGCCGCCCGTTGCTCGGTCAGCGAGTTCGTGCTGGAGAGCGCTTTGGCCCGCGCCCAGGAAACCCTGCCGGATCGACAGGCTTTCGGCCTGGACGCTGATCGCTGGGAAGCTTTCCTATCGGCGCTGGACGCGCCGATGCGCCCTGCGCCCCGCCTGGCGCGACTGCTGAGAGAGCCCAGCGCCTTCGAATGAGCGGCGGGCTGGCCGTCGAGGCCCTCAGACGGGGCCACGATGTCGATGGCTTCGACTGCGGCAAGGAACCGCTCAACCGGTTTCTTGTGCGCTATGCGCTGCAAAACCAGCAGATGGGCGCGTCACGCACCTATGTGGCCGCGCATGGCGATAAAATCCTCGGTTACTACACGCTGGTGTTCGGTGAAGTGGCCTTCGCCGATGCGCCGGAGCGTCTGCGCAAGGGAGCCGCGCCACATCCGGCGCCGCTGATGGTGCTGGCGCGGCTGGCTGTTCCCGCCACGGCCATGGGGCGCGGCCTTGGTTCCGGCCTCCTCAAGGACGCGATGCTGCGGACGTTGCAAGCGGCCGAAATCGCGGGGCTGCGCGCGCTGGCGGTCCACGCCAAGGATGAAGAGGCGCGGCGCTTCTATGAGCATTTCAACTTCGCAGCGTCACCGACCGACCCCATGCACCTGTTCGTGCTGCTGAAGGAGGTTCGGGCGCTGCTTAGTTAGACCGACACCACCTGCCGGCGCACCATCCTGGCGTAGTCGTCCATCAGGCCGAGCGAGATATTCCCCGGCTTGAACCGGTACTCGCCGATCTCGGCCACCGGGGTGACCTCAGCGGCGGAGCCGGTCACGAAGCATTCGGAGAAGGTCGAAAGCTCCTCGGGCTTGATGTGGCGCTCAATCACCTCAAAGCCCTTGGCCTTGGCCAGCTTGATCACCGACTGGCGGGTGATGCCGTTCAGGAAGCAGTCGGGCAATGGGGTATGGATCGTCCCGCCGCGGACGAAGAACACGTTGGAGCCGGTGGATTCGGCGATATAGCCCCGGTAGTCGAGCATCATCGCGTCAGTGTAGCCGGCCTTCTCCGCGGCGTGCTTGGAGATGGTGCAGATCATGTAGAGGCCGGTGGCCTTGGCGTGCACCGGCTCGGTCTCCGGCGAGGGTCGCCTGTACTTCGCCCAGCACATACGGATGCCGCGGGCCTTGGTTTCCGGGTCGAAATAGCTCGGCCAGTCCCACACCGCGATGGCGACGTGGATCTTGGTGTCCTGTGCGGAAACCCCGATCATCTCCGTGCCGCGCCAGGCGATAGGACGGATGTAGCAGTCGTCGAGCCCGTTCTTGGCGCAGGCGTCCTTGCAGGCCTGATCGATCTGGGCCACCGTAAACGGAATCTCGAAGTCCAGGATCTCGGCGGACTTGAACAGCCGCTCCGTATGCGCCGTAAGCTCATAGATCTCGCCGCCGTACATGCGCTCGCCCTCGAACACCGCCGAGGCGTAGTGGAGGCCATGCGTCAGTACGTGCACCTTCGCCTCGCGCCAGGGAACGAACTGGCCGTCCAGCCAGATCCATCCATCGCGGTCGTCGAAGGGAACAATAGACATTGCGCAAACGCCTCCTTTCAGCGTCCTTCCCTTAAGGACCGCCGCCGGGCGTTCGTCAAACAAATTGGGGCGCTTGCATGAACCGTTCGACCGGGCCGTTGCGTGAACGCCACCTCCTGGTGGTCGACGACGATGACCGGATCCGCGAGCTGCTGAAGGCCTATTTGACCCGCGCTGGCTTTCGCGTCACCGCCGCGCCCGGCGCTGCCGCGGCGCGCAACCTGATGCAGACGCTCGACTTCGACCTAGCCGTCCTGGACGTGATGATGCCGGGCGAGGACGGGTTTTCCCTGGTCCGCTGGCTGCGCCAAGGCGGCCCCCAGGCGGGCACCCCGGTGCTGATGCTCACCGCCCGCGGTCTGCCCGAGGACCGGATCGAGGGCCTGCGGCTGGGCGCCGACGACTATCTGGCCAAGCCGTTCGAACCGGAGGAATTGCTGCTTCGCATCGAGGCGATCCTGCGCCGCTCCCAGGGCCGGACCAGCAACTCAGGGCCGCTTTCCCTGGGCCGCTGCAGCTTTGATCCGGACCGAGGCGAACTCCTGGTGGATGGCGCGCCGGCGCGCATCACCGAGGCGGAAGTCGGCCTGATGCGCCGCCTTGCGCGCACGCCGCATGAGCCAGTGGATCGGCTGGAGTTGGCCAATGGCTCGGCCGACCCCTCCGCCCGGGCGGTGGACGTTCAGGTCACCCGGTTGCGCCGCAAGATAGAGGCCGACCCCAAGACCCCCCGTTACCTGCAGACTGTGCGCGGCGTCGGCTATCTGCTGGCCCCGGACTGATGGCGCAGGGCTCCTTTCTTCGCCGCGCAGGCCGGTGGATGAAACGTCGGCTGCCGACAACCCTGTTCGGCCGCAGCCTGCTGATCATCCTAGCCCCCGTGCTTGCCATGCAGATCGCGGTGACCTGGGTGTTCTTCGACGCCCACTGGCGCACGGTGACCGCCAGGCTGTCCGAAGGTCTGGCTGGCGACGTGGCCTGGGCGGTTGAGAGCTACAAGGACGATCCGGCGTCGCTGACCAGGATCCAGGCGCGGGCCGAGGAATCCATGAGTTTATCGGTGGCTTTGCAGCCAGGCCGCATGCTGCCCGAACGCCGCCGCTTCTCGCGCTTCGCCGACATCGACCGATCCCTCGACAGGGCGCTTTCCGAACGGCTGGACGAACCGTTCTGGTTCGACACCACCCGCTATCCGGCCTACGTCGATATTCGGGTCCAGGCCCCTGGCGGAATCCTGCGCATCCTGGCGCCGCGAGATCGGGCCTTCGCCACCCAGGGCCATATCTTCGTCCTGTGGCTGACCGTCGCCACCTTGTTACTCAGCGCGGTGTCGATCCTGTTCATCCGCAACCAGGTGCGCGCCATCGAACGGCTGGCGACAGCGGCGGACGCTTTTGGCCGGGGTGCTGACTCCCCGGCCTTCAAACCGCATGGCGCGCGCGAGGTGCGGCAAGCGGCGAGCGCCTTCCTGGCCATGCGCAACCGAATCCAGCGACACATCGACCAGCGCACCGCCCTGCTGGCCTCAGTGAGCCACGACCTGCGTACGCCGCTGACCCGCCTGAAACTGGCCCTGGCCCTGGACGACGCCAGTCCTGGCGTCGCCGGAATGAAGCAGGATCTGGTCGAGATGGAGCACATGATCGATGAATACCTCGATTTCGCTCGTGGCGAGGGCGGCGAGGCGTCGGAGGACGTGCGGCTGGCCCCGCTGATCGAGGTTGTATGTGAAGGCGCCCGGCGCACTGGGGCCCTCGTCGGCGTCGAGGCGGACCCCGGGCTTAGCGCACGCGTGCGGCCCAATGCCCTGAAACGGGCGCTGGGCAATCTGGTGATGAACGCCGCGGCGCACGGCGAGACGGTGGCGGTCGCCGCGAGGACCCGTAGCGCCGGCGGAGTGGAGATCACCGTCGACGACGATGGCCCCGGCATCCCCGAGGCGCAGTACGAAGAGGCGTTCAAGGCCTTCAGCCGGCTGGACGAATCCCGCAACCAGAACACCAAGGGCGTCGGCCTGGGCCTGGCCATCGCCCAGGACGTCGCCCGCGGCCACGGCGGCGAAATCACGCTGAGCCGATCTCCGCTGGGGGGCCTGCGGGCGACATTGCGGCTGCCCGGTTAGAGCCGCGGTCGTCGCCCATGAGTGGACTTCGACGCCTGGCGCGAAATTCGCTCATGCCGCTGACACCACCACTGCGGATGTCATCGACGCGACGCGGCTTGTGCCTCAGTTGGTTCTATTGGTGCGTGGACCCGACGCAATGCACTTGGCCATCGTTCGGCGCCTTGACGACGGGCTCGCCACATTCGACGAACGCTTGGGTACTGCGGCGCTCTCCCTGCGCCTGAACCTGATCGACTGACTGTCGATCGGCCGTGGCTTCTAACTCCCCAATTCCTTCGAGCGTCTGACCGCGGCGGCGACCGCATCGCGCAACAGGGGCGTGAAGCCACCCTCGCCCATCAGCACCTTGAGCGCCGCTTCGGTGGTGCCGCCGGGTGAGGTGACCTGGCGGCGCAGTTCGGCCGGATCCTCACCGCTCTGGCCGAGCAGGCCCGCAGCGCCGGTGATGGTTCCGCGCGCCAGAGCCGCGGCGGCCTCCGGCGTCAGGCCAGCTTGCAGGCCCGCCGCCTCCAGGGCCTCGATGAAAGCGTAGAGATAGGCCGGGGCGGAGCCGGAGACGGCGGTAGCCGCGTGCATCAGGTCTTCGTCGAGGAAATCCACCACCTGGCCCACCGGCGCGAACATGGCGTGGGCCGCGGCCCGCGCCGCGGGTCGATCAGCGAAGATGCTGGCGACGCCCTGGCGGATCGCCACGGCTGTGGTCGGCATCACCCGTGCGACCGCGCGACCGCCAAACGCCGCCGCGAGATCCTGTGACGACACTCCGGCGGCAATGGAAACCACCAGGGCGTCGGCGGTGAGCCAGGGCGCCACCTCCGCCGCCGCCGCGCGCCAGATCTGCGGCTTGACGCATACAAGTACGGTCCTGGCATGGGCCAGATCGGCGTCCGGCGGATTGAGGATTGCGCCATCGCGCTGGGCCGCTAAGGCGGCAGGTCCGGGAAACGGGTCGCGGATGATCAGATCAGCGGGCGAGAAGGCCTGCGCCGCGCGCCATCCTTCGATCAGCGCGCCACCCATCCGGCCCGCGCCCAGCATCAGGATGGGCGTCATGCCTTGCGTCCTATCTGGTTGAGGTCGGTTCGACCTTAGGCGGTCGCCGCCGCCAAGTCAGCCGCCTCAGGCCACGCCCACGGTGTCAAACATGCAGGCCGCGATGGCGTCCTGCGGTGATTTCGCGCCCTTCACCAGGAAGTCGAAGGCCGGGAAGAACCGGTCCGCGCCCTCCATGGCCACGTCGATCATCGCCGCGGCCTGCGCCAGGGAGGGCTGCTCGCCCGAACTGAGCGCCATGCCGTGGCGGAAGATGATCTCGCCGTCATCAGCCAGTTCGAAGTGGCCGAGCCAGACCTTCGGATTGATCGCCGCAAGCAGTTCGAACGCCGCCGGGCGCTGTTCATGGCTCACGTCCAGGTCCAGCGACAGACACAATTGCAGACAGTCGCCCTCCGGCCGCCAGGCGAACCAAAGCTCATAGTCCTTCCAGTCACCGGACAGGTTGAAGGCGAGGTCGCCGTCCTCGGTGCGGTCGAATTCAAGGTTCTCCGCGGCTAGCACGTGCTCGACCACATCGAGAGGGTCATTGGCCATCAGGACATTTTCTTCCGGAATCGGGGTGTCCATGGGTCCGGTGGTCCTTTCAGCGGCGGCGGGTCGGAGGCCAGTCCGGCGAATCGCCAGCATCTCCGAGCCTAGTCTGGATTTGCGTCAGACGCGCACCGGCTTCTTCCGGAGCGCGAGCCACATTCACGTGTTGGGCGGTGTTGCGGCGGCCTTGATCGCGGCGATCTCGGCGCGCAAGGCGGCGACCTCGGCCTTGAGCGCCTCGAAGTCGTCGCGGCGGATCAAATCGAATTCTGCGGCGACGCGATCGGCCTGGGCCCGGAATGCGGTCTTCGCCTCCTCACCGGCGGCCTGGGCGAGCCCCATGGCCGCTGTGGTCAGCTTCGCCATCTCGTCGAGGAATGGATTTTGGGTCTGCATGGTGAGCCTGCGTCCGCCGGAAGAGCCCGGCTGGTCTCTATATGGGACTTGCGGGGATGAAAGCGATCCTCTTTGCATCTAAAAGCGTGGACAAGCTGGAGCGACGCGACCGTGCAATTTCCTGAAATCGACCCGGTGCTGATCCATATCGGGCCGTTGGCCATCCGCTGGTACGCGCTCGCATATGTGGCGGGGATCCTGATCGGGTGGCGTTATGCCGCATCTCTGGCCACCAATCCGAAGCTGTGGGCGCATCGGGGTCCGGTCGCCACGGCGGACCAGATCGGGGATCTGATCTTGTGGATCACCCTGGGCATCATCATCGGTGGCCGCCTGGGACACGTGCTGTTCTATACGCCGGAGCTGATATGGACCGACCCGATCGAGATCCTGCAGGTCTGGCATGGGGGGATGAGCTTCCACGGCGGGCTGATCGGGGTGTTGCTGGCCATGGTGCTGTTCGCCCGCAGCGCCGGCCTCGACACACTGCGGGTGTTCGACGTGATCTGCGCCGCCGAGCCGATCGGCCAGGGACTGGGCCGCATCGCCAATTTCATCAATGGCGAGCTCTGGGGCCGGCCCACCCAACTGCCATGGGGCATGGTGTTCCCGGGCGCAGGTCCCTTGCCCCGGCATCCCAGCCAGATCTACGAAGCTCTGCTGGAGGGTCTCGTGGTGTTCCTGATCCTGCGCTGGGCCACCCATGGGCCCAAGCTGCTGAACCGGCGCGGCGTGGTGGCCGGCATCTTCGGCGTGAGCTATGCGCTCGCGCGCATCGCCGTGGAGCAGGTGCGTGAACCGGACGCCTACCTGCCGCAGTTTCCCCTGGGCCTGACCATGGGCATGATGTTGAGCGCGCCCATGTTGTTACTTGGTCTGATCCTGATCTGGCGCGGCTTGCGAGAACCGGTCCCGGCGCCCGCCGATGCGCCTGCGTGAGCGACTCGCGGAGATCATCCGCCAAAGCGGCCCGATGAGTGTCGATGCCTACATGACTCACTGCCTGCATGACCCGCAGGATGGCTACTATGCGACCCGGCCGGCTATCGGGGCGGGAGGCGATTTCATCACCGCGCCGGCGATCAGCCAGATGTTCGGCGAACTGATCGGGCTCTGGGCGGCCGAATGTTGGTCGCGCCTGGGTTGCCCGGCGCGGGTGATCCTGGCCGAGGCGGGACCGGGCGACGGGACCCTTATGTCCGACGTTCTGCGCGCGGCGCGCGCGGCGCCGGACTTTCTGGCCGCCGCCGAAGTCTGGATGGTGGAGGTTTCTCCGCCGCTGGAGGCCCTGCAGCGCATCCGCCTGGGCGAGCGGCCCCACTGGGTTCGGGCGGTCGCCGATCTTCCTGGAGACGCCCCCCTGATTTTCATCGCCAATGAGCTGCTGGACTGTCTTCCGGCCCGCCAGTTCCTGCGCACAGAGGCGGGATGGCGCGAGCGACTGGTGGGGCTGAACGACGCCGGCGATCTGGCCTTCGGTCTGCGCGCGGCGGAACTGGGCCTGGGAATCGATGCCCCCCCCGGGACGGTGATGGAGACCGCCCCGTCCCAGCAGGCCCTGGCGGCGGAGCTTGGCGGCCGGCTGGCGCGTCAAGGGGGGGCGGCGTTGCTGATCGATTATGGCCGCGCCGAACAGGGAATGGGAGACACCCTTCAGGCGCTGAAAGCCCACGCCAAGGTTGATCCCCTGGCCTGCCCCGGCGAGGCGGACCTGACCGTGCACGCCGACTTCCCGGCGGTGATGGCGGCGGCTGAAGCGCAGGGCGCGCGCGCCGCGATCATGACCCAAAGCGAATTTCTGGGGCGGCTGGAGATCGGCGTGCGCGCCGACGCGCTCTGCGCCGCACGCCCCGACCGGGCGGACACGATCCGACGCCAACTCCACCGTTTGACCGCGGCGGACCAGATGGGCGATCTGTTCAAGGCGTGCTGCCTGCATTCGCCGGGATGGACGCCGCCCGGATTCGAGACGCCATGACCCTCACCGTAATCACTTCGCCGCGGCTGGATCTTCCTGGCGTTCGCCATGCCTTCTTCACGCGGGCCGGGGGCGTCTCCGAAGGCATCTATGCCGGCCTGAATGTGGGCGTCGGCTCCAACGATGATCCTGAGAAGGTGCGGGAAAACCGCGCCCGCGCCGCCGCCCACCTGGGTCAGCCGGCGGATGCGCTGGTCACAGCCTATCAGGTGCATTCCCCCTGTGCGATGATCGCGGGAGGACCTTGGCCGGAGGGACCGCCCCAGGCCGACGCCGTGGTCACCGCCACGCCGGGGGTGATCTGCGGCGCACTGACCGCCGACTGCGCGCCGGTTCTGCTGGCCGACGCCGAAGCCCGGGTTGTGGCGGCGGCCCACGCCGGCTGGCGCGGCGCCCTCGACGGGGTGGTGGGCCAGACCATCGATCGCATGGCCGAACTGGGCGCCAGGCGCGAGCGGATCCGCGCCGCCGTCGGTCCCTGCATCGGGCCGGACTCCTATGAGGTCGGGCTGGAGTTCGAGGCGCGATTCCTTGCCGCGGACCCGAATTTCCGCGGCTTCTTCACCCCGGGCCAAGCGGCCGACAAGCGCCAGTTCAACCTGCCCGCATTCGTCCTTAGCCGGATCGCCGAGGCCGGAATCGCAACCGCCGAGTGGGTCGGCCGCGACACCTGCGCCGAGCCGGAACTGTTCTATTCCAACCGCCGCGCGTTCAAGACCGGGGAGTCTGACTACGGACGATTGCTCTCCGCGATCGTGCTCATCTGAGCTGAGAGCCGATCGGGGCCTTGCCGCGCCCGATGCGCCTGATAAAAGCCGCCGCGACGACGTCGCAACGCCGTGGGGGATCGATGAAGCTGCTGGCCGGCAACGCCAACCGGACTCTCGCCCAGGCGGTGGCGACCCACCTCGACCTGCCGCTCACCAAGGCGCAGGTCAAGCGGTTCGCAGACAACGAAATCTGGGCCGCCATCGACGAGAACGTGCGCGGCGAAGACGTCTTCGTCCTGCAGCCCACCAGCTTTCCGGCCAACGACAACCTGATGGAGCTGTTGATCTGCATCGACGCACTGAAACGCGCGTCGGCCCGGCGGATCACCGCGGTGATGCCCTACTACGGCTATGCCCGCCAGGACCGGAAAACCGGCGGGCGCACGCCCATTTCGGCCAAGCTGGTGGCGAACCTGATCACCCGGGCCGGCGCCGACCGAGCGCTGATGATGGACCTGCATTCCGGCCAGATTCAGGGCTTCTTCGACATTCCCACCGACAATCTGATGGCGGCCCCGCTGATGGCGGCTGACATCAAGGCGCACTATCCTAACCCGCACGAGCTGCTGGTCGTGTCGCCGGACGCCGGCGGCGTGGTGCGGGCGGCGGCGGTTGCGAGCCGGCTGGGCGGCGGCCTGGCGATCGTCGACAAACGCAGAAGCGCTCCCGGACAGAGCGAGGTGGCCAATATCATCGGTGATGTCGCAGGCCGCCGACTGATCCTCTACGATGATATCGTCGATTCCGCCGGCACGCTGTGCAGCGCCGCCAAGTCACTGATGGAAGCCGGCGCGAGCGAGGTCTCCGCCTATGTCATCCACGGCGTCCTGTCAGGCGCAGCCGCGGACCGGGTCGCCAATTCAGTGCTTAAAGAACTGGTGATCACCGATTCCATTGAGGCCACCGAGACTGTCGCCGCCTGCGGCAAGATTCGCCGTGTGGGCTGCGCCCCACTTATCGGCGAAGCCATCCGCCGCATCGCCAACGAAGAGTCGGTTTCAAAGCTCTTCGACTGACCTTGGGGCGACGGGACGAATTGACGCAACACAGTCACTGACTGTTCATACCCATCGACACAATCTCGCCCGCGACGCGAATTATTCACTGCGTGGTACGAAGGGGAATGACGCGATGACGAATAATAATCGCCCGAGGCTGGCCGCAACAATTGCAGGCCTGGCCCTGGTCGTCGTGGCCATCAGCGGGTCCGAATCCTCTGCCAAGTCCAAGCAACCCAAACCCGAGCCGACGCCCCCGCCCCGGGCGATTTCAGTTTCGACGCAACTGATCCAGGAAGCGGCGGCCTATAGCGCCTACATGACGCGCACTACGGCCATATCGCCTGGATTCACCGACGGCGCATCTGTCGCACGCTCCCTGGCGACAGGAGTCGCCTATGAACCCAACGCCATGGTGCGCGGCGCGATGGCCTATGGCGCGGTGGTCGCCCTTCAGGACAAGGCGTTCATGGACGCCTTCAAGTCATACAAGTCCGAACAACAACGCCAGGAAGTGGCGTTCGCCATCCTGCGCAATCCCTACTATGTGACCGCTTTTCCAGGCGCGGCGAGCGCTGGAGCAACAGTCGCGGATGTGATCGGCGGCCAGGGCCGTGCGGTCTATGACCAGGGCAAGGTCATCAAGCAATCGGCCTATGACATCCAGCATGCCGCCTGGTCCAAGGGCGAAGTGGCCGATCGAGCCGGGCGACTGGCAGCCACCAAGACCGCCTCGTCCGCACCGCCAATGTCCGACAGCGCGGCGGTGGCGCGTCTGCAGGAGGCCATGACGACCACCCGGGCCTCGACGATGATGTCGCCGGCGCCCTCCGCCAACACCACCCTCGTGAATCGGTCGCTGGCCGTCGCGGCGCTCGCCGCTCTGGGCCACGGCGACGACGCCCATTTCAACGAGATCTCGGGTCTGATGGCCGACCCCGGCGGCGTTACCTGCATGAAGCTCGCCAAGCTCAACCTCTATCAATGCCTAGCGGTGGCGAAGCCCCATTACGAGGATGTCTTCTGCCTGGGCGAGCATGTGATGATGGATACCGGACGCTGCCTGATGAAGGCCACCGGCGCCGTCGTGCCCGAGACGCCGCCAAAGATGCAGATGTCAGCCACCGCCCGGCCCTACAACCCGGTCGCCAAGCGCCCAACCGCCAAAAAGCCCGCAGCAAAGAAGCTGGCCGCCAAATAAAAATTGGCCGCAATGCCCACGCCGGAGCCGTTGCAACCGCGACTTCAAGCGTGTAAACACCCGCACCTTTCGGCCCCTCAGGGGTCGGACACGCTCGCCGCGCAGCTTCGCGCGGCGGCTTCGTTTTGAGACTGAGCCATGGCCGATATCGTATTGAACGTTGAAGTGCGCGACCGCACGGGCACCGGCGGAGCGCGCGCCGCGCGCCGGGACGGCAAGGTTCCTGGCATCCTGTATGGCGGAACGCTTGAGCCGGTGGCCATCTCCGTGCGCGCCAATGAATTCCGCAAGGCGCTCTATACCGGCAAGCTGCTCGGCCACCTTGTCACCCTGAAGTACGGTGAGGAATCTCAGCCGGTAATCGCCAAGGATGTGCAGATGCATCCGGTCACCGACGAACCGTGGCATTTTGATCTCTATAGGGTCGATGAGCATCAGACGATCCGCATTTCGGTTGCGGTCCACTTCCGCAACCACGAAGATTCACCGGGCCTGAAGCGTGGCGGCACGCTGAATGTGGTGAGCCACGACGTCGAGATTTCGGTCGCCGCGGACCACATCCCTGAGGATCTGGTGGTTGACCTCACCGGTCTGGAGATCGGCGATACGATTCGCATCAGCGACCTGAAACTGCCAGCCGGGGCGACCGCCACGGCGGACGCGGAAACCGTGGTCGCCACTGTCGCTGGCTCCTCGGCCCAGGCGTCAGTAGACGCGGCGGCTGACAGCGAGGCGGCGGGCGGCGACGCCTAAGACTTGGCCGGGCGAAGGATCGGATGCTGATCCTCGCTGGCCTCGGCAATCCCGGCCCCCGCTACGCGGCGAACCGTCATAACATCGGCGCCATGGCCGTTGACGCCATCGCGCGCCGCTGGCGGTTCGCGGCCGAACGCTCGCGATTCCAGAGCCTGACCCGCGAAGGCGAAATCCCGACGCCAGCGGGACCAGCGAAGGCCCTTATCCTGAAGCCCCAGACCTTCTACAATGAGAGCGGCCGCGCGGTCGCCCAGGCCCTGAAATTCTTTAAGCTCACCCCGGCCGATCTGGTGGTCTTCTACGATGAAATCGACCTCGCGCCCGGGCGCTTCCGCATGAAGAACGGCGGTGGGGCCGCGGGCAACAACGGCGTGCGCTCCATCACCGCACACATAGGTCCGGACTTTCGCCGCGCTCGGCTGGGAACCGGCCATCCGGGCCATAAGGACAGAGTACAGGGCCACGTGCTGTCGGATTTCCATAAGGTGGAACACGCGTGGGTGGAGTCGCTGCTGAGCGCCTGCGCCGAGGCGGCGCCGTTGCTGGCCGCCGGCGAGGACGAAAAATTCCAGACCGAGGTGATGCGCCTGGCGCCGGCCGAGAAATCCGACCCAAAGGCCGCCCGTCGCGAAGATTGACCCGGCGAAATTCCGCGTGGGATAACGCGGAGAGGTAGAGACAGAGCCGTGCCGATATTATTTGGCTTCTCGATGGTCATGGCGATTCTGCTGTGTGTCCACGTGGTGCGCAGCGGGCGCGAAACCTATTGGCTGTGGATCATCCTGGCGTTCCAACCTCTAGGCGGCGTGGTCTATCTGGTGACCAACGTGCTGCCGGAACTGTTCGGGGGACGCCAGGCTCAGCAGTTGGGCCAGGCCGCCCGCCGCAAGCTGGACCCCACCCGCGCCTACCGCGAGGCCAAGGCCGCCTGCGAGGACGCCCCTACAGTGCGCAACCAGTCGAAGCTGGCCGAGGCGGCGAGTGACCTGGGTCAGTACGCCGAAGCGGAGACCCTCTACGCCAAGGCCGCACAGGGGATCCACGCCGAGGACCCGACACTGCTGCTCGGCCGCGCCCGCGCGCTGATCGAGCTGTCCCGCCATGCCGAAGCCCTGGAGATTCTGAACCGGATGTCCGAGGATGAGGCGGACGGCCGCACGCCGGCCGTGGCGCTGGCCCTGGGCCGCGCCAATGAGGGCCTGGGCCGCATACGCGACGCCGAGACCGCCTATCAATGGGCCGCCCAGCGGTTACCGGGGTTCGAGGGCCTAGGCCGCTATGCCGCCTTCATGGCCCGCACTGGCCGGCGCGACGACGCCAAGGACGCAATCGCCGAAATGGACCGGCGCATCGCCAAGACCAATCGCCACTTCCGCAAGGAGGCCAAGGCCTGGCGCGACCTCGCCGCACAGGCGCTGGGCTCTGCCTGATCCCGGCGAGTCTAACGGACCGAACGCGGTTTGCCTGCGCGCCGCCCCGTGGTAGGTCGGCGCGCCTCATAATCCTCCCGGACACTCCATGGCCCTCAAAGTCGCCATCGTCGGCCTGCCGAACGTCGGCAAGTCGACCCTTTTCAACGCACTCACCCAGACGGCGCAGGCCCAGGCGGCCAACTATCCGTTCTGCACCATCGAGCCCAATGTCGGCGACGTGGCGGTGCCTGAGCCGCGGCTTGAAGCCTTGGCCGGCATCATCCCATCGAAAGAGATCATTCCGGCGCGGATCAATTTTGTCGACGTGGCCGGGCTGGTGCGCGGCGCATCCAAGGGCGAGGGGTTGGGCAATCAGTTCCTGGCCAACATCCGCGATTGCGACGCGGTGGCCTTTGTCACCCGATGCTTCATCGACGATGACGTGACCCACGTGGAAGGCCGTGTCGATCCGCTGGCGGACCTGGAGACCATCGAAACCGAACTGATGCTCGCCGACTTGGAAAGCCTAGAGAAACGTCTGGTCAACCTGGAGAAGCGCGCCAAGACGGGGGACAAGGAGAGCGCCCAGACCCTGCGCCTTGCTCAGCTGGCGCTGACGGAGCTTAATGCCGGACGTCCGGCCCGCAAGGCCAGCGTCGCGCCCGAGGACGAGAAAGCCTGGCGGATGCTGCAGCTTCTCACCTCAAAGCCGGCGCTCTATGTGGCCAATGTCGATGAGGCAGCGGCGGCCGAGGGCAATGAGATGTCGCGCCTGGTCAAGGAGCGTGCGGCCCGCGACGGCGCCGACAGCGTGACCATCTCCGCCCAGATCGAAAGCGAGATCGCCATGCTCGACGCCGCCGAGCGCGGCGAGTTCCTTGAGACCCTGGGCTTGACCGAACCGGGGCTCAACAAGCTGATCCGCGAGGCCTATCACCTGCTGGGGCTGCAGACCTATTTCACCGTGGGTCCAAAGGAGGCCCGCGCCTGGACAATCCACAAGGGCGACACCGCCCCCCAGGCGGCCGGGGTGATCCACACCGACTTCGAGAAGGGCTTCATCCGCGCGGAGACCATCGCATACGATGACTACGTCCGCCTGAAAGGCGAGGCAGGCGCGCGGGAGGCCGGGAAATTCCGCCAGGAGGGCAAGGAATATGTCGTCCAGGACGGGGATGTGATGAACTTCCGCTTCAATGTCTGAGCCAGAGCGTGACAGCCACAAGTGGACACCGGTTGTGGCGCCCTTCACACTCTGAATTTTTTGAAGATGGACCCTTATGATCCCGATCAGGTGATTCCACCTGATCGGATAAGGGTCCAGGAAACAGGGGACGAAGATGGGCGAAATGATCAAGGTAAGGGGCGCAGACGGCTTTGAATTTGGCGCCTATCACGCCGCGCCGGACGGTGAGCGCAAGGGCGGCGTGATCGTCATCCAGGAGATTTTCGGTATCGACCGGCATGTGATCCGCGACGTCGACCGTTGGGCGTCATTGGGATACGAAGCGATCGCGCCCTCGATGTACGACCGCGCCGAACCGGGTTTCAGCGTCGCGCACGATCCCGATGGCATCGCCAAGGGCGTGGCCCACATGCGCGCCACGCCGATGGAGCAGGCGATGAGCGATGTGGCCGCCGTACGTGACGTGCTGGCGCCCAAGGGCAAGGTTTGCATCGTGGGTTATTGCTACGGCGGATCTGTCGCCTGGCTCGCCGCGGCGGATGTCGAGGGCCTTGCCGCAGCCTCCAGCTATTACGGTTCAATGGTCAAGGCCAATGCCGACAAGCGTCCCCGCTGCCCCGTGATCCTGCACCTGGGCCGTCAGGATGCCGGGATCCCCTGCGATGAAGTCAAGGCCGCGGTGAACGCGACGAATCCGGGCGTGCCGGTCTACATCTATGACGACGCCGGGCACGGCTTCAACAATGAGGACCCGGCCCGCTACAGTGAGGCCAGCGCCACACTCGCCCGCCAGCGGACGCTCGACCTCTTCAACCAGTCCTGACCAACGGTGGGCGAAACAATCCAGGTCGCAAGCGGCGTCGACGGCTTCCGGTTTGACGCCTACCGCGCCCCGGTAAGTGACGCCCGGCGGGGCGGCCTGGTGATCCTGCACGCGATCTGGGGCGTGACGCCGCACCTGCGCGGCCTGGCCGACGGGTTTGCGGAGGATGGCTATGAGACACTGCTCCCCAGCCTTTTCGACCGCTACGGGCGCGGATTCGCCGAGCGGGACACGGACAGCAAACAGTACGCGCGCCAGGAGGGTTTTGCTCAGCGCGCGGCCTGGGGCGCCGATGTGCTGGACGCGGTGCAGGCCGCCATCGACGCGCTTAAACCCCCGGTGTTCGTCCTGGGCTTCTGCTTTGGCGGCACGACCGCCTGGCTGGCGGCGGCGCGCTGCAGGGGGCTGTCGGCCGTGGCGTGCTATTATGGCGGTCAGATCACCGACTATCTGGGTGAGGCGCCCAAGGTTCCCACCATCCTGCACCTGGGCCGGAGCGATGAACTGATCCCGCCGGCCGCCGTCGCCGCCATCCGCGCCGCCCATCCGGATCTGGCGGTCCATGAATACGACGCCGGCCACGCCTTTGTGGCGCCCAACGGTTTTCACGCGGACTCCGCGCGCCTATCGCGGCTGCGGACCCTGCAACTGTTCATGCGAAGCGGCGGCGGGCGCGGCGACGCCTGAGGCTTGAGTCCGAGCCCGCTCGCGCTGATCCGGGACCTTGGCTATGCTGGCTCCGTGAAATCAGCGCTCCAGGCCCTGCTGCTGCTCGCGTTCGCCGCGCCATCGTGGGCCGGCGAGGTCGCCTGCAACTTAGACCGCGGCGTGCTCATCGCGCCGGCCGAGGTGATGGGCGTTACCGGTGACTTCGTCATCGACACCGGCGAACCGCGCACCCTGCTGGCTGAGACCCAGGCCCAGGCGGCGGGCTTCAAGGACGTAGCGTTGAAGGGATCAGTGCGGCTGGCTGGTGTGACCTGGGCGGACCGGCCAATAGCGGTGGCGGACCTGGACGCGCGCACCGTCTTTCTCGCTACGCCCGTTGCCGGAGTGATCGGCGTCGACCTGCTGCGCGAGCGGATCGTTGACGTGAGCTTCGCGCCCTGCCGGCTCGCCATCCATGACCCCGGCGCCGCACCGGCCTTCAACGCGGGCCGGCTGCTGGAGATGGGTTGGGCGAGCGATCTGCCGGTGGTCCAGGCCGCTGTCGCCGACGGCGCTCACAGCTGGCCGGCCGATTTCACTCCGGCCACCGGGATGGACCTGTCGTTGCGCCTGGATGATCGCGTGGCGAGCGCGCCGGCCGCAAGCAAACCGCAGGAGTTGTATCCCGGTGGGGTCTGGCGCGCGCCCTTGGCGAACCTGATCTTCGCCGGCGATATCTATCGTGACGTCGATACGGGCCTGATGAAGGGAACCGCGAACGGACCCCCACCCGCCGGATTGATCGGCGGACGGGTGTTATCGCACTATCGGCTGCGCTTCGACTTCCCGGCGGGCCGGCTTTATCTGACGCCGGCCCGTTAGTACGGTTTCAGTGGGCGACGTTGCGCCAGATGCGGCGGTAGCTAGCGTAGAGGAGCCCAGAGAAGATCAGCAGATAGATCATCGCCCCCAGTCCAAACTGCTTGCGCTCCTGGGCTTTGGGGTCCGAGGCCCAGGTGAGGAACGCCACTACGTCCTTCGCCTGCTGATCGACGGTGGACTTCGTCCCGTCATCGAAGGTGACCTTGTCCGCCGCCAGCGGCGGGGTCATGCCAATGACACCGCCGGGGAAGTAAGGATTATAGTACTTGCCCGCCTCGATCTTCAGCCCCGCAGGCGGCGCCGCACCGAACCCGGTCAGGATCGAATACACGTACTCCTGTCCTTCTTCGCGGGCCTTGATGATCACCGACAGGTCCGGCGGCAGGGCCCCGCCGTTGGAGGCCCGCGCAGCCGCCTCATTGGGGAACGGCGCCGGGAAGGCGTCGGCCGATGTGGCCGCCCGCTTGACCACGTCGCCGGTCTCGCTGTCGATGTCGTCGACCTGATAGTCCTTGGCGATCGACTTCACATAGGGGTTGTCGTTGGGGTTCTTGTACTTCTCTTCGTAGAACGGCCCGCCGGGCTGTCCCAGGTTGCGGAAGTACATCAGGTTCATGGAGTGGCAGGCCGAGCAGACCTCCCGGTAAACCTTGTAGCCCCGCTGGAGCTGGGCCTGGTCGAACTTGCCGAACGGCCCAGAGTCGCTCCAGTGAGCTTCCTTGGGCGGCAGGGCGTTGGTGTTCGCCAGAGCCGGAGCGGCCAGGAACGCGAGGCCCAGCGCCGCGAGAGCGATACCTTTGCGCAGCATCTTGGGCTCAACCCCTCTTTTCAGGCGATGCCGCGGCGCCGGCCGGCGCGTTGGCGGAATTCGACAGGACCGGCTCGGAGATCGACTCCGGGGTCGGCAACGGTGTTTCGGTCAGGCCGAGCAGCGGCAGGATGAAGAAGAAGAACGCGAAGTAGTAGAGCGTCCCGATTCGCGACAGCCAGACCCAGGTGTTGAGGTCGGAGTCGAGCAGCTGGAAGGTGGCGAACCCGTTGATGACCTGCTGGTCCGGCGGGTGGGCGCCACAGAAGCCCAATACAATGCAGGCCAGGACGAAGATCATGAAATAGAGCTTCGCCGTCGGTCGGTAACGCATCGACCGCACCCTTGAGGTGTCGAGCCAGGGCAGGATGAACAGCGCCGCGATGGCGCCGAACATGAGCAGCACGCCGATCAGTTTGTCCGGAACCGCCCGCAGGATCGCGTAGAAGGGAAGCAGATACCACTCGGGCACGATGTGCGCCGGCGTCACCAGCGGATTGGCCGGCACATAGTTGTCCGCGTGGCCCAGCACGTTCGGGAAGTAGAACACGAACACCGCGAACATGATCAGGAACACCGACATCGCGAAGCCGTCCTTCACCGTGTAGTACGGATGGAAGGGAACGGTGTCCTCCTTGGACTTCACGTTCACGCCGGTTGGGTTGTTGTTGCCCGGCACGTGCAGCGCCCAGATGTGCAGGCCGACGACGCCGGCGATCATGAAGGGCAGCAGATAGTGCAGCGAGAAGAAGCGGTTGAGGGTCGCCCCGCCCACCGCAAAGCCGCCCCACAGCCATGTGGTCACCGGCTTGCCGATAATCGGCAGCGAGCCGATCAGGTTGGTGATCACCACCGCCCCATGGAAGCTCATCTGACCCCAGGGCAGCACATAGCCCATGAAGGCCGTGGCGATCATCAGGAAGAAGATGATGCAGCCCAGGATCCACAGCACCTCCCGCGGCGCCTTGTAGGAGCCGTAATAGAGGCCGCGGAACATGTGGATGTAGACCGCGATGAAGAACATCGAGGCCCCGTTGGCGTGCAGGTAGCGGATCAGCCAGCCGTAGTTGACGTCGCGCATGATCCGCTCGACCGAATTGAAGGCCAGCGACTCGTGCGGCACGTAGTGCATCGCCAGGATGATGCCGGTGACGATCTGGACCCCCAGGCACATGGCCAGGATGGCGCCGAAGGTCCACCAGTAGTTCAGGTTCTTCGGCGTCGGGAAGCTCATCATGTGATCCGCGCTCCAGCGCAGGATCGGGAGCCGTTCATCGAGCCAGCGTTCGAAGCCGGACTTGGGTTCGTAGGTCGAGTGTCCGCTCATGATCAGCCCACCTTCACCTTGGTTTCCGAAAGGAAGGCGTATTCGGGCACCTCCAGGTTCTTCGGCGCGGGGCCTTTGCGGATGCGGCCCGAGGTATCGTAGACCGAGCCGTGGCACGGGCAGAACCAGCCGCCGTACTCACCGCCACCGAAAGTCGGCACGCAGCCAAGGTGCGTGCAGCTGCCCAGCAGGATCAGCCATTCGGCCTTCCCGGGCTTGTGGCGCACCTCATCGGTCTGCGGATCGCGCATGCTGGCGTGATCATCCTTGATCGCCGCGGCGATCTCGGCCGACGTGCGGTGACGCACGAACAGCGGCTTGCCGCGGAATTTCAAGGTCACCTGCTGGCCCTCGACGACCTTGCTCAGATCGAACTCGATCGACGCCAGGGCCAAGGTGTCGCCGGCGGGGTTCATCTGGTCGATGAACGGCCAAGCCAGCGCGCCAACGGCCCCTAGGGCGGCGACTGAGGCCGCGATGTGAATGAAGTCGCGCCGATTCGGGTCGTCGCCCGCGGCGTGATGGTCGGGTCCTGCGCCCACTGCGGTGTCGGCCACCTAAGCTACCCTTCGTTTTCGATCCGAACGGCGCACCGCCCGAACCCTCCGGGCCCCATCCATATGGAGCCCACCCTGCAGTCCGACCAGACAAGCTGGTCAGGACCCGCTTTGGAACCTACGCTGCAACCGACATACGTTGGGGAAATTGCTCTGCGTCAACGCCGCAGGACGGCCCCCTCGATTCGTCTTATGCCCCGCTAGTCCCGTGGCTGGATCGCTTAGAATGCGTTTGGCGCTTTTTCAACCGGACATTCCGCAAAACCTTGGCGCGGCGATTCGTCTTGGGGCCTGCCTGGGGGTTCCGATCGAGGTTGTGGAGCCGTGCGGCTTCCCGCTATCCGACTCCGCCGTGCGTCGCGCCGCGCTGGACTATGCCGCCCAAGCCGAGGTCACACGCCACGCCGGATGGGCGGATTTCACCGCCGCCATGCGCGGAAAACAGCGCCGTCTGATTCTGTTTTCCACGCAATCAAACCAAGAATTTCAGCATTTTCAATATCATCCCGACGACGTCCTGCTGTTTGGCCGCGAGAGCGCTGGAGTCCCCGATGCGGTGCATGATGCGGTAGACGCAGCGCTGTTGATTCCCCTATCCGCCGGCGCGCGATCTTTGAACGTGGTCAATGCAGCGGCGATCGCCCTTTGCGAAGCGTTGCGCCAGACTGACGGATTTCCTAAGCGAGCCCCCCCATGACCGACACCGCCCTGGACGAAAAAAACATTCGCGCCCGCGCCTGGTTCGATTCGCTGCGCGACCGCATCGTCGCGGCCTTCGAGCAGCTTGAGGATGAAGCGCCCGCAAACCTCTACCCCGGCGAGCCTGGCCGCTTCGAACTGAAGCCCTGGGTGCGCCCAGCCGGCGGGGGCGGCGTGATGGGTTTCCTGCGTGGCCGGCTGTTCGAAAAGTGCGGCGTCCACATCTCGCTGGTGCACGGCAAGTTCACACCGGAGATGGCCAGGACCATGCCCGGCGCCGAGGAGGATCCCAGCTTCACCGCCACTGGCATCAGCCTGATCGCCCATATGAAGAGCCCCAAGGTCCCTGCGGTGCATATGAACACCCGCTACCTGGCCACGCGGCACAGCTGGTTCGGCGGCGGCGCGGACCTCACGCCGACCCTGGACGTGCAGCGAAGCCAGGACGCCCCCGACGCGCTGACCTTCCACGCTGCGCTGAAGGCCGCCTGCGATCGCCACGATCCAGCCTGGCACGCCGACTACAAGGCCCGGTGCGACGAATATTTCTTCCTGCCCCACCGCAACGAACCGCGCGGGATCGGCGGCATCTTTTACGACCACCACAATTCCGGCGACTGGGAGCGCGACTTCGCGTTCACCCGCGACGTTGGCGAGGCCTTCCTGGACGTCTATCCGAGAATCGTGCGGGGCCGCATGGGAGAACCCTGGACCGAGGCAGACCGCCAGGAACAACTCGTCCGCAGAGGCCGTTATGTTGAGTTCAACCTGCTCTACGACCGCGGCACCATGTTCGGCCTGAAGACCGGCGGGAATATCGAATCAATCCTGTCGTCAATGCCGCCGCTGACGGCGTGGCCTTGAACTCAAACCTGGGCCAGAAACCCCCTGATCCACTCCGCCACCGCCGCCCGATCGTCAGGAACCTCCAGGCTGGCGCGGCCCTGCGCCAGTTCAACCTCGGTGTAGATCTCCCCTAGGCGCCCGTCCATCAGGGCCGCCGTGAAGGCCGGCTCGAACTCCGGATGCAGCTGCAGCGACATGGCCGGCTGGTCTAAATAGGTCAGCATGCCGTTGGGACAGAACCTGTTACCCGCCGCCACCTCTGCGTCCCGCGGGACCTCCACAACCTGATCTTGATGTGCCGCCGCGCAACGGAATCGGTGGCGGCCATCCATCCAGGCCATCGAATTCTGAACCTGATATTCCTGCACGCCAATGGCGCGGCCTTTCGGCGACTTGCGCACCAGCCCTCCAAACGCTTCCGCCATCACCTGATGGCCGAAGCAGATGCCCACCAGCGCCGCGCGGCCCTTCGCCGCCCGCAGAAAAGCCTTCAACTCGTCTATCCAAGGCAGCGGATCATAGACGCCGGCCGCGGCGCCGGTAATCAGATAGGCGTCACAGGCTTGGGGTCGATCGGGCCATTGGCCATCGAACACCCGATAGGTCGCATAGTCGTAGGCGTCCTCGCCCAGTAGGGCGCGGAACATGGCTGGGTATTCGCCGAACTGGGGCTGGAGACTGCGCGGCGGCCGCCCGGCCTCCAGGATGCCAAGCCTCATTTCGCCGCCGCCGCCAGTTCGGTGAGCCTCGCCTGCAACGCCGCCGTGTCGTCAGGAAAGTCCGCATCGACCCACCAGGCCTCCAACGCCCGCAGCACCTGGCCCAACTTCGGTCCACGCGGCAGGCCAGCGGCGGCGGCGGCCTCTCCGCCGACGGGAAACATCGGCGCCGTCCAACTCGCCGCCTGGGCCAGGATCGCGCGCCAGTCAGGCGTGGCGGCGGTGTCTGTCTCGGCGGCCCAGGCCAGCCGCGCCCGGTCCGCGAACACCTTCGCCCCCAGTAGGTAGACCGCGCGTCGAACGTCGCGCGGCGTCATCGCCGCTGCCAGGGGCGGCGTCGTCCCTTGCGCGGCGGACACCCGGTCACGCTGGGCGTTAGAAAGCCTCAGTCTTGTCGCCGCCGCCCGGGCCGCCTCCACATCCGGCGACAGCAGCGCCGCCAGGCGTAGCAGCGCGTCACCGGCGAACAGCAACTCAGTCTCCTGGCGCACCAACGCATCGAACCGTGACCTGTCACCCACCTCCGGCAACGCCGCGCCCAGAACGCCAGTCTCGTCCATTAGCGCCACCGCCGCCCGTGGGTCGGCCGCGTTCAGAAGCTTCAGGATCTCCGCGGAGACCCGTTCCGCGGCCAAGGTCGAGATGCCGCCCTTCAACGCCGCGCAGGCCGCCACGGCGGCGGAGTCGGGCCCGCCGCGGCCGTACCAGGCCAGGAAACGGAAGAACCGCAGGATACGCAGATAGTCTTCACGGATTCGGGCCTGCGCCTCCCCCACGAAGACGATCCGCCCGGCGCGCGCGTCCTCCAAGCCTCGGCCCAGGGGATCGAGAACGACTCCATCCCGCGTCGCATAGAGGGCGTTGAGCGTGAAATCCCGCCGGCCGGCGTCTTCCACCCAGTCGGTGGTGAAGGCCACAACCGCGCGGCGGCCGTCCGTCTCAATGTCTCGGCGAAGGGTTGTGATCTCATAAGTCCGCCCCTCCGACAACGCTGTCACGGTGCCGTGCTCGACCCCGGTGGGTATGGCCTTCAGCCGCGCCGCCTTCAGCGCCGCGATCACAGCCTCCGGGGGCAAGAGGGTGGCGATGTCCAGATCACCTACCGGCTCTCCCAGGACGGCGTTTCGCACGCAGCCGCCCACGAACCTTGCGCAGTCCGTACCGCCAGCCCTTTCCAGGGCGTCCATCACCGCCGCCGTTTGCGGCGCGGTGAGCCAGTCGGGGCGACCGACGGTCTCACTCATCCGCCGCCGCCCTTGGGTGCGTAATGCCCGGACGCCAGGCTTCCGCCAGCCTGCTCTTCGGCCGGCACGTAAACCTCGTCGCCATGGCCAGGCCGAAACAAGACGCCGAGAATCAGGGATCCGGCGAGCAGGGCCCCGCCAAGGCCCGCGAGCCATCCCCAGGGCGTCGAGCCCATTTCGCGTCCGGTATGCCGCGACCAGGCCCGCCAGAGGAACCAGACCCCAAACGGCAGCGCCGCCAGCCACAGCCGAAGCAGGATGACCCTAACCACCCGGCGCCACCTCATAGAGGCGGCTGTAGAGCGCGCGCAGCAGGGTGGCGGTCACACCCCAGATATAGCGGTCATCGTGGGTGGCCGCGAAAAAGCGGCGGGTGACGCCATCGGGCGATTCGATCTCGTGCTCGGCGTAGTTGGTCATGTCCATCAGGAAGCCGAGGGGTGTCTCGAACACATCGGCGACCTCATCGGCGTTGGGTGTCAGGGTGAACCCTGGTCGGATGAAGCCCACAACCGGGGTGATCAGATAATTGGTGCCGGTGAGAAACGGCGTCATCAGGCCCACCAGATCAACAAAGGCGGGATCGAGGCCCACCTCCTCCTCGGCCTCCCGAAGCGCCGTCTGCCAGGCGGTCTCGCCCGGATCGCGGCGCCCGCCCGGCAGCGCCACCTGGCCGGTATGACTCCTCAGATTGTCGGAGCGACGGGTCAGCAGCACCGTCAGACCGTCGTCGCGCTCCACCAAACCAACCAGCACCGCGGCGGGCACATGCGGCGCGGCTGGGTTAACGACCGCCCATGGACTCTGGTCGATGACGCGGGGACTGGCGCCATCCTGGTCTTCGCCATGATTGAGCGGATCCAGGCGTCCGGCGATCCATTCGCGCCGCTTGGTCGGCGGGGCGTCAATCACGGCGCGTCCGTCCATTCCGGCCCGATGACGAACCAGGCGCCGCCGGAACAGACCGCCATGGCCGGGCCGTCAGGCGTCGCGCGCGGCTCGGACATCTCGGCCAACTCATAGAACACCGAGCGGGAGATAAGCGCCTCGAGGCCGCGGCGCACATGCACATAGGGTCTGGGCTCGCCGCTGGACTCATCCACTTCGACCCGGATGGGATTGTCCGGCCCCGCCGCCACTCGATCGCCGACATTGGTTTCGAACACCAGCGCCTCGCCGACCCGGTCCACGCGCACGGCGACGAAGGGCGCATCCTCCACCGTCAACCGCATCTTCTCCGCCGGTGTGACCAGCCAGTAGCCGTCAGGGTCCTTGCGCAGGATCGTCGAGAAAAGCCGCACCAAGGCGTCGCGGTTGATCCGTCCGCCCTCATGAACCCAAGACCCGTCCCGGCGGATGACGATGTCGATTTCGCCGCTGTGGTCGGGATTCCAGAGATGCACTGGCGGCAGGCCGCGGCCCGGGGCCTGGGCGCGCACCGCCTCGATCGCCTGGTCCAGCGAAACCTTCGTCGCAGAATCCGTCATAGGGCAAAGGTAGGGCGGGGCGTCCGCGGTCTCAAGCGCCGTTCAGATCGGCGCGGCGACCGGTCCCGCCAGATTGTCAGCGCCACCGGCGCTGAGAGCCCGGATCAACAGGCGGTGCGGATCCACTGGGCCGGGCATAATGATGCGGCCCGCCGGCGCCATGACAAACCCGGCGCGGGCGAAGAACGGCGGATCGCCCACAAGCAGCACCGCGGGATAACCGGCGGCGTCCGCAGCTGCGCAGGCCTGCGCCACCAGCCCCAGACCGGCCCCGGACTTGCGCGCTTCCGCCTCCACGGCCAGTGGTCCGAGGAACACCAGATTGCGCCCGCCTATGCTGATCAGATGCTGGTGGACCACGCCAACAAGCCGGCCATCGCTCCAGGCGCAGAAGGAAAGATCGCCTCGGAAGGTCGCGAACTCGCGCACCCTTTCCGAGGACTTGACGAACCGCCCCGGCCCGAAGACGCGCTCAATCAGCGCTTCGGCCAAAAGCGAATCTTCTGGACGTTCCGACTGGTAGCGGAGCGCTGGGCCCCGGATCGGCTGGGCGGTCATGGAAATTGGCGGCTTTCGAGGACGGAAATCGGGCGGCGCGGCGCCAGCAAAGGCGCCGCCGGGCGGTTCAAGCGGACGCGCCAGGAGCGCAGGGTCGAATTCGTCGCATGGTCGGCCTCGAAGCGCCGGGCAAATAGGGCCTTGGTCGCCGCGGGTCAACCTTATGCACCCGGGTTGCAGCCGCGACCGGCGCAGGCCAAGTTGAGCCGTCCATGTCCGATACCGCCACGCCCGCCGCCACCGCCGCCGATCTGCTTCGTCGTCGGGGCTATATGTTGTTCTGGTTTTCCAGGGCGATCTCCACCCTCGCCGTGCAGATCTTGAGCGTCGGGCTGGGCTGGGTGGTCTATGAGATCGCCCGACGCTCGATGGATGTGAAGCAGGCGTCGCTTTATGTGGGCCTGGTGGGCCTGGCCGCCTTCATCCCGGTGCTGGTGTTGTCGTTGCCGGCGGGAGAATCCGCCGATCGTCATGACCGCAAGATGATCCAGCTGCTCTGCTTCGCTGGCCAGGCCGTGACGGCGACGCTCCTGGCCTGTGCGATCCATTTTCGCTTCGCCACCCTGCCGCTGCTGCTGGCGGTCTCGGCTCTGTTCGGCGTTGCTCGCGCCTACATGGGCCCCGCCGCGTCGGCCTTCGGGCCGATGTTGGTGCCGCGTGAATTGCTGCCGCGGGCGATCGCCTGGAATTCCCTGTCGTGGCAGGGCGGGTCAATCCTAGGACCTGCGCTGGGCGGCGTCATCCTGGCGGTCTCGCCGACCGCCGCCTTCGCCACGGCCGGCGGGCTCTATCTGGTCGCAGCGGTGCTGTTGGCGATGGTCACCGAGAGCGGCAAGCCAGTGGTCAGTCCGGGTTCGCGTTGGGCGCTGATGAAGGAGGGGCTGGCATATGTCTGGTCGAACCGCATTGTGTTCGGAGCGATCTCGCTGGACCTGTGCGCGGTGCTGCTGGGGGGGGCGACGGCGCTGTTGCCAGTGTTCGCCAAAGACGTGCTGCACGCCGGACCAGAGGGATTTGGCCTGCTGCGCGCCGCACCAGCCGTCGGCGCGGCGCTTGTGGGCCTATGGCTCGCCGCCTATCCGATCCGCCGCCACGCCGGCGTGATCATGTTCTGGGGCGTCGCGGCCTTCGGCGCGGCCACCTTGGTGTTCGGGCTGTCGAAGTCCCTGCCCCTGTCGCTTCTGGCCCTGGCGATTGTAGGGGGCGCGGACATGCTGTCGGTGTTCGTGCGCCAGACCCTGGTCCAGATCGTAACCCCCGATCAGATGCGCGGGCGCGTCTCAGCGGTCTCGTTCCTGTTTATCGGCGCTTCAAACGAACTCGGCGAGTTCGAGAGCGGCGTGGTCGCGCGTCTGCTCGGACCGGTGGGCGCGGCGGTGTTTGGCGGCGTCGGCGCCATGGCTGTGACCGGGCTTTGGGCATGGCTTTTTCCCGCCTTGCGCAAGGCTGACCGTCTCGATAACTGACTTCGTTTCATAGTGATTGGGGGGGACCCAATGGGCCTACTTTCCGGCAAGGTGGTGCTGGTCACCGGCGGCGGCAATGGCATCGGCCGCGAATGCGCCCTGCTCGCAGCCAAGGAGGGCGCCAAGGTTCTGGTCAACGACCTCGGCGGCGGCTTGCGCGGGGGCGACGAGGGATCGGCTGGTCCGGCGGAAACGGTCGCCAATGAGATTCGCGCCGCCGGCGGCCAAGCGTCCCACAATTCCGAGAGCATCACCAACTTCGCCGCCGTCCAGGCCATGGTGGACCAGGCGAAACGCGAGCTAGGCGGCCTGCACGCCGTGATCAACCCGGCGGGCATCCTGCGCGACTCCATGTTCCATAAGATGGATCCGGCCGACTTTGACAAGGTGGTGGAAGTCCACCTGCGCGGCGCCTTCAACGTGGCGCGCGCATCAATCGAGCATTTCCGCGACCAGAAGGACGGCGCCTACGTCTTCTTCACCTCCACCTCCGGCCTCTACGGCAACATCGGCCAGTCCAACTATGGCTCGGCAAAGATGGGCGTCGCTGGCCTGTCGCGGATTATCGCGCTGGAAGGCGCCCGGTCCAACGTGCGCGCCAATTGCCTGTCGCCGATCGCCTGGACCCGGATGACCCAGTCGGTGCCGGTGACTGACGAGGCCGGACTTGAGCGTCAGCGGGCCATGGCCGCGGCGATCAGCCCCAATCAGCCGGCACGGGTGGCGATCGCCATGGCGGCCTCGACAATGACAGGTCAGATCATCGGCTGTTCCGGCAACACCGTGGCGGTGTTCTCGCAGATCCGTGTGGTCGAACAGCTGGACATGGGCGAGAATTGGGATTCGCAGGCGATCCTGGACAGGGCGATTCCGGCGCTCGAACCGCGTTTCCACAATGTGGAGAAGAACCCGAGTGCGGGCCTCATTGGGATCAGCGTCGACTGAGCCAAAGTCCGGCCGAAGAAGTGGAACCTCCGTTGTCCAACCCGACGCTTGAGCCCTTCTTCGCACCGGACGGCGAGCGCTTTATTCCCAATCCGATCTCCAAGGGCCCTTGGGGCCCCACGACCCTGCATGGCCGGGTGGTTGTCGGCCTGATGGGCGCGGAGATTGAGCGGCGTCACTGCCCGGCGGAATTCTCCCCCGCTCGGTTGACGGTGGACATGTACAAGCTTCCGGATTTGTCACCGCTGCGGATGGCCACCCGGGTGGTGCGGGACGGCCTGCGCATCAAGGTGATCGAGGCCGAATTGTTCTCAAACGATACGCCCGTGGCCCTGGCTACCGCCCAGCTTCTGCGCCGTACCGATGCGCCGCCCGGGGTGGTGTGGACGCCGCCCAACTGGGACGTCCCGCCGCCCGATCAGATCGCACCGCCCACGGACCCCCGGGCGGCCATGAGCGGCATGTGGGCGATGCGCCCGATCGCCGGCGCTATGGGAACCCATGGCGACCGCAGGGTCTGGATGCTGGAGATCCGCGATCTGGTGGCCGGCTGGCCCCTGACGCCCTTCGGCCGCGTGGCCTTGGCCGCCGATTTCGCCAGCCCCTTCGCCAACGCCGGCGACCAGGGCCTGGGCTACATCAATTCCGATGTGACGGTTTACCTGCACCGAACGCCGGTGACAGGCTGGATCGGCTTCGAGGTCCGCAACCACGGCGCCACTGACGGCGTGGCCATCGGCGACTGCTTTCTCTATGACGAGCAGGGTCCTATCGGCACGGCCAGCGTCTGCGCCCTCGCCCAGCCGCGAGGCAACATGATGCTCCAGACGGCGCGCCGCTCGACGGATCAGACCGGCCGGGTCCAATGATAGGCGATGTAGCCGCGCTCCACCATGCGCCTCAGGGCCTCATAGGCCTCGGTCAATTCCTGATAGGCGTTGCGCAGAGCCGCGAGTTTGGCCGCCTGTGCGGCGCTGAGCACCCCGCCGGAAGTCTCTGAGATCGCCAGAGCCTCGGCGACCCAGTGCGCCCGGGCCTGCGCGGCTGCCACGGCCAATCGCTGGAACCTCGCTGAGTCGGCCTCTCCGACCACCGGGCGCATCACCGAAACATTGGCTGCATAGGCGGTGTAGTCGATCTGCTCCAGATGCCCGCGCAGGCGCTTCTGAGTGATCGGATCGTCGGACTCCGGCTCGAAATGATCCGCCATGCGGCGGTAGCTGGATGTGCGGCTGCTCGACATTTTGTCTTCCCCGGTCCGGGATGGGCCCTTCTAGGCGGCCAGAGTGTGCCGAATGACGCTTAACGTTGCATTATGATCGCCGGCCCGGGCGTCGCGCCACCAATTCGCCACATTTCCCGAATGGTGAGACGCCTGTTGACTGTCCCATCTCAGCACAGCATGGCGATCGGGACTTGGGGCGAATCTCAGGGTTTGAGGGAGTTGCAAATGCGTATTGGCAAGATGGTGATGGTGGCGGCAAGCATGCTGGCCATTGGTCTGGCGGCATCCGGGTGCGCCACCAAGAAGTTCGTCAATGAACAGATCGCACCCCTGTCCTCTCGGGTGGGCGCCCATGACCAGCGCATTGAGCAGTTGGACAAGACCGCCCACGAAGCCCTCGATCGCGCCACCGCGGCCGGAATGCTCGCCGAAGGCAAGTTCCTGTACTCCATGGTGCTCAGCGACGACGGCGTGCGCTTCCAGACCGGCAAGGCCGGCCTTTCTGACGAAGCCATCGCGCGTCTGCAGCAATTCGCCCAGCGCCTGAACAGCGAGAACAAGAACGTCTATGTGGAGATCCAGGGCCACACAGACTCCACCGGATCGCCGGAAATCAACTACCGACTTGGACTGGATCGGGCCGAGGCCGTGCGCCGCTATCTGAACCAGCAAGGCGTGGCATTGAACCGGATGAGCACCATCTCCTACGGGGCCGATGCTCCGGTGCAGCCCAACGACACCCGCGAGGGTCGAACCGCCAACCGCCGCGTGGTGCTGATCGTCCTGGCGTAGACCCTGAAGCCTTCAGATCGAATCGGTCTGAAGGCTCATTCAGAGCCTAGGTTTTTGAATTTAAAGCAAGATTACACGATCAGACGATTTCCGTCTTATCAAAATGCGCTCTATGGGGCGGCGAACTGCGCCTTGCGGACCTGACTGGGGGCCCGACGGGTCTCCAGGGTCTGCGGTGTCACCGCGCTAGGCGCACCGGTGGAAATCCTGCGCCAGCGCCACTCATAGGCCCGAAGCCACACAAAGCCGCCTGCCGTCATCCGGCGTGGGAGAAGCGCGAAACTGCGAATCCAGGGCGGTTCGTTCGTCGTCATCCTCATGCTCACCAATCCAGAGGCCGAAACCTGAACGCATAATGCCGCAGTCAGGCCCTAGGCGCCGTTCACAAGTTCAGCCTTGGAAAACAATGACTAGGACTGTTGCGAGAATGCCGCAAAATGCGGCTCGACCGTCTCAGTCCACGGGCGGATAGGCGTGCCGCATCCCCTGCGGATCGAACGCGCCACCTTCCTCTAGATATGTCGGCCCAACGGGGACCTTGCCGTGGCCGCCGGGTATGTCGAGAACATAGGCGGGCTGGCACAGACCTGACAGGCGGCCGCGAATCGCCCGCATCAGCGCCTGACCCTCTTCCAGGGTTGTGCGCAGGTGTGCGGTGCCGGGCGCCAGGTCGGCATGGTGCAGGTAATAGGGCTTGATCCGCGTTTCCACGAAGGCCCGCATCAGGGTCTCGAGAACTTCGGCGGAATCGTTGACCCCCTTGAGCAGCACGGTCTGGCTGACCATGGCGACGCCGGCGTCGATGATCCGTGCACAGGCGGCCCGGGCTGCCGGCGTGAGTTCGCGCGGATGGTTGGCGTGCAGCGCCACATAGACGGTCTGGCGCGCGGACTTTAGCGCCGCGATCAGCTCATCGGTGACCGCGTCCGGGTCGGCCACCGGCAAGCGCGTATGGACCCGCAGAATCTTCACATGTTCGATCCGGGCCAAACGGTCCGCGACGTTCGCCAGCCGGCGTGGCGACAGAACCAGCGGATCACCCCCGGTGAGGATCACCTCCCAGATCTCCGGGTGGGCCGCGACATAGCCCATGGCGGCGTCGAGTTCCTCCGCGCTCATGGTCCCGCCTCCCGGCCCCACTGTCTCGCGCCGAAAGCAGAACCGGCAGTAGATGGCGCAGGCGTGGGTGACCTTCAGCAGCACCCGATCGGGGTATCGATGGACAACGCCGGCGACCGGACTGTGGGCATCGTCGCCGATAGGATCGGCACGCTCGGTGAGCTGGATTGCAAGTTCTGCGACCTGGGGAAGCACCTGTAGGCCAATGGGATCGGCCAGGTCCGCAGGATTTATCAGGGCGGCGATGGCTGGCGTGACCGCCACGGCGTAGCGGTCGGCGACGGAGCCCAGTAAGTCTGCGCGCCCCGGTGCGATCAGACCGGCGGCGGCGAGCGCAGCGGGCGAGCGAAGGGTGGAGCCGGTCATGCCGCGGCTAAGGCGCGTGAAGCAAGCCGTCGTCAAGGCCTCTCAAGCTAGCGGCGTCCAGATCACCTGCTCGATCCGGCCGGCCCCGGCGGCCAACATCACCAGCCGGTCGAATCCCAGCGCCGCCCCCGACGCCGGCGGCATCTGGGCCAGGGCCGCCAGGAAATCCTCGTCAATGGGATATCTTTCCCCGTAAACCCGCGCCTTCTCGTCCATCTCCGCCTCGAAGCGCCGACGCTGCTCCGCCGGATCGGTTAGCTCGCCGAAGGCGTTGGCCAGTTCCACCCCGCAGGCGTAGAGCTCGAATCGTTCGGCCACCCGCGGGTCGTCGGGCTTTGGCCGGGCCAGAGCAGCCTCTGATGTGGGGTAATCGGACAGGATCACCGGCCGCCCGATGCCCAGGTGCGGCTCAATCTTCTGCACCAGCACCCGGCTGAAAACGTCGGCCCAGACATCATCGTCGGCCACACGCACGCCGACCTGGCCAGCCGCGGCCGCCAGGCCCTCCCGGTCGTCCAGATGGGCCAGCAGGTCGATCCCTGCGAAGATTTCGAACGCCTCGACGACAGTGATCCTCTGCGGTTCGGCGAAAGGATCAGCCTCTTGCCCCCGCCAGGTCAGCCGCCTCGTTCCCGCCGTCTCCGCCGCCAGGGCCAGGATCTCCTTGCAGTCCGCCATTAGCGTTTCGTAGGGCGCATCGGCGCGATACCACTCCAACATGGTGAACTCCGGATGGTGCAGCGGACCACGCTCGCGGTTGCGCCACACCTTGGCGACAGCGAAAATCCGCTCTTCTCCCGCAGCCAACAGCTTCTTCGCCGCAAATTCCGGCGAGGTATGCAGATAAAGCGGCCGGCGCGCGCCGTCTGGCCCGATCGCCTCAGTGGCGAAGGCGTGCAGATGCGCCTCATTGCCTGGAGAAACCTGCAGGGCGGCGGCGTCAACTTCGGTGAAGCCCCAGGCTTCGAACCGCCCCCGCAGCGCCGAAAGGATAGCGTTGCGCGCCAGCAGGAATGGCCGGCGGTCAACGTGGATGTCTCGGCTCCACCAGGGAGAAGGTCGGTCAACAGGCAAGCGGCGGGTCCGGTCGAAGTGCGAAGAAACTGGCGATCCTGGCGGCGATCGCTATAGAGGCGGCCAACCAATCACAACCCGCGGGCGCCTCAAGTCCGCGCCCGGCATCGAGGTATCTGCATTGAAGGTCGCCGCCAGTTCGCTCCGCAAGGGCGCCGTCGTGGATATGGACGGCAAGCTCTACGTGGTCCTGTCCGCCGAGAACATCCACCCCGGCAAGGGCACGCCCGTCACCCAGCTCAACATGCGGCGCATCTCCGACGGGGTGAAAGTCTCCGAACGTTACCGCACCACCGAACAGGTCGAGCGCGCCATCGTCGATGACCGCGACCACACGTTCCTCTATCAGGATGGCGAGGGGTTCCATTTCATGAACCCCGAGACCTACGACCAACTGGTGGCGACGCCGGAGATGGTCGGCGACGCCGCCCCCTATCTGCAGGAGGGGATGACCGTCACCTTGTCCACCCACGAGGGCGCGGCGATCGCGATCGAGCTTCCCCGCCTGGCGACCTTTGAGGTGGTGGAGACCGAACCCTCCGTGAAGGGTCAGACGGCATCGTCCTCCTATAAGCCGGCCATCCTCTCCAATGGCCTGCGCACCATGATCCCCCCCTACATCGGCCCGGGCACCCGCATCGTCGTGCTCACCGAGGACGGCTCCTACCAGGAGCGGGCGAAAGACTAGAGCGTGACAGCCACAAATAGACACCGGATGTGGCGCCCCTCACGCTTTAAACATTTTAGGATCGACCATTATTATCCGAACCAGGTGAATCCACCTGATCCGTTAAGGGTCTAGGCTCAAGTCCGGATCTGCCGAGCGGCGCAGACGGTGATTCCTACGCACGTGGTTGCGCGTCGGGCGCGCGGCGTCAGACCGTTGCGCCGAACAGCTTTCCGATCAGCGCCGTGGCGGCCATCGCCAGAGCGCCCCAGAAGGTCACCCGAGCCGTGGCGCGCCAGACCGACGCCCCGCCCGCCCGGGCGCCGATCGCGCCTAGCAGCGCCAGGAAACCCAGCGACGCCGCAGAAACGACGGGAACCAGCAGCGGCAGCGGAGCGAAGATCACCGCGGCCAGGGGCATCGCCGCGCCCACCGCGAAGGTCGCGGCGGAGGTCAGCGCGGCCTGGATCGGACGAGCGGACATATGCTCGGAGATGCCCAATTCGTCTCGCGCATGGGCGGCGACCGCGTCCGTCTGTGTCAGTTTCTCAGCCACCTGCTTCGCAAGCGCGGCATCGAGACCGCGGGCGACATAGATGGCTGTGAGTTCAGCCAATTCCTGCTCAGGGAGCTTGGCGAGTTCCGCGCGCTCCCGGTCCAGGTCGGCGCTCTCGGTGTCGGACTGCGAACTCACCGAGACATATTCACCGGCCGCCATCGACATGGCGCCAGCCACCAAACCTGCGACGCCGGTGAGCAGGATGTCGCCCCTCGACGCCGCCGCGGCGGCCACGCCGACGATCAGGCTCGCCGTGGAGACAATGCCATCATTCGCTCCCAACACAGCGGCGCGCAGCCAGCCGATACGTGAGACCGCGTGGCGCTCACCGTGTATCTTCAGTCGGGTCATGTCTTCTCGCCCTGAGCTCGCGCCCACAGGCGCTCGTGACACCTGCGTTGCACGAAACCTGGGCTGATGCACCGGCTAGGGCTTGGAATTCTACTGGGACTGCGTCTTCGCGGCCGCCTCATTGCCTTCGGCATCTCCGGATTCAATGCTGACTTCCGGCAAGCGGATCTCATGCTGCTGCATTGGAGCCGGCGCACTCTGAGCCGCAGGTTTGTCCCAGGGATTCATCGCCACGCAGAAGCCGCTCAGATTTCCGCACTGGCGCACCTCGCCGGTCTGCGTATCCACCACCACGATTACCTGGTCATCATCGCTTAGGCGGGCGGCGGCGAGGTCCTTGGAGTCAGGGTGGATAATCCGCATCCAAAGGCGCCCGGGGGAATAAGTTCCTACCCCGATATATCGGGCGGCCTGCAGCGCCGGCGTGGCCGCCGGCCGCGGTTTCTCGCAGGCCGCCAACCCTAGCGCCGCGAATAATCCAAGAACGATTGTGGATCGCATGGCCAACCTCCTCATGATCACGCACCCGTTATCACATTCAAGGCATTCGGAGCTCCTTACGAATCCTGACGCCACGCGCCGTTGACATCCCCCCCGCCATCCCCTATCCACCGCGGCTCGATTTTGATGCCCCCGGAGTCCGGCCCGTGAAGCGCACTTTTCAGCCCTCCCGTCTCGTGCGCGCGCGTCGTCACGGATGGCGCGCCCGCATGGCCACCAAGAATGGCCGCAAGGTTATCCTTCGTCGCCGCGCCAAGGGCCGCAAGCGCCTCACCGCCTAGAGCGGTCTGTTCCTGAGGCGCCGGAATGACCGACGCCGCATTCGAAACCCTATTGACCATCACGCGCATGAAGACGCGCCCGCAGTTTCTCGCCTGCGCCCAAGGCGCCTCCTGCGCTCGCGGCGCGGTGGTGATCCAGGCCCGCGACCGGAACGATGGCGCCCCCATCATCCACGCGGGCTTCACGGCAACCAAGCGAGTCGGCGGGGCGGTGGTGCGCAACCGCGCCAAAAGGCGGCTCCGCGAGGCCGCACGGCAGCTGTTGCCGCAGTTCGCCAGGCCCGGACACGACTATGTTTTCATCGCCCGTGGCGGCGCGCCGCAACGGCCATGGCCGCGTTTGCTTGACGATATCAAAAGCGCGCTGTTAAGGCTCGCGCCCGAAAGCGACCGCCGGCCTTCCGCACCCGCCCCTCCGCCCTCGGTCTGAGCGCGCCCCCACGATGCAAGACGATAACAACCGCAACACGATCATCTTCGTGATCTGCGCCGCCTTGCTGCTGTTCGGCTACCAGGCACTGGTGCTCGAACCGCAGGCAAAGCGCAGGCAGATCGAAGCCGCCGCCCAGCGTCCGGCCGCCACCGCGTCCGCTGTTCCCGGCGCAGCCGCGCTCGCGCCCGCCCCGCGCGAACTGCCCTTGGCCGAAGCCCTCGCCCAGAGTCCGCGCGTGAAGATCGCCACGCCGGCCCTGGCCGGAACCCTGTCGCTGAAGGGCGCGCGCATCGACGATTTGTCGCTGACGCAATACCGCCAGACGCTGGACAAGGACTCGCCGCCGGTGGAGCTGCTGCGCCCGCATGGCGCGAAGCATGCCTGGTTCGCCGACTTCGGCTGGAGCGCCGCCAACATTCCCGTAATGCCGACCACAGACACCGTCTGGACCCTGGCGGAAGGCTCCACCCTGTCGCCGGGCAAACCGGTGACGCTCATCTATGACAACGGCGTGGGCCTGCGCTTCACCCGCCGCGTGGAGGTGGACGACCGCTACATGTTCACGGTCACCGACACCGTGGCCAACCTGGGGGCCGGCCCCGTGACGATGGCGCCCTATGCGCTCGTCCAGCGTCAGGGCATTGACCCCTTGCTAGGCAAGAACCAGATCGTCCATGAGGGCGGCATTGGCTGGCTGGACAACGACCTGCGCCAGCTCAAGTACCCCAAATGGGCCAAGCAGGGGCCGCAGTCCTTTTCATCGACCGGCGGCTGGTCCGGGATCACCGACAAATACTGGCTGGCCGCGATCATTCCCGACCAGCATGAAAAGGTGGAGGGCCGCTATCGCTACGCCAAGGTCGAAGGCGTCGACGTGTTCGAGGCCAATCTGGCCGGCGCGCCAAAGACCATCCCCGCCGGGCGCCAGATCACTGAGACCACCCGCCTGTTCGCCGGCGCCAAGACCGTGCCGGTGCTGCGCGATTATCAGGCGAGCCTGAAAGTCTCCAACTTCGACAACGCCGTCGACTGGGGGATGTTCCGGATCATCACCCGGCCGCTCTTCCAGTTCCTGGACTTCGTCTACCGCCAGGTGGGCAATTTCGGTTTGGCGATCATGATCCTCACCGTGACCGTGCGACTGCTGTTCTTCCCGCTGGCCAACAAGCAGTACGAATCGGTCACCAAGATGAAGAAGCTCCAGCCTGCCGTGGAGGAGCTGAAGGCCCGCTTCAAGGACGACGTCCAGAAGCAGCAGCAGGAGATGATGGAGCTGTACAAGCGGGAGAAGATCAACCCGCTGGCGGGCTGTTTCCCGATCATGATCCAGATTCCGGTGTTCTTCGCCCTCTACAAGGTGCTGACCGTCACCATCGAGATGCGGCATGCGCCCTTTTTCGGCTGGATTCGCGACCTGTCGGCCCGCGACCCGACCACGATCATGAACCTGTTCGGCCTCATCCCTTGGAATCCAGCCACCGCACCGCTGATCGGCGGATTCCTGGACGGGCCCCTGCACCTGGGAGTCTGGCCGCTGGCCTATGCGGTCACCATGTGGCTCACCATGTCCATGAGCCCGCCGGCGGGTGATCCGGTCCAGCAGCAGATCTTCAAGTGGATGCCGGTGATTTTCACTTTTGTGGTCACCCCACTGGCGGCGGGTCTGATCATCTATTGGACCTGGTCCAACGTGCTGACCATCCTGCAGCAATATGTGATCATGCGCCGCTTCAAGGTCGACAATCCAATCGACCAGATCATCGGCAAGCTGCGCGGCAAGTCGTCGAATGCGCTGATCGAGTGACCAGCGAACCCTTCGACGAGACCGAGATTGAGGCGGCCCGCAAGCTGTTCGCCCAGCCTGTGGCATTCATGATGGGCGCCGTAGCGATCCCAGGCCTGCCCCCTGCAGATGAGCCTGAAGTGGCGTTCGCCGGTCGATCCAACGTTGGCAAGTCCTCGCTGATCAACGCGCTCTTGACCCGCAAGGACCTGGCCCGCGCCTCCAACTCACCGGGCCGCACCCGCGAGGTGAACTTCTTCCGCCTGGATGAGCGGTACAGACTTGTCGACCTGCCCGGCTATGGGTTCGCCCGCGCCGCTCGCTCCGAGGTGAAGAAGTTCCAAAACCTCGGCCGCTCCTACCTGCGCGGCCGGCCCAACCTGAAGCGGGCCTATCTTCTGATCGACGCCCGCCACGGCCTCAAGCCGCCGGACGATGAGGCCATGGCCGCCTTCGACACAGCCGCGGTCTCATACCAGATCGTGCTCACCAAAGCCGACAAGATCGGCGCCCGCGATCTGGAGGCCGTGGTCGCCCGCACCGAGGCCGCCATCGCCCGGCGGCCGGCAGCCTTTCCCCGGGTTGTCGCCACCTCGGCGGAGAAAGGAACCGGCCTGCCCATGTTGCGCGCCGAGATCGCCGCAGCCTGGACGGCGTAGTCGCCCCGGCGAATGCCGGATCGGAACACGTCGCAGTGATCGAGCATCCGCTCTACGCACTATTTGCTGACGCGCGTGATCTGAAACTCGCGGAGGCTGGCCGCATTGCGGAGATCAGCGGTCAAATCCGCAAGTCCCTGCCGCCGGCTCGTCTGCAGGCCGGCGCGATATTCGAACACTTCCCCATCGTCGGTGAGGCTGTAGCTCAGTTCGGAAAAGGTGATGGCGTGCGGGGCGACCAGCGCTCGCAGCCCCCCTTCATCGGGCGCCACGCCCGCATGAAATCGCAACACCGCCACGGCGTAAATCCGCTCAGGCAGGACACCTTCGAGCCATCGAAACACGACCAGTGTGATAAGGACCGCCAAGGTGATCGCGACGGCCGGTGCGACGAGCCCTACGCCGAACAGCAGTCCGATGGCCGATGTGATCCAGATACACGCCGCGGTGGTCAGCCCCTGCACGCTGACGCCTTCCTTGAAGATCACGCCTGCGCCGAGAAAGCCGACGCCAGTCATCACGCCCTGAGCGAGCGGGAAGGCCCCTGGTATCCGGACCGGCTGCGTGGACAGCGTCATCACCGCCGCCGCCGCAAGGGCCACCAGTGCGTGGGTGCGGAACCCTGCGGCGCGGCCGTTATGGCTGCGTTCCAGGCCGATCAGGCTGCCGGCCGCCCAAGCCCACAGAAGATTCTGAGCGGTTTCGGGGAAAGTCACATCCATGGCTGCAGCGTCAACCTCGTGACTGATCACCGAATTGATCCATCGCAAGCCAGGATGGGATGCGCCCACTGGCGCCGAATCGCTATCCGGCGTAACGAACGGAGCATGAACGTCGATCCCTACCTGATCGCCGCGGCGGCCTGCATACTGGCCGCGATCCTGTCGGTCGCCTGGGCGATGATGGAGCGGCGGCGCGCCGAGCGGGCCGAGGCCCGGGCTCAGAGCCTGGGAGAGGCCGCGGCAGAAAGCCGAGCGCGCCTGGACGCCATGCAGAGCCAGGCCGCCTCTCAGACCGAAATACTACGCGCGCAGGCCGCCGAGTCGGCCGGCGCGGTGGCCGAAGCGTTGCTCAAGCGCACCGATGAGACATTCCGAAATCGCGAGCAGCTCGCTCAGGCCCGCATGGAGGCCCAGCTGAAGCCCGTGGCCGAGACCCTGCAGAAGTTCCAGGAGCAGGTGGCCGGGCTGGAGAAGACTCGCGCCGAGGAGACCGGGGGCCTGAAGCAACAGATCGCCGCCCTGCTAACCGCCTCCACCGCCACCCAGGACGAGGCTCGCAAGCTCTCTGCGGTCTTGCGCCGAGGTGCGGGCATCCAGGGACGTTGGGGCGAGCAGACCCTGCGTAATGTGCTGGAGGCCGCGGGCCTCGCCAACCGCTACGACTTTTCCGAACAGGTCTCCACCGACACCGACGAGGGGCGCCGCCGGCCTGACGTCACCGTGCGTATGCCTGGCGGGGGCGTGTTCGTAGTCGACGCCAAAGTGTCTCTGACCGCCTTCCTGGAGGCGCAGGAGGCCGCAGACGACGCCGCACGGGACATAAGTCTCACCCGCCACGCCCAAAGCGTGCGCAGCCACATGACCGGCCTGTCCGCGAAGGCCTATTGGGACCAGTTCGACGCCTCGCCGGATTTCGTCGCCATGTTCATCCCCGGGGACTCCATCCTGGCCGCGGCCCTGGAGCGGGCGCCGGAGCTGATGAGCGAGGCCATGGACCGGCGCGTGGTGATCGTCACGCCCACCACCCTGTTCGGTCTGTGCAAGGCGGTTCACTACGGCTGGCGCGTGGAGGATCAGGCGCTCAACGCCCGCAAGATCGCCGACCTGGGCCGCGAGCTCTACAAGCGCCTGTCGGTGATGGGCGGCCACGCCTCGGCCATGGGCAAGGCGCTGGATGTCGCTGTAGGCCGCTACAACCAGATGGTGGGCTCGCTGGAGACCCAGGTGCTCACCCAGGCTCGCCGGTTCGAGGAACTGAAGGTCGACCACGAGGGCCGAACCATCCTGGAACTGCCACCAGTGGAAACCGCCGTCCGCGCGCTGTCCAAGTTATCGCCCAACCCGGAGCCGCAGATCCGCGTGGTGGCTTCCGACGAGGGCCGCGGCGGCCCGCCGTCTTGACGATGCCCGGCCCAGGACTTACCTGCCCGACATGGCTCTACGAGAAATCCGGGTGGTCCCGGACCCCGTCCTGAAACAGAAATCGCTCCGCGTCGACGCAGTGGACGATGAACTGCGTGCGCTGATGGATGACATGCTGGAGACCATGTACGCCGCCCCGGGCATTGGCTTGGCCGCCGTTCAGGTGGGTGTGCCCAAGCGGGTGATCGTCATGGACCTCTCCCGCGACGAGCCGAACGACCCCAGGTATTTCATCAATCCCGAGATCATCTGGCGCTCAGAAGAAACCCATCCCCAGGAGGAGGGCTGCCTGTCGGTACCCGACATCTACGATGAGGTGGAAAGGCCGGCCAAGGTGCGGATCCGCTACCTCAACTACCACGGCGAAACGGTGGAGGAGGAGGCCGAGGGTCTGTTCGCCGTCTGCATCCAGCACGAGATGGACCACCTGGAGGGCGTCCTATTCATCGACCATCTGTCGCGGTTAAAGCGCGAGCAGGCGGTCAAGAAGGTCAAGAAACAGGTCCGCGCAGCCTGACACCTGCGCCCTTCTCCTCTGACTCGCTCCCGGCCGCCTGAAGCGCCGCCTTGGCGTCGGCAGCGGCCTTGTCCACCTCGGCCCGTGCGCGGCGCAGATCCTCATTGCTGGGCATGGATCCCGGCGGCGCCAGGTCGCTCGCGGCGGCCTTTTCGCGAACTCGCGACGCCGCCGCCGTCTGCGGCCCGCCACAACCGCCCACGACCACAGCCGTCGCAAGACAAAGGATCACAACAAGACGCATTGGCTGAACCATCTACAATCGCCGCCCCCGCCGGCAACCTACCCCACCAGGCCTGCTTCCCGCAAAGGCCCAGCGCGGCTAAACGGTCTGACATGCGATTGGCCTTCCTTGGAACCCCGCCCCTCGCCGCCACTGTGCTGGCGGCGCTTGCCACTGCGGGCCACGAGATCGCTTGTGTCTATACGCAACCCCCCGCCCCCGGCGGTCGCGGCCAATCGCTACGGCCCTCGGCGGTCCAGGCCGAAGCCGAGCGGCTTGGCCTGCCTGTGCGAACGCCGGCGTCGATGCGCGACTCGTCCGAGATCTCCGCCTTCTTAGAACTCGGGCTCGACGCCGCGGTGGTCGTCGCCTACGGACAAATTCTGCCCCGCGAGGTGCTCGACGCGCCCCGATTGGGGTCTTTCAATCTGCATGGCTCATTATTGCCTCGCTGGCGCGGCGCGGCGCCCATCCAGCGCGCCATCATGGCGGGGGACCCAGAGACCGGCGTCCAGGTCATGCGCATGACCGAGGGACTGGACGAAGGTCCGGTGATCGCCACCGCCCGCCTGACCATCGGTCCGGACGATACCGCCGGCAGCCTGTTTGAGCGCATGGGTGATGCCGCCGCCGACCTCACCGTGCGAACCCTGCCGCTGATCGAGGCCGGGACTGCCCGCGAAGCGCCGCAGGCGGAAGAGGGTGTCACCTACGCAAAGAAAATCCGGCCCAAGGAAGCCCGCATCGACTGGTCGCGGCCCGCCCATGAACTCGACTGGAAGATCCGCGGTCTCTCGCCCTTCCCCGGCGCCTGGTTCACCGCGGCGTCGGACAAGGGTCCAGTGCGGGTGAAGGCTCTCCACTGCGTCCTTGCCAGCGCCGAAGGGCCGCCCGGCCAGGTGCTGGACGACAAGTTGACGATCGCCTGCGGCGAGGGCGCGATCCGCCTCACCCGGGTCCAGAGAGAGGGCAAGGGCCCGCAGGACGCGGCCACCTTTCTGCGCGGCTTTTCGCTGTCGCCCGGATCGCGGCTGGATTGATGCCGCGTTATCGTCTCACGCTGGAATACGACGGTGGTCCCTACAACGGCTTCCAGGCCCAGGCGGAGCAACCTTCCGTCCAGTCCTCCCTGGAGCGCGCCGTCCACGCATTCTGCGGAGAAACGATCCGCGTCCACGCCGCCGGGCGCACTGACTCAGGCGTTCACGCCACCGGCCAGACGATTCACATCGACCTGGAAAAGGCCTGGCCGGCCGAGACGGTCCGCAGTGCGCTCAACGCCCACCTGCGCGGCGAACCTATCGTGGTGCTGGATGCCGCCGTGGCGCCCGCCGACTGGCACGCCCGCTTCTCCGCCACCGGCCGCCGCTACCTCTACCGCATCCTCAATCGATCAGCCCCGCCGGGCCTCGACCACGGTCGCGTCTGGCATGTGAAGACACCCCTTGACGCCGACGCCATGCATCAGGCCGCCCAAGTCCTGGTTGGCCTGCACGACTTCACCACCTTCCGGGATGTCCACTGCCAGTCGAAGTCGCCGGTGAAGACCCTAGATGTCGCCCGCGTCACCCGCGTGGGCGACGAGGTGCGCCTAGTGTTCGAGGCCCGATCCTTCCTGCACCGCCAGGTCCGCTCCATGACCGGCACGCTCTGCGAAGTTGGATTGGGCCGCTGGACCGCGGCTGAGGTCGCCGCCGCCCTGGCCGCACGAGACCGCACCGCCTGCGGCCCGGTGGCGCCGCCGCAGGGGCTGTATCTGACTGGGGTGGATTATGGGAACGCTGGCTGACGTTGCTCAAGGGGCCGCGCCCGGTCGCGGGCCCGCCTATCCGCCGATGCGTATGACGCCCACGCCGTTCTCGATGGAGATCCTTGTACCGAAGGGCCTGGAGTATTCCTGAACTTCTTCGAGGATCCGACGTGCAATCTCGGGGGACGGCCGCTTGGGTGTTCCGAACTGCGATCCTGGCCGGTTAGAAAGTCCGAGATCGGCCGGGTAGAGCCGCACCTCCACCAGCTCGCCGTTCTCATAGAGGCTGGAGGTCAGTAGGGTCTTGAGATTGTCCGGCTGTTCCAGCCAGTCCCAGCGGTCCTCGTTTTCTTCGCCTTCGCCCAAAATGGGGCCGGTTAGCGCCGCCGGCGCCTGGGCGCCGAAGTCACGCCAGGACCGGAAGATCTGCTGTTGGAACACGAAGTTCGACTGGCCGTAGAAGATCGGCTTGCCCTTGTAGATCTCTACCCCCTTCAGAGTGTGCACTCCATGGGCGAAGAATAGGTCTGCGCCCTGGTCGATCACGGCGTGAGCGAACTTGACCTGAAAACTGGCCGGATAGTGGTCAAAGGAATAGGCCTGGAAGGCGTATCGATTCTGGTGCCAGTGGATGGTGGCCGCCTGGAAGTCGTAGAACTGCTTGCCGGTGCGCACCTCCCGCAGAATGTCGCGCAGGTTCTGCGGATCCATGTCGTAGGTGAATTCCCCCGGACCCGGGGTCACACGGAAGCGGGTTCCAAACGCGCTCAGGGTGTCGCCGCCGGACCTGTCGCCGGCGATGGCCCGCAGCTGCGCCATCTGCTTGGCGGTGACGCCGTTGTAGACGGTGAGCCGAAGGTCGTTGCTCTTGGCCTCGATCTTTTCGTGACGCCCCTCGGAATGACTCATCTGCGCCATCAGTTCGTTGGCGTTAGCCTCGCCGATCACCTTGTCGCCGGGTTTACCGGCCTTGAAGTTGACGCCGAACACCAGGACCTCGCCCGGAGCGTCCTTTGGGATGGTGATCGGGCGGTCGACCTCCTTGCGGCGCGCCAGGATCGAATCCCGCATCGCCCGCAGTTGTGAAAGCTGCTCGTCGCTGACGTAGACGGGGGTCTCGGCGGGCAGGCCCTGGATGTTCTTGCTGCGGGCGTAGATGCCGACCATCCCTGCCGTACCCTTCGGCGTGGCGACGAAGCGGGCCATTCGCGCCTCGGTCTCATTATAGTCAGCGCCAACGTGCTCGATCCCCACCCGGTGCAGCTCGCGGAAATTGGACCACAGGCCCTCATCTCCGTTGTCGACGGTGTGGTTGTTGGCCTTCGAGACAATGTCGATGCCCATGTTGGCCCAATCGTCCGCCACCGACGCCGGCGCCTCCATATGGGCGATCACGCCGCGAAAGGTGTCGTGGTCTACGATGTTGTTCTCGTTGTTGGCCAAGGTGAGGTCGGCGTTGCGCATGATCTCCACCAGCGCCTGGATGTCCGGATCGTTGCTCCTGGAGAATGGAATCATCTGAATCAGGTCGCCAACCGTGACCACGGTGAAAGGCTGCTTGATCTTCAGAGCCAATTCCACCGACGGATCGCGGCGGGTCTCGGCTTTGGAGAAGATCAGCGAGGTCTGAGCGTGGGCGGGAATTGCGCCGACCAATATCGCGCTCAGGCCCAGGCGAGCGCCGAGGATAAACGCACACCGTAGCGGTGAAAATTGAGCGGGGCGGGTGGTCAAATCGGACATGACGAATCTCCTCAACGCGGCAGGTTCGCCTGCCACCGTCTAGCTCGGACTGGCGACGGCGATTGTTATGCCGACTCTGCCTTGGGCCCCCACAGCCGCCCGAAGGTCAGGACAGAGGTGAGCCCGATCAGCGCCGCGAGCGCCAGCCAGGCGCCGGGCATCGCCTTGTTGCCGGTCGCATGGATCAGGGCGGTGCTGATCGCGGGCGTAAACCCGCCAAACAGCGCCGTTGCCAGACTATAGGCTAATGAGAACCCAACCGTGCGGACATGATTGGGCATTATCTCCGTCAGAAAGGCCACCATCGCGCCGTTGTAGGTGGAATAGATCACCGCGAAGGTCAGTTGCACCGTCAGCAAGCGCTCGAACGACGGAGCGCCCACCAGCCACATCATCAGCGGGTAACCGACGACAAGCGCGGTCAGCGAGGCGGCGATCAATTGCCTGCGGCGTCCAACCCGGTCAGACATGGCGCCCATGACGGGCAGCAGGATGAAATTGGTCAGGCCGACACAAAGGGTGACGAACAGGCTCTCCACCGGCGAAAGATGCAGCTCCTTTGCGCCAAAAGTCGGCGTGTAGGTGGTGATCAGATAGAAGAACACGGTGGTGGTCACCGCCATCATCATACCGCGCAACACCAGGCTCCAGTGGGTCGCGACCGAACTTAACGCCTGGCGCAGGCTCGGCCGATCTGTCCGCGCCAGAAACACCGGCGTTTCCTCCAGTCGCCGGCGCACGACCAGCAGGAAGGGGATCAAGAGGCAGCCGATGATAAAGGGAACCCGCCAGCCGAACGCGCCCATCTCATCCTTGCTCAGGACGGTGTTGAGAACGATGCCGAGCAGCGCGGCGAATACGACCGCCACCTGCTGGCTGGCCGATTGCCAGGCCACGTAGAACCCCTTGCGGCCCTCCGTGGCGATTTCCGACAGATAGACCGACACCCCGCCAAGCTCGACGCCCGCGGACAGTCCCTGTACGAGCCGTCCCACAAGCACGATCAGTGGCGCGGCGACGCCTATCTGCGCATAGGTGGGCGTCGCGGCGATCGCCAAGGTGCCCAAGGCCATGAGCGCCAGCGTCAACAGCAGACCCTTGCGGCGCCCATGCTTGTCGATATAGGCGCCGAGCACCAGCGCGCCGACCGGACGCATAAGGAACCCGGCCCCGAAGGTCATCAGGGTCGCCATCAACGAGACGTACTCGTCAGCGTTGGGAAAATACGCCTTTGAGATATGCGCGGCGTAATAGCCGAACACCATGAAATCATACATCTCCAGAAAGTTGCCGCTCGCGACGATGAAGACGGACTTGAAGGAGGATTTCTGGCTCGTCACAGGCGGGGCGTCTCTTCCTTGAAGCTGGGTCTGGCGACCCTTTGCACGCCGCCATTCTCCGATCCGCCGGTGATAACTCAGCCGATCAGGGTTTGCGAGCCGATCGCATTGGCGCGCGCCAGACAGATCATTCGCTCAAAACAGGCATCCACGGATGATTTCGCGTTATTCTGCCGAAAAGCACGTTGGAGGACGCCAGAATGCGGGTCGGACTGTTGTACGATTTGGCCAATCCTCCGCATATCGCGCGGGACGATGCCGAATTCTACGCCCACGAACTCGACCAGATCGAGCGGGCGGACGCCTGGGGCATCGGCGGCGTTTGGTTCACCGAACACCACTTCACCGCCGACTATACCGCCAATCCGTTGGTGATGATCGCCGCCGCCGCCGGGCGGACGAAGCGGGCGGCCCTCGGGACGGGGATCCTGATCCCCTGCCTCTATCACCCGGTCCGGCTGGCTGAGGAGATCGCCACGCTGGACGTGCTGTCCAACGGGCGGGTGGAGATCGGGGTTGGGCTCGGCTGGGCCATCGAGGAATTCAAGGCGTTCGGCGTCGACCCGGCCCGGCGGGCGGGGATCGTGCGCGAGACTCTGGAGATCCTGCGGCTGGCCTGGACCGAGGATGTATTCTCCTACCGGGGGATGTACTTCAGCCTGGACGACGTGCGTGTCCGGCCGAAGCCGGTGCAAAAGCCGCACCCGCCAATCTGGGGGGGCGCGACGACCGTGGCCGGGGCCGAACGGGTGGCCCGCTGGCGCCTGCCGCTGTTGTGGGTGGAGCCGGAAATATCCCGGGCCTACATGGCCGCCTATGTGGCCGAAGGCTTCCCCGTCGGGGAGGCCGACATCGACGGCTACATCAATATGTTCGTCTGCGACGATCCGGCGGCGACCTGGCCTGAGGTGCGTCAATATTTCCTCTACCAGGCCCGCCGGCCCGACATCAAAAGCCGCCGCGCCGGGCCGGGCGGCGCCATCAGCGACCGCCGCGAAATCACCCTTGATGACATCGAAAGGCAGCGGGAGACCGGCGACATCCTGGTGGTCACGCCCAAAGAGGCGGTCGAAGCGGTGCGCAAACGGGCGGGCGGCTTTCCGGTCAGCGGCTTCTTCTGCCACAATCGTATCTGCGGCATGCCCGATGTTCTGAGCGATCGGCACGTCGAGTTGCTCGCCAAGCACGTCGCGCCGGCCCTTCAGGCCGATTGACGATGGTTAGATCCACAGGCCTTTCGGCCCTAGATCGGAGGAGACCATGAAGGCCGCATACCTATTGGATGGCGCGATTCAGACCGGAAACCTGCCGGATCCCGAGCCTGGTCCGGGTCAGGTGCTGGTGCGGACGCACAGCTGCGGAATGTGCGCATCGGACCTGCACCTGAAGCTGCATGGCGAGCGGCTGATTGAATGGTCGAACGCAAATGACGGGCCGTTCAAGATCGACCTCTCTCGCCCACTGGTCATGGGCCATGAGTACGTGGGCGAGGTGGTCGACTACGGTCCCGCAACCCAACGGATCGTCCCAAAGGGAACCCGTGTCACCTCGCCACCCAGCGTGCCTACGCCGAGCGGACCGCGCATCGTCGGCCTGTCCAATGACTGTCCGGGCGGATTCGGTGAACTGATGGTGTTGTCGGAGGACATGTTGTGCGTGATCCCCGACGACCTTGAGACCGACAGGGCGGCCATGTCTGAGCCCCTGGGCGTGGGTCTGGGATATGTCCGTAACGCCCGGCTGACCGCAGAGGACACCCCCCTGGTGGTGGGATGCGGCGCCATCGGCCTGGCCATGATCATGGCGCTGAAACTCACCAACTCACGTCCGATCATCGCCAGCGACTATTCCGCAGCCCGCCGCGACCTGGCGGCACGGGCCGGTGCGGACATCGTCATCGACCCTGCGGACGCCTCGCCGTTCGGACCGCAGGGCGCCCGCACGCCCAACGTGATCTTCGAATGCGTCGGCGTTCCCGGCGTGCTGGATCAGATCATCCGCAATTGCGCGACGGGCGCGCGGATAATTGTGCCCGGCTGGTGCCTGGAGCCCGACCAGATGCTGACGGTCTGCGCCCACACCAAGGGACTGAACCTCCAATTCGGCGGCGCTCCAAAGCCCGAGGACTTCCATCGCGCGCTGCGGTCTATCGCCGACGGAAGCATCGACCCTGGCAGCTGGCTCGGCCGCCGGGTTGGACTGAGCGCGGTGGCCGAGGAACTCGCCAAGGTGGGCGACCCGATGAACCCCATCCGCGTCGTCGTCGACCCGCGGCTGGACTGACGCGCGCGCCATCCGCGCGCTGTGAGGAGTCTTGGCGAGGCGCGGTCAGATCTTCAGATTGTCGCGCCAGGCCATGACCTCAAGTTCCGCGCGGACCGCGTCTTCGATCGGAATCACCGGCCGGGCCTGGAACTCGAACGCCGGCAACATCGAACAGAGCTTGTGGACCTCCAGCGGGTCATCGCAATCGGCCAGCATGTAGCCGCCCCAGTCACCGACACGGATCACGAACATCTCGATCTTGAAATTTGCCGGCGCCTGCCACTGACGGAAGACATCGAGGATACGCTGCTGCGCCTTCTCGTACTCGATGGCCGAACCCTGCGAGCGCTCATTCCAGGTGATCATGTACTTCATGCCGTCGCCTCCCCGTCTTCCAGGCCAGCCGACCATCCGCGGTTATCCGCCTGATGCACGGACCGGCTGCGCCTGCACAACAACAAGTTGTTCATTGCGACCGAGAATTGTCAAATCGATTTCCATCACGCCCACGGCCGTCTGACGGCCGCCGCAACCGAGGCGGCCGTCGTCTTCAGCGACCTACTTTGATCCCTCCGGCACCAGGCCCCAGGCCCCCTGTCCCAGTATGCAAGTTGTCGCCTTGGGCGGGCACAGACCCATCGAGCGCTCGGCATAGATCTGCTCGATGATCTCGGGATTGGCCCGCAGCGCTTCACCCCGCAGCCGCGTGCTTTCGGCGATGCCGCGCGCCGTCTCGATCTGAGCGGCGGCATTCGCTTCAGCCTCCGCCTTGCGCTGCTGCGCCGCCAGCGTCCGCTGCTCGGTCTCGGTGCGCGCCTTGATGGCGTTGGTGATCGCGTCGGGATAGCGGATGGTGCCGACCCACTGCAGGTCGGAAATCTCCACCCCTTCGGCGGCCCATTTCGCGCGGAGAGGTACGAAGGCCTTCTGCAGCACGGCCTGGCGGCCGGCGCCCATCAGCGAGCCCGTGCACTCCGAGGCCAGGGGCGCAGGGCCGCCGCCAGCAGGGGCGCTAGGTTGGTTCAGGCTGCATGAGACCGGCACCTTCTCGGTTTCCCGGGATAGAAAGGAACGCGTGTCATTGCGAATCGGGCCGTCGATTAGATCGTCGAAGTTGAGCCGGTATTTGGCGAATATTTCAGCCGCCCGGTTATCCTGTACTTTGATCGTCAGCTGTACGTCGGCAGTCATCGGCAGGCCGGTCTGGTCGGCGAATGCGATCTCTTCATTCTCCTTGCCATCGCTATTCGCCTCTCGGGTGAAGGAATAGATGCGCTGACGGGTCGAATATTTGATAATCTGCTCGCCGATCCCGCGCCAGTGCCATCCTGGACGAAGTTCCGTCGGCTGCACCCCGGCGTTGGCGCCGAAAGTCTTATTCAGGATGCCGACCTCGCCCGACTGGATGGTGGTGGAATGGCTCAACACCGTACAGCCCGAGACCACTAGGAAAAGGCCCAGGCCGCCGACCGTGCCAAGGAACTTCAGGCGCGTCGCGGTGCGAGCGCGGGCCTCCGCCGCGGCCGCCTTGCGTTGCGCCGCGCGTTCCTCGATTTCGTCGGTCATTTTTCCGCCTCCTCATTTGTACGGCGTTGTTCGTCGTTACGCAGCCACTGCCCCACAAGTCTGACCCAGTATGCGGTGAAGGCGATGAGCAGCGCAGCCAACACCAGCGCTACGACGGTCGCGACCAGCGTACCGCCATCGAAGTGCGCCTCGAGGATCGCTGGTGTGATGACCCGATACGCGATGACGGCGAACAGCAGGGAAACAGCTATTCCGGTCACCGCCAGGGCGGCGGCTTTGAACTCGCGCATCCCGCTTCTCCTCGCCAAACCGCCGTCAACGCCGACCCCGCCGGCTTGGGCTTGGCGTTCAGATGACAGCAGCTGACCTTCAGGTGCAAGGTTCGCTCTCCACCGGACACCCACGTCAAATCCAGTCACAGAGGAAAAGTTGTGATTTGTCGGTACGGCGCATGGGGTCGAACCGCCATGCGCCGCGACTGAGGTATGGGCCCTGTTACCGCCCCCTCACCCTGCCGCGAAATACCGTGCAATCACCCGCCCATAGACCGCCTGCAGCCGTACGATCTCCGCCACAGGAACCCGCTCATCCACAGCATGCATGGTGGTCCCCACGAGACCCAGCTCCAACACCGGGCACAGGGCGCGGATGAAGCGGGCGTCGGAGGTGCCTCCGGTGGTGGAGAGCTCCGGCTCGGTCCCGGCCACGTCCTTGACCGCTGCGGCCACCAGCTCGGTGAATGGGCCGCGTTCGGTCAGGAACGCCTCGCCGCTGATATCGGGCTTGACCTCCACCTCGCAGCGCGTGCCCCGCGCGGTTTCGGCCGCCACGGTCTTGATCCAGGCGACCAGGGAGGCGCCGGTGTGGTTGGGATTGAAGCGAATGTTGAGCCGGCCCCAGGCGCTGGCCGGGATGACGTTGGTGGCCCCCGCCGGGGCCGAAACCCCGGTGATCTCCAGGTTCGAGGGCTGGAATTCCGCATAGCCGCCATCCAGCCGGTGGGTCGCCAGCCGCGACAGGATCGCCACCAGAACCGGAAGGGGATTGGCCGCCCGCTGCGGATAGGCCACGTGGCCCTGGATTCCCTTCACGGTGATCTCGGCGTTGACGCTTCCGCGCCGGCCCACCTTGATCATGTCGCAGAAGGTCTCCGCGGCAGTGGGTTCGCCCACGATACAGTGGTCCACCGCCTCGCCTTCGGCCATCAGGGCGTCCACCACCGGCTTGGTGCCGTGGGTCGCCACGCCCTCCTCGTCGCCGGTGATCAGGAAGGACAGCGAGCCCGTCACCGTCCCAGCCGCGATGGCCTCGGCGGCGGCGGCGGCGAAGGCGGCGATGGAACCTTTCATGTCCACCGCACCACGGCCGATCAGCATCCCGTCCACCACCTCCGCGGCGAAGGGATCCTGGGTCCAGGCGGCCCCGTCACCCACCGGCACCACATCGGTGTGACCGGCGAAGCAGAGGTTTGGGCGCTCAGTCCCGTAGCGGGCGTAGAGGTTCTCGATCTCGCCGAACTTCATCCGCCTGCAGGCGAAGCCCAGCCCGGCCAGGGTCTTCTCCAGCACGTCCATGGCGCCCGCATCCACAGGCGTCACCGAAGCTCGGCGGATCAGGTCGCGGGTGAGTTCGACGGCGTCGACCACATCAGTCCCTCAACAGTTCATTGATGCTGGTCTTCGAGCGCGTGCGCTCGTCCACCGTCTTCATGATCACCGCGCAATAGGTAGAGGGCAGCCCCTCATGGGCGGCCGGACGGTTGCCGGACACCACCACCGAAAAGGGCGGGATATGGCCGGTGATGGTCTCTCCGGTCTGGCGGTTCACGATCGGGGTGGTGGAGGTGATGTAGACTCCCATGGACAGCACGCTGCCACGACCCACGATCACCCCTTCGGCCACCTCGGCGCGGGCGCCGATGAAACAGTCGTCCTCGACGATGGTCGGGTTGGCCTGCAGCGGTTCCAGCACCCCGCCGATCCCGGCGCCGCCGGAGATGTGGCAGTTCCGCCCGATCTGGGCGCAGGAGCCAACCGTGGCCCAGGTGTCGACCATGGTGTTCTCGCCCACATAGGCGCCGATGTTCACGAACGACGGCATCAACACCACCCCCTTGGCCACATAGGCGCCGTGGCGCACCACACAGCCGGGTACGGCGCGCAGGCCCGCGGCCTCGAAATCGGCGGCCTGCCAGCCCATGAACTTGGTGGCGACCTTGTCCCAGTAGGGGCCGGGCGCGTCGGCCTGGATCACCCCGTTGGCGTTGAGACGGAAGGACAGCAGGATCGCCTGCTTGATCCACTGGTGAACCTCCCAGCGGCCGTCGTCCTGGCGCTCGGCGACACGGATTTGGCCGGCGTCCAACAGGTTCAGGGTTTCGGTCACGGCCGTGCGCACCGGTCCGGTTGTGGCTGTGGAGATCCCGTCCCGGGCTTCCCAGGCGGTTTCGACTTCCAGCTTCAGGTCGGCGGGGGAGATGGTGCTCATGTCAGGCGGCTTCCTTGACCTTGGCCCGCGCCAGGAACGGGGCGAGGCGGGCGGTGCGGTGGTTGACGAAGGGGGCGGTAGAGGCCTCGGCGTGGGATCCCACCAGCACGGTGGTCATGCCCAGGGCCGCGGCGGGCGCGAGGTTGCGTTCGGAATCTTCGAAGAAGGCGGTGGCGGCGGGCGCCACACCATGTTCGGCGACCATGCGCGCGAAGGGCGCGGGATCGGGCTTAGGCGTATAGTCGAAGCTCGCGATGTGGAACACTTCGTCGAACAGGTGTTCCAGGCCCAGGTGGCCCAGAACCCGTCGGGCGTGGACGTCATCGGCGTTGGTGAAGATCAGCCGCCGACCAGGCAGCCGATGAAGCGCAGCCAGCAGGTCCGTGTCATGCGACAGGACCTCCAGCGACAGGTCGTGGAACAAGGCGTGGAACTCGGCCGGATCGACCCCGTGGTTCTTGACCATGCCGCTCATGGTGAGTCCGTGCTCGGCCAGATAGGTCTTCTGCAGCGCATAGGCCTCGTCATGGGCCAGTCCGGTCACCTTGGCCACGAAGTCGGTCATCCGCCCCTCCACCTGGCGCATGAAGCCCGACTCGGCCGGATAGAGGGTGTTGTCCAGGTCGAACAGCCAGGTGTTGATGTGGGTGAGGTCGGCCGGGTCGCTCATCGGAAGATCATGGTGCCGGCGCCGTGCTCGGTGAACAGCTCCACCAGCATGGCGTGGGGCCGGCGTCCGTCCAGGATCACCACCGCCTCGATGCCCGCCTCGGCGGCTGCGATGGCGGTTTCAAGCTTGGGGATCATGCCGCCAGTGGCGGTGCCGTCAGCGATGGCGGCCCGGGCGTCAGCGACGCTCATTTGGCGGATCAGCTCGCCCCGCTTGTCCAGTACGCCCGCCACATCAGTGAGCAGCAACATCCGCTTGGCTTTCAGCGCCCCGCCCAGCGCGCCGGCCACGGTGTCGGCGTTGATGTTGTAGGTGTCGCCGTCGGCGGACACACCGATCGGCGCCACCACCGGGATGTATTGCTGCTCGGCCCTGATCAGCGCTTCGATAAGGTGCGGATCGATCAGCTTGGGCTCGCCCACGAAACCCAGGTCGACGGCTTCGTCCTTGCCCGTGTCCGGGTTCTTGCGGGTGCGCACGGCCTTTTCCACGGTGATCAGCCGCGCATCCTTGCCCGACAGGCCCACCCCGCGCACGTCGGCCTCGGCCCCGGCGATGGTGATCCAGTTGGCGATCTCCTTGTTGATCGCCCCGGACAGAACCATCTCGGCCACTTCCATGGTCGCCGCGTCAGTGACACGCAAACCGTCGATGAAAGTCGACTGCACCCCCGCGCGCTTCAGCATGGCCGAGATCTGCGGCCCGCCGCCGTGAACGATCACCGGATGCAGGCCCAGCATCTTGAGCAGCACCGCGTCGGCGGCGAACAGCCTGGCCACCGCCTCCTCGCCCATGGCGTGGCCGCCATATTTGATCACCACGGTCTCGCGGTTGTAGCGCTGGATGTAGGGCAGCGCCTCGGCCAGGGTTCTGGCGGTCGCCCAGCCGGGCTCTTGGGCTTGTTCTGTCACGGGCGGGCTCCGGAAATTCCAGCGGTGCGATAGCGGACCACGCCGCTGGTGTCACGTTCTACGCGGGTCGGCGCGCGCGCATGGCCTGGGCGATGGTGCCGTCATCCAGCCAGTCAAGTTCACCCCCCACCGGCACGCCGCGGGCCAGCATGGTGACCGCGACGCCACAGGCCGTCAGGCGTTCGGCCAGGTAGTGGGCGGTTGTCTGGCCGTCCACCGTGGCCGGCAGGGCGAGAACCACTTCGCGCACCACCCCGTCCGCCGCCCGAGCGGTGAGTTCACCCACGCGCAGCGCTTCCGGACCCATCCCGTCCAGGGCGGAAAGCAGCCCGCCCAGCACGTGATAGCGGCCTCGAAACGCCCCGGCGCGCTCCATCGCCCAAAGCGCGCCCACCTCCTCCACCACGCACATCAGGGCGCCGTCGCGACCTGAGTCGGCGCAGATGGCGCAAGGATCCTGGGTGTCCAGCGCCCCACATGTCCCGCAGGTCTTCACCCGCGCGGCCGCGTCCGCCATCGCCGAGGCCAGCGGACCCAGCAATTGCTCGCGCTTCTTCAGGAGCGCCAGCGCCGCGCGCCGGGCCGACCTCGGACCCAGCCCCGGCAATTTGGCCAGGAGCCCGATCAGCCGCTCGATCTCAGGTCCCGCGGCGGCGGCCAAACTAGGGGGCTCCCACGTTCTCGGCCTTCAGGCGGGCCTCCAGCATCGGGATGAGCGCCGACTTGACGATCTTGCCCGAACCCGTGAGTGGGAATTCCTCCGGGGCGAGGGCGAACACCCGGCGAGGCACCTTGAAGGAGGAAAGCTGGGTCTTCAGCGCTTCACGGATGGCTTCGGGATCGAAGACCTGGCCTCCGCGGATCTCCACCGCTGCGCACAGCAAAGAATCCTGCGCCTCCGGGTAAAGGCCTAACACCGCCGAGCGCGCAACGGAGGGAAGATTGTTGAGGGCGTGTTCGACCTCGAGCGGCGCGACATTGGCGCCCTTGACCTTGATCATCTCGCCGATGCGGTTGGAGAAGAACAGGTAGCCGTCCTCATCGCGGCGGCAGAGATCGCCCGTGGCGTACCAGCCGTCTGCTGTGAACACGCTTTCACGCTCGCGCTTGTTGATGCCCTGCATGAGGTTGTAGCCGGACACTTCGACCTCGCCCACCTGGTTGGCCGGCAACTCCTCGCGGGTGATTTGGTCGACAATGCGAACTCTGACTCCGGCCATTTGGCGGCCGCAGCACTCCAGCTTGTCATCAGGCAACAGTTGGCCGGAGGGCATTGAGGTGTGGGCCGAAACAGTCTCGGTCATGCCGTAGGAACGCGGGACCTGGTGCGGATGCGGATGAACCGGCGTCCAATCCTTGCGCTGCTCGGTCATGAACTTCAGCCCCTGCGGCGTGCGCCGGGCGAAGGCCCCACAGTCATTGCTTTCACGCACGATCTCATAACCGGCCGCGGCCAGGTCCGGGTCATTGCGCAGCACGGCCATATAGGTCTCAGCGCTGCAGACGGCGTTGACGCCGTGCGCCTCGATCAGCCGCACCGCCGCGGCGCCGGAGTCATTCTCGGGCGTATAGATCGGCCGCCCACCCAGCAGACACTGGAAGACGCTGGCCGCCAGACCCGCCACCCAGAAGAACGGTCGCACGCCTATGCAGACATCTCCCTCGCCCAGCGGCCAGAAGTGGAATGCCTTCTGATAGGAATGGCGGATCATGGCGCCATGCGTATGCAACACCCCCTTGGGTTCCGCCGTGGAGCCGGAAGTGTGGATGATGCAAAGCAGGTCCGCCGGCGTGACGTTCTGCTCCAGCCGCGCCAGAAAGCCTGAGTCGAATTGGGGATTTGCCTCGGCCGCCGCGCGCAGGGTTTGAGGCCCCGGTTGCGACCAGGTCCGCGCGCCCTCCCCCCAGACCAGGATCTGGCGCAGGTAAGGGGCCTCGGGCAGCACCAGCCGACCCGGCGTCTGTCCCTTCAGGGTCGGCAGCGCCTCCTCCAGCCGGGCCAGATAATCGTGGCGCAGGTAGCTGTCGGCGATGATCAAGGTGTGGATGTCGGCGTGACTCAGGACCCAGCGCAGCTCCGGCGCCTGGTAGAGGGTCGAAAGCGGCGCCACCAATGCGCCGATGCGGGCGGCGGCCATGAAGGCCGCGACAAAGTCCGGACCGTTGGGCAGCATCACCGCCACCCGGGCGCCCTTGGTCACTCCCATCGCCAGCAGGCCGCGGGCGTAGAGGGCCGAACGCGCTTCCAGTCCCTTGAAGCTAAGTTGATCGTCAGCGCGCCAGTGGGCGACACGATCTCCGTACTGCTCGGCGACCCAATGAAGCAGGTTGGGAACCGTGGGCGCAAAGGGGGGCTCCGGACGCTCCCGCGGATGTTCCTGGACCTCGCGCTGCATGTGTCTCCCCCCGGCTGTCGCCAAGCCAATCGCAGACGCGCGGCGCGGCGGCAAGGCCCGCCGGGCGGTCTGGGACGGCCGCCAGCTACTCCTTTGGCGGTTCCTCGGCGGCAAGGTCGTTGGGCGGGTTTGGCCGAGCGGAATGCTTGCCCTCCCGACGCAGCCACCAGACCAAAGCGCCTAACGGCGCGAACAGGGCGACGATGCCGAGGAGTTCCATCATGGCTGTGGATCCAGACGCGATACAGACGGGGCGCGCTCTATACGCGATCTGGCGCAATTTGCGTAGGCGGCGCCGTTCATCGTCACTTCACCTGGCATACGAAAAGTGGCTGATCTGAAATCGTCTCCAAGAACCGGAAGTGCTAGCAGGCCGCATGAACCGCAGATTCCCCCTTGTGCTGGTGTCCCTTGCCCTGCTGGCGGCGCCTGCGTTTGCCGAAGATGACCCCATGAGCCCCCTGGCGATCCGCAAGCGCAGCTTCGCCGACATGGGCGCGGCCTTCAAAGCGATCAACGACCAGATGAAGCAGCCGCGGCCGGTCATGATGCTGGTCAAGGCCTATGCCCAGCAACTGGTCCGCTATTCGAAAGAGCCTGCGCCCGGCGTCTGGTTCGCCCCCGGAAGCGGGCCAGCGCCCGGCGTGAAGACCTCCGCAAAGACCGAGATCTGGTCAAGGCCGGATGAATTCAACAAGTTATGGGCCGCCTACGGCGTGCAGGCGAACAAGCTGCTCGCCGCCGCGGCCGCCCGCGACGCCGACGCCGTCAGCCAGGCGGTGAAGGACACAGGCGCCAGTTGCGCAGCCTGTCACCGGGCTTTCAGGTCCGACGACAAGTAGGATCCAGGCATTCAGCTAATCGGCCCGCCGCTAACGGCGATGGTCTGGCCGGTGATGAAACTCGCGCCCTTGGAGACCAGGAACAGGGTCGGCCATGCGATTTCGTCCACTTCGCCCGCCCTGCCCATCGGGTTGGCGCCGCCGGTGACGTCGGGATCCAGTTTGAGGCGGTCCATGGCTCGAAGGAAACCCTCCGACTTTATCGTCCCGCAGGCGATGCAGTTCACCCGGATCTTGTAGGGGGCCATGTCGACGGACAGCACGGCGGTGAGATTATTCACGCCGGCCTTTGCCGCGCCATAGGGCGCGGAGTGCGGCACCGCGCGCAGCGAGGCCATCGAAGAGATGTTGACGATGGAGCCGCCGCGGACCCGCATATGCTTGCCGGCGGCCAGGGACAGCACCCAGACGCTGGTCAGGTTCAGCGCCACCATGTCGTTGAAGTCTTCGAGGGTCCAGGTATCCAGAGACTTGGCTCGGCTGCCCCCGGCGTTGTTGATCAGGATGTCCAGGCGGCCATAGGTCTCCATGGCCGCCTCCACCAGTCGCTCGCAGGCCTTGGCGTCCTTGACGTCGGTGGGAATGACGCTCGCGCGGCGGCCCCTGGCCAGCACCTCGGCGGCCGTCACCTCCAGCGGCTCGACCTTGCGCCCGGCCAGCACAAGGTCGGCTCCGTGGTCGGCTAGCAGATAGGCGATCGCCCGGCCGATGCCCGTTCCCGCGCCGGTGACGATGGCCACCTGGCCAGTCAGGTCGAATGGGTCAGTTTTCATAGGGCCTCCGCGAGTGTCATGGTCGCCGTGGTGGTGATCTGGCCGTCTGCGTCCCTGGACCACAGGTCAAGATCTACCAGTTCGACGCCGCCTTCGCGGCGGCGCGCCGTCACGCGGCCGCCACAGGTCACCGCACCAGGAAATGTGGGGCGGCGATAACGCACCGAATAGGCGCGGACGTCGGCGACCTCGGCCGGCGCCCATTCGGTGACCGCGCGGCACATGAAGGCGAACGTGAGCCAGCCGTGCACCACCACGTCGGGATAGCCCTCGGCGATCATCCGCGGGTGATCCCAATGCACATAGGTATAGTCGTCCGAAGCGCCGGCGTATTTGACCAGCCCCAGCCGATCGACCTCGGTGGCGAGCACCGGAATTTCCTGTCCTTCCACCACTTCTGCGAATTTTGCGATCCCCATGCCGGCCTCCTATTCGAAACTGACCGAAACCACCCGCACCAGGGCCACGCGCTCGTCGCGCTGGTTGGTCAGGGTCAGTTCGGCCGCCTGGAACAGCAACTGGCCGTTGCGGCCTTCCTTCACATAGGCGTCAGCATACCGCGACATGCCGGAAATGACGTCCCCGGCGCAGATCGGGCGGTCATTGGTTACGACATCGTCCGAATGCAGGAACCTGGCGAAGGGGTGCTCATAGTCCAGCAGACCCACGCCCAACAGCAGCGGCGGAAAGATCGACACATAGGTAGGCGGCGCGACAAGGGCGCCGAACCGCGTGGTTCGGGCGTAGGCCTCGTCGGTGTAGAGCGGCCGCGTCTCACCAATCGAATGCGCAAACTTGATGAGTTCGCCCGCCTCGACCCGGCGCGAGACCGGCCCCTTGGTGAGACCGATCCGTTTATGCATGCGCGCCAGATGGGGCGCCAGATCCACCGCCATGATGTCGTCCTAACCTAGCAGGATGACGCCCTTGGCGGCGTATTCCTGGATGTCCTGGTCCGAATAGCCGTAATCCCGCAGCACCTTCTCGGTGTGCTGACCGATCAAGATGCCAGCCTCCGCGCGAGTGGTCGAGCGGGAGAACTGCATGACCGATTTCAGCCGCAGGTGTTCGCCGAACAGTGGATGCTCGACCTTTGTGGTCATGCCAAGCTGAATCGCCAGGCCACCCGGCGCCAACAGAACGTCCTGGGAGGTTCCCCTGGCCACCTCGACGCAAGCGACGTCGACGGCGGTGAGCTTCTGCTCCCATGCCGCCGCCGTGTCGGTCTTGAAGACTGCCGCCAGCCTTTCGGCCAGCCCTGGATCCCCGCGATCGCCAAGACCGGGGACCGCGACCTTGAGCGCCGTCCACTCCTGGTCACTCACCACGGCCAGGAACACCCAGCCCTCCGCGGCCTCATACAAGCGATAGAGCGACCCTAGGCCGTAGAGTTCAGCATCAGCTTCAGGCGCCGTGGGTCGGCCCTCATACTCGACCATGTCCTCGGAGAGAATTTGAGCCACTGTGGTCATCATGGTGGTGATCACACCCTGGCCGCCCGCGCCGCGCGACCTCGCCAACAGCCCAAGCGCCTGACCGCAGCAGACCCCAAGGGATGCGAAACCGTCGGCGTGGCCGAGCGCTGTGTTGGCCGCGCCCATACGGATGGCGCCGTCCTTCACCTCATCCAGGGTCATGTCCGGGCTCTCGCGCACAGTGCTCTTGACGTTGCGCCGCGCGAGGCCTGAACCCGCGCCGATCGTGGGCGCATAGGCCGGCCGGTGTCCGTAGGGGCCACCGACACCGAAGCCCGGCGCCTGATGGTAGACCACGTTCGGATTGATCGCGCGCACAGTCGCCTCATCCAGCCCGAGCCGCCTGGCCACCCCGGCCCGAAAGGATTGCAGCACCAGATCGGCGCTCTCCAGGATCTTCCGCACGATGGCGACGCCGTCTGGCGTGCCGATGTCGACAGCGATGGATTCCTTGCCCTGGGTGACCTTGATCCCGCCGATCTCCGGCATGGCCAGCTGGAAACGGATCGGGTCGCCGTCCGGGGGTTCGATCTTGATGATCCGCGCGCCCAGGTCGGCCAGCAGGGTTATCCCAAAGGGCGCAGCGTAGAAGCTGCCCAGCTCGACGATGGTGACGCCGGCCAGAGGCAGGCCGGACGCCGGCGCGGCCGCTGCAGGCGCTGATGCCTTTGGCTGCGCTGCTTCAGTGCGCAGGCTTGCGCCGTGCTCGTCAAGCCTTGGCGGCGGCCGCAGGGCGGAACCGGGCGTGTCGCTCAGGCGAACAAAGGGTTTGGGCTGGCGCACCGGCCCAAACTCCGAGGTCTCGGAAACCGCCACCTGATCGTCGAACAGGAGTTGCGGATGATACAGCAGCTCGGTTCCAGAGCGGAACACCTCGGCGAACACATTGGGATGCTCATCGAAGGTCGCCTGCCATTCGGCCACCGTCTTGGCCCTAACCGCGCCCAGTAGGCGATCCCAGAACGCCTCGCGACGGTCGAGATTTTCGTCCTCCCACGCGTCGTTCCATTCCGGATCGTCCAGGCCGGTGGCCTCCAGGAAGGCGTTGAACAGCTTAGATGTCGCCTGTGAAAACTGCATCCAGCGGCCGTCCTTGGTCAGCCCTTGCAGCAGGCCATAGGACAGCCAGCTGTTCGGCACCCGCCGGGTTGCGTTGATCACCGGGGCGACTTTGAAGGCGTCCGGGTACTGGCGCGCCACATGCGCGACCATCCAGTTCCAGGTATCGTGGGCGGCGATCGCCTGCAGCAGGGTGGTCTCCACCCGTTGTCCTGCGCCGCTGGTTTCACGCTCATAGAGCGCGACCAGCGCGCCGGCGATGGCCAGCTCGGCGGCGCTGGTGGTGCAATAAGGTACGGTGGCGAAGCCTGGCCCGGTACGCCGATGCAGAGCCGCGAAGCCGTCATACGCGCCGATCTTGGCCATCACGATGGCCTCATAGCCTTTCAGTCTCGCGAGCGGTCCTGTGCGCCCGAACCCGGTGATGGTGGTGGTCACCAACCGCGGATTTTCCGCCGCAAGCTGCTCGTGGGCCAGGCCATGGCGCTCCAGCACGCCGGGGCGGAAGGTGTCGATCAACAGATCCGCCCGCTGCGCCAGACCCTTTACCGCCGGATCGTCGAGGGTTGACTCAAGGCTTTTGGAGCCCCTCGACCAGATCGGCCAGCCCGCCTGATTGCGCAGAGGGCTGCCGCCCTTGGGCTCGACCAGCACCACTTCGGCGCCAAAATCGGCGAAGAACTGGCCCACGAAGGCGCCGCCAAGCGTGTTCGATAGGTTCAGAACCCTCAAACCCGCAAGCGCATCCTTAGGCCCGGCGACTTGCGCGCTCATGGCGGCCCTCCCTTTGTTCTGTAGACTTGTACGGAACCCCTGCGTCCTGGGCCAGTAGACTTCACGCGCTGCGCCCTATCGGGCGTTCGCGCCACCGTCGATGTGCAGGGTCTGTCCGGTCACCCATGAGGCGTCCTCGCTGCAAAGGAAGCGGATCGCGCCGAAGAGGTCACGAGTATTGCCGACCCGTTTGATCGCCGCACCGGCGACAATCCGCTCGAACCCGGGAATCTGCCCCTTGGCGCCCTCAAAGGCCGAAATGCCGGGGGCGATGCAATTGACTGTGATCCCGTGCTCGCCGAGCGGCCGGGCCAGTCCCGAGGTCATGTGCTCCACAGCGTTCTTGGTGATCCCATAGCTGTCGCCACCGCCGGCGGACGCCACCGAGGAGACGTTGATGATCCGCCCCCAGCCATTCTGCTTCATCAGCGGATAGGCCGCCTGGCAACAGAATAACGTGCCGTTGACGTTCACCTTCCAGGCCGCGTCCCACATTTCGTCGGGACACTCCAGCAGACCGGCTTGCGCCAGGCCCCGCCAAAGGCCGGCGTTGTTGACCAGCACGTCGAGGCGCCCGAACGCCTCCATCGTGCGGTCCATCATGGCGCGGATGCTGGCTTTGTCGGTGATGTCCACATCCACTGCGATGGCCTTGCCGCCGGCCGACGCGGCGTCGGCCGCCGCGCCCTCCGCGCCCTTGATGTCGGCGACGACCACGTGGGCGCCCTCGCGGGCGAAATTGCGAGCGTAGTCGCGCCCAAGTCCGCGGGCGGCGCCCGTCACGATCACCACCCGCCCCGCCAGTTCCGACATCGGTGCGCCCTTCGCTGCCAAGCCTTATCCAGCCTGCTTAGGCGGGTGCGCGGCCGCGCCGCAAGGCTATTTCCAGGCGCGAAGACCTGGCGGCGGGCCGTTCGCGGGCGGGCCCGCAATGCATTGCGCGATGTTCATCCAGGTTTTGGCAGCCTCGCCGCTGACGGCCAGGCCGGTATCGGCCACATTGCGCCGCTGCGTGGCGACTAGACAGAAGTCCGCGGCCGCGCCCTCAACCCGGCTCGGAGAGGCCGGATCATTCCAGGTCCACACCGCCCCGGATGGCGCGGTCAGGGCGACGAACGGCTTGGGGTCCGGCGGGGTAAGGCCCCGGTTGGCGAAGCTGAAACCCATCGTGCGTAATCCGAACTCGACGACATTGCGAATCCGATCGCCCTCGGCGCGGCGCACACGGCAGAGGTCGAACACATCCTGGCCGTAGCCCCAGGTCTCCATCTGCCGGGCGTTGACCAGGGTCTCGGCGCGCATGGGTGCGGCGAACCAGGCCACCTTGGCGTCCTCCTTCTGGGCCAGGGCCGCAGCGCGCAGTTCCAGCTGGCCGGCGCCCCAGGCGGCCAGCAGCTGCGCCCAGCTCAGGGCGTCCAGCCGCGAACTTTCATAGAGGGCGATGCGGCGGAAGGAGTCCTCCCGCGGCGTGTCCGGCGCCGGCGGCTTGGTGCCTTCCGCGAAACGGGCGTGCTCTTCTTTGAAGCGCTCCGGATCGGACAGGGACAAGGTCGCCAGCCGGTCGATCATCACCATGTGCTTGATCGAATCCACCACACGCCAGCCATAGAACGGCGTCACCGCGCCGGGATCGGCGTCGGCGGTCAGCTCACGCAAAGCCGCGACTTCTTCCGCCAGATCATCACACGCTGAACGCAAGCTCATGGGGCCGACACCTCTGACTTCGCCGTATGGTCAGGCCGCCTTCGCGCGCCTTTTGGCAAGGCGGGCGTAAACCGGCTCATAATTCGCCACCGAACGCGCCCAGGTGCGCTCCTCGCGCACATAGGCGAGGCCGGCGGCGTGTATCGCCGGCCAAGATTCGCGTGAGTCGAACAACCGCGCCAGGGTCGCCGCCAGGGCGACCGGGTCGTCAGCCGGAAACAGGGCGCCGGTGACGCCGTCACGGATCAGCTCCTTGTGTCCCCCCACGTCGGACGCCACCACCAGCTTGCCCTGGGCCATAGCCTCCAGCGGCTTCAAAGGCGTGACGAGGTCGGTCAGCCGGGACCGCTTGCGGGGATAAGCCAGGATGTCGACCAGACTGTAGTAGCGGTCGACTTCGGCATGCGGCACGCGGCCCACGGCGATCACGGTGTCCTGCAATCCGCTCGCCGCGATGCGCTGCTTCAACCGATCTTCTTCCGGGCCGCCGCCCACCAGCAGGACCTTCAAGCGCGGTCTGGAATCGCGCAGACGCTCGGCGGCCTCCACCAGCAGTTCCAGGCCCTCGTAGTCATAGTAGGACCCCAGGAACCCGACCACCTCGCAATCGTCGAGCCCCAGGCGCCCGGAGAGCTCCTGATCGCGCGGGATTACGCCACTGAACTGGTCGATGTCGACGGCGTTCGGAATGACAACAATCCGCTCAGGATCGACGCCGCGCGCCACCATATCGCCGCGCAGGCCATCGCAAATACAGGCCAGGGCGTCCACGCGCCGCGCCGCATAGGTCTCGAGCCAGCGCGTCGCGCGGTACTTGGGCCCGCCTTCCCGGGCCGTGCCGTGGGAGACAGCAGCGTCTTCCCAGGTCGCACGGATCTCATAGACGCAAGGGATGTTCAGGGCGCGCGCCACCGACAAGGTCGGCAGCGCGTTCAGGACCGGCGAATGGGCATGCAGGATGTCGGGCTGCGTCTTGCGCGCCAACGCCAGCAGCGCCGCGCGGGTGGCGCGCATCTCGGCCAGCTCGGCGAGGCCCGCCGGCAACGACCGGCCCGGCGCAGGTGTTCGATGGAATACCAGCCCCTCTTCCACCGTCTCTGGATTGGGCCCGGCCTGGACATGGCGCGGCGTCGTCAGTTGAACCGTTTCCCAACCGCGATTGCGCTGCTCGCGCAGGATCGCCCGGCTTCGGAAGGTGTAGCCTGACTGCAGCGGCAGCGAGTGGTCAAAGACGTGCAGAATTCGCATGCGCTACCAGACACCGCGGGTATCGACGACGATCTTGTCCTTCACCACGTCATGGTCGATGGCGAGGAAGGAGGCGTGGTCGACCAGCAGGAGCAGGATGTTGGCCCGCTCGGTCGCCTGATCGAAATCGGCCAGGGTCACGCCGGTCCCATCAAGGGACTTCGGCAAGGCGTTGATGTGAGGCTCGACGACCAGCAGTTCACCCACCTTGTCATGGGCGAGGTGCTGGACGATTTCCACCGCCGGACTTTCCCGAAGGTCATCGACATTGGCCTTGTAGGACAACCCCAGGCAGGCGATCACCGGCTCCTTGAGTTGGGCCGCCAGCGCCTTGACTTTTTCAACCACCGCGCGGGGCTTGGCGTCGTTAACTTCCCGGGCGGTCCGGATCAGCCGGCTGTTGACGGGGTCAGAGGTGACGATGAACCAGGGATCCACGGCGATGCAATGGCCGCCGACGCCGGGGCCGGGGCTCAGGATATTCACCCGCGGATGCAGGTTGGATAACCGGATCAACTCCCACACATTGATACGCTGCTTGTCGCAGATCACGGAAAGCTCATTGGCGAAGGCGATATTGACGTCCCGGAAGGCGTTTTCCGTGAGTTTCGCCATCTCAGCGGTGCGCGCATTGGTGAGGTGAATGTCGCCCTTGACGAACACCTTGTAGAGGTTGCTGGCGGCCTGGGCGCACTTGCGCGTGACGCCGCCGATCACCCGGGCGTTCTGTACCACCTCACGCAGGATTTGGCCCGGCAGGACCCGCTCAGGGCAGTGCGCCACCCGGATGTCGGAAAGCTCGCCGGTCTGATGCGGAAACGACAGGTCGGTGCGGCATTCGGCCAGCCAGCGGGAGAGCTGCTCAGTGGCGCCCACGGGAGACGTGGATTCCAGGATCACCAGGTTGCCCGGCTGGAGCACGGGCGCGATCGAACGGGCGGCGGCCTCGATGTAGGACAGGTCAGGCTCGTGATCGCCCTTGAAGGGTGTGGGCACGGCCAGAATGAAGGCGTCCGCCGGCTCCGGTGTAAGTGTCGCACGAAGCTTGTTCGCCTGGACCACTTTGCGCAGCAGAACGTCCAGTTCGGGTTCGACGATATGCGGTTTGCCCTGGTTGATGCTCTCAACCGCGTCCGGGTTTACATCCACGCCGACGACGTCGACGCCATTGTCGGCGAAGACCGCCGAGGTCGGCAGGCCGATATAACCCATGCCGATCACGCAAATCCGGCTGAAGCGCAGTGTCATGCTGCCTGTCCTTGCAGAAGTCTTTTGACGATGCGGCCGGCGGCCTGGCCATCGCCGAAGGGGTTCTTGGCCTGCGCCATGGCGGCGTAGGCATTGGCGTCGTCCAGCAATTCGGACGCTGAGGTGATGAGCGCCTCGGAGGAGGTGCCGATCAGCCGCGCTGTGCCTGCGGCGATCGCCTCCGGCCGCTCGGTGGTGTCCCGAGTCACCAGCACCGGCTTGCCCAGGCCCGGCGCTTCTTCCTGCACACCGCCCGAATCGGTGACGATCAGATAGGCTTGGCGCATCAGATAGACGAAGGGCAGGTAGTCCTGCGGCTCAATGAGATGGACGGAGTCGCAGTCCGCCAGCACTGCCTGGGCGGTGCGCTGGACATTGGGATTTAGGTGCACTGGATAGACAATCTGAACATCGCCGCGCCGCCCGATCTGGGCCAAGGCCTGGCACACCCGTTCCAACCCGCCGTCGAAATTCTCGCGCCGATGCCCGGTAACCAGGATCAGCCGGCGGTCCGGATCAAGAAATGGGAATTTGTCGGCGAACGACCTTGCGCCATCGAGCCGGCCTGCGACCCATTGCAGAGCGTCGATCACGGTGTTTCCGGTCACCAGCAGATCGTCCTCGCGAACGCCTTCGCGGCGCAGGTTGTCAGCCGCGATCTGGGTGGGCGGGAAATGCACCGCCGCGAGCTGGCCGACCATCCGGCGATTCATCTCTTCCGGCCACGGCGAGTGGATGTTGCCTGTCCTCAGTCCCGCCTCGACGTGGGCGACCTTGACCTTGCGATAGAACGCCGCGAGCGCACCTGCGAAGGCGGTCGTGGTGTCACCCTGCACCACCACCCAGTCAGGCTTGAAATCGTCGATGACCCGGCCGACGCCCTCCAGCACGGCGGTGGTGACATGGGTCAGGTCCTGGCCCGGCTTCATGATGTCGAGATCATATTCCGGCGTCAGTTCGAAGACCTCGAGGACTGAATCCAGCATTTGCCGATGCTGACCGGTCACGCAGGTTGCGTGGATGATACCGTCGGCGGCGGCGAAGGCCCGCACCACCGGCGCCAGCTTGATCGCTTCCGGGCGCGTACCGAAGATCGTGAGAACCCGCATGAACTTTCCGTCTCGCCCGACAATCTCGCCTTAGCAGGCCTTCAACACCGTTTCGGATCACCGAACGTCCCATAACGATCGGGAATCACGACTGGCTCAGAGGGGAAGCAAGAGCGAGTCCAGGCAGCATGGTTGGATTCCCTGTTTGGGAGTGACCCCTTATGAATCGCTTAAGGCGGGCCTTGGTCCCCTTCTGATGCGGCCGCGCCATCGGCCCAAACGCAACACCGGCGGAAAAATCCTCACTCCGCCCAACAATGGTGCAGCGCAACATTGTTGGGACTGTCCATCGCCCGCGGTTGCGGCATTTGCTGGATTCCGCCCACGCGACAGCGCGCCGCAGTGGGCAAAATGGCGGAATCGGCGTCCACTATTGCTTAACGATTGAAGTTCACTCTTGGTTAACGGGCGTTAGTGAACGCTCGAAAATGAGACGACGAGAACCGCGGGGAGAGACCTCCCGATCCGGGATCAGTCTTCGGCCCCAAAGCTGGACAGTGATTGCGCTGCCGATTTCGGCAAGGGGGCGCCATGTTGCACAGCGATCGTCCGGAACGACCCCTGACATTGGGCCGAAGCTTAGCTATTGGCCAGGCGGAACCGCTTCCACATCCAAAGATTTATTTGTCGGCGGCGACGCATCGCCTGCGCCGCCTTCTGGTCTCGGCCCCAGCGCATCCCCACATCAATGGACATGACCATGGATATGAACCGCGAACCTGACGTCTTCGATCTCTGCGCGCACTATTTCGACAGCCGCAAGCAGACCGAACTTTCGTTGCGCGACTACCTGACTCTTTGCCGGGACAGTCCGACCACCTTCGCCAACGCCGCCGAGCGCATGATCGCGGCGATCGGTGAACCTGAGGTCGTCGATACCTCCGCCGACCCCCGCCTGGGGCGGATATTCATGAACCGCACCATTAAGCGATACGCGCCGTTCACCGACTTCTTCGGCATGGAAGAGACCATCGAGCGCATCGTGGGCTTCTTCAAGCACGCGGCCCAGGGCCTGGAGGAGCGAAAGCAGATTCTCTACCTGTTGGGTCCGGTGGGTGGCGGCAAATCGTCCCTGGCCGAGCGCCTGAAGGCGTTGATGGAGACCCTGCCAATCTATGTGTTGAAGGCGGGGGACCAGGTGAGCCCGGTGTTCGAATCCCCACTGGGGTTGTTCGATCCCGAGCGGATCGGGCCAATGCTGCAGGACCGCTACGGCATTCCGCGCCGCTATCTCACCGGCCTGATGTCGCCCTGGGCGGTCAAGCGGCTGAATGAGTTCGACGGCGACGTGTCGAAGTTCACCGTCGTGCGGTTGATGCCCTCCAAGCTGAACCAGATCTGCGTCGCCAAGACCGAGCCGGGGGATGACAACAATCAGGACATCTCGTCCCTGGTTGGCAAGGTCGACATCCGCAAGCTTGAGTTCCACGGTCAGAGCGATCCGGACGCCTATTCCTACACCGGCGGCCTCAACCTCACGACACAGGGCCTCCTGGAATTCGTGGAGATGTTCAAGGCCCCAATCAAGATGCTGCACCCGCTGCTCACCGCCACCCAGGAGGGCAACTACGTGGGCACCGAGAGCATCGGTGCGATCCCATTCCAGGGGGTGGTTCTGGCCCATTCCAACGAGGCGGAATGGCAGGCCTTCCGCAACAATAAGAACAACGAGGCGATGATCGACCGCATCTGCGTGGTCAACGTCCCCTACTGTCTGCGCACCGACGAGGAAGGCGAGATCTACAACAAACTCCTTCAGTCCTCGGACCTGGCCGCATCACCATGCGCGCCGGGCACTCTGAAGATGCTGTCCCAGTTCTGTGTGCTGTCGCGCCTGAAGGAACATGAGAACTCCAACCTGTTCTCCAAAATGCGCGTCTACAACGGCGAGAACCTGAAGGACGTCGACCCCAAGGCCAAGGCCATGCAGGAATACCGCGACATGGCTGGCGTCGATGAAGGGATGAACGGCGTCTCCACCCGATCAGCCTTCAAGATCCTCGCCGAGACCTTCAACTTCGACAATGACGAAGTGGCCGCCGACCCGGTGCACCTGATGTATGTGATCGAGCGCTCGATCCGCCGCGCCCAGTATCCTGACGCCGTCGAGAAGCAGTACATCGACTTCATCAAGGGCGAGCTGGCGCCCCGCTACGCCGAGTTCATCGGCGCGGAGATCCAGAAGGCCTATCTGGAAAGCTACGGCGACTATGGCCAAAACCTGTTTGACCGCTACGTGGCCTATGCCGACGCGTGGGTCGAGGACCAGGATTTCAAGGACCCTGACACCGGCGAGTTGTTCGACCGCAAGATGCTCGACCAGGAGCTTTCCAAGATCGAGAAGCCGGCGGGAATCGCCAACCCCAAGGACTTCCGCAACGAGGTGGTGAAGTTCTCCCTGCGCGCGCGGGCCGCCAACGCCGGTAAGAACCCTTCCTGGACATCCTATGAGAAGATCCGCGACGTGATCGAGAAGCGGATGTTCAGCCAGGTCGAGGACCTGCTGCCCGTGATCAGCTTCACCACCAAGGGCGACAGGGAATCGGAGAAGAAGCACAACGACTTCGTCGAGCGGATGGTGGCCCGCGGCTACACCGCCCGCCAGACCCGCAGGCTGGTGGAATGGTACATGCGGGTAGACAAGGCCGGCTGAGCGCCATGCGTATGAATTTCATCGACCGTCGGCTTAACCCGGGCGGCAAGAGTCTTCCCAACCGGCAGCGTTTCCTGCGGGTGGCGAAGGCGGCGATCAAGGATCAGGTCGTGCGCTCCATCCGCGATCGCGGCCTGAGCGACGCCGCCGCCCCGCAGGTGGTCAAGATTCCCATGCGCCGGATCGCCGAACCCCGGTTCCGCCACGCTGCATCCGGCGGTGATCGCGACCAGGTGTTTCCGGGCAACAAGGAGTACGTTGCAGGCGACAAGCTGCCCAAGCCGAAGGGCGGCCAGGGACAGGGCGGGCGCGAGGGCTCCCCCGATGGCGAGGGAGAGGACGACTTCGCCTTCACCCTGACGTCTGAGGAATACCTCGACATCCTGTTCGAGGAACTTGAGCTTCCCGACCTCGCCAAGCGCAAGCTCAAGCAGATGGAGATCAACCGCCCGCAGCGCGCCGGCTACAGCGTGTCAGGCTCCCCCACCAATCTCAACGTCGTGCGCACCATGCGTTCCAGCCTGGCGCGGCGGATATCCCTTGGTCGGCCGAAACCCGGCGAGGTCGAAGCCCTCGCGGAGATGATCTCCGATCTGGAGCACGCCGAAGCGATGGGCGCCCTGGTGGGCGATCGTCTCGTCGAACTGCGTGAACGCCTGCGCGGGCTTGAGGCCCGCGCCAAACGGATCGCCTACATCGATCCCGTCGACTTGCGTTATAATCGCTTCGAGGCCACGCCCAAGCCGCAGGCCCAGGCGGTGATGTTCTGTCTGATGGACGTGTCGGGCTCGATGACCGAGGACATGAAAGACCTAGCTAAGCGGTTCTTCCTGTTGCTGCACATCTTCCTGAACCGCAAATACAAGCATGTGGACGTGGTGTTCATCCGCCACACCACCGAGGCCCGGGAGGTGGATGAGGAGACCTTTTTCCACTCGCGTGAGACCGGCGGCACCATCGTCTCCAGCGCGCTGGCCGAAATGCGCAGCATCATCGAGGCGCGCTATCCGGTGGACGAATGGAACATCTACGCCGCCCAGGCCTCAGACGGCGACAACTACGCCAGCGACTCCCGCGCCTGCCTGGAAATGCTCACTCAGCAGATCCTGCCGGTCTGCCAGTATTTCGCCTATGTGGAGGTTTATGACAGCCGGCAGGCGGAGATCTTCCACTCCAGCCTGAACGTCAGCGACCTGTGGAAGGACTACCTGACCGTCCCGCCGGCCTTCGCGAACTTCGCAATGAAACGGGTATTCTCAAAGGAAGACGTCTACCCCGTCTTCCACCAACTGTTCTCTGAGCACCGCGAGGCCGCCTGAGACAAGGAAGGTTGGCATGGCCATGACTGGCTTGCTGTTCGACACTGGCGAGTGGACCTTCGATACGCTGCGGCGCGCATACGATGCGATCGAGGAGATCGCCGTGGGGGAGATGGGCCTGGACGTCTATCCCAATCAGCTGGAGGTGATTTCGTCTGAGCAGATGCTGGACGCCACCTCGTCGGTGGGCATGCCGATCTTTTATCACCACTGGTCATTCGGAAAGAGCTTCGCACGCCAGGAAACTCTGTACCGCAAGGGCTGGACCGGACTGGCCTACGAGATCGTCATCAACTCCAACCCCTGCATCTCCTACATTATGGAAGAGAACTCCATGACCATGCAGGCGCTGGTCATGGCCCATGCCGCCTTCGGTCATAACCACTTCTTCAAGAACAACTATCTGTTTCGAGAACAGACCGACGCCGCCGGCATCCTGGACTATCTCAACTTCGCCCGGGACTATGTCGCCTCCTGCGAGGAACGCCACGGGATGGCGGCGGTGGAACGGGTGCTGGACGCCGCCCACGCGCTGATGGACCAGGGCGTCAACCGTTACGGCCGCCGGGCGCGGCTTTCTCTCAGCGCCGAGCGCGAACGCGCGGAGACCCGGCTGGCCCACGCAGCGGAAACCTTCAACGACCTGTGGCGCACCCTGCCGGCCAGCAAACTGGAAGCGGCGAAGTCGCCGACCGGCCAGCGCGCGACCGACGAAAAGCTGGGCCTGCCCGAGGAGAACCTGCTCTATTTCCTGGAAAAATTCTCGCCGGCGCTGAAGGACTGGGAACGGGAGCTGCTACGTATCGTGCGCAACATCTCCCAGTATTTCTATCCCCAGAGGCTGACCAAGGTGATGAACGAGGGCTGCGCCACCTTCGTCCATTACAAGATCATGCACCGGCTGTTCGACAAGGGGCTGGTTAGCGACGGCGCCATGCTGGAGTTCCTGCACAGCCACTCTTCGGTGGTCTTTCAGCCGGACTTTGACGACAAGCGTTACTCGGGCCTCAACCCCTACTATCTGGGGTTCGAAATGATGTGTGACATCGAGCGCATCGCCACCCAACCCACCGCGGAAGACCGCGAATGGTCGCCACAGGTCGCCGGTTGCGGCGATCCCATGCGGGCGTTGAAGGATGCTTGGGCCAACTTCCGCGACGACAGCTTCATCGCCCAGCATCTTAGTCCGCACCTGATGCGCAAGATGCGCCTGTTCCAACTCTCGGACCGGGCGGCTGAGACCGAATACAGGGTGGCGGCGATCCACAATGAACAAGGCTATCGCGACCTGCGCCGCGCCCTGGCGCTACAGTACGATCCCGGCCTGCGCGACCCCAATATCCAGGCCACCGCGGCTGACCTGTCCGGTGACCGCAAGCTCACGCTCACCCACTATCTGCATGATGGTGTGCCGCTGGTGGAGCGCGACGCCATGGCGGTGCTGGCCCACGTGGGCGACCTGTGGGGCTTTGCGGTGGAACTGGTCGGCCAGGCCCCGGACGAAACCACCCGTTACCGTTACGACACTGGCCATCCGGAGACCGAACAGGCGGCCTGAATCGCCCGCCGCATTGACGCCCGTACGGGCTCCAGCGCACTGTGACGACCTCGCAGCTGGAGACTCCCCATGTCCGAAACCGCCGCCACCCGGCCAGTGAACCGCTTCTATCAGGGCGCGGCGCCCACCGGCGACTACCGCTTCTTCCAGATCGCCTGGGTGGTGGACGACCTGATGGCCACATGTCGCAGGTGGGGCCAAGTCTACGGTGTCGGGCCGTTCCACGTTATGCCCATGCGCACCCACACGGTGACCTACCGCGGTCAGGAGACCAAATTCGACATGCGCCTGGCGGTGGTCCAGTCCGGCCCGGTGCAACTCGAATTCATCCAGCAGGCCGACGACATGCCCAGCGTCTATCGGGAAATATATCCCCCCGGCCAGGGCGGCGTGCACCATATGTGCACCATCACTCGCGACTTCGACGGGACCCGCGCCCACTATGAGCGCCTGGGTTACCCCTCCATCGCCCAGGCCCAGGGCGCCATGCGGGTGGAGTATTTCGACACTCAGAAGGACTTCGGCTTCATTACTGAACTGGTGGAGCACAACGAGGCCTTCATCGGCCACCTGGAAAACCACGCCCGGATCTGCGCCGAATGGGACGGCAAGGATCCGATCCGCCTGCTAACCCGCGACGGGTACCGGCTTCCGGAGGACTGAGGCGACTGGGCTTTATGGCAGATCCACATGCGCCAGGCCCAGCGCTGCGGCGCGCCTGACCAGCCGTTTGTCGAAAGTTCGGAACCCGTCCGGCGCCGCGGCCAGGTGAAGGGCGTCTGCGAAGTCCATACCGTCTCGCGACCAGGCCAGCGCGGTGGCGAACACCCGCTGGCCCGTCACCCCTGATCGAACGGATGCGGCAGAGAACCGGCCCGGAACAGAATCACCGGGTTTTCGTCATAGTCGCCCATTTCCACATCGGCGGTGGCGGCGAAGGCCACCACCCCCAGCCGCAGGGGCGCCAGACGCTCGGCCTTGCGGCGCGCCTCCTCGGCGGTCTTGCAGCCCACCTGCGGCTCAGCCTTCAGCGCCTTGCCCCGGCCGGCGGTGTAGGCCTGGACGATGTAGACGGTTTCCTGGGCCATCCATCTTTTGGGCGCGCGTTCGACCGGCGGGTCAAGAGCCGCGTCTCTCAGTGCGGTTCGAAAGTGTCAGGCTGCAGCAATTCGTAGATATCAGCGATTTTGCGGGTTCGGTTCACCTGGGCGAGCAAGGGGGCAAATTCGGCTTCCCGCTCACCCGCATCAAAGTAATTCTCTGAGAAGGCCTCCATTGACGCACAGGTTCTGCGCTGCACTTCCTGAATGGAGACAGGCTCCATCGCCTCCAACTCATGTTCGATCCGCGATTGCGGTGGGCCAAATGGCAGCAGCAAGGATAGCCACGACCCGGCGCGGCCTATCCTCTTGAAAGTGCGAACCCTCCAGCGGCGCCCGTCCGCGTCGATCAGCTCCATGTCGGCCTGATAGTTTTCTCGCAAGGTGCGTGGTCCACACCTCGTCAGCGCATCGAGATCCTTGAACCCCCAAATCTGCAGGTCCCGGGTGAATCCAAGCACCGGGTAGTGCAAGCCAGCATCTGCGCAGTTCATCCCCGCCTCCATCAAGAACACATAGGGAACATAAAGCCGGACTAAGGGCTTGGAAAGTCAAAACCACACTATCTAGGATATGCGCGCGAACTTGCCGCCGGTGTGGTGAAGGGATGCGTCACGTTCTCCCACGCATCGGCGGCGTAGCCAGTCAGGCCGACAGGAACGGCTTTCATCCAGTCCGTAGTTCCATACCAGACCTGTCGAATGGGATCGAACCGCGGCCTGCCATTCCAACTGCGGGTAAGCCGCTGATGGACCTCCTCAGGCAAGACCTTGAGGAGCGCGTAATGATTGCGCGGATCCTGGACCGAGCGGCCTGTGCCTTTGAGCGGGATCGTGTGGTGGATTTCCTCCCCCTTCTTCGCAATACCCCAGGCGCGAAGCCGGCTGGCGGCGGCCCCAGCCGTGACTGAGCCCTTCTTCAAAACCGTCACGCCCTTTCGCGCAGCGTTTAAGCCCTTTATCGCGACACCAATTGGCAGGGCGTCCACAACCGCCATCCCAGTGTTGAAGGCTGCGGCGCCATAGTTCCCATCCTGGACATCCGCCACAGCCTCCCAGGCTGGCCCAACGACCGGAATGAACGACTCCGCCAAGTTCGGGCGCGGAATCGCCGGGCCATCCTGGAAATCGTGCAACGCATCTCGTGCGGCATCGAGCGGAGAGCGAAATCCGCGATCCTCCGCCTCGCGCCGCGCCCGCACCCTGGCCATCTCTCGGTCGTAAAGGTTGCCCGCCGGGTCAGGCACAGTGCGCGGCTGACCACGCGGCATGCTCACCATAATTTGCTCCAAAACATGAGGTTTGAGCCCGCGCAATCTCAGCTCGAGTGGAAGGTCAGCCTCTCACAAAGGCCCGCCTCCGTAAAGAACAAATCGTGAACTAAATTTTTCGCCCGCCGCCCAGGGTGATGAAAGCCCGGGGGTCCTACCCCTCGAACCGATACGTATCCCCGTCCCGCACGATCCGGCCGATGGTCGGCGCCGGGAAGTGGGTGCCGATCACCTTCACCGGCCCGTCCGCCAGTTCGGCCAGCACCTTGCGGCGCGTGGCGGTGGAGGCGGCCATGTCATAGTCCACATAGGCGCCCCACTCCGGATGGGCGATCTGGGCTGGATTGTGGATCATGTCGCCGGTGATGAAGGCCTGCTCGCCCTGGCTTTCAATCATCACGCTCACATGGCCCGGCGTATGGCCTGGCGTGGAGACCAGTCGCACCTGCGGGCAGATGACGTGGTTGTTGGTCACGGCGTCCACCAGCCCCGCCTCGATCACCGGACGCACGCTGTCGGCGAAGATGGCCTCGTCGTCCTCGTCGCGGAAATTGGCGGACCAGTATTCGATCTCCGAGGCTTCCATCAGATAGCGGGCCTTAGGGAAGGTCGGGACCCAGCGCCCGTCTACAAGCCGCGTGTTCCAACCCACGTGGTCTACGTGCAGATGGGTGCAGAGCACCACGTCGATGGACTCGCGCGGGAAGCCCGCCGCCTCGAACCGTTCCAGGAAGTCGGTCTTCAGCATGCCGCCCGCGCCGGTGCGCGGCTTGTCGTTGCCCATGCAGGTGTCGACTACGATACGTTTCGTAGGCGTTTCCAGCACGAAGGCCTGGACCCACATGTTCACCCGGCCCTTCTCGGAGATGTAGACCGGCCTGAGCCACTCCACGGCCATGATCTCCTCCAGGGTGGCGGTGGGATAGAAGACGCGGCTGGAGACTATGATGTCGCTCTCCAGGACGGCGGTGATCTTCACCTCGCCGATGGTCCAGGTCTGCAGGTTCATGGGGGTCCCTCCGGTTTTCCGATCCGTCACGCCGTTGCGCGTTTCGGCGGCCGCATCAACAGCAGCAACGGCGCGCTCACGAAACACATGACGATCAGCAGCCGGAAATCGTCCAGGTATCCGATCATCATCGCCTGTCGGGTAATCTCGCCGTTCAGCCGCGCGGCTCCTTCCAGCGTCGCCGGATCAAAGCCCGCCGATAGCGCCGCGCGAAGCGTCTGGTCTTCGGGGCTGACGCGGCCGGCCAGCGCCTCGTGCGCCGCCCCGCTGTTGATCAGCGCCATGGCCTGCATCGCCGAAATGCCGACGCTGGCGCCCATGTTGCGCATCAGATTGAACACGGACGAGGCTTCCGCCCGAAGGTCTGTGCTGACGGTCGCAAAGGCCAAGGTCGTCATCGGTACGAAAAACAGGCCGGTCGAGAACCCCTGAATCAGGCCGGTGAACAGGATCATGTGGCTGTCCATCGTCAGGTCGAAGCCGGACATCAGCCACAAGCCATAGGCGCCCACCATCAGCGCCGTCAGCAGGATGGCCCTCTGATCGAACAAATCGGCGAGCCGGCCGGCGATGGTCACCGCGATTCCCATGCCGATGGCCCGCGGCATATTCAGGAACCCGGCGGTCATCGGCGGATTGCCGAGCAGGGTTTGAGTCATGATGGGCAGAATCGCGAAGGCGGAAAACATCAGGATGCCGGCGAAAAAGGCGAAGATCGCGGCCGTCACCAGATTGCGGTCGCGCAGCAGGGCTGGATCCAGGAACGGATTTGAGGCGGTCGCGGTATGGAACACGAAGACCCAGAGGCAAGACATGGCCACCAGGGCGTAGGTCCAGATCTCCGCCGACTGGAACCAGTCCTCGCCAGGGCCGCGATCGAGCATCAGCTGAATGGTTCCCACCATGATCGCCAGCGCGGTGTAGCCCAGGAAATCGAACGGCCTGCGTCGGGCGTCATCCTCCTTGGGCATGAAGATCAGCACGCCCGCGATCGCCAGCACGCCCAGGGGCAGATTGATCAGAAAACACCAGCGCCAGGACAGGGTCTCGGTGAGCCATCCGCCCAGGATCGGCCCGGCTATGGGACCCAACACGGACCCGGTGGACCAGATCGACATCGCCCGCGCATGCCGCTCGACCGGATTGATGTTGAACAGCACCGTCTGCGACAGCGGCATGGTCGCGGCGCCGAACAGCCCTTGCAGCACCCGGAACAAGACGATCTGCGGCAGGGTGGTGGCGACCCCGCAGGCCATCGAGGCCAGGGTGAATCCGGTGATCGTGGCCACGATGGTGGCGCGCAGGCCGAATCGTCCGGCCAGCCAGCCACTCAGCGGCGTGCCCACCGCCGTGGCGACGATATAGGACGTGAGCACCCAGGTGACCTGGTCCGGCGTGGCGGACAGGGCGCCCTGCATGTGTGGCAGCGAGACGTTCACGATCGTGGAGTCGACCGTGTTCATCATCGCCGCCAGCATGATCGAGACGGTGATAGGGCCGCGGTTGGGGAATACGGCGGCGGCCATCGTCGTTCCCCTCCCCTTCGCCGTTCAGTCTACGGCCATAGTCGCCGCGCCAGGCGATGCGCCGCCCTTGGGCGCCTGTAGCAGCAGGATCAGCGGGATGACCAGCGCGCAACCGATTAGAAGCGCGCGGAAGTCATTCACATACGCCGCCATCATCGCCTGTCGGCTGATTTCGCCGTCGAGCATAAATCGCCCCGCAACGGTCGCCGGACTAAATGCGGCCGGCAGGGCCGCGCTCAGCACCTGATCTTCCGGGGCGACCCGGCCGGCCATAGCCTCATGCAGCGTGCGGGTATTGGCCACCGCCTGGGCCTGCAGCAGCGCGATGCCGACGCTGGCGCCGATGTTGCGGACCATATTGAACAGCGCCGAGGCCTCGGCGCGGATGTCCGCACCGACCGTGACGAACGCCAGCGCGGTGATCGGCACAAAGAACATCGCGGTGCCGAAACCCTGCAGGAACCCTGACAGCAGGATTAGCCGATCGTCCATCATCAGGTCGAAGTACGTCATCATCCAGACGCCGCTCGCGCCGATCAGGATCGACAGCAGTAGCAGCAGGCGCAGGTCCATGCGGCTGGCAAGCCGCCCGGCGATCACGGCGGACGCCAGCATGCCAAGCCCCCGTGGCAGGTTCATAAGGCCCGCCAATATCGGCGGATACCCCATGAGGGTCTGCATGATGATCGGCACCAGCGCCGAGGAGGCGAACATCACCGCGCCGGTGTAGAAGCTGAACAAACAACCGATGATCAGGTTGCGATTGCGAAAAAGGGCGGCGTCGAAGAACGGGTGCGCCGCCGTGAGGGTGTGGGCCACATAGACCCAGGCGCAGCCCGCGAAGATCACCGCGTAGGTCCAGATCTCCGGCGATGTGAACCAGTCCTCGCCCGACCCGCGATCGAGCATCAACTGCAATGTGCTGAGTCCGATCGCCAGGGCGCTGAAACCGAGGGCATCGAACGGTCGCCGCCGCGACTCGTCCTCCTTGGGCATGAAGATCATCACCCCGGCCAGGGCCAACAGGCCAATCGGCAGGTTGATGTAGAAGCACCAGCGCCAGGAAAAGGTCTCGGTCAGGTAGCCGCCCAGGATCGGCCCCATGATCGGCCCTATCAATGAGCCGGAGGACCAGATGGCCATGGCCTGGGCATGACGTTCCGGTGGATTGATATTGAACAGCACGGTCTGCGACAGCGGTATCAGCGCGGCGCCGAACAGGCCCTGCAACAATCGATAGAACACCAGCTCCGCCAGCCCCGTGGCGATCCCGCAGAGCATGGAGGCCACTGTGAAGCCGGCGACGGTCAGCAGGATTGTATGCTTCAGGCCGATTCGCCCGGCCATCCAGCCTGATAGCGGCGTGGCGATGGCCATGGCCACCATATAGGACGTCAGCAGCCAGGTGATCTGATCCGGCGTCGCCGACAGACTGCCCTGGATGTGTGGCAGGGCGACGTTGACGATCGTCGAATCCAGCATGGTCATCGACGTGGCGAGCATGATCGACGCGGTGATCGCTGTGCGGTTGAGCGGCACGCCGTCAGTCATGCCAGCATCGCCGCCGCCGTCATCTGAGCGCCGCCAGCCGGTCGATCTCCAGCCAGAAGCCGCGCATCGTTCCCTCGACGATGTCGCCCACCGTCTTCACCTCGTGGATCAGCCCGGCGCTCTCCCCCGCCGCCCCGGACGAATTCACCACGTCGCCGCCGACATAGAGGCTGTCGATGACGTTGCTGATCGGGCCGCGGTCGGAGCCGGTCGCCCGCAGCTCCTCGGTGTGCGGCGAGCGCAGTGAGCGACCAAACGCCCTGGGAGGCCGGGGCGTCAATATGGTCCCCGACGGTCCGGCCGCCACGATGGCGTCCTTGTAGTTCTGATGCACCGGGCTCTCCAGCGACGATACGAAGCGTGTGCCCATGGCCACCCCTTCGGCGCCTAGCGCAAAGGCCGCCGCCATGCCTCGCCCATCGACAATGCCGCCCGCCGCCACGATCGGCGCGTCGATCTTCTCGCGCACCGCCTGCAGCAGCACCATGGAATGCACCTCATCCTCGCCGCGGATGCCGGCGCTCTCATAGCCCTCGACGATGAGTCCGTCACAACCTGCGTCGATCGCCTTCATCGCACCTTTAAGCGTCGGCACCGCATGGTAGACGATTACCCCGGCGTCCTTGAGGCGCCGGGCATAGCGGGTCGGGTCGCCAGCCGAAGTGGTAACGAAATGGACCCCCGCCTCCAGCAGCCAGTCGATGATCGCCGACTCCTCGCCCTCATCCACCTTCAGGAACCGCACCGGCAGATTGACGCCGAAGGGCTGGTTGGTGGCGGCCTTGATGGCGGCGAACTCGCGCCTCGTGATGGTCAGGTCCCGCGAGGAGTTCTCAAGCAGCCCGAAGCCGCCGGCCGCCGACACCGCGCTCACCAGCGGCGCGCGGGCGATCCAGGTCATCGGCGCCTGGATTATCGGATACAGTGATCCGGTGTGCGCGGTCAGTCGATTGCCTGCGATCGCGCGCGGTCGGGCGTCATCAAGCGGCATGTTGAACTTTTTTCTCCTTGTCGCAGCAACCTTGGCCGATCGCAGCGCGCGCCGGAAGTCCAACCGCCGGACCATGGTCGATTTTCTGGACCGACAGCGCTACTAATCGCAAATGCTATCCCAGAGATCCCGCTACGCCCTGCGCGCAATGGCCTTTCTGGCGGTGCGCGACGAAGCCGGTCCCGCCGCCATCGCCGAGATCGCCGAAGCTTCAGCGGCGCCGCGAAAATTCCTCGAGGCGATCCTGTTGGAGCTCAAGCGGCGGCAACTGCTGGTCAGCACCCGCGGCCGCTTCGGCGGCTACGCCCTGGCGCGGCCCGCCGACCAGATCAGCTTCGCCGACGTGATCCGAGTTCTCGACGGACCCCTGGCGCTTGCCCCATGCGCCTCAAAGACCGCCTACCGTCCCTGCGAAACCTGCCCTTCCGTGGCGGGGTGTCCAGTGCATCCGGCCTTGGTCGCCGCCCGCGAGGCTGTCGCTTCGGTGCTTGAGGGGTGGACACTGGCTCAGGCCGGAGCGGCGGCCTCAGACATGCTCTAAGACATACCAATTAATCTCTATGGTCTTGATATACTTTCGGTGAGAATGTCCGTCCGACCCTGGAGGCCGGGCATGAGCGAATTCCTGCTATTTCTTTTCGTGGGCTTGCTCGCACAGACCGTCGATGGCGCGCTTGGCATGGCCTATGGCGTCATTTCATCGACCGTGCTGCTTAGCTTCGGCGTCCCCCCGGCCACGGCCTCGGCCAGCGTACATGCCGCTGAGGTCTTCACAACCGCCGCCTCGGCCGGCTCCCATGCCATGCATCGCAACGTCAACTGGAAGCTGTTCGCGCCCTTAGCGATCGGCGGCTGTGTCGGCGGCGCTTTAGGCGCATTCGTGCTTACCTCGGTCGATGGCCATGTGCTGCGCCCCTACATCGCGGCCTATCTCGCGGCGATGGGCCTGTTGATCCTCCATCGCGCCTGGAAGGGTCGCTCGCCGCGCCCGTTCCCTGCCAGACTGAGCGGACCTCTGGGCGCGGTGGGCGGTTTCCTAGACGCCGTCGGCGGGGGCGGCTGGGGGCCGACCGTGACCAGCGCCATGGTGGGATCGGGTGAGGAGCCGCGGATCAGCATCGGAACCGCCAACACGGCGGAATTCTTCGTCACCTCCACCATTTCGGCGACCTTCCTCGCCGCCCTGATTTCGGGCCATTGGCAGGGCGAGACCGGGCTTTCGACCCATATGGCGGCGGTAGGCGGCCTGATTCTGGGCGGTCTGTGCGCGGCGCCCATCGCGGGGCTGATGGTCAAGCTGATCCCGGTTCGCGCCCTGACCTGGTTGGTTGGCGTCCTCGTGCTGGCTCTGGCCGGCTATCAGACGGCGCGGCTGACCGGCCTCCTCTGACCCCGTGGTTGGCCTCGCCGGCCGAATGCGACTAAAAGCTCGCCCATGTCGCACAACAGCTTCGGTCATTTGTTCCGCGTCACCACCTGGGGCGAGAGCCATGGGCCGGCGCTGGGCTGCGTGGTCGACGGTTGCCCGCCCGGCCTGACTCTGACTGAGGCCGAAATCCAGGTCTGGCTGGACAAGCGCCGCCCTGGCCAGGGCAAGTTCGTAACCCAGCGCCAGGAACCGGACGCGGTGAAGATCCTGTCCGGCGTGTTCGCCGACGAGCGCACAGCGGGCCAGGTCACCACCGGCACGCCGATCTCGCTGATGATCGAAAACGTCGATCAGCGCAGCCGCGACTATTCGGAGATCGCCCGAGCCTTCCGCCCCGGACACGCCGACTATGCCTATTTCGCCAAATATGGCGTGCGCGACTATCGTGGCGGCGGACGTCAATCGGCGCGGGAGACGGCGGCGCGGGTCGCCGCGGGCGCGGTTGCGCGCAAGATCCTGGAGGGTGTCTCCATTCGCGGCGCAGTGGTCCAGATCGGACCGCACGCCGCAGACCCCGCGCGCTTCGACTGGGACGAGACGCTGAACAACCCCTTCTGGTGCCCGGATGCAACGATGGTCAGCGTTTGGGAACAACACCTTGAAAAGATCCGCAAGGCCGGCTCCTCCACCGGCGCGGTGGTCTGCGTCGAGGCGACGGGCGTTCCCGCCGGCTGGGGCGCGCCGATTTACGGCAAGCTTGACGCGGAACTGGCCGCGGCCCTGATGTCAATTAACGCATCGAAGGGGGTGGAGATCGGTGCGGGATTCGCCGCCGCGGCCTTCTCCGGCGAGGAAAACGCCGACGAGATGCGCCCCGGGAACGACGGGCCCGTCTTTCTGTCCAACAAGGCTGGCGGCGTGCTGGGCGGTATTTCCACCGGCCAGGCGGTGACCGCGCGGGTGGCGTTCAAGCCCACGTCCTCGATCCTGTCGCCTCGCCAAAGCGTCAATGAGGACGGCGAGGCCATCGAGTTGCGCACCAAGGGCCGCCATGACCCGTGCGTCGGCATCCGCGCCGTACCGGTGGTGGAGGCCATGACCGCCTGCGTGCTTGCCGACGCCTTCTTGAGGCACCGCGGCCAGACCGGCGGCGGCGCCTTCAGCCCGGGGTCTTCCGTTCGGCGCTGAGCGGCCCCATCTGAAGGTCATGATTGAAAAGCGCCCCTTCGCCGGCCTCGGCCGGTTCCAGAACGACTGGCTCAACGCCCACTATCACTTCAGCTTCTCGGGCTGGCATGACCCGGCGCGGATGGGCTGGGGCGCGCTGCGGGTTTGGAACGACGACGAAATCGCCCCGGGCCAGGGCTTCCCGCCCCATGGCCACGCGGACATGGAAATCATCACCTATGTCCGCACCGGCGCCATCAGCCACCGCGACTCCCTGGGCAATGAAGGGCGGACCGCCGCCGGCGACGTGCAGGTGATGAGCGCTGGCGCCGGCGTGCAGCATGCGGAATTCAATCTGGAGCCCGAAACCACCACCCTGTTCCAGATCTGGATCTTGCCCGACACGGCGGGCGGACCGCCGTCGTGGGGAACCCGGCCATTCCCCAAGCAGGATCGCGCCAACGCCTTCACAGTGCTGGCCAGCGGCATGGCCGGCGACGAGGACGCACTGCGGATTCGGACTGATTCGCGGGTCCTGGGCGCGAACCTCGAGGTGGGCCGGGAACTGGTCTATCCGACCTCGGCGGGGCGGCATCTATACGTTGTGGTCGCTGCCGGTGACGTTGAAATTAATGGTGTCGCCTTGGCTGCACGAGACGGCGCCGCAATCCAAGGTGGGGACCCGATTAATATTCGCGCGATCAATACCGCAGAACTTGTACTTGTCGACTACAAGTAGATATCTATTGCTGAAAACGCCCTCGGTTGAGTTGTAATTAAAAATTGACACCGTAAGCCGCTGTTCGCAAAACAGCCGCGTGAGATTAGACCGGCTTCGCATTCTACTGGTGGATGACAATAAGCCCATGAGAATGATTCTCATGGAAATTCTCCGCGCGCTCGGCTGCCGTGACTACTTCCAGGCGGAAGATGGAACCCAGGCCATCCAGGTCATGCGCAGCCAGGAAGTCGACATCGTCATCACCGACTGGATGATGCAACCGATGGATGGGGTCACTTTCATCCGCGAGGTGCGCAACGCCCCGGATAGCCCCAACCGCTTCGTCCCGATCATCATGGTCACCGGTCACACGACCAAGCGTCAGGTCGGCGAAGCGCGCGACGCCGGCGTCAATGAGTTCCTGGCCAAGCCGATCACCGGACGCGGGGTGTTGGACCGGATCCGTCGCGTCATCGACGCAGACCGCAGCTTCGTGAAATCCGAAACCTACTTCGGGCCCGACCGCCGCCGCCGTAACGACCCCCTCTATGAGGGCCCGTTCCGGCGCTCGAGCGACGGTTCAAACCATAAGGTGTTTGAGCTGTAGGCGACCTGGTTGGATGCGCCGCCGAACGAATTAGGGAAGCCTCCATACTACGTCCGTACGTTTAACTGCGTTCAGGGACGATAGGCAGGGCGAGACAAGTGTCCAATCGCGAGACCAGGAGCCTGGTGAGGCTGGCCGCCTCGGCGTCTGCCGCCCGCACGCTCAATTTGATCGCGGTGCATCGCCGCCATGGCGAAGCTGACGGCTACCGCAATAAGCCCTTGTTCAGGAGCCTGGCCCTCAACCGCTCCATCATCGTCAAGCATCGCCTTCGTCCGCATGAACTTGAGACCTTCACCGATGGGCGCCAGTCCGCCACCAAGGTGCTGATTCCCTTTGAGTTGACTGACTTAAAACTGGGCGCCAGGTCATTCTTCGTGGGTCAGCCGGGCATTGAGCAGTTCTTCGATGACCTGGAAATCTTCGGTGACGACCTGATCTATGATCGGGAAATCCTCGCCATCATCGACGCGCTGCCGTCCCTGGATCCCTTCCTCACCCGGGAAAAGCTCAAGGTCAGCGGGTTCAAGCCCGACCGTTGCTATTTCGACCTCACGGACGCCGACGCCAGCGCAATGTTTGACATGATGCGCGCCGAATTGAAGCCGTTGATAGGCCTGTCTTTTGACGACCTTGACGTACGCATCGACGAGCGCACGTCGAAGCTGGCGGAGAAAATTCTCGAAAACGCCGCCGAAACTGAAATCGAGCCCCTGCGGCTCGGCATGGGCATGACCAAGCATGAGTTCGCCGAGGGACTGTTCTGCTGGAAGGGCTTCATCTACTACAAATGGCGCTTGAACGAACTGCTCCACAAGGTCAGGCCGGTGTCGGCCGAAATCAATGGGGTCCGGCCCAACGACCAGATGACGATGGACCAAAAGGTCTATCTGGACGGCGCCCGTGGGCGGCTGGAACGTGCGATCACCTCGACATGTCGCACCGTCGGCAAGACCCTGACGGTATATGACGACGCCTACCGCGACCTGACTGTCAATGGCCTTCCGATGGCGTTCAAGGAATTCCTTCTAAAAGCGCCGCAGTTGTTCGACGAACTCGGCGAACGCCTGGGCGCGGTCGACCATATCATCAGCTTCTGGCGCTACCGCTTCCCGACCGGTTCGCGGCATAAGATCGGTGTGGAGGAACTGACAGATCTGTTTGTTGACTTCGAGAACAGCCTCGCATTCGTGGCGCCGGAGCAGGCCGCCCGCGCGGCTTGACTTGCTGGCCGATGCCGGCGCTCAACTCTTACAGACCCAGTTGCGTGCGTCGTTGACGTCCAGCCTCTTGGAGTTCCGCGCCCCGCCGGTGAATACCGACCGCTGCGGCCAGGGGCAGACCCTGAACGTCCGGGAGGGCTGGCCAGCCCCGGCGGCGGAGAGATTCAGCGCTTCCGGGGGGAGCCCCGTCTCCACCCACGCCACCGCCGCCTCAAGCGCCTTGTCCGCCGCGTCCGTCGGCGCGCCCTCGCCGCCCTGGCAATGGGCGAGGCCGGGGATCACAAACGCCCGGTAGAAGCCCCACGTCTGCGACCCGAAGGACTTCCACGCCCCGTCAGCGTAACCCAGCACCAGCTCGGGGCTGACCACCGGATCGGCGGCCCCGGTCCAGTGGACCAGCTTGTGGCCGGACGTGCCCAGTGCGCCCAGGGCGCCTGGGTCGAGGCGCCCGGCCGCCGCGCCGCCGGCCACGTCGCCGGTCGGCGCGAGGTCCGGTCCGGTCAGGGAATCCGCAAACAGCTTCGGATTGGTCAGCCAGAACCCGGGCGCCGTGACGGCCCCGCCAGCATCCCGGACTGGCGCGGCGATAAGCTTCAGCGTCTCCCACTGAGCGTCGGAAAGGAACGCCATCGCCTTGCGATCGGCCCCATCCAGGCGGATCACACGCCCATTCCAGATCAATCCGTCGACCGCGCTGTCCGCGCCGTCATAGCGGGCCATCAGGGCAGCCTGAATCCTGATGAATTCGTCCGGCGCGATCCCGGCGTCCGGAACCTGGTTCACCCGCCTGGCGATTGCGGCGACGTTCGAAGCCGAACCATAATCCCCGCCACCGGCCACATAGCCGTCAAAGTCCTCAGGGTTGGTCTGCGCCAGGGTCAGCACCCCGTCACCACCGGCCGAGCAACCCGTCACATAGCGATTGAACGTCTCGCGCCCGTAATAGCGCTTCGCCAGCGCCTGGGTCGCCATCGCCGCCGCATGGGTATCGGTGTCCGTTGACGCGACGGCGAAGCCGTACCGCAGCGGTTGAGCCGCCGCCTCGGCCACCACGCTCGCCGCCCTGAACGCCACGGCGGCCGGCGCCGTGAACAGGAACCGGCCGCTCCATTGCTGCGGAGCGGCCAGCACGAACCGCACCTTGGCGGAACCAGGCCCCGCGGCGTTCACGAAGCCCTCGAACCGGCAATGCGCCACCGGCGCCAGCAACGCCTTGACGCTGACCAGAGTGGTGTTCGCCGGCGCGCCGACCGCCTTGGCGCTGCAGGCGAGCTTCGGCATGCCCCGCGCCGCCGGCGCCGCCTGGGCGCACGACCCAGCCAGCGCCAAGGCGGCGAACACGCTCAAAAGACCAATTACCGGGACGCGCAATGTCACCTCCCCTGATTGATGGCGCCCCCGCCAGCGGTAGAGAACCTTAGGCCTCGGCCTGCGCCTTGGCCTCCAGCCGGTTGTGGATTTCCATCAGCTTCAATGCATTTTGCTGCAGGTCCGCCGGCGGCGTGGGCAGCACCACCGGACCGGCGTCGCGGCTCGGCAGGGCGACCACGGCGGTGGCCATACAGGTCGTGTCACCCCTCTGGTTGACGCCCTTGACCGCGATTTCGACCACGTGGTTGTCGCCCTCGATCCGCTTGGCCGTCACCTCGCCCTGCATGACGTGCAGGTCGCCGATGTAGTTGAACTTGCGGATGGTGGAATCCATCATCACCAGCCAGCCGTCGTCGCCCATCCAGTCGGTGAGGACGTGGGTCATCCAGGAATCCCGCATCACCCCATAGTCATAAGGCATCGGGTTTCCGTTGGCCTGGGCCCAATCGCGGTCCCAGTGCAGGCGCATGGCGATGTCCGGCACCCCCTGGTCGTTGGGGATGTAGAAGGCCGGAATGCGCTTGCGGTTCTTGTAACCGAGCCGGAGCGCCGCCGGCTTGTAGTGGAAGCCGTAGCCGCCGCACAGGAACAGGATGATGTCGGTGGTGGTCAGCGGGCCCTTGGCCAACGGCTGTAGCTGGTCGCCGATATTGACGTCCTCCCAGTAACGCATCTCCGCCCCGCGCGGCTTCTCGGCGGCGTAGATCTCGTCGACCTTGGCGATGTCCTCAGGCTTATAGCTGGCCGGCTCGATCGCGGCGTTGGTCTTCTTGTCTCGGGCCGCCTTGCGCTCGGCCATCACCGAGGTGGTGCGCGAGATCGCCACGATCTCGGCGTTCTGGTTCATGTGGATTTCGCGGTTGGTGCTGATGAACGAGCGCCCGGCGAACGCCGACTCCTTCTCCACGAAGGATTCCGGGCCGCCGAACTTGTAGAGGGTGTCGCCCTCCCGCACCGGCCGATACCAATGGGTCGCAGAGCCGGAAACGAACACCTGGATGCCGCGGAACGGCACCCGCTTGGGCGCCTTCTCGCCGCGCATGTCGCGATTCATCACCTGGATGATCATCGGCGGACAGATCTGCCCGGCCCAGCGGGTCTTGCGGCCGTAATAGGGGTCCACATAGAGCGGATTGTCGTCACCATAGCTACGGGCGAAGTTGCGCATGGTGTCGTGGGTCGCCTGGGTGATCTGCTCGCGGTAATCGCTGGCGAATACCCCGCCCAACCGCTTGCGCTGAGTCTCGATGTCCTCGTCCTTGAAGGTCTCGTTGGTGGCCGCGAGGAGCGCGGCCTTGGCGTCGGTTTCGGACATGTCAGAATTCCCTGGCGGATGGATCACCGTTCAAAGACGGATTAAGGCGCGGCGCGTCAAGCGGCATGCGCCGCGCCAATGACCAGACCTCGCGCAAATCACGCTTGACCCTTGCGGTCGAGCCCACCTTCGGACTAGGCGGTGCGCCTTGGGGTTCCAAAGGAGCGGATCGATGGGTGTTTTGAACGGCAAGGTGGTGCTGGTCACTGGCGCGGCGGGCGGGATTGGCCGCGAATGCGCGCTGCTGGCGGCCAGAGAAGGCGCCAAGGTGGTGGTCAACGACCTGGGCGGGTCGGTGAAGGGTGATGACCCCGGTTCGCCCAGCGGCGCCGAGGCGACCGCCGCCGACATCTGCGCCGCCGGCGGCGAGGCGGTCTCCAACTCGGAGAGCGTCGCCTCGATGGAGGCGGTGAAACACATGGTGCAGCAGGCGCTGGACAGCTTCGGCGGCCTGCATGCGGTGATCAACCCGGCCGGCATCCTGCGCGATTCCATGATGCACAAGATGCCCGACGAGGACTTCGACGCGGTGATCGCCGTGCACCTGCGGGGCGCCTACAACGTTTCCCGCGCGGCGGTGGAGCATTTCCGCACCCAGAACGGCGGGTCCTTCGTCCACTTCACTTCGACTTCCGGCCTGATCGGCAACCTGGGCCAGACCAACTACGCGGCCGCCAAGATGGGTGTGGTGGGCCTGTCCCATGTGCTGGCCATGGAAGGGGCGATGAAGAACGTCCGATCCAACGTCATCGCGCCCTTCGCCTGGACCCGCATGATCGCCACCATTCCGATCACGGATGAAGCCTCGGCCCAACGGGTTCAGCGGATGAAGGACGGCATGCGTCCCGACCAAGTGGCGCAACTGGCCGTGGCACTGGCCGGTGATTGCGATGTATCCGGTCAGATCCTGGGCGTGCGCGGCAACGAGGTGATCCTGTTCAACCATCCTCGCCCGGTGGCCTCGGTGGCGCGCATGGACGGCTGGACCCCAAAGGCCCTGATCGACAGCGGCCTGCCGGCAATGCGGACCAAATTCACTGACCTTGGCGCCTCGGCGACGGTTTTCCCCTACGATCCGGTTTAAGGGGCGGGGACGGCCGCCCTTAGCGGCTGTCCCCGGCCACCCCGCCTTAGATGTACGGCACCGCCCCGTACGGCCCGTAATACTCGAAAATCCGCGTGCGCCAGATGTCGCCGACGCCCAGCTCCTCTAGCTCCTTGGCGCTGAGCGAAGGGGCCTTGTTCAACTCCTCCTTGGTCAGGGTGGTGACATAGCCGCCGTTGGCGGGATCGTAGTCGAGCACCCCCCACGGCACCGGGTGGATCTGTTCGCCGATCCCCAGGAATCCGCCGAAAGAGATCAGGGCATAGACCACCTGTCCGGAAACCTTGTGGATCGACAGATCATCCACGTGACCGATTCGTTCGCCTGCCTTGTTGAGCACGGCCGTCCCGTTCACGCGCTTTGCGGTGATCAGAGGATGGCTTGAAACCTTCGAATCCATGGCTTGTTCCTCACGTCGTCGTGCGGCGCACGACCCTGAGAGATAATGAACGACCGGCTCGTCGGTTGCGCCTTGACGCTGATCAAGCTTCAGTCAAAGCGGCCGGCGTTCAAACCCTTGGCGGACTCCGCCGCCTGGCCGGCGCGTTGCGCCCGGAAAAGGGCGACAAAGGCGTCCCGTTCCCGCGTCAGCACCGTGTTGATGTCCGGCTCGGCGGCGTTGTCATGGATCAGTTGACGCGTCAGGCGGGTCTGCATCGCCGGCAGCTTCGCCAGCGTCGAGGCCAGGGCCACCGCCTCGGCCCGCAGCGACGCTTCCGGCACGACACGGCTCAACAGGCCCCGGGCCACGGACTGATCGGCGTCCAGCTTCGCCGATGTCAGGCACAGCTCCATGGCGGCGGCGAACCCCACGATCCGCGGCAGCAGGGCGCTGAACCCGTATTCCGGCATGGTTCCCACCGCGAGAAACGGGAATGAAAATCCGGCCTTGGGGCTCCCCATGCGGATATCCAGAGCCAGCACATGGGTGGCGCCCAAACCGACCGCCACGCCGTTCAGCGCCGCCACCGAAGGTTTGGAGCGCCGCATCAACTGGATCCAGCCGGTGTCGTTGGCCATCCCCAGGGTCGCCACCGTCGGGCGCACCCCGGTGACCGGGTCCTTCGGTTCCCGTTCGGCCTTCAGGTCGACGCCGGCGCAGAAGATCGGCCCCGCATGGGTGAACACCATCGCGCCGACGGATTCATCGGCATTGGCCTTCTCCACCGCCGCAACGATCGCCCGGTACATAGGCACGCTCATGGCGTTGCGGCGTTCGGGCCGATTGTAGGTGATGACGGCGACGTCGCCCTCGACTTCGTAAGTCAGCAGGCCTTCGAAGTCTGGATCAGCGGCGGTCAAATCTGTCGGTCCCTTCCGGCCCAGTAGGGTGCGCGGACCTTGCCGCGTTGAATCTTTCCAGCGGCGTTGCGCGGCAATTCCGCGACGAAGTCAACCGCCCGAGGAACCTTGTAGCTCGCCAGACCCCGGCGGGCCGTCGCCAAGATCTCCTGGACGAGCGCGTCTGAGGGATCAAATCCGGGCCGCAATTGGATCACTGCCCTTACCTCCTCGCCCCATTCGGCGTTCGGCGCTCCCACCGTAGCGGAATCCTCCACCGCCGGGTGTTTGAGAAGCTCGTTGTCGATCTCCTGCGGATAGATGTTCACCCCGCCCGAGATGATGCACTCGGCTGAGCGACCCGTGAGGTACAGATAGTCGTCCTCATCGAAATAACCGATGTCGCCCAGGTGAAAGAATTCCCCCGCATAGACCTGGTCGGTCTTGTCGGGATCCTTGTAGTAGATGAACGGATTGTCCCCCGAACGCTGGTGGAAAATCCGGCCCGGGACGCCGGGCGGACATTCCTGGTCCTCGTCGTCCAGGATGCGCACCTGCAGGTCCGCCGGACGCTTGCCTACCGAGCCGGGCTTGGCCAACCATTCCTGTGACGTCAGGCTGAAACGGGCGCCGCCCTCCGAGGCGGAGTAATATTCGTTCAGGATCGGACCCAGCCAGTCGATCATCGCCCGCTTAACCTCCGGCGGGCAGGGCGCGGCGCCGTGCACGATGTGCTTCAGGCTGGAGACGTCGTACCGGGCTCGCTCCTCGGCCGGAATGGCCAGGAGGCGCTGGAACATGATCGGCACCAGGTGCGCGTGGGTGATCCGCTTCTGCTCGATCGTGCGCAGAACCTCGTGCGAGTCCCAACGGTCCAGGAACACCACCGGGCATCCGCCGGTCATGGCGGTGCGGGTCTCCACAGTCAGCGGCGCGCCATGATAGGTGGGACCCGCGCAGAGCTGCACATCAGTCTGGTGATCATAGTTGGCGAGCGCCCCATCCAGCAGGAACAAGGGCTTGGGCCGCATCACGCCCTTGGGCCGTCCGGTGGTGCCCGAGGTGTAGAACATCGTGCCGCCCAGCACCGGGTCTTCAATGTCTGATCCGTCGATGTGCGCCAGCGCGGCGTCCAGCGTCAGAAATCCCTCGGCCGTCCCGCCTATGGCGATGCGGGCCCTAAGCCGGTTGGAGGCGCGGGCGGCCGCCAGGGCGGCTTCGAACCGCGTCTCCACGAACAATGCCTCAGCGTCACAGTCGTCGAGGATGAACGCCACCTCGCTCTCGGTGAAATGCCAGTTTATCGGCGTCAGCCGATAGCCGCCGCGCATATTGGCGGCCAGTATCTCCATCACCTCGCAGCGGTTTGAGGTCAGGAAGGCGATATGCGCGCCGGCCACCACGCCAAGCTCGCGCAGAAGACGCACGATACGGTTCGCATTGGCGTTCACCTGGCCGAAGGAGCGCATGCCGAAACGGTCATAAACTGCGGGCGCGCCAGGTTTCACCTTGGCCCAGAACGCAGGAAACATTCCCTTCCGGTCGGCTTCGGTCAGGGCTGCGATATCAATCATCGGAGGTGTCAGGCGATCCGCTGCGGCAGGGCGACATGTGTCCATCGGACGCATAACATCCAGGCGCCGCGAATTCACGGCAAAGCTGGTGTTAAGCCAATTCGCCGATAGTGCCTCGGAACGCGAAACAGAATTCGCGTCAATTGGGGGATGTGCTTGTCGAGCGAGGCGCCTATCACGCGGGTCGGACGTGCGGAAGCGCTGCGTGTGTTTGCGCTAGAGGCGCCGCTGAATGTCGTCGTGGTCGATCTCGACATGCGTTTCATCGCCGCCAGTCCGGAGTTCCTTGCCGAACTCGGACGGACCATGGACCAGGTGGTGGGCCTTAAGATCACCGATGTGCTCCCGGGCGCCAGGGCCGGACTGCGTGAACTCGCCGAGGCCCTGGCCCGCGGCGAGGCGCGCCACTGCGTCACCCGCCGCGTGCGCCTGCCCGATGGCCGCAGCAACTGGTTCGAGACCCAGGCCACCTACTGGCGCAACGATGACGGCGGCGTCGGCGGCTATATGATGATCAACCAGGAGGTCACGGTCGAGCGTGAAGCCGAAGCCTCGCGACATGAGATGGAAGTCCTGCTGAGGGCGGTGATCGACAACATCCCCGGCACCCTGACCGTTCAGGATCCGGCGACTGAGAAATTCGTGCTGGTCAATGCTTTCACGGCTGGGGTGCTTGGCGCCACACCGGAGGAACTGGTGGGAAAGCGTGTGGCCGACGTCGCCTCCGCCGAACAGGCGATGGCCGTGGCCGAACAGATCGCCAGCCTGCGCGCCAGCGGAGGCTTCAGCGTGGCGGAGCATTCCACCAACACCGCCGTGCTGGGCGGTCGCACCTTGAACCTGAAGCGGCTGCTGTTCGACGACGGCTCTGGCCGCGAACGCATCCTGTCCATCGGCGAGGATGTCACCGAACTGCGCGAAGCCAACCGCGCGCTTGAGATGGCGGTCGCCGCGGCTGAGGCCGCCAACGCAGCCAAGTCGCGCTTCCTGGCCAACATCAGCCATGAGATCCGCACGCCCCTGAACGGCGTGCTCGGCATGGTCCAGACCATGGCGCGCGACGCGCTGCCGGATGCCCAGCGCGAACGCCTGGAAGTGGTGCGACAGTCCAGCGAGACACTGCTCAGTCTGCTCAATGACCTCCTCGACCTGTCCAAGGTGGAAGAAGGCAGGATCGAACTCGAGGTTCTGGATTTCGACCTAGGCGAAATGATCCGCACCGCCTGCGCGCCTTTCCGGGTTATGGCCAAGGAAAAAGGCGTTGACCTGTCCATATCCCTTGCGGACGGACCCCGCTTGCGCCGAGGCGACCCGACCCGTGTGCGCCAGGTCCTGGTCAATCTGGTCTCCAACGCGGTCAAGTTCACCGAGCGGGGTCACATCGAAGTCGCCGTGTCCCAGGCCGGCGACGAGGTCAGCATCGCCGTTTCGGACACCGGTCCAGGGATGTCACCGGGCACGATCGAGACCATTTTCGACAAATTCACCCAGGCCGATGTTTCCACCACTCGGCGCTTCGGGGGGACAGGCCTTGGCCTGGCGATCTGCCGCGAACTCGTGGAATTGATGGACGGTCGCATTGAGGTCTCAAGCGAACTCGGCGTGGGGTCGCGCTTCACATTCAGCCTGGCTTTACCCTGTGCGGAGGCGCCGGAAGTCATGTCAGGCCTGCAACCGCCTGCGCCAGTCCGCAACATCCCTTGCGTCCGGCTTCTGGCGGCCGAGGACAATCCGGTGAACCAGCTGGTCCTGTCTACTTTGCTGGGCCAAGCGGGACTGAATTTGACAATAGTTGGCGACGGCGCTGAGGCCCTGGTGGCATGGGCGGGTCAGGATTGGGACGTGATCCTGATGGACGTGCAAATGCCGGTTATGGACGGCGTTTCCGCCACCGCCGCAATCCGCGCCCGGGAGGCCTCCGAAGGCCGCACACGCACGCCGATCATCGCCCTGACCGCGGACGCCATGGCGCACCACATCGACGACTACCGCGCCGCAGGCATGGACGCGGTGGTCTCAAAGCCGATCCGCTTCGAAGAATTGCTACAGGCTCTTGACGCTGTGCTCGCCGACGCCAGCGCCGGTGCGGTCAACCGGCCTTCGGCGAAGGTCCATAAGAGCGCCAGGAGCTGACGGGCGCGCGGCCGATGGCCGGCTTTCGCCAGTTACATACGCCGCCTGGAAAGGTCGCCCTGAGCTGCGCCCATTCAACCTTTGTGAAGGTCACCCGGTAGTCGCGCCGGTCCAGCGGCTTCAACGCGCACTTCAGCACATCGCCCGCAAGGGGACCGCCCGCAACCAGCCGCGGGAAGCCATGCGCCGGATAGAGCGCTCCGCAGCGGCCCTTGTCCGGATAAACCTGCCGCTCGGCGATGAACATCGGTTGCGCCGCCTTTGTCCAGCAGCCATCGGTTAGGCCTCCTGGTCGCAGCCGCGCGGCCTTGGCCGCAGAGGCCGGCGCCGGATCGCGAGCGATTGCGGTCAGCCAAGTCTGCATGCGTCGGAAACTCTCCGTCGTCTGGGCGCGCACCAGGGCCGCGTCAGCCGGATCAGCTACTGGTCGGCCCAACGCCATGGCCAGCCCGTAGCCACCCCCCCACATGACATAGTTGGGGGACTCGTCGCCGCGCCAGCCCGCCACCCGCGCCCGGGCGGCGAAGTGATAGTGGCGCGCGTGGTACTCCCCGGCCGGATCAAGGTCGGTGTAGAGCCCGCCAAAGTCGAGGATCGGGATAGACGAAAGCCCCCCCGCCCCGCTCAGCAACAGGCCGCTCCGGTAGGCCGCGGCGATCGCATCTGGGTCGCCCCGGCTGCGGGCCGCCACATAGTTTGCGTCAGCGTCATAGCCGCCAATGGCTTGGTTCAGCGCCAGGAACTGGGCTTTGTCGATCACCCCGGCGTTCAGCGCCGCCAGCCCGTACTGGACACCCACATTGTCGAAGGGTCGACGCGCGAAACCCGTGTCAGGATCGCGGCCATAAATGTCGACCGCCGCGTCAAACACGGTGGGACGGGCGCCCTTGGGATTGGCCTGGGGGTCATAGCGCGCCGCCTGGGGCACGGCCGGGTTGAAACGACCGGAAAGGTATCCGGCCACGTCCTTGCGCGCTGGTACCGGATCGGCGCGGCCGGCCTGATTGGCATGGGCGAGCAGACCCGCCGGAGCGCCAAAGCCGCCCACCGCCTGTTGCTGGGCGCCGCTGAACCGTCCCGGCGCCGTCTCGGCGAAATAGTGCGTGAGCAGATGGGCGTCGAGGCCGGTGAGGGCGATGGACAGCGCATCAGGGAATACCGAGCCGATCAGCACCCCGTCGATCAGCCCCGGGTAGGCGTCGGCGATCTGAAGCGAAGTATAGGCGCCCCCCGAAGAGCCCATGCTGAGCGTGTAGAGCGGCGGCCCCAGCGCCTCGATCACGCGCTCCTTCACCATCATGGTCGTTTCGGCCGCCAGCACGGCGTTACAGGAATTGCTGGGGTGGTTGAGGGTGGAAGCGAACAGGGCGTAGCCCTCGCCAAGGCGAGCCACGTCCAGCACCTCGGCGCCCATGGCCGCGCCCTGCACGTACCAACCCCCCGTGCAGCCCGAGCCGTGCAGGGCGATCAGCCGCCGGTTCCAGCCCTTTGGCGGAGCCAGGGGATCTGCCGAGACTTGGCGGCGGCCGTCATCGAGCACGGCGTACTGATAGATCGCCCTGTCGATGACGCCAGTCTCCAGTCTCACGATGAACGCCGCCCGCACCCCATCGACCGTTACCGTCTCGTCGATGTCCGGCGCGGCCGTGCTGAGTTCCGCGAAGGGAACAAGGCGATCGCTCCCTCTGGGCTTGTAGAGCCACTGCACCCGCGTCGGCGCCCAGCAGCCCGGCGCTTGCGAGGGCCCCAGCGTCATCCCGCCTGGAAGCTTGAAATCCTCGGTCTGGCAGACGAACGGCGCCTGTCGCGGTCCCGAAAAGATCGGACCCTCCGTCGGCCAGTTGGTTACCTCAAGTTCCGCCTGGGCGCCGCCGGAGGCCGCGGTCAGCCGGTTGGCGCCCGGCGCCAGACCCGTAACCAGGCCCGACCCGTCGGCCCCAAGCGCGGCGCTGACGTCGCGCCCGTTCACGGAAAGCTTCAGGCCCGCCCCGGCGCCCGTCACCCGCACCAGGACGTCGCCGCCGGAGACCATGTCCGGCCGCGCCGACAGCGTTTCGATCCTGATGGCCGGCGCAGCCCCAATGCACAGGCCGATCCCGACGAGCGCCGCGATCCGGGCGCCGATTTTCCGCACAGTCAATAGAGCCCGCCTATTCATCAAATCGAATAAATCGATTGGGTCGATTGTCACGTATCGCGCATAGTCTGATCCATTGACGGACGGCGCAAGCGCGCCAGGCCGCATCAGCATCAGGAGAAGACCATGAGCCTCGGCGCCAGCAAGACCCTCGACAACCTGAAAGCCGCCTTCGCCGGCGAGAGCCAGGCGAACCGCCGCTACCTTTACTTCGCCCAAAAAGCCGACGTGGAAGGCTACAATGACGTTGCCGCGGTGTTCCGTTCCACCGCCGAGGGTGAGACCGGCCACGCCCATGGCCACCTGGAGTTCATGGAATCCGTCGGCGACCCCGCCACCGGCCTGCCGATTGGCCCAACCGGTTCCAACCTCAAGGCCGCCATCGCCGGCGAAACCCATGAATACACCGACATGTACCCCGGTATGGCCCGCACCGCACGCGACGAGGGCTTCGATGAGATCGCCGACTGGTTCGAGACCCTGGCCAAGGCCGAGAAGTCACACGCTGGCCGCTTCCAGCGCGCCCTGGACACCCTCGACTGAGACTGACCTGACGACACGGCGGCGGGCATCGTCCCGCCGCCGCTCTCCCGCATCGCCGGAATCCCCACATGTCTGACGCACCCAAGACCCCTCAACGCGAGGGCAGCCTCGACGCGCCCTTTCGTCATCCCATCGAATGGCGCGACCCGGCCTATTACGACCTTGCCGCCGTCGAAAAAGAGATGGAGCGGGTGTTCGACATCTGCCACGGCTGCCGCCGCTGCTTCAATCTGTGCGACAGCTTCCCCAAGCTGTTCGACATGGTCGACGAGAGCGCCACCGGCGAACTGGACGGGGTGAACAAGGCTGACTACGCCAAGGTCGCCGACGCCTGCACGCTCTGCGACATGTGCTTCCTGACCAAGTGTCCCTATGTGCCGCCGCACGAGTTCGACCTGGATTTCCCGCACCTGATCCTGCGCTACCGGGCCGCCAAGCGAAAGATGGGCGAGCGGGAGTTTGTCCGTGAGCAGCTGGGCAAGACCGACCGTAACGGCAAGCTGGCCAAACCGGTGGCTAGCCTCGCCAACTGGGCCACGGCGCGCGAGAACACCCCATTGCGCAAGATGCTGGAGGCCATCGCCGGCGTCGACGCCGAGGTGGAGCTGCCCAAATACAACTCAAAGACCGCCACCGACCGGCTTGCGGTCCCCATTCCCCCCGATCCCGCTGGCCCCGCCTTCGGCCAGCGCAAGGCCGCGCTCTACGCCACCTGTTTCGTGGACTACAACACACCCGACACCGCCGTGGCCGCCGCCCGCGTCCTGGCCCGCCAGGGGGTGGAAGCCCGGCTGGTCTATCCCGAATGCTGCGGCATGCCGCAGTTGGAATCCGGCGATCTGGCCGACGTCGCCGCCAAGGCCCTACGGGTGGCCAAGGCCTTCGAGCCCCTGATCGACCAGGGCCATGAGGTGGTGGCGCTCACCGCCAGTTGCGGCCTGATGATGAAGTTCGAATGGCCCCTGCTGTTGCCCGAGAACGAGACGGTGAAGAAGCTCGCCGCCGCCACCCGAGACATCTGCGAATATGTGGTCGACATCGCCAAGACCTGCGGCCTGGCCCCCGGCCTCGCGCCTCAGCCCGGCGGGGTCACCGTTCACCACGCCTGCCATGCCCGCGCCCAGAACATGGGCGCCAAGTCCGCCGAAATGCTGCGCCTGATCCCGGACACCAAGGTGGAGCTGATCGAGCGCTGCTCCGGCCACGGCGGCACCTTCGGGGTGATGAAAGAGACCCGCCCCATGGCGGTGAAGGTGGGCAAGCCCACCGCCAAACAGGTGGCCCAGAAGGGTTCCGAGACCCTCTGCTCCGACTGCCCCCTGGCCTGCAAGCACTTGGGCCAGCTCCTCACCGTCGAAGTCCCCGACGGCCCTCAGCCGCGCCAGGCCCACCCAATCGAAGTGCTGGCCTGCGCCTACGGCCTCATGTGAGCAGGATGAACCTTATGCCCGTCGCCACCCGCCAGATCACCCGCGCAGACCTGATCCCCGACGCCGACTATGCTAAGGTCCGCAAGGACCGCCGCGCAGCTCTGATCCCCATCAAGCGTCTGCGCCGGGTTTCCCTCGGCCCATTCTGCACCGCCTACTTCGAGTCCTTTGAGACCATGCTGTTCCAGGTGCAGGAGATGCTGCTCACCGAGCGCGGCGGGGAGGCCCAGATCGCCGACGAACTGGCCGCCTACAACCCGCTGATCCCGCAAGGGTCCGAACTGGTCGCCACGGTGATGTTCGAGATCGACGACCCCGTCCGCCGCGAGGCCGAACTCAGCCGCCTGGGCGGCGTCGAGCGTTGCATGTTCCTGGAGATCGCCGGCGAACGCGCCGCCGCCGTGCCCGACGGCGACGAGGAACGCACCCGCGAGGATGGCAAGACCTCCTCCGTCCATTTCTTCCACTTCCCGCTCACCCCCGCCCAGATCGCCAGGTTCCGCGACCCGGCCACCCGCATCCTCCTGGGCTGCGACCACGAAGCCTACGCCCACCTGGCGGTGCTCAGCCCGGCGACGCGGGCGGAACTGGCGCGGGATCTGGCGTAGGGAGCGACCACAATCTACGCCCCCGCCTCCGCCAACACCTCCCACGCCAGATAATCCGCCGTCTCCAGCAATACGTCGCAGTAGGCCTGCGCCGCGCCGTCGTCCCCGAACGTCGCCAGGTCGATTCCGTAGCTGCGCAGCCGCGCCGCTTCCGGGGTCGCGAAGGCGTCGGCTACGGACCATTCGCCGACCAGGAATGGCCCTGCGTCCCCGAACCGCCCGCGCAGGTCGCGGAACAACCGCACCAGCCGGCCCACGTCCAGCCGGGCGCGCGGGTCGGCGAGCTCATGGCGGACGCGCAGGAACAGGTCCGTGCGGCACTCTCGCTGGAACCCGGCGAACCCGGAATGGATCTCCGCCACCGCAGATCGGGCCAGGGCGCGGGCGGCCGGGTCCCTGGGCCACAACCTCGCCTCGGGGTGCTTTTCGTGCAGATATTCAGCGATCGAGGCGGTGTCCCAGACCAGCAGTTCGCCGTCCCTCAGCACCGGCAGCAGGGCGGTAGGCGAGGCCTCGGCCTGCCGGGCCTTGAACGCCAGTTTGTCTTCCTGCGTGAACACCCGCCCGCCAGACGCGGCGATCTCGATCTTGCGCTCGGTGAACGCCGCGCCGGTGCGCTTCAGCACCAGCCAGCCCCGCAACGAGGGTCCGGACCATTGACGATTGGCGATGACGATCTCGTACACGCAAGGACTCCGGCGTCAGCAGCCCGTCTTCGCTAGGCGCAGCGCCGCCGGGCGGCAAGCCGAAGCGCCCGCGTCAATCCCGGACGCACCCGCCAATTCAAGACTTGACGAGACTGCGCATGGGGTCGAACTGCCCGTTCTTCTGCAGGCAGGACGCCCCCCCATGGACCTAGGCCTCACTGGCAAGATCGCCCTCGTCGTCGGCGCGGGCTCCGATGTGGGCCGCGCCGCCGCGCTCTCTCTGGCGCGGGAGGGGGCGACCCCAATCCTTTCTGGGCGCAGGCGCGAGGCCCTCGAGGAGACGGCCCACAGCATCGAGGCCGCCGGCGGCAAGGTCCATGTCTTACCCGGCGACGCCCGCGATCCCGCAGACGTGGCCCGGATGGTGGCCGAGGCCCACGCCTTCGCCGGCCGCATCGACCTGCTGGTCAACACCGTTGGCCCCTACCCCCTGCCCGAGCTCTACCCCGACGTGCCTGAGCCCATGTACGGCAACGACGCCAGCTGGGCGGCGATCTTCGACAATGTGTTCATGCCCGCCGCGCGCCTGACCCGCGAGGTGATGCCGCTCATGAAGGCCCTGGGCGCCGGCGCCATCGTACACCTGGCCGCTAACTCCGCCCGCTACTTCAACCCCGCCACCGCCCAGTACGCGGCCATGAAGGCGGCTCTGATCCACGCTACAAAGAACTGGGCCCGCGATGGCGGCAAGCACGGGGTGCGGGTCAATGCGGTGATGCCGGGCTGGATCAAGGGCGAAGGCACGGCAGCGCGGGTAGCGGCCGCCGCCGCCGCCCTGGGCGCGACAGAGGCCGAGGCAGAGCGAGCCATGGTCTCGGCCCACGACGGCCTGTTCTGGTCGCCCCGCATGGGCCGGGTGGAGGAATACGCCGACGCCATCGTCTTCCTGCTGTCGGAACGCGCCGGCTACATCAACGGCGCCCTGCTTCCCATCGACGGCGGCACCCCGGTCTGGGGATAGGCCCAAGGCCAGATTCCGACTCGACAAGGCCGCGCGGCGCCTTCACGAAACCGCCCAACCCAATCAAGCCACGAAGGAACACCCCCATGGATCTCACCAACGCATCGGCCCTAGTCACCGGCGGCGCCGGCGGTTTCGGCCAGGCAACCGTGCGCCGTCTCGCCCAGGCGGGCGCCAAGGTGGTGATCGCCGACATCCACGACGAACGCGGCCAGGCGCTGGCCAAGGAGCTCGGCAATGGCTCGGTCTATGTGCGCACCGACATCATGGACGAGAACTCCATCGCCAACGCCGTGCAGACCGCCGTGGGCCTCGGCCCCTTGCGCGCCGCCGTCGTCGTTCATGGCGGCCCGCCGGCCCCCGGCGCCACCGGCGCGGCCCGCACCGTCAACCGCGAAGGCCAGCGCATCCCGCTGGCGCACTTCGCCCACACGGTGAACGTCTATCTGGTCACCGCCTTCGCGGTCACCAGCCAGGCCGCCGAAGCCATGGCCAAGAACGAGCCGTTGGACTCCAACCAGCGCGGCGTGATCATCAACACCGCCTCCATCGCCGGCTTTGAGGGCCAGCCCGGTCAATCCGGTTATTCCGCCGCCAAGGGCGGGATCATCGGCATGACCCTGACCGTCGCCCGCGACCTGGCCCCCTTGGGTATCCGGGTGATGGCCATCGCGCCCGGCACCTTCCTCACGCTGGCCTATTCCGGCCGCATGACCGACGAGCAGGCCCAGGCCCACTGGGGTCCCAGCGTGCCCAACCCCAAGCGCATGGGCGACCCGGACGAATACGCCCGTCTGGCGGCCCACATCGTCGACAACGACTTCCTCAACGGGACCACATTCCGCCTGGACGGCGCTCAGCGCTTCTAGGTTGAACCCGCCGGAAGCCTTCTCCCCATCTTGGGGGAGGAGGCGACCGCGCTTTGGACGGGTGCGCGGTCCTCGGCGATGACCCTAGGCCGGAGACTGCCATGCTTTCCCCTGAAGACATCCTTCTCACCGACCAGGTCGCCATCGTCACCGGCGGCGCGCAGGGCATCGGCGAGGGCGTGGCGCGCACCTTCGCCCGGTTCGGGGCCAAGGTGGTGATCGCCGACAAGAATGCCGAGACCGGGCCGCGCGCAGCCCAGGCGATCCGCGATGCAGGCGGAGAGGCCCTATTCGTCGCCTGTGACGTACGCGAGCTCGATCAGGTCGAGGCCATGACCGCCAGAACCCTGGAGACCTTCGGGCGTCTCGACATCCTGGTGAACAACGCCGGCGGCGTGCGCCGCACCCCGTTCCTCGACCTCGGCGCGCGGGGCTGGCGTCGGCACATCGAGCTCAACATGAATGGCCTGTTCGGGCCCACCGACCTGGCGGCGCGCGCGATGATCGCCGCCGGCCGGGGCGGGTCGATCATCAATGTCGCCACCATCGAGGCGTTCCGCGGCGCGCCGCACCGCTCGGTCTATGCCGCCTGCAAGGCCGCCATGGTCAACTTCACCCGGACCCTGGCGATCGAGCTGGCCGAGCACCAGATCCGCGTCAACGCCATCGCGCCGGATATCGTGGCCACCCCCGGCATTGGCCTTGTGGACGCCGACGGCGGCGCTCCGCCCAAGCGTCTGGCGGCGCTCAAGCGGCACATCCCGATGGGCCGGGTGGGCCATGTCGACGACACCGCCGGCGCCTGCGTCTTCCTGGCCTCGCCAATGGCGGCCTATGTTACCGGCGCGACGCTGCACGTCGATGGCGGCACCTGGGCCAGCAGCGGCTGGAGTCGCGACGAGCAGGGCCGCTGGCAGCTCTTCGAGGGCTTCGCGGACGCCTACTGAGGCCACGAAACGACCCACCGCCCTTTCGCTGCGTCGCGCAATCCAGCTAACCTGATCCCATCACAACCCCGGAGCGCTCGCGATGCCCAATCTCTTCGACATGAGCGGAAAGACGGTGCTGGTGACCGGCGGCAGCCGGGGGTTGGGCCGCGGTATCGTCCGCGGCTTCGCCGAGGCCGGCGCCAATGTCGCCATTGTCAGCCGCAAGTTGGAAAACTGCCAGGCGGTCGCCCGCGAAACCGAGGCTTTGGGAGTCAAGGCCTACGCCTACGGATGCCATGTGGGTCACTGGGACGAGATCGAGCCGATGTTCGAGGCGGTTTGGAACCACTTTGGCCGGGTGCATGTGGTGGTCAATAACGCCGGCATGTCGCCCACCTACGACAAGCTGAGCTCGGTCAGCGAGAAGCTGTTCGACTCGGTGATCGGTGTGAACTTCAAGGGCCCGTTCCGCCTCTGCGCCCTGGCCGGCGAGCGCATGTACGAGGCTGGCGGCGGGGCGATCATCAACATGTCCAGCCTGTCGGCCTTGGGAAGCAGCCCCCACACCGCCTTCTACGGCGGCGCCAAGGCCGGGCTGAACACCATCGGCCGCGCCTGCGCCACCGCCTTCCATCCCAAGGTGCGGGTCAACACCGTGGTGGTGGGCCCGTTCAACACCGACGTGTCCAAATACTGGTCCGATCCCCCCGCCTCGCCGAACGACCGCCAAACCCAGGGCGGCCTGCGGGTCGGCCTGCCTCAGGACATGGTCTCAACCATGCTCTACCTGGCCTCCGACGCCTCCCAATATGTCACCGGCGCCGAGATCAAGGTCGATGGCGGCGGCTGGGGCGTCGGCCTCACGGCGGACCAGGACGCGGTCTCGTAGGGTGGCCGTCGCCTTCACCCGAGAGGAGGATTACGAATCCCGCGCCGCAGACCTGCCGGATCGGCCGATCTCGCCGCATCCGAATCTGGTCACCGCCTCGGGGCTCGCCGCCATCGAGGCCGAGCTGGCTGCGGCCCAGGCGGCCTACGGTGCGGCCCAGACCCTGGGCGGCGTCGCGGCCGACCGCACCGCCATGGCCCGCGCCACTCGCGACCTGCGCTACTGGTCCGCCCGCCGCGCCAACGCCCAACTCACCGAGCCTGAGGCCGTCGACGGCGTCGTCCAATTTGGCCGCACGGTGGAGTTTGAGCGCGAGGACGGCCGCCGCCAGAGCTTTCGCATCGTGGGTGAGGATGAGGCTGACCCCGCCCATGGCAGCGTCAGCCATGTCTCGCCCCTGGCGAGGGCGCTCCTAGGCAAGTCCATGGGCGACGCGGCCCAGTTGAATGGAACGGAGGTGGAGATCATCGCGGTGCGGTGACGCAACCGCCCGGCGCATGCTAACCCCGGCTCAGATGCCGCCTGCGAGGACCCAAATCCATGAAACTTCAGGACTGGCTCCTCTGCGCGGCCTTCGCCATCGCCATGCCGGCGGGCCAGATGTTCTTCAAGTACGCCGCCCTGATGCACGCGCGACTGGAGGGGCCGCTGCTTATCCGCCTCTTACGCAACACGCCGCTGATGGGCGCATTCGTCTGGTACGGGATCACCGCCCTGTTCTGGTTCTACATCCTGACCCGCATCCCGCTCTCCACCGCCTACACCTGCTCGATCCTGGGTTCGGCGCTGGTGCCGCTGATGGCCTGGGCGGTGTTCCGCGAACCCCTGGGCTGGCAGTTCATCGCCGGCTACGTCCTGATGATCAGCGGGTTCGCTGTGATCATTCAGGGAACCGGTCGGGCTTGACCAGGCGCTATAGCTTGACGCCGCCGGCCTGGAGCTTCTCGAACACCGCCTTGGTGATCTTCAGATAGCCCTTGGCTTCGTCGCGATAGTAGAGCGGGCCGGTGATCTTCGCCGGATCGTAGCCCTCCGCCACCAGGTCAAGCTTGCGCGGCTTGAAGGTGCCGGTGACATCTATCTGCGGCAGGACGCGGATGAACACCGGCTGGGCGTAGGGCGGCAACTCACGCCTGACATGCTCAGCTAGCTTGGCGATGTCGAACTCCGGCCCCACCACCAGCCCCGCCATGCCGGCCCGTCCATTGGCCTCCGGCACGGCGACGCCATAGACGCTAGCCTCGCGAACCCCCGGCGCGCCCTGCAGCTGCAGGGCCACCTCGGTGGTGGAGACGTTTTCGCCCTTCCAGCGGAAGGTGTCGCCCACCCGGTCGACGAAGTAGAAGTAGCCGTCGGCGTCCTGGCGCATGAGATCGCCGGTGGCGAACCAGCGATCACCTCTGGCCAGAACGTTTTCCAACACTTTCTTTTCGGATGCCGCCTTGTCCACATAGCCGGTGAAGTCCGCCCGGGCGTGCGCCCCGATTTCGCCGACACACTCGCCCACCTGTCCGACCCCGGCCTCGATGCACAGCCCGTCCGCGCCACGGGCGGGCTCGCCGGTGTCCGCGTCATACTGCACAAGCCGGACATTGAAGCGCTTTCGCAGCCACTTGGGCGCCCGGCCGATCGAGCCCTCCTTGCCGTCGAAATTGAACATCGAGACATTGCCCTCGGTGGAGCCATAGAACTCCAGGATGTCGCCGATGCGGAAGCGCCGCTTCATCTCCCCCCAGACATCCCCCGACAGGCCATTGCCGAAGGCCAGCCGGATTTTGTGACGCGTATCGTCCTCTCCGGGGTCCTGGTTCACCAGGTAGCGGCACAGCTCACCGATATAGACGAACATCGTGCAGCCCTCTGCGGTCGCCTCCTCCCAGAAGTGACTGGCGGAGAACCGCTGACGCAGCACCACCGAGCCGCCGTTCAGGAACGCCGCCCCCAGACCACATAACCCCCCGGTGGCGTGGTAGAGCGGCAAGGTCACATAGATCCGATCCTTCGACGTCGCCCCGGTCGCCGCCGCGAAACCGCGCATGTAGAGCTGGGCGCGCAGGTGAGTGATGCGGGCGGCCTTGGGCATGCCGGTGGTCCCGCTGGTGTAGATCAACAGCGCGGTGTCGCGGGCGGTCATGTCCTCCCGGACGATCCGGTCGGGCGGCAGCTGGCTGCAGCTCTTCAGCGCCTGGGCCAGATCGCGCTGGTCGCCGTGCGCCGATCCCAAGATCCATTGTTGAATGGGCCGTTCCAACTCTGCCCTCGCCGCTTCGAAGGCCGGAGAGGTCTCCGGGTCAACGATGCAGTGAGACGCTCCCGAAATCGCCAGGCAGTGGGCCAGCGGATGGCCGGTCAGGTTATTGTTGATCAGGGCGGTGACGACCCCAACCTTCGACAGTCCATACCAGCAGGCGAAATATTCGATCCGGTTCGGCATTAACAGCGCCACCACCTGCCCCCGGCGCAGGTTCAACCCCTTGGCCCAGTGGGCGTAGCGGTTGGCGATGGCGTCCAGTTCGCCATAGGTGACCGTGCGTCCCTCAAACGTCATTGCGGGCGAGTTGCGATAGGTCTCCACCGCCGCCTGCAGATCATCGCAGATCAGGTTGGGGGAGTCCGGCGCGATGGACTTGACCCGCTTCAGGGTCCGGTTGAGGCCGCGCAGATAACGCCAGTCACGCTTAAGCCGGGCCTGCCAACGCATCGTGCTCCTCCGATCCAACCAACTGCTGGCCCGCCCGCCCAAGGACCAGCGCCGCCACAAGTACGACGCCGGAGATTTATGGTTTCTCAATTGCTCGGCGCATATCCGGGTGTTCGGTCATGCGCCGCCTTGTCGCAGCGGCCCTATCGCTCGATTGCGGCAAATCTTCCGCCGCATGTCAGGGGAGCACGCAAAAACATGCGGTCCACGCCCACGCAGGCCATCGTTGAATGGCTTTCGGTCAGCTTCGTGCTCATCTGTTGCGCGCTCGCCGGACACCACGCCACCCAGGGCATGAACCCCACCCAGTGGGCGGGCGCCATAACCGCGGTGCTCGGCTCGCTCACCGTTGCGGTCTCGGTCCGGGTTTGGCAGCCGGAGGCGGGCGCGGAAGAACAGCGCGCCCGCGAGGACTGAGTCGTCGCCCGACTCAGTCGGCCGCAGCCTTCACCAGGATCTCGCCGCCGCTGTCGCGGAACTTGCGCGCCATGTCCTGCAGGCCGGCGTCGATGTCGTTCTGGCCGCGGGCGGCGTCACGGATATCCTGGCTGATCTTCATGGAGCAGAACTTCGGCCCGCACATGGAGCAGAAGTGGGCGGTCTTCATCGCTTCCTTGGGCAGGCTCTCGTCGTGGTAGGCCCGCGCGGTCTCGGGATCCATGCCGAGATTGAACTGGTCCTCCCAGCGGAACTCGAAACGAGCCCGTGAGACCGCGTCGTCCCAGGCCCGCGCGCTGGGATGACCCTTGGCCAGGTCCGCGGCGTGGGCGGCGATCTTGTAAGCGATCACACCGTCCTTGACGTCCTGCCGGTCAGGTAGGCCGAGGTGCTCCTTTGGCGTCACGTAGCAAAGCATGGCGGTGCCGAACCAGCCGATCATCGCCGCCCCGATCGCGGAGGTTATATGGTCGTAGCCTGGCGCCACATCGGTGGTCAGCGGACCCAGTGTGTAGAACGGCGCCTCGCCGCACACCGCCAGCTGCTTGTCCATGTTGGCTTTGATCTTGTGCATGGGCACATGCCCTGGCCCCTCGATCATGACCTGCACGCCATGCTTCCAAGCCACCTGGGTCAGTTCGCCTAGGGTCTCCAGTTCTGCGAACTGGGCCGCATCATTGGCGTCGGCGATCGAACCTGGGCGCAGGCCGTCCCCTAGCGAGAACGACACATCGTAGGCCCGCATGATCTCACAGATGTCCTCGAAGCGTTCGTAGAGGAAGTTCTCCCGATGGTGCGCCAGGCACCACTTGGCCATGATCGACCCGCCCCGGCTGACAATGCCGGTCACCCGTTTCGCCGTCAGCGGCACATAGGCCAGCCGTACGCCCGCGTGGATGGTGAAGTAGTCCACACCTTGTTCGGCCTGTTCGATCAAGGTGTCGCGGAACACCTCCCAGGTCAGGTCCTCGGCGACCCCGCCCACCTTCTCAAGAGCCTGGTAGATCGGCACCGTACCGATGGGGACCGGACTGTTGCGCACGATCCAGTCGCGGATGTTGTGAATATTGCGGCCGGTGGAAAGGTCCATGACAGTGTCGCCGCCCCAGCGGATCGCCCACACCATTTTGTCCACTTCATCGGCGACGGTGGACAGCACCGCCGAATTGCCGATGTTGGCGTTGATCTTGACCAGGAAATTGCGGCCGATCGCCATCGGTTCCAACTCGGTGTGATTGATGTTTGCCGGTATGATGGCGCGGCCGCGGGCGACCTCGTCGCGCACGAACTCCGGCGTGCAGAGGTCGGGAATGCTGGCCCCAAAGTCCTCGCCGTCGCGAATGAAGGCGTCGCTGGCCTGGCGGCGGAGGTTTTCGCGGATGGAGACATATTCCATCTCCGCCGTGATGATCCCGCGCCGGGCGTACTCAAGCTGAGTTACAGTTGCGCCAGCGCGGGCGCGATAGATGCGCCGCGGCGCCTCGAAGCGCGGCGCCAGGCGCTCTCCTTCGGCGAAGCCGTTGTCCTCCGGCTTCACTTCGCGGGGATCCTCGACGACTTCCACATCACCCCGTGAGACCACCCAGGGCTCTCGGGTGCGCGACAAACCCTTGCTGATATCGATGACAGCCGCCGGATCGGTGTAGGGGCCTGAGGGGTCATAGATCGTCAGCGCCGGCTCCCCCGCGCTAGGATGGACGGCCACTTCGCGGAATGGCACGCGGATATCCGGCCACAGGTTTCCCGATTGATAGACCTTGCGCGATCCAGGACGTTCGCCGGTCGGGATAACGCCGGGGTTCGGATCGATCGGAGTCTGGATGTTCATCGGCGCGGGCTCCAGGGCGAACAGCGGTCATACCGGCGAATAAGACGGAGCACGGCCGGACGCCGCCACCCTTCCCTTCGCCGGCATGACCCGGATCAGGTTCGACGGGTCGCGGGCTCACCCGCCTCTCAGCCGCCCAAGCGCGGCCCCCCGAGGATATGGTTTAAGACTAGGCCTCCTGAAGAACCTGCGAAAGGCCTTGTTCGAACAATCTGCATGCCCACATCTTTGGGGTTCATCCGCCCCGACAGGCGAAATGAGAACAGACTTGGAGACCCCGCCATGAACTACGCCGCTATCGCAGCCCTTGGGCTCGCGCTCGGTCTCGCCGGCGCCGCGACCGCCGCAGATCAGTGCTTCCGCACGCAGGACATGAAGAGCCACAAGATCGTAGACGACCACACTCTGTACGTCGGCGTAGGCGCCCGTGACGTCTATCGCTTCGAGATGAAAGGCGCTTGCCTGGCCGCCGCCGACAATACCGATCCGTTAGTGATCGAAACCGTCGCCGACCGCGGGACAGTCTGCACCGCGCTTGATTTGAACCTCTCGATCAGCCGTGGCGGCATGACCAGCCCCTGCATCACCGAGCGCATCGTGAAACTGACGCCGGAAGAAGTCGCAGCTATCCCCAAGGGTCTGCGGCCATAGCGCCAAAACCCCGTCGCCCTCAGGTAGTCGCCCATGTTAGGCAGACGCCATGAAACTGACGCTGGGCCTATTGGGCGGAATCAGCCCCGCCGCGACGCTGGATTTGCTGGGTAAGCTGCAGGCTCACACCCCTGTGCAGACCGACCGGGACCACATCCGGGTGATCGCGGACATCAACCCCAGCTTGCCGGACCTGAGTTCCTCGATACTGGGCGGCGGGGTGACGCTTGCGGAGATGGCCGGCGCCCTGCGCGGCGCCGGCGCCCAGGTCCTGGCGATCGCCAGCAATTCCGCCCATGCCCACGCCGATATGATCCAACGGGCTTCCCACCTCCCGATCATCGACATGATTGGCGCCGCCTGCGCCTCGGCTCGGGCCTCCGGGGTGCGTAGGGTTGGCGTTCTGGGCTCACGCGCCGCCCTGCGCCAGTATCGCGAATACCTGGCGGCCCAGGCAATGGGCCTGGTGGCGCTGCCCCAGGAAGGTCAGGCGGAGTTCCTTGAAACCCTAGAGCGCCTGAAATCCGGCGACCGCGGACCCCAAGTTCGACAGGCTATGGAAGCCGCCGCCAGCGCCCTGGTGTCAGAAGGGGCGGAACTGGTGATCGCCGGTTCCACCAGCCTGCCGCTGGTGCTCAGTCAGGAGGCGCTTCGAATAGAACTGATCGATCCGGGCGATCTGCTGGCGCGGCGTTGCGTGGCGGTGTGCCTTGGCGCCGAGCCTATGCCCCAGATGACGGCGGGCTGACCAACCCCTAGAGGCTGGGCGCGCGGAACGTATCGCACCGTCGCGGGTCGCCTGTCTCCACACCGACCCGGAACCAACGCATTCGCTGTTCACTGGATCCGTGGGTGAAGGCGTCCGGCACCACGCGACCCTGGGTCTGCCGCTGAAGGGTGTCATCACCAACCGCCGAGGCGGCGCGCAGGCCATCTTCAACGTCCTTCGGGTTCAACGCCACCTGACCGGCGGAGACCTCTTCGGCGTGGGCCGCCCAGACGCCCGCATAACAGTCCGCCTGCAATTCCAGTCGCACGGACCCTGAATTCTCACCCCGTGCGCCCATCCGCTCGGCGGTGCGGTTCTGGCCGGTGAGGTTCTGGACATGGTGGCCGATCTCGTGGGCGATCACATAGGCGCGCGCGGCCTCGCCGTCGGCGCCGAAACGGCCTGACAACTCCTGCCAGAACGACAGGTCCAGATAGACCTGCTGATCCTGCGGACAATAGAATGGCCCCATCGCCGCCTGGCCTGAGCCACAGCCGGTTGGCGTCGCCTGATCGTAAAGCACCACCTTCGGCGGGGTGTAGCGCTCGCCCTGCTGGCGGAAGATCTGCATCCAGACGTCGTCAACGGACGTGGCAATGACGTCGACGAAGCGTCCCGCCTCATCCTGCGGCGCGCCCTGGGCGCCCGCCTGCTGCTGCGGCGCGCCCTGACCAACAGTCTCCAAGGTTGTCTGCGGATCGATGCCAAAGACGAAATAGCCGATCAGCGCCAGGATCACGCCGCCGGCTCCGATTCCGCCGACCGCCCCACCGCCCATGCCCCGGCGATCCTCTATGTCGCCGCCCTGCCGTCCGCCGCTCCAACGCATACAAGGTCCTCCCCGGGTTCCGCCCGGACAACGTGAACTGCCATCCCGCGCTTCGTCTATCTAACGGCGGGCCGGCGTTTGCAACGCAGCGCGAACGCGGGCGTTCGACTCCGCCAGTCTGTCATCTGGCAACTCGGCATAAACCTGCCCAGTCATTTGCGGGTTACCGGCAGGCTTCCAGGCCGATTCGAGCGCCTGCAGGGCCGCCTCAGCGCGCTGGCGCGTTTCCAGGGCGGTCAGTTGGTTACGCAGGTCAATGTCCCGCTGCCGAGCCTGCGTCAGCTGCATCTCCAATTCGAATTGAGTCCGGAGCGCTGAGTCATCCTGAGCGACAGCCGCGGTCGCCGCAAACACCAGCGCAAGGATCAACTGGCGCATGACAGTCGCGTTCCTAGGGCCGCGACACCGTAAACCGAGCCAATTCGTCCTTCGGCGCCTGCCATTCCGGGCTCAATGCCTGAGCCTTGAGATAGTCGAAATAGGCGGACTTGGAATCGCCGACCCCTTCATAGGCCATCGCGCGATTGTAGTAGGCCTTGGGCATCTCGGTGGGTTCGATACCTATTTCGATACCCCGGTTGAGATCCGGAAGTCCTTCTGCGAAGCGCCGCAGGCCGATCAGGGCCGCGCCGCGATTCACGAAGGCTTCGCCTAGATCGGGTTTCATTTTCAGGGCCGCGTCGAAGTCGCGCTTTGCGCTCTCCCATTCCCGGCGGCGCAGCTTCATGACGCCCCGGTTGACGAAGGTGCCGGCCCGATCCTTACGATCTAGCATCTCATCCTCGAGCGCACGGTTGCATTCGGCCTCGAACCTGAGGTCGGAATAACCGACAATCGCGTAGCGGGAGCAGGCTTCGGCGAAGCCGCCCCCAAGTACAGTGACCGATGCGAACGCGGCCGGCGCGCTCATCAGTGTGCAAAGGATTGCGAAGGGAACGGCGCAGCGGAACATGAGTTCGCTCCTGGCGTCTATCGGACGACCCTGAGCCTTGGAAGGTCAGCCCCGCGATTCGATATGTCAACTGCAACAGAACGACGTCAGCCACCGCGGAAGCGTCGCGTCTCATGAAGAACGATGTAGAGGCCGCTGGCCGCGACGACGACCGCGCCCGTGAGAGTCGAGACCCTCGGGAGTTCGCCCCAAATGACCAGTCCCAAAACACTAGCCCAAAGGAGCTGGGTGTAGTCGAAGGGTGCGACCACACCCACCGGCGCCACGCGCAGTGATTCCGTGAGCAATAGCTGACCGGTCCCCCCCAGCAGGCCCATGACCGCCAGCCCCGCAAGTGTCGCAGTGTCCGGGATCGTCCATCCGAATGGCGCGCCTGCCAGCCCGACGAGGCAACCGGCGATGCTGTAGTAGAAGGTGATGGTGGCCCCGGATTCCGTGCGCCCCATCTCACGCACTGTTATCATGGCGAACGCCGCGCAGACCGCGCCAACAAGGGCGAAGGACGCGCCGGCGGGGTTCATGTGCCCAGGCTGCGGTTGGATCATGATTAGCACGCCCAGGAATCCCACCGCCACAGCCGCCCATCCATGGCGGTCGACAGGCTCGCGCAACAAGGGCGCAGACAGCGCGGTCACAAACAGGGGTGCGGCGAAGCTGAAGGCGGTCGCCTCCGTGAGCGGCAGGCGATGAAGGGCGGAAAATCCACAAAACATGCCCGAAAGCCCCACCACCGCGCGGGCGGCGTGGCCGGCAATCCGCTGGGTGCGCAACTCTCCGAAGCCGCAGGTGCGCCAGATGTAGAGCCCGACCGGGATGAACGCGAACGCGTTGCGAAAGAACATCATCTCCAGCACGCCCACGCCGCGCGCGCTGCACCACTTCACCAGGGCGGCCATCCCGGCGAGGACGAACATTGCGCAAACCCGCAGCGCGATGCCCGTAAGAGCGTGGCTTGTGAAAACCCCCTGCGGCGGACGTGAAGAAGACTCTGGCGACACGCTGCTTGTCCGAGCATCATTCGCCCGTCCGATCAAGCCGCGCCAGGAGATACAAATGACCCGCGATACCCTTCCGCAGGACGCATGGAAGCATTCTGGCGTACGGGTAGTCCCCGGCGATCAGCTCGACTCAAACACGCCGCAGACGCCCGGAATGTCACGCGCGGCGGCGATCAACTTCGCCCGTGTGGGGGCGCAGAAACTGTGGGCGGGCACAGTGCATATCCACGCCGGAGCCAAGACCGGCGCACATCATCACGGTCCGCTGGAGAGCGTCATCTACGTGATCCGCGGCAAGGCGCGCATGCGATGGGGCGCGGCGCTTGAGTTCACTGCGGAGGCCGGTCCGGGCGACTTCATCTATGTGCCGCCCTATGTGCCGCACCAAGAGATCAACGCCAGCGATCATGAGACGCTGGAATGTGTTCTGGTACGCTCGGACAACGATGCGGTGGTGGTGAACCTGGAGATCGCCGCAGCCGAACCGCCGCAAACCGTCCTTTGGGTCGATCCGATCCACAAGGCCTGAAGATTCAGCCGGGAACGAGGTAGGCGCAGCTTTCCGAGATCGTCGGGCGCGCGACGACAATGCGCGCAAGCCCAGGGAATTGCGGCCTCAGCCGCTCGGCGAAGAACAGGCACAGGTGCTCCAGGGTCGGACTCTCCAGGCCAGCGGTCTCGTTGAGCAGGCTATGGTCGAGTTCCGCGGCGGCGCTGTTGAGCGCCGCGCCGAGGTCTCCGAGGTCGGCGACCCACCCGACAGGACCCTGGGCTTCGCCGCGAACGGTCGCCTCCACACGGAACGAGTGGCCGTGCAGCCGCGTGTAGGGTTGTGACGGACCCTGTGGAAGCCGGTGCGCCGCATCAAAGGTCGCGGCCTTGGTGATCTCAAAAATGGGAGGACTCTTCGGAAGGCGGCGGCCCTAGTCAGGCGATACCGATGTATTTGTGCGTCTGCAGGCTTAAACGCCATCGAGGGTGCTTCAAGCAATAGGCGATCGCCGCCCGCGTCGACTCCTCGCGGTCGAGCCCGTCCATCGGCTGTAGGAGGAAGCTTCCAAAATCCAGCGCCTCGAACCGTGCGGGATCGACACCGGACTGAGGAAAGACAAGTTTGAGTTCCTGCCCACGGGTCTGTACCAGCGGCGCGTCGGCCTTGGGGCTGACACAGATCCAGTCAACGCCGGGCGGCGCCGCCAGCGTGCCATTGGTCTCCAACGCAATCGAGAAACCCCGCGCATGTAAGGCTTCGATTAGCTGAGCGTCCAGTTGCAACAGCGGTTCACCACCGGTGCAGACGACCAACCGGTGATCCAGCCCGCTCGTCCAGGTCGCGGCGATGGCGTCCGCCAGCGCGGCCGCATCGGCGAACCGGCCTCCGCCCGGTCCGTCCAGGCCTACGAAATCGGTATCACAGAACGTGCAGACAGCGCCGGCCCGATCCTCCTCACGGCCGCTCCACAGGTTGCAGCCTGCAAACCGGCAAAACACCGCCGGCCGCCCGGCTTGCCCACCCTCTCCTTGCAAGGTGAGGAATATTTCCTTGACCGCATAGCTCATGGCGCCAACGCTGCGCGTCCGCCTTCGACCCAGGTCTCCCAGCCCTTGCGGCGCAGCGCACATGCCGGGCAGTCATCGCAGCCATGCCCCCAAGGCCGCAGCGAACCGCGTTCGCCTCGGTAACAGGTGTGGCTCTCCGCAACGATCAATTCCACCAGCGCCTCGCCGCCTAGCCCTTTGGCCAGCGCCCAGGTTTCCGCCTTCGTCAGGGCCATCAGCGGGGTCTCAAGGCGAAATTCCCGCCCCATCCCCAAGTTCAACGCCCTGATCTGTGCATCGAGGGTGTCTCGGCGGCAATCGGGGTAGCCGGAAAAGTCCGTTTCACACATGCCGCCGACCAGAACCCCAAGGCCCCGCCGGTCGGCCAGGGCTGCGGCGTAGACCAGAAACACCAAGTTTCGTCCCGGTACAAACGTGTTCGGCAGGCCGCCTTCGCCAATCTCGAACGCGCGTTCAGTTGTCATGGCGGTGTCAGCGATGGCGCCGAAGCCGGTGAGATCCAGAACATGATCCGCGCCAAGGCGTTCGCCCCATGACAGGGTCAGGCTCGCCAGACCCTCTCGCAATGCCTGACGTTGGATCATCTCGATGGAATGGCGCTGACCGTAGTCAAACCCAACCGTCTCGACGCGACCAAAGCGGTCCAGCGCCCAGGCCAAACATACGGCGGAATCCTGACCGCCAGAAAACATGAGGAGGGCGCCCTTGTCCGTACCGGAGATCATCGGCGTCATATGGACGCCTTGGTGCGATTTCGAAAGCCTGACCCGCAAGAATGCCCGGTCGCGTTGGAATTTAACCGCTTTAACGTCTCTGCAAGCGCTGGCTGCCATCTTCTGGGATCGTCACGCGTGCTTGAATGGCTCATGTCCCAGCTTCCCGATTTCCTGTTTGATCGAGTCAGCGCTGAAATCCATCAACAGATGGACGGGGTGAGGGCGTTCGCCGATCGGCTTTCCCGCCAGCCTACGGCCGCGGAATTCGCCGCATTCGCAGATGGCGTGAATGAAACAGCCGCTTGCGTGCAACGTATCCTGAGCCGGGCGAGTGACTTGCGCGCCGCCGACACAGGCAACCTCGCATTATCGCCCGCGCCCTTCCGACTGCGCGATCTGATGGATGACCTGGAGAGTGATTGGCGCCGACGCGTCAACGACGGGGCGGTCACTCTGCTGGTCGCCTACGAAGGGGATCCCGATGCCTGCGCCGCGATTGACGGCGCTCGCCTGATCCAATTGTTCGACGGCCTAATCGGACAGGCGGCGGCCAGCGTTCGCCGTGGCGCGGTGGAGGCCAGCCTGCGGATCGTCACAGTCGATGATGCCGTCAAGATCGAAGGTCGTGTGCGGAGCGGTGGCGCTCGGGGCGATTTTGACTCAGCCGACGTCCAGGAAATCGAGGCGCGATACGGTCTGGAAACAGCCCTAGGCGTTGCGCTCAGCCGCCGCATCCTGCAGGTCATGGGCGGAACCATGCGGCGCGAAGCCAACACCGGTGTCGGCGAAACCATGGTGTTTGAGCTCGAGGCTCCCGCCATCCATGCGGTTGAGGCGACTTCAGAGTCCGCCTCAGGCGATACGCCGGCGGCCCACATCCTGGTCGTTGATGACAACGCCACCAACCGCATGGTCGCTCAGACCCTTTGCGAAATGTTCGAGTGCACGTCCGAAACGGCTGAGGATGGGCTGGCGGCGGTCGAGGCGGCCCGCAGTGGGCGGTTCGACCTGATCCTGATGGATATCAAAATGCCACGCATGGATGGGATCGCCGCGACCAAGATCATCCGAGGCCTGACTGGTCGCATTGGCCGCGTGCCGATCATCGCACTGACCGCCAACGCTGACCCGGAAGACGCCAAGGCCTATGTTGCGGCCGGCATGAATGGTGTCGTCGAAAAGCCGATGAAGCCCGAAACCCTGCTCTCGGCCCTGCGCCAGGCGCTGTCGAAGGCCGACGAGGCGGAGGCGGCCGCCGCCTGAACTTTGAGTGCGGGCTTGCGTCCCGCGCGCAGTGGCGCCAGCCTTGTCTTACCCAAGAAAACAACGGGGGAGACATAATGCGCAGAATTCTCTTTGGACTCGCCGCCGTGAGCTTGCTTGCCGCAACTGCGTGCAGTCCCGCCGAAGAAGCTCCCGCCCCAGAGGTCAAGAAATCGCTGGCCCGACAAGCGGTCTTCTACCAGGGCCAGGGTCAGGTTCAGTCATTGACTTCAGGCGTCATCTCCAAGGCCGCCGATGGCGCGCTTCAACTTCAAGCCGACGCCATACTGCCTAGCGCCGGCTACACGGAGACCGGCTTCGAACCCAGGATCTATGCCGCTCCACCGCCGGACGGCATCTATGAGGTGGATGTCGTCGCGACCGAGCCCAAGTCTCCATCCGCCGCTGTGGAAACCAAGGTGACCATCAAGGGGGCCTGGGCGGGCTATAAGAAGGATAGGCTCAAGGGTGTGAAGATGATCTCGAAGACCAACGCGGTCGTCGCAATGTTGCCGCCAGGCTAGAACCCCAGGGTCGTCAGGAGGCGATCCGCCCAGGCGCTATCGCCATCTCTGGGAACGGCCGCCACGGGAACTTCCGATGCGTGCGCAAGCACCGCATCCAGCGTTTCGCCGAAATCCGGCGCGTCCGGATCGGAGCATTGGCTGATGACAACCGCCCCGACATCGATTGACCGCGCTCGAAGCACCTCGAGCGCGGTCAAGAGGTGGCTGATTGCGCCCAGATAGGCGCCGCTCACCAGGATGGCCGGCAGGCCGAGGTCCGCCATCAGGTCGAGCCCGGTTGCCCGATCGGCCAGGGGTGACATCAAGCCGCCGACCCCCTCGACCAGGAACAAATCCGCCCCCGCCGGAGCGAGCGCTTCTCGGCAGAATTCGCTGATCGAGGCGAGTTGAAGCGTCCGGCCTTCGCGGCGGGCCGCCATCGGCGGCGCCAGCGGCGCCCGGAAACGCCAGGGTGAAATGTTTTCAAGGTTCGCCGGCGACTGTGTGCGGCCGAGCGCCTGCAGCAAACGCCCAGGATCGCTTCCGGTCCAGTCTGTCGGGTCAAAGCCGCTCACCACCGGCTTTAACGCCTCGCAGGCGAAACCGCGGGCGCGGGCGGCGGTGATCAGCCCGCAGGCCACATGGGTCTTGCCGACGTCGGTGTGTGTTCCGGCCACAAACCAAGCCCGCGCGCTCATCTGCGCAGCCAGGGCCGGACGGCTTCAACAAGCCGATCGATCATCTCATCCGTGTGGCCGGCGCTGAAGGCCAACCGCAACCGGGCAGTGCCGGCAGGAACGGTCGGAGGACGGATCGGCACGGCCAGCAAACCCTTGTCTTCCAGGTCCTGGGCGGCGGCGAGCGCGGTCTGCGCCTCGCCCAGCAGGATCGGCACGACCGCGCTCTGCGCCTGTGGCAGCGACAGGGCGTCAGTGAGGCGGCGAGCGTTGCGGAGCGGGCGCGCAACACGATCCGGCTCGGCCTCGATCACCACCAGCGCCGCCAGCGCCGCCGCCGCGTTGGCTGGCGGCAGGCCCGTCGTATAGACCACCGTGCGGGTGCGGGTTTTGATGAAGTCGATCACCGGGCCGCTGGCGCAGACGTAGGCGCCGTATCCACCCAGGGATTTCGAAAAGGTTCCCATGGCCAGATCGACCCGGGCGTCTGGGAACAGTTTCGCCGAACCAACGCCGCCGCCAACCACACCCAGACCATGCGCGTCATCCACAAGCAGCCAGGCGTCATTGGCTCGGCAAAGCCGGCTGATTTCTCCCAGCGGCGCCAGATCACCATCCATCGAGAATACGCCATCGGTGGCCACCAGGATCCGCCGCGCCGAAGTTCGACCGGCGATCAACCGCTGGCCGAGATCGTCCATGTCATTATGCCGGAACTGGGCGACCTGGGCGCCCGAAAGAGTCGCCCCGGCCCAGATGCAGGCGTGGGCGAGTTCATCGACCAGCACCAGATCGCCCGGCCCCGTAAAGGTCGGGATGATTCCCGCGTTGGCGAGATATCCTGACCCGAACACACAGGCCGCCTCATAACCCTTCAGCCGCGCCAGCCGCGCTTCCAATTCGCTGAACAGCGGATTTTCGCCCGTGATCAGGCGCGACGCGCCGGAACCGGCGCCGTGCGTCTCGATCGCCGCCGCCGCGGCCGCCTTTACCGCCGGATGATGGGTCAGATTCAGATAGTCGTTGCAGGAAAACGAAATCAAGCGCCGGCCGCCGCGCTCCACCCAAACGCCGTCAATCCGGCGGGTGGGCTTCAGGGTCCGCCGCAGGTTCTTGGCGTCAAGCTCATTGAGCTTTGCGCTCGCGAAGGCGGTCAGCGTATCGGTCACAGGCCGCCTATGCCCCAGGCTGCGGCGCTCTGAAAGGCGCCCCGACGTCAATCCGAAACAGTCATAGTGCGACATAAGCATGGAGGACTATGGCCTGACGGTATTTGATATTCTGGTTGCGGCTATGGAATTGATCAACTTGGAGGTCACAGGATGGATCAGACTCTCGCCGGCAAATGCGCTGTGGTCACAGGTGCCACTTCCGGAATCGGGCAGGTCGTCGCCACCGAATTGGCGAAACGGGGCGCGCGAGCCGTTCTCGTCGGACGCGACAGCGCGCGGATGGCGGATGCGCTGGCTGCGCTGCCGGCGCCGGCCTTTGGCGCGCATTCCGCTTACCTCGCCGATCTGTCTAGAATTACGGAGATGAATCGATTGGCGACGGAAATCGCAGCCGCCGAGCCGGTCGTCGACATATTGATCAACAATGCGGGGGCGCTCATCGCCAGGCGTGAACTGACGGAAGACGGTCTGGAAAAGACCTTCGCCCTCAATCACATGGCCTATTTCGTGGTGACCCTCGGTCTTCTTGACCGTGTAAGAGCCGCTGAGGCCGGGCGCGTCATCGTCACCGCGTCGCGCATGCACGGCATGGCCCGCATGGACTTCGGCGACCTTCAGTTCTCGCACCACTACAGCTCGACACAGGCCTACGCCCGCTCGAAGCTGTGTAATATCCTGTTCACCCGCGCCCTCGCCCGGCGCCTGGGCCCCGGCGGCGTCACGGCCAACGCCCTCCACCCCGGCTACGTCGCCACCCGAATGGGCGCGGACGACCCCTCATGGTTCGGGCGGCTGGATAGCTGGATGAAGCGGTTCGCCCTGTCGCCGCAGGCGGGCGCGCAAACCACTTTGCACGCGGCGCTCTCGGAGGAGGGCGGACGGCTCAGCGGCGCCTATTTCGTCAAATCGAGGCCGGTCGAGCCAAGCGCCGCGGCGCGTAATGACGCTGATGGCGAACGGCTTTGGGCGTTGTCGGCCGAACTGGCGGGCATCTCCGCCGAAGTCTAGGCCTCCCTTGCACCCACCTGAGAAACCGCGAGAGTGGCGGACATTGTCACGTCAGGAGGGCGCGCCTTGACCATCAGCTTTGAGCCGGAACCCGAGTTCCAGGAAAAACTCAACTGGGTCGAGCGGTTCGTCCGCGAGGAACTGGAGCCCATCGACCACCTGATCATTGGCGAGGAGGCGCGGCGCCTGGGCGGCGGCCATGGGGTATTCGCCGAAGACCGGCTCGATTTCGGCCCCAAGTTCGCTGAGCATATCAAGCGCCTCCAAGAACAGGTGCGCGCACAGGGCCTCTGGGCGCTCCATTTGGGTCCTGAACTGGGAGGACCTGGATTCGGCCAGGTGAAGTTGTGCCTACTGAACGAAATCCTGGCCCGGGCCGGCATCGCACCGCGCATCTTCGGCACCGCCGCGCCGGACACCGGCAACATGGAGTTGATCGCCCATAACGGCACGCCCGAGCAGAAGAAGAGGTGGCTGGAACCCCTCATGAACGGCGAGTTCCGTTCCTGCTATTCGATGACCGAGCCCCACGCCGGCTCCGATCCCGGCCAGTTCAAGTGCCGCGCCTGGCGCGAGGGTGATGGCTGGGTGCTGAACGGCTACAAATGGTTCTCGTCCTATGCGGACATGTCAAAGCTGCTGATCGTCATGGCGATCACCGACCCCGACAAGCCGCTGATCGAGCGCGCTTCGATGTTCCTGGTGCCGAGGGAAACCCCAGGCATCGAAATCATCCGCAACGTCGGCATGCTGCACGAGCCCTTGGGCCACGGGGCGCACGGCTATGTCCGCTACAATATGGTCCGGCTGCCCGCCGATGCGCTGTTGGGCAAGGAGGGTTCCGGCTTCGCGGGCGCTCAGACCCGCCTTTCAGGCGGGCGTATCCACCACGCCATGCGCGCCGTGGGCATCTGCAACCAGGCCCTGGAAATGATGAGCGAGAGGGTGCTCAGCCGTGAAACCAAGGGCTCGCTGCTGTCGGAAAAGCAGATGGTTCAGGAGGCGATCGCCGACTCCTACATCGAGCTGACCCAGTTCCGCCTGCATGTGCTCTATGCGGCCTTCCTGATCGACAAATACCGCGCCTACACCCGCGAGGTGCGCCGTGAAATCGCCGCGGTGAAAGTGAGCGCGCCCAAGGTCATGCAGAGTATCGTCTACCGGGCCTTGCATCTGCACGGGTCGCTGGGAGCATCAAACGAAACGCGGCTGGGCCGGATGTGGATGAACGTGCCCTGGATGGGCATCGTCGACGGCCCCACCGAGGTGCACAAGGTCACCGTCGCCCAGCAAGTGCTGCGAAAGGCCAAAGCCTCCGAGGGACTATTTCCGAGCTACCACCTGCCCGCAGAGATCGAACGGGCGCGCGCGAAATTCGCCGACCTGATCGAGCGGGACCTGTCGGCCTATTGAGTTTGGAACGATGAGCGAAATCGACATCTCAGACGGTGGCCTTCTGGATATTCCGAAACTCGAGGCCTGGCTCGACGTCACCGCGCCTCAGCTAGGCGACGGCCCCCTCATCGCCGAGCGACTCGCCGGCGGCGTGAGCAATGCCGTCTACCGCATCACCCGTGGGGCGGATTCAGCCGTGCTCCGGCGACCACCCAAGGTTCCGCGGCCGGATTCCGAGCGGATCATGGAGCGAGAAGCCAAGGTGCTGGCCGCCCTGAACGGCAGCAGCGTGCCCCGGCCGGATCTGCTCGCCTTCTGCGAGGACCGTTCGGTGCTTGGGGTGAAATTCTACGTCATGTCGCTGGTCGATGGATTTCATCTGACACGTACGGCGCAGGACCCGCCGCCCTATGACGACAGGTCGTCCAACGCCTATTTCAACTTGGCGTTCGCGCTGGTCAGCGGAACTTCGCGGTTGGCGATGATCGACTACAAGTCGGTAGGCCTGGAGGATTATGGAAAGCCTGAAAACTTCCTGGAGCGTCAGGTCGACAGGTGGCTCGGGCAACTGGAAAGCTACAAATCTGCGGACAACTACGCGGGTCGCCAAATCGATGGCATGGATTATCTGGCCGACTGGTTGAGGGCCAACCGGCCGGAAACCCGACACATTGGCATCATCCATGGCGACTACAGCTTCGCCAACTCCATGTACCGCTATGGCGAACCCCCGACGCTTGCAGCGATGATCGATTGGGAGCTCTCCACAATCGGCGACACGATGCTGGACCTCGGTTCGGTTCTCTACGGCTTCCGCGGTCGCAGCGACACGACGCCGGCGGTTGGCTTCTTCGGTCCCGAGGATTTTCCTTACCGCGAAGACCTGGCCGAGGCCTACGCTGAGGCTACGGGCCGATCTATCGAAGGGCTGCCGTTCTACGTGAACCTGGCGATATTCAAACTTGCGGCGATCATGGAAGGCCACGTGGCGCGGGGTCTTGCAGGAAAGTCAGATCCCGAGCGCGTCCGCCACAACGCAGACTTCGTCGACCGGATAACCGCCAAGGGCGCTACACTCGCGCAAGCGGCAGGCTGAACACAGGCTGAACGCAATCTGCGACGAAAAGCTACTTTGCCTTTGCGGCATAAGAGCCGTAACAGCGCTATCTCAACTTGAACCGATTGTTCGTGTTGAAAGTAAGGCAAAGCGACCGGGGGAACCAAAATTGGCCGACACTTCCACTAAGGCTCCAGACCCAATGGACATAGCGTTGGGGGCGGCCGTCCGCATCCGGCGCCGCACGATCGGAATGTCGCAGGAAGCGCTCGCAGAACAGTGCGGCGTCAGCTTTCAACAGATTCAGAAATACGAGAACGGCGCGAACCGGATTTCGTTCTCGCGCCTGGTGCAGATCGCCCGAGCGCTCCGCTGCCGGGTCATAGACCTCATGGATGTTCTGGACACGCCCGACCGTCAGACCACCGGCGATCTCGACCTGCTCGCCCGGATGCGCACGCCTGGCGCGCTGGAACTGCTCTCGTCCTATGAGCGGTTGCCGCCTGAATCGCGCGTCGCCCTGGTGAATTTCATCCGGACGCTTGTGTCCGCAAGTGTGGAACCATCGGAGCGCATCGCCAGGATCGTCGCCTAACGCGCATTCCAATCGAGTTGCGCCAGATCGATCACTCTAGGGACCTGAACCGACGCGCCCCTGATCTGAAAAGGGCTCACACATTTCGCAGTGCGTTCGAAAGTCCGGTTAGGTCGGCCTACAGGGCCTTGAGGTCGACCGCGGCGATCTTGCCGCGTTCCTCGCGTCGCTCAAAGCTGACCTTCTGGCCCTCGTTCAGTCCACTCAGACCCGCCCGTTCGACCGCGGATATGTGTACAAAGACGTCCTTGCCGCCTTCATCCGGCTGGATAAAGCCGAAGCCCTTGGTCGCGTTGAACCATTTGACCGTGCCGCTGGTCATGTCGCGCTGTCTCCTGACTAACGAATCACCGGACTTACGGCTCTGCGGCCGCGTCGCCAGGTGCAACCACAGTCGTCCGGAGCGGACTGGCCCGTGCGCCAAAGCAGGCGAGCGGAGCCCATTCGACCCGAGAAACCGGATTGCAGGTCAAGACTGCGCCCCCCCAGCGGCCTCGGTCAACTGTCAAGGCGACTCACTTTTCCGCCAGCACACGGTCGATCTCGGCCTGAGCTACGGGTCCGGCCCAGTCCGCGGATCCCGACAACCGCGCTCGTTCAAGGCCGTCCTTCCCATAGATCACCGTCGTCGGCATTCCTGGGGCCGGCGGCGCCAACTCAAAGGGCAGGCGCGCGCTGGGGTCTTGATAGAATTCCAGCGGCGGGTGCTGACCGAGGAACGCCTTGGCTTTGGCGGCGCCTTCCGCCTTGTCAACGCTGATCGCCAGCACGACGACAGGGCGGCCGTCGTAGGCGCGCGCCGCTTTGGCCAAGGTGGGCATTTCCTCGACGCAAGGCGCGCACCAGGTCGCCCAAAAATTCACCACAACGACCTTGCCGCGGAAATCGGCCAATTTGACAGGCTTGCCCTGCGGTCCCAGGAACGCATATTCGGGTGCTGGCGCTGACTTTGACGCATAATCGAATTTCGGTTTGTCAGCGTCTTGCGCTTCGGGGGCGGCGGGCTGGATAGAAGCCCTCACCATGATGTAGATAACCGCCGCGACGCCGGCGAGGCCGACGCCCCATAAGGACCACTTCAGGAATCCGCCCTTCGCACCGCCCGCTGGTTGCTCGCTCATATGTCAGACACCTCATCGCCTACGCCCAAGACCACCGCCTCCCCGCCCACCGCCGAAGCCGGCGGGCAGGCGATGTGGGGCGGCCGCTTCGCCGCCAAGCCGGCGGACTTGATGCAGGCGATCAACGTCTCCATCGGCTTCGATCGCCGCCTGGCGCCACAGGACCTCGCCGGGTCCAGGGCGCACGCGCGGATGTTGCGCAACACCGCGGTGATTACAAGCGAGGACGAGGCCGCGATCCAGGCCGGTCTGGACAAGGTCGAAGCCGAGATCGCCGCCGGGACCTTTCCGTTCCGGGAAGAGTTCGAGGATATCCACATGAATGTGGAGGCGCGGCTGCGCGAGTTGATCGGACCCGCGGCCGGCCGGCTGCACACCGCACGGTCTCGAAATGACCAGGTGGCCCTCGACTTCCGGCTATGGGTGCGCGACGCCTGCGACCGCACCATCGAGCAACTTAGCGGCCTGATGTCCGCCCTTGTCGAGAAGGCCGAGCCCAACGCCGATTCGATAATGCCAGGGTTTACGCACCTGCAGCCGGCGCAACCTGTGACGTTTGGGCACCACCTGATGGCCTATGTGGAGATGTTTAGCCGCGATGCCAGCCGCTTTGCGGATGCGCGGCGGCGGATGAACGAAAGTCCCCTGGGCGCCGCGGCGCTGGCCGGATCGCCGTTTCCGATCGACCGGCACGCCACCGCGTCGGAGCTTGGCTTCGAGGGGCCGATGCGCAATTCCCTGGATGCGGTTTCGGCGCGCGATTTTGCGCTCGAGGTCCTCGCCGCCGGGTCGATTTGCGCCATCAACCTGTCACGGCTGGCGGAGGAGATCGTCATCTGGATGACGCCGCAGTTCGGATTCATTCGCCTGACCGACGCCTTCACCACCGGCTCGTCAATCATGCCGCAGAAGAAGAACCCCGACGCCGCCGAATTGGTGCGCGCCAAGGCCGGCCGGCTGTTGGGCGCCTTCACCCAGTTGGCCGTGGTCATGAAGGGCCTGCCGCTCACCTACTCTAAGGACATGCAAGAGGATAAGGTCCCGGTTTTCGAGGCCTTTGACGCTCTATCGCTGTCGCTGGCGGCGATGGTCGGAATGGTGGGAGACCTGCAGCCCAACCTGGATCGCATGGCCGCAGCCGCGGGCGCCGGCTTTTCCACAGCCACCGATCTGGCGGACTGGCTTGTGCGCGAGCTTGGCCTGCCCTTTCGCGAAGCTCACCACATTACAGGAGCAGCCGTGCGCAGGGCGGAAGAGCTGGGCTGCGACCTGCCCGACCTGCCGCTGGGCGAACTGCAGAAGTTGGAGGCGCGGATCACGCAAGGCGTGTTCGCGGTGCTGACGCCGGCTGCGTCGGTGGCCAGCCGCAAGAGTTTCGGCGGCGCGGCGCCTGATCAGGTCCGCGCCCAGATCAAGCGTTGGAAGGAAATCCTGCGATGAACCGACGCCTGCTACCCTTCGCCGCCATCGTAACGCTCCTCCTGGCCGGCTGCGGCAAACAGGGGCCGTTGGAGCGCCCCGGCCCCCTGTTTGGCGGCCCATCCCGCGGGATCGACCAGGCCCAGGACCTGCCCGCTCCAGTGACGACGGTGGATCGCCGCGACCGAGAAGGCGCCGACCTTCCGACAGATCCGGACGTGACGGCGGCGCCGCAACGATGAACCATTTCGACCTGGAGGATGGCGGACTGGCCTGTGAAAGCGTTTCGCTGGACGCCATCGCCGAGGCGGTGGGCACACCTGTCTATGTCTATTCCTCCGCCACCCTGGAGCGGCACTACCTGGTGCTTCGCGACGCCTTGGTGAACGCCGGCCTCGGCGATCCCATGATCGCCTTCGCAGTCAAGGCTTGCTCCAATGTTGCGGTCCTGAAGACCTTGTCGCGGCTGGGCTGCGGCGCCGATGTGGTGTCGGAAGGCGAAATACGACGCGCCCTCGCCGCCGGCATTCCTGGCGCGCGGATCGTCTTCTCCGGCGTTGGCAAAACCGCCGCGGAGATCGAATTCGCCCTCTCGACTGGCGTCGCTGAGATCAACGTCGAATCTGAGCCCGAGATGGACCGCATCGCCGAAGTCGCCGCACGACTTGGCCGACGCGCCACCATCGCCATCCGCGTAAACCCGGACGTAGGCGCCGGCGGGCATGCCAAGATCTCCACCGGCAAGGCGGATTCCAAATTCGGCGTCTCGTTTTCCGAGGCTGCACGACTCTACGCCAAGGCTTCGAACTCCGCCTGGCTGGACCCCATCGGCCTCGCCTATCATATCGGTAGCCAGATCACAGACCTGGCGCCCATGGAGGCGGCGTGCCTGAAGATGCGCGGCCTGGTTGAGTCGCTCCGCGACGAAGGCCTCAGCGTACGCCGGCTTGACCTGGGCGGTGGTCTAGGCGCGCCCTACTTCGATCAGCCCGATCCACCGGGCGTTGAGGCCTACGCCGCGATGATCGCACGGGTTATGGCGGGCCTTGAGGTTCAGTTCGCTTTTGAACCAGGCCGGGTGATCTGCGCCAACGCGGGCATACTGCTTGCGCGGGTGATTCATGTGCATCGCCGACCTGAGGGGCGCAATTTCCTGGTTCTCGACGCGGCCATGAACGACCTGATCCGACCGGCCATGTATGAGGCGTTCCACGATATCCGGCCCGTCGCGCCGCGGCCTGGCGCGCCCGAGGTCTACGACGTCGTTGGCCCAGTCTGTGAGAGCGGCGACACGTTCGCACGCGAGCGCCGGCTGCCACCGCTGGAAGCCGGCGACCTGGTGGCATTCATGACCGCAGGCGCCTACGGAGCCGCCATGGCCAGCGAATACAACACGCGGCCTCTGGCGCCGGAGGTTCTTGTCCGGGGAGATAAGTTCGCCTTGGTGCGTCCGCGGCCCAGCTATGAGTCGATCTTGGCCGCGGAGCGCAATGCACCCTGGCTCTAGCGTGCTGGGGCGGCCTATCATGCAGTGACTGCGCCAGGACCCGACAATGACTGACCGAGAAGAAATCTGTGAGCTGATGTCACGCTACTGCTGGCACGTTGACCACCTGCAGTGGGACCAGTGGTTGGACCTTTTCACCATGGACGCCATCTGGGGCGCAGGCGACTTCGGGCCGTTCAAGGGACGCGATGCGATGATCAAACTGACCCGGAGCCTTGAAAAGCTGGTGAAGCAAGGTGTGTCGCGCCACTACATCGCCAACGAGGTGATTGAACTGGACGGCGACAAGGGAACCCTGCGCGCCTACATCATGGTGGTCAGCGCCGAGACCCAGCTGGTAAAGACGCTCGGTGAATATGAGATCACCGTGGCCAGGGCTGGCGGACGCTGGCTGATCCGCACGCTCGACTTCTTCCGCATTAACCCGGCGCGGGCGGCTGAAGCCGCGCCTGCCTGACCTCAAGCTTGCGGCGTCAGTCCAGTGTGGCCACATGCGGCAGTCCCCGCAGGCCGCCAGCGCTATCCATGCCGTAACCCACCAGGAACCGCGCCGGCGCCTCCCATGCGACAAAGTCCGGCTCCAGCGCGCGCGGTTGCGGCCAGGGCTTGCGGGCGAACACCGCAGTCAGGATCTGGCCGGCGCCGGCTTCGCCCACCAACCGCACCGACTCGGCCAGGGACAGTCCCGTGTCGCAGACGTCGTCAATCAACAGGGCGCGCCCGCCGTTGATCGGACGCTGAAGCGCGGCGCGCACTTCGCAGCGGCCCGCGCTCTCCTGACCATCACCATAGGAGGCCAACCACAGGGCGTCGAACCGCAGGCGCCTTCCCGCCCGGGACAGAGCGCGCATCAGGTCTGCGCAGAACCAGATGCCGCCGGTCAGCAGACAAATCGCCGTGGTCGAGTCATCCACATGCGGTGCAATCCGCTGCGCCAGAGCCTCAACCCGCTGGGCGACCTCCGCCTCGCTCAGGACGACAGTGGGCGTGATCATTTGGATGGCAGGGCGTAGGGCGATTCCGGCGGCAGAGGCTTGGCTTCGACCGGCGCTCGTGTGGCGGGGCTCATCGCAGGTCGCAGGCCCGCGTCAGCCGGCTGTTCAACAGGCCTTTCGACCGGCGCCGCTACGGGCTTCTCATGCGGCGAAGCGGGATGGGCGATGGCATGTGCGGTGGAATGGCCCTTGGGCGTAGCGGCGGGCTTTGGCGGAGGCAGGTTTGCAAACGTGACTTCAAGGTCGTGAGCGCTGGAGGGGGGATCAATGACGCTGAAGGCGAAATGCCGGATCTCGCCGGGCGGGATACGTGGATCGGCCGGGCGGGCCGTCTGGCTGGCCACGGCCTTTCCGGACTTGTCCAGCAGATTGATCCGAAGCGGCGGAGAGACGGCCTCGCGATCCTGGATGTTGCGAATCTGGCCTGTGATCGCGAGGGTCGCATGGCCATCCTTCAGCGCGGGGACGGCCCGCACCCCCTCCAGAGCGAGCCCAAGGCTGTTCACCGGCATGCCGATGGTGGCGTAAGCCGCCGCCGACCGCGGCCATTGACGCACAATGTCAGCGCGGAACACGATCGACAGCGCCGCAAGGATCAGCAGCGCGGCGGCTGTGGCCGCCCAGACGACACCCAAGGTGGCCGCCTGTCGAACTTTCCGCTCGCTGTCGGCCTTGGCCCGAAAAACCTTGGGCAGCGCCTCGCCGGGCAGGGCCTCCACGCTTGTGACTTCATCTCCCGGCGGCGACGCGGGTTCGCGCGCGATGGCGCCCTCATCCGGCGTCGAGGAGAGTTCCAGCTCGGTATCGGGTTGCGCGGACCAGCGTGTTCCGCAATTGGCGCAACGTACGGACCGGCCGTTTGCCGGGATCTTGCCATCGTCCACAAAATAGCTAGTGGCGCACTCTGGACAGGTCAGTATCATGACGCTCGACTCGGACGCTCCAGAAACCTGCTCCGAGGTCGCCGATTTCGATCCCCATGTCCAGAAACCCTGACGACGATACGGCCGAGCATGCCGCGGACGCCGCCGTCCGCTTCGACGACGTGTCGATGCGTTATGGCCGCGGTCCAGAGATTCTGAAGGACCTCACCTTCGCGCTTGCGCCAGGGTCGTTTCACTTTGTCACCGGCGCATCCGGTGCGGGGAAGAGCTCGCTCTTGAAGCTCATCTATCTCGCCGCCAAGCCCAGTAAGGGCCTCATTCATCTCTTCAGTCAGGACATCTCACGTGTCGCGGTCAAGGACCAGCCCTTCGTGCGCCGCAGAATCGGAGTGGTCTTCCAGGAATTCAGACTTCTCGAGCACTTGAACGCGTTCGATAACGCCTCGCTTCCCCTGCGAATCGCGGGACAGAAACCGGAAGAATATCGCGCAGACGTGGCCGAACTGCTGACCTGGGTGGGGCTGAAGAATCGTATGCACGCAATGCCAGCGACCCTCGCGGGGGGCGAAAAGCAACGCTTGGCGATCGCCCGGGCCGTGGTCGGCCGCCCCGATATCCTGTTGGCCGACGAGCCGACTGGCAATGTCGACCATGAGATGGCGATGCGGATATTTCGCCTGTTCGTGGAGCTCAACCGGCTGGGCACCACGATCCTGATCGCAACCCACGACCAGGATCTGGTGGCGCGTTCGGGTCGGCCGGTGTTGCACCTTGCGCAGGGCCGACTCAGCCTCATCGCGCCCACGGAGGCGACTACGTGAGCGAGATGTTCGACATCACACGTTGGCGACCGGCGCCGTTCCTCCCCGAGGCGGACGCCCGTGACGGGGCGCTGGTCTTTGTGGTCGCGGTGCTGTCCTTCCTTGCCTGCATGACCGCGCTCGGAGTGATCGCCGCCGATCGGGCAGCACGCGGGTGGGCCGATCAGCTGGTGGGCGAGGCAACGATCATCGTGCGTCCGAAGGGCGCCGAGAGCCCGGATTCCGCCGCCGCTCGCGCCGCCGAAACCTTGGCCGGCGTACCCGGCGTCATCGAGGCCAGCGCCATGGAGCGCGAGCGGGCCTATGAATTGATCGCCCCCTGGATGGGTGATGTGGCGGATCTCGAAGACCTTCCCGTACCGCGATTGGTGACTGTGCGTCTCGATCGCAGAAAGCCGCCGGCCGTGGCGCTCTTGGACGCGGCCCTGCGCGCCCAGGGACTCGACGCCACGGTGGACGACCACAGCGTCTGGATCAAAGACATCAAGCGGTCGGCCGGCCTGGCGCGGTGGATCGGAGCTGGGGTTTTTCTGCTGATCGCAGGCGCTGCCGCCGCAGTCATCGCCTTTGCGACCCGGGCCGGACTCGCCGCCCGCCGCGACGTGGTTGAGGTTCTGCACCTATCCGGCGCCGAACACGTTCTGATCGCGAAACTGTTCCAGGCGCGATTCGCCCGCATCGCCGCGACTGCGGGACTGTTCGGCGCGGTTGCCGCCGCCTCGCTGGGCGCGGTGTTGCGCTTGGCGGGCGGCGGCCGCGGGCTGACCCCGGTGCTGCCCATCGCCTGGTTTGATCTGCTGGCGCTGCTTCCTTGCCCCCTGTTGGCCGCTTGCGTGGCGGCATTGGCCGCCCGCTTCACCGCCTCGTCCATCATTGGGGAGCTGGAATGAAGGGCGCCGCGACGCTCCTGGTGCTGGCCCTGATCTGGACCAGCGGACTTCTGGCCTTCGCGGATCGGGTGGCGCGCTCGACCCCGGCGCAAGCTCCCGCGCCTGCCGATGGCATCGTCGCCCTCACCGGTGCGGGGTCGAACGAACGGATCAAGGCGGCGATGGGACTTCTAGAGGATGGCAAGGGTAAGCGGCTGTTGGTTTCGGGCGTCAATCGCGACGCCTCGCGGGAGGATATCCGCGATGCAACGCGCGCCGTCCGCCGCCTCTATGACTGTTGTGTCGACTTGGGGTTTGAGGCCGCGACCACGGTTGGCAACGCACGAGAGACCTTCGCCTGGGCCAGGGCCATGCGCTACCACAGCCTGATTGTGGTCACTGCGGACTATCACATGCCCCGGGCGATGCTCGAACTGCGGGCCGGGCTCCCCGGCATCCAATTGCAGAGCTATCCCGTCGCCACCTCGGTGATGGGCGCCAACGGTTGGTGGAGGACTTCGCGCCGCGCCAGGACCATGGGCCTGGAATATTGTAAGTTCATCACGATACTCGCTCGCGAAGGACTTCTCAGTCTCGGGCCGCGCAACGATCCACCCCAGGCGAAAACCTGACCATGCTTGCCTTCAGATCCCTCGCCTTTGTGGCGCTGTTCTACTTATGGTCGCTGATCGTAGTGCTCTGCATGGTGCCGATGCTGGTGCTGCCGCACCGTGTCTCGATCGCCGCCATGCGCATCTGGTCCCAGGGGATCACGCTCTTGCTGCGGCTGATCTGCAATATACGCACGGAACTGCGGGGTGCGGCGAATTTGCCGGCCGGCGCGGCCCTGATCGCCGCCAAGCACTTGTGTATGTACGATGTATTCGTGCAGTTCGCCTGGACGCCCGTCCCCTGTTTCGTGATGAAGAAGGAACTTCTCAAAGTCCCATTCTTCGGCTGGTACGCGGCAAAAGCGAGGATGACTCCTGTCGATCGGGACGGACACTCCGCGGCCCTGAAGAAGCTGATGCGGGATTCCAGGGCGCGGCTGGCGGAGGGCCGGCAGATCTTTATCTTCCCTGAAGGGACCCGCGGAGAGCCAGGCGTGGCTGGCGACTATAAGCCCGGTATTGCCGCCCTCTACCGCGAGCTTGGCGTTCCGGTTCATCCCCTCGCCACCAATTCCGGCGTCCATTGGCCGGCGCACGGTTTCCTTCGCAGGCCCGGAACCATCGTATTTGAATATTTGGAGCCCATTCCGCCGGGCCTGAAACGCTCGGAATTCATGCGGCTTCTAGAGGATCGGATCGAGACCGCGTCAAACAAGCTGCTCGAATTATAGGCGACTCCTGCGCTCACACACCGGACTCGAGCGCCTCCACCATCGCCAGCAACCGCCGCATGTCCCGGCTGCAAACCTCCTGCGCCCTCAGGTGCTCCACGAGGTCACGCAGGTAGTCAATATTGCGTCCGGAGAGTCCTCGGGCGCCAGCGATCAGTTCGGCCTGGCGTTCGAGCGAAAGCGAGCCGGCCCACTGCGGATGCCGAACGTCGGACAGGAAGACCAACGTCGATCGACGCCGGCCGTCAGCGAACCTCACGCTGGCCTGAGCTTCCACATAGGTCTCAGTTGGCTGCTCACGCTCCAGCAAATAGGCGTAGGTTGCGGGCCAGTCGGCCTCAGCCACCCGGTAGACCACGCCGCGAGTGGCGCCGCCCGGCGCCAGGCCCAGCACGAGTCCTGGTCGCTGATGTGTGCCGCGATGATGAACCGAATAGATACAGAATGCCCGCCTGCGTCCGTGTAGAGTGGCCGCCACGCGTTCCATATAAGCAAATCCCGGCCGCCACATCAGCGAGCCGTATCCAAACACCCAGCGCTCGTCGCTCATCCCGCCAGACCGTCTGCAGACACCCGACCCGCTCATGCCTGATCCCGACACCACCCGCAAATCCAGCCGCCTAGGGCTGTACATTCCGTTTGGTTTGCTTGGCCTGGCGATCATCGCCTGGACCGCCGCATGGTTCTGGGCCCGGGGCCAGGTGGAATCGCGTCTGGACTCCGCCCAGGCTGCGTTGCGCAAAGCCGGATACGAGTTGAGCTGGGAGTCCCGCTCGGTCGATGGCTTCCCATACCGCCTCAATATCACACTCATCGAGCCCCGGATCGCCGATCCCTCTGGTTGGGCCATCGCCACGCCGCGGCTTGAAGGTCAGACCTATCTGCTGTCGGCCGGGCACTGGATGATCGCCGCCACCGAAGGTCTCACCTTCACGCGCCCGATGGGAGGACCCGTTACGGTCACAGGCGACATACTTCGCGCCAGCCTGCGCCACATGGAGCGCCGGCCACCCAACATCTCGTTCGAAGGCGTGAAGCTTCGGTTTGCGCCGGGGGCCGGAGCCATGCCATTCGCCCTGTCTGCGGCCGATCGGGTCGAACTCCACTTTCGCGCAGGGCCTGATGACGAAGGCGGCGTATTCGCCAAGGTCGAAGGCGGCAAGGCGCGACTCTCCGGTCTGTTCGCCCGCATAGCCGAGGACAAGCCCATCACCATGACCTGGAATTCCACTCTGTCGAAAATGAGTGCGTTCAGGGGGAACAACTGGCCGCAAGCTGTGCGGGCCTGGACCGCCGCGGGAGGGCGAATCACCGTGCGTGACGCGGGCGTGACCGCTGGGGAAGCGGTGATTGGAACCCGCAATGGAACCTTGACGGTAGGCGCCGATGGGCGGATTCGCGGCGCCCTGGACTTGAGCCTTCGCCAGGCGCCTAAGACCATCGCGGCCATGGGTGAAACCGGCGCAATCCCGCCGACCGCCGCCGTGGCGGCGGCCGTGGTGGCCCAGGCGAGGCAACAGGGTGACATCGTGCGGGCGACACTCACCTTCCAAGCCGGCCAGATTACATTGGGACCTGTGGCGCTCGCGCCTGCGCCGCGTGTCTACTGAGCCGCTTGCCTCCTTCGCCGCCATGACTTAACCGGCGGGGCGAGATTTCGGGGGCGAGATGGCCGGAGCCCAAGACAGTGCAACGACGCCGCCGTCCCTGGAGACGGTGCGCGCACGGCTGGACGCGATCGACGCCGAGATCCTGACCCTCGTCGACGAACGCGCCGCCCTGGCCAAGGTGGTGGCCGCCGCCAAGGCCGCCGCGGGCGACGCCGGCAAGTTCGGACTGCGACCCGGCCGCGAAGCCGCTGTGATGAGGAAACTTCTGGCCACGCCTCGAAAGGGCGCGGGCGACGCCCTCGTCGTGCGCCTGTGGCGCGAGATCATGGGTGACAATCTGGCTCGCCAGGGCCCCTTCCATCTATCAGTCTGGGCCGGTCGCGATGGCGGACGCGTCCGGGAACAGGCGCGCCTGCGGTTCGGCGCAGCCCCGCCGCTAACCCTCGCCGATCGCCCTGAAGACACCATCGCAGCCGCAAAGACGGCGGGCGGCGTTGGCGTCCTGGCTCTCAATCAGGAAAGCGCCTGGTGGGGCCGATTGTTGGCGGAGCCGCGGCTGAAGGTTTTCGCTACCCTGCCCTGCCTTGTCGCCTGGGGCCCGATGACCGCGCTTGCGATAGCCGAAGTGGAGATCGAGCCCACCGGGGCTGACCAGACCTTCTGGGTCACTGACGCGGTGGGATCGCCGGCCGCCATCGAGGAAGCCCTCGGCCGCGATGGGGTCGCCGCCAGCTTCCTGCTGGCGTCTGGCGGCCTGAAACTCTTTAGCCTGGCGGGATATTATGAGGCTGGCGACGAGCGGTTGAGCCGCGCGCCCGGCAAGCTCTCTGGCGTGATCGGGGCTGCACCGGCGCCGTTGGACGTGTAAGAGCAGCCCCCCTGGAGCCGCTTACAGGCCGCAAATCGATGCACAAGCCCGAACCGAGTCTTAGGCCCGTCCCGAAATCCGGGATCATGGACATACATGCCTACATCCCCGGCAAGGCCAAGGCCGAGGGCGTCGCCCACCCGATCAAGCTATCCGCCAACGAAAACATCCTTGGGTCCAGCGACAGGGCGCGCGCCGCCTATGCGGCGGCGGCCGACCAGCTGCATGTCTATCCCGACAGCCGAACGACCCTCCTGCGGACAGCGATTGCGGAGCGTTACAAACTTGAACCCGAGCGTCTGATCTTCGGCTGCGGCTCAGACGAGGTCTTCCAGTTGCTCAACGACGCCTTCCTTGAGCCGGGGGACAATATCGTTCAGGGACAATACGCCTTTGCCGCCTTCGCCATTGGCGCGCGAAAAAATCAGGCGGAAGTCAAGAACGCTCCTGAACCCGATTACCGGATCGATGTCGACGAGGTGCTGAACACCGTCGATGCACGCACCCGGCTGGTGTTCATCGCAAATCCGGCCAACCCGACCGGCACCTGGCTGCCGTTTTCGGAAATCCTGCGCCTGCACCAGAATTTGCGGCCAGATATCGTGCTGGTGCTTGACGGCGCCTACGCCGAATTCGCCGACGACCCGACATTCAGCGATGGGCTCGATTATGCCCGTAGCTCGGAAAACGTGGTGGTCACACACACCTTCTCAAAACTGCATGGCCTGGCCGCGCTGAGGGTCGGATGGGGCTATGCGCCAATGGCGATCGCTTCCGCCGTCGATCGCATCCGCTTGCCGTTCAACACGTCGATCCCGGGCCAGTTGGCCGCGATCGAGGCGCTCAACGACCTGGACTTTCAGCAAAGGTCCATCGCCCACGTCAACCGGTGGCGGCCCTGGCTGGAGCAGCAGCTGGGCGGCCTCGGGCTCGACATCGTTCGACCATCGGCGGCGAATTTCGTGCTTGCCGGCTTTCCCAAGCACGGGAAAACCGCCGTTGCGGCCGAGGCATTCCTGTCAGCCCGGGGGCTCCTGGTGCGGCAGGTGACCAATTATGGTCTGCCTGACCACATCCGCATCACCATTGGCCTGGAAGAACACAACCGCGCGGTCATCAATGCCCTGGCCGAGTTCATGGGCCGCTAACTAGGTCGCTCTGCCGAAACCTGATCCAGCAGGCTGCGCGCCTGGTCAACGAAAGCGCTCGCCACCTCGGCGGCGAAAGGGTTCTGCGTCTGGATGGCGGTGAACAGCTCGAACGTATCGGCGCCGATCAGAGAGCAAAGCTCCAGGAGGTGCTGGTAGGAGGCGGTCTTCAGCTGCTCGTCAGGAATGCCGAGGTTGACCAGGGAGCGGCCGATCAGATGGGTCAGGGCCTGCACATAGGCCATTTCCCGGTCGTGTTCCTCCGCGCTGGTGACCGTCACGATCAGGCCGAGCGAGCGTCCGAAAGCCGCCACCCGTTCATGGCGGTCGCCCCTGACCGGGCAGATCACGAAGCGCAGACCCTCCAGGCCCGCTTTGGCGCTCTGCGGGCCGAACAGCGGGTGGGTGGCGACGATGTCGACGTGGTCGGGCAGGAGCTCGTTCATCCACTGTCCCGGCAGCATTTTCACCGAGCCCACATCAACGACCAGGGCGCCGGGCTTGAGGTGCGGCGCAAGGGTGGCGAAGACGTTCCGCATCGCCGCCACCGGCACGGCGACGACGACCACTTCGCGCGCGGCGGCGGCCTCCAGTGATCCGAACGCCACCCCAGCCGCAAGCGCGGCGGCCTTGGCGCCCGGCGCCACGTCGGTGACCAGCACGTCGTAATGGGATTTCAGCACCCCTGCGGCGAGTTGGCCGAACTGACCGAAACCGACAAGACCCAGGCTTTTCATCGCCGCTCGTTAGCCTGTCGGGCGCAGCCACGCAAACCGGCTTAGTTCCCAGATGTGCGAGTCGCAACTTCGACCACGACACACATTGGGCGGCCGACTTAGCCGCCGAAGCCGAGGCCCCGCACCCCGCCAAAGCCGCCGCGGGCGAGGATCCGGCTGCGGGTCTGCGCCCTCGCCGGCGCCGCACGCAAGGATTGCGGCGGCTCCACGCCTTGACGGGCGACGGTGGTGCGGCCGGTCACGTAATCGCGGTTGATCACCCCGCCCCAGCCGGTGTGATAGCTGAAGCCGTTGCGGTCGCGCTCGTCCTGGCGGCGATAAAGTCCCGTGCCAGCATAGTAGGGTGCGCCGGATGGGCTGAGCATGCGGCCAACGACAAAGCCCGCCAGGGCGGGTGCGAAAAACCCGCCGCCCTCTCCGACGCGGGGCGCACAGGCTCCGTAGGTGTCAACACAGGCGGCGCGGTGGGCGAAGGTGGGCGGGTGACTGACATTATCGGCCCGCGCGGCCGCATAGGCGCTCGCGCAGTCGGTATCGGGCACCTTGTCGGCCAACCGGCAATCTTCAAGCGTCTGGTAGGGGAACACCTCAACCTGCTCTCCTTGGGCGACGGAGTTATCGTCCCAGCCGCCGCCGGCCACCGGCGCGGGCCTGTCGTTGCAGCCGGCCAGGGTGAGGCTGGCGCCGGCCAGCATCGTCGTCAGCCGGAGTGAGGCGGAACGCTTGCGCGCGCGGGTCATGGCGGCGTCCTCAGGCAGTCATGCAGGCGGCGTTGATGATCCCCACCACCACCGAGATGGTGGCCACATAGATGCCGATGGAAACCTCGCCGCTTTCGATCCGCGCCTGCACGTCGGGCAGGGCGATCATCCGGACCACCGTGAAGGTCACCACCTGGATGACGCCCGCCATCGCCGCCCAGAGGACGAATTCCGGCAATGTCGAGGTATTGGAAAGCGCCGAGGCCACCGGCAGGATATAGCCGATCAAGGCGCCGGCCAGGGCGATGGCGGCGGCTGTGTTGCCCTCGCGGATCAACTTGGCCTCGCGATATGGCGTGATCGCTTGGTAGACGGCCTTGAATATCAGGGCGAACCCGCCGGCGGCCACGAAGGCCAATAGAAATGCGATCGCCGCCTTGGCGAATGCCGACATGTCGATCATCTGGTTCCCCCTTGCCTCGCTGGACTGACAACCCCACGACTATTCCATCGTTCCCGGGATGATGGAAACTTGAAATGAGCGAGACGCCGTGCGCCGCTTGACACTCGCCCCCCGGCCTGGCTGGCGCGACAAGGCCGAGGCGGTCGGGTTTACATGGCACAATGCCGACGGAAGGCTCTACTGGGACGAGCGCGCCTGCTACGCCTTCAGTCTCGCCCAGGTCGAGGATGACATCGAGACGGCCGCTGCGGACTTGCACGGCCTGTGTCTGGATCTGGTCGACGAGGTTGTTCAGAGCGAAGCCCTGCTGACCCGATTGGCGATCCCCAGGGCCGCCTTTGGCCTGGTGTCGGACTCCTGGCGGGCCGAGGAGCCATCGCTCTATGGGCGCTTTGATTTTGGCTACGACGGAGAAGGCCCGCCCAAACTTTACGAATACAACGCCGATACGCCCACCAGCATCTATGAAGCGGCGGTGTTCCAGTGGCTTTGGCTTGAGGACATGATCGCGTCGGGCGCCCTACCGGCCGCCTCCGACCAGTTCAACAGCCTCTATGACAAGCTCAAGGCCCGATTTGGCGCGATATTTCCGCACGGCGGGTTCGTGCACTTCGCAGGCGAAGCCGACGTCGAGGAGGATCGCCAGACGGTCCGCTTCCTGGAGGACATGGCCAGCCAGGCCGGCCTGGAGCCCAAGTTCACGGCCTTGAGGGATATTGGCCTTGATGCAGACGGGCGCTTTGTCGACCGGGATAATTTCATCATCCAGGCGATGTTCAAGTTGCATCCCTGGGAGAACATGCTGCGGGACGTCTTTGCCAAAGACATCGCCGCCAGCCGCACCCAATTCCTTGAGCCGCCCTGGAAATCAGTGCTCTCCAACAAGGGAATCCTGCCGCTGCTCTGGGAGCGCCACCCGGGCCATCCAAACCTTCTGGAGGCCTATTTCGACGACGACCCCCAAGCGGCCAGTTTGGGCCGCGCCTATGCGCGAAAGCCGCTGTTCAGCCGTGAGGGAGCAAATGTGGAGCTCTATGAGGACGGCCGGCGCGAACGCGGGTTAGACCAGGGCTATGGGGCGGAAGGCTGGATCCGCCAGGCCTTGTGGGCCCAGCCGTCGTTTGACGGAAATTACCCGGTCATCGGCGCCTGGATGATCGGCGATGAACCCGCCGGCATGGGCGTGCGCGAGGATCGCTCCCGCGTCACCCAGGACACCTCAAGGTTCGTGCCGCATATCATTGTGGGCGATTAGATTCGCCATGCCCCAAGAATCTTCCTGTCGTCTCGATCGCCTCCACCAAGGTGACTCGCTGCAGGCTGACGCCTTCGGGCAGGCCCGCGAACAGGCGGCTGGGCGCGGCCGCGTCCAGCATCACGAACACGCCCTTGTCATCGGCCCGCCGGATCAACCGGCCGAAAGCCTGGGCGATGCGGCCGCGGGCGACGGTGTCATCATAACCCTTGCCGCCGAACCGACTGCGGCGGGCCTTGTGCAGGATGTCCGGGCGCGGCCAGGGGATGCGGTCGAAAACCAGCAGTCTGAGCGAGCGGCCGGGCACATCTACGCCGTCGCGTACCGCGTCGGTGCCCAGCAAACAGGCATCCTCCTCGGCGCGGAAGATATCGACCAGGGCACCGACCTCCAGCGGATCCACGTGCTGCGCGTAGAGGGCGAGGCCCCTGTCCGCAAGCGGCGCGGCGATCTTCTCGTGCACCGCGCGCAAGCGGCGGATGGCCGTGAACAGACCAAGTCCGCCGCCGCCCGCGGCCAGGAACAGCTCGCGCATGGCCGCCGAAACCTGGCGCGCGTCATCGCGGGCCACGTCGGTGACAACCAGACACCGGGCCTGGGATGCATAGTTGAACGGCGAGGCGAGCCGCAGGGTCTTCGGCCGGTCCGGCAATCGCGCCGCGCCGGTGCGCATCTCGGCCAACGCGAACGGGTCAGCCAGGCTGGGGTCGGCCAGGGTGGCGCTGGTCACCAGCACGCCGTGGGCCGGGGCGATGACGGCGTTGGTCAGCGGCTCCGTCGGATCCACCCAGTGGCGGCGGCAGGCGGCGTCGACCACCCGGCCATAGAGAAAAGTTGCGTCAAACCAGTCAACGAAATCCGGATCGTCCTCGGCGTCCTCGTCGATGGCCTGCAGCATCGAGCGCCATGCGGGCAAGGTCATGCGCGCACGGCGGTCCAACCCGCGTAGCGCCCCTTCGATACGCGCCCGCTCCGGACCGGTGAGCGTGGCGGCCTCGGCGTCCAGGACGTCCTCCAGATGCCGGGCCAGCGCCAGCAGAGGCGCTTCGACCCTCGCCAGGGCGGCGGCGGCGGCGCGGGCGGTCTCGCGGACGCGATCGATGGCCGGGCGGGCGGCGCATTCCATGCCGACCTCGGACGGCGCGGCGCGGGCTCGTAGCTGTTCCAGCACCGCCACCAGGAAGACCTCTACCGGCCCTTGCGGATTGACCTCGCCATTGGGCGGCGCGATGCGTCCCGACCAGCCCTCACCGGGCAGGGCGGCCGCGGCGCGGGTCGCTTCGACCAAGGCCGCGCCGGCGTCGTCCCGGCCGGCCAGCACCTCGGCCAGGCGCGCCTCAAGCCCCCTGCCCCGCCTTCCCCGTCCTTCAGGACCGCGGATCCAACGGCGAAGTTCGGCCGCCTCGGCGCTGGACAGCGCCGCGGAGAAGGCGGAATCGGCGGCGTCGAAAAGATGGTGACCTTCGTCGAAGACGATGCGTTTCAATTGGCTGGTTTCGCCATCCGCCTTGGCGCCCCGGGCCGCACGGGCGCCGTCGAAGGCCGCCTGGGTCAGCACCAGGGCGTGGTTGGCGATCACCAGGTCCGCACGCTTCGATCCGCGGACCGCCTTTTCCACGAAACAGACGCGGTAGTGCTGGCATCCGGCATGGATGCACTCGCCGCGTCGGTCCACCAGATTGGCCGCGCTCGCCTGAGCGGCCGGCGCCACACCGAACAAGGTGGGCAGCCAGGCTGGGAAATCACCACCTGTCATGTCGCCGTCGCGAGTCGCGCTGACCCAGCGGGCCGCCAGGCCCAGGCCGATCAGATCCCCATTGCCTAGCTGGGCGGCGTTCACCGCCTCCTGGAAATTCAGCAGACAGAGATAGTTTTCTCGGCCCTTGCGGACAACCACTTTACGGGCGCGCACCTTTGGGTCGGGAAAGAGCGCATGACTCTCCCGCTCGATCTGACGCTGCAATGCGCGGGTGTAGGTGGATATCCACACCGCCGGTCCATTCGCTTCCGCCCAGAGGGAGGCGGGCGCGAGATAGGCCAGGGTCTTGCCGGTGCCGGTGCCGGCCTCGGCAAGCATCATCCGGGGTTCACTCTCCCGCTCCCGAGGCTGAAAGGCGAAAGTCACCTCGGCGGCGAACTCGGCCTGGGTCGGCCGCGCCTCATCCAGGCCTGTGCGCTGAAGCAATGTCACCAGCCGCGCCGCCGCCTCCTGCGGCGACACTGGCTTCGATCCAGGTTCGCCGGCCGGGCCCTGGTCCTCCCACTCCGCGACGCGCGTCCAAGCGTCGAGACCGGAGCTGCGGAACTGATTGCCGACCGGCGCAGAGCGCAACGCGCCGATCACCGCCGGTCCCCAGGACCACCCGGCGCGCGCCAGGGTTTCCGCCGCCGCCATCGCTTCCTCCCGGCTCGGTGAAGGCGCGGCGGCCAGTTCCGCGAGCAAACGGCCGCAGGCTTCGCGCAGCGCCGACGCCTGCGCCTGCGCGCCCCTGGGTTCGGTCAGGCCGAGAGCCAGCGCCAACCCCGCCGCCGACGGAGCGCAGAACTGCGCCGGCCGCGCGAACGCAAACAGCTCCAGGGCGTCGAAAATGCGATTGGAGCGCGGCGGCGCGTGAAGCGCCATCCGACGCGCCGTAAGCGCGGCATGGGCGACAATCACCGGCCCACGCTCGAAGAGCTCCCGCGCCTCAGGCGCGCGGATCAGCCGCGCATCAACAACATCCGCCGCCGCCGCCCGCGGCCCAGGCAGGACCACAAGCGCCGGAGCCAGATCGACGACGTTCGCGGGCGCGTTCATGAGTCCTTGCTAGCGCCTCACGGCCATGAACGAAACGGAAACTTCAGCGTGCGAGGCCAATCAACCGCAATAGCGCCTGGATGTCTGACCAGATGCCGTCGAGCCAGCGGCGCCACCAGGGTTTGGCCGCTGGGGGTTCAACGGGCGGAGCTGCAGCCGCCTGGGGCTTTTCAGCTATCACGACGTCATCCGCTGCGGGCGGCGGCGGCGGCGGTGATTCAACAACCGCCGTCACGTCTCTTGAGGAAGCGGCGACTGGCTCCGCCTCAGCCGGCTTTGTCGCCGTTGAAGGCCCGGGGCGCGCGACAGACTTAGGTCGTTGAGCCTTAGCGGGTGTGGGGCGCGATGCTGGTTTGGAAACCGCATAGGTCCCGACAATCTCATCGTCGCCGGCCCGGCGCCAGTTTCCCTTGCCGTCCTTGCAGGCCAAGACCGACCCATGCCAACGACAACCTGGCGGCGGAGCATCCTGCGCCGAGGCGACGCTCGCGAGAGCCAATGCAGGCGCCACTATGAGACTCGCAGCCCATCGAATCATGACCGCCACATTACCCCGCTCCGCCCGCCTGTCACCGGCGCGGGATCGCCGTACAGACTAGGGCCTCGCGCTGAGCGACGCAAACAAGGGCTCGGGTCATTCGGCCCCGCCGGTCAGCGAGAACCATCACCCGGGGCATTGCGCGGTACGGTCCGGCGACACCGTGGCCGATGCCCGGGCCAGGCCGGGCCGCCGCCATCGCGGCGTCCTCGCTGACGCAAGCCACGCCATCATACAGCAAGGCGCCCGGGCAGCCGTCGCCCGAAAGTGTCGGACTTTGCGCCAGCGTCTGCCCCGTCGGCCTTGCGCGCCCATCTGGTTGGCGGCACCAGAGCTCGGATACGTTGGCATCCGCCATTGTTGCGATCCACTGGCAGTTTACAGGCGTCACCACTTCAGCGCTCGCGCCACCCGCCGTCAGCGCAAGTCCGAATGTCAAAAGGAACCGTCGCACCTGCGCGCCTCCGCTTATCTGTGATCACCTGATCGGAACGTCGGGTGTCACGTCAAGCTTTCGGCGCCGCGACATGACAGCCCAGCTTGAACGGATCGCGCTTTGCCCTGACCGCGCCGCATGGTGAAGTCGCGCCATGACCGACGCTGTCGCCAACAATTTGAGCCCTGCCGCCGCGCCGATGGCCGACGGCGGCTGGTTCAAACTCTATCTCGGCTTCGGCGGCATGGTCCTTGGCCAGTTCATGGCAATGCTCGACATCAATATCGTGGCGAGTTCGCTACCACAGATCCAGGCCGGCCTGGGCGCCAGCTTGGATGAGATCGGCTGGGTGCAATCGATGTTCCTGCTGGCCGAGGTGGTGACGATTCCCCTTGCGGCATACTTCTCGAAACTGTGGGGGACCCGCGCCTTCTACATGGGTGCGACCATCGCCTTCGTCGTAACCTCGTTGATCGCCGGCCTGGTCAACGACTTCGAGGCCATGATCTTAGCCCGCGCCCTCCAGGGTCTCGCCGCTGGCGCGATGATCCCCACAGTGCTGGCGACCGCCTGGAGCGCCTTTCCGCTGGAGCGGCGCGTTACAGCGCAGGTTATCACCAGCGTCGTGGTCAGCTTGGCGCCTACCATCGGGCCGACCCTAGGCGGCCACCTGACGGAGTGGCTCTCCTGGCGTTGGCTGTTCTTCATCAATGCGCCGGCCGGCCTGGTGGTGCTTTTCCTGGTCGGTCGCTACGCGGACTTCGACAAGCCTGACCCGCGGCTGGGCAAGGGGATCGACTGGTTTGGTCTGACGGTCATGGCGGTCTTCCTGCTGGCGACCCAATACGTGCTTGAACAGGGCGCCTCGGACGGATGGTTTCGAAGCGACCTGATCCTCTGGCTGACCGTGACGGCCGTGATCGGCGGGGCGGTCTTCGTCTGGCGTCAGCTCAGCTACCGCCAGCCCATCGTGTCCTTGCGGCCACTGGGCGATCGGAACTTTTCGATCGGGGCGGTGATGAATTTCATCCTGGGCGTCAATCTTTTCGGCGGCATGTTCGTGCTACCGCTATTTCTAGGTCAGGTGTTGCGTTATTCCGCGAGCCAGGTGGGTACGACTCTGGTGGTTTCCGGCCTCACCATGTTCCTCACCTCTCCGCTGGTTGGCCGGTTCATCCGCAGGATCGAGCCGCGCATAACGCTGATCACAGGATTTCTTCTGGCCGCCTTCGGTCTGCTGATCGGCGCCCGGGTCAATCAGAACTGGGGGTTCTGGGACTTCGCTATCATGCAGGCGATCCGCGCCTTCGGGACCATGGTCGTCGCCATTGGCGGCCAGCAGATGAGCGTCGCAACCATGCCCGCGCAGCTGATGAAAGAAGCCTCCGGGCTCTACAACCTGATCCGAAATGTAGGCGGAGCAGTGGGGCTTGCCCTTTTGTCGACGGTGCTCAGCCACCAGACCGCTCTACACTTGGCGGACCTGACAGCCGCCGTCAGCGCCGCGGATGCCGATAGCGCCGAGATGTTGTCGAACCTTGGCGGTCTAATGGCGCAGGCCTCGCTCACAGATCCGGATGGCGCAGGGCGCAAGGCCTTCGCCGGCCTGCTGCGTCAGAAGGCGGCTATGCTGGCCTTCGCCGATTGCTTCGCCTTCCTTGGGATTGGCTGCCTGATCGCAGCCGCGCTGGCGTTCTTCACGACTCCAGCGAAGGCCGCTGCAGCGCGGTGATGATCGAAGCAAAAGACGCGCCTCTCCTGCCGGCTGCCTTCGCCAGTTGGTTCGCCGGTCGTGGCTGGACGCCCCGATCCCACCAACTGGCCATGATCGCCAAGGCGCGTCAGGGCCGCCATGCCTTGTTGATCGCGCCCACTGGCGGTGGAAAGACCCTGGCCGGCTTCCTCCCGAGCCTTGTCGACTTGGCGGAGCGCGCACCCCAGGACTCCTCCCCTGGCCTGCACACCCTCTACATCTCCCCGCTGAAGGCCCTGGCGGTGGACATCGAGCGAAACCTTGCGGCCCCCATCGCCGACATGGGCCTGGGGATCAGTGCTGAGTCGCGCACGGGGGACACCGGCTTGGCGCGGCGCCAGCGTCAGCGAGTGCGGCCGCCAGACATGTTGATCACCACGCCCGAGCAATTGACGTTGCTCTGCGCCTGGCCTGGCGCACGCGTCTATTTTGAAAGCCTCGCCTGCGTCATCGTCGATGAAATCCACGCCATCCACGCTTCCAAACGTGGAGACCTGCTGGCGCTGGATCTGGCCCGGTTGCAGCAGTTCTCGCCCAAACTTCGCCGCGTGGGACTTTCGGCCACAGTCGACGACCCGGATGTGATCCGCAACTGGCTCGCCCCTGGAAGCCTCGATGACATCGATCTTGTGCGTGGCCCGTCCGGCGCGGCGCCGATTGTCGAGGTTTTGCTCTCCGAGGGGCGGGTGCCCTGGTCTGGCCACACCGCTCAGCACGCCATGGCCGAGGTCTATGACGTCATCCGCCGCAGCCGCACGGCGTTGGTTTTCGTCAACACCCGATTCCAGGCGGAGTTCGCCTTTCAGGAACTCTGGCGCCTGAACGAAGATAATCTGCCGATCGCATTGCACCACGGCTCCTTGGCCGCGGAGCAGCGGCGCAAGGTCGAGGCCGCGATGGCGCGCGGGGAGCTAAGGGCCGTGGTCGCCACCTCAACCCTGGACCTGGGGGTGGATTGGGGCGACGTGGACCTTGTCATCCAACTCGCATCGCCCAAAGGCGCTTCGCGCATGGTCCAAAGGATAGGTCGGGCGAACCACCGGATGGACGAGCCGAGCCGGGCGCTGTTCGTGCCCGCAAACCGCTTCGAAATGCTGGAGTGCCAAGCCGCCCGCGAGGCGATTGCGGAAAATCGCCTTGACGGCGACCCGGCACGCACCGGCGCCCTCGACGTGCTCGCCCAGCACGTGATGGGCTGCGCTTGCTCCGAGCCATTCGATCTCCTGGAGTTCTACAATGAGGTTTCAACGGCGGCCCCCTACCGGAACCTCACCTGGGAGGACTTCGAGGCCATCGTCGATCTGGTCTCCACCGGGGGCTATGCGCTGAGAGTCTACGACCGATTTCGACGCATCGTCGTGGGAGAAGACGGCCGCTGGCGGGCGCGCAACGCCGAGGTCGCCCAGCGTCATCGGCTAAACGCCGGCGCCATAGTTTCACCGGCGACGCTGAATGTGCGGGTGGCCGGCCGGCGCGGCGTTCCCGGTCGCAAGATCGGTGAGGTCGAAGAGGGTTATCTGGAAATGCTTGAGCCAGGCGACACCTTCGTATTCGCCGGTCAGGTTTGGAAACTGGTGGGGGTCACCAACCTTGATGTGCTCGTCAGCGCGGCCGCGGATCGAGACCCGAAGATGCCCTCGTGGGGCGGTTCGAAATTCGCGCTCTCCACCTTCCTAGCCAAACGGGTTCGTGAGCTCATGTACGATCAGGCTCGCTGGGAGGTGCTGCCGAAGGACGTTCGCGAGTGGCTGCAGGCCCAGGCGGACCACTCCGTAATTCCTGCCGAATCTGAGATGTTGCTGGAGACGTTTCCCCGCGGCAGGCGCCACTTCATGGTGTGCTACCCCTTCGAGGGTCGTCTGGCGCACACGACCCTGGCAATGTTGCTGACGCGCAGGCTTGAGCGGGCGGGCGCGGCTCCGCTCGGGTTTGTCTGCAATGACTACGCCCTCGCCGTCTGGGCTCTGAAGCCGCTGGATGGCCTCGATTTCGACGCGCTGTTTCATGAGGACATGCTGGGCGACGACCTCGAAGACTGGCTTGCGGAGAGCTTCATGATGAAGCGGGCGTTCAAGGGATGCGCGATCATCGCGGGCCTGATCGAGCGCCGATTCCCGGGCCAGCCGCAGAAGTCCGGCCGCCAGATCACCTTTTCCACCGATCTCATCTACGATGTTCTCCGCCGCCACCAGCCCGATCACCTGCTGCTTCGGTGCGCTCGTGAAGACGCCGCCACCGGCCTGATCGATGTGGCGCGTCTGGGCCAACTCCTGACCCGCGTCCGCGGCCGTATCCGGCATGCGGCGCTGGATCACCTTTCGCCCTTCGCGGTGCCCATCCTGCTGGAAATCGGCAAAGAGCGGTCTCCAGGCGGCGCGGGGGAAATGATTCTGGCGGAGGCGGAGTCAGACCTGATCGCCGAGGCGCTGGCGTGAGCGTCCAGCCCAGCCTGGCCTATGACATCGCCAGCAGCCCCTGTGGCGGCCTGTGGATCAGACTGCTGGGGGTTCGGGCTTTGATGAGGTCTTCGGGCGCGCTCTGGCTGGAGGAGGCCCGCACTCTGATCGTCGCCGACCTGCACCTGGAGAAGGGATCAGCCTATGCCTCGCGCGGCCAACTGTTACCGCCGTTCGACACCGGGGACTCGCTCGGCCGACTGGAACGCGAGGCCGCTGCGCTTGACCCGCAAATGCTGGTTCTGCTCGGCGACAGTTTCCACGACCGAATGTCCGAAGACCGGCTTGCGCCCGAGAATGCCGAACGACTTCAGGCCCTTGCGGCGGCGCGAAGGCTCACATGGATTGTCGGCAACCATGACTCCGAAGCCCCCCGATTTATGCCGGGCGACGCGGCGGACCTGATCCAGGTGCAGGGCCTCATGTTGCGTCATGAGCCGCACAGCGGTCCCTATCCAGGCGAGGTGAGCGGCCATCTGCATCCCTGCGCCCGTGTCGCCGCCTCAGCTGGCAGGGTGCGCCGGCGCTGTTTCGTCACGGACGGCGAACGCGTAATTCTACCGGCCTTCGGCGCCTTCGCCGGGGGCCTCAACATTCGGGACCAAGCCTTTAGCGGCCTGTTCGCCCGACAACCCATTGCCGCCGTCCTGGGTAAGGCGCGTGTCCATGCAATCGGCTGGCGCTCTCTCGCGCCAGACTGAATGCTACATGCGCAACGCGTGCTCAAGCGCCGCCGCAAGTGAAACGCAGGCGCCGGCCGTCAAAACGGTGGAAAGCCGCGGATAGCGTGCTGGCACATCCGGCGCCGCATGATCAAACAGCCACTGGAGAATAAAGGCGGCGATGAAGCCGCCAATCACCCAGGCCACGTTCAGCTGGTCTCGCATTATGAGCAGTAGCCACGCGGCGATCGACGACAACACCGAAGCTGTGAGGCGATACCACCTCGGCGCAGGCCTTGAGCTCTCAAGCCCCCAACGAACGCCGCCCAGGAAGCTGAGCACCAGCGCTGACCAGGCGATGACCGCCGAGAGCGCCTGATCTGCGGCCGCGGGTGCGCCGTAGGCGTAGAGCGCGGAAAGGATTGGGAATGGCGCCAGCGCGAGCAACGCGATCGTCCACAGCGGCGCGGGCGCCGTTGCTTCGGTTTCCATGAGTTGTCAGCTCCCTTGGAGGTCGACCGAAGCGGCCCGACCGTCTCAGGACGACCGTGGCCGAATTACCAACCATGGCCTATTGTAGAGGTCCCGCAAAGAGGATCTCGGCCGACGGCCTCAGCGAGTGAACACTTCCAGCTTACCGACGGTCGCGGTATCGAGCGTTCCGGTAGGGGGAATCCCCTGTTCGCGCTGGTAGGCCGCAATCGCCATGCTCAGCGCCGGAGATGTCACACCGTCGCGCGGTCCCTGGTAGTAACCGAGCCGGGAGAGCGCCCGCTGCGCCGTCACCACATCCGTGCTTTGCATCGTCGGGACGCTAGCCGGCGTGGTGCTGGCGACGGCTGTGGACCTGAAGCCCGCGGCCGCACGCTCGGCCACCAATTGAGTATCAACTGATAGGCGGGTGCGTACGCGCGCAGCGCTGCTTAGGGATTCCTGGTCGCCGGACCGCGCGGCGATCAGGTACCACTTGAGCGCCTCCGCCGAGTTCTTGGCCACCCCCAAACCCTGTTCATAAAGCCGGCCGAGGTTGTATTGGCTGTCCACAAGGCCAAGGTCACCAGCCTTGCGGAACCACTGCGCCGCCAGGGCGGGATTCTTCGGCTGTCCGCCAGCGCCCTCAAAAGCATATAGGGCGAAATTGTGCATCGCCTTGCGATCGCCACCGCGCGCGGCAAGCTCCGTCCAGCGCCGGGCCTCCGCGATGTCCTTCTTGAGCCCCGCTCCGCCGCTTTCATAAAGCGAGGCCAGATAGAGCTGAGCTGGCGCGTAGCCCTGATCAGCTGTCTTGCGCAGGGCGTCGAGGGCGCCTGGCTCGCGTGCGGAAATGGACTGGATAGCAGCGTCATAGTTAGCGGCGAGATCAACCTGCGGCGTATCTGTTCCCACCGGCGCAGCGCCGGTGTTGAAGCCTTGCGGCGCCACAGCGATGCTGGCGCGCGGCTTTTGACCGAACGGACCACGGTCGTTTTCGGAGACCGCCTTTGCATGTGATTCTGCGTCGACGCCCTCCGCGACCCGACCAGACGCATCGCCGCCAGGTTTCGCGCCCATCACCACGAGGCCCGCCGCGCCAACGCTCAGAAACGCCGCGCCGCCGGCAATGAGGAGCGCGGTTTGCAACCCACCCACGGAGCGCTTCTTCCGCTTAGCCCCTCCAAACCCCGAGAACATTGAGCTCTCAGAAGATTCCATCGTCGACTTCGGGGCCGCCGACTGTGGTGCACGGGCCGCATCGGCGGCGCGTGCGGCCTCCGCGCGCTGCTTTTCAAGCCGGGCGCGTTCCGTAGCGCTGGCGGTCGAGGACCTTGCCGCCAGCCGTGCCTGCTCAATGATTTCTCGAGTGGTCAGGGGGCGAGCGCTTTCATTCGAAACCGGCGCGAAGAGATCCTCGTCAACCTGCTCATCCCCTGAATCGGGCCCATCCTCTGAATCAGGCTCAAGTTCGGCTAGCGGATCGAGAAAGTCGTCTGCTTCAAATTCGGCGTCGGCTTGCGAGGCCGGCGTTTCGATTTCCGCGAACGGATCGGGGTATGATTCACCACCCGCAGCGTCGCGCTGCGCGGCGCTTGGCCCGGCGGGGCTCAGAAAATCGGTGTCGGCGGAGAAACTGTCTTCCTCATCCTCCATCTGGACCAAAGGCGCCTCGGCGGGCGACTTGGACGGCGAAATCGCAAACGCGGGTTCAGGCGCCTTCGACTGTGGCGCGGCAGGCGCGAAACCGTCTGCGGCATCGAAATCGACATCATCGAAACCGGGTTCCGCATCCGTCGCCAATGGCGCGCTGGCGGGGAAAGCGTCAAGCGGCTCAATCGCGAATGCCGATTCAAGGCTCCGGCGATCCGGTTCTGGCGGCCCCAGTTCCGCGGAACTGGCGTATCCGGCATAACGGTCGTGTGGCGGCGGACCGGCAGCGGTCGGCGCTTCGCTTCGCCGGTGCAGGTCGGCCAAGCGCTGATCGAGTTTCTCCCGCCCTTCTTCGAGAAGCTTGGCGGTTCGCTCCTCGCTGTGGCGGATTCGTTCGGCTAGGTCCTCGGCGGCCCGTTCCTGCTTCAGGGTGATCTTTTCGGTGACCCGCGCGACCTTCTCGGCCATCTCGTCTACCGCCTGACCCGAGCGGCGCTCGGCGACGGTGATCCGCTCACCTAGTCGCTCAGTGATGCGGGTGATCTCCCCGCTCAACCGTTCCAGTGCGTCGGCATGGACGCTCTCGCTTCGGCCTAGCCGGGTCTCAACGGTCGTGGCGATCCGCGACATTTCATCAGCGGCGCGCTGGTCGCTGGCCTGCAACTTGCGGGTCAGGGAATCCGCCACGGCGAGCACATCACGACCGATTTGCTCGATTGCCTGGGTGGATCGCTGTTCAGCCGCCGTCACATGTTGCGCCATATCGGCGAGCCGGCTTTCGACGCCCTGGACGTGATCATCAACGGTGGCGCCGAGTTTTTCCGCGAACTCGACCCGCGCCGCTTCCATCCGGCTGGTCAGGCTGGCCGCAAGGTCTTCCAGCCGCAGTTCCGGAGGAGTCTCGGCGCTGGATTCGACAGCGCCGAGCCGCCCGTCCAGGTCCGCGAACGAGGCGCGCAGCCCCTCTAACGCTTCGCTGGTCTTGGTCTGGGCTTCTGCCAGCCGCTCACCAATGCGACCCAGGACTTCGTCAGCGAAATCGGCCGGATTCCCGTTGCTGTTCGCCTCCAGCCGTTGCACCCGCGCCTCTACGGCGCCGAGGATTTCCTGTGTCTGGCTCTCTCCGGCGTAGAGCCGGCTGGCGACCTTGCCCAGCGCCTGCTCCAGAGCGTGCAGCGCTTCGGCCGATCGCGGCCCGGAACCGTCTGTCTCATACTTTCGCAGCCGGTCGGCCAATTGGGCGTGACCAGTCTTCAGTTCGTCCGTGACGCCTTCGAATCGCGCCGCTACGGCGATCTGGTCGCGCTCTCCGGCTTCGATGCGATCTAGCGCTGCGCGAACTGAAAGTTCGACACTGGAGATGGCGTGACTGGCGCGATCCTCAGCGTCCGCGATCCGCTCGGATATCCGGTCGATCGCCGCCAGCACCCGCGGTAGTTCGTCAGAGGGATGCAGCGGCGCCTCAACCCGATATGGGCGCCGTTCGCCGAGGCGCTCGTAGTGGCTGCGCGGTGCGCCAGGATCGCGCGCGGCGCGGACGATTCGGTCTGCGACGACCTCCGGCGAGATCCTAACCCTTTGCTGATCGTTGTTGCTCGTCGGCGCGTCAGCTGGATCACGGTGGGCTTGGTAGCGGCCGGCTGCGTAGTCAGGCCGGTCGAAGGCGCGAGGATCGGCGAACTGTTCCTGAGATGTGAGTTCCTCGGGACCTTCGTCCTCAAGGATCATTCGATTCAGCCATTCGCCAAGCGTCATACCGGATCGACGCGCAAGGTCCTTTGCGACCTCACGGGCCTTTGGGTCGATCCCCTTGACGCTCCAGGGTGCCCCCGACGTCATCGAATCGCTCTCCTGAAACCAATATCAAGGCTACCGGTCGATTCCTGGGGTGTAAACGCAGCTGGTCCCCAAGATGTAGTATTTGCGTTCAATCCGCTGTGGATGAACGCGCCGCCAGGACAGGCCTGGGTTGCGGCGTCACCATTAAGGATTTGCATCGGCCAAGTTGGGCCTCTGTGATTCTGGTTCCTCGGTGCGGCGCGGGCGGCGGGCCAAATTCGCCATTCCGCCCGAGGATAACAATCCCACGTCCGCCATAAGGATTGGGATCGCCCATTTGCGCAGGGCCGCGATGTATCGGGGTTGCCATACCGGATCGTACTTATCCTTGTACTTCCAGAGCCCCTGGAAATTGTAGATTTCTTCCCCGCGCTCGAACAGCAGACGACCGACGCGGGACATCAGCGGCGCCAGCGGCCGATCATCGAGCCCCGCCAAGGGCGCCATGCCGAATTCAAATGCGTCGTAACCCTGGCTTCGGCCCCACTCGATGATCTCAACGAATAGAAAGTCCATGATCCGGCTGGGCGCGCCATTCCCGTGCCGCATCATATCCACCGAGAACGCCGTGCGCTCTGCAGTGGTCCACAGGTTCGCGAAGGCGACGATCCTGCCCTCGAACCGGGCCGCCGCGACTGGGAACTCTGCAAGGTAGCGGGGCTCGAAGCCGCCCATGGTGAAGCCTTTCTCCCCGCCGGCCTGACGGCATTGCCAGTCGTCCGATACAGCGGCGAGCTCATCCATCGCCGCCAGCACCGCCTGGCCTTCCAGCACCTCGAAAACGCAGCCGCTCTCTTCCTTCATCTTGCGCCACGCGCGACGGATATTCCCCTTGCGAGACCCGTCCATGCTGAAGGTATCCAGGCGCACGGCGGCCTGCTCACCCACCTTTTGGATCGAGAATCCCAACTCCACGAGGTCGGGCAGCGCGTCGGGGCCAAGGTTGTAGACCGCCGGACGAGCCATATGAGAATCCGCCAGCTCGCGGAAACGCCACAAGAGCTCCAGCCGTTCGTCGCGCCGGCCCACCGGCTGACCCATGGCGATCCAGGAGCGCCCGCGCACGCCGAACATCAAAAAGCTTTCGCCTGAGGCTGAGAACAGAAATCGCTTGTCGCCAAGCAGCGCCAGGTTGGCCAGCGGTTCGGCGCCCTCGGCGGTGGCCAGGATCGCACGGACCCGAGCGTAATCACCGTCGCTCTCGCCCACTACGCCCGGCGGCGCGGCGCTGGCGATCAGCCGCCAGACGCCAAATCCAAACAGCGCTGTCGCCGCCCCCGCCCAAGCGCGAATGGCCCGGGCTGCGTCGTCGTCCACCATGACCTTCCAGAAGGCCTGGTCGCCATAATCGGCATGCTGGAAGGACCAGATGCCGAGCGCGCCCGCGCCAATCAGCGCAGCCGCGGCCGAAACGAGCCAGCCTGGGGTGATCTCCATGCCGGTCAGCCGCGCCTTCCTGGGAAATGCGCCATGAAGCGGCGTCAGCAACACGGCCAGGGTGACCAGGATCAGCGCCTCCTCCAGGGCGAATGCCTTCAGGAGCGCGAGCGGGGCGGCGATCAATAGCGCCGTCACCGAGGCTCCCCAGGCTGCGTCCAGGCGCGAGCGCAGCCCGAACGCCACCAACACCAAGGACAAACCCATGACGCTGGACAGGAAGTGACTGATTTCCACAAGCAGGACCGGCGCCACCGCAATAAGTCGGATGAACCGGCCGGGCACGGAGGGCGTGGCGCCGGATGCCAGCAGCATGACTCCCGCCGCAGCCACCGCCAGGGCCGCGACGTTCGGCGCCATGGCGAAGAGAGCGGGTTTTAGGTCTCGGATGAACCGCATGCGTCGCTGCGCCTTGTCCCTTTCCTGGCCCTCGCTAAGCTGGGCTTGGCCGCCCCGGCCCGCAAGGGAGACCGCTATGTCCGACGCCGCCCTCGACGCATTTCGCGCCGAAGCCAGGGCCTGGCTGGCTGCCAACTACCCGACTGAGCTCAAACTAGCGAATCCGCCCATCGACCCGGACGCGGAGTGGGGCGGCCGCCGGTTCGTGGGCAGTTCCGATCCGCAATGCGTCTGGATGCGACGGATGGCCGAACGCGGCTGGACTGCGCCGCAGTGGCCCAGGGCTTATGGCGGCGGCGGCCTTGGGCTTGATCATGCCCGCGTGCTCGCCGAGGAGATGGCGGCCGGCGGCTATCGCGCGCCGCTCTTTTCATTCGGCATCCTGATGCTGGGCCCAGCCCTGCTGGAATTCGCTTCTGAAGCACAGAAGCTCGAGCACCTGCCCAAGATCGTCCGCGGCGAGATCCGCTGGTGTCAGGGCTATTCCGAACCGGGCGCCGGTTCGGATCTGGCCGGACTACAAACCCGTTGCGAGGACAAGGGCGACCACTGGCTGATCAACGGTTCGAAGATCTGGACCAGCTACGCCGATCAAGCCGATTGGTGCTTCTGTCTGGTTCGGACGGATTTCTCAGTGAAGCACGGGGGAGTTTCCTTCGTACTCATCGACATGGCCTCGCCCGGTGTCGAGACGCGGCCGATCCCGCTGATTTCCGGCGAGTCGCCGTTCTGCGAGACCTTCTTCACGGACGTGAAGATCCCCAAGGCCAACCTGGTGGGCGAACCGGGCGCCGGCTGGACCATCGCCAAACGTCTGTTGCAGCACGAACGGACGAACATCGCCGCGTCATTCGGGGCCGGCGGTTCGGTCGGCGGCGTGGCGGGCGACATTTCAGAGATCGCCAGGACCTATGTGGGCGTCGACGCCGCAGGTCGGTTGGCGGACTCCGACTTACGCGGCCGCATCGCGCGCAACATGATCGACTTTCGCGCCCTTGCGCTGACACTGGAGCGCCAGGCCGCCGAGAGTCATGCAACGGGCGGCCCCGGCGCCGCCTCTTCGGTGATCAAGGTCTGCGCCGCCGCCTTCGCTCAGGAACGCGCCGAACTGGTGGTGGAGGCCATGGGCGCCCGCGGTCTGGCCTGGGGCGGCCAGTCGGCCCTGCCCGATGAGATCGCGGCTGTGCGCGGCAACCTGCGCGCCAAGGCCAACTCCATTGAGGGTGGCACCACAGAAATCAACCTGAACGTCATCGCCAAGCAGATGCTCGGCCTGCCGACGCCATAAGAAGCTGAAGGAATACCCATGTCTGACGACCGCCCCTTGATGACCCGCAAATTCGAGGACGGAGTGGCGATCCTGTCCTTCAACCGCCCGGAAAAGCACAACGCCGGCGCCGGCGACCCGGCAGCCTGGGAATGGGCGCTGAAGGATCCTGCGGTGCGCTGCGTGGTGGTGCGCGGCGAGGGCAAATCCTTCCACTCCGGCCGCGACACCACCCTGTTGGGCACGCGGGAAAAGGACGAGAGCGACTATGAATTTGTGCGCCACGCCTGCAACGCACGGATCAATCAGCTACTCTACGCCAAGCCGATCATCGCGGCGGTGAAGGGCTACGCCATCGGCGGGGGGTTCGAGATGTGCCTGGCCGCCGACATGCGGGTAGGCTCCACCGACGCCAAGCTCTGCCTGGCTGAAGTCAAGTACGGCATCTTGCCCGACACCGGCGGCACCCAGATGTTGACCACCCTGATCGGGCCGGCGCGGACCAAATATATGACCCTGACCGGCGATTATGTGGACGGCCAGACCGCCTATGAGTGGGGCATCTTCGACTTCCTGCTGCCGCCGGAGGAGGTGGACGCCAAGGCGCTTTCCATCGCCAAGACCATCGCCTCGCGCTCACCGGGCGCGGTGGAGATGGGCAAACAACTGGTCGACCAGATGTACCTGGGCGCCGTGATCAACGGCGTGCGTCAGGAACTGCTGGCGCAGTCATCCCTTTTCCAGTCCGAGGATTACAAGGAGCAACGCGCGGCGTTGCGCGAGAAGCGCGACCCGGTGTTCCGGCGGAAATAGGCGCGGGCGTCAGCCGCCCGGTTCAGCCGTTGTGGGCGCCATCGCACAGCGGCGGCTTCTTCGTCACCTTGCAGCCGCAGAAGAACACCGTGCGCGACTTGTCGGCGGCGTACTTGACCGGGGTGATGTCGGTGCTCTTGTGGGAACCGTCGCAAAACGGCTGCTTGGCGCTGAGGCCACAGGCGCACCACCAGTAGTCGCGGCCCGCCTCGACTTCGACGGCGAAGGGCTGGTCGGCGGCGCGGACAGGTGCGGTCATGGGGGTCTCCCTGCAGGCTTCGGCTAAGAAGGGCACTGTGGACCGCATAGCCCAGGGGCTCAAGGCGCGGTCGCTCACACCGCCGTATAACCCCCGTCGATGACCAGTTCCGAACCGGTCATGAAGCTGGACTCATCGCTGGCCAGGAACACGACGCCGTCGGCGATCTCCCGGGGTCGCCCGTATCGGCCGACCGGATGGCGGGAGGCCTGGGCTGCGCGACGAGCGGCGCCGTTCGGGTCGGCGGCGAGGCTGTTCAGCACCATGGGCGTCTCGATGAAACCCGGGTGGATGGAGTTGACCCGCACCCCCAGAGGCGCGAGTTCGGCGGCGGCGGCCTTGGTCAAGAGGGCGACGCCGCCCTTCGAGGCGCAATAGGCTGGCGCCCCGGCGATGCCCGCCTTGCCGGCGATGGAGGAGATGGTGACGATCGAGCCGCGGCCCGCCGCAGCCATCACCGGCGCGACCGCCGCAAGGCCCAGATAGGTTCCGTCCAGATTGACCGCCATGATCCGCTTCCAGACGTCATAGCGGCCCTTGAGCAGCGGCCGGTCGCCGCTGATCCCGGCGCATGTGACCAGCACGTCCAGCCGGCCGAAATGGTCGAGCACCGCCTGGACCACCGCCCCCCAGCGGGCCTGGTCGGTGACATCGAGCGCCAGGAACATAGCGGTTCCCCCGGCCTCGTTGATCGCCCCGGCCAGCGCCTCGCCCGCCTCGGCGGCGAGATCGGCGACGACCACCGCAGCACCCTCCGCGGCCAGCCGCCGGGCGCTCTCAGCGCCGATTCCCGACGCGGCGCCGGTGACCAACGCAACCTTACCGGCCACGCGGCCGATCACGGCCGGCTCAGACATACATGCGCCCCGCCATCATGCCGCCGTCCACCAGGATGGTCTGGCCGGTGACGTAGCTCGCCATGTCGCTGAGCAGCCACAGGATCGACTGGGCGGTCTCGTCGGTCTGGGCGACACGGCCCAGGGGAATCTTCTTCAAGAGGATGTCCATGGCATTGGGAAACTGAGCCAGATGCTCCTCCATCATCTCGGTGCGCGTGGCGCCGGGGGCGAGGTTGTTCACCCGCACGCCGAACTTGCCCATGTCCATGGCAGCGGACTTGGTCATACCAACGATGGCGTGCTTGGAGGCCACATAGAGCACCGAGCCGTCGATGCCGTCGACGCCGGCCACCGAGGTGACATTGACCACCGAGCCCGACCTCTGCTCACGCATGATCTTCAGCTCCTCGCGCATGCAGTAGAAGGTGCCGCGCAGATTGGTCGCCATCAAGGCGTCGAAGTCGGCCATTTTCACCTCCGGCGTTGAGGTGAGCGGGACCTCCATGGCGGCGTTGTTCACCGCCCCGTCGAGGCGGCCGTATTCCGACAGAATCAGGGCGAACATCCGATCGAGGTCTGCGTCGACGGAGATGTCAGCCTGGACGAAGCGGCCCTGGCCCCCGGCGGCCTTGAGCCGTTCGATCACCGCCTGGCCCTTGTCGGCGTTGCGCGCGCAGGTGACCACCGTGGCGCCCGCCGCCGCGCAAGCCAGCGCCGTTGCGGCGCCGATGCCCATGCTGGCGCCGGTGACCAGCACGACCTTCTTCTCAAGCAGTCCCATGACTTCCTCCGCTGCGCCATTTCCCGGAACCTGCGGCGCCGGGGGCCGGCGCGGCAAGCGCAATGTCCGGCCGCCCCGTGGTTGACCGTGACTGCGCCGCTGCGCATTGAAGCCATGGTCGACAGGGAGATATGGCGATGGACTATCGGCTTCTAGGACGCACTGGCGTCGAAGTGAGCCCGCTGGGGCTGGGCTGCATGATGTTCGGCGACCGGACGAAGCCGGAGGACTCCTTCGCCATCATCGATCGGGCGCTGGACGCGGGCCTCAACTTCTTCGACACATCCAACTCCTACGGCAAAGGCCGCAGCGAGGAGGTCACCGGCGAAGCGCTGGCGCGGGACGGCAAGCGCAATCAGGTGGTGCTGGCCACCAAATACTACATCCGGGTGGGCGAGGGCCCGAACATGATGGGCTCGTCGCGGCGGTTCATCATCGAGCAGTGCGAGAAGAGCCTGAAGCGGCTGAAGACCGACTGGATCGACATCTACCAGCAACACCGGCCCAATCCGAGCACGGCCATCGATGAGACGCTCAGGGCGCTGGATGACCTGGTGACCTCCGGTAAGGTTCGCTACATCGGCACATCCACCTTCGCCGCCTGGCAGGTGGTGGAGGCGCTCTGGGCCTCCGAACGCCACCACCTCAATCGCTTCGTCACCGAGCAGCCGCCCTACAACATCTTCGAGCGCCGGGTTGAGCGGGATCTGATCCCCATGGCTCAGACATACGGGATCGCCATCCTGCCATGGAGCCCGCTGGCGGCGGGGTTGCTGACCGGCAAGTACGGCCACGGGAAAACGGTGAGCGGCGATGACGCCCGCTACGCCCGCTGGCCCGGCAATCCGCTGGAGCGGGCGCGCTGGGTGCAGCCGGTCTATGATGCGGTGGAGAAGCTGCTTCCGCTCGCCGAGGCGAAGGGCTGCACGCTCTCGCAGTTCGCGCTCGCCTGGGTGATGGCCCAACCCGGGGTGACCAGCCCGATCATCGGTCCCAGGACCATGGTGCAACTGGAGGACAATCTGAAGGCGCTGGAGGTGACGATCACCGAGGACGACTGCAAGGCCGTCGATCGAATCGTGCCGCGCGGCGGAATGATCGTGCCCTATTATGAGGGCGCCTTCGGACCGCATGCGCACCGGGTGTAGGGATCACTACCGGCGAGTTGATATTTCCATAATTCTGGAATTATAGGCCTTGGCGTCATCCAAGGAGACTCGCCATGAAGCGTCTGCACCTGCACGTGAATGTGCCTGACCTCGACACATCGATCGCCTTCTACGCCACCCTGTTCGGCGTCCCACCGACTGTGGTGAAACCCGATTATGCCAAGTGGATGCTGGATGATCCGCGCGTGAACTTCGCCATCTCGCAGCGTGGGCGAACGGTCGGCGTGGATCATGTGGGCGTTCAGGTCGACTCGCCGGCCGAGCTCGCCGAACTGGCGGGGCGGCTGAAGGCGGCTGATCAGGTCACTTTTGACCAGGAAGCGACAAGTTGTTGCTACGCGGTGTCGGACAAAAGCTGGGTGAGTGATCCAGCGGGCGTGCGCTGGGAGACTTTCTACACGCACGGCGAATCCGTGCGCTACGGCGACGACGAAGACGTCAACCCAGCGCCGATCGCCAGCCCTTGCTGCGGCGTTGGCGATTCGGCGAAGGCGGCTGTTTCCGCCGCGCCCTGCTGCGGTGCGCCGGTCCAATGAACTTCCACGCGGCGGCTGTCGCCTGACCGTCGTGAATTTCGACTAGGATCGAACCATGGAATCAACGACAGCCGCCGCCGCGCTTTCGGCGCTGGCCCATGAGGGTCGGCTGGAAATCTTCCGCCTCCTGGTGCAGGCCGGCCCCGAGGGGCTCGCCGCTGGCCAGATCGCGCGGGCGACAGACGCACGGCCCAACACCCTGTCGGCGAACCTCAACATCCTCAGCCACGCAGGTCTTGCGACATCGCGCCGAGAGGGGCGCTCAATCATCTACACCGCCGGATTTGGGCGAATGCGCGAGCTGCTGGCCTATCTGATGGAAGATTGCTGCGCCGGGAAGGCGGAGATCTGCGGGCCGCTGGCCGAGGTCGTCAGCCGCTGCTGCGCCGCCGAAACCGCCACCGCCTGCTGATCTGGAGGAGACCACATGGCCCACACCCCTCTGAATGTGCTGTTTCTGTGCACAGGCAATTCCGCACGTTCTATTCTCGCTGAGGCGATCCTCAATCGGCTGGGCGCCGGCAAATTCGCCGCAACTTCCGCCGGCTCCATGCCCAAGGGTGCGGTCCACCCGGAGGCGATCGCCTTGTTGAAGCGCCTGAACTACCAAACCGATGGATTCCGCTCGAAGTCCTGGGAGGAGTTCGCCGCCAGCGCGGCAGGCGCGGCGAAGCTCGATTTCGTTTTCACTGTCTGCGACAACGCCGCGGGTGAGGTGTGCCCGATCTGGCCAGGACAGCCCATGACGGCCCATTGGGGGATTCCTGACCCCGCGGCGGTGACGGGGTCTCCGGCGGAGGTGGCCCTGGCTTTCGCCGAAGCTTACCGCCAGCTCCACAATCGCATAGAGATCTTCGTCAACCTGCCGCTGGCCGCCCTTGACCGCCTGTCGCTTCAGGCGCGCCTGAATGCGATCGGGTCGACGGATGACGCGCCCGCCCGGACCGAGATCTGACTATGGCTTCCGATAGCGGCCGCGAGGTCTTTAGCCCAGCCCGCCAGGCCGCTGCGGAGGCGCTGGGAACGGCTCTGTTGCTGGCGGTGGTTGTGGGCTCCGGCATTATGGGTGACCGACTGGCCGGCGGAAATGTCGCAATCGCGCTACTGGGCAACACCCTGGCGACCGGCGTCGCGCTGGTGGTGCTGATCACCGTGTTCGGACCGATCTCTGGCGCACACTTCAACCCGGTGGTGACGCTTGTGATGGCGGCGCGCCGCGATTTGCCGCTCGGCCGCATCGCGCCCTACCTTGTCGCTCAGCTTGTCGGCGCAGTAATCGGTGTGTGGGCGGCGCACGCCATGTTCGCCCTGCCAATCCTGCAGATCTCCACCAAACTGCGAGATGGTCCGGCACAGGCGTTTTCGGAAGCGGTCGCGACATTCGGCCTGATCGCCACCATCCTGGGGACCGTGCGGTTCAAGCCTGACTTCACGCCCGTCTCGGTGGGCCTCTACATCACCGCCGCCTATTGGTTCACCGCCTCTACCTCGTTCGCCAACCCCGCAGTGACCTTCGCGCGTGCGCTCACCGACACCTTCGCCGGCATCGCGCCCGCCTCCGCGCCGGCGTTCATCGTGGCGCAGGTCATAGGCGCGGCGGTCGGCGCGCTTGTGATGGGCTGGTTGCTGAAGAGCGCCCGGTCATAGGACCGCAGCCGGCTCAGAGCCCTCCGTCCAGCTCTCCGATCTCGCACTTGGCGTATTTCAGCGCCGCGTCGACATATTGCTGAGGCTGGCGGACGTATTCCCGTGCTCGCGGCTCGAACAGCTGCGTTTCGGTCTGGTAGCGCCGGATCGCGGCGTCGTAGACATCGATTTCGGCTTGCTGGCACACTCTGAGCGCCGCGCAGCCGGGTTCCGCCGGCGGCTTCGGAGGCTTCAAATTCAGATCCCGGACCGGCGGCCGCGGCTCGAAACAGGCCGCTTGCGCCTGAGTGGCGGCAAGCAGGCACGCCGCGATTAAAACCATCTCTTTGCGCATGTTTCCCTACCCGAAAACCACCGTCGCCGAACCCTCTGCATCTTCATATAGCGCCGCCACCTTGTCAGCCCGGCGATCCAGGGTGAGGCGCTGGCTGATGGAGCCCTTGTCGGCGACCTCGTCCGGATGGGGCGGCTCCACCAGCACCATCAATTTCGTCACGCGCCGCGATGAACCGCCAGCCGTGGCGTTGTAGGCCGCCAGCCGTCGGGTGAGCGCCGCCAGGACGGCGTGATGGCTTGCCAGGTCCGCCGTCGGTGCTGCGGCGGAAGCTCCGGCCAGGGCGGCGGCCTCCACCGGCCGGAGCCAGGCCAGGGCGCGGATGTCGTTGCGGTCATGGCCGGCGATGATCACGTCCATTGTGACGCCCAGGGCGGCGTTCAGGGCGGCGCGAACTTGGCCCACGGACACCCAGGTTCCCGAGGTGAGCTTGAAGTTCTCGGCCGTGCGACCATCGAGGGCGAGACCCTTGGACGGATCGTCAGGATCGACAAAGCGGGCGGCGTCACCGGTGCGGAAGAACCCCTCCTCGTCGAAAGCCTTGGCGGTGGCCTCGGGATTGTTGAGGTAACCTTTGGTGACCGCGTCGCCCTTGACCCGCATTTCCAGCCTGTCGCCCACCGGGGCGAGTTTCAGGGTCAGGCCCGGGAACGGCAGGCCAATGGGCCCCAGCGACTCCAGCGGCCAGGGCGCGATGGTCACCCCTTGCGTCTCGGTTGAGCCGTATTTGGTGGTGATCGGGGTCTTGAAGCCGGTGGCCGCGACGCTGAGCGCCTGCAGACGGGCGAACATATCCTGCGGCAAGGCGGCGGTGCCGTAGGTGATCGAACGGAGCCTGGCGAAAAAGGTATCGCGCAAGGCAGGATCGGCCTCCATGGCCGGAACCAGGAAGTTGAAGATGGCCGGCGGGGAGGAGAACTCCGTCAGACTCATTTCGCGCAGGTTGCGCATGCACTCATCGAACTCGCCGGGCAGCGGACGGCCCTCGTCGATGTAGAGGCCGGTCATGTCATTGATGGTGTCGCAGAAGCGGATGGTGGCGCCGCCCATGTGCGACCAGGGTATCCATGAAAGCTGGCCGCCGGGCTCCTCATCCGGCGCATGGTCGTTGATGAAGATGGCGTCGTGCTGGGCGACCACGGCGGTCATCATGCCGTGGGTGACGATAACCCCCTTGGGCGGGCCGGTGGAGCCGGAGGTGAATACTGTCTTGGCGACCGTGGCGTGGGTGATCTGTTCGATGGAGGTGTCGACGGCGGACGTGGCCGCGACCTGGGTCAGGTCGTGAAACGGCGTGGCGTCCAAGCCGGGCGCGGGGGTTACGGTGACCACCTCCACGCCGTCCAGGGGCAGGGACTTGAGGGCCGGCCCATACCTCGCCCCGTCGTCGGCGAAGATCAGCCGCGGCCGGCAGACGTCGAACACGTGGCGCAGTTTCCGAAAGTCGCCGGAGAGCAACGAGTAACCGGTGGAGACCGGCGTGAAGCAGGCCCGAGCCGCCTGGGCGCCCATGGATAGCAGGCCATGCTCCAGCGAGGCGCCGGAGATCACCATCACCGACCGGTCGGGCCCCAGGCCGCGGTCGATCAGGGCCTGGGCGATGCTGCGCGAAGCCGCCACGCCATCGGCGAAGCTAACCCGGATCCAGTCGCCCCAGCCGCCGCCGGGCAACGCCTGGCGTCGGGCCATGAAGGTGCGACCCGGGTGCGCCCGCGCCCGGTCCTGGAACAGATGGAAAAGGGAGCGATGCTGAGCCGGCAAGACCTGATCGGTGGTGAGGATCATCGAACCGTCAGCGCGACGCTCCACGGAGAGCTTCGGAACCCGGATCGGCAGCGGCCGGTAGGGGGCGTCGGCGATGGCCATGGCTCAAACGCCCGTGAAGCGCGCCGGGCGCCTTTCCGAAAACGCCCGGGCGCCCTCCTTGGCGTCGTCGGACTCCAGGCTGCGCTGCACCTCAACCCAGGAGGCCAGCAGGGCGTCGGCGTGAGCCTGTTGCAGCGCATGACGTAGCTGCTGCTTGATGATTCGCGCCGAGCGCGGCGAGACATTGTCGGCGATGTCGCGGGCGTAGGCCTGGGCTCGCGCCAGGACGCCGGCGGCGGGGGTGACCTCGCTGACCAGATTCCACTTGAGCGCCTGTTCCGCGTCGATCTTGCGGCCGGATATCATCATGTCCATCGCCGGTCCGGCGCCGATCAGCCTAGGCAGGATCCAAGCCAGCCCTCCCTCGGCGGTTAGGCCCCGGCGGCCGAAGCTGGCCACGAACATGGCGTCGGCGCTGGCGAAGCGCACGTCGCAGTTCACCGCCAGCACCAGGCCCACGCCCGCGCAGGCCCCATTTACGGCGCAGATCACCGGTTGCGGAAGGGCGGCGGGCGCGCCATAGCGGGATCTGTATTCCAGGGGCGCGCGCGGTATCTGATCGAACAGCTCATTGGGCGAGCCCGGCGGTCCTTTCAGCTTGTATCCTCCCACATCCACCTTGGCCGCCGCCAGGTCGGCTCCGGCGCAGAAACCCCGCCCCGCGCCGGTCAGCACCACCGCGCGCACGTTTTGGTCCAGCGCCACCTTTACGAAGACCGCATCCAGCGCCGGGCCCATCTCCGGGTCGATGGCGTTGAGCTTTTCAGGACGGTTGAGGGTGATCGTCGCCACCCCGTCCATGACGTCCAGCAGCACCTTGGCCTCGGCCACGTCGCATCCCCTTGCAGATTAGCTCTTGCCGAATGGCCCCGCCCCACGGCGTGATCCAGCAAACCAAACATTGGAGGTGCGCGCAAATGGCTGATCAACATGGACTGCCGGACAATCTGGAGGAGCTGTTCGGGCTCACCGGCAAGGTCGCCCTGGTGCTGGGCGGCGGGTTCGGCATGGGCGAGCAGGTCTGCCTGTGGCTGGCCCGCGCCGGCTGCGACGTGATCGTCGCCGATATCCTCCCCGAGCGCGCCGCGGCGGTGGCGGCCAAGGTCCGCGACCTGGGCCGCCGCGCCCATGAGGCGGTGGGCGACATGTGCGAGCAGGCGGTGGTGGACAGCGTGCTGTCAGCCGCCGAAACGGCGCTGGGCGGCATCGACATCCTCGTCTCGATCATCGGCGAGGCCGGCTGGTTCAGCGTGCTCGAAACCACCCTTGAGGACTGGAAGTACGACCAGCGCCGCAACCTCGACTACTTCTTCTTAGGCGCCCAGTACGCCGCCCGCTCGATGGTCAATCGCGGCGTCGCAGGCCGGATCTGCGCCATCGCCTCAGTGGACGGCATGCAGGCCTCGCCCATGCATGGCGCCTATGGTGCGGCCAAGGCCGGCCTGATCAGCCTGGTCAAGACGCTCGCCATCGAGCTGGGCCCCGATGGCATCCGGGTCAATTGCGTGGCGCCCGGCATGACCAAGACCCCCCGCGCGCTGGCCAGGCGCCCGGCCGCCGACATCGACGCCAACGCCCGCCAGATGGGCATTCCCCTGGGCCGCGCCGGTGAACCCCGCGAGGTGGCCCAGGCGATCCTGTTTCTGGTCTCCGACATGAGCCGCTATGTCACCGGCGTCACCCTGCCGGTGGACGGGGGCTGGCTGTCGGCGCGCCTGGATGTGGGGAACTTCACCAACCGGCGCTGAGGGAGTGAAAAAAGAGGCCCGGTTTCAATTTTTCGCGGATCAATGCCATGCACCTTATCGTCAAGTCACGAATTGTCGGGTGCGACCGGGATTGACGTGGGGGTGGGGTGTTTCGGACCTAATTCCAGTGAGAGGCGCATGAGAACCTCATCGATGTAGACGCCATCGACTTTCAGCGCGCGTGGGTCGAGTCCGTATTCAACGAAGCCGAACCTTCGGTATAGGTTGATGGCCGGTTCGTTCTGCGACGCAACCGTGAGCGTGAGGTCTTCGACCTCGGTTTTCGCATGCGCCACGATGACGTTGAGCAGGAGCTTGCCCACGCCCAACCGCCGTCCGTCCGGTTCGACATACATCCCCCAGACCATGCCCCGATGTTTCGTTTTCAGTGACATAGAAACACGGAATCCGGCGACGCCTATCAAAACCCCGGCGCGTTCGCGCCCCGCAAATGGCGGCGGCAACGCTTTCGGTCATCCCGATCGCCCGCAAGGCACCGGACCTGTGGCGGCACCCAACCTTCAGGACGCGCGCAGCCAGTTCTCAACCGCCAGTCCCGGAACACGCCGGAACTCCCGTTCGTTGTCGGTGACGACGACGCAGTCGAGGGCGAGAGCGTGCGCGGCGATCAACGTATCATTGGCGCCGATGGCGTTACCCGACGCCTCAAGGCGCGCACGGATTTCGGCATAGGCGCCATCGGCAGGGCTTTCGAACGCATGCACTACCAGTCGATCGAGGAGCGCCTCCACCCGCGCGCGAAGGCGAGGCGATCCGCCCTTGGCGATCCCGAATCGCAACTCGGCCGCCACGACGATGCTTGTGCAAACATCGGCTTCGCCAACCTCTCCAATTCGCTGCGCAGCCCTGCCTTGCGGATTGCGCACCAGGTCGGAGAGAATATTGGAGTCAAGCAGATAGCGCGTCACAGGTCGAAGGGCTCGGCCGGGAGATCGTCGATCTCAGGAAATTCGTCGTCAATCGGCTCCAGCGTCGCCAGCAGCGCGAGCAGTGATTTCCGGGGCGCCGCCTCAATGATCAGCCTGTCGCCATCCTTACGCATGACCGCGTCTTCGCCGGGCAGTTCGAACTCGCGCGGAATGCGGACGGCCTGATTGCGACCGTTCCTGAACAGCTTCACGTGGCGCTCATAGCCCATTGGATGCTCCATTGGCATAGGCCATAGCATAGGCCAATGGCCGGCTCAAGCAGCGGTCCCCCCCGCCCCCAACCGATAATCCCCGGCCTGCAGGTCGAAGTTGGGGTTGAACCAGGGATCGGCCTCCAGGGCCGCGCTCCAGCGCTCGCGCATGACGGCGGTTTCGCGGGCGTAGCGAGCGGCGGCGGGGCCGGCCACGTCTGTGCGGCGGGTGGCGGATTCGTGGTGGATGAGTTCGGCGAGCGGCGTGCAGATCACCTGATAGCCGGCGGTGGTGAGGCGCAGGCACAGGTCGACGTCGTTAAAGGCTACATGCAGGTGTTCGGCGTCCAGGCCGCCGATCTCAAGGAAGAGGTCCCGGCGTATGGCGAGGCAAGCGGCGGTGACCGCCGAGACGTTGCGGGCCAGACGCAGGTCGCCGAAATAGCCCGGATCATGGCGGGGCGCGCCGAAGTGTAGGTGACCAGCGACCTGACCGCCGAGACCCAGCACGATGCCGGCGTGCTGCACGCGGCCATCAGGGAACAGCAGGCGCCCGCCCACCGCGCCCACCTGCGGTCGGACCGCCTGGACCACCAGTTCGCCGAGCCAGGCCGGGTGGGTGATCTCGATGTCGTTGTTGAGCAGCACCAGCACCTCGCCCTGCGCCGCCGCCGCGCCCAGGTTGTTGAGGGCTGAGAAGTTGAAGGCGCCGGGGGCTGCGAGAACGCTCACCCGCGGGTCGCGCGCGAGGTCGGCGAAGAGGGCCCGTGTCGCTTCCTCGACGCTGCCGTTGTCGACGATGATCAGCTCCAGATCCGGATAATCCGTATGCTGAAGGATACCGCGAGCGCAGACTGTCAGCAGATCGGCGCGGTCGCGGGTGGGCACGACGACGCTGACCTTCGGCGCCGGGTGTGGCAATGGTCGGCGGACCCGCGTCCAGCCGGGAGCGCCGGAGATGGGCTCGGCGACGGCGCCGCCCTGCCCCGTGCGCTGAAGGTGCTCCTGCACGGCGCGGCGGGCGGCCTCGGCGCAGCGCGCCTGGTGGTCCTCGGAGAAGGAGGCCGCCTGGCCCATCTGGCGCCAGTGGTAGAGGACGCGGGGAATGTGGCGGATGCGGTCCGGCGTGGTGCGTTCGGCGACGCGCAGGACGAGATCGTGGTCCTGCGCGCCTTCAAGACCCTCACGCAGGCCGCCGAGTTCTCTCACCAGAGATAGCCGAATAGCGGTCAGATGATTGACCTGGTTCATGGCCATCATCCGCTCGGGGTCCCAGGCGGTCTTGAAGTGAGGCTCGAAGCGGCGGCCCTCGGCGTCGATCTTGTCCTCGTCGGTGAAGATCAGGTCGGCGTCGGCGCAGCGGGCGATGTGGAACAGGGCGTCGGGGGCCAACCGGTCGTCGTGGTCCATGAAGGCCGCGAACACCCCCTTGGCCAGGCCGAGCGCGGTGTTGGCGGCCAGGCTGATGTGTCCATTTACGTCGCGGCGCACGATCTTGATCCGCGGATCGGCGGCGGCGGCCGCGGTGAGCGCCGCCCAAACCTGGGGCGAAGGCGAGCCGTCGTCGCAGATACATAGTTCCCAGTGCGGATAGAGCTGATCGCGCACCGAGGCGATGGCCTCCTGGAGCGAGGGGATATGGGTCTCATAGGCGGCCATGATCACCGAAATCAGCGGCGGATCGGCCATGGCGGCGATCCCGGCTGTGATGGCGGCGCGGTCGGCGGCCGTCAGGGCGCCATGGGCTTCGGCCCAGCGCCGGTAGTCGGCGGCGGTGACCGCGGCCGGCCGCATCAGCGCGCGGATCAGCGCCGAACCGGCGCCGGTGCGCGACAGAGCAAGCGCCAGCCTGTGGAACGGCCGGTGGATCGCCGGGCGCCGGCGGATCGCGCTCAAGACCGCATGGGCGAGGTCGCGCAGCACGTCAGCCGACCGTCCCGATGGTGACCCTCATCGCCTGTGTCCTCCGCCCGGGCTGGAAAGGTCGAAAACGCCCTGGCCGTATCTGACATTGCGCCATGTGGATGGAAAGTCGCACAGTGGGCTTGCATCGAAGGCCCAACGACGGCTCAATTCACGCAAACATTCAGCCTCAAGGACGACCCCCGTGGAAAAGTGCCCCATCGATTTCAACTTCGATCCGGCGACCTTCAAGGTCGGTGATCAGGTCAGCTATCGCGTGCCGGAAAGTTTCGACGACTTTCCGTTCGCCGGCACCCTGCTTGAGGTGCACGCCGACCATGTGGTGCTGACCTCCGACCCGGATGATCCCAACAGCCGCATGAAGGCGACCCGCGAGAGCCGCCCGGTGGTGGCCGCCGCCGACGTCTGCTGAGGCGGCGCCTCAGGTCATCATCATCATGCCGCCGTCCACCGGCAGGGTCTGGCCGGTGATGAACCTGGCGCCATCGGAGACCAGGAACACCATCACCGGCGCCATCTGCGATTCCGGGTCGCCGAGCTTTCCACCGATGGGAATCCGCTGGGCCATGCCGGCATCGTGGGCGACCAGTTCGGCCGACGACATCCTCGCGCGGTGCGCTTCGTACATGGGCGTCCACATGCCCGGCGCCATGGCGTTGACGGTAATCCCGTACTGGCCCCACTCCTGCGCCACTGTGCGGGTCCAGGCCAGCACCGCGCCCTTTGCGGCGGAATAGGCCGCCCCGCCGGCCATGCCGCGCACGCCTGCGCCTGAGCCGAAGTTGATGATCTGGCCGCCCTTGTCCTTCAGGTGCGGAAACACCGCTTGGTTGGTGTTCATGACGCCGCGGGCGTTGGTCTCGAACATCAGGTCCCAGTGGTCGTCATCGATGGTCTCGGCCGGGGCGGTGCGCTCGACGCCGGCGATGTTGACCAGGGCGTCGAGGCCGCCCATCTCGGCCACGGCGGCGTCGACCGCCGCCTTGGTCTCGGCGCGACTGGCCACGTCGCAGTGGCGATAGACCGCCCGACCCTGGCCAGACGCATTGGCCGCCTCGACCACCGCACGACCCTCCTCGTCCAGCACATCAAAGGCCGCCACCACAGCGCCGGCGGCCACGTAGGCCTTCAACGTCGCCGCCCCGATGCCACGGGCGACCCCGGTGACAATGATGCGCTTTCCGATCAGTTCCATGGCGGTGTCCTCAATATGAAATTCAAGCCTTGTTCTGTTTCGCATGCGCCGCGCAACCCGGCGTCAGCGCGCTCATCCCCCCGTCCACCGGCAGCACGGCGCCGGTGACATAGGCAGCCTCATCCGAGGCCAAGAACATCACCACCGCGGCCAGTTCGTCGGGTGTTCCCGAACGTCCGAGCATGGTCTGGGCCTCCAGCTCGGCCATCTGCGGCGGAACCGGCGCATGTGCCTCGGCCAGCATGGCGCGGGCGGCGCAGTTCACCCGGATCCCATGGCGCGCGAAATCGTGGGCCATCACATGGGTGAGCGCATTGAGCCCGCCCTTGGCCGCCGAATAGGAGGGAAACAGCGGATGGCCCAGGGCGCCGTCCACCGAGCCGATGTGCACCACGCTTTGCGCCTGACCGGTCTTCAACAGGGGCAGAAAGGCCTTGGCGGCGAAGACCGGGCCCAGGAGGTCGAAGGCCACCACCTCGCGCCACGACTGGTAGGATGACGCCTCCACGCCTCCGGCCTCGATGGCGGTGTGGGCGTTGACCAGCACATCAGCGCGGCCGTGCAGCGCAAAGACCGTGTCACGGGCGCGCTCCAGGGCGGCGGGATCGGTGAGGTCGGCGGAAATCGAATCGATTCGCCCACCGCCGGCGCGAACCTCGCCGCAGAGCTCGACCATGCCCACATCGTCAGGGTCCACCACAACGACGCTCGCTCCCGCAGCCGCGAAGGTCTGGGCGCAGGCCCAGCCCACATGGCGCACGCCAGCCCGCCAGCCGTGGCCGAAGCTCGCCGAGACGATCACCACTACCTTTGTGGACCAATCGGTCATGCTACGGACATCTCCATGGCGGTCAGGGCGTTGCGCGCGGCGGTCGGTTGTCGCAACGTGCCCGCAAAATGAGGAGCACCGCAATGGCCGAAGAGCCTGCCCAGGAATACGTGCAGATTCCCACCAAGCCGCAGATGCGCGAGCTTAATGACGTGCGCGCAGGCCTACAGGCCTGGCTTAGAGCGCATGTCCCGAACGGCGGGGGACTGGAGATCACCGACCTGCGAATCCCCACCGGCGCGGGCGTGGCCAACGAGACCATCCTCGTCACCGCTCGGGAGGGCGCGAGTGAGACAGGCTATGTTGTGCGTGTGGGTACGACCTATCACCTGTTCATGGGCATGGACGTAGAGGTCCACTGCAGGCTTTACCAGATGCTGGAGGGCGAGCCCCACATACCCTCCCCGCCGATCATCGGCTACGAGCCGGACAAGACCCTGTTCGGCGAACCGTTCTTCGTCATGCGACGGGTCGACGGCTTGGTCCCGGCTGACGATCCCCATTACTACACCGCCGGCTGGGTGACGGACCTTTCCGTGCCCGAACGCCGGCAGCTTTGGCGCAACACCGTCGAGCTGATGACCAAGATCCACCGGGTCGACCTTGCCAAGGTGGCGTTCCTGGAGCGTCCGCACCTGGGCCGCAACGGCCTTGAGCAGGAGATGAACCACTGGATCGCCTATGCCAAATGGTGCGGCGGCGACGCCCTGCCGATCGTGCGCAAGGCCGCAGAATGGCTGCAGGCGAACATGCCGGCGGATCCGCCGCCCGGGTTTTCGTGGGGCGACTCGCGCCCGCCCAACATTATTTTCAAAGGTGTGGAGCCGGTGGCCCTGCTGGATTGGGACATGGTCTCGATTGCAGGACCCGAGTGCGATCTCGCCTGGTGGACCGTGATGGACCAGTCCAACTCAACCCAACGCGGCCTGCCACGCCTCGAAGGCTTCGGGACCCCCGCCGAGACCATTGCGCTGTGGGAAGATATGATGGGTCGCAAGGCCCAGAACCTCGACTGGCACCTGGTCTTGAACGCCTTACGGATAAGGCTGGTGATGGTTCGGCTGCCGAAAATGCTGTTCGACCAGGGCCTCATCAACGCCGACCAGCGCGCCAGCCTGGACTCCGGTGAGATGGAATGGTTGGACGATCTCTTGGACCGGCCGCTGACGGGACCGTTCGGCACCGCCTGGACCGGCTGGAACCTGTAGCGGAGCTCGGCCCATGAAGATGCACGTGTTGTCGGGCGGACGGCTGCGCATGCGCCGAGGCATCTATTATCCCGACGCCGCCAAGGAGGAGACCTTCGAACTGCCGGTGTCCTGCATTCTGCTGAAGCACGCTCAGGGGAATGTGCTGTTCGACACCGGTTGTCATCCCGACGCGGCGACCGATCCGGACGGCCGATGGGGACCAACGGCGAGGATCTCCGTGCCGATTTTCGAGGCCAAGGATGCAGTGGTGAATGAATTGCCCAAGGCGGGCCTCACCGCCGACGACATCGACGTGGTGATCTGTTCCCACCTGCACATCGACCACTGCGGCTGTAACGCCTTCTTCAAGCGGGCGACCATTGTCTGTCATGCCGCGGAACTGGCGGCTGCGAAGGCCGATGATTCTGATTCCAAAGGCTACATGCGCATCGACTGGGACCATGACCAGGTGTTCGAAACCATCGACGCCCAGCGCGACCTGTTCGGCGATGGCCGCCTGACCCTGCTACCCGCGCCGGGGCACACGCCGGGCATGGTGATCTGCCACGTGGTTCTGGATAAGGACGGGGCCTTCGTCCTGGCCTCCGACGCAATTCCCGTGCAGGCCTGCCTGGACAAGCGTTATGCGCCAAAGGTGACCTGGGACCACGAAAAGTCGGCGAAAGTCTTCGAAGAGGTGGCCCGGCTGCAGAAAGATGGCGCCACGGTGCTGTTCGGCCATGACGATGCCCAGTACCAGAGCCTGCGCAAGGGCGAGGCTTTCTACGCCTGAGGCCTCGCCGGTCGCCGGACCCTGGCGGCGGCTCAGGGCGCGATGAGCAAATCGAACCGGGAGCTGTCGTCCCGCCGCAGCGGGTCATCCTGCAGATCCCTGGCCCAGGATTCAACCATCGCATTCGCGCGCCTGGCGTGGACTACGGCGACTTCCGCGTCACCGTCGATGACGGCGGCCACCAGGCTCAGGCGATTCTTGCGGAACGCCCGGAGCCGTTCAGGGCTGTTGAAAACCGGTTTGTGAATTTCACGGAAGCAGATCTCGGTGTGAACCCGCAGGATCAGCTCGATGAACGGATTTCTCGCCAGCTCATAGAGGTGGTCGCGCACGGCCATTTCAGCCCTCGCCAGGCCACCCGCCGAAAGGTCTTCCTCGCGAAGCATGGCTGCGGCTGCGGCGATCGGCCTGCGGTCGGCCTCGGGCGGCGCCTCTGCGGCCAAGCGCGCAAGCTGGGCGTGAAGCCCGCCTGCGGCCACGACCAATTCCAGGAAACTTGGCGTATGAATGCGTAGATGGGTGGCCACGGCGCTGGTCACCGCGCGGCTGTCGGGCCTGTGACCATAGTAGCCGCCGCCCACGCCACGCTTAACCTTGAGCAGATGTTCGTGCTCCAGCAGCCGCGCGGTCTGGCGCAGGGTCGCCCGGCCCACGCCCAGCAGCGAAGCCAGCTCGTCCTCCGAACCCAGGAACGCCCCGCCAGGCCGCGACAGGATGATTTCCCGTAAGGTGTGAACCGCTGCGCGGGCGGCGTTCTGCGGCTTGGGTGAGGGATTGGAATTCGGCATGGTGCTCTTAGTGACTCGATGCGCGCCATTGTAGAATCGAAATGATTCATACCTTAGCGCGCATTTTTCAGCCTGTAGAGCGCCTAGTTCGATGAACGCCACTCTTGGATGTGCGGTATAGATTGCCGTTGAGATTGGCTCGGGATCGTGTCCGTACTGGCCCAAGTCCGAAGGGAGGGAGTCTAAGATGGAAAAGGATTTCGACGGCAAGGTGGTATTGATCACCGGCTCAGCGCGAGGGTTGGGCGCCGAGACGGCGCGAATCTTCGCCAGCCGCGGAGCCTCGCTGTTCCTGGTGGACGTGCTGGCCGATCGGCTGGAGCAGACCCGCGCCGAACTGGCGGCGACGGGCGCGCCCTGTCAGGCGATGGTCGCTGATATCTCCCAACGCGCCAATTGCCAGGCTGCTGTCGCGGCGGCGGTGAAGGCTTACGGTCGTCTAGACGTGCTCTGCAACGTCGCGGCCGCCCTTCGGTTTGGCCGGGTGACCGACGTGCCGGAGGCGGACTGGTCGATCATAATGGCGGTGAACCTGTCGGCGCCGTTCTGGTTCAGCCAGGCGGCGATTCCGCACCTGCTGGAGACCAACGGCAATATCGTCAATGTGGCGTCACAGGCCGCCCAGATCGGCTGCGCCTACATCGTGCCCTACTCCGCCTCCAAGGGCGGCCTCTTGATGATGACCAAGTCGATGGCGATGGAGTACATGAAGGCCGGCATCCGCATCAACGCGGTGGCGCCCGGCACCATGAAGACCGAGATCGGCGAAGGCGTGCACCGCCCCGACGACCTGGATGTAGAGCTGATGGTCCGCTATTCCGGCGTGCGCCCGCCGAGCGAGGCGAAAGAGGTCGCCGAACTGATCGTCTTCACCGCCTCCGACCGGGCCAGCGCCATCCACGGGGCCTGTCTGTCGGCGGACGGCGGGGTCACGGCGGGTTAGGCGGCGCGCCCGGGAAAGCGCCCGCATGCTGCTCAAGGGACTGAAGGTGATCGACTGGGCCGGCTGGATCGCCGGGCCCGGTTGCGCCGGCCTGATGGCCGACTGGGGCGCCGAAGTGATCAAGGTGGAAACCTTCGCCGGCGACCCGATCCGCAGCGCCCACCACGACGCCGCCAGCGGCGATCCCGCCGGACCGGGCTTCACCCTGGACAACCGAGGCAAGCGCGGCGTCGCGCTCGACCTGGCCACACCTGCGGGCCACAGGGCGATGCTGGCCCTGCTCGAAGGCGCCGACGTCCTGATCACCAACTTCCGCCCCGGCGGTCTCAAACGTCTGGGCCTCGATTATGGGTCGATCCGCGAGCGGTATCCGAAGCTGATCTACGCCAGCGTCAGCGCCTTCGGACTGGTGGGCGATGAGATCGACAAGGCCGGCTTCGATATCACCGTATTCTGGGGGCGTAGCGGCGTCGGCGCTTCGACCATCCCGCCGAACCAGGAGCCGTTCCCCAATCGGCCGGGGTTCGGAGACCACATGACCGCCCTGGCCACCTTGGCGGGCGTGCTGGCAGCCCTGCATGAGCGCAGCCGCACAGGCGTCGGACGGTTGGTGGAAGTGTCGTTGATGCGGGCCGCGGCCTATGCTCTGGGCTGCGATCTGTCGGCCCATCTGCGCCACGGCGCGACCCAGACCGCTGTCCCGCGGGATCAGCGGCCGGTGGCCAATTCGGGGTATTTCCGCACCGCCGACGACCGTTGGGTGGGCCTGGTTCCGCGCGGGCCGGCGGACTTTCCTTTGCTGATGGACGCGCTGGGGCTGCCGCAGCTGGGCGGCGATCCGCGTTACCAGCCGCCGGTCACCGACCCCGAGTCGGTGCAGCTATTGCGCACGGCCATCGATGCAGCCTTTGCGAAGCTGACGCTGGAGGAGATCCGCGAACGGCTTGACGCCGCCGATTTGGCCTGGGCGCCCCTGGCCACCCTGACCGAATTCGAAATGGATCCGCAGGCGCACGCGGCGGGCTGTTTCGTCGAACAGCCCAACGGCCATGGGGGCAGCTTCTGGGCGCCGGCCGGCCCGGTGCGCTTCCCCGGCCTCGACACCGGCCCCGCCGGCCCGGCCCCTCGGCTCGGTGAGCACAGCGCCGAGGTGCTGCGCGAGGCGGGGCTGAGCGAGGCGGAGATCGCCGAGGCGATTGGGGCGGCTATCGGGTGAAGATTGGGTCCGGGCGCGCGATTTGTCGCCAGCGCCGGCTACGCCAACGCCCCGTAGATCAGCGCCCGCAATTCCCGCCAGCCATAGGGATTGGCCGGGTCCGGGGGCGGGAGGGGCGGCATGGACTGGGTCATGAACACCACCATCAGATCCTCTGCGGGATCGACGAAGCACAGGGACCCGGCGGCGCCGGTCCAGTTGAACTCGCCGATTGAGCCGGACAGTCCGGCCTCGGCGGGGTCGAGCATGATCCCGAAGCCAAGGCCGAAGCCCTGGCCGGTAAAGGGCTTGAAGAAGGGCTGACGGGTGGCGGCGGAGATTGTGCGACCGCCGGTCAAATGGTTGAGAGTCATAAGCTCCAGGGTCTTGCGGCCGAGGATGCGCTGTCCGTCCAGCTCGCCGTGGCCCAGCAGCATGCGGCCGAAGCGCTGGTAGTCGATCGCGGTTCCCACCAGACCGCCGGAACCGGAATGGTAGGTGATGTCGCCCAACAGCCGGCTCGCCGCCGGATCATCGATGAGCTTCAGGCCGTCGGGACGTTTTTCGTAAAGCGCGGCCAGGCGGGCCGGGTCGCGGGCGTTGAAGGCGGTGTCGGTCATGCCCAGGGGCTCGAAGATCCAGCGCTGGAGATAGCGGTCGAACCGCTCGCCGGAGATCACCTGGACCAGATAGCCGACGATATCGGTGGAGACGCCATAGTCGAACTCATCGCCCGGATGGAAGCTCAAGGGCGCCTGGGCCAGCCGCGCCACCGTCTCGTCCAGGGTGCGCGGCGCCGGCCGGGCGGGGTGATCGCCCAGGGCCGGCCGGGCGGCGTGGGCGGTCCCGAGGCCCGACTGGTGGGAGAGCAGGTGCTGGACGCTCATGGGCCGGGCGCAGGCGATGTTCGCCCGGCGGTCGGCGGGATCGCGGACCTGCAAGTCCTTCCAGGCGGGAATGAAGTCGGCCACCGGTTGGTCGAGACGCACAAGGCCGCGCTCGTAGAGCTGCATCAGCGCCACCGAGGTGATCGGCTTGGACATGGAATAGAGCCGGCAAAGGCTGTCGGAGGTCATCGGCGCGCCGCGTTCGATATCGCGCTGACCCAGGGCGTTTTCGTGGATCAAGCGACCTTCGCGCCAGATGTTGGTGGTGACGCCGGGAAAGGCGCCCCGGTTGATCTCCCGCTTGAGGTGGTCGTCCAGGTAGCCCAGTCGGGTCTTATCCGCGCCGCGCGCCATACCTGATCTCCCGGTTGAGGTGACGAACGCTAGGCGGGGGGTCCGCGGTCGGCAAGACCGCCAACTTGCCATGAGTCATTGCGCAGGCGCATCGCCTGGCGCCATGGATTGGCATGGAACGCGCGCCCGACACTCCGTCCGACGCTCAAAGAGCCGCCGAGCTGCGGCGAATGCAGACCCTCGCCACCGGACTTCTGATCGCCATGGCGGCGGTGTTCGCGGCGTCCAGTCTGGCCATAGCCCGCGGTGCTGGGCTGGCCTTTGGGCTGGGCTACGTTCGCGCCTTCGCCGAAGCTGCTGTGGTGGGCGCCTGCGCCGACTGGTTCGCGGTGACCGCCCTGTTCCGCCGTCCGCTGGGTCTGCCAATCCCTCACACCGGGCTGATCCCACGCAACAAGCAGCGGATCGGCGAGGCGCTGGGCGGTTTCATTGCTGAGAACTTCCTCACCGAGGCGGTGCTGGAAGGCAAGCTGCGGCAATTCGAGCTGGCCCGCTGGGGCGCGCGCTGGCTGCGCCAGGAAGCCAATGCGAGCGCCTTGGCCGAGCGTATCACCACGCTCATTCCGGAACTGCTGAACATGACGCCGGCGGACGCACGGCGGGACTTCTTCGCCGCCGCCACGGGATCGGTCGTACGCGCCCTGCCGGCGGCGCCCCTGGCCGCGGGCCTGGCGCGGGCGGTTTGGAGCGAAGGCCGGGCCAGGGCGATCCTGGACCGCGGCCTCGACGCGCTGGCTCGCTACATCGCCGAGCGGGAGGAGATGATCCGCACCATGGTGGCGGGGCGGACCTTCAAGTGGCTACCCAAATGGGTCGACGGAAAAATCGCCGACAAGGTGGTCTCCGCCCTGGGCGAGATCCTGCAGGAGATGCGCGCGCCGGATCATCCTTGGCGAACCGACCTGTCGGCGGCGGTGGAGCGGTTCATCGACCGGCTGGAAACCGACCCGGCGCTCCGCACCCGCGCCGAGGCCCTCAAACGCACGCTGCTGGAGGATCCGCGGGTTTTGGGCCAGTTTGCGCAGATCCTGACCTCGGCCCTCTCCGGACCGGGATTCCGGGACCTGGAGGCGGCGTTTACCCGCGCCCTGATCAGCTTCGGCGAGTGGCTTGACGAGGATGAGCCGGCGCGGGCGACGCTGAACGCCTGGATGCGCGCAGCCGCGACCCAGGTCATCGCGCCGCGCCGCCGCGAGATCGGCCGCTTTATCGCCGGCGTGGTGGAGGGCTGGGACACTCGTTCGATTGTCGAGAAACTTGAGCTGCAGGTGGGGCGGGACCTGCAATTCATTCGGGTGAACGGCACGGTGGTGGGTGGACTTGTGGGGCTGGCCCTCTATGCGGTCAGCCGGGCCCTGGGGCTTGGCGGAAGCTGACGGCCGACCAACCTGCTCTTACTTGACAGAGTAAGTATTGTTCATCCGCATCACTTCGAAGGGTCAGCTCACCCTAACGGCGGTCATCCGGAGCGACACAAGGGCGTTCCGAAATGCGAAAAGGCCCAGGATCCGGTGTGGTTCGGCTGGGCGGCAGGCGTGCTTGCGGCCGCCGCCGCCGCCACGCGACGGTTTCCCGAGTGCGTAGCGGTGGCGTAGGCGGATTCAACAAGGCGACGGTCGAGTTCCCGCCGGGCGGCTGATTGCGCGCGCCGGCGAAAATCCGAGTCTTCCGCCTCAGGCGGCGGGCGGCGCGGGAGGCGCCTCAATGTGCTTGTTCTTCTTGACCATGCCGAGCAGGAAAAGCAGCAGCACCGCGCCGATGGTCGAGACCACCAGGCTGGAGAGTTTGCCGGCGAAGTCGATATGAAAGAGCCCCGCGAGTTTTTCGCCGATCAGGCCCCCAACCAACCCCACAGCCAGATTGGTGAGCAGACCGTGGTGACGGTTCAATAGCCGCTCTGCGATCCAGCCGGCGATGATGCCGATGATGATCGCGCCAAAGAATCCCGTGTCGTTCATTGTTTCCCTTCCCTGGAATGCGCACCTTTACTGGCGCGTCTGGGCGTCAGTATTCTATTATGGCCGCGGTCGCCGCAAGACCGCAGGCACGCGGCAGACCGACGCGGGACTTGCCCTGACCGCCGCTTTCCCGGACAAGCGATCCCGTCCCCAGGTTCGAGGTCGCGGATTGCTCGCCGTATTTTCAGCTTCAGTCGCCACGCGTCGCCGGCAACGGTTGGCTTGGGTCAAGGCGCTGCGCGTAGCCCTGCCGGTGATGGCTGCTGCGACCCTGGCGGGGGTGACCGGCCAGGTGGTCTGGCGCGGTATCCGCATGGTTCTGATCCCCGAGGCCGAGGCGCCGGCCGCCGCCGTGCGGATGGTCAACCCCATCTTCACTGGGGAATCCCGCGACGGCAGCCGCTATTTCGTCTCGGCCAAGTCAGGGATGCGCGACGCCGGCGATGAAACGCGGATCGTGCTCGACGCGCCGAATATCAGTGTGAGCCGACTCGACGGCGAACCCACCAACACCACAGCCCGTCGCGGCGTCTTTCGACAGGACGACATGACTTTGCGGCTGCAAGGCGATGTGCGCGTGCAGGACGGATCTGGCTACCGCCTGAACTTCAACGACGCGGTCTTCGACATCCGCACCGGTCGCGTAACCGGCTCCGGCGTCCAGAGCCAGGGTCGCGGGGCGGAGGTGAGTTCGGACCGCTACACCGTGGACCAGGATGGCGGACGCATGGTGTTTAAGGGCCGGGTCCGAGGCCGAATTGGCGCACAGTAGTCGCCAAAGCCATCGCGCGCTGCCAATGGCGATCCAAATGACGCACCCAATGACGGCAATGTGCGACGCTTTGAATCTGGCGGGTCCGGCCTTCGGAAGCTACTTAGGGCGCCGAACGGCCGCTTGCGCCGCGCCCGAGGACTGCGCCGCCTTGACACGCCACTCCGTACTTCGCCCACATCGCGCCACCGACGTTTGGGGGGGCGCCCGTGGGGCTTGACGCCGCCGTCCACACGCCGCGCCCGTTGTTGGGTAAGGTCTTGGCCAACGCCGGCGTGCTTTTAACCGGCCGGGTCGCTAATGCGGTGATCAGCATCGCCTACCTCGCCGTCGCCGCCCGCATGCTGGGCGCGCGCGATGTGGGCGTGCTGATTCTGATCAACGCTTTCGCTCAGCTGGTGGCTGACGTGGTGACCTTCAACTCCTGGCAGACCGTTCTGCACTTCGGCGCGGCGCCGCTGGCGGAAGGCCGTCGCGGCGACCTGCAGCAGGTAATCCGGTTCACCATTTTCAATGACGTCCTCAGCGTCCTGGGCGGGATGGCTGTCGCCCAGATCGCGATCGCCGTGGCCGGCGACCACCTGGGCTGGGGAACCGACCACTCGCACGCCGCCTCAATCTATTGCTTGAGCATCATCTTCATGGTGGCGGCGACGCCGCTGGGACTCATGCGGCTGTTCAACCGATTCGACCTGCTGGCGGCCCAGGCGCCTATCACCTCCGGGGTTCGTCTGGCGGGCAGTGCGCTGGCCCTGGTGTTTGGCGCCTCGCTCAGCCTGTTTCTGGCGATATGGGCCGCGGGCACAGCGGCGACCTTCGCCTATACCGCCTGGGTCTGCCTCAAGGAGATGAAGCGCCGCGACCTTATTTCCGGTTTCCGCTGGCGCGGACCGCTGGCCCGTGGGCTGCCCGGCGCCTGGCGATTCGCCTGGGCCACCAACCTGAGCGGCAGCGTCGACACCGCCTTCACTCATGCCGTAACCCTTGTGGTCGGTGCAGTGGTCGGCCCCGCCTCGGCCGCCCTGTGGCGGATCGGCCGACAGGTGGCTGACGCCTTGGTCAAGCCCGCAAAGCTATTGGTGCCGGCGCTCTACCCCGAGCTGGCGCGCCTGAATCATACGGAAGGCGAGAAGGCGATGCGCAAGCTGGCGAGTCAGGTCGGTCTGGTGGGCGGAAGCGTCGCCACCGGCGCACTGGTGGTGTCGGCATTCGCAGGCGAACCGCTGTTGCGGCTGATTCTGGGGGAAGCCTTCGCCTCCGGCGCAGTTGTGATGACCTGGCAGGTCGCGGCCGCGGCGATCAGCATCTGGGCGTTGCCGCTGGAGCCGATGCTGGTGTCCCTTGGCCGGCCGGGCGACGCGTTGAAAGTGCGCTTCGTGGTGGCGGCTTTGCTGCTGTTGGTGCTGGCGCCAGTGGTCAAGACCCATGGCCTGGTCGGAGCGGGCGCAGCCCTGGTCTGCGCCATGGCGGCGCTGGCGGTGGGCATGTTCCTGATGCTGCGATGGAAACGTCCGCCGAAAGCCAAGCTGTCGACGGAATACGAAATTACTTGCGCGGATGACCCCGCCCAAGCCAAGCGGGCGCCATGATGCTTCTGCCGACAGCCGCGGACCGTCTGGTCCGCTATGCCGACTTCGCCACGCTCATCGAGGCGTTGGACTTCGCCGCCACTGGCGAAACTGGCGTGACCCTTCACGGCATGCGTGGCGAACTGGCCGAATCGCTGAGTTATCGAGACCTGCGCGACCAGGCGATGACCCTTGCGCGGCGGCTGATGGCCGCTGGCCTCGCACCAGGCGATCGCGTCGGGTTGGTCGCAGAGACCGACGGCGATTTCGTGCGCGCCTTCTTCGCCTGCCAATACGCCGGCATGATCCCCGCCCCGCTACCTTTGCCCGCGCCGCTGGGCGGCAAGGAGGCCTATATCGCCCAGGTCGGCCGGATGCTGGAGGCGGCTGACGCAGCGGCCCTGATCGGACCCGCCGCCATCGTGGCCTGGACGCCGCAGGCGCCAGCCGCGTCAGTGCGCTTCGTGGGAACCCTCGCCGACCTGCCGGAACCCGCTGAGGCCATGCTGCCGGCGATTGGCCCGGATGACCCCTGCTATCTTCAGTTTTCCTCCGGGAGCACGCGCTTCCCCACGGGGGTGCTGGTCACTCACCGGGCGCTAATGGCCAATGCCGTCGCCATGACCCGGCATGGTCTGAAAGTGCGCCCCGAAGATCGGGCGATTTCCTGGCTGCCGCTCTATCACGACATGGGACTGGTGGGATTTCTGTTGAGCCCGCTCACTTGCCAGATGAGCGTCGACCTGTTGCCGACCGGCGCCTTCGTGCGACGCCCGCTGCTTTGGCTCGATCTGATCGGCCGCAACGGCGCCACCGTCTCCTATAGTCCGACGTTCGGTTATGAACTCTGCGCCCGGCGGGCGGAATCCGGCGCGATTGACCATCTGGACCTGTCGCGCTGGCGAATCGCCGGCGCCGGCGGCGACATGATCCGCACCGGGCCTCTGGCTGACTTCGCCCGCGCCTTCGCGCCGGTCGGATTCTCGCCCGCCGCCTATGTGGCCAGCTACGGCATGGCGGAGGCGACGCTGGCGCTCACCATGGCGCCCCTCGGCCGGGGACTGGAAACCGAAACCCTGGATATCACCCGGCTGGAACAGGAGGGCCTGGCGGTGGCCGCTGAAGGCGACGCCCGCGCCCGCGCCTTCGCCCGTTGCGGACCGCCGCTGCCCGAGCATGAGCTTGAGGTTCGCGGCGAGGATGGCGCGAGGCTGCCGGAGCGCGCCGCCGGCCATGTGTTCGCCCGAGGTCCCAGCCTGATGCGGGGGTACTTCCGCAATCTCGCCGAGACCGAACGGGTATTGTCGGCCGACGGCTGGCTGGACACCGGCGACATCGGCTACCTTGACCGCGGCGAAATCGTGCTGACCGGCCGTCGCAAGGACCTGATGATCGTCAACGGCCGCAATGTTTGGCCTCAGGATCTGGAGTGGACCTGCGAGGCCGAGATCGCCCGGGTGCGGTCCGGCGACGTGGCGGCTTTTTCGGTGCCCGGTCCCGCGGAGGAGCAGGTGGTGGTGCTGATTCAGGCGCGCCTAAGCGACCCGGACCAACGCGAAGCCCTGCGCTCAGAAGCCGTTCGGATCGTTCGTTTGCGCCACGGCCTGGAGACCGAAGTGCGCCTGATCGGGCCGCACGCCCTGCCGCAAACGTCCTCAGGCAAGCTCAGCCGGACGAAAGCCCGCGCCGCATTCCTGGACGGAACCTTCGACCTGGAGCGCTCACGGGCGTGAAACTGGGACTCGCCGCGCTCACCGGCGCAACGGGGTTTCTCGGCCAGCACCTCGTCGCCGCCTTGTCCGAGGCGGGCTGGACTGTGCGCATCCTCGCGCGCCGCGACCCGGTGAGCCCGCTGTGGGCCGGCGTGGAGCCTGAGGTGGTGGCCGGCGACCTCGCCGACGCAGCGTCCCTGAACCGCCTGTGCGCCGGCGCCGATCTGGTGATCCATGCCGCCGGCCTGATCGGCGGGTCGATGCAAAGGCTGCGGGCGGTGAACGTGGAAGGCGCACGCAGCCTCGCGCTGGCCGCCCGCCGGGCCGCACCCAGCGCTCGTGTCACATTGATCTCCAGTTTGGCCGCGCGGGAGCCGCAGCTCTCCGCCTATGCGGCCACCAAGCACTCGGGCGAGGCGGCGGCGCGCGAGGTAATCGGCGAAAGTCTGTCGATTGTCCGGCCGCCGGCGATCTATGGGCCGGGCGATCGCGAGACACTGATGATCTTCCGCGCCGCGGCCCGCAGTCCGGTGCTGCCGCTGCTGGATCCGCGTGCGCGGGTGGCGCTGATCCATGTCGAAGACGCTGCGCGCCAGATCGTCGCGCTGGCCTCAGGCGGGCTTGCGGTGAACGCCGCGTTAAGCGACGCACGCTTTGAAGGCTATCACTGGCGCGAAATTATGCAGGCCGCAGCTGTGGCCCTGGAGCGACAGCCGCAATTATTCCGTATTCCGAAGGCCATGCTTTTCGCGATTGCATCCCTCTCAGGCATTGGCGATGGGTGGCGTCACGGAAAGGTCACGTTTACATTGGGAAAGGTCAGGGAACTGACGCATCTCGATTGGGGGATCCAGCCAGATGAGCGAGCACGCGGGGCGCCGGCGCCCGTCTACGATCTGTTGTCAGGATTCAAACACACCGTTTCCTGGTATCGTAAGCACGGCTGGCTGTGAGCTGACCGCAGAGATTTGGGGGGTTCCATTCGCCGGAATCCACCGGGAAATTGGTTGAGTATGGAAACGGTAACCGACCTTACTGTCCATCAGATTGGGCGCACAGCATCTGCGGTGATGAACCGCAATGTCGATGTGACGGCCGAGTCGGAGATCGGGCGCGACCTAGGTGTGGATTCGCTGACTTTGATGAATATCGTTATGGAGCTTGAGGACGTGTTCGAGCTGTCGATTCCAATCGACCGTCTGGCGGATGTCGAGACGGTCGGCGATCTGGCGGCTCTGATCAACGAACTTAGGGGCAGGGGGTAAGACAAATGGGGCTGCTCGATAAGCACAAGAGCTACAGCGACGCCTACGGTTCAATTCGTGAGCTGGGCGCCGATCCGTTCAACGTGAAGTTTGAGGCGGTGTTGTCGCCGACAGAGGGCGTGGTGAACGGCCGGCCGACGATTCTGCTGGGCACCAACAATTATCTGGGGCTCACTTTTGACGAGTCCTGCATCGAGGCCGCGGTCGCCGCCTCCCGCAGCCTGGGCACCGGCACCACCGGCTCGCGGATCGCCAACGGCAGCTTTGGCGGTCATATAGAGCTGGAACAGGCCATCGCCGACTTCTACGGCCGCCGCACGGCCATGACCTTCACCACCGGCTACCAGGCGAATCTCGGCATTCTGTCGACCCTGGTTGGCCGCGGCGATCACCTTTTGCTGGACGCCGACAGCCACGCCAGCCTCTACGACGGCGCGCGGCTTGGCCATGCGGAGATCATCCGCTTCCGTCACAACGACCCGGACGACCTGCGCAAACGACTGCAGCGCCTGAAGGGCCAACCGGGCAATCGGCTGATCGTCACCGAGGGCATATTCTCCATGCTGGGCGACGTGGCGCCCCTGAAGGAGATCGTCGAGGTCAAGAAGGAGATGGACGCCTACCTGATGGTGGACGAGGCTCATTCCCTCGGCGTGCTGGGTGAAAAGGGCCGCGGCCTGGCGGAAGCCGAGGGCGTCGAGGCCGACGTTGATGTGATCACCGGCACCTTCTCCAAATCGCTTGGCGCCATCGGCGGCTTCCTGGTTTCCGACATGGCGGACTTCGAGGTCATGCGGGTGGTCTGCCGGCCCTACATGTTCACCGCCTCCCTGCCGCCCAGCGTGGTGGCCTCGACGCTGCAGGCGCTGCGCCGGGTGGTGGAGGAACCAGGCCTGCGCGCGCGCCTGAACGCCAATGCGCAACGGCTGTACAACGGCCTGGCCAAGATGGGTCTTGAGCTGGGGCCCCGCTGCAGCCCGATCGTGGCCGTCGCGGTGGACGATCAGCCCCGCGCCATCGCCGTGTGGAAGGCGCTGTTGGACCAGGGCGTGTATCTGAACCTGGCCCTGCCGCCGGCCACGCCCGATTCCAAGCCGCTATTGCGCTCCTCGATCAGCGTCGCCCACACCGACGACCAGATCGATCAGGTTCTGCGCGCCTTCCAGCGCGTGGGTGAGCAATACGGCCTGCTGGATTCGAACTCAAAGCAGCGCGCCTCGGCCTAATTGGGGCGTTTCGCCCTCCATAGCCGCCACAGCACCCCCGGCGCCGCAAGTACCGGGTGGCGTTCTCGCCAAGGGGTGAGCGGCACGGACACACCTGTGTGCCGCTCGATCTTCCAGGCCGCGTAGCGGGCCGCGCCTTCGAACGTGAACGCCGCCTTGACCAGACGCGCCGCATTCAGCGGCCGCCCGAAGGCGCGCCGCAGGGACCAGGCCCACCGGCGTCGCTCGCGCTCCGCCGGCGACAGGCCCGGCGCGAGCGATTCGCCATCGGCTTTGAATTCGAGCCCGGCGGCGCCCCAGGCGAGCGGCAGCAGGGCGTCCCACCGAGCCGGTGCATGGCCGAGGATAGACCCGCCGCGGGCCGCGGATTCCACCCGAAGCTCCGCGGCGTATGTCTGGCGGAACAGGGCTTCCCAAAAACTGAGGGGGGAGCCGTCCGCTGGACCGAGCGCCGCGGCATACCCGGCGGCGGTGATACAGGCGCCAGCGATCGCCCGGCAAACGACGGCCTTCACCTCTGCATCCGCGCTCCAGACCAGCCGCGCGGGCTGCACGAAGCGGGTCCAGATGGTGGTGTCGAGCCCCTTCCCCACCGCGGCGCACCCGAAACGGTCAAGCGTCATGGTCGCGACCTTCGCCCGCAACACACCCGTCCCGTCCTGCGCCTCCAGATAGCTCACGTCCGGCCAGAGCAGGCGGCTCGCCATCCCCGGAGAGACATCAGTGAGAACATAGAAGTCCATCAGTCCGTCACGGTCGCCTGTGCGTAGGGACGAACCGTAGAACAGGATCGCCCGCGCCCGCGGGAAGTCCGCGCGCAAGCGTTGCAAGATCGGCTCTGCGATGTCGGGAACCGGCCCGGCCAGTTCCTCGCCCACGAATCGCGAGAGGTCCTGGATCACTTGGCCAGCCAGGAGACCACCGCGCCACGCGGAGCCACGCTTGCCTGGATGAGCTGGACAAGATGCACGCCGAGCGAGGCGGCGGTCCACAAGGCCACGAGCAGAATTCCCAGATCTGGGCGGCCCAGGAGGGTCGCCGGGGTCAGCAGCAGCAGGTTCGGATTGCGCCGGGCGGCGATCAACCGGAACCAGGAGTCAAACCGGCGCCAAGCGTGCACATGAATTTTGAACGCGCCAATGAAAATGCCCTCGAAGACCCTCTGTGCGACATAGCCGCCCAGGATCACCGCCAGAACGGCGCCGGGCCAGCTCAGCGGATGGGTTCCCGCCTGCAACCCCGCCACCCAGGCCGCCCACCAGAATGGCGGATGGATGAGGTCTATGCCGTGGTCGAAGATGTTGCCCCACTTCGACGAAGTCAGAGTCACCCGGGCGAGCTTACCGTCCACAGTATCGAGGAAGGTCATCACCCAGGCGGCCGCCAGACCCAAGCCGAAATGGCCAAGCCAGAATTGCCACAGGGCTACCAGCACCAGGATCAAACTCGCGAAAGTGACTTGATTGGGCGAGATGCCGGCCGCCGCGCACCACCGGGTGACGGTCCTCGCCGGGGTCGGCCACCAGTATTTGGTGACCAGATCGGTGACGCCCTTGTAGGAACCCTGGAACAGGCGCCTTTCCACCTCTCTCACATTATCTGCGGTCAGCCGCTCCAACACCGGCGGCTCCTTCTTGCGCAAATCGCTGTTGTAGTCGCCCAGCAGCGCCGCGGCCGAGAGCGGCGCCAATCCCGCCGGCGTCTCACCCAACTCAAGCGCTGCGGCGGTCGCCTCCGCCGTCGCAGCGCTCACATGAGCGGCGACCGCACGATCCTCCGAGTCCAACAGAACCACCCCGGGTCGGCGGGCCAACGCGCCGATCAGCGCTTCGTCGTAGACCCAGCCTTGATGGACTATGACAACGCTGGGGCCATCCGCAGCCAGATTCATGCGCCGGAAGCTACGCTCCAGTCGAGCCGTTGACGTCAACGACCAGACCCTTACCGTCGAGGCGCCCACAATCCGCGCGCCCGGAGACTGGGTCGCTTCGCCCATTACGCTGGTCAACATCGCCCTTCCCTGTAGAGTTACTGCGTCTCAATACCAAGCCGATGTGCGAATCGGCCACTGCTCACGGACGTTCCTTGCCCGCCTTTCGTCTCGCTCATCTGTCGGACCTGCACCTCGCAGCCGAGGTCGCACCTGCGCGGCTGAGCGACCTGCCGACAAAGCGGACACTTAGCCGGCTTGCCTGGCGACGCAAACGACAGCTGCATGACCCGGCGGTGCTGGCGGCGCTGGTGGATGACGTCAAGGCCTACGACCCCGATCATGTGGCGCTCAGCGGCGACCTGACCAACTTTTCGACCCCGGAGGAATTCGCCTACGCCCGCGGCTGGCTGGGCGACCTGGGCGGCCCCGAGTCGGTCACGGTAAGCCTTGGCAACCACGACGCCCTGATCGCGCGAGGCCATGCCGCTCGGTTGGCCAGCCTGACGCCTTGGCTGGGCGATGCGGGCGAGCCGGTGTTTCCACAGGTGCGCCGGCGCGGCCCAATGGCCCTGGTTAACCTTTGCTCGGCTCTCGCCACGCCTCCGCTGATGGCCACAGGCCGACTTGGCGAAGCCCAGATCGAGCGTCTTGACCAGATTCTGGCCGAACTTGCGCCTAGCGGCCTGTGCCGGGTGGTGATGCTGCACCATCCCGTTGGGGCTGGCGTCGTATCCTGGCGCAAGTCGCTGACTGATGCGCCGGCCTTGCGCGCTGTGCTGGCCAGGCGCGGCGCAGACCTTGTTCTGCATGGCCATGCGCACGAGGCGGTGTTTGGCGCGGTGGCGGGACCTGGCGAACCGATCCCATGCCTTTGCGTCCCATCCGCCTCGGCCGGTGCGCCGGACGGCGGGCGATGGCATGCTGTGGAGATTGATCCCGACGCTCCCCGGCGCGGGCTGCGTGTCACCGCCCGCGCCTACGACGCCACCAGCCGCCGCTTCGTCGAACTCGGCCGTTATCGCCTCCCAGCAATCGCCACGCCAATCGCGTGAATCGCGGGCCACGCCCTGGAGTTTCGGTTATCTCGGCTATGGACGGGGCCTTTTCTATGTATCAAACGCTCAGGTCGTCCTAAGCGTGATGGGCCCATGACCAACGCCACCGCCAAAGCCTTCGGCTATCCCGCCACCCTGGTGGCCGAAACCGCATCGTGGCTGGTGCTGGTGCGCCCCAAACAACCGACGTTTGGCGCGCTCGTCCTGGTTTGCAAAGAGGACGCCAAAGCGTTTTCCGATCTCAGCACCGACGCCTATTCCGATCTGCGCGCCGCCGTGCGGGGGATCGAGTCCCTGCTGCACAAGATGGTCGGCTACGAGAAGATCAACTACCTCATGCTGATGATGGTGGACCCTGATGTCCACTTTCACGTCATCCCCCGCTATTCCGGCTTGCGCGCCTACGACGGTCATGACTTCCCGGATGCCGGCTGGCCGGGGCCGCCGGCCCTGGCCCAGGCCGTCGACCTCGGCGCCGACGGCGCGGCGAAGTTGGCGCAAACGATGCGGCGCGAATGGCTGAAGCTCTGACCCTGGCGCCGCGGCGCTCTGCCCGGGTGCGTGCGTCGCGCCTGGCGATGATCGACCGCTATGTGCTGCGGCTCACCGCCTGGCCCATGCTGGCCTGCCTGGCGGTGACGGTGATGTCCATGCTGCTTGAGCGCGCTTTGCGCTTGCTGGACATGCTTTCCGACAGCGCCGAGCGGTTTGGACCGGTTCTGGAACTGACCGCCAACCTGTTGCCGCACTACCTGGGCCTGGCGTTGCCGGTCGCCTTCATGGTCGCTCTGTTCCTGGTGATCGCCCGTCTCGATGATGGATCTGAAATAGAGGCCCTGCTGGCGAGCGGCGTCTCTCTCACTCGCCTGGCCGCACCTTATCTGGGCCTTGGGCTGGTTCTGATGATGGTGAGCCTGGTGGTATTTGGCTACCTGCAGCCTTACAGCCGCTACGCCTATCGCGCCGTGCTTCACGCCGCGATCAACGCCGGCTGGGACGGGCGCCTGCACACGGGCGCCTTCGTGAGCGACGGGAAGTCGGTGATGACCGCCGACATGGCCTCCATCGAAGGCCGCCGCCTGAAGGGCCTGTTCATCCGCAGCCCGACTGACAACGGCGAGGAGATCATCACTGCTGGCTCCGCGACCCTCACCGCACAGCCGGACGGGAAGACCGTGACCCTTTCACTGCGGGACGGCGTCAGGATCGGCGCGCGCAAAGACGGCAAGGTCGACAGCGTGCGGTTCGACAGTTTCGTGATGCAGACAGACCTCACCGGGGCTGCGGCGCTGATGCGGGCGCGCGGCGGTGACGAGCGCGAACTCACGCTCAATGAACTCGCCAGTCAGGCTGCGGAACCGGAACCGGTGATTCCGCGCCGCAAACTATTGTCGGAGTTGTACGGGCGTTTCGCACGCTCGCTGGTGCTGCCGTTTCTTCCCCTGGTCGCTTTTCCGTTGGGCCTGGCGGCCAAGCGCGGCCGGCGGACCGCGGGCCTGGTGATCGCCGGGGTGCTGATGCTCGCCTTCCAGCATGGATTGCAGTTCGGCGAGGGGCTGGCCGACGCCAGCAAGGCGCCGCCGGCCCTGGCGGTGGGCATACCATTCCTGCTGTTCACCGGTTTCTGCACCTGGATGTTCCTCGGCAGTCGACATCGGCCGGGCGAGACGCCTGTGGGCCAGCTTGTCCAGGGCCTGGGCGACGGGATCGAAAATGTCCGCGCCGCCCTGCGCCGGCTGAGGCCCGTTCGACCGTGAAGCTGTTCGTCTATGTCTTGCGCACGGTGGCCAGCCGAATCCTGTCCTCGACCCTCGTGCTCCTGGCGGTGCTACAGGTCCTCGACCTCCTGGAGGTGACGCCGCAAATCATCGGCCGCGGCCTGGGCGGCGGCGGCATGATCCACTATGCGCTCTTGCGCGCGCCCAGACTGCTGGACCAGGCCGCCCCGATCGGTGTGCTGGCCGGATCAATCTTCGGATTCATGAAGCTGGCCTCGGAGAGCGCGGTGGTTTCCATGCGCGCCGCAGGCATTTCAACCTACCGCATGGCGGCCATGGCGCTGCCGGCGGCTCTGGCCATGGGGGCGGTCAACTTCATCGGCGTCGAATATGTGGCCCCGCGAACAGATCCGGCGCTGCAGGAATGGTGGCGGGCCACCGGCGTCGGATCGGAACCGAAGGTGGTGGCGAAGCCGCGCGCCTTTCGCGTTGGCTCCGACGTCGTGATGGCCTCCACCCTGGATCTGTCGGGCCGCACGCTCGACAACGTCACAATCTATCGGCGCGACTCCGCCGGACGGCTTATCGAACGGGTCTCAGCGACCAAGGCCGCCTATGATGGAGACAGCGGTTGGCGGCTGACGCAGCCGCACTTCGTGCGGTTCGGGCCGAAAGGCGCACGCGAAGGCGCCGCGGAATCCATGGCCTGGAACGCCAGCTTCCAACCGATGGATGTCCAGGCCCTGTTCTCTCCGGACGAGATGCCGTCGGCGGCCTCAGCCGGGCGAGCGCTGTCCGGCGGCGGGTCCGAACGGTCGCCCAGCTACTATGCAACCCGCCTGCACAGGGCCTTTTCCCATCCCCTGGGCGGCCTGGTGATGTTGTTGCTGGCGGTTCCAATCGCGCTGGCCAATTTCCGGTCCAGCCAAGGGGGCGTCTACACTGCGGCGGCGGTCGGGGCTGGCCTGTTCTTCATCGTGGTGGACGGGATGCTGGTGGCCCTTGGCGAAAGCGGGGCGATCGCACCGGCCTTGGCCGCATGGACCGCGCCGATCGTATTTACAGCGTTGGCGGTGACCGCGCTCCTGAAGCTGGAGGGATGATGCCCGCTATCGAGCTTATTGAGGTAAGCACCCGCGCCGAACTGGAGCGGTTCGTGCGGGTGCCGATGACCCTGAACAGCGCCGATCCGGCCTGGATTTCGCCGCTGATCAGCGAGCGCATGGACGCCCTGTCGGCGAAGACCAATCCCTTTTTCGACCACGCGGACGTGGCCATGTGGTTGGCTGTCCGTGATGGCCGCGACGTGGGCCGGATCAGCGCTCAGATCGACCACATGGCCCCCCAGACGGACAACGCCTTCACCGGCTCCTTCGGTCTGATCGCCGCCGAAGACGATGATGCGGTGTTCGCGGCCCTGTTCGCCACCGCCGAGTCCTGGTTGAAGGCGCGCGGCGTCGCCGTGGCCATGGGTCCGTTCAACCTCTCCATCAATGAGGAGGTGGGGCTGCTGGTGGACGGTTTCGACACGCCGCCGATGGTGATGATGGGCCACGATCCACCCTATTGTGGGGCGCGGGTCGAAGCTCAGGGGTACGTCAAGGCCAAGGATGTCTACGCCTATATCGCCGATCTGGCCGACGACATTCCCGAGAAGGTGCTCAATCGCGCCAACCGCGATGCGCAAAGCGGCGTTGTGCTGCGGCCTCTGGACATGTCGCGCTACGACACCGAGGTCGCCATGCTGACCGAGATTCTCAATGACGCCTGGGCCGGCAATTGGGGCTTCACCCCCACCACCGAAGCCGAAACCCGCCAGCTTGCGCGTTCGCTGCATCAGGTCATCGAGCCCAGGATGGTCTGGTTCGCCGAGGTGGACGGTAAGCCCGCCGGATGCCTGGTGGCTCTGCCAAACGTCAACGAAGCCATTGCCGACCTGAATGGCAAGCTTATGCCCTTCGGTTGGGCCAAACTGCTTTGGCGGCTGAAGGTTCGCCGGGTAAAGACCGTGCGCCTGCCTCTGCTGGGCGTGCGTCGGGAGTTGGCCCGTACCCTGCGCGGCCAGAAGATCCCCTTCCAGCTGATCGCCCGCGCCACCGCCGAAGCACGCGCGTTGGGCTATCAGCGGTGCGAATTCTCCTGGATCCTGGACGACAACGCGCCCATGCGGCGCATATGCGAGGCCCGGGGAGCGAGGCTCTACAAGACCTACCGAATCTATCGCAAGGCGTTGGCGTGAGTTTCACCGCCCTTGTGCTGGCGGGTTCAAGGGGCGGCGAGGATCCGGCGGCGGCCTATGCCGGGGTTGCCCACAAGGGCCTTATCGAACTGGCCGGCGAGACGCTCCTGGCCCGCGTGGTCTCAGCCCTGGACAGCGCCGGTGCGGAGCGGATCGCTGTCGCCGCCGATGATCGTGAACTCGTCGCTGCCCTTGACCAGCTACACCCAAAGGCGGCCTTGCAACGGCTGGGCGTCGCGGCCGGGCCCAGCCAGACCGTGGCCGCCGCGGCCGGCGCGCTGGGAACCCCGCTCCTGGTCACCACCGTGGACCACGCGCTGTTGCAGGCGGACTGGGTGCGGACCTTCCTGGCCGATACCCCCGCGGACGCCGATGTGGCGGTGCTTGTGGCGCCTGAAGCCGCGGTTCGCGCCGCCGCGCCGGACAGCCGCCGAACCTGGTTGAAATTCCGTGACGGCCGATTTTCCGGATGCAACCTGTTTCTGCTCCGCAACGACCGGGCCTTGGGGGCGGTGCGCCTGTGGCGCCGCGTCGAGGCCCTGCGCAAACAGCCCTGGCGGATCGCCCTGATGCTGGGACCAGGGATGCTGATCCGCTACGCCTTGGGGCGGTTGACCCTGGATGCGGCCGTCAAGCGACTGGGCGAACTGGCCGGCTGCCGCGCCTGGGCCGTGCGCACGCCCTTCGGCCTAGCCGCGGTGGACGTGGACAAACCGGCCGACCTGGACCTCGTCCGCAGGCTCGTCGGCAACGTCAGCCGGTCATCGCCCGGGCCGCCCAGCGCTCGGTGAGGGCGAGGTTCTTTGGCAGGTCGGCGGGGAAATCCATCTCCGCCCAACCTAGGCCCTTGATTGAGGTCACACGAACAGCGTCGGTTTCCCGGGCGATCTGGTCGATGACGCTTAGATACCAGCGCCTTAAGCCCTCCGGTCCAAGCATGGCCGCCTCCACGTGGCGTACAAAGCTCGCCGCGCCCACCGGGGAAAAACGGATGAAGCCGATGGACTCGCCATCGTAGTCTGTAAGCGTCTTGCCCACCGCCAGCAGGCGATCCCCCTCGGTCAGCACCTTCATGTCGTCATCATCGTATTCGGCCTTGCGGTCGATGGTGACGGTCACATCCGCGGCAGGCGCCGCCAGCAGGCGCTCGGCCACCGCGGGTTCGAACAGGGTGTCGCCGTTCAGCAGCAACACCTCTCCGGTCAGCTCCGCACGCGCCATCCAGCAGGTCGCGAGATTGTCAGTCACGCTGAAGAACGGGTTGAACAGGGTGTGCACCCGCATCGCGCCAAGGTCGATCTCGGCGAGCTCGCGCTCCACCAGGCCGGCGTTAAAACCGGTCACCACCACGGCCTCACGCACCCCGACGGCGGCCAGGTTCGCCAGCTGCCAGTGCAGCACGCTGCGGCCGGAAAGATCGATCAGGCACTTGGGCCGATCGTCGGTGAGCGGCGACAGGCGTTTGCCCTGACCCGCGCTCAGGATAACCACCTTGGGTTCGCTCAACTCGCCCGCTCCGTGACTCGCGCAACGCCCCCTCTATCAGTGACAGAAGTGTGACGCACGCGCATCAAAGCCACACTTGAAAAAAATCAGACGGTTGCCAACGCTTCGGCCGCCCGAGTCACATTTTCGATCAGCCGGGCCGTCGATGCCTTTGAGCGCGCCTTCTCGGCCATGGAGAGATCCTGGCGGACATGCAGGCTGACACTGCGCGGATCGATGGAGAGGTGGCTGCAACCGAGGTCGCGCCAGCGGCGGGCGGTCTGTCTGAGATCATCGGCCGTGCGGCCTTCCACCGGCAGCAGCCCCTGCACGCCGAGTTTGTCGGGGTCACGGCCGGCCTCGCGCGCGCCTTCACGGACCAGCGCCAGATGTGTCTCGCAGGGCGAACCCGGACCCGGCTGACGCTGGGCGAGGTAGCCATCGGCCAGCCGGCCGACGCGCTTCAGGGCGGCGGGCGCATCGCCGGCGCCCATCCAGATCGGGATCGGCCGCTGGATCGGCAGGGGCGCGAGGCCCGCACCGCGCACCACGTCGAATTCGCCCTCGAAATCCACCACCGGTTCGGTCCACAGCTTGCGCAGCAGCGTCACCTGCTCCTCCATCCGTCGACCGCGGACATGGAAGTCCTCACCCAAGGCCTCGAACTCCACCGGGTTCCAGCCAACACCGACACCCAGCCTCAGCCTGCCCTTACACAGGATGTCGAGATTGGCCGCCTGCTTGGCCACCAGCACGGTCTGGCGCTGGGGCAGGATGATCACGCCGGTGACCAGGTCCATGTCGCAGATCGCCGCCAGATAGGCGAACAGGATCAGGGGTTCGTGGAACTCGTGTTCCACCCCATAGGCGCCGCTCCAGCCCGGCCGGCGGGCGGTGTCAGCGCCGATGACGTGATCCGTCGCCCAGATGTGACGACACCCAGCGGCGGCGCAGGCGTCGACAAAGGTTCGGATGTCGTCGACATCCGAACCGATCTCGTTCTGCGGAAACATCACGCCGATCTGCATGGCTTTTTCCCCGGCTCGAGATTTGACCCGCGCCTACGCCTATTCGGCGGCGACCATCTGGCTTCGTGCGGTCACGTCCTTGTAGAGCGTCGTTCGCTGTTTCGCCGGCCGGCCGGCCTCGGCGGCGATGGCCTCCAGATCCGCAACGGTCAGCTCCTGGCCGTGGGCGGCGCCGGCGGCGCGGCTGATGGATTCGTTCATCAGCACGCCGCCCAGGTCGTTGACACCAGCCGCCAGACAGGCCGCCGCACCCTCGACCCCCAACTTCACCCAGCTGGCCTGGATCGACGAGATCGTCCCGTGCAGAGCGATGCGGCTCACCGCATGCATCAGGACCGATTCGCGCCAGGTCGGCCCCTGCCGGGCCTGGCCGCGCAGATAGACCGGCGACTGCATATGCACGAAAGGCAGCGGCACGAACTCGGTGATGCCTCCGGTGCGCTGTTGCAACCCGCGCAGCGCGAGGATGTGCCGCGCCCAGTGCTCATAGCGTTCCAGGTGACCGAACATGATGGTCGAGGTGGTGGGCAGTCCGACCCGGTGAGCGGTCTCCAGCACATTCAGCCACTCGGCGGTATTGACCTTGTCCGGGCAAATCAGGGCGCGGACCTCATCGTCTAGGATCTCCGCCGCGGTTCCGGGCAGCGAGCCCAGGCCCTCATCCTTCAGCCGGCGCAGGTAGTCCTCCAGCGGAACGCCAAGGGTCTCGGCGCCCTGGCTCACCTCCAGCGGGGAAAAGGCGTGGACGTGCATGTCGGGCACGGCGTCCTTCACCGCGCGCAGGATCTGCACATAGGTGTCACCGGTGTAGCGGGGATGGATTCCCCCCTGCAAACAGACCTCGGTCGCGCCCTTGGCCCAGGCCTCGCGGGTGCGATCGGCGATCTCCTCCAGTGGCAGATCGTAGGGCTTGTCTCGGGTGCCGGCCTTGGTGGAGGTCTTGGAGAAGGCGCAGAAGGTGCAGCCGAAGGTGCAGATGTTGGTGTAGTTGATGTTGCGGTTGACGACGTAGGTCACCGTGTCGCCGCGGGTCGCCTGGCGAAGTTCGTCGGCGACAGACACCACCTGTTCCGCCGCCGCGCCGCGGGTCTGGAACAGGCGCACGATCTCGGCCTCAGAAAGGGTCGCCCCCCCCACCGCCTTGGACAGGATCGAATCCAGGTTCTCCGCCGTGCGGATCGCCGGTATCGCGCCCAAAGGCCGGATCGGCGTACCTGGCGCAGGCTCGGCGACCCCCGGGCTCCAGACGCCGTCGCGGGCCAGGCCGTCGGTGTCGGCCATCCGGCGCACGACCTTGGCCACATTGGGGGCCATCCAGACGTTGGCGTGGCGAACGTACTGCGGATAGGCGGTCAGGCGCTCCACAAGCGGCCGGCCCTCAGCCTCACAGGCAGCCGAGAGCGCCGCGATTTCCGGCCAGGGCGCCTCAGGGTTCACATGGTCGATGGTCACCGGCGAGATGCCGCCCCAGTCGTCCAGCCCCGCTTCGATCAGCGCCGCCGTGCGGCCGGGATTGAGGTTGGGCGGCGCCTGCACGCCGACGTCCTCGGGCAGAATGATCCGCGCCCAGGCGATGGTGCGGTAAAGCTCCTCTTCGCCGGGCTCCGGCGCATCGGCCATCTTGGTATCGGCTTTGGCGCGGAAATTCTGGACGATCACTTCCTGCAGGTGGCCGTGGCGCAGGTGCAGGTCGCGGAGCGCGATGAGCGTGTCCAGACGCTCGCCCTCGGTTTCGCCGATGCCGATCAGAATGCCGCTGGTGAACGGTATTCTCGCCTCACCCGCCGCGTCCATGGACTCCAGGCGGACGGCGGGCGCTTTGTCCGGTGAGCCGTAGTGAGGCCCGCCCTTCTGGCATAGCCTGGCCGAGGCGCTTTCCAGCATGATGCCCATGGAACCGGAGACCTGCCGCAGGCGCGCATACTCCTCCGGCGTCAAGACGCCCGCGTTGATGTGCGGGATCAGGCCGGTTTCGGCCAGCACCCGGCCCGCCACATGCGCCAGGTAGTCGATTGTGGTGGCGAACCCCAGCTCCGCGAGTTGTGTGCGGGCGGCCGCGTAGCGCAGCTCCGGCTTGTCACCGAGGGTGAACAGGGCCTCCTTGCAGCCCGCCGCTGCGCCCTCGCGGGCGATGGTCAGAACTTCGTCGGGCGTGAGATAGGCCGCCTTCAGTCGCCGCGGCGCCTTGGCGAAGGTGCAATAGTGGCAGACATCGCGGCACAGTTGGGTGAGCGGGATGAACACCTTGCGCGAATAGGTCATTCGCGCCGGGCCGCGGGCGTCGCGGATGGCGCGGCTTTCCGCCAGAAGATTGTCCAGCGGCGCGGTGAGCAGACGCCGGCGCAGGGTGTCGTCGTCAGTCATGTCCCCGTCTCCGGCGGAAGTGAAATGGTTGCGAAGTAAAGCGGCGGTTTGGCCAGCGGGCGCCTCGGCGAGCACCCGGGCGAAATCCCCGGGTTCGTCGAGGTCGAAGCGCAGACCCGGGGCGCGGGCGATATGCAGATCCAGGCCCAGGCCTCGCGCCGCCTCGCAATGACGCGCGAAACTGTCCGGCCCGAAGGCGAACGGAAATTCAAGACCGGCTGGTAGGGCGATGGCCCCGGTGCCGCCGCCATTGTTCGGCGCGATGACCAGCCGGCCCGGGCCGGACTCAGCCAGCACTGCGTCAAGGTCGCCGACGGAGAGCAGCGGCATGTCGCCAGGCAGGAGGATGACCGTCTGGCTCGGATCGACCCTGGCGCAAGTCGCCAGCGCGCCGGCGAATGCGGCGTTGAGCGGCGCCGCGGGTTCGCCCGCCAACTTTGCGCCCGCCGCCTCGGCCAGTATGGCGAGCTCTGGCGTCGGCGTGGTGACGATCATGCGACCCAGCGCGCCCCAGCCGCCCACAACCTCAAGCATGTCGCCCAGCATCGCCGCCACCAGCTGTTCGCGTTCCGCTACGCCCAGGCGCGCACCGCACCGGGACTTGGCGTGGGCGCCGCCGCGGGCGGCGATCACCACAAAGGCCCGTCGCCGATTTCCCATCTGCGAAGCTGTCATCGAACGCCCAAAGGCTGAGGTCCTGCGCGCATGATCAATCCAGTAATGCCTTCAGCAGCGGTTCGTATACCTCATTGCCGGCGGGACGGGCGGAGGGCCAGTTGTCGGTGCGCACGATGAGGTTGCAGCCGTCGTTGATCCATCGGGTCCGCCAGCGCTCCAGGATTCGCTCCATGGGACCCAGCAACCAGCACTCGTCGACATACTCATCGGGGACCGCCGCTTCGGCCTCCTTGATGCGGCCCGCCTGGTAGAGTTCCTGGATGCGGGCCAGGGCCTCTCCGTAGCCGCGCCATTCCATGTGGGTGGCCAGGCCCCCCTTGCCGAACCAGCCGCCGGCATAGCGGGCGGTGTATTCCTTGAACTGCCAGATCGCCGCCTTGACGTCGTCGGTGAGCAGCACGTCTACGTGCGCCCAGAGCGGGAAGTCCTCAATCTTCGGAGGGTTCTTGCGGCGGGCGAAGCCCTTCTCGATCATCGGCCGGTAGACCTTCATCATGCCCGGCGACCAGGAGCCGTTGGGCAGGATGCCGTCGGCGATTTCCGCGGCCAGCGTGGTCATCAGCTCCGTGCCGCCGCCAAACATGATCGGGATATCGGGCTCCGGCTCCAGGATCGGCACGTTCGGCGGCCACTTCGCCGGCTGACCGGGCTCGTGATAGGGCACATTGATGGTCTTGCCCTCGATTGAGAGCGGCTGGCCGTTGAAGGCCTGACGCATCAGGGTGACATAATCCTGCATCCGACCGTGAGGTGGGTCCCAGGGAAAGCCGTGCCAGCCTTCGGTCTGGCGGGGATTGGACGAGCCGATGCCGGCGATCACCGTCCGCTCCGGCGCCATATGCTTCAGCGTCAGATAAGCCATGGCCGTCGCGGCCGGCGTGCGCGCCACCGTCTGAGCGATGCGGGTGCCGACGCCGATGCGCTCCGTGATCCCCAGCACGTATCCCAGGACCGAGATGCCGTCCGAGCCGTTGGACTCCGCAGAGAACACCATGTCGTAGCCGATGCGGTCGACAAGCTGGATGCGTTCGCGCGGCATCGTGAAACGCCTGCGCTGCCAGTCAATCTCGATGGCGATCTTCATGCCCGCCGCGCGGGGATTGGAATTCCGGGCGCCAGCAACGGCACGGAATGCACGGAGGTCCAGGAGACGAAGAACAGCGTCCGCCAGTCCGGGCCGCCGAAGCAGAGGTTGTTGGTCTGGGTGTGGCCGTGAACGATTGTGCCCAGATGTCTGCCGCTTGAATCCAGGATCCACAGGCCGCCGGAGCCACCGCAATAGACGTTGCCGACCCGGTCAACCTTCATGCCGTCGGGCTTGCCCTCGCGGGCGTCGTCGCGCAGGGCGGCGAAGTTTCGCACCGAGCCTGAATCGATGGAGCCGTCGGCGCGAACATCATAGGCGCGAATGACCGGCCCCACCGCCTCGTCGATCCCATAGCTGTCATTGACGTAGAGAATCTTCTCGTCCGGTGAGAAGGCCAGGCCGTTGGGCACCCGGTAGTCGCCGCCGATCAGGGTCACGGTCTTCAGGTCAGCGGTGGCGTGGTAGACCCCGTTGAAGCCGATCTCGCCGGCCTCCCCGGACCCGAAGTCCCACCAGGGATTGGTGAAGAAGATGTCGCCATCGGAACGCACCACCACGTCGTTGCAGCGGTTGAGCTTGCGACCTTCGGGGTCTCGATCCACCAGGGTGCGCCGTGTTCCATCGCGATCGCGCACACTGATCCGGCGGCCGGAATGTTCCGCCGAGACGATACGTCCCTCCAGGTCCAGCGTCGCGCCGTTGGTGTGGCTGGTGGGGCCGTGGCCGAACTCGATCCCCCCCTCTGGCGTCCATTTCATGCGCCGGCTGTTGCCGATGTCGGAGAAATAGAAGCAGCGATCCTCGGCCGAGTAAAAAGTCCCCTCCAGCGACCGGGCGTAATTCTCATTGGGCCCACCGCCCAGGTCGTCGAAGAAGCCCCCGTCACCGTGATTGGTGATCGCCGCGTCCGGCGCGATGATCGCATCCAGGGCCGGGTCCAGCCGCTCGATGCGCTGCTCGTAATGCGGCCGTTTCAGCACAGCCGGTGCGGCGATCGCCGGCGCGGCCGCGGCTTGTCCCTGCGCACGCGTCGCGATGCGGCCAACGCCCACCGGCGTGGTGATGTAGAGTGTGCGCCCGTCTTCGCCGCCGAAGGCCAGGTTGGTCACCCGCGACGCCGGCAGCTCCACCACGCCCAGCGCCGCCCCATCCGGCGCGATCACCCAGACACCGCCAGGTCCTCCGACATAGACATTGCCGGCGGTATCGACAGCGAGGCCGTGCGGCGCGCCGTTTCCGTCGCCCGCCAAAGTCACATGGACCCGCTCGCCGCCGGCGGCCACCGCGCCGTCGGCCATCAGCGGAAAGGCCATAACGCGGTTGTTCAGGGTATCGGAGACATAGAGCACGCACCCATCGGGTGAGACGCCAAGCCCGCCGGGATGAGCCACGCCGATTGCGACCTTCTCGGCCGGCCTTCCGGCGCCAGCGATCCGGTAGAGGCCGGCGCTATCCACCGCATCCGTGTCGATGGGCGGCATCACCGGCCTGAGGTCTGTGAAGTAGATCGATCCAGCCGGGCCCACCGCCACGTCGTCGGGCCGGTTGAAGCGCCGGCCGCCGAAATCCTCCGCCAGGACCGTGAGCGCGCCATCAGCCTCCCGCCGAGTGACGCGTCTGGCCTCCCACTCGGCGGCGATTATGCGGCCATCGCGATCGCGGCAGGCGCCGATCGCGCCGCCGGTGTTCTCATGCCAGATGCTGATGTCGTCGCCGCCCTTCCAGACCAGGCGCCGGTGGTGCGCCACATCCGAGAAGGCGATCCCGCCCGCCTCCGGCGCCCAGACCGGCCCGTCGCAGCCGCGCCCCCAGCCGGCGGTGTCACCGCCGCCGATGTCGTAACCGCCCGGCATGCCCACAGGCGCAGCGTTCCCTTCCAGGATGGCGCCCAGGCGCGCGTCGAACTTCTTCAACCCCATGGCGTTCCTCCAGATCCGCCGGCGATGTCGCCTTATGTGTCAGGGTCCGCTGGTCGCGCGCGCCAATCCCGCGCCGCGCCGCACCGCCGTCTTCCGATCCGGCCTGCAGAAATTCCTCTGACGGCGCCATTCAACCCGCTTTAGTATCGCTACGCAACCACGCCCGCGCCGGGAGGCCCCAAATGAACGACTACGGCGAAATCGTCTCAATGCTCACCCGCATTCAGCACGCCGTTGATCACCAGAACCTGGAGGCGTTCGAAGATTGCTGGTGCGAGGACACGCAGCTGCATCTCACCTTGGCCGATGGCTCCACCAGCACCATTCCCAGCCGCGCCGACCTCATCGCCCGCTTTGCATCCGGCTGGACCGGTCAGCCCAGCGCCATGCGCCATCTGGTTCAGAGCGTTGAGGTGAATTTCACCGGCCCGACGACGGCCACGGCTGACTTCTACTGCAGCTATGTGAACGTCGGCGACGCCGCGACCTTCCTGGGGGTCGGCGAATACAGCGACGAACTGGTCAAGGCGGCGGACGGCAAATGGCGCGTGAAGGTGCGGCGACACCGGTTCCTGACGCCGCTGGCGCTGAGGGGTTAGGCGTCTGCTTTGTCGGCGGCGGGAACCAGGGCCGCTCCTGGTCTGAAGCGGCCCCGCTCAGGCCTCATGCGTCGATCGACTCCGATATCTCCACCGGGTTCTGCTTTGAGTACATGTCCCAGGTGACGACCTGGCCCTTGGTGCTGGCCGACAGGGACATGCCGGTGTCCAGATAGGAGAGGTCCACGTTCTTGGCCTGGGCGCGCAGGGCGCCGACGGTGCAGTCCTTCTTGGGGATGTGCTTGAAGGGGTCGAAGCTGTACCAGCGGTTGGCGTTCTCGTAGGTGATCTTGTTGATCTCCGTGTCAGTCAATCCGCTGAGGCTTTCCCACAGCACCTCCGGCGAGCGGGGGAACAGGCAGTCGGAGTGGGGGTAGTCGGTCTCAAAGGTCAGGTTGTCGATGATGTCGTGGCGCGACTTCACCGCCGTGCGGTCATCGATGAAGCACAGCTGCACGTGCTCGAGGAAGACCTCCGACGGCTTCTTGTCGCCGAACTTCTGTTTCGTCCAGGCGGAGTGCTGCTGGTAGACATAGTCAGCCCGCTCCAGGAAGTGGGGCGCCCAGCCGGCGCCGCCCTCGGTCAGCGCAAACCTGATGTCCTTGAATTTGCGCAGGATCGGCGAATAGACCAGGTCGGACGCCGTGGCGTAAAGCGTCACCGGCATGTTGGTGATGAACACGTCCACCGGCGCGTCGGGCGAGGTGACCGCGCCCGTGGCGTCGCCGATATGCAGGCACACCACCACGCCGAGTTCGTCACAGGCCTTCCAGAGCGGATCCCACGCGTCGCTGTGGAAACTGGGCATGCCGTGGCGGGTCGGGTTGGGCGGCAGAGTGAGTGAGAAGCAGCCCTTCTTGTTGACCCGCCGGGTTTCCGCCGCGGCCAGTTCGGGATCCCACATGGGCATGTGCGCCAGGGGAATGAACCGCCCCGGCGCCGCGCCGCACCACTCATCGATGTGCCAGTCGTTGTAGGCCTGCACGGTGGCCAGAGCGAGGTCCTTGTCCTTGTATTCGTTGAAGCGGACGCCGGAGAACAGCGGGAAAGTGCCGAAGTTGAGCGTCGCCAGCACGCCGTTGACGTTCTGGTCGTCGATGCGGGCCTTCACGTCGTAGCAGCCCTTGCGCATCTGCGAATAGCCGGTGGGGTCCATGCCGAATTCCTCCGGCCGGCGGCCCACCACCGCGTTCAGTCCGCCCGCGTTCCAAAGGAAGCCCTCACTTGGCACCACCCAGGCGTCGAGGCCGGCCTTGGTGCGCATGCTCTTGGGCATCATGCCCTTGTATTTGGCGGGTGTGTGCCGATCGAACATCTCCGGCGGCTCAATAATGTGGTCATCGACGCTGACCAGGATCATGTCGTTCATCTGCATGGCGTCTCTCCCTGACGTTCGGCTGTCGGCCGGTGGTCGCCGCGTGTCGGCGTTGCGCCAATCACGGCGCCAATTTCGGTAATGCACAAGCCCCGCGCGGGTTCAATTGTCGCCTAGCCGTGCGGCCGCAGCACCAGCGGCCGCCAGCCGCCAGCCGGATCCGCCAGGCCGCGGGTCAGGTGGTCCAGGTCGGCGATGGCGTAGTTCGGCATGCGCCGCAGGAGTTCGAGCAGGGTCATCTCGATCTCCAGCCGCGCCAGGGGCGCGCCGGGGCAGAAATGGGGTCCGACCCCGAAGCCGAGGTGGTTATTGCGCCAGGCCGAGGTGTCAATGCGCTCAGGGTCGGCGAAGACGGTCTGGTCGTGATTGGCCGCGCCCAGATTGCAAAGAATCCGATCGCCGGGCTGCAGCGTCTGGCCGCCCAGCACCGTTTCCCGCGTCACCGTGCGCGCCACCACCACCGCCGGCGAGACATACCGCACCAGGTCCTGGACGAAGTTCAACATTCGCTCCGGATGCGCGATCAGTTCGGCGCGCGCGTCGCGGTGGCGGTCCAGGTAGATCATCCCGTTGGCCAGGGTCTCGGCGGCGGTCACAAGGCCGCCGAACAACAGGCCGGTGACCATCACCGACAACAGCTCCTCGTCGCTGAGGTGGCGACTCTCGTGGCGATAGTTGGCGAACAGCGAGATGATGTCGTCTGTGGGCTTGGCCCGACGAGCGGCCGCCTCGTCCAGCATCCGCTGTTCGATGGCCCGCAACGTCGCCTGCACGTCCACATCGCCCCGCGCGCCATTCACCGAATGCACCATCAGACCCAGGGTGTCGGCGTCCTCCCGCGGCATGCCCATGAAGGTGAACATGGAGTGGGCCGGGACAAGCACTGCGATCTCACGGGTGGCGTCCACCGTCTCACGGCCTTGCAGTTGGTCGAAAATGTCGCTGACGATGCCGCCGACAATCGGCCGACGTTCCTCGATCAACTTCGGGGACAGCGGCGGGATCAGCACGGCGCGCAGCCGGTCGTGTTCCTCGCCGTCGTATTCGCCCGGAACGTTGCGCACCCAGGGAAATGGCGGAATCGACTGGCCGCCCTTGCCGTCCTCGGTCTTGGCTGATGAGAATGTGGCGTCGTTGCGCATCACCGCGGCCACCTCCGCATGGCCGCTGACCACCCAGAAGCCGTCATAGCACTCCGACCAGACGATCGGGCCCTTTCCGCGCAGTTCCCTCCAGACCTCGAACCGCTCGGCCGGCTGCACGGCGCGGTGATCATAATGCATCACCGGACAGGTCCGCATCGTCGTGGGCATCGCCTGAGTCTCCTCGTCCTGACACTAGCCTGTCGCCAGCGCGCTTCAACTTGATTGCGATCAGACTATGGCGCAGGCGGGCGCCGGGCTGCTATCGGACTTGCCAACAAGTTGACGCGAACAAGGACCCGACGATGAGCGAGCAGAAGATTTCCAGCCTTTCGGTGCTGGGCGGCACCGGCAACCTCGGCTTCGCCCTGGTGGGCCGCCTGGCCAAGGCCGGCTACAAGGTGGTGATCGGCTCGCGCGATCCGGCCAAGGCCCAGGCTTCGGCCGCCGAGGTCGCCGTCCACGGCTATGCGGGCGAAGTGACCGGAGCGGGCCTGGCCGATGCGGCGGGCGCTTGCGAGGTCTGCGTGCTGGCGGTGCCCTACGCCGCCCATGGCGGAACCCTGGCCCAGATCAAGGACGCGGTGCAGGGCAAGATCGTCGTCGACACCACCGTGCCGCTGATGCCGCCGAAGGTGGGCACGGTGCAGCTGCCGGCCGCCGGATGCGCGGCGGTGGAGACCGCCCAGGCCCTGGGCGCGGACGTGCGCGTGGTCTCGGCCCTGCAGAACATCGGCGCGGAAAAGCTGGGCGCCGGCGGCGACATCGATTCCGACGTGCTGGTCTGCGGCGACGACGGGGCGTCCGTCGAGGTGATCCGGTCCCTGCTGGGCGAACTGGGCCTGAAGAGCTGGCACGCCGGGCCGCTGGCCAATTCGGCCGCCTCGGAGGCCCTGACCTCGATCCTGATCCAGCTCAACCGCCGCTACAAGCTGGGCCAGGCGGGCATCCGCATCACCGGCAAGGCCGAGGGCTAATGTCGGGCGTCTCCATCGCCGCGGTCCAGGGCCTGCCGCTGTTCGCGGCCGGCGACGACCTGGCGCGGATCACCGGTGACGCCATCGCCGCCCAGGGCGGGCTCAAGGACGGCGACGTGGTGGTGTTCGCCCAGAAGGTGGTCTCCAAGGTCGAGGCGCGCACAGTGCCCCTGGCCCACGTAACCCCCTCGGACCGCGCCCGCGAGGTTGCGGCCAAATGCGAGAAGCCCCCCGAGGTGGTGGAGTTGGCCCTGGCCGAGGCCCAGGAAGTGATGCGCACCGCGCCCAATCTGATCATCGTGCGCCACCGGCTGGGCCATGTGCTGGCCAACGCCGGCATCGACGCCTCCAACGTGCCCGTGGGCGAGGCCGGCGAGGCGGTGCTGCTGTGGCCGGTGGATCCCGACGCCAGCGCCCAGGCATTGCGCCAGTCGCTGCAGGCCCGCTTTGGGGTGACGCTGGCTGTGGTGATCTCCGACAGCCTGGGCCGGGCCTGGCGGATGGGCACTATGGGCACGGCCATCGGCTCGGCCGGCTTGAAGCCGATCCGCGACCGGCGCGGCGAGAGCGACCTGTTCGGCCGGGTGCTGCAGGCCACCGTCATCGGGGTGGCCGACGAGATCGCCGCCGCCGCGTCTCTGGTGATCGGCGAGGCCACCGAGGGCACCCCCGTCGCCATCGTCCGCGGCGCCGTATACGACCCCGATGACACCGCAGGCGTGGGCGAAATCCTGCGGCCCATGGACATGGACCTGTTCCGGTGAAGGGGCTCGGCCACGTTGTCGCCCTGTGCGGCGGCGTGGGGGGCGCCAAGCTGGCCTTTGGCCTCACGAAAATCCTGCCGGTGGATCAGCTCACCATCATCGTCAACACCGGCGACGACTTCGAACACCTGGGCCTGCACGTCAGCCCCGACATCGACACGGTGGTCTACACCCTGGCCGGCCTGTCGGACCGCGAGCGGGGCTGGGGCCTGGCCGGGGAGACCTGGGGCTTCATGAGCGCCCTGCGCCGGCTGGGGGGCGACGCCTGGTTCAACCTGGGCGACCACGACCTGGCCATGCATGTGGAGCGCACCCGCCGGTTGACGGCCGGCGAGTCGCTGTCGGCGATCACCGGCGCCCTGGCCCGCGCCTTGGGCGTCACCGCCAACATCGCGCCCATGAGCGACGACCCGGTGCGCACCATAGTGGTCACCGACGACGCCGAGCTGGGCTTTCAGCGCTATTTCGTCGGTGAACAGTGCCGGCCGGTGGCGAGCGCCATCCGCTTTCAGGGCGCGGGCGAAGCCCGGCTGAGCGAAGCGGCCCGCGCGGCGCTTACCCGCCCGGACCTGGAGGCGGTGATCCTCTGCCCGTCGAACCCCTATCTCAGTATCGATCCGATCCTGGCCGTCCCGGGCGTGCGCGAGGCCCTGGCGCGCACCGACGCAGCCATCGTCGCGGTCTCCCCGATCATCGGCGGCGAGGCGCTCAAGGGACCTGCGGCCAAGCTGATGCGCGAACTGGGCGCCGAGCCCGGAGTCCTGGCCGTGGCCGACCACTACCGGGGCCTCATCGGCGCCCTGGTCATCGACGACGCCGACGCCGCCGACGCGGCGGCGCTCGCGGCGCGGGGTGTCGTCCCCCTGGTCACCGGCTCGGTGATGATCACCGACGCCGACCGGGCGCGGCTGGCGGCGGAGACGCTGGAGCTGGCGCGGACGTTGCGGAAATGACCGCCGACATCGACCTGCAGAAGATCGCCGATGAGCTCGCCATCCATGCCGTGCTGGCCGAATACTGCCTGCGCCTGGAGGTGGACAGTTTCGAAAGCTGGCTCGAACTTTTCACCGAAGACACCATCTACGAGGTCTACGGGCGGACCTTGGACGGCCGGGACGCCATGGCCGCCATGCTCTCCCAGGCGCCCCACGGCCTGCACCTGGGCGGGCCGGTCCGCATCGGCGTGGAAGGCGATGTGGCGACCACCGTCCAGAACTACCTGTTCCTGCCCGCCGAGGGCCCGAAGTGGAACATGGGCTGGTATCACCGCTCCCTGGTGCGCACCCCGGACGGGTGGAAAATCAGCCGGACCGAGGTGAAGCTGAACAAGCTGACGCCTTATGCGGACCCTGGCGAGGGGGTGTGAGATGAGCACCGTCTATGACGAGTTGGACGAAACGCTGATCGGCTTTATTCGCCGCCAGAAGGTCTTCTTCGTTGCCACCGCGCCCCTGTCGGCCGAGGGGTCCGTCAACGTCTCGCCAAAGGGCTATGACAGTCTGGCGATCCTGGATTCCAGAACGCTCGCCTATGTGGACCTCGGCGGCTCAGGGATCGAGACCCACGCCCATCTGCGCGAAAACGGGCGAGTCACCCTGATGTTCTGCGCCTTCGAGGGGCCGGCGAATATCGTGCGGGTCTACGGCCGAGGCGAGACCTGCTCATTTGACGAGCCGGGGTTCGCCGAGAAGATGCAGCTGTTTCCGGCCTTCGAGCGCGCGCGGGGCGTCGTCACGGTGCGGATCCACCGCGTGGCCGACAGTTGCGGCTGGGGCGTGCCGTTTTTCGATTACAAGGGCGAGCGCGACCAACTCCGGCGCTGGGTCGACGCCAGACCGGAGGCGGAATGGGCGGCGCGCCGGTACGAAGCCAATGCGGTCTCCATCGATGGTCTGCCCGGCCTCACGCCGACCCCGCTTGCTGTTCAAGAGACCTGACGCCCATGGATATCGGCCTGGCCCACGATGACATGACCGACGCCCTGCTGGAGCTTATGGACTGCGTGGGGCGCTCGGCGTTGGACGCGGCGTCGCTGCAGGCTCTGGCCGGCGATTTTCGCGCCTTGTCGCGCAGGATCAAGGCGGCGGGCGAGGACGCTTCGGGAACCCACGCCATCGATCCGATGCTGCGGCGCGGAACCTTGACGCCAACCGTGACGATCACCTCGCAGGACGAGCGCTCCGTACGCGGCGTGGTGACTTTCGGCCCGCGCTACGGCGTGGGCAAGCCCCACGGCGGCGCCATTCCGCTGATGATGCTGGACGTCATGGGGCGGCTGGTGAACGCCGGCGGGCGGCCCCGGTCCTTCACGGCGGAACTGGTGACCGACTTTCGCTCGATCACCCCGGGAGACACCGAACTGACGGTCAAGGCCTGGTTGACCGCGGAAGACGGGCGCAAGCGCCGGGCGCGGGCGGAACTGTGGCACAATGAGCGGCTTTGCGCCGGGGCGGAGGGCTTGTTCATCGCCGCTTCGGCCGACCCGGCCTGAACCTACCCCCGCACCCTCGCCTCCTCCTGGGTCCGCGCATAGTCGCGGCGGATCCAGAGGGTCGAGGCCATGGCGCAGGCGCTTGAAGCCAGCGCGCCAAGCATCATCAGGGCGATGGAATAGCGGATCGCCTCTGCGCCGAACCGGGGGGTGAGATAATCGTTCAGCGCCCCGATCATCACCGGGGCCAGGCCCACCCCCGTGCCGGTGACCAACATGGTCATCACAACCGAGGCGAGCGCGCGCATGCGCACCGGGGCCAGGGTCTGGGCCATGGCCATGCACGGCGGGTTGTGGAACGACAGGGTCACCATGAACAGGAACAGGAAGACAAAGCCCACGGTGGGGCTGGAGGCGAAGGCCATCGCCACGCCCAGCGGCGTGCAGACGAAGCAGCCGGCTGCAGCGATCCACATATAGACCCGCAGGTCCCCGCGTGAGAATCGGTCTCCGAGCAGGCCGGAGAGGAATCCCCCCAGGAACAGGGCGACCGCGGAGATGGAGCCGAAGGCGAAACCCACCGTGGCGGGGCTAAGCTCGTGCACGCGGATGAACATGGTGGGCGCCCAGCCCAGGGAACCGTAGCCGGGTAACGATCCGAACAGGCCGGTGAGGGCTGCGAACCGGTAGCTGGGCATCGACCACAGCCGCCGCGCCGTCTCCTTCAGGCCGGGCTTGTCGTCGTCGGCGGTCTCCAGGCGTCCGTCCGACAGGCCGCGGGGCGGCTCCTTGACGGTCAGCAGGATCAACAGGGCCAGCAGCACGCCCGGAATTCCCACCAGGAAAAAGGCGACCCGCCAGCTGAAGGTCTGTGAAAGCCAACCCCCCAGGAATACGCCGGTCCCGATGCCGATCGCCTGAATGGCGATGAGCAGGGCCAGCATGGTGGCGCGCCGCCCGACGGGATAAAGATCGGAGACCATCGAGTGACTGGCCGGTCCCGCTCCCGCCTCTCCGATGGCCACGCCGATACGCGTGATTGCCAGCTGGGTGATGCTCTGGGCCAGGCCGCCGAGGGCGGTCATGGCGCTCCAGATCCCCAGGCAGGCGGCGATCAGGATGCGACGAACGCCGACATCGGCGATCCGCGCCAGCGGTAGGGAAGCCGCCAGATAGAAGCCGGCGAACACGATTCCGGTCAGCGCCCCCATGGCGGTGTCGGTGGCGTGGAACTCCTTCTTGATCGGCTCGATCAGGATGGTGATGATCTGCCGGTCGACGTAATTGAACAGCCCCACCAGGCAAAGCACCGCCAGCACATAGTGACGACGGCCCGGCGTCCAGACAGCCGCCTGGGCGTCGACATCACTTGGTTGAGAGCTCATCGTTTCCCCTGACTGGACTTACCGCGCCTGGGCCAGGGCGGGTCCTTTGCGGCGGGCGGCGTCCACGGCGCGCCCAATATCCAAGAATCCCACGCCGATGTCACCGGGCAGGCCGCGCAGCCTGCCGTCAGCCCGCGCCGACTTGAGCAGGATCTCCGCCGCGCCCTGGGCCGACAGGTCGGGCCTCGCCTCCAGGATCAGCGCCAGGGCGCCGGCCACATAGGCGGTGGCGTAGGAGGTGCCGGCGACCTGGCGGCAGAATTTGGCGTCGCAGTTGACGTATAGCTTTTCGCCCGGCGCGGTGATGTAGCGCATCCGCGTTTCGCCGGCCCGGTTGGACCATTCGGACTGCATACCCCCCGCGCCCGCCGCGCCGACCGCCACCACGGCCCTTTCGAACCGGGGATCGGCGGCGTAGCGCGCCGGCCATGTGGGGTCGGGCGCAGCTTCATTGCCCGCCGCGATCACCGCCACAGCGCCGGCGTCGGCGACCCGCTGCAGGGCGGCCTCGAAGGTGGGGTTGAGCCGCCGCCGGCCCTCCACCGCCAGCACGATCACCTTGGCGCCCTGGCCAAGCGCATAATCGATCCCCTTGGCGAGGTCGCGGGTGCGGAAGGTGCATTCCTTCTGGCAACTGCCGTCCAGGTCCGCGCGCACCGACAGCAAGGTCGCCCCAAAGGCCACCCCCACCAGGCCGTCGCCATTCAGGGCCGCGGAAACTCCGCCGGCCACAGCCGCGCCATGCTCGGCGCCCTGGCCGTCAACGGCGCGGGCTTCGATCAGGTCGATGGAGTCCTTGGACGCCACATTGGCCACCTCCGGCTGGGCCCATTTCAGACCCGTGTCGATCACCGCCACTGTGACGCCCTTGCCGGTGTAGCCGGCCCGAAACGCGGGCTCGGTATTGACTATCCTCACCCCCCAGCTGCGCAGATATTCCCCGGTGGTGGTCCTGGGGATCAGCACCCGGCGGCCCGGCAGACCCGCGGCCTTCACCGGCCGAGACCAGCTGGCGTAGGCGGGCGGGTCCGGCAGCTGTTCCATGGTGGCGCAGGCGCCAAGGATGAAGGCCGAGGCGCCGAGCGCCACTGCGGCTGCGAGGCGTTTGATGGCGCGATTTGCGATCATGCGCGAGTTCCCAGGCTCAGGATGACTGAGCGTGAGCGCGCCTCGCCCGCCTGGCAACGGAAAATCAGCGTTGGTCGATCCGGGCTCCTATTCATCCCACCACGGATAGAAGGGCGGCATGGCCGAGGCCCTGGATTTGAAGTCCGCCGGTCGCTTCTCCAGGAACGCCTTCACGCCCTCCTTGCCGTCGCCAATGGAGGTGTAGAACATCGACAGTGAATCCACCCGATGCGCCTCCAGCGGCGAGGCCAGCGCGCTGTTCCGCTGCAGCATCTGGCGGGCAAGGGCCGTGCCCACCTGCGAACGGCCATCGGTCAGCTTGTGAGCCAGCGCCATGGCGGCGGGCACGAGGTCGTCGGGCGCATGGATTGAGCGGACGAGGCCGCCGCGTTTGGCTTCTTCGGCGTCGAACACGTCGGCGGAATAGATCCACTCCAGCGCCTGCTGCATCCCCACCAGCCTGGGCAGGAACCAACTGGAACAGGCCTCCATGGTGATACCCAGCCGGCCGAACACAAAGCCGATCCGCGCCTTCTCCGACGCCAGCCGGAAGTCGCAGGCCAGCGTCATGGTGGCGCCGATGCCGACGGCCGCGCCATTGATCGCGGCGATCACCGGCTTGGGACAATCGTAGATGGCCAGCGTCACCTTGCCGCCCGTGTCGCGAACGCCGGCCTCGATCGCCGGGTCATGCAGCCGATCTCGCATGTCGGCGTTGGTGGGCGTTTGGGTCTCGTCCAGGCCGAACACATTGCCGCCCACCGACAGGTCCATGCCCGCGCAGAACGCCTTGCCTGCCCCAGTCAGCACCACCGCTGCGGCCGAATCATCGGCGCCGGCCTGGGCGAACACCGCCGCCAGGTCCGCGGCCATCTGCACGGTGAAGGCGTTGAGGTTGTCGGGGCGGTTGAGCGTGACGACGGCGATCGCGTCCTCCACCGCATAGGTCAAGGTCGAATAGGTCATGGCGGCCGGCTCCCAGGGTTGTAACGTCACGCCTAGAGGCCTTCGATGGGCCTGACAACCGGACTGGAGGCGGCGAGATGGCGGATACAAAGGTAGTGCTCTGTGAAGTTCAGCACGGCGTCGCCGTCGTCACCCTCAATCGCCCGGAGCGGCGCAATGGCATGGCGGGGGCCATGCTGGAGCAGCTTTACGACCACCTCACACGGCTAAGCGAAGATGACAGCGTGGCGGTCGTCATCCTGCGCGGGGCGGGAAACGACTTCTGCGTCGGTGCCGACATCAAGGAGATCCCCGATGGGCCCTCCAACCAGGATCACCGCCGGGTGGCTCGCCTCTACCATATCGCCACACTTCTGCATGAGATGCGCAAACCCACCATCGCCGCCATCGACGGGGGTTGCGCGGGCGCCGGACTGGGGTGGGCTGCGGCCAGCGATTTCCGCTTCGCCAGCGACCGGGCGGTGTTCAACACCGCGTTCCTGGCGGTCGGCGTGGCCGGCGACATGGGCACGGCCTGGTCCCTGGCCCAGGCCGTGGGGCCGTCGCGGGCCCGCGAACTGATGTACTTTCCCGGCAAGTTCAGCGCCGCGGAGGCGCTGACCTTCGGCCTGGTCACCCGCCTGTTTCCCCGCGAGACCTTGCACGCGGAGACCCTGGAGCTGGCCCGTGAACTGGCCGGGCGGTCCCGCGGCGCGGTGGAGGCGATAAAGGACAATTTCCTTTCCGCCGAACGACTCAGCCTGCGCGATTATGTCTCCGTCGAGGGCGCCCGCCACGGCTATTTGGTGCAGGGCCCCGACGCCGCGGCGGGGTTCCGGGCGTTTGTGGATGGCAAGCGCTAGGCGCCGACTATCCCTCCGACACCTCCAGCACGACCCGTCCGGCCAGTTCGCCCTTCGCCACCGTCTGCATGGCCTCGGCGAACTGCGCGAAGGGATAGCGCCGCGCAATCATCGGCTTGAGCTTGCCCTGCTCGTATAGCGCCAGCACCGCCTGGATGTTGGCCGCTGAGGTCTCAGGCTCGAAGATGCCGAACTGGCGGATGTCGACGCCGCGCAGGTCCGCACCCTTCAGAAGCGCCAGATTGACCGGCAGCCTGGGGATCTCGCCGGCGGCGAAACCGATCACCAGATGGCGGCCCTTCCAGCCTAAGGACCTGAACGCCGCCTCGGTGGCGGGGCCGCCGACGGGGTCCACCACCACGTCGACTCCCTTGTTGTCGGTGAGCGCCTTCAGCCGGTCGCGGTAATCAGCGGCGCGGTTATCCACGGCGTGGTCGGCGCCGGCCTTCAGCGTCAGGGCGCGCTTGGCCTCGCTGGAGGCTGCGGCGATCACCTTGGCGCCCAGGGCCTTGGCGATCTGGATGGCGGCGATGCCCACCGCCCCGGCGGCGCCCAACACCAACACAGTCTCGCCGGGCTGAAGCTGGCCTCGCTGGACCAGCGCATAGTAGGAGGTAGCGTAGCTGACCCGGAATACGGCGCCGTCCTCGAAGGTCATCGCTGGCGGCAGTTTCAGCGGTCCAGCCTCCGGCACGACCGTGTACTCGCACATCGACCCCACCAGCCCCGAGGCCGAGACCTTGTCGCCAAGCTTCAGCCGGGTGACGCCCTCGCCCAGCTTGTCGATCACGCCGCAGTATTCAGTGCCCGGCGTGAACGGCAGCGCGGGCTTGAGCTGATAGCCGCCAGCGGCCGTGAGCACGTCGACGAAGCTCACCCCAACCCGGCGCACAGCGATGCGCACCTCGCCGGGACCGGGCTCAGGCGTCGGCAACTCCTCGATGGCGAAACTTTCTGGGGGCCCGAAGGCGTGGGCGACGACGGCGCGCATCAGTTTCCTCCGCTGGCGACGATTTCGTGGCTGGTCACCCAGCGGGCGTCATCGCTGGCCAGGAACGCCACCACGTCAGCGATGTCCTCCGGTCGTCCCATCCGGCCTAGCGGCACGGTGGCCACCGAGCGGGCCTTCCGCTCATCGCTCATGTAGGCGATCAGGTCGGTGTCGACGATGCCTGGCACCACCGAATTCACGGTGATCCGGCGCGGTGCGAATTCGGGCGCCCAATTGCGGGTCAAAGCCTCCACCGCGCTTTTGGACGCGGCGTAGGTCGCCAGACCCGCCATGCGCACCCGGGTGGTCGTCGACGAGATGTTGATGATCCGCCCCCCGTCCCGCAGCAGGCTCGAGGCGGCCTTGGTGACAAAGAACGTGCCGCGGGTGTTGAGCGCAAAGATCGCGTCGAACATCTCCGGCGTGGTCTCGGCCAGCGGCGCCGACCCCCCGCGCCCGGCGTTGTTGACCAGGATATCCAGATGGCCGATCCGGCGGCTGATCTCGGCGAACATGGTGTCGATCTGCGCAAGATCGGTGATGTCGGCCTTCACCGCGAAGGCCTCGCCGCCGATTTCCGCCGCCAGGGCCTCCGCCTCGGCCGCGGCGCGGGAGTAGTTGCAGATCACCTGCGCGCCGTCGCGGGCCAGCCGGCGCGCGATCCCGGCGCCGATACCGCGCCCGGCGCCGGTGACTAGCGCGGCCTTACCCGAGAGGTCGCCCATCAGGAGTCGGCCTTATCACGATCGGACTGCTCCTTGCGCAGCCGGTCGAAGCGATCGCGCACCACCTCGAACTCCGGCATGCCCAGTCCGTAGCGGCGCAACCAGTTGGCGCCGTCCAGCACCATGGTGTGACCCGACAGGTAGGCGGCATAGGGCGAGCACATGTAGGTGGCGGCCCAGCCGAGTTCATGGGCTTCGCCCACCCGCCCGGCGGGAACGGTTTCACCGCCGCGCGGCGGGCCAGCCGACATGCCCAGCGCATGGGCCGAGCGGTCCTGGGCGGGGAACAGGCCGGGCGCCAGGCAGTTGACCCGGATGTTGTCGGGCGCCCACTCCACCGCCAGCGACTGTGTGAGGTTGGTAACGCCCGCCTTGGCCGCCGCCGAGTGGGAGGCCACCGGCCCGCCGGTCCAGGCGTAGGTGGCGCCGATGTTGAGGATCGCACCGCCCTCCTCGCGGGCCATGCAGCGGCGTGCGAACTCGCTGGAGCAGTAGAACGTGCCGTTCAGCACGATGTTGATCACCGCGTTCCAGGCGTTGGGGCTCATCCGTTCGGCCGGTACGCCGAAGTTTCCGGCGGCGTTGTTGATCAGGATCGAGATCGGGCCGAGGGCAGCCTCGGTTTCGTTGAAGGACTTGACGATGGACTCCGGGCTGCGGACGTCCACTTCGGTCCCGAAGGCCTTGCCGCCGATCTCCTCGATCTCGGCCACGCCGCGGGCGCGGTGCTCAGGGTCGCGGCTGGCGATGGCCACCATTGCGCCGGCGCGGGCGAATTCGATGGCGATGGCCTTGCCCAGGCCGGTGCCGCCGCCGGTGACATAGGCGGTCTGGCCCGCAAAGGTATCCGATGGCAGCATACGGGCGCCCAGCGCTGGTGGTCTCTGTAGGGGCATGTCCAGGTCTCTCCCGATGGCTCAGCGTCATTAAGAACGCGCTTCGCCCACACCGCTAAGGGCATAGGTGATACGGGTCAATTCGACGGCGTCGGTTGTCATCCGCACCAGCTATTCATCGAAGGATTAGGCGATGAGACCACGGCATCGTCGCCCCATCCCGCCTCAGCCGGAACGTTCGTTAAGGCCGTAGCCCACGTCGCCATCGTCCCACACATAGCGCGCGATCGACTGCTTCATCAGCCGGTGAGCCTGCGGGTTCCAGCCGTACTGGATCGGCGCATGGCTGCCCCAGGCCTGCATTTGCCACCAGAACGCGCGTGCGTCGGCGCCGGTGATACGGCGCAGCCCCAGTTCGTCGCAGGCCAGTTCAAAGACCAGGCTCGTCTTGGCAGGGTCGCGATCCAGGTGCGGCAGGCTGAGAACCCGAGCCGGATACATGCGGCTGTTCTCGAAAATGAAGCCCTCGGTGTGCTCGTAGCCCCCACCCTCGCGGGTGAACATGGTGACGCCGAACCCGCGGCCGGTCTTGGGGAAATAGCCCTCCGCCCAGGTGTGGTGGACCATGCCGGCGGTGTCGCGCACGCCGCGCACATGGCCGCGCAACCCCACCCCCTTGAAGGCGTATGTCCTGCCCTCGAAGTCGATGGTTCCCTCGGCTTCGATTAGCTGGTCGTAGCGGTAGGCGAGCGGCGTGAATCCGGTGGTCAGGCTGTTGGCGAACCAGCGGCCGACCTTCTGTTGCAGGGTCTGGCGAGACTCCGGCAGCAAGGCGCCGTTGATCCATAACGGCCCGGCCATGCGGACGGTCGCCTGAAGATTGACCGTCGCCGTCGGCGTCATGTCGGCCACCGTGCGCGAGGCCTGCTCCTGGTCGGAGGTGACGAAAACCGGCCCGTTTTCAACCGCACAGGACCACTGTTGGAACGGCAGTTGGCAGTGCAGCTTCACATAGGCGCTGGAGGGCCTGGCCTTGTCCGAGAACCGGCCCGGCGAGCCGTGGTTGGCGCGCAGGATGCGGCCGTCCGGCAGGAAGATGGTGACCGAGGAATCCATCTCCCCGCCGGTGGCGCGCGGGTGGAGGTTGAAGCCGATGTTCGCATCGCCGTCATAGAGCCAGATGTTGAAGGTCTCGACACAGGCCGGATCCTGCGGCAACGGCGCCGTTAGCGCATAGTCATCCTCGGGCGAGAGCCGTAGGTCAGCGGGATGGAACATGGGGCCGTCTCCCTATCAACCGAACTTATAGGCGCAGAGCTTGTTGCCATCCAGGTCGCGGAAATAGGCGAAATAGGCCGCGCCGCCGCCGCGTACGCCGGGCGCGCCTTCGTCGGCGCCGCCGAGCGCCAGGGCCTTGGCGTGCAGGGCGTCGATATGCGCCTGGCTGTCGAGGCCCAGGCCGATCATGCTGCCGTTTCCGACTGTGGCGGCCTTCTCGTCGTATGGCTTCAGCACGCCGAACATATCGCCGCCCGGACTGCGCCAGATGCGCCCGCCGCGGGGATGGTCGAAGGCCTTGCCCCAGCCGGCCACGGCCATCAGCTCGTCATAGAAGGCCACGGCCTTCTCCACATTGTTGGTTCCCACAGTCGCGTAGCCGGCCATGTCCGTTCTCCCTGATGCTGGTCGCTGAAGAGTGCGCTGGTGGCGGACACTCGCGGTGACCTTAGCCCGGCTCTGCGACGCAGGGGAATGCGGAATTCAGGTTATGGGCGCCGTTTCCGGCTTGGCTTCCTCAAGGCGGCCCCAGGCCACACGCCGCCAGGCCCGTTCGTGCAGGTAGTAGAGAAATATCTTTGTCACGACCTCCGCGGTGGCGATCATGCCCGAGACGCTGAAGTCGCGGGTGAACAGAAAGCTGAGGCCAAAGGTGTCCAGGCTGCCGACCACCCGCCATGTGATCGCCTTGACCAGGGAGCGGGTGCGCGCGTTGGGCGCCCAGCGGAACAGCCGCCAGGCCCGCTCATGGAGGTAGTAAAGGATGATCTTGGTGAGGATCTCCGTCCCGGCGATGGCGAAGGCCTTGCCCGGATGACCGGTGAAGATCAGCCCCCAGAGAAAGGTGTCGGCGGTGCCGATTACCCGCCAGGTGACCGCCTTGGCTACCGCCCGGGCATGGGAATCGACACTGCCCAGGATATTTGCGTCCAGCTTGGCCACGGTCACGTCCGGTTCGAAACCACGGAACGGGTCATGCACCGGCGCGGGGCGGCCAAGGTCGCGGCGTGTCGCATTGTCAGGTCTCCGGGAATTCCAGGCCATGCAGGGGCGGGGAGCTTTTTGCGCGGCGGCGGCGCGGCGTCTATAGACCTTTCCTGATACCCGGAGCAGTTATGATCGATACGCCCCAGTCCTTCCCTGAAATCCGCGAGTCCGTCGCCAAGCTCTGCGCTGGCTTCCCCGGCGAGTACTGGCGCGCGCTGGACCGGGAGCGCAAGTACCCCACCGAGTTCGTTCGCGCCCTGACCGAGGCCGGCTTCCTGTCGGTGCTGATCCCAGAGGAATACGGCGGGTCAGGCCTGGGTCTCGGCGCGGCCATCGCGGTGCTGGAGGAGATTCACCGCTCGGGATGCAACGGCGGCGCCTGTCACGCCCAGATGTACACCATGGGCACCATCCTCAAGCACGGCAACGCCGCGCAGAAGGCGGCCTATCTGCCCAAGATCGCTTCGGGCGAACTGCGATTGCAGGCCTTTGGCGTCACCGAGCCGGGCGCCGGCACCGACACCACCCGCATCTCCACCTTCGCCCGCAAGGAGGGCGACCACTATGTTGTTTCGGGCCAGAAGATCTGGATCAGCCGCGCCGAGCACTCCGACCTTATGGTGCTGCTCTGCCGCACCACGCCCCGGGACCAGGCGGCAAAACCCTCCGACGGGATGAGCGTGTTGCTGGTCGACATGCGCCAGGCATTGGGCAACGGCCTCACCATCCGCCCGGTCCGCACCATGCTCAACCACGCCACCACCGAGCTGTTCTTCGACGGTTTGAAGGTGCCGGCCGAGAACCTGATCGGCGAGGAAGGCAAGGGGTTCAAATACATCCTCGACGGCATGAACGCCGAGCGCATCCTGATCGCCTCGGAATGCATCGGGGACGGCCGCTTCTTCATCGACCGGGCCAGCGCCTACGCCAAGGACCGGCAGGTATTCGGCCGCGCCATCGGCGAGAACCAGGGGGTGCAGTTCCCCATCGCCCGCGCCTTCGTGCAACTTTCGGCCGCGGCCCTGATGGTCGACCACGCCGCCAATCTGTTCGACACCGGCCAGCCCTGTGGCTCGGAGGCCAACATGTGCAAGATGCTGGCGTCGGAAGCCTCATGGTTCGCCGCCGACACCGCCATCCAGACCCACGGCGGCTTCGGCTTCGCCGAGGAATACGACATCGAGCGCAAGTTCCGCGAGACGCGCCTCTACCAGGTGGCGCCCATCTCCACGAACCTGATCCTCAGCCACGTGGCGACCCATGTGCTGGGGATGCCCAAGTCGTTCTGACGGGATCAAGACCCGACGATCACCCCGGATGCAGCTCGTCGGTCACCCGCAAGCTGCGGGTTAGGATGGTGGCGAAAGCGCTGTAGCGGGCGCTGGCGGACTGGGGATGGGTGAACTCCAGTTTGGCGAAGCCGTGCTTGCGATTGTGGTAGGCGGCGGCGATCACCTTGCCGTTCTCCTCCCAGGTGATCTCCATGTCGTCATTGACCCGCGTGTAGCTGCGGTTGGAGACGCCCGGCCGGTCGGTGGTCTGCTTCTCGATGAAAGCGTCCCAAGCCTCGTCGCTCAGAGGCGGGCCAATGGCCACCACCAGGGCGGCCTGACCGTCGACGCTGGTAAAACGCTTTTCCCCCGCCGGCGCAGCGCTGGCCCTCGGCAGCAGGGCGGCGGGATAGCCCGCCGTCCAGCCCAGCGCTGGTTCACCCATGGCTGCCCAGCCGGCGGCTTTCTTGCGCTTGTCGGTCTCCTTGCGAAGCGTGGCCAGCTCCTCCTTGAGGATCAGGCCGCTGGCCGGGCGGCTCTTGCCGGCCTGCCATTCGGAGAGCGCCTGACGCTGCAGCCAGCCGACGGCGCCGTCGCCGTCATTGGAAAAGCCCGTCGCCGCCCCGTTCCACATCAGGATATCGGAAAGCTCCACCCCGTTCACCGCGCCGGGCGGCGCCAGTTCGCCCAGTCCGGGCACCGGCCCCTTCACGATGGAGAGCTGCATGGGGCTTTCGCCGATCTTCTTGCCCTCATCATCACTGAGGATCAGCCGCCCGGCCCCAGGCGAGGCGCCGCCGATGTCGGCGGCCAACGCCATCTTGCCGCTGGAGAGCGAGCCTGACAGGGCGCACTGGTTCTCGACGCAGGTTCCTTCAATCGTGTCCGCGCCCTCCCCGGGAGGCAGGGCCGCGAACCAACCGGCGACTGTGGAATGGAAGGGACCATCGCCGGGGGTGATCACGGCGTCGATCACGAACCGCGGGTTCATGCCGCCGATGGGATTGACCGCCTCGGCCACCACTCGCAGGACCCGTCCGCTCTCGGCGTCACCCAACGCCTGGGCCGCGGCGAGAGGCGCCGCGCTCACCAGCATTGCGCAGAGCGCCAGACTCCAGAGCCTACTGACCGTCATCGCGCCCCTCATTTGGTCGGCATAACGTTGATAGCATGCGTAAGCTGGCGCGCGAAGCCAAAGCAGGGCTAGTTGAGCTGCGGCTTCTTGGGCAAAACCGGCGGCGGCGGCGGCAGCGGCGCCACCGGCACCCCATCCTCCACCAGACCCTTCACTTCTGCTGGCGTCGCCTGACCATAGATACCGCGCTCTTCTGCGCGACCTTCGTGGATTGCGCGCGCCTCGGTGGCGAAGGCGTCACCGACGTCGTCGAAGTTCTCCTCGACGTGCCGGCGCACCCGGCCCATGGCCTCCATCATCACTTGGCGCATATTGGGTTCGGGTTTGGCCCTCTTCTTCGTCCCGGCCACGGCCGGGGCCATGATCTGCTTGCGCACTTCGGGCGAGCCGCATGCCGGGCACTGCAACCGCCCCGCATCGCGCTGTGTTTCGAAGTCGTCAGAGGCGGCGAACCAGCCCTCGAATTCGTGGTCCAGGTCGCAGACGAGCGCGTAACGAATCATGGCGGCGAAAAGGGCTGAGCGTTCTTCAGCGCCGGAATGGCGGCGCGGGCCTTGTCGACCTCGGCGAGGTCAAGGTCGGCCAGAAGCACGCCTGGCTCGTCGTGGTCAAGCCTTGCGATCACCTCGCCCCATGGCGCCACCACGGTGGAACGACCCCAGGTGCCGCGGCCGTCCTCGTGCATTCCGCCTTGCGCCGGGGCGATGACATAGGCGCCTGTCTCAATGGCCCGGGCGCGCAGCAGAACCTCCCAGTGCGCCTCTCCGGTCGGGCGGGTGAAGGCGGCGGGGATGGTCAGCACCTGGGCCCCGGCGAGCGCCAGCGCCCGATAGAGGGCGGCGAAGCGGATATCGTAGCAGATGGAAAGCCCCAGCTTCACCTCGCCCGCCTGTGCCGCCACGGCGCGGTCGCCCGGTTCATAGGTCTCAGACTCGCGGGCCCGTTCGCCATTGGGCAGGTCAACGTCGAACATGTGCAGCTTGTCGTAGGTCGCGGTGATCATCCCGGCCGGCGAAATCAGCGCGCTGCGGTTGGCGGCCTTTCCGTCGCTTCGACGGACCATGGCCGAGCCGATCAGGATCCAGACGCCAAGGTCCGCCGCCGCCTGGCGCAAGCCCGCCACCACCGGATCGGCCTCCAGAGACTGCAGCAGGGGCGCGAGCACGGCCTTCTTCCGCTGCAGCAGATTGGTGCCTTCCGGCGTCGCGACCAGTCGCGCCCCGCCGGCGGCCGCCTCGCGCACCAGCGGCAGCACATGGGTCAGGGCCGCCGCCTGGCTGGCGGGGGTCCGGGTTTGAATCAGGCCGACGCGCAAGGGCATGGGTTCAGGCCGCCTCGCTCAGCAGGGCGTCGAGTTGGCCCGCCATCTCCAGGTCCATCATGTCGTCACAGCCGCCGATGTGGCGATCGCCGATGAAGATCTGCGGATAGGTGGTGCGGCCCGATCGGCCGATCATCTCATCGCGCAGGGCCGGATCGAAGGCGGCTTCGATCTCCTGATAGTCCACGCCCTTGTCGTCCAACAGCGCCTTGGCGCGGATGCAGTAGGGGCAGTAGGGCTTGGTGTAGATGGTGATCGCGGGCATGGGCTCTTGGGGACGGATTGCGGCGTACAGGAACCATCATATGGTTCGGTTGGCTAATTCTTTAACCCGCGCCACCACTGCGACATCTACGCCGACCGCGCCAGCGGCCTTCAGCGCCCGGGCGCAGCCCTCGGCGGTAGCGCCGGTGGTGAACACATCGTCGATCAGCAGCACCCGCTTGCCCGCAACCTGGCCAGCTCGCGCCGGCGGGACAGCGAAGGCGGCCGCCACGTTGCGCCGGCGGCCCCCGCCGGACTTGCCGCCCTGGCTTTCGGTGGCGCGCACCCGCACCAGCGCGTCGGGGCGATAGCGAACGCCGCTCAGCCGAGCCAGGGGCCGAGCGATCTCGGCGGCCTGGTTGTAGCGGCGCGCAAACAGCCGGGACCGATGCAGCGGCACGGGCGCGATCACATCGGCGGTTTCCAGCAGGGGCGCCGCAGCCCTGGCGATCCATCGGGCAAGCAACGGCGCCAGGTCGGGACGGTCGGCGTGCTTGAGCATCAGGATCGGATCGCGGGACGCATCATCGTAAAGACAGGCCGCCCGCGCCCGGTCAAAGGCGCGCGTCCGCGCCGCACAGGCGGGACAGCGCACCCCTGGTCCCATGTCGAACTCGAAGGCGATCCCGCAGCCGTCGCAGACCGGTCCGTCAAGGAAGGTGATCTTCATCCAGGCCTCCGCCGACAGCCCTCCGGCGCTGTGGCCGACACCGCCGTCGATGGACCGGGGTGGAAAAAACAGGTCCAGCGCCGCGCGCCCCGTCGCCTTCATGCGCGGTCCGGGTTTCCATGCCGCGCGCCAGTGTCCATGCTGCACGCTCAAATGCCCGCCCCGCCCCACCTCTTCGACCGCGCCCTGCACAGGAAGCGCCTGGATCGCGCCGCCATCGGCTACCTGGCCGCTGACTTCCTGAAGCGCCGCGCCGCGGAAGACGTCGTCCTGCGCCTGGAACCCATAATGCGCGCGTTCCCGCGCGCGGTCGACCTCTCTGCCCGCACCGGGGCCTTCCGCGAGGCCATGGCGGCGAGCGATCTCGCTCAGCGCATAGGGTTTCTAGCGGAAACGGACCTGTCAGCGGCAATGCTGGCCGGGCGCGGCGGCCCCCGGCTGGTGGCCGACGAGGAACGCCTGCCTTTTGCGCCGCAGAGCCTGGACCTGGTTGTCTCGACGCTGGGCCTGCACTGGACCAACGATGTGGTCGGCGTCCTGATCCAGGCGCGGCTGGCGCTGAAACCCGACGGCCTGTTCGTGGGCGCCTTCCTGGCCGGCGAGACCCTCACTGAACTTCGCCAGTCGCTGATCGCCGCCGAGGCCGAACTCACCGGCGGCGCCGGCCAGCGTGTGTCGCCCTTCGCTGATCCCGCCGATGGCGCCAGCCTGCTGCAACGGGCGGGCTTCGCCTTGCCGGTGGCCGACGTGGATCGGGTGCGCGTGCGCTACGCCCATCCGCTGAAGCTGCTGAGCGATTTGCGGGCCATGGGCGAAACCGCTGTGATGGCTGACCGCCATCCCCGCAAGCTGACCCGTTCGGTCCTGGCGCGGGCCTGCGAGATCTACCTTGAACGCTTCGCCGAGGCCGACGGGCGCATAGCCGCCACCTTTGAAATTCTCACCCTCACCGGTTGGGCGCCCCACGAAAGCCAGCAGACGCCGCTCAAGCCCGGCTCTGCCAAGATGCGACTGGCCGACGCCCTGGGGACGGTGGAGCATCGCCTGCCCCGGGAGCGCTGAGCCGCGCTCATTAACGGCCCCTCAGCCCTTGTGGGCGATGCTGGCGGCCATGGACCTTTCGGCGCACCTGATCGGCATCGGCAGGCAGAGCCTGGAGTTGGCGGCCATCGCCGTCTGGTTCTTCCTGCTGGCCTTCGTCGTAAAGCGCGACCGCGCCCTCTCCGACGCCCGCGCCGCCGCCGGCCAAATCCGCATCAACCTGGTGCTCACCGCCGTCGACATGGCCCTTGTGGCGCCTCTGGTGGCCCTGATCATCACCGCCGCCGTGGGCCAGATGCAGCGGCTGGGCCTGACGGCGCCCAGCGGTCCCCTGTGGCGCGCCCTGGGCCCCATCGGAACCGGCGGCGTGGTGAGCGTGCTGGCCGACTTCGCCGGCTATTGGCGCCATCGCCTGCAGCACACTGCGCTCCTGTGGCCCGCCCACGCAGTTCATCACTCTGACACCCATCTCACCTGGTTCAGCCTTGGGCGCATGCATCCCATCGACCGGCTGGGGACGATGCTGGATGTCCTGGTCCTGGCGGCGTTGGGCTGTCCGGTCTGGGCGATCACCACCGCGGTGCTGGCGCGCAGCTACTATGGCTACCTCGTCCACGCCGACCTGCCCTGGACGTTCGGCAGGCTCGCCCTGGTGTTTAATCCGCCCGCCGCCCACCGCTGGCACCACGCCCGCGACATCGAAGGAAGCGGCGTCAATTTCGCCACCCTGTTCTCGGTGTTCGACCGCGCCTTCGGCACCTGGCGGTTGCCGGGTCCCTGCGACGCCCCCCTGGGCGTGGCCGAAGACATGGGCCGAGGCGCGCTCGGCCAGTATCTGCATCCCCTGCGGACCTGGGCCGCGGCGATCGCAGCTCAGAGCAGGTCGCGCAGCCAGGCGACCAACGGCGCATCCGCCGGCGGCATCGGATAATCGCCCAGCCGGTCGGGCTTCACCCAGGCGGTCGCCTGATGCTCATGGGCGATGATCGTCCCGCTCCACCGGCGCACCAGATAAAGCGGCATCAGCAGATGGAACGTCTCATAGGCGTGGCTGGCGAACACGAAGGGCGCCAGGCAGGCCTGCGTCACCTCGATCCCAAGCTCTTCATTCAGTTCGCGGATCAGGCAGGCTTCCGGCGTTTCGCCCGCCTCCACCTTGCCGCCGGGAAACTCCCACAGACCGGCCAGAGCCTTTCCTTGCGGCCGCTGACAGATCAGCACCCGGCCGTCCACATCCACCAGGGCGGCGGCGGCGACCAGCAGCATGGGCTTGGGCTCGGACATCGCCTGTGGATGGCGAGGTTGGACGGGGATGGCAAGGACGTTCTCGTCGGGTAACATATTACCGCATTTCTGCCCAATTCCAAGGTGCATGGGATTGATCCTCGAAAAATTGAACCCCAGGGCCGATTTTCACTCCCCGGAGCCTGCCGCCCTGGACGCCGCCGCTCATCCCGGCGACAACGGCGGGCCAGTCCGGGGACCTCGCCATGTCGCGCCGCTTCACCAGTTTCCTGATCATCGCCATGCTGGCCGGCATCGCCGTCGGCTGGGCCTGCAACCACTACCTCAGCGCCGACCAGGGCAAGGCGGTGGCGGCCAATCTGTCGATCATCACCGATGTCTTCCTGCGGTTGATCAAGATGATCATCGCGCCCCTGGTGTTCACCACCCTGGTGGCGGGCATCGCCCACATGGAGGACGCCGCAGCCATCGGCCGGGTGGGGGTAAAGACCATGGGCTGGTTCATCGGCGCCTCGATCTTCTCCCTGACGCTCGGACTGATCATGGTCCACCTGCTGAAGCCCGGGACCGGCCTCAACCTCTCCCTGCCCGACGCGGCCGGAGCGGCGGGAACGGCGGTGGACATGAGCAAGTTCACCTTAAAGGAGTTTGTCACCCACCTGGTGCCGCGCTCGATCATCGAGGCCATGGCCAACAATGAGATCCTGCAGATCGTGGTGTTCTCGATCTTCGTCGGCACCGCGGTCTCGGCGGTGGAGCACCGCGCGCCGCAGGTGATGGCGGTGGTCGACCAGACCGCGGCGATCATGCTGAAGGTCACCGGCTATGTGATGAAGACCGCGCCGCTGGCGATCTTCGCCGCGCTCGCCTCCACCATCACCACCCAGGGTCTGGAGATCCTGGGGACCTATGCGAAGTTCGTGGGCGGGTTCTACCTGTCGCTGGGGCTGCTGTGGGCGGCGCTGATCGGCGCCTGTGTGCTGATCGTGGGACCGCGGGCGCTGAAGCTGATCGCCGCCATCCGCCAGCCGACGCTGCTGGCCTTCTCCACCGCCTCGTCGGAAGCCGCCTATCCGCGCACGCTCGAAGAGCTACAGCGGTTCGGCATTTCGCGCCGGGTGGCCAGCTTCGTGCTGCCGCTGGGCTATTCGTTCAATCTGGACGGTTCGATGATGTACTGCACCTTCGCGACCCTGTTCATCGCCCAGGTCTATGGTGTGCATCTGACCGTCGCTCAGCAGATCACCATGCTGCTGCTGCTGATGGTGACGTCAAAGGGGATGGCCGGGGTACCGCGCGCCTCACTGGTGGTGATCGCCGCGACCCTTTCCTATTTCAAGCTGCCGGAGGCCGGCCTCCTGCTGATCCTGGCGGTGGATCACCTGCTGGACATGGGCCGTTCGGCCACCAATGTGGTGGGCAACTCCGTGGCCGCCGCCGTGGTGGCCAAGTGGGAGGGACAGATCACTGACCCCGAGGCCGAACCCGTCGCCGCCTGACCCTTCCGCCGCGGTGAGGCCGTTCCCATATTCCGGACGGGGCGGCCTACGCCCCGGACAGAGAGGACCTTTAGTCTAGCCCCCCATGCGCAACCACCTACGCACCTTCATGCTGCTGGCCGCGCTCACCGCGCTGTTCGTCGGCGCGGGTTTCATGATCGGCGGGACCGCCGGCATGGCGATCGCCCTGGTGATGGCGATTGCGATGAACGCCTTCAGTTACTGGAATTCCGACCGGATCGTGCTGTCGATCTATCGCGCCCAGCCGGTGGACGAGACCCACCAGCAGGCGATGATCCGCAACTATGTCAGCGACGTACACGCCCTGGCCGACGGCGCGGGTCTGCCCCGCCCGAAGGTCTATGTCATGCAGAACGACCAGCCCAACGCCTTCGCCACCGGCCGTGACCCGCATCACGCCGCGGTCGCCGCCACGACGGGCCTCCTTACCATGCTCGACCGGCGCGAGATCCGAGGCGTGATGGCCCATGAACTGGCGCATGTGAAACATCGCGACACCCTTACCATGACGGTCACCGCCACCATCGCCGGCGCCATCTCCATGCTGGCCAACATCGGCTTCTTCTTCGGCGGCGACCGCGACCGGTCGATGGGCTGGGTCGGCTCACTGTTGCTGATGATCCTTGGCCCTATCGCCGCAGCCCTGGTGCAGATGGCGATCAGCCGCGGCCGCGAATATGAGGCCGACCGGGGTGGAGCCGAAATCTGCGGGGATCCGGGAGCCCTGGCCTCGGCGCTGGAAAAGATCGAGGCCTACGCCCGCGGAACCCCCAACATGGACGCCGAGCGCAATCCGGCCACCAGCCACATGTTCATCATCAACCCCCTGTCGGGCCAGGGCGCCGACAACCTTTTCTCCACCCATCCGGCCACCGCCAACCGGGTGGCGGCCTTGTTGGCGATGCGCGGCGGCGGCGGTCCGGCCCCTTCGGCGCGGCCGAGCGCCACGGCGGTTCCCCTCACAGGCGAGCCGCGTGGCCCCTGGGGTTGAGCCGGGGTTGACAACGACGGCCGCCCAAGGTCGCCTGCCCTGCACAAGGGGCGCTTAGCCTCGGATCGTCACAGGGAGGCTGCGACATGGTTTCAATCCAAAAGCGTCTGGTGGCCGAGTTGTTCGGCACCTTCTGGCTGGTGTTCGGCGGTTGCGGCAGCGCGGTCCTGGCCGCGGGCTTTCCCGACCTGGGCATAGGCTTCGTCGGCGTCAGCCTGGCCTTCGGGCTCACCGTCCTGACCATGGCTTACGCCATCGGCCATATCTCCGGCTGCCATCTAAACCCGGCTGTGACCGTGGGTCTGTGGGCCGGCGGCCGGTTCCCGGCCAAGGACATCGTCCCCTACATCGTGGCCCAGGTCGTGGGCGCGATCGCGGCGTCCTTCGTCATCTATCTGATCGCCAGCGGTAAGGCCGGCTATACGGTGGCCCCCAACGGCCTGGCGGTGAACGGCTACGGCGCGCTGTCGCCAGACGGCTATTCCCTGCAATCGGGCCTGATCGCCGAGGTGCTGCTGACCTTCGTGTTCTTGATGGTGATCCTGGGCGCCACCGACACCCGCGCCCCGGCCGGCTTCGCCCCCATCGCCATCGGCCTGGCGTTGACCCTCATCCACCTGATCTCGATCCCGGTGACCAACACCTCGGTCAATCCGGCCCGCTCGACGGGCCCCGCGATCATGGTCGGCGGCATGGCCCTCCAGCAGCTGTGGCTGTTCTGGCTGGCCCCGTTGGTGGGCGCCTTCTTGGCCGGCCACGCCTACAAGTGGCTGGGGGGTGAGAAGAAGGCGTAGGGCGGCGGTTCCGGCTTCCCCATTCAGCGATGAATGGGGGAATCGCCCCTACTCCGCCGGCATGACCCCCTCGCCGCGGCGTGCCATCAGCTTATCGAACTCCGACCAAACGCCGGCCTCGCCGTACCATTGACCCTTGGTGGCGGCCTTGGAGTATTCGGTGGAGCGGGCTTCGAAGAAGTTGGCGTGCTCGACGCCCGACAGCATGGACTGCAGCCAGGGCAGCGGGTTCTCGCTGATTCCGTAGACCGTGGGCAGGTTGAGCTGGCGCAGGCGCCAGTCAGCGATGAATCGGATGTAGGCCTTGATGTCGTCCGGCGTCATGCCCGCCACCTCGCCGGCCTCGAAGGCCAAGTCGATGAACTTGTCCTCCAGCCCCACCACTGTCTTGCAGCAGTCGACGATGTCGTCGCCGACCGACTTGGTCACCGCGCCGGTCTCGGCGTTGAAGGCGTGGTACAGCTTGACGATCCCCTCGCAGTGCAGGCTCTCGTCGCGCACCGACCAGGAGACGATCTGGCCCATGCCCTTCATCTTGTTGTGGCGCGGAAAGTTCATCAGCATGGCGAAGCTAGCGAACAACTGCAGCCCCTCGGTGAAGCCGCCGAACATGGCCAGGGTGCGGGCGATGTCGGCATGGGTCTCCACCCCGAAGGTCTGCATATAATCGTGCTTGTCGCGCATGGCCTGATAGTCGAGGAAGGCCGTGAACTCGGCATCCGGCATGCCGATGGTCTCGAGCAGCAGCGCGTAGGCGGCGATGTGGATCGTCTCCATGTTGGAGAACGAGGCCAGCATCATCTTCACCTCGGTGGGTTTGAACACCCGCGCATAGCGCTCCATGTAGTTGTCGTTCACCTCCACATCCGACTGGGTGAAGAAGCGGAATATCTGGGAAAGCAGGTTGCGTTCGCGGTCGTTGAGCTTGCTCGCCCAGTCCTTGCAGTCCTCGCCCAGCGGCACCTCTTCGGGCATCCAGTGGACCTGCTGTTGCTTCTTCCAGAACTCGTAGGCCCAGGGATAGCGGAAGGGCTTGTAGGCAGCCGACGGTGTCAGGAGGCCTGGCAGGGCACGGTGGTGGGCGGTCATGCGTTTCTCCCGAATCGGCGCGCCGGATCGGCTATGGTCACCGACCCTTTGTTAAACGCAAACTAACCATATCTTGTGTCCAGGGACAGCACACCCACTATCACTAGCTGTGGAAAACAGCCGCGGCGGATTATGAGCCGCACACCTAGCCTGGACTTCGCTTACTGGCAGGCGATGCATTCCTCGTAGTCGGTGCGTGGGCCATCGGCCATCAGGACCACCTCAGCCGCCTCGGAGCCGGCGTGGGAGGCGCGCTGGATGGACTTGGAGCGAAGATAATAGAGCGACTTGCAGCCGCGCTCCCAGGCCTGCCAATGCAGCATGTGCAGGTCCCACTTATCCACGTCGCCGGGCAGGAAGATGTTCACCGATTGGCTTTGGCAGATATCAGGCGTCCGGTCGGCGGCCAGTTCCACCACCCAGCGCTGGTCCAATTCAAAGGCCGTCTTGTAAACATCCTTCTCGTCGGCGGTGAGGCAGTCCAGGTGCTGCACCGAGCCCTCGTTCTCCAGGATCGAATCCCAGACCGGGGCGGTGTTCATCCCCTTCTCGTCCAGCAGGCGCTCAAGATAGGGATTCTTCACCGCGAACGACCCCGACAGAGTCTTGTGGGTGTAGATGTTGGCCGGCACCGGCTCGATACCGGCGCTGGTTCCGCCGCAGATGATCGAGATCGACGCGGTTGGGGCGATGGCGAGCTTGTGGGAGAACCGCTCCATCACGCCCTTCTCGGCCGCGTCCGGGCAAGGCCCGCGTTCGACCGCGAGGGTATGCGAGGCCGCGTCACACTGGCGGCGCAGGTGCTTGAACAGTCGCATGTTCCAGGACTTCGCCAGCGCCGATTCGAACGGAACGTTCTGACCCTGCAGGAAGGAGTGGAAACCCATCAGGCCCAGGCCCACCGAGCGCTCTCGTATGGCGGCATAGACCGCGTGCTTCATCTCCTCCGGCGCCCGGTCGATGAAGTCCTGCAGCACATTGTCGAGGAACCGCATGACGTCCTCGATGAAGGTCGGGTGATCGCGCCATTCCAGGAACTTCTCGGCATTGACCGACGACAGACAGCATACCGCGGTTCGTTCCGCGCCCAAGTGATCCTTGCCGGTGTGCAGCATGATTTCCGAGCACAGGTTCGACTGCCGCACGGAGAGACCCAGCGCGCGCTGATGCGCCGGCATGGCCCGGTTCACCGCATCGGAGAAGATCAGGTAGGGCTCGCCTGTCTGCAGGCGGATCTCGAGAATTTTCTGCCAGAGGGAACGGGCGTCCACCTCGCGTGCGACTGATCCGTCCTTTGGCGAGCGCAATGCGAACATGGCGCCGTCGCGCACCGCTTCCATGAACTCATCAGAGACAGAGATGCCGTGATGCAGATTGAGAGACTTGCGGTTGAAGTCGCCGGAGGGTTTGCGAATCTCCAGGAACTCCTCGATCTCCGGATGGTGGATGTCGAGGTAGACCGCCGCCGAACCTCGGCGCAGAGAACCCTGGCTGATCGCAAGCGTGAGGGAGTCCATCACCCGAATGAAGGGGATGATGCCGCTGGTCTGGCCAGCGCCCTTCACCTTCTCGCCGATCGAACGCACGCCGCCCCAGTAGGTGCCGATACCGCCGCCATTGGAGGCCAGGTGCACGTTCTCGTTCCAGACACCGACGATGCCTTCCAGGGAATCCGGCACCGCGTTCAGGAAGCATGAAATCGGCAGACCGCGGTTTGCGCCGCCGTTCGACAGCACCGGCGTCGAGGGCATGAACCACAGGTTGGAGATGTAGTCGTAAATCCGTTGAGCATGGTCTGCGTCATCGGCGAATGCCGTAGCCACACGCGCGAACATGTCCTGGTAGCTCTCGCCGGCCAGCAGGTAGCGGTCCTCAAGGGTGGTCTTGCCGAAGTCTGTAAGCAGGGCGTCACGGCTACGGTCCACCTCGACCTTTCGCACCAGCTGCAATTGCGGCCGATCCGTCCGCGGCTTGCCCGCCCGCACCAGGGCGGCCATCGTCAATTTCGTCGCTTCGCTTGCGCTCATACTCGTGACCTGTCTGATCCCCCCGCCTCAAGCCCCCCGCCTGAGACCCTACATCTTGTGGAGCTTGGCCCCACGCGACCCATATATGGGGCACCTTCCCTAATGACTCGTCAATTAGGCGAAGGTGCGCGCCGCGGAGTTTTTCGTAAACCAAAGGTTAACGCCGGACTGTGTCCTCCTTGTCTCCACTAGGCTTTTTGCGCTCGCGCAAATATGGATTCACGACAGTGTGACAAATTGGTCTGGGGACGGAATGGCGCTACGGCCCTTGCAAGGCGTCAGGGCCAGGCCTATCCGCCCCAGGTTCCTCAAAGGCGGCGCCTCCGACCACTCAGTTGCGGCCCGAACCGGGGTCGCCACGCGCACTGATTCGGGGTCAGGGCGCGGCGAAGCTCGACCCGCGGAAGGCTAGATGTCTCTACAGCCCCTGTTCGTTTCCACAGGATTGGTGGCCATCGCGGAGATCGGCGACAAAACCCAGCTTCTGGCACTGCTGCTCGCCGCGCGGTTCCGAAAACCTGCACCCATCATCCTCGGCATTCTAACGGCCACCATAGCCAACCACCTGCTCGCCGCACTGGTGGGCAAGCTCGCCGGCGCTTTGTTGGAAGGACCCTGGATGCGCTGGGGCCTGGGCCTGGCTTTCCTGGCTTTCGCCGCCTGGGCGCTGGTTCCCGACAAGTTCGAGGAGAATGACGCGCCTGAGACCCGCGGGCGAGGATCGGTATTCCTCACCACTATGGTGGCGTTCTTCTTCGTGGAGATGGGCGACAAAACCCAGGTCGCGACAGTGGCCCTCGCGGCCCGGTTCCACGAAGTGCTGATGGTGGCTGCGGGCACCACGCTGGGGATGATGATCGCCAATGTACCGGTGGTTTTCGTGGGCGAGGCAGCGGCCAAACGCCTACCGCTCACCCTTATCCGCGGCCTTGCAGCCGCAAGCTTTGCCGCAATTGGAGTCTGGATCCTGGTCACCGGTTGACCCCCAGCGCAAGAGAGCCCGGCCTTTCGGCCGGGCTCCCATGACTTACGCCGGTCGTTGATCGAAATCAGAAGTTGATGTCGATCGTGGAGCGGCGGTTGAGGGGTTCCTTGACGCCGTCGCCGGTGGCGACCGCAGGGGCGCTTTCACCCTTCCAGTCCA
>CANJLH010000004.1 GCA_947475415.1 Caulobacteraceae bacterium
ACCGAGAGCACGGCGGCCACCTATTCGGCGGCCGAAGCCTTCGCCAACGCCCAGATCGCCGGTGGCGTGGACGTGGTGGCGGTGCAGGTCGGCGCCGACGTGGTGGTGTTCGCCGACACCGGCAACGACAACGGCACCTTCGAGGACGCCGTGGTCCTGGTCGGCCGCACCATCGACAACATCTCCGACACCAACGTCATCTGACGAACAGGTCTCGGACCTAAGCTTCAGGGCCGCCCTTCGGGGCGGCCCTTTTGTTTTCAGGTCAGGTTTCGACGAAAGCCCGCTCGAGAACATATTGTCCCGGCTTGGCGATTGAGCCTTCTTCGTAACCGCGCTCTGTCATCAGCGCCTTCAGGTCCGCCAGGACCGATGGACCGCCGCACATCATCACCCGGTCAACGGCGGGATCCAGCGGCGGGACTCCCAGGTCCTCAAATAGCTTGCCCGAGGCGATCAAGGTGGTGATGCGGCCCTGATGCTTGAATGGCTCGCGGGTCACGGTCGGATAATAGCGCAGTTTCGGGCCGATCAATTCCCCCAGGTCCGGGTCACCCGGCAGGTCTTCCTCGAACATCTTGCGATAATTGAGGTCCGCCACCTCACGCACGGTATGAGTGACGATCACTTCGTCGAAGCGCTCATAAACCTCCGGGTCCCGCGCCAGGGACAGCCATGGCGCAAGGCCCGTGCCGGTGCCCAACATATAGAGCCGCTTGCCAGGGGTCAGGCCATCCAGCACCAGTGTGCCGGTGGGCTTGCGTCCGACCAGAATCTGGTCGCCCACCTGGATCTTCTGCAGGCGAGAGGTCAGCGGGCCGTCCTGCACCTTGATGGAATAGAACTCCAGATGGTCATCCCAGGACGGCGATGCGATGGAATAGGCGCGCACCAGCGGCTTGCCCTCTTCGGTCACCAGTCCCACCATCACGAACTGGCCGGACGCAAATCGCAGCCCCGGATCTCGAGTGGTGCGGAATGAGAACAGCCGGTCTGTCCAGTGCTGCACCCAGGTGACGGTTTCGACGTAGAAGGCCCCGCTGGCCTTCATGGCCGGCCTGGCCGCGGCGGCGTCGGTCATGAGAATGTTCGATCTTTGCTAGTGGCGGAGTTCAGATATCGCCGCCGACATTGGTGATGGCGCCTGGCGCGCGAGCAAGATGGATGCCGCACTCGGTCTTGTCCTGCCCCTTCCAGCGGCCGGCCCGCAGATCATCGCCATCGTTCGCCGGTGAAGTGCAGGGCCAACAACCGATGGAGGGGAAGCCCTGCGCGACGAGCGGGTGGGCCGGCAGTTGGTGTTCAGCCGCATAGACGTCCAGTTCGGCCTTGCCCCAATTGGCCAGGGGATTGAACTTCAACTGGTCGCCGGCCTGCTCCACCACAGGCAGCGCCAGGCGGTCGCCGCCATGAAAGCGCTTGCGGCCGGTGATCCAGGCGTCGAAATCTTCCAGCGCCCTGTCCAGCGGCAATACCTTGCGCACATGGCAGCAGGCGTCCGTGTCGGTCTGATAGAGCTTCGCCTCCGGATCTGTGGTGGCCAAATCCTCATAGTGGGGTCGCAGATCGCGCACGTCTGTAAGGCCCAGACCCACGGCCAGGGTCTTGCGATAATCCAGCGTCTGACCAAACAGCATGCCGGTGTCGAGGAACAGCACCGGAATGTCCGGCTTCACCCGCGACGCCAGGTGCAACAACACGGCTGATTCCGCCCCGAACGACGAGACCAGCGCCAGCCGGTCGCCAAAGGCCTCCACCGCCGCGGTCAGGATGGTGGTCGGATGGGCCCGCCGCAGTTCCGCATCCAGCGGCGCCGCAGTCGGTCTCGGGCGCTCCAGATGATCATAGGCCATGCTCAAGCCTCCCGCTCCGCGAAGGCCGGGCGGCGGCCATCTGCAGCGCGCTGGTAGACGTGGCGCTGACGCCGCGCCGCCATGGCAAGGTCTTCACAGCTTGCCCCATCGGCGGGTTCAAAGGCGTCGAACCCACACCGCAGCATGAAGCCGACCTGCTCGCGCAGCACGTCACCGACCGCCCTCACCTCGCCCTCAAAGCCATAGCGTTCCCGCAGAAGCCGCGCCTGGGTGTAGGCGCGCCCGTCGCGGAAGGCGGGAAAGTCGAGGGCGACAACGGCGACCTTGGCCAGATCGATGGACAGAGCCGCGACCTCTTCGCTGGACTTCAGCACAACACCCACCGCGCGGTGTTGGCCGATCAGCCGCTCTCCGTCATTGAGGAACCGTTGCAGGGAGATGATCACATCGCCCTGCGGCAGTTCCTGATCATCGGCTACACGGGTGAACGGGTCCTCTGCAGCTGCGAAGGCGCCGTTCTCGCACCTAATGAGCGTCGGCATAGACGGCCTCCTTGAACGGCGCGGGTCCCGTGCGACGAAGCGTGTCCAGGAACCGCTCCCCGGTCTGGCGCTGGCTCAGATAGACATCCACCATGGCGTCGATGGCCTCGGCCACCCTGTTCGCCGGCAGCGCCGGTCCCAGGACCTTGCCCACTGAGGCGTCCTCAGCGCCGGAACCACCCAAGGTCAGCTGATAAAACTCCTCGCCCTTCTTATCGACGCCAAGGATGCCGATGTGGCCTACATGGTGGTGGCCGCAAGCATTGATGCAGCCGGAGATCTTGATCTTCAGTTCGCCAATCAGTTCGGCTCGGTCCTGGTTGGCGAAACGCTCGGCGATGTGTTGGGCCACCGGGATCGCCCGCGCGTTGGCGAGCGCGCAGTAATCCAGTCCCGGACAGGCGATGATGTCCGAGATCAGGTTGATATTGGGTGTGGCCAGACCTGCCTTCGCCAGCGCCGCATGGACCGCCGGCAGGTCGTCCAGCTTCACGTGCGGCAGGACAATGTTCTGTTCGTGGGTGACGCGGATGTCATCCTGGCCATAGCGCTCGCCCAGGTCGGCGATCACCTCCATCTGATCGGCGCTGGCGTCACCCGGGGTTTCGCCGATCGCCTTCAGCGAAATCTCCACAATGGCGTAACCGGGCGCCCTGTGAGCCTTGACGTTGTTGCGCACAAACCGGGCGAAAGCCGGGTCCGCGGACTTGGCGACCTCAAAGCTCTCGGACCGCTCGGGCAGTGTCTCAAACGTCTTTGTCGCGAAAGCCGCCCGGATCCGCGCCATTTCTCCGGCGGGAAGATCCGAGCCCGCGCCGATCGCCGCCCACTCCGCTTCCACCTGACGGCCGAATTCCTCAGCTCCCAGGCTGGCGACCAGAATCTTGATACGCGCCTTGGTGCGGTTGTCGCGCCGGCCCAGGCGGTTGTAGACCCTTAAGATCGCCTCCAGATAGGACAGCAGTTGCTCCGCCGGCAGGAACTCGCGGATCGTCGGGCCCACATGCGGCGTGGCGCCGAGTCCGCCCCCCACCATCACCTCGAAGCCCAGATCACCCTTGCGGTTGCGCTTGATGGCCAGGCCGATGTCATGCACCCGCGCCGCTGTGCGGTCCTTGGGTGCGGCGGTGATGGCGATCTTGAACTTGCGCGGCAGGTAGGAGAATTCCGGGTGCAGGCTGGACCATTGGCGGATCGCCTCTGACCATACCCGCGGATCGTCAACCTCCTCCGGCGTCGCCCCCGCGTAGGGGTCGGCGGTGGTGTTGCGGATGCAATTGCCGCTGGTCTGGATGGCGTGCATATCGACGCTGGCCAGATGGTCGAGGATGTCCGGCGTGTCGGCCAGCTTGATCCAATGGAACTGCAAATTGGTTCGCGTGGTGAAGTGGCCGTAGCCCTTGTCGTATTTCCGGGCGATCCAGGCCAGTTTCCGCAGTTGCCGCGAATCCATTGAGCCATACGGAATTGCGATCCGCAGCATATAGGCGTGCAACTGCAGATAGAGGCCGTTCATCAGCCGCAGCGGTTTGAACTGATCTTCGGTGAGTTCGCCGGCCAGCCGCCGATTCACCTGGTCGCGGAACTCCGCCGAGCGGTCCGCGAGGAATTCCCTGTCGATGTCATCGTAGCGGTACATCTGGCCTCACTTGCGCCGGATAAGGTCGACGCGACCCTTGGATCGGGCGGCGCCAGACGCGTGCTGCAACGCCTCAATCACCGCGCCGCCTTCGCTCTGCTTGCCATGAAATGGATGATTGGTCGGCCCCAGCGCCCGGATCCGCTCACGATAGCTCAGCGGCGCCCAGAGCCCCTCGGACTCAACAAGGTCGATAAGATAGGGCTCCACCACCACCTTGGTTTCGGTCTTGGCGTGACCCTCTGCGGCTTCAGCCGCGGCTGCAGCCTCGTCAGCGAACAGCTGCGCCTCGGCGAACCGCTCCACCCAGCGGCCCTGGCTCCAGAACACCACTTCGCCGTCGGACAACCGATTGGCGGTCAAGGCTCTCATGCTTTTCCTCGCGCATCCGAAACACGGCGCGCACCCATAGCCGGGATCGCCGCTGCGTCCAGTCCGGATTCGCCGCCGGCAATCGCCAGGGCCATGGACTCCCCGACGATCAACATCGCCGGCCCAGTCAGCGCCGCCGACGCCACACCCAGTTTCGCCAGCGTCGTCGCGATCCGACGCTCGTCGTCGCGCGAGGCGTTTTCAACGATCAGCGCAGGGGTCGAACCACTCCGGCCCGCCGCGATCAGGCGCTCGCCGATAGTGGCCGCCGACGACAGGCCCATATAGATCACCACCGTCTGGTTCGCGCGCCCGAGGCTTTCCCAGTCCAGGTCCGGAATCTCGCCCTTGGCCGCATGACCGGTGACAAAGGTCACCGCCTGGGCCGAACCACGATGGGTCAGTGGCGCGCCGGCCGAGGCGGAGGCCGCAAATGCCGCGGTCACGCCCGGCACAACCTTGCACACAACGCCAGCCTCCCGGCAGGCTGCCAGTTCTTCGCCGCCACGCCCAAAGATAAAAGGATCGCCGCCCTTCAGCCGCACAACCGTCAGACCCTCGCAGGCGAAGGCCACCAGCATTCGGTTGATCTCATCCTGAGCGTAGCTGTGCCGCGACTTGCGCTTGGCCACCGAAATAAGCCGCGCCGTTGACGTCGCCAACGCAAGGACCTCATCGGAAACCAGGCCATCGTGTACGATGACGTCGGCGCCCTGAAGCACCTTCAACGCCTTCAAAGTCAGGAGTTCAGGATCCCCGGGGCCTGCGCCCACCAGCCACACCACACCCGGCGCGCGAACTGGCGCGCCACCGATGACGACGAGGTTTTCGATGCGGGACTGGCGACCTTTGACCTTGGCCATCCGATTAGCTTCTCTAAAACCAATGACCCCTAAATAAACAAAGGACAGGCAAACCCCCGTCCCCGTCAGATTCCTTCGGCGAAAAGGGCCTGTACGCCAACGGAGGCTTGCAAACTGGCGATCGAGGGGCCAACTCGCAAGCCAAGACTTCTGCCGGGGACGTCAGGAAATCTCATGGACCGCCCGCTGGAACGACGCCGGCTTCCGCCGTTGAACGCCCTTCGCGCATTCGAGGCCGCGGCCCGCCACCTTAATTTCAGCCGCGCCGCCGATGAGCTGTCAGTGACGCCGGGCGCCGTTTCCCAGCAGATCCAGAACCTGGAGGACTATGTTGGCGCGCCGCTCTTCAAGCGCACGCCCAGGGGGCTGTTGCTCACCGACGCGGCCCAAACCGCCCTGCCCGCATTGCGCGAGGCCTTCGATCGTCTGGCGGAGGCCGCTTCGCTGCTCACTGCGGCGGTGGATGGACGCCGCCTCACGCTCACCGCCGCCCCCTCCTTCGCCGCCAAATGGCTGGTGCCCAGATTGGGCGCTTTTGAGCGCTCCCATCCACAGGTGGACATCTGGCTCTCGGCAGGACTGGAACTGGTCGATCTCACGGCCGGCGAGGTCGACGTGGCCATCCGATATGGCGCTGGACGTTATCCGGGCCTGGAGGTGCGACGGCTGATGAACGAAACCGTGTTGCCTGTGATGAGCCCGGAACTGCTGGCGAGCCAGCCGCTGGCGACGCCCGCCGACCTGGCCCACCACACCCTGCTACACGACGGATCGCCGGAGCCGGATGACTCCTGTCCAGATTGGGCGATGTGGCTGGCGGCGCGGGGCGTGAAGGGCGTGGACGGCAATCGCGGCCCTCGCTTCAATCAGTCCAGCCTGGTGATTGAAGCGGCGCTGAACGGCCGCGGCGTGGCCCTTGCCAAACGCACCCTGGCCCAGGCCGATCTTGAATCTGGTCGCCTGGTCGCGCCGCTACAGATCGCTACCGCCGTCGACTTCGCCTATTACCTTGTCCATCCAAAAGCCAAGGGCCGGCTGCCACAGGTGAAAGCCTTTGTGAGCTGGATCGAAGCGGAGGCCCTGGCGCACGAAACCGCCCTGCGCAGCATCGACAATGGGGCCGGGATTTAGACGCGCGGCGGGGCCTTGAGCGACCGCAGCGCCATTTCGTGGGCATATGCAGCGACATCCTGCAGGGCCGTGTCCAGCGCGTCGCGCACGCCTGCCAAACCTTGAGCCCCAGCCGCCTCCGCCTGTTCACAGGCATCCCCCAGCGCAAACGCGCCGACCCCGCGCGCCGCTCCCTTGATGGTATGGACCGCATCGCGCCAGCCCTCCGAAGCCGGATCCAGCATCGCTGACCACAACCCCGCCTGCTCGCGGAAAAGCGCTAGCACCTCGTCGACCACTTGCTGATCCCCGGCGGCGAATTCCTCCAGATAGCCGAAGTCCACCGCGCCCGTCAGATCACGTCTGGCCATGCTTGTTCCTCCAGTTCGGACCCGCAGCGAATCCTTGCCTTGCTATCAGCCTCGATTCGCGTATTTTCCGCGCCCTCGCCGCAGGCCTTAATTCCTGTTCGGTGCGGGTGCATAGCTCAGTTGGTAGAGCAGCTGACTCTTAATCAGCGGGTCGTAGGTTCGAATCCTACTGCACCCACCATTATTTCAACGACTTGGTGGAGATACAGCGGCCCCCGAGCTTGCCGCGTTTCGCCTACCGCTGGACTTCCGAGCCAGGGACAATGATGGCGTTGAAGCCCGAGCCGGTTGCATTTTCCCGGCCATGGCCGAGCACCTGACCCGGTTCTCCATCGTCGGCAAATGTGTAAAGCGGCCGCCCTCTCCAGGCCCAGGCCTTGACCCTGCTCGGCGCTTCGGCAGGTAGATAGGTACTCCCTGTGGTGTCGCCATAGAGGGGCACGGCGACGTCCACGACAGACCAATCGCCCACTGGGCGCGCCGCCTTCGGCGCGCGAACCAACCGCCATAGCTTGGCGCAGACTTCCGCCTTGCCACAGTGCAGCGCCCAGTAAGCGGCGGCGTCTCCGGGATCATCGCAGCTCAGGGCGTCGCCGGTGAAGCTCCCACACGAGAAGACGTACAGCGCCATGCCCTCCTTGGTGGTGTAGACATCGCCAATCACCGTAAATCGGGTCGAGAATTCCGTAGGATGACCGGCGCTCCGCCGCCAGACGGCCGGCGCCCAACCCGCCCCCAACTCACGGCCCTCCATGCCTAGGGGAGAAACGAACAGGGCCCGGCCTTTGTAGGCGAATTGCCGTCGGCCATTACCAATCTCGAGAACGGACCAGTCGCCCTGCACATGGGCTACCGCGGCCGCTCGCAACGGCTCCAACTCATCCGCACAACCGTCGCAGATCCGCTGTGGTCCATGCCGAAGAAAGAGCGGACGGCCGTCGCCAGTGGCGAGCACCAGCCCCTCAGGTTGACGAACAAGCTTGACGCCAGGGGGAAACCCGAGTGGGGCGAAGGCTGGCCGCCAGCCGCCAATGAAACCGAGACGCGTATATCCCTGGCCGTTCACATCGCCCGGCGCTCGGTCCTTTATGGACGAATAGAGCGGATGCCGCTCATACGCCCACTGCAATGCGCCATCGTCGCGTTTGACCAGCGACCAAGGTCCCTGGGGCGCCGCCTTCGCATCGGCCAACAGCGGGCGCCATTTGTCGATACAGGTCCGGCGATGCTCGGCATTGGGAAAGGGCACCACATTGCTGAACGGATCTCGCCCTTCTGTGTAGCGTTTGTTGGCGCAAAGGGCTTTGCCGGGGGAGCTGTCTTCCTGGGTCCAGGTGTAGAGGGTCATTCCCGACGCCGTCGCAAGAACCGGCCCATCCTCTGTCATCTGCACGGTGACCGGTGCGCCACCCCACGCAGCAGGTTCAACCGCATGCCCCGCGCCCATCGTCAGCAGAAAGCCAAGGGCCACACCCGCCTGTATAAGCTTCGTCCGGATCATCCTCATCGCGCGGCTGCCTCCGTGTTCAGGCGAAGATCTCACTGACTTCGCGGGTGGCTTCCATCGACTGCTGCCCCCAACTGCTGGTGGGCACGCCCATCAGGCGCTGACAGGTAAAGCCCAGCTCCGTCGCGGGCCTTTCCCTACCGTCGATATGCAGCCCGGTCTTCAGGCGGCCGTTCAGCCTGCCTGCCGTGAACATCGGAATTCCCTCAAGCGAATGCACCTTCGCGAATTGGCAGTCCGTGTGGCTGTAGATCAGGGAGTGATCGAGCAGCGACCCATCCCCTTCCGGCGTCCTGGCCATGGCCTCGACAAAATAGGCCCACCCCTCGATTGCGCGGTCTACGAACCAGGATGCGTTAGGTTGAATCCCCAGTTGCGGGTCGATCGGTTCCTCGTGGGTCAGAATATGGTGCGTCCGCTCAGATCCCTTGCGGATCAGGGACGAACCGCTGTCGGAATAGACCATGTTGAATACCTTGGTCTGGTTGCAGGCCAAGGCCATCACCAACAGATCGGTCATCGCCCGGTGGCGTGCGCCCACCGACACGACATCCAGGCCGACCGGTATCTCTTTGATCTCGCCTTTCGGGACTATGCAGGCCGGCGCTGGCGGCGGCTTCTGGAGCTGAGTCTCCAGCCGCCCTTCGAGTTCGCGGATCGATGTGAAGTACTCGTCGACCCGACGTTTGTCGGCGGCGCCGAGTTGGTGATTCAGGCTCTTGGATTCCTCAATCACCCCGGAGAGCACGCTCTTGCGCAGCATCGTGTTGCGGTCCGGCGTGAAGTTCGCCGCGTTGGGATCCTGGAATTCCGGCCCAAAGATCTTTTGGTAGAACTCTACGGCGGAGGTCTCCGGCGGGTTGATCGCCTCAGCACTGCGGAAGCTATAACTGTCCCGCGCGACTCCCGTCGCGGCGAGATTGATCGAGCGGAAGCGCGAACCTCCGCCGATCACGTCGGAGATCGCCACGTCGAGGCTTTCGCTGGGTAACGAACTGCGCGTCGCAGGCGTCACCCCGCAACGGAGCGCGACCCAACCGGTATAGTGGCAGAAATTCGTCTTTCCATCCGTCAGAACGTTGAAATTACTCAGGAGGTTGAAGTGTTGTCTGACCTTCTCCAGCGGCTTCATCTGCTGTGGAAATTCATAATTGGCGCCAAAGGTCTTCGGAATGAAAATTTCCGCATCGACGCCAAGCCCCCAAAACCAGGTGCCGAAGCGCGAAGGCAAAGGTGTTCCAGCCGCCTGGGCGGTGCCATTCTCGTTGAGGAATAGGTCCAGGAACGGTAGCGACACCGCCACGCCGCCGCCGCCGATCGCGCCGCGCAGGATACGCCGCCGGGTGATCGGATTGGTCTTGATGAGCATGTTCGGCCTCGTCAATTCAGCGCGGCGGTGCGGGGGGGCGGGGTTTCGTCAGGCGCTTGCGCCGCGAAAAAGGCGTCGCTGTAGATCATCACGCGTAGCATGTCGGCAAAACGGTATCCGCCATCGTCCAGCTTGGATTGAAAGTACTTGAACAGGCCAGATTCCGACTTCGTCGCCGGGCGGCCGACAGCAAAGCTATAGAGGCGGCTAATGACGCATTGGCGCAGCGCTCCGCTGTCGTGAAGCGCCTGACCTAGACCGGCGGCGTCGGCGTAGGCGACGCCATCCAATGTTCCGCTGGGGTCAATAGGCGCACCGTGTTCGGTTTCACGATACTGGCCGGCGCCGTCAAATCTCTCCAGGCCCAGCCCGATTGGGTCCGTGAGCATGTGGCAGCCCCGACAGGTCGGGTCGGTATTATGCGCCGCAAGCCGTTCCCTGGCGGTCCGGAACTTGGCGTGTGGGTCTTCTACGATCGAGAAGTCCACATTTGGCGGCGGATCAGGCACCTTCTGGCACAGCAACACTTCCCGAATGGCCCGTCCACGGCGGGTCGAGGAGCTTCGGCCGGGATGGGCGTACTGCGACAGGAACCCCACCTGTGTCAGCAGGCCCGCCCGCGGATCACCGGCTGGAAACTCATAGGGCGCCCAGCCCCCGGGCCCCGGTGTCACAAGGACCCGATAAATCGAGGCGAGGCCCGGGCTCATAAGGGTTCGACGCGTAGTGAACAGTTCCCTGTAGTCGCTCTTCCGGATGACCAGTTCGTCCACCACTGTGCGTAGCACCTGCTCGCGGGCTTCCTTGCCGATATTGTTTGTGTAGGTGGGGTAGATGATCGGATCCTTCGCCACGTTGTCGAAGGCCTCAAGCACCAGAAAATCGTCGAAGAAGGCGCGTACGCCTTGCGCGAACTGCGACGCGGCCAGCATGCGCTCGGTTTGTCGCCGCAGCCCCCTGGCATCGTTGAGTTCGCCCCTTTCGGCCGCGCGCAATAGTTCTTCGTCCGGCGCGGCATCCCAGAGCAGGAAGCTTAGGCGGGTCGCCTTCGAGTAACCGGTCAGCCGCCAGCGACCTGGGTGCAAAGGATCGGGCTCGATGTCCTCCGAGATCAACAGGAAATTCGGCGATACGAGCAGGCCGCTCAGCGCATAGGTCAGGCCCTTGTAGAATCCCCCGCCGTCAGCGGCCGCCTCTCCCGCAATTTGAACCTTGAGGTTCAGTTCGGCGTCCGTGAGAGGGCGACGGTAGAGCAGCCGCCCGACCTGAGCGAGGAACCGCCGCGCACAGGCATCGTCGCGTTCGGCTTCCAGGGCCGGCTTGCAGGACACCAGGAATTCGCGATGTTTGGCATCCGTAACCTGCTGCGCCACAGAACGGGCCGCAGATTCCAGACGGTCGAGCGCCCCTGGCGTCACCACCGCCGTTCCGGCGCCGACGCCAAGCAGGCCGTCGGCGCGTTTCACCGGCGCAAACCGCACGCCAATGGCGATATCCGCGCCGAAGATATCGGTGATGGTATGGACATACTCCGACTGGCTCATCAGGCGCAGCGTCGGTGCGGAACTGGCGACCTCGGGCTCCTTTAACGTCCGCCGGGTCGTCGTTGGTGGAGGATTCCCAGCACCTGATGCGCACGACAGCAACAGCAAGGCTCCGCAGAGAACCGCGGCGATGAAACCGCTTCTTGGAAGCAAAGGCCAGTGGAACGCTGTCATCGCCTGACGCCCGCATCCGAAGGTCGTGAACCACCGGATTGCGCGACCTGACGCGAACGGTCTTGCGTCGAGCCATTGGGTATCAACGCCCGCACTGCGGTAACCTTGTAGGTCGTGGAGATCGCCCGGCACTGCCCCGTAGCAGGGTCCTTGAATCCGTCCGCATATCGCATTGCGGCGCCGTATTGGCCAGCGTAGCTAAAGGGGCCTAGCTGGCCCGGTACGCCTTTGCCGTACATGCTCCACCAGATCTTCAGATCCTCGTAGCCGGCGAAATACCCTTCCGCTCCGTCGTCTGTGAGTTTCAGGCGCAATCTGGCATCGCGCAGCCGCTGCTCGCCCGGGTGGGTCACCCACAGAACCGAACGATCCATCACCGGGATGGGGTCGGTGGTGAGCACGCCGTCAACAATCTTGCCGTGGGTCGTATTTATGAATCGCGGATAGCGCTCGTCGATCCGCTGGAAAAGGTAAGGCACAAACTTTCCCGGCGAACTGGCAAGGAGCTTGTCACGCCCTTTGGCGATGGTCACCACGACGTCCGGATCGTTCCGATCATCATCCACACCGGCGATCTCTACGACCAGGCGGTTGAGGGGTGAGTGTTCGAATTCCTGGCCGATGAATTCGCGACTAAAGCCATCCGGACGCCATGCCGGCGTACAACTGAGCACCCGAGCCATTTGGTTATCCACACGCTCGCCCTCGGGGCTGGTGAACTTGTCATGCGCGCAGGTCTTGTCCGTGGCCCGCCCGTCGTTGGTGCCATCGAGATTCAGGCCGACGCTCTTTTCCGTCCTCAGCTCAGGAAATGGAAATACATCTTTGATCAACCAGGGAAAGTAATGGCTCGATTCGCCATCGGGGCCCCGCCCCTCATAGGCGCCATATTTCTTGAACTGCTCGTCGCCATCTTTGGTGGCGCGCAGCTGTTGCTTGTCGTCATGATCGAAGCCGTCGGGGCACTCCTCCTTGCCGCCCGGCGTCTGGTAGAAATCGTAATGCCAGCTGGTGATCACCAGACCGATCGCATGCGACGGCGGGCGTGAAAACGTCGGCGCCGCAAAGGTTAGCGGTGCGGCGACCGCTCCGACCCAGAGCCACCTGAGCGGCCGGCGACGGCGCTTCAGCCTCTGAGCCCCATCCATCCCGGTTCACCAATCTTGCCGTTCCGACAACTATTGGAAAACAGGCTACGAAATTTGCCGGATTGAGCAAGCCGCCTCTCGACGGGCAGGGCATCAATCAACGCGAATTCGTAGCAAATTCGGCCGCCCGGACCTTGCCGAACTTTACATCCCTTGACCGGCGGGGAACACATGGCGATCTCAACCCTACGGAACGCCCTGATGCCCACCAGCGCTGACACCTTGGAAGCCCTCATCGCCAAACAGGCGATCAGTGAGCAGATCTACGCCTATTGCCGGGCGATGGACCGAATAGACCGGGAATTGGGCCACGCGGTTTGGCATCCGGATGGTGTCGCCGACTATGGGGCGATCTTCCAGGGCACGGGCGCCGAGTTCATCGAATTGGTCTGCACAGGCCACCTGCGGCTGGAGGGACATTCGCATCAGGTGAGCAACATCCTCATCGAGGTCCGTGGCGATCGCGCCTATAGCGAAGCCTATGTCACCGCCGCTCTGAGAGAGCGCCGCGAAGGCCGCCTGTTTCAGATGACCGTACGGGGCCGCTACGTGGACCAGTGGGAACTGCGCGATGGCCGTTGGGCGATCACGCGGCGCACCTACGTCCATGACTTCGATGATGTGCGCGCCGTCGAAGAAATTGGTCGCGAGGGGTGGAGTCGCCGCGACCGCGAGGATCCAGTTTACGTCCTCGGCCCGCCTGGGGAATCTTAAGCCCCCACGCCCACACTTGCGAAGCGATCAGCGTATGCGGTCGCCAGAGCCGTTTTCCATTCCGGATGGGTCAGCACCAGCGGTTCATTGCCGATGATGGCCTCGGCGATACGGCGCCCGACGCGATCGGGCGTGATGCCGTCGGCCAGCGGATCGGGCCCCAATTCAGGTTCACGCGCCCGTGCAGAGATTGCGCTCGCAGAGTTGGCGAAGAAGTGTGTGGCCACAGATCCCGGCGCGACCAGGGTTAGGCCAATGCCCGTTTCGGCCAGTTCGATCCGCATCGATTCCGTCATGCCCACCACCGCATGCTTGCCAGCGCAGTAGGCGGACATGCCCAGTACGCCGGAGAACCCCGCGATCGAGGCGATGTTGACGATGTGACCACGTCTGCGCGCCAACATCCCCGGCAGCACGGATCGGCATCCGAGAAAGGGTCCAAAGGCGTCGACCTCCAGCACCCACCGCCAGCGCTGAGGATCATCCTCCGCCAGTGGACAGCGATGCCCAACGCCAGCGTTGTTGACCAGGATGGACATCGGACCGAGCGCAGCTTCAGCAGTTTCGACCGCGCGCCCCCAAGCCTCGCCGTCCGTCACATCCAGCGCGATCGCCACGGCGCGATCATCGCCAACGCCTAACTGCTGACGAACGGACTCAGCGCGGGCCAGACCGATATCGGCGAATACGACCTTCGCGCCACGATCGAGCAGAGCTTTACAGATGGCGGAGCCAATTCCCCCGCCAGCCCCGGTTACAAGCGCCACGTCTGCCGAACCGATCTTCATATCCATCTCCGGAAGCTGCCGCCCATCCTGACGGGGACACGCCGTCAGGTCGAGGCGAGCATCAGCCAAGTTCTGTTCAGTCTGCGCGTTCAGGGTCGCCCAATCCTTCGCCGCCGCGCTATGAAAGACCAGATTTAGCGAATGGACATATCAGTGGCGACATACCCTGAAATCAAACTCCTCCTCGACGGCGAGTGGATCGCCGCGGGCGAGCGCAAATCCCAACCGGTGATCAACCCCTCGACAGGCGAGGTGCTGGCGCAAGTCCCCCACGCCAGCGCCTCGGATCTTGACCGCGCCTTGGCCGCGGCGGACCGAGCTTTCGCCAGCTGGCGGGCGACCAGCGCATATGACCGTCGGCGCATCCTGGGTCGTGTCGCGGACCTATTGCGAGAGCGCGCGACGGAGATCGCGCCGCTGACGGTGCTGGAACAGGGCAAGCCGCTGGCCGAGGCCATGGCTGACGTTGCGACAGCCGCGGACATGTTCGAATGGTTCGCCGAGGAGGGCCGGCGCGCCTATGGCCGGCTGATCCCGCCGCGAGAGGCCGGACGTCGCATGCTGGTGACTCTCGAACCGGTGGGGCCGGTGGCGGCCTTCGCGCCCTGGAACGTGCCGGCGATCACCATGTCGCGCAAGGTAGGCGCCTCTTTGGCCGCGGGGTGTCCGGTCATCTACAAACCTTCCGAGGAAACTCCGGCGACAGCGATGGCGGTAGCCCGGATCCTGATCGAAGCCGGGGTTCCCGAAGGTGTGCTGCAGATTGTCCTGGGCGATCCCGACATGATCTCCCGCCACCTGATGGGCTCGCCAATCATCCGCAAGGTGACGTTCACGGGCTCGACGCCGGTAGGCCGCCAGCTCGCGCGGTTGTCCGCAGAAAACCTTCAGCGGCTGACCATGGAACTCGGTGGTCATGCGCCGGTATTGGTCTTCGACGATGTCGACATCGAAACCACCGTCCGCGGGGCGGTGGCCACCAAATTTCGCAACACCGGGCAGATTTGCACCGCGCCCACGCGCTTCCTGGTCCAGGACGCCATCGCCGAGCGCTTCACCGAAGCTTTCGCCGAGGCCGCGCGAAACCTGAAAGTCGGCGATGGTTTCGACCCGGCGACGCAAATGGGACCGTGCGCCAACCCCCGCAGGGTCGAGGCGATGGAGCGCCTGGTCGCCGACGCCGAAGCGAGGGGCGGACGCGTTGTCACTGGCGGCAAACGGATCGGCAACGCCGGCTGCTACTTTGAACCGACCGTGCTGGCCGATCTGCCGGACGACGCCCTGGCGATGACCACCGAGCCTTTCGGGCCAATGGCGATCGTGCGGCGGTTCTCGACGTTGGATGAGGCGATCGGCGTGGCCAATTCCCTGCGCTATGGGCTGGCGGGCTATATCCACTCCACATCCGCCGCGCGCATCGCAAGGGCCAGCGAGGCGCTGAACGTCGGCTGCATCGCGGTGAACAACTGGCAGGTCTCCGCGCCGGAGACGCCATTCGGCGGGGTCGGAGACAGTGGATACGGTTCAGAGGGGGGGCTGGAAGGCCTCCAGGCCTACCTCGCCATCAAATTCATCCATGAGGGGGCCTGAAGCATCAACTCCAGGCCAGATCTTGATTGCGGAATGGCGTTTGACGGATCCGCTTGCCGGTCGCCGCAAAAATCGCGTTGGCGATCGCCGGCCCCACGGGTCCGACCGGGGGTTCACCCAGCTCGGTAAAGCGATCATGGCCGGAAAGTCCCCCGAAGTGGCACCGGATCTTCGGCATGTCAGCCATCCGCAGCATCGGGTATTCGTGGAAGTTGCCCTCCACGATGCGGCCGTTCTCAATGTTGAGCGCCTCGTTGAGCGACATGTTGAGACCGAACACCGAGCCGCCTTCCAGTTGCGCCAATACCGCGTCCCGGTTGACGATGCGGCCGCAATCGAAGGCGACGTCGATCTGCTTTACGGACAATTCTCCTTGCGGGGTCACGGCCACACGCGCCACGGCCGCGCAGGTGGTGCCGGCCCGCGGTTTCCCCCCCATCGACCAGTTTGAAATCGCGATCCCTCGCCCCTCCCCGCGCGGCGTACGCTCCCCCCATCCGGACTCCTTGGCGACTGTTTGGAGGCATTTCGCCCACGCCGGATCCGGCCACTTGGCCAACAGACGCAAACGATAGTCGAGAGGGTCCGCACCTGCGGCCGCGGCGCATTCGTCAATGAAGCTCTCAAGGAAGAAGGCGTGCGAATTGTAGCCCGGGCCCCGATATGGGCCGGTCAGGATGTGCAAAGGCAAGGTCGCCGACTCGATCCGCACATTGGGGATCAGGCCGGACATGAGCGCGGTGTCGCTCATCCCCATGGGAAACAATCCCCGGCCGGAGTAACGGGCGCGCAAGGCGACAGGCATCCCGTCATCAGCAAGACGCGCCGTTAGCTTCACCGCCTGCAGGGGCCGATATCTGCCCTGGCGCATGGATTCCTCCCGCGACCAAATCACGTGAACCGGCCGACCTGGAACCTTGCGGGCGACCGCCAGCACCATCCGCACATCGTCGCCAAACACCCGCCGGCCGAATCCGCCGCCGACAAAAGTCTGGTGGATGTGGACATTCTGCGGCGGGACTCCGGTCTCCTCCACAGCGATGGCGAAGGTCATCTGGGTCTGCTGCGCCGGATGCCATACATCGACGCGGTCTTTAGCGACCAGAGCCGTGCCGTTGAGGGGTTCCATTGTCGCGTGATCGCAATATGGGGTCAGGTAGGCCGCCTCCACGGTTCGCCCGCCCGGCGTAGCGAACGCAGCCTCTGCGTCGCCCACCGATTTCTCAACCTTGGACGGCTGCTCACAGGCCTCCAGCGCTGCGGTCTTCAGCTGATCGGTGGTCTTCCACTGGGCTCCATCCCCGGCTTCCCAAACCACCGGCAGGGCCTCCAGCGCCTTGCGCGCCTGCCAGTAATGATCGGCAACGACGGCGACGGCGCTCTGCGGGGCGCTGTAGTCCAGGGTGAAGGGCGCCTTCGCCTGCCTTGGCCCCCGCGGCTCCGTCGGGTCGACCACGACGACGCTGTGCACACCGGGCATGCCTCGCACCGCCTCGGCGTCCACCCATTGCAGCCGCCCCCCCTGGACCGGCGCCTGCATCAGTGCGGCGTACAACATCCCCGGCAGGCGCACGTCCATGCCATATTGCGCCTTCCCCATGACGATGTCGGCATTGTTCAATTTGCTCGGCGCGGCCTTACCAAGCAAAGTCCATTGCGCCTGCGGCTTCAAAGCCGGCTCATGCGCGAGCGTTACGTTCGCCGCCAGCGCGGCGACCTCGCCATAGCGCAGTGTCCGCCCGCTCACCCGGTGGGTCAGAACGCTTTCGTCCGCCTCGATCTCGCCAACCGGAACCTTCCAGCGCGCCGCCGCTGCGGCCTTCAGGCGCTCGCGGGCGCTAGCGCCGGCCTGCAGCAAGGTCTCCATTCGCAACGCACCGGTGGAACGGCCCCCAAAATATACCAGATAGTCGTCCGCCTTCCCGAAAGTGTCCCCCTCCATGTAGTTGCGGTTCACCGGGGCGAACTCGGTGCGAATGTGGCTCCAGGCGCAGCCCAGCTCCTCGGCGACAGTCATCGCGCACTGCGTCATCGCGCCGTTGCCGATCTCGGGCGTTGCGACCCGGACAGTCACGGTGTCATCCGAACCGATCGTGAGCCATGGTGTGAACTCATCGGCCGTCCTGGTGGCGTGGGCGTCGCTGATCGACAACGTCAGACCGCCGCCCGCCGCGAGGGCGCTGACGACAAAGGTGCGGCGATTGAGGCGATTCATAATCAGGCCTCCCGCCCTGCGGCGGCGCGATGAACCCCTGCGCGGATGCGGTCATAGGTCCCGCAACGGCAGATGTTGGTCAGGGCCGCGTCGATGTCTGCGTCGCTCGGGTTCGGGATGGCTTTCAGGAGCGCGTCCGCGGCCATCAGGAAACCGGTTTGGCAGTAGCCGCACTGTGGCACGTTCAGCGACACCCAGGCCAGTTGCAGGGGATGCGAACCGTCGAAGGACAAGGCCTCGATTGTGGTGACCGGCGCATCCACAGCACCCAGCGGGATCTGACAGGAACGCACCGGCGCCCCATCCAGATGTACGGTGCAGGCTCCGCATTGGCCGATACCGCAGCCGTATTTGGTTCCGGTAAGCCCCAGGTGGTCGCGCAAGACCCAAAGGAGCGGAGTCTCGGAATCGGCATCGACGGCCAGCGCCCGGCCATTGACTGTAATCGCCTTGCTCATCGCAACTCCTTCCGGCCGCAGCGCCAGGAGCACGAGGTTAGGCCGGACTCGCTCGCAGGCAATCTGTTTCGTTGGACGCCCGCTGGCGGGCCTGCCGGATAATCACCCAGGCAAGACTGGCGCAAGCGAACGGGCCGATTGGCCCAGGCGCGGTCCCATAGGCCAGAGGGGCGAGGTAGCCGCCGAGCAGGAGCGCGCCTTCGGCGCTGGTCACACGGCCATCCAGACGGCTGAACAACAGCACCGCGGCGGCGGCGAGGACAGGGAAATCATAGATGCCGCTATAGGGACTGGCGGCGAACATGGCGGTCAGTAATCCAGCGGACCTCAGCTTCCAGTCGGCCGCGCTGCGCCATATCCACGTCACGCCTGCGGCGCAGAGAAGCATCACCAGGCCTTGCGCCACCCAGGCCAGTTCGGCGCCTGCGCCCAGACGGCGCGCCAGGGCGTGGACGCTTTGCTGTTTGAAGTCCGCAAGGGCGCCGGCCTGGATTATGTTGTCGCCGGCCCAGGCCATCGCCTGCAGGAACTGCGGGTAGATCGACCATCCGAAGACGAGACCCGCGCCGATCACGCCGGCGGCAACCGATGCGGCGGCGCCGACCACTGTCTTCCAACGACCCGCGGCCAGCAACGCTACCGGAAGCATGATCCCGAACTGCGGCTTGTATGCGAGCAGGCCCAACAGCACACCAGCCAGGACCGGCCGCCGGTCAATCAAGGACAATCCCGCCAGCGCCAGACCCGCCGTCAGCAACCCATTCTGACCGACCGCCGCGCAGGCCATTACCCCCGGCGCCGCCAGGGCCAGCATCAGCCACTTTGGCTCACGCACCGCCAGACGTACGGCAAAGAGATAGGCCGCCACAGTCCCCACAATCCAGGCCTCAGCCGCCCAGACGAACGGCGCGGCGCCGAAGGGTGCGAGCAGCAACAAAAAGGCGGGCGGATAGAACATCGGCATGGTGCAATCGGGCGCCATGCCGGCCTCAAGGAGAAGGTTGCGCGTAACGGACCAATCATAGGCCTGATGGGCGACCCCTTGAAATGCGAACCGCCCGGAGGCCCAAAAGACGCTGAAGTCCCGGCATAGCGGCGCACCGGCCGCGTCGATCAGCCACTGATGCTCCCGAATTCCCTGTGCGAAAAACGCGACCTCGACCGTCAACAGGCTTGCGATCGCCACCAGCCAAAGCCGGCTCCAATCCACCTGTGCAGGCGCCCGCCCCCGCTGCATCGCGCCGTCCGCAAACATGACCATAAGACTAGCCGCCGACGGTCACCAAACGATGAAACCGGCTTGGCGACGTGATGCGGAGGGTCTACCGCCGAGGGCGACAATGATCACCGTCAGGAGCACGCAAGCGTGGAATACCAGACCCTCAGCATCGAGAAGCGCGGCCAGGTCGACTGGCTGACGCTCAACCGGCCGCAAAGCCTGAACGCTATCTCCCTGCAGATGGTGCATGAGTTGAACGACTACTTTGGCAATCTATTCAACGATCGGTCCGTGCGGATTGTGGTTATGAAGGGCGCCGGGCGCGCCTATTCCGCGGGTCTCGACATCAAGGAACGCGACATGCGGGGCAAAGGCGCCGAGGCGCCGCCGTTCGCCGCCGGCTTCGAGTTCCAAGGCTACCTGGCCGATGTCTACATTAAGATGCGCCGCTGCCCGCAGCCGATCATATCTCTGGTGCACGGCCCGGCCTGCGGCGGTGGCTTCGCCTTCGTCCTGGCATCAGACATCCGTATCGCCGGCGAAAGCGCACGCATGAACGCGGCCTTCATCCGCATCGGCTTGTCGGCCTGCGACATGGGAGTGAGCTACTTCCTGCCACGGCTGGTGGGCGTGTCTGTGGCTTCGGAGTTGATGCTCACCGGCCGCTTCATCAACGCCCAGCGCGCATTGGCCACGGGCCTGGTTTCCGAAGTCGTACCCGATGACCAGCTCGATGCCGCCGCTGAGCCCTATATCCAGGAGATGCTGACCACCTCGCCCATGGGGCTGCGGCTGACCAAGGAAGGGTTGAACATGGCGGTTGACTGCACCAGCCTGCAGCAGGCCATGTCCATCGAGAACCGGAACCAAATCCTGTGCTCTAAGACCGCGGACGCATCTGAGGGACGCCGGGCGTTCCTTGAAAAGCGTGATCCCATCTACACAGATAGCTGAAGCGAGGCCCCAATGAACCCCTATGGACAACGCGTCCCCGCCCCTGGCGAGGACTTCCGCATGGCCGACCGGCTGGAGATCACAGACCTGGTTTGGCGCTTCCTGTTCGCGCGCGATATCGGCGATAAAGAGATGTTCCGCGACTGCTTTTCCGATCCGATGACCTGGGACCTGTCCAACAACCCAGTCCCTCTGACCGGTGGCCGCGCTGATCAGGGTCCCGCAGAGTTCTCCCGTGACGAGTTCGTCGCTATCGCCTTCGGAAACGCCCAGCCCCCCAGCCGCGACGCGTTTGTCCAGCACTGCGTGAACAACCCGCTGGTCAGTTTCACCGGGTCGCAGACGGCGACAGTTCTTGCGCACCTGCGCAATCCATTCCATTCCAAGGTCACGGACGAGAGCGGCGTATGCAAGGCGATCGACCGCGAGATGGGCGGCCTCTACCACATCGACGCCAAGAAGGTCGGCGACCGTTGGCGGCTTTGCGCACTACGGTTGGCGCTTTACGCTTATGATCCAGTCGCCATGGGCGGACGCTAGGGGAGATTGTGATGGGCAGGTTGGCGGGCAAGCGGTGCTTGATCACCGGCGCGGGATCAGGACTAGGCAAAGCCGGTGCGCGAATCTTCGCCCGCGAAGGCGGCGCGGTGGCGGTGCTCGACCTCAATGGCGAGGCGGCGCGGGCCACAGCCAAGGAGATTACAGACGCTGGGGGCAGGGCCCTGGCCTTCGTCTGCGACGTCACCGACCCTGGCTCGTTGGAGCACTCTATCGCTGAGGCGGCGGCCTCCCTTGGCGGCATCGACGTATGCTGGGCCAATGCCGGCAGCGGCGACGGGGGAAATGTCGTCGACACGCCCCTTGATCACTGGGAGATGATCCTTCGGCTCAACCTCACCAGCATGTTCCTCACCGCCAAGCATGTGATCCCGTTCATGCTGGAGGCCGGGGGCGGCTCGCTGATGTTCACCTCATCGTCGGGGGTGCTGGGATCTACGCCGGGAGTGGTCTCCAACATGTCGGCCAAGGGCGGCGTGCTGGGCCTTACCCGTCAGCTGTCCGCGGAATATGTCAGCAAGCAGATCCGGGTGAACGCCATCTGCCCGGGCGCCAATCGCACCCATGCGATGATCTCCTCGATGGACAAGCGCGACATCGACGCCGGACGGCCGGCCGGAACCATCATGGCCAGCCTGGACGCCAATCACCCCCGCGGCCGCATCGGCGAACCGGATGACGTAGCCAACGTCGCCCTGTTCCTGGCCAGCGACGAGTCGTTCTGGGTCTCCGCCCAGTTTATCAATGTGAACGGGACTGGGATCTGACGGAGCCAGCAAAAAGCGCGCCCTCCAACCCCAGCCGCAGTCTCCTCAATTCACAAACATCCCAATACGTCCGGGCTTGACGTAGACCACTTCACCTTGAGCCCGGCGCCGTCCCCAGCCAGATCACATGGCGCGCGCCCCGTCCGCGATTAGCGCGGACGCCCACCTCCTCCACAGCAAAACCAGCGTCGCGCAGTCGCTGACTGAACCGGGCGCTGGGGGCGCCGGACCAGACCGCCAGGACGCCGCCGGGCCTCAGAGCCTCCCGGGCTGCAGCCAGTCCCGCACGATTGTACAGTCGGTCATTTTCCCGGCGGCTCAGGCCCTCCGGTCCATTGTCGACGTCCAGCAATATGGCGTCATATGCGGACTTCGCCGTGGCGATCAGCGTGCTCACATCGCCCTCCCGAACACTGACACGGGGATCTTCCAGGCAGGCAGCGGACATATGCGCCATGGGGCCGCGCGCCCAGGTCAACACTTCCGGCACCAGCTCGCCCACCACAACTTGAGCCTGAGGTCCGAGTCCACCGAGCGCTGCGCGCAAGGTGAAGCCCATGCCGAAGCCGCCGATCAGCAGGCGCGCACAGGGGCAATCCTCCAGCCGACGGCAGGCCAGGTCCGCAAGCGCCTGTTCAGAGCCGCTCACGCGGCTGTTCATCAATTCGATCGCGCCCGACATGATCGAGAATTCGGCGCCCCGCCTCATCAGCCGCAGTTCGCCGCCTGAGCCGGGCACCTTGGCCGTACCCAGATGAACCCAGGGGATCACCTGGCTTGCCGTCCCTCACACCGCATCGCGTTTGCCGGTGAGCTGGCGGGGCGTGAAACGCGGCCGGGGTAGCTCGAACATTTCCTTCACCACGGCGTAGTCGGAGAGGTAGCCGCAGCGCACCACCGGCTGGGCCTTGGCGGTGTCGAAGCGTCCGTTGGTGATAAACTCATGGCGGATATGCACGCCCACCACCTGCCCGAACACCATCCGCGCGCGCAAAGTCTGACCGTCGAGGGCCGTCAGGTTCATCGCCTTCAGAACCTTGCACTCTAAGGCCGCCGGCGCCTGGGCCACACGCGGTGGCTTAACGAGGCGGCAGGGCGCCGCCTCCAGGGCGGCCATCTCAAACTCGTTCACGCCGGGGGGAAACCCCTCGGAGGTGACATTCATCTGCTGCGCCAGATCGAGGCTGACGAAGTTGCAGACGAATTCGCCCGTGGCCTCCGCGTTGTCACAGCTGTCGGTCTCGGTTTCGCAGGAGAACACGACCGTGGGCGGCGTGGAGCTGAGATTATTGAAGAAACTGAACGGCGCCAGATTTGGCCGGCCGTCGCGGTCCAGGGTGGAGATCCAGCCGATGGGCCGTGGCGCAACGATCGCCTTGATCGGATCATGGCGCAGGGGTTTTTCCTTGCCCCACTCGTAGAACAGATCCGCGTCGGTCATCCGCGACCTTTCGTCGGGATATCGCGGAAGGGCACGTTCTTGTCGACACGGATATCGCCGGGGAGTCCCAACACCCGCTCGGCGATGATGTTGCGCAGAATCTCATCCGAGCCGCCCTCGATACGGGTCGCAGGCGAGCGCATGGCCATAGCCTGGAAGCGGCCGTTGGCGTCGGCGCCGTCCTTGCCGTTCCTGAGCACGCCGCCCTGGCCCATCAGATCCATGGCGAACATCGAAAGCTCCTGCATCGATGCGCCGGCCACCAACTTGCCGATAGAATTCTCCGGCCCCGGGGTCTCGCCCTTTGATAGCGCCGTGATCGCGCGCATCGCGGTGTACCTCAGACCGCTGGCCCGCACCGCATAGGTCGCCAGCCGCGAACGGACATTGCTGTCGTCGATCGCGGGACGGCCATCAATTTCCGCGTTCATGCAATAACTTAGGAGTTCGGGATAACCGGTTGGCATACCGGAGCCAATCGACAGACGCTCATTCATCAGAGTGGTCAGCGAAACTTCCCAACCCTGATTGACGTCTCCCAGCCGCTGAGCATCGGGAATGCGCACGTCGGTAAAATAGACTTCGTTGAACCCGTGGTCCCCATTGGCCTGCTTGATCGGACGAATCTCGATGCCAGGGGTCTTCATGCTCAAGTAGAACATCGTCAGACCCTTGTGCTTGGCCACGTCCGGGTCGGTGCGGGAGATCAGCAGCCCCCAGTCGGAATGCTGGGCGCCGCTGGTCCAGATCTTCTGACCGTTGACAATCCAGTCGCCGGAACCATCGCTCGCCCGCTCGGCGCGGGTGCGTAAGCCGGCCAGGTCGGAGCCGCCGGCGGGTTCGGAGAATAGCTGACACCAGATTTCCTCACCCGAGGCGCAGGGGGGCAGAAGGCGGCGCTTCTGTTCCTCGGTCGCCCAGGCCATGACGGTGGGACCGCACATGCCGTGCCCGATCGTGAACGGGCCTGAGAGAGAATTGTAAGGCGCCTCCTCCTGGTTCCAGATCACCCGCTCAATCGGGCTGAAGCCCCCGCCGCCATATTCCTTGGGCCAATGGAGGCAAGCGTAGCCGGCGGCCTGCTTTTTCTTTTGCCAGGCCTTGGAGGCGGTCATCGGATCTTCTGAGGTCACACCTTGAAATCCGAACCCGGCGTTGCGCAGTTCCGCCTCAAGGTGTCTGGGCGCATTGGCGTCGAGCCAGACGCGGATCTTGGCGCGGAATGCGGCTTCGTCAGGGGTGTCGTCGAAGTTCATCGCAGGTCTCCCTCAAGCCGCCGCAGTGTTCTGGCGACGCATCCGTTCGATCAATTTGTCTTCCCAGGTGGTCTGTGACCCGAGCGCCAGGGCGAGCACATTGGATCGACGGTAGTAGAGGTGGCAGTCGAAGGCCCAGGTGAACCCCATGCCGCCATGGACCTGGATGTTGTTCTTCGCGCAATGCTGGAAGGCTTGGGTGGCCGAAACCCTTGCGGTTGCGGCCGCGATCGGCAGTTCCGCGGCATCCGTCGAGAGCGCCCATGCGCCGTAGTAGGCGTTGGAGCGAGCCAGGGTGGCGGAGACGTACATGTCCGCCAGCATGTGCTTGATGGCCTGAAAGGAGCCGATCTGGCGGCCAAAGGCCATGCGGTCCAGCGCATAGTCGCGAGCCATCTCCAAAGCGCGGTCTGCGCCGCCCACCTGCTCGAAGGCGACCAGGACAGCCGCGCGGTCGAACACACGCTCGATCAACGCCATGCCCTCCCCCGCCGCACCGAGCAGCTCCGCCGGCGCGCCGTTGAAGGTGACGCGCGCCTGGCTGCGGGTGGGATCAAAGCTCTCCACCGCCTCGCGGCTGACGCCGGGTCCGGCCATGTCGACCAGGAACAGGGAGATCGCCTGGTCGCCCGCGCCGGTGCGGGCGGCCACCACCGCAACGTCGGCCACGTCGCCGTCCGCAACGGGCAGTTTTACGCCGCTTATCTTACCACCTTCCGCCTTCACCTGGATCGAGGCGGGCGTGACCCGGCCCGGACGCTCGGCCAACGCCACCGCGCCGATCGCCTCACCCGCGGCCAGTTTGGGCAACCAAGCAGCTTTCTGAGCCTCAGAGCCCGCCGCCAGCAGGAATTCCGCCGTCAGATAGATCGACGAGGCGACCGGAACCGGCGCATCGGCCCGACCCAGTTCCTCGGCCAGCACGCAGAGTTCCAGATGGCCTAGCCCGAGCCCACCATATTCCTCGGGGATCGCGGCGCCCAGGACGCCCATCTCAGCCAGACCCTTGTAAAGGGCGCGATCGTATGGCTCCGGCCCCTCCAGGATCGCCCGCACCGCGGTCGACGTGCAACGGTCAGCGAGAAATCGCCGCAAGGTGTCACGTAGCTGCTTCTGGTCGTCCGAAAAATCCAGGTCCATCCGGTCCCCTCCTAATCTATCTTGTTCTTCAGACCCGCTCGATCGCCACCGCGGTGGCCTCGCCGCCGCCTATGCAAAGGCTGGCCACGCCCTTGCGCAGATTGCGCGCCTCAAGGGCCGCGATCAGTGTGGCGATGATCCGTGCGCCGCTCGCCCCGATCGGATGGCCGAGAGCGCAGGCGCCGCCGTTGACGTTAAGTTTTTCCCGAGGAATGGCCAGATCGCGCTCGGCGATCATCGCCACAGCGGCGAAGGCCTCGTTGATCTCGAAGAGATCGACATCCTCCAGCTTCCATCCGGCGCGCTGGAGCGCCTTCTTGACCGCCGGCACAGGCGCGGTGGTGAACAGCCCAGGCTCATGAGCGTGGGCGGCGTGGCTTACGATGCGGGCGACGACGTTCAATCCCAACTTCTCGGCCACCGATGCGCGGGTCAGCACCAGGGCCGCGGCGCCGTCGCTGATCGAGCTGGAGTTGGCGGCGGTTATCGCCCCATCCTTGGCGAAGGCGGGTTTCAGGGTCGGAATCTTGGCGGGATCCGCCTTCAGGGGCTGTTCGTCGTCCTTGACGGTTGTCTTCCCGGCGCGGCCGGAGACTTCTACCGCCACGATCTCCTTAGCGAAGGCGCCTGACTCCACGGCCGCACGGGCGCGGGCGAGGGACGAAATTGCGTACTCATCCATGGCTTCGCGGGTGAACTGGTAGTTTCGCGCGCTCTCTTCGGCGAAGGATCCCATGGCGCGGCCGGGCTCATAGGCGTCCTCCAGGCCGTCCAGGAACATGTGATCAAAAGCGGTGTCATGGCCGATGCGCGATCCGGACCGATGCTTCAGCATAAGGTAGGGCGCGTTGGTCATGCTCTCCATCCCGCCGGCGACGATCACATCGGCTGTGCCGGCGCAAAGCGCGTCGTGGGCCAGAATCGCCGCCTGCATGCCAGAACCGCACATCTTGTTGATAGTGGTGGCCTCCACAGACTTGGGCAGTCCCGCACCGAGGGCGGCCTGGCGCGCTGGCGCCTGGCCCAGGCCGGCCGGCAGCACGCAACCCATCAGGATCTGTTCAACGGCGTCTGGACTCACCCCGGCGCGCTCCACCGCGGCGCGCACGGCGACAGCGCCCAGTTCGGTGGCCTTGACTCCTGAGAGCGCGCCCTGGAAGCCGCCCATAGGGGTGCGAGCGTAGGAGGCGATGACGATCGGATCGGTGCGGGACATAGGTGGCTCCTAAAGCGTGCGCGCGATGACCATGCGCTGGATGTCCGAGGATCCCTCGTAAATCTGACAAATGCGCACGTCGCGATAGATCTTGGCGATGCCGAAGTCCTCCAGATAGCCATAGCCGCCCAGGGTCTGCAGGGCGCCGGAACAGACGGCCTCCGCAGTCTCAGACGCGAACAGCTTAGCCATGGAGGCTTCGGTTATGGCGGGTAGACCCGCGTCCTTGCATACGGCGGCGTGCAGCACCAATTGGCGGCTGGCTTCCAGGCGGGTGGCCAGGTCGGCCAGGCGGTGACCGACGGCCTGATGCGCGATGATCGGCTGGCCGAAGGTGATGCGTTCCTTGGCGTAGGCGACCGCGATTTCCAGCGCCGCCTGGGCCATGCCCACCGCCTGGGCGGCGATGCCCAGCCGGCCCACGGCCAGATTTGCGAGCGCGATCTTGTAGCCCTCGCCTTCCGAGCCCAATAGCAAGTCCGCCTCTAGGGCGACGTCATCGAAGGCGAGCGCGCAGGTGTCCGAAGCGCCAAGGCCCAGCTTTTCCTCCACACGCGCCACGGTGAAACCCGGCTTGTCTGTGGGGACCAGAAAGGCCGACATGCCCTTGCGGCCAGCTTCCGGATCCGTGACGGCGAAGACAATGGCAAGCTTGGCGGTCTTTCCCGAGGTGATGAACTGCTTGGCGCCGCTCAGCACATATCCCTCGGCGGACCTGCGCGCCGTAGTGCGGACCGCTGCGGCGTCGGAACCGGCGTTGGACTCGGTAAGGCAAAAGGCGCCGACAGCCTTACCGGCCACCAGATCCGGCAGGAAGCGCGCCTGCTGAGCCGGGGTTCCGTGGTTAAGCAGGGCCTCCACGATCAGCGAGTTCTGAATCGACAGGATGGTGGATAGCGCCCCATCCGCGGCGGCGATCTCCATCAAGGCCAGGGCGTAGGAGACATAGTCTGCTCCGGCGCCGCCCGCCGCCTCCGGAGCCGTCATTGCACACAGCCCCTGCTCCGCCAGCCTCGGGAAAAGATCGTCGGGATAGCCGCCCGCCGCCTCGAACGCCCGCGTTCTGGGCGCGATCTCGGCGCGCGCAAATTCGCGCACCGCATCGCGGATCAAGGTCTGGGTTTCGCTGAGGATCATGGGCCGCGCCGCCTCCGTAGCCGTTCACCTAGCGCCCCGCCCTCGAATGCTCAAGGCCGCCTTCCGGCTGGGGTTGTGCGGCCAGCACCGCGCGCTTACCTAAACACCCATGCTTGAGCACCTGAAGTCCAATAACCGCGCCTGGGCGAGGCGCAAGGTCACCTCCGATCCTGGTTTCTTCAAACGCCTCACCGCCCAGCAGGCGCCGCGTTATTTATGGATCGGATGCGCCGACAGCAGGGTGCCGGCCAACGAGATCGTGGACCTGGATCCCGGCGAATTGTTCGTCCACCGCAACGTCGCCAATCTGGCGCCGCCCCAGGACGCCAACTATCTGTCCGTACTGCAGTTTGCGGTTGATGTGCTGAAGGTGGAGCACATCATCGTGGTCGGGCACTACGGATGCGGAGGGGTCGCGGCGGCGGTCGACGGCCAGCGACGGGGCCTGGTCGACCACTGGCTGCATCCGATCCGGGAGATAAGTCGCGAGCACCGCCAGGAGTTGGAGGCGCTGCCTCACGAACATGCGCGGCTTGACCGGCTGACTGAGCTCAACATCGTCCGGCAGGTCTGGAACGTGGGCTCAGATGTCTTCGTTCAGGACGCCTGGGCGCGCGGACAGCGCCTATCTGTGCACGGCTGGGTCTACGCCATCAGTGATGGCCTGGTGAAAGATCTGGAGGTCACCGTCTCGACTCCGGACGAAGTCGAGCGCCTTCGCTGACGCCGCCTATGGCGTGACGCGGCGAGTTGCGGTCTAGTGGCCGCCTGCCACGTCAAGGAAACGCCCGGGGGAAAGCATGAGTGGGGAGGCCGAGGCCGCGCACGGCCATTCGGACGCCGTGCCGATGAAGGCGTGGTTCGGTCTGGGAATCCTGTTGTTCGTAACCTTCCTGGCCTTCCTGGACCGGCAAGTCATTTCGCTGATGGTTGGCGGGATAAAAGCCGACCTGCACCTGACCGACAGTCAGATCGGGGTAATTCAGGGGGTATCATTCGGCCTAGCGACCCTGATCTTTTCAATCCCCTTTGGTTATCTGGCCGACCGCATTCCGCGGCGCTTCGTGCTCTGCATCGGGGTGGTGATCTGGTCGCTTTCGGCCGCGGCGGGCGGTCTGGCCACCTCCTACGGCACGCTGATGGCGGCGCGGATCGGCGTAGCGATCGGCGAGGCGGCGCTTTTGCCCGCGGCCAGTTCGCTGATCGCCGACATATTCCCGCGCCACAAGCTTGCGACGGTGTTCTCGATCTTCAACTGCGGCACAATCCTTGGGGGCGCGACCGCCTACGCAATCGGCGGGGCCGTGCTCAAGTGGGCCGGTGACGGCATGACCTTGCCTACCCTTGGCCATTTGGCCGCCTGGCAGATCGGACTGATGGTCACCGGCTTACCAGGGGTGCTCATCGCGGTTCTGGTGCTGTTCATCCCGGAACCCAGCCGTGCGCGGCGAGCAGACGGCCAGCTGGAGAACCAGGCGCCGTGGTCGGCAGTGCTGTCGTTCATGCGGATGAACTGGGCATACCTGGCCTGTTATGTCCTGGGCTTCGCTTGCCTCTATGCGGCAACGAACGCCAATTTGGCCTGGTTCCCGACCGTTTTGCAGCGCAGCTACGGCATGTCGATCGGCCAGCTCGGCCTGATCCTGGCGATTTTCACCGGCGTGCTGGGCGTTGGCGGCCAACTCACCAACGGCTCGACGGTGGATCGCATGATGGCTTCGGGACGAACTGACGCCCACCTGCGCTATTATGTGTACGGCGCAATCATCGTCGCCATCAGCGCCATTTGCGCCCAGTTTGCGCCCAATTTCGTGATGTATCTGGCCTTGTTCGCGCCGATCAAATTCCTGATGAACTACGCCGGAGTTCAGATCGCAGCACTCCAGTTGATAACACCCACCGAAATGCGTGGGCGGGTCGCCGGTATTATGGGGGTGGTCTACAGTCTGGTCGGCGGCACCATAGGACCCTCTATCGTCGCCTTCTTCACGGACAACGTCTTCCACGACGAGGCCAAGGCCATCAATTCACTCAGCCTGACCTATGCGATCCTGGCGCCCAGCGCCTGCATCCTGTTCATGATCGGGTTGAAACCGATGCGCCAAGCCGTTGCGAGGTTGCACGCCCGCGACGCCGCCGAGGCGAGCTGAGCTTCAGCTCATCCGGCTGACGGCTTCCTCCACCACGCCGTAGCCTGCGTTTTGCGGAATCACCAGGAAGCGGCCGTCGGGACGCGCCTCCACCCGGGGCTGAACGGTGACGATGGTGCGACTGCGCGCGGCGTGGATCGCCTCTTCAACCGAGTTCGACTGCGCCAACAGCTGCAGGTTCATCCGGGTCGGAAACAGGACCTTTCGTTCGCCCGCGGCCGCCAGGTCAACGGCGTCCTGGGGCCGGATCCATTCCACCGAGACGGTCTCATTGCCGTCCGAGATCGCTGTGAGTTCCGTGGTCAGGCCGCAAAGGCGGAAGTGCGTATCATAGCGTCGAGGCGCTATCACCGGGGTGATCCAGTGGGCGAAGGGGTGCATGGCGTCGAGGTCGAGCCGCGCGCCCATCTGGCGAACCAGGTTCAGGAACGACTCCTCACCCGCCTTGGGCGCCTCCTTTAGCGGCGGGCCGTCCGCATCCACCAGCAGCACGCCGGTTTCCTCATGAAGCTCGCGAAAGCCCGCGACACGAAGCGCGCGCTCTTTGGTGTCGATATCGCCAGCGATGACATGGGGAAGCCAGTCGTCGAAGTGATCGTCCGGGTCGACCAGTCCGCCGGGAAACACCAGCGCCGAAGCGAAATCCTGCTTCTCATGGCGCTCCACCATCAGCACCTCCATCCCGCTGCGCTCGCGCACCAGCAGCACGGTGCAGGCCAGGACGGGCGTTGCAGGTTCCTTCGGCGGCTCGGGCGGGGCGTCGGCCATGGATGCGTGTCCTTGATTTTCGCCTTCTCGATATGGCGTTCGGGCTCCCTGGACAAGCGGCCCGCGACTTCCCAGGCCAAGTCCTGCGGTATATAGCCCCGCCTCCATTGTAATTCTCAGCGCTAGCCAGCCTGGAGCCAGACCCCATGACCGCCGAAACCGACTCCAAGGAAGCCATCGCCAAGGATTGGGAGAAGGCGGTCAGCTACGCCATCACCGATGAGGACATTGAACGCGCCAGGCTACTGGTCGGCGTCGATATCGCCGCCAAGACCCGCGAGTATATTCAGACCGCCACCACCGACAACATCCGCAACTTCGCCCACGGCTGTGGCAACGACAACCCGCTGCACTGCGATCCTGACTACGCCCGCAGCACGCGCTGGGGCGATGTGATCGCGCCGGGCATGATGGCCGGCGTGATCAATGCGCCCATGCGCGGCGATCCCATGAGCGACGACCTGAAGACCCGCACAAAGAGCCTGTTCCGCGGCGTGCACGTGTTTGTCTCCGGGTCCACCTGGGACTGGTACCGGCCGATCTATCCGGGTGACACGCTCTATTCCTACAATGGCGAGGAAAGCCTGGAGGTGAAGCCTTCTGAGTTCGCTGGCCGCTCGGTGATCCAGATCCGCCGCGACGTAAAGGTGAACCAACGTGGCGAAGTGGTGGGCGTCTATCGCATCCTGCGCATCCTAACCGAGCGCAAGACCGCCGCCAAAAAGGGTAAGTACTCGGCAATCGAACCGGCGGTCTACACCGATGCCGACATCGCTGAGCTGGACGCCATCTATGAGGCTGAAAAGGTCCAGGGACCGGCAAAGCGCTACTATGAAGACGTCAATGTCGGCGACAGCCTGGGGACAATGGCCAAGGGCCCGCTGACTGTCACGGACGTCATCTGCTTCCACTCCGGCGGCTATGGCTTCGTTCCCTATGCGCCGACGGTGGGCCGACTCGCCTACAAGAACCGCAAGCGGATCGCGCCGTTCTATATCAAGAACGAATACGGCATCCCCGACGTCGCGCAACGCCTGCACTGGGACCCAAAGTGGGCCCAGGCGATCGGCAATCCCATGGCCTACGACTATGGAGTCATGCGTGAGAACTACCTTTACCACTACCTCACCGACTGGTGCGGCGATGATGGCGTTGTCACCCGGGTCCACGATGAGATCCGTAAATTCAACTACATGGGCGACCGCCAAATCATTACCGGCCAAGTGGTGGCGAAGCGCCAGGAGAACGGCGCCTCGCTGGTGGACATCCAGGTGCAGTTCAAGAACCAACGCGACGAGATCACCGTCATCGGCAACGCCACCATCGCCCTGCCATCCAAGGAGGGCGCCCTTCCGATGTATCCCAATGTGCCGGACGACCTCGCCCAACGCTCGGCCCAGATGATGGCGCGGCATTGGGAGCTGTCGCGCAAGCGTTAGAAGGGAGATCCACCGCCATGCGTCACATCCTGGAAGTCCCGCCTCCCGCGTTCATGGACGACGAGGAAATCCGCATCTTCTCCGACAGCGTCGGCAAGTTCTTCGACGAACACGCAACGCCGGAGCGGACCGCCAAGTGGCGCGCGGACGGTCAGGTGGAGAAAGCCTTCTGGCTCGAGGCCGGCGCGGCTGGTTTGCTGGGCGTGTCGGTGCCAGAGGAATACGGCGGCGGAGGCGGCGACTTCCGTCACGACCTGGTGATCTTCGAGCAGGCTGCTCGCAAGGATGTCTCCGGGTTCTCGGTCTCCCTGCATAATGGGATCATCGTTCCCTACATTGTTGCGCATGGCACGGACGAGCAGAAACGCCGCTGGCTGCCCGGCTTGTGCAGCGGCGAACTGATCACCGCCATCGCCATGACCGAACCCGGCGCGGGGTCCGATCTGCAGAATATCCGCACGACGGCGATCCGTGACGGCGCCGGCTACCGTATCAATGGCGCCAAGACCTTCATCTCCCACGGCCAGATCTCCAGCCTGATCGTGGTGGTTGCCAAGACCGACCCTACCGCACGGGGCAAGGGCGTCTCGCTGCTGGTAGTGGAGCCAGACAAGGCCGAAGGGTTCCGTCGCGGCCGCAAGCTGGAAAAGATCGGCAATGACGCCGCCGATACCTCCGAGATGTTCTTCGACGATGTGTTCGTGCCGGCCGACAACCTGTTGGGTCTGGAAGAAGGCCATGGCTTCCGCCAGCTGATGACCGAGCTGCCCAGGGAGCGGCTGGTGATCGCCATCGACGCCATCACCGGGATCGAAATGGCCCTGGAGACCACCCTCGACTACGTCAAGAACCGCAAGGTGTTCGGCCAGACGGTGCTGGAGTTCCAGAATACCCAGTTCAAGTTGGCCGACCTGAAAACCCAGGCCGCCGCCGCAAAGGCCTTCGTCAACTACTGCACGGACCTGCTGTTCAAGGGCGAACTCACCACCGTCCAGGCCTCAATGGCCAAGTTGCTGGCCACCGACCTGCAAGGCAAAGTGATCGACGAATGCCTGCAGTTTCACGGCGGCTACGGCTATATGGAAGAATATCCCATCGCCCGCATGTTCCGCGACGCCCGTATTACCCGCATCTACGGCGGGGCGAATGAGATTATGAAGCTGCTGATCGCGCGAAGTTTGTAGGGGGCGTCCCGTCCCTGACTTTATCCTAAGGCCTAGCCCTAGTCGTAGGTCAGTTGGGTCAGTTTCTCGCCACCATCGCATCCCGCTTGGCCAGCAGCGCCGGCGCCTCGGCCATGGAGCGTAGGGCGTCGTTGAGGTGGGTGCAGCCCATGGTCTTGGCCAGTTCGATCAGGACGAAATCGCGCAGGTCATGGAGTCTGGCGCCCACAAGTCGGTGGACATTGTTGGCCGCGGCCGGGCACTCGGGATAGGGCAGCGTGCGGGCGTCGGCTCGCACGCTCAGAACATTGCCGGTCTCAGGATCGGCGGTCGCCTCGATCAGGTACTCATGCACGGCGATGCGATCGCCACCGTCGGGGGCCGAGGCGCTGTCCTGGAAGGTGGCGTCGATGCGGATCAGGTCGTCCACCCACACGTCGATCCGCCGCGCCCGTCGCATGGAGACGCCGCCGATCCTGGGGTGATCATGAAACCCCTCCGGGTCATCAGGGTGCGGCAGGGGCGGCACGCGGGTGACGTTGTGCGCCGGCGGTTGATGGGTCTCGGTGGCGATCGCACGGGAGCCGGGCCGAAAGCCAGTGCAGACGCCAACATTCGGCCGCGTTACCCCGGTCGGCGTTCCCGACGCTTCGGCCTTGACGCGCCAGTCATCGGTCCAGCGCGACCAGGCCCAACCGTTGATCAGGCTCGCCCCGGACAGGTCGTCCAGCAACAGGTACAGCGGCTCGGCGTCAGCCCGCGCCTGCGGCATGACCTTTTCGAGTACGGCCCGCAGATAGCCGCCGCCCCGGGAACCGACCAGGCGGTCGAGATTGGGTCGCGGCGGGTCGGTCTCGACCGACTGGATCGTACGATCCAGCGCCACCACAACCTTCGCGCCGTCCTGCGCGATCAGGACCGGCGCGCCCCAGGCCGCGGGAGTGAAAATATCGCGCGCCCGGCAATCCATGTGGACGGGCGTGAAGCGGCCCGCCGGCCAGGTCATGTCGATGGTCGATGTCCGCCTGACCGAACCTGGCCTGCGCAAGGGCGCCGACCCCGCCGCGCGGCTCGGCGGCGGAGGCAAATTCTCGAAGATCGGCGCAATTGCGTCCATCCGGAGCTCCTCAAACTGCGACGCGACGGTCAACGGCGCCAATACGCCGCTGCGAAAGACGGCGCCAATGTGATAGTCGCCCAGATTGCTGCATCACATCCGGTTAGGTTCTTGCGCCGATCATGAATATGACAATTGATCCTCAAGTCACCGAAATCCTGGAGTAGTCGTGCCCGATCCGACCGCCGCAAGGGCGCCCCAAACAGCGGCGAATGATGATCGGCGGCCTTTACGCGCCCTGGGGCCAAAGGGAGTCCGGACGCGCCGCAGAATCATGGCCGCCACTGCGGTCATGCTGGCGGAGCGCCCGTTCACGGCCATCCGCATCACCGACATCGCGCGAGCGTCAGACATCGCGCAGCCAAATTTTTATACCTATTTCAATACGATAGATGACGTCGTACTGGCCCTGGCCCAGGAGATCAGTTTTGAAGATCTCACCCGCCACCTTGAACCGGACTGGGCCGGCGAGGCCGGGGTGGATCACGCCGCCCGGCTAGTCGATGCGATCATCGAAATGTGGCGCCTGCATCGCGGCGTGTTGTCAATTATCGGCTACCTAGCTGAACGTGGCGCCAGCGCGTTCGCGACCGTCCGTGTGGCCCACATGCGGCCGATCTACAAGGGGTTCGAAGACAAGGTCAGGCGATCCCAGGCGGCGGGGCGACTGCCCACACAGATTAAACCCCGGGTTGCCGGTTATGAATGCGTGTCGCTGCTCACGTCGGTGGGTGAGCGCTATGAACTGTTGCGTGCATCGGGGTTTTCCCATGATGATCTCAAGGGGACCACAGCGCGGCTGCTCCACCTCATCGCGATGGGTGGAAAGGGCTGAGCCCGCTGCGTGTGTGGCGCGCACATCGTCAGGCGCATTTGACTGGGTCAGAGATAGGGAATTCGTGGCTGCATGGACGTTAAAAACAATATCGGATCGCAGGCTAGGCCGCCGTTGAGCACCATTTCGATAAAGGGCGCTGGCCTAAAGCTCGCCGCCGATATCGCAGGGCCAGAAAATGGACAGCCGGTGTTGTTCCTGCATGGTGGCGGCCAGACGCGAGCCTCCTGGGGCCGGGCGGTGGGCGCCGTCGCCGAACGCGGCTATCGGGGGGTGACCCTGGACCTTCGTGGCCACGGCGAAAGCGAGTGGGACGCCAACGGCGACTATGACCTGGATCATTTCGCGGGGGATCTGGCCCAGGTGGTGACATGGCTGGGTCGACCACCGGTCCTGGTGGGCGCCTCCCTGGGTGGGCTCACATCGTTGCTGGCCGTCGGCCTGCTGGGTCTGCCCGCAGCGGGCCTGGTTCTGGTGGATGTGGCGCCTCGCCTCGAGACCGTGGGATCTGACAAGATCGGCGCCTTCATGCGCAGCGCGCCCAACGGATTCGCCAGCCTGGATGAGGCGGCCGACGCAGTGGCGGCCTACCTACCCCACCGCCCGCGTCCCAAGGACGTCAGCGGGCTGAAGAAGAACCTGCGCGAACGCGATGGTCGGCTGCATTGGCATTGGGACCCGGCCTTCATCAGCAACGGCCGCGGACCGGGTTCGACGATGAACCGCGAGCGCCTCGACCGTGCCGCCGCAGCGCTAAAGGTCCCGGCCCTGTTGATCCGCGGCGGCCTGAGCGAGGTGGTGAGCCCGGAAAGCGTCAAGGAGTTCCTGGCGCTGGCGCCCCACGCGGAGTTCGTAGATGTCACCGGCGCCGACCATATGGTGGCCGGCGACGCCAATGACGCATTCAACGCCGCGGTGCTCGACTTCATCGGTCGTAACGCGCCGGCTTAGATCGGAGATCGTCTTGAGCTCGGACGCATCCCCACTCACGTTTACGGGTTTCGGCGGACTCAAGCTGGCCGCAGAGGGTTTCGGCAATCCGGAACAGCCGGTGGTGTTGCTGCTGCATGGCGGCGCCATGAACCGTCGGGTTTGGCGCGACGCCGCGGTCGCGCTCGCGGCGGCTGGGCGATACGCTATCACCATCGATCTGCGCGGCCATGGCCAGAGCGAGTGGGCCAAGGACGGTCGCTACGATCTGGACGCCTACGCCGCCGACCTGCGCGCGGTTCTGGACCAGCTTCAGACGCGCCCGGTGGTGGTTGGCGCATCAATCGGCGGCTATGTGGCCATGGCCGCCATGGCTGATGGAGGCTCGGCGCTGGCCAGCGGCCTGGTGCTGGTTGATGCCGGCCTGACCATGGAGCCAGGCGAATCCCAACGAGTCAGTGAGATCCTTCGGCGCCACGCCAAGGGTTTCGACAACATCGAAGACGCCTGTGCGGGTTCGGCTGAGTTGTCGCCGCAGCATAGGGCCAGTTCGCCCGAGAGCCTGCGCCGGCACATGCGTCAGGACGCGGCCGGGCGCTTCTACTGGCCCTGGGACCCTCAGTTTCTCTCCGGCGTTGACAACGCGGCGCTAAACGCCCTCCAGGGAAAGGTGAGCGACCTTAAAATCCCCACGATGATCATGCGTGGGGAGGACAGCAAGGTCACCACAGAGGCCGATATCGCAAATCTGCGCGCCCTGATGCCATCAGCGGAATTCATTCAGGTCGAGGCCGCCAGCCACCACGTGGCCAGTGAGAGATCCGACGTCTTCAACGCCACCCTGCTCGAGTTTCTCGAACGGCGTCTGCCGCGCGCGCCGATTACCTATGAGGCGGGCTCGGACGCGCGCACCCTGCGCGACGCCATGGGCTGTTTCGGCACCGGCGTAGTGGTGGCGACGACCCGCGGGGCGGAGGGTTCGCCGGATGGCCTGACCGCCAACTCCTTCACCTCTGTTTCGCTGGATCCGCCGCTGCTGCTTGTCTGCATCGCTAAGTCGGCTCGCAGTCTTGCTGCATTCGAATCCAGCGGAAGCTTTGCGGTGAACGTGCTGCACATCGGCCAGCAGCTGGACTCGGCCCGCTTCGCCCGTCGCGCGGAGGATCGTTTCTCGGCCGCGGAATGGGAGACCTGGGAAACCGGCGCACCGATTCTCAAGGCCTCACTGGCCTCCATCGAATGCGATAAGCACGCCTGGCACGACGGCGGCGACCACATCATCCTGGTGGGCAAGGTTCGGCGCGCCGCCTTCGAGCCCCGTCGCGATCCCCTGCTCTATTTCCGGGGCGCCTATCGCAGGCTGCATCTGACATAGCCCGGGGTTCCCTCACCCGGCGCTGGGGTCTAGGACCCTGGTTGAGGCAGATCAGCAAAGGAAAGCGGCGCCATGGAATATGTACGGCTGGGAACCACCGGGGCGCAGGTGTCGCGTATCTGCCTGGGCGCGATGAGCTTCGGTGGCGGTTCGGAATGGATGATCCCCGAGGACCAGAGCTTCGCTCAGGTCCGCAAGGCGCTGGAAAACGGTATCAATTTCTTCGACACCGCCAATGCCTATTCCCGCGGCGAAAGCGAGCAGATCCTGGGCCGCGCGCTTCGCGAATACGCGCCGCGCCGCGAGGAACTGGTGGTGGCCACCAAGGTGTTCATCCCCATGGGTTCGGGACCGAACCAGGGCGGACTGTCGCGCAAGCACATCATGGCTTCCATCGACGCCAGCCTGTCACGTCTGGGTATGGACTATGTGGACCTGTTCCAGATCCACCGTTTCGACTATCGCACGCCTATCGAGGAGACCATCGCGGCCCTCGACGACGTGGTGAAGGCCGGTAAGGCGCTCTACATCGGCGCCAGCTCTATGTTCGCCTACCAATTCTCCAAATACCTCCACACAGCCGACAAGCTGGGCCGCACCCGCTTCGCCACCATGCAGAACCAGCACAATCTGCTCTACCGGGAGGAGGAACGGGAGATGAACCCGCTCTGCGTCGAGGAAGGGGTAGGCCTGATTCCCTGGAGCCCCCTGGCCGGCGGCGTGCTGGCCGGCAGTCGCGAAGCCGGCACCGTGCGCTCCAAGACACGCATGGGCGGCGGCCAGTACAAAAAACCCAGCGACCTCGCCGTAATCGAGGCCCTGCATCATGTGGCCGCCGAGCGTGGCGAGCGTCCCGCTCAGGTGGCGATCTCCTGGCTCCTGTCAAAGCCGGGCATGACCGCCCCGATCATAGGCGCCACCAAGCTCGAACAGCTGGACGACCCGATCAAGGCGGCGGATGCACCCTTGTCCAAGGAGGAGATCGCCATCCTTGAGGCGCCTTACCAGCCCCAGAAGCTTTCCAGCATCGTGCGGCCAGAGGACGATCCGATGGTCAAACCGAAATTGCGGATAGGCTCGAAGACCACGCCATAAACGACCGGCACAGCGCTTCGGGAGCCAGACCATGAAAATCGGCCTCACCCTCGGACCCTGGGACGGCATGACGCCCCCGCCGATCGAGCGAATCCAGCTTGCCGAGCGGCTGGGCTATGATTCCGTCTGGACGGCGGAAACCTATGGCGCCGACTGCATGACGCCCCTGGCCTTCATCGCCGCCCACACTCAGCGGTTGAATCTGGGCACCAACATCGCCCAGCTGGATGCGCGAACCCCGGCGAACCTCGCCATGTGCGCCATGTCCATCGACGCTCTGGCCGGAGGCGGGCGCATGCAGTTAGGCATTGGCGTGTCAGGGCCTCAAATCGTCGAGGGCTGGTACGGACGGCCTTGGGGCAAGCCCAACCGGCGCTTGCGTGACGTCGTGGCGATCCTGCGTCAGATTTTCCGTCGCCAGGGTCATGTCACTCACGAGGGTGCCGAGATCAGCCTGCCCTATTCCGGACCAGGCGAGAGCGGCATGGCCAGACCGCTCAAGTCCGTGATGCGAGCGACACCCAACCTGCCGATCCTGTTGGGCGCGGACACACCGCTCAACGTGCGGCTGGCCGGCGAGGTCGCTGATGGCTGGCTGGGCTTCCACCTGGTCCCAGCCACGGTGGGCAGGTACCGGGCCCTGATCGCCGAGGGCATCGCCAAGCGCAGCGACGGCATGACCCTCGACCGGTTCGAAATCCGCGGCATGGTCGGAGTGAAGCTTGGCGACGACGTCCAGGCCCTGATCAATGAACCCAAGCCCCATATCGCGCTGTTCGCCGGTGGGATGGGCGCGCGGACGATGAACTTCCACAAGGACGCCATGGTCAAGCGCGGCTATGGCGAAGCCGCCGACCGTATACAGGAACTGTTCCTGGCAGGCCGCCGGGCTGAAGCGGCCGCCGCGGTGCCCGACGAATATGTCGAAGAGGAATGGCTGATCGGCCCGCCGGCGCGCATCCGCCAACGATTCCGTCCCTGGGCGGACAGCGGCATCAGCGCGCTTACGGTGCGGATCGGTCCGCCAGAGGTGATCGAACTGATGGCAGAACTGGCGCGGGAAACCCAATAGGGCTGGGCGCCGCAAAGGGAGACTAGGTCCGGCGCTTTCTCATTTAGGAAACCTGCGCCTGCAACCCGCCATCCTTCAGCGCGAGAACGCGATCCATATGGCTGGCCAAGCCCATGTTGTGGGTCGCGACCACAGCCGCAACGCCCTGGTCGCGCACCAAGGCGTGCAGGTTCTTGAATACGGACTCCGAGGTTTGCGGATCAAGGTTTCCCGTCGGTTCATCGGCTAATAACAGGCGTGGCGAATTGGCCAGGGCGCGGGCGATAGCCACCCGCTGCTGCTCGCCACCCGAAAGTTGCGCCGGCTGGTGGTCGAGACGCTCGGCCAGCCCCATGCCCGAGAGCAGGTCCCGCGCCCGTTTGCGCGCCGCCGCGCGGGAGGCTCCGGCGATCATCTGTGGCAACGCCACATTGTCCAGGGCGGTGAATTCCGGCAGCAGGTGGTGGAACTGGTAGACAAAGCCGATGTTCATCAGCCGCACACGGGTCCGCTGGGCGTCGCTGAGATCCGAGCAATCCCGTCCCTCGATAACGATCCGACCCGCATCCGGATGTTCAAGAAGGCCCGCGGCATGCAGCAATGAGGACTTGCCGGAGCCCGACGGCCCGACCAGTGCCACGATCTCGCCCGCCGCGACATCAAGGTCCAGTCCGGTAAGCACCGGCAGAGGTCCGGCGGCGGTGGAATAGGTGCGCTTGAGGCCACGGATCGACAGGACCGGTTCACTCATAACGCAGCGCCTCCACCGGATCGAGGCGCGAGGCCCTCCAGGCCGGCGGCAGGGTCCAGACGAACGCCAGGCCCAGGGACACGGCGGTGATCAGCGAAACTTCGCGCCAATCCACCCGAGCCGGAATATGGCTCAGATAGTAGACATCGTTGGAAAATACCGTCGCGCCGGTCACCCATTCCACCAGGTCCTGGATCGGGCCGATGAAAGCGCAGAACAACACCCCGATCGCCAGGCCCGCCAGGGTTCCCAGCACCCCGATCGACGCGCCGGCCATGAAGAAAATTCGCAGGATCGACCCCTGCCCTGCCCCCATGGTGCGCAGGATCGCGATGTCGCGGCCCTTGTTCTTCACCAGCATCACCAAGCCGGAAATGATGTTTGCAGCGGCGATCGCCACCACCAGCATCAGGATCAGGCGCATCACATTGCGCTCCACCTTCAGGGCGCCCCAGAAGGAGGAATCCCGCTGGGTCCAGTCGGTTACGATGGCGGCGGGTCCGGCAGCCTGCTGCACGGTGGTTTTCATGGCCGCGGCGCGGTCTGGATCGATCACCTTGGCCTCGATCACGTCGACCGTGTCTTCCCGGCCGAAGAAAATCTGAGCCTGGGTGAGCGGCATGTAGATATAGGCCTGATCGTATTGGCTCATGCCGACGGTGAAGGTCCCGCCGATGGTGTAGGTCTTGCGCTGCGGCGTGGCGCCGAAGGCTGTGGCGCCGCCCGTGGGCGATATCAGGGTCAGGTCGTCGCCCGCGCGCAAACCCAGCGCCTGGGCCAGCCGTGACCCCACGATCACCTCATCGCCGCCATAGTCGCCGACGCCGAACCCGTTCAGTGACCCCGATGTGATGTTGCCGGACACGATCTTGGTGTCGCGCAGATCCGCCGGTGTGATCCCGCGCACGACGGCGCCGGTGATCTGGGCCGGCCCAAGCGCCATGGCCTGGGCTTCGATCACCGGTATGGCCTGCACCACACCGGGCACGGCGCGGATGCGCCGGACCGCCTCATCGCGGGCCGAGGTGTCGAGCATCGGCCCGGTTACATAGAGATGACCCTGGAACCCCAGGATCCGCCCAAGCAGTTCGGTGCGGAAGCCATTCATCACCGACATGACGATGATCAGCACCGCCACGGCCAGCATGATGCCGACAAAGGAAATTATTGAGATCAGCGCCACGCCGCCCTGAGACTTTTTGGCAAGCAGGTAGCGTGCTGCGACCGTCCGTTCCCACTGACTGAATGGCGGCGCGGCGCCGGCCGGCGTCACGGAGCGATGACCTTCAGCGCGGCCTCGAGCGGCATTGCCTGGCGCTCCCCGGTGGCGCGCCGTTTCAGTTCCACATTCCCCTCGGCCAATCCCTTCGGACCGATGATCAACTGCCAAGGCAGGCCCACAAGATCCAAGGAAGCGAACTTGGCGCCTGGACGTTCATCACGGTCGTCCAACAGCGGTTCCTTTCCGGCGGTGGTCAGGGCCGCATAGGCCCGTTCGCAGGCCGCATCGACCGCCGCATCGCCGGGTCGCAGATTGATGATCCCGACCCCATAGGGCGCCACCGATTCCGGCCAGATGATGCCTGCGTCGTCATGGCTCGCTTCGATGATCGCGGCCACAAGGCGCGAGACGCCAACACCATAGGAACCCATTTGCGCCGGCCGTTCGACGCCATCTGACCCCGCGATCACCGCCTTCATCGGCTTGGAATATTTTTCGCCGAAGTAGAAAATATGACCGACCTCGATGCCGCGGGCGGTCATGCGCTTTTCAGGCGGCGCTTCGGCCTCGAACCGGGCCTGATCATGCATTTCGTCGGAGGCGGCGTAGAGCCGCGTGCGCTGATCCACCAGCGGTTGCAGGTCGCCGAACCAGTCGATATCGGGGCCCGGGGCGCCCATCTCCACCAGATCGCGGTGCGCGAAGACTTCACTCTCCCCCGTCTCCGCCAGAATGATGAACTCGTGGCTGAGGTCGCCGCCGATGGGACCGGTATCGGCCCGCACCGGAATGGCCTGCAACTCCATGCGCGCAAAGGTGTTCAGATAGGCCAGGAACATGCGGTTATAGGAGGCCCGTGCGCCGGCCTCGTCCACATCGAACGAATAGGCGTCCTTCATCAGGAACTCGCGCCCGCGCATGACCCCAAACCGCGGTCGCCGCTCATCCCGGAACTTCCACTGGATATTGTAGAGGTTCTTTGGCAAGTCTTTGTAAGATCTTACATAACTTCGGAAGATGTCGGTGACCACCTCCTCCGCCGTCGGTCCATAAAGCAGATCGCGTTCGTGGCGATCCTTGATGCGCAGCATCTCCTCGCCATAGTCGTCATAGCGCCCGCTCTCGCGCCACAGGTCGGCGAGTTGCAGAGTCGGCATCAGGATCTCCACCGCCCCGGCGCGGTCCATTTCCTCACGCACGATCTGCTCGATCTTCCTAAGGACCCGAAGGCCCAGCGGCAGCCAGGCGTAGATGCCTGCCGCTTCCTGGCGCACGAGACCGGCGCGAAGCATCAGCCGGTGCGAGACGATCTGGGCGTCCGCCGGCGCGTCGCGCAAGGTGGGCATGAAGTAACGCGAGAGGCGCATGCTTGGAGTGTCCGGGGGGCAAGCCGCCGTCAGGCGGGTCGGGGGAAACTGGGCAGTTGGACGAGCTTGTATCGCATGACGAGCCACAGGATCGCGAAAAGCACCGCCGCGATCCAGGTGGTGGTCAAGAACTTCTTCTTCAGCTTCGGGTCCACCGGCGCGCCGGGATCACCCCCGTCACCGCGATCAATTCCGGCCTCGGCGTGACTGGTCACGCCCAGCGGCAGGACCGCGAACAGCACTGTCCACCAGATGGTCAGATAGATGGCGACGCCGGTGAACCAGCTCATCAGTGACCGGCCTTAGGGGTTTCCATCAGTTCCACCAGCACGCCCCCCATGTCCTTGGGATGGACGAAGATCACGGGCACGCCATGGGCGCCGATGCGGGGCTTGCCGTCATTGAGCACGGTGGCGCCCTTCTTCTGCATGTCGTCGCGCGCGGCGATGATGTCTTCCACCTCGAAGCAAACATGATGCTGGCCGCCCTTGGGGTTCTTCGCCAGGAAAGCGTGAATCGGAGATTTGTCGCCCCAGGGTTCGATCAGTTCGATCTGGCTGTTGGGCAGGTTGACGAATTGCACCCACACCCCCTGCTCCTCCATCACGAACTTCTCGGAGAAGGATGTGGCGCCCAGCATCTCGCGATACATTTTCGCCGAGGCGTCAATGGAGGGGGTGGCGACGCCAACGTGGTTCAGTTTTCCGATCATGACTTCCGGTCCAAGAGGCCGCGCCGGGAGTGTGCGGCCGGTTCGCGCGGGATATAGCGCATTTCCAAACAAGGTTGCATCGCCGATCCTGCCGGGCGATGTCAGATCCTCAGCACCGTCGTCTCCACCACCGGCCGACGGCCCCACACCCGCTGGCTGGCCTTCTTCAACGCCCGTGACATCGCAGCCTCCACGGCCTCATCGTCGCCGCGCTCGGCGCCCGACAGCCGGCCCAGGGCCTTTTCTGCCTCCTCGGCCAGATCGTCGAGCATCTCGTCCAATGGATAATCCTCGTCCGCCGGCAGTCCCAGCGCCCGGATCTGTGGTCCGGAGACGATGCGTCCGCGTCCATCAAGCGCGACGGAGGCGGCCAGCACCCCATTGAACGCTGCATGCCGGCGCTCACGCAGGGCCTCGCCATGCTCGGGCGTCACCACGCCTGCGTCCACATAGAGGCGCCCCGCCGGCGTCTCGTCGACGATCTCGGCGCGGCCGGGCGCCAGGCGGACCATGTCGCCGTTCCGCGGCGCGATTTGTTGGGGAACCTGTAGGTCGCTGGCGAAGGCCAGGTGTTCTAGGAGGTGGCGCCGCTCACCGTGTGTCGGCACCGCGATCTGCGGACGTGCCCAGCTATACATCTGCGCCAGTTCATCGCGGCAGGGGTGGCCCGAGACATGGATGCCGGGGTGGTCGCGATCCGTGTAGAGGCGCACGCCCCGGTCGGCCAGGCGGTTCTGCAGGTTGCGGATCGGGATGTCGTTTCCCGGAATAACCCGTGACGAGAAGATGCAGCTGTCTCCCGAACCCAGCTTTACGTGCGGATGCGTTCCCTCGGCGATGCGCGCCAGCGCTGCGCGCGGCTCGCCCTGGCTGCCGGTGCACAGGTAGAGAATCTGATCCTGTGGCAGGGCCTTGGCGTCGCCCTCATTCAGGAAGGGCGCGATGTCGGCGAAGTGACCGACCGATCGGGCCGCCGCCGCCATCCGGATCATAGATCGGCCCACCAGGCAGACCCGCCGCCCGGCGGCTCCGGCGGCGCGAATGACACTGTCCATGCGCGCGACATTGGACGCGAAACATGCGACCGCCACCTTGCCCTTCAGATCGCCGATCAGCTTGATCAACGCCGCGCGGACGTCAGCTTCCGACCCCGCCACGCCATCTACGAAGACGTTGGTGGAATCGCAGACCATTGCCAGCACGCCTTCGTCGCCCAGACGGCGGATCGCGCCCTCGTCGGTGACGGCGCCTAGCATGGGGTCCGGGTCGATCTTCCAGTCGCCGGTATGCAGCACCGTTCCCAACGGCGTGCGGATCGCCAGGCCATTAGGTTCTGGGATCGAGTGGGTCAGCGTGATCAACTCGATCTCGAATGGTCCGAGCGTAATCGATCCGCCCAGCGGCACTTCGGTGATCTCCACCTCGTCCAACAGGTTTTTTTCCCTGAGTTTCTCGCGAAGCAGGAAGGCGGTGAATGGCGTCGCATAGAGCGGCGCGCGCAGCCGGGGCCATAGCCAGCCCACTGCGCCGATGTGGTCCTCATGCGCATGCGTAAGGACAATGCCAAGGATATCGTCGGCGTGAGCCTCGATGAACTCCGGATCTGGCAGAATGATCTCCACCCCCGGCGTGGTCTGATCGCCAAAGGTGACGCCCAGGTCCACCACGATCCACTTGCGCGCAAAGGGAGGCCCATAGCCATATAGATTGAAGTTCATGCCGATTTCGTTCGAGCCGCCCAGGGGCAGGAACACCAGTTCGTCGGTCTTGGCGGGCGAGCCGGTCATGTCGCTTTGTTTCGTCTGTAGATCTCCAACAGGCCCCGGATGGTCAGATCCTGGTCAAAGTGATCAATGAGAATCGAAGCCCCGTGGAACAGCGAGGCCACGCCGCCGGTGGCGATCACGGTCATCGGCTTTTCCCATTCGGCCTTTATACGAGTCACCAGCCCTTCGATCAGGGCGACATAGCCCCAGAACACCCCCGACTGCATGGCCGCCACCGTGTCGCGGCCGATAGCCGCCTGCGGCCTCTGGATGGCGACCCGCGGTAGTTTGGCCGCGGCGTTGTGCAGCGCCTCCATGGACAGGTTGATGCCCGGCGCGATGGCGCAACCCTCCAGGCCGCCATCGGCGGCCACCACATCGAATGTGGTCGCGGTGCCGGAGTCGATGACGATCAGGTCCCCCGGATAGACCATGTGCGCGCCAATGGCGTTGACCAGCCGGTCGGCGCCCGCCTCAGACGGCTTCTCGATCCGGATCGGAATGCCCAGTTCGACGTTCTCTCCGATCACCAGCGGCTCAACGCTCATATAGCGGCGCGACAGGTTGCGCAGGTTGAAGATCGACTGGGGCACCACGCTGGAAATTATGCAGGCGTCCATGGCGCTGAATTGCAGGCCCGCCATGGCGAGAAGCTGAGAAAGCCACACGGCATACTCATCGGCGGTGCGGGTGGATTCTGTGGCGGCGCGCCATTGGGCGATCCATGTTTCACCGTCGTGCACTGCAAACAGCGTATTGGTGTTGCCCTGTTCGATGGCCAGCAACATGGATCAGGCTTCTCCGAAGAATACATCGCCGGCGGTTATGCGCGCGAGCGCACCGCCTTCCAAGCGCAGCCGGAGGGCTCCGTCAGGATCAAGACCTTCCGCCACGCCGCGAATCGTCTCGGCTGGCAGCCGCGCCTGGCAATATTCGCCCAGGCCATGGGCGCGCGCCGTCCAGGCTGCGGCGATCGGCGCGAAGCCATCCCGCTCCCAGACCTGCCGCCAATCGTCAAAGCACGCGGCCAGCACCTCTAGCGCCTCCAGGGGCTCAGGCGGGGTCGGCGAATGATCTGCAAAAGCGGTGGCCGGTGGCGTTACGTCACCAGGTGCGCGCTTCAGATTGACGCCGATCCCGATCGCCAACCAGAGGTCGCCCGCCGCGATCGTCCCCGACTCCACCAGGATGCCTGCAGCCTTGCGGCCCTGGATCAAGAGGTCATTTGGCCACTTCAGCGCCGCGGCGCCGGAACCCAGGAACTTGTCCGCGAGATCGGCGCAGGCCAGGGCGGCCACGAATGACACCTGGGCTGCCTGGGCCGGGGGCATCGCGCACCGCATCAACAAGGTGGCGGCCAGGTTGCCGTCCTGGGTGTTCCAGGCTCGTCCGCGTCGTCCGCGCCCCTCCGTCTGACGCTTTGCGCTGATCCAGGCAGGGCCGTAATCACCCGCCTCGGCCCGCCTTCGCGCCTCGGCGTTGGTGGAATCCAGTTCGTCGAAAGCCTCGATCGGCGGATGGGCCACGTCAGGCGAGGCCGAGCGCGGCGGCTGCGGCCCTGGCCAGCGGGTCGATATAGGTCAGCGCCACGAGCACCAGAGGAAAGGTGAACAGGGCCAGTCCGATGGCGATGACCCGGGCTTCCGCGGGCGGGGCGTCGGTCGGTCCGGCGGGGGTGTCGAACCACATCACCTTGATCAGGCGCAGATAGTAGAAGGCCGCAACCACGCTGCCCAGCAGCCCCAGCACCGCGGGTACGGCCAGCCCGGAATTCAGCGCGGCCTTGAACACATAGTACTTCGCCCAGAAGCCCGAGAATGGCGGCAAACCCAGCGCTGACAACGAGAACAAGCTCATGGCCAGGGCCAGGCCGGGCCGCTCTTTGAACAGGCCCGCCATGTCGTCGATGGTCTCCATGTCCCGGCCTTCGCGGGAAAGCGCGGACAGGCAGGCGAAGAAGCCCATCACGTCGACCATGTAGAGGACCATGAACACCAACATGGCCTGGACGCCCTCACCGGTTCCCGAGGCGAGCCCGAGGATCGCGTAGCCGACATTGGCGATGGAAGAATAGGCCCACAGCCGCTTCAGGTTCCGCTGCGCGAGGCCCGCGAAAGCGCCCACCGCCACGGACGCCAGCGCAATCAGGACCAGAACCTGGCGCCATTGTTCGGTCGCGCCGCCGAAAGCTTCCCCGAGGACGCGGGCGAACAGCACCATCGCCGCCAGCTTCGGGGCGGCGGCGAAGAACGCCACCACCGGTGTCGGCGCGCCTTCGTAGACGTCCGGCGTCCACATATGGAAAGGCGCAGCGGAAACCTTGAACGCCAGCCCGCATATCAGGAACACCAGGCCGAACAGCAACCCTGGCTCCGCACCATGTTTCGCAGAGGCGGCGATATCCGCGAAAAGGGTCGAACCGGAGAAGCCATAGATAAGCGAGGCGCCATATAGCAGCAGTCCCGAGGACAAGGCCCCCAGCACGAAATACTTCAGGCCCGCCTCGGAGGCCTTGGCGTTGTCCCGGTGCATGGCCGCCAGAACGTATAGAGCCAGTGAGTGCAGTTCGACGCCCACATAGAGCGAGATGAGATCGCCGGCCGAGGCCATCATACCCATGCCCAGCGCCGCCAGCAGGATCAGCACCGGGAACTCGAAGTTCTTGACGCCGCGCCGTTCGAACCAACGTTGGCCCAGCGGTATGGCGATCGCGCTGGCTGCGTAGATCGCCACCTTGGCGAACACCGAGGCCTGGTCGCTGACCATTCCGCCCGCGAAGCCGCGCCCCAGGGGACCGGTGGCGGCGGCATAGCCTGCCGCGACGAGCGCCAGCACTGAAGCGGCTGTGAACACCGATCCGGTCTTCGGCTGAAACGCCCCCCAGACCAGCAAGAGCATGGCCGAAATGGCGAGGATCAACTCGGGAATGGTGAGCGAAAGATCGTGGGAAAAGCTCATGTGCGTCTCACCCGCCGATCGCTGCGCTGTAGGCCGCGACCAGTTGGTCGACAGACGCCTGGGTGATGTCGAAGACGAGGCCCGGCTGGACCCCTAGGATCAGAGTGGCGGCCACAAGCGGCGCGAATATCGCCGTTTCGCGCCAGTCCAGGTCTGAGATCGATGCGAGCTTGGCGTTGGTGATCTCGCCAAACATCACCCGACGGTAGAGAGACAACGCATAGACCGCCGACAGGATCACGCCGCTGGCGGCGATCACAGCGGTCCATGTCGAGGCCTTGTAGGTCCCGGTCATGGTCAAGATCTCACCCACGAATCCCGAGGTGCCAGGCAGCCCGACATTGCCCATGGTGAACAGCATGAAGACCGCCGCATACAAGGGCATGCGGTTCACCAATCCGCCGTAGAAGGCGATCTCGCGGGTGTGCATACGGTCATAGACCACGCCAACGCAGAGGAAGAGCGCGCCGGAGATCACCCCGTGGCTCAGCATCTGATAGAGCGCGCCCTGCTCGCCGACTGCATTGCCGGAGAAGATGCCCATGGTCACGAAACCCATGTGCGCCACCGAGGAATAGGCGATCAGCTTCTTCACATCGGTCTGCCGGAAGGCCACCAGCGACGTATAGACAATGGCGATCACGCTGAGCGCGAAGACCAGGGGTGCGAAATGCGCCGACGCATCCGGGAACATCGGCAGCGAAAACCGCATGAAACCGTAGCCGCCGAGTTTCAGCAGGATGCCGGCTAGGATCACCGATCCCGCCGTAGGCGCTTCCACGTGGGCGTCTGGCAACCAGGTGTGCACCGGCCACATGGGCATTTTCACAGCGAAGGACGCGAAGAACGCCAGCCACAGCCAGATCTGCAAGCCCGGACTGAACTTGAAGGTCATCAGCTCAGGGATCGACGAGGTGTGCGCGATCCCGATCATGGCCAGGATCGCCGCCAGCATCAGCACCGACCCCAGCAGTGTGTAGAGAAAGAACTTATAGGCCGCGTAGACCCGGTTCTTGCCGCCCCACACACCGATGATCAGGAACATCGGCACCAGGCTGAATTCGAAGAAAATATAGAACAGGATGAGATCGAGCGAACAGAATACGCCGATCACCAACGCCTCAAGCGCCAGGAAGGCGACCATGTACTCGAGTACGCGGTTCTCGATGGTCTTCCATGACGCCACGATGCACAGCGGCATCAGAAAGGCTGTCAACGGCACAAACAGCAGAGAAATGCCATCAACGCCCATCCGGTAATGCAAGCCCGCGAACCAGGCGTGATCTTCAACAAACTGAAAACCGGGGTCGGCCCTGTTGAATTGAACCACCAGCACGACCGAAAGGGCGAACACCGCCAGGGTCGTGGCCAACGCAATCCAGCGCGCCGCGCCGGCCGCGGGTTCGCCGGCCCCACTCGGCTTGACGCCGAAGCGCAACAGCAGGATCGCAGCGATCCCGACCAGGGGGGCGAAGGTGATGAGGGAGAGAAGCCCGGTCATGGATCAGCCCCAGGCCGCAATCGCCAGCGCGAAGCTGAGCAGGCCTAACACCCCCAACAGCATCACGAAGGCGTAGTGGTAGACATAGCCGCTCTGCAGACGGCTTGCGCCGCGCCCGAGCCGTTGTGACAAGGCCGCGAAGCCGTTCGGCCCGAGACCATCGATGACCTTCTGGTCACCGCCCTTCCAGAACAGGTCGCCAAGGAACTTGGCCGCCCGCACGAAGGTCGCCTCATAGAGCTCGTCGAAGAACCACTTGTTGTAGAAGAACAGATACAGCGGCCCGCGTTGCGCCGCGAGTTTCGCGCCCAGTCCTTCTCGCCAGATGTACATATAGGCCGCCACCAGAAGGCCGATCACCGACACCACGAGCGGCGCCCACGCCAGCCACTCCGGCGCCTCGTGCGCCGCCCCGCCGTGGGCCGGCGGCGCATGGAAGATCGCGCCGCGCCAGAATTCCGCCTGTTCTGCCCCGATAAACTGATGGTGAAAGAGAAAGCCTGAAGCGATTGCGCCAGCCGCCAGCACCAGCAGCGGAACGCGCATGGTCCAAGGGCTCTCATGCGGCAAGTGTGCGCCGTGGTCGCCGTGGGCCTCATCGACCGGCGCATGCGCATGGTCGTCATGCGCCGCGGCGTGATCGTGATCGCGGTTGTGCCAGTGGTGTTCCAGATCCTCGGACGTCCAGCGGGCATGGCCGTTGAAGGTGAAGAACGCCACCCGCCAGGAGTAGAAAGCCGTAAGCCCCGCAACCAAGATCCCGACCGCGAAGGCGAAATAACCCATTGGATGGCCCGCACCGCCTGCCATGTAGGCGGCGTGAATGATCGCGTCTTTTGAGTAGAAGCCGGCGAAACCCCACTCAAGTCCCGGAATACCCAGACCTGTGATGGCGATCGTGCCCACGGTCATGACGCCGAACGTCCACGGCATGAACTTCATCAAAGCGCCGTAGCGGCGCATATCCTGCTCGTGGGCCATGCCGTGGATCACCGAGCCAGCGCCCAGGAACAACAGCGCCTTGAAAAAGGCGTGGGTGAAAAGGTGGAACATCGCCGCCTGATAGGCCCCCACGCCAGCAGCGAAAAACATGTATCCCAGCTGCGAGCAGGTCGAATAGGCGATCACCCGCTTGATGTCGTTCTGGGTCAGGCCAACGGTGGCGGCGAACAGGGCGGTCACCGCGCCGATCACCGTAACGATATTCTTGGCCACCGGAGCGTACTCGAACATCGGCGAAAGCAGGCAGACCATATAGACGCCGGCCGTCACCATGGTCGCTGCGTGGATCAGGGCCGACACTGGCGTCGGGCCTTCCATGGCGTCGGGAAGCCAGGTGTGCAGGAAGAACTGCGCCGACTTGCCCATGGCGCCCACGAACAGCAGCGCGCAGGCCAGGTCCATGAGGTCCCAGTTCTGGCCGGCGAAATCCCAGGTGCGCGCCGCACCCGTAGCGGCCTGGGGAAACACTTCGGCGAATTGGATCGATCCGAAAGCCCAGAACACCGTCATGATCCCGAGCGCGAAACCGAAATCGCCCACCCGGTTGACCACAAAGGCTTTGATCGCCGCGGCGTTGGCCGTGGGCTTCTTGAACCAGAAGCCGATCAGCAGGTAACTCGCCAGCCCCACTCCTTCCCAGCCGAAGAACAGCTGCATGAAGTCCGCGGCGCTGATCAGCGCCAACATGGCGAAGGTGAACAGGGACAGATAGGCGAAGAACCGCGGCTTATCGGGATCCTCGGCCATGTATCCCCAGCTGTAGAGGTGCACCAGCGATGAGACCGTCGTGACAACCACCAGCATCACCGCCGACAGGCCGTCGAGCCGGAACGACCAGTTGGAGACGAAGTCGCCCACCTGGATGAAGGGCGCATAGGTCTGGGTGAAGGGCTCTATCGCGCCCGCCATCCATCGTGTGAAGACGACCCAGGACAGCGCAGCCGACAGGAACAGGAAGCCGGTGGTGACCGACATGGCGGCCTTGTCGCCGATCCGGCGGCCGAACAGACCCGCCGTGATCGCGCCGATCAGCGGCCCGAATAGAATAATCGTGACGAGGAGCTTGGGATCCACCGGTCAGCCCTTCATCATCGAGGCGTCGTCCACGGCGATGTCGCCGCGGTTGCGGAAGAAGGTGACCAATATGGCCAGGCCCACCGCCGCCTCGGCGGCCGCCACGGTCAGAACGAACATCGCGAAAATCTGCCCGACCACATTGTGCAGGTAGGCCGAGAACGCCACCAGGTTGATGTTTACCGCCAACAGGATCAGTTCGATCGACATCAGAATGATGATGACGTTCTTGCGGTTCACGAAGATGCCGAACACCCCGATGGTGAACAGGATCGCGGCGACCGCCAGGTAATGGTGCAGCCCGATCGTCATTCCCCAACCCCTTCGCCCGGCTTGATGGAGACCACGCGCATGCCGCTCTTGGGTCCGCGCGCCACCTGGTCGGCGATCACTTGCCGGCGGGCGTGCGGCCTATGGCGGAGGGTCAGCACGATGGCGCCGATCATGGCCACCAGCAGCACCAGACCGGACGCCTGGAAAAAGTAAATGTAGTGGGTGTAGAGCACCCGGCCGATGCTCTCGATGTTGCTGACGTCGGTGGCCGCCATCGGCGCATCGTTCGCTGACGCCGCCCCGCGGCTTGCGACCGTGGAGGACACCACGATCATCTCCACCGCCAGGATTCCCGCCACCAGGCCGCCCAGCGGAACATAACGGGCGAACCCCTGTTTGAGCTGGATGAAATCGACGTCCAGCATCATCACAACGAACAGGAATAGCACCGCGACTGCGCCCACATAGACGACCACAAGCAGCATCGCCAGGAACTCCGCCCCCAACAGGACGAACAACCCGGCCGCCGAAAAGAAGGCGAGGATCAGGAACAGCACCGAGTGCACGGGATTTCGCGCCGAGACCACGGCTAAACCGGCGGCCACCGTCACCAGCGCAAGCACGTAAAAGGCGATCGCCTGCAAGGCCATCAGCGGGTCGAAGCTCCCCTCAAAATTCGCGGCCCCGGAATCGCGTCCCTCCCTTATCGGTAGGGCGCGTCCAGTTCCAGATTCTTCGCGATCTCCCGCTCCCAACGGTCACCGTTATCGAGCAGGCGTTGCTTGTCGTAATAGAGTTCCTCGCGGGTCTCCACGGCGAACTCCAGGTTTGGTCCCTCGACGATGGCGTCCACCGGGCAGGCCTCCTGGCACAGGCCGCAGTAGATGCATTTCACCATGTCGATGTCATAGCGGGTGGTGCGCCGAGACCCGTCCTCGCGGGGCTCGGCCTCGATGGTGATGGCCTGGGCTGGGCAGATCGCCTCGCAAAGCTTGCAGGCGATGCACCGTTCCTCCCCATTGGGGTAGCGGCGCAGCGCATGTTCACCGCGGAATCGCGACGACTGCGGATTGCGTTCATGCGGGTACTGCACGGTCATCTTCGGCCGCGCCATATACTTCAGCGCCAGGAAGAAGGCGCCGCCGAAGTCCAGGAGCGCCGCGCCCTTGATCGCTTGTCCTATGCGTTGGAACATCAGCGGCTCACTTCCTGTGACATTCGTATTGGGAGATATCCTGCGGATCGCCCAACGACTTCAGGCGCAGATCGCCGCCAGAGGCGGCGCAGAGCGCCTGCGCCTGCGCCAGCGAATCGTAGTTGGCCACCCCACCCTCGTTGGCCGCCGTCGCGCAGGCCGACAGCGACAGACAGGCCAGCATGATCGCCGCCGCCCTCATGCGCCGGCCGCCGGAGCAAACACCCGCCAGGCCGCCACGATGGCCACGGCCACCAGCGACATCGGCAGAAACACCTTCCAGCCCAACCGCATCAGCTGGTCGTAGCGGTAGCGGGGCACGATCGCCTTGGCCATGGCGAAAAGGAAGAAGAAGATCATCGACTTGATGAAGAAACACACGAAACCAAAGAGGCTGGCCGCGAAGGGGCTCCAGTCAGCCAGGAACGGTGTCGGGAACCCCGGCTGCCAGCCCCCGAAGAACAGCAGCGAAATCATCGCGCACATCAGCACGATATTGGCCAGTTCGCCGATCATGAAAAGCAGGAACGGCGTCGAAGAATATTCCACCTGATAGCCGGCCACCAGCTCGGACTCCGCTTCCGGCAAGTCGAAGGGTGGACGGTTGGTCTCGGCCAGGGAGGAGATGAAGAAGACAACCATCATCGGGATCATCACCAGCGCCATCGGCAGGTTCTTCAGCCCACCGCCCAGCACGTTCCAGTTCCAGAACCAGCCGGCCTGTTTCTCCACGATGGTCTGCAGGTTGAGCGTGCCGGCCAGCAGCACCACCGTGATGATCACAAAACCGATGGAGACCTCGTAACTCACCATTTGCGCCGCCGAGCGCAGGCTGCCGAGGAATGGGTATTTCGAGTTGGATGCCCAGCCGCCCATGATGATCCCATAGACGCCCAGGGACGAGATCGCGAATATGTAGAGAATTCCAACGTTTATGTTCGACAGCACCCAACCAGGCGCAAACGGGATCACCGCCCAGGCCACGAACGCCAGGCCGAAGGTGAGCACCGGCGCCAACAGAAACACGAACTTGTCCGCTCCGTCGGGGATCACCAGTTCCTTAAGTACGAATTTCAACAGGTCGGCGAAGGCCTGCAGCCAGCCGAACGGCCCCACCACATTGGGGCCTTTGCGCATCTGGACGCCCGCCCAGATCTTGCGGTCGGCGACGATCAGCACCGCCAGCAACAGAAGCAGCGGCACTAGGATCAACAGGATCTGACCGAGCGTGATCAGCGTCCACCCGCCCGGGGTCGCCCAGAAATCCACCATGCCCCCTACTCCGCCGCGATCTTCGCCGCGCCGGACGCCAGCGCCTGGCACTCGGCCATGGTCACGCTGGCCCGGGCGATCGGGTTGGTGAGGTAGAAGCTCTGCACGGCGCTGCGGAACGGCGCATCGGAAAGATCCCCCGCCGCCCCCAGTCTGGCGAAGTCGATATCCACCCTGCCCAAAGCTCCGGGCGCAAAGTCGATCTGACCAAAGGTTGGATGATCGGCGAAGAGCCGCGCGCGCAGAGCCTCAAGGCTGTCATAGGGCAACTGCGCGCCGACGCGCTCCGACAACGCCCTCAAGATCGACCAGTCCTCCCGCGCCTCGCCTTTGGGAAACACGACGCGCAGGCCCATCTGCACCCGGCCCTCAGTGTTGACGTAGAGGCCGTTCTTCTCGGTATAGGCGGCGCCCGGCAGGATCACGTCGGCGTTGTGAGCGCCATTGTCGCCATGCGTGCCAAGATAGACCTTGAACGCCTTGCTTGCGGCCAGGTCGATCTCGTCGGCGCCAAGCAGGAAGAGCACATCCAGGCCGCCCGGCGCCGCCATCGCCTTGGCTGTCTTGCCGCCGTCACCCGGCGTGAAGCCCAGGTCCAGACCGCCGACCCGCGCCGCGGCGGAATGCAGCACATTCCAGGCCGCGCCGAAGGTCTTTGCGACGCCAGCGGCGGCTTTCAGAACCGCCGCGCCATCGTCACGGGTCAGCGCGCCCGCGCCGATGATGACCGCCGGGTTCTTGGCTTCCTTGAGCGCTTTGGCGAAATCACCCTTGGACTTGGCGAGCCCCGCCAGGGTCTGCGGCCCGGCGCCCAAATGATCATAGGCATAGGTCAGGTCGGCCGCCTCGCCGATCACGCCCACCCTCAACGCGCCGGATAGCCAGCGCTTACGCAGACGCGCATTCAGCACCGGCGCTTCCAGGCGCGGATTGGTCCCTACCAGCAGAATGACGTCGGCGTCCTCGATCCCGGCGATGGTGGAGTTGAACAACCAGCTTTCCCTTGGGCCCCCACCCAGCGCCATGCCGTCCTGGCGGCAGTCAAGGTTTGCGCTGCCAAGCGCGCGGAACAGGTCCAGCGTCGCTTTCATGGACTCCGCGTCCTGCAGGTCGCCGGCGATTGCGCCGATGCGGTCCGCCGGGGCGGCCTTCAACCTGGCGGCGACCAGGTCCAGCGCCTCATCCCAGGAGGCTGCGCGAAGCTTGCCGGACTCACGCACATAGGGTCGGTCCAGCCGCTGGCGGGCGAGGCCGTCGATGGCGTAGCGGGTCTTGTCGCTGATCCACTCCTCGTTGACCTCATCATTGATCCGGGGCAGCACCCGCAGCACCGCCGGCCCGCGCGCATCCACCCGGATCGCGGAGCCCAGGGCGTCCATCACATCGACGCTCTCGGTCTTGGTCAGTTCCCAGGGCCGGTAGTTGAACGCCCAGGGTTTGTGGGTCAGCGCGCCGACCGGGCACAAGTCGATGACATTGGCGGAAAGCTCGCTGGCCACCGCCTTGTCAAGATAGGTCGTGATTTCAACGTCTTCGCCGCGGGAGATGAGTCCGATTTCCGGCACGCCCGCCACCTCGGTGATGAATCGGACGCAGCGGGTGCACTGGATGCAGCGAGTCATCACCGTCTTGATCAGCGGACCCATGTTCTTTTCTTCGACGGCGCGCTTGTTCTCGCCATAGCGGCTGTCGTCGCGGCCATAGCCCATGGCCTGGTCCTGCAGATCGCACTCCCCGCCCTGGTCGCAGATCGGGCAATCCAGGGGATGGTTGATCAGCAGGAACTCCATCACCCCTTGGCGGGCCTTCACCACCATCGGGGTGTTGGTGAAGATCTCCATGTTCTCGGCCGCCGGCAGGGCGCAGGAGGCCTGGGGCTTGGGCGGACCCGGTTTCACCTCCACCAGGCACATGCGGCAGTTGCCGGCGATGGAAAGCCGCTCATGATAGCAGAAACGCGGGATCTCTTCCCCCGCAAGTTCAGCCACTTGCAGGACATTCATGCCCGGCTCGAACTCGACCTCGACCCCGTTGACCTTGGCTTTCGGCATCGGGTTACTCCGCCGCCACGAGGGTCGCGCCCATGACGTGGGGCCTGCGCACGCGATATTGGGTGATGCGGTCCTCCACTTCATGACGGAAATGTCGGAACAGCCCCTGGATCGGCCAGGCCGCCGCATCGCCAAGGCCGCAGATAGTGTGGCCTTCAACCTGGCTGGCCACGTCAAGCAGCATATCGATCTCGGTCATCTCGGCTTCGCCGGTGACCATCCGCTCCATCACCCGCCACATCCAGCCGGTGCCTTCACGGCAGGGTGTGCACTGTCCGCAACTCTCGTGTTTGTAGAAGTAGCTGAGCCTGGCGATGGCGCGCACCAGGTCGGCGTCCTTGTCCATGACGATCACCGCCGCGGTGCCCAGGCCCGAACGCATGTCCTTCAGGGAATCAAAGTCCATCAGCGCGCTTTCGGCCATTTCCGCCGTAATCATCGGGGTAGAGGACCCGCCGGGGATAATCGCCTTTAGGTTCCCCCAGCCGCCGCGCACACCGCCGCAATGGTCGTCCAGCAGTTGGCGGAGCGGGATCGACATCACCTCCTCCACCACGCAAGGGCGCACCACATGGCCGGAGATGGCCATCAGCTTGGTGCCGGTGTTGTTGGGCCGCCCGAAGCTGGCGAACCAGTCCGCGCCCCGGCGCAGGATCGCGCCCACCGTGGAGATGGTCTCCACATTGTTGATGGTGGTCGGGCAGCCATAAATGCCGGCCCCGGCCGGGAACGGCGGTTTAAGACGCGGCTGACCCTTCTTGCCCTCAAGGCTTTCCATCAGCGCGGTCTCGTCGCCGCAGATGTAGGCGCCGCCGCCGTGGGTGACATGCAGGTCGAATGGCCAGCCGAAGATGTTGTCCTTGCCGATCAGCTTGGCCGCGTAGGCCTGGGCGATGGCCGCCTCCAGCCGCTCGCGCTCATGCACATATTCGCCGCGGATGTAGATGTAGCAGGTGTGCGCCCGGATCGCGTAACTGGCGATAAGGCAGCCCTCGATCAACAGGTGCGGATCGCTGCGCAGGATCTCACGGTCCTTGCAGGTGCCGGGCTCGGACTCATCGGCGTTCACCACCAGATAGTGCGGCCGCTCGCTCTCCTGCTTGGGCATGAAGGTCCATTTCAACCCCGCGCCGAAACCCGCCCCGCCCCGGCCGCGCAGGCCGGAATTCTTCACCTGGTCGCAGATCCATTCCGGGGTCTGCTTCAGCATCAGGTTGACGCCATTCCAGGCGCCGCGCTGCTTCGCCCCCTCCAGGCCCCAGTCGTGGAGGCCATAGAGGTTGGTGAAGATGCGGTCCTTGTCTTCCAGGATACCGACCAACCTTAAGCCCCCTCGTCCCTGCGCCGCAGGGCGGCGACAAACCAGATCTGCGCCCCGAAACCGACCAGGATCGCGGCGCCGAACACCCATTGCAGCCAGTCGATCCCAAACATGAACCAGCCTACCGCCGCGCCGATGGCGATCAGCATGCACAGGCTGTCCACCATCAGCATGGTGATCAGTCGGCGCTTGGCCAGTTCGGTGTCCGAACTCATGCCGCCGGCGCCTTGGCCGCGCCCTTAACAGGCGTGTTCGGAAGTTTTTTCAGAGGTTTGGCGGCCGAGCCGTCGAACAGCGCCTTGTCCGACAGCGTCGTGGGGCCACCCTCCGGCGCCGAAGCCTGGCGGCCGATCGCCGATCCCGGCGCCGGGCCCTTGCCGGCCCCAAACGCGTCGATCAGCTTGTCCAGCGCCTCAACCGTCAAGTCCTCATGGTAATAGTCGTTGATCGCGGCCATCGGGGCGTTGGAGCAGGCGCCCAGGCACTCCACTTCCTGCCAGTAGAACTTGCCGTCCTTGGAGCGGTGATCCCTGGGGCCGATCTTCTTTTCGCAAAGCGCCATCAGCTCGCCGGCGCCACGCAGGGCGCACGGCGTAGTGCCGCAAACCTGGATCAGGGCGTGGGTCCCCACCGGGGCCAGCATGAACATGGTGTAGAAGGTCGCCACCTCATAGACGCGGATCTGCGCCATTCCGAGCATTTCGGCCACCGCACGGATCGCCGGCTCGCAGACCCAGCCCTCCTGCTTCTGGACCAGCCAAAGCAATGGGATAACCGCCGATTGCTGGCGGCCGGCCGGGAAGCGGGACATCCACCACTCAGCTTTCTTCAGATTCTCCTTGGAGAAGGCGAAGCTGGCGGGCTGCTCAGGGCTAAGTCGGCGGACGCTCAACGGACCCTCACTTAACGAAATCGACGCGGGCGATCTTGCCGCCGGCGAAGCCGTAGACGCAGCCGACCTCAAAGGTCTCGCCGCCAGGTGCGCGGGAGACCCGCTCGTGATCGATCACCGTGTTCCCCAGCACGATCCGGTTGACCAGTTCGGCGTGGTTCTGCGGGAACTCCGCGAAGGTCTTGGCGTAGCGGGCGCGCAGTTCCGCCACCCCGCGGTTCGCCACCGCCCCATTCAGGTCGGCTACGATCACGTCGTCGGCGAAATAGCGGCAATAGGCGTCCAGGTCCTGGGCGTTATAGGCGTCGAGCTGGCCCTGGGTGATCGTCGCGATATCGTTCATCGGTCGATCTCCCCGAACACGATGTCCAGGGAGCCCAGGATCGCGGAGACGTCCGCCAGCATGTGACCGCGGTTCATCCAGTCCATGGCCATAAGGTGCGGGAACCCCGGCGCGCGGATCTTGCATCGGTAGGGCGTATTGGTGCCGTCCGACACCAGATAGACCCCGAACTCGCCCTTGGGCGCTTCGACGCAGGCGTAGACTTCGCCGGGCGGGGTGCGATAGCCCTCGGTGAACAGTTTGAAGTGATGGATCAGGGCTTCCATTGACCGCTTCATCTCGCCCCTGCGCGGCGCCGCGATCTTGTGGTCGTCGCTGAGCACGAGGCCAGGGGTTTTCTGCAGGCGTTCGCAAGCCTGTTTCATGATCCGCGTCGACTGGCGCATCTCTTCCATGCGGCACAGGTAGCGATCATAGCAATCGCCGTGGACGCCCAGCGGGATGTCAAATTCAAAATCGTCATAACCCTCGTAGGGCTGGTTGCGGCGCAAGTCCCAGGCCACGTTCGAGCCCCGCAGCATCACGCCGGAAAAGCCCCACTTGTAGGCCTCCTCCGCCGTCACCTTGCCGATGTCCACATTGCGCTGCTTGAAGATGCGGTTGCCGGTGATCAGCTTGTCGATATCACCCAGCACCTTGGGAAAGTTGTCGCACCAATCCGAAATATCGCGCACCAGCGCCTCGGAGAGATCCTGGCGCACCCCGCCGACGCGGAAGTAGTTGGCGTGCAGCCGCGCCCCTGAGGCGCGCTCATAGAACACCATCAGCTTTTCGCGCTGCTCGAAGCCCCACAGCGGCGGCGTCAGCGCGCCTACGTCCATCGCCTGGGTGGTGACGTTCAGCAGATGGTTCAGGATCCGCCCCATCTCCGAATAGAGCACCCGGATCAGGCTGCCTCGGATAGGGACCTGGGCGCCCAGCAGCTTCTCGATGGCGAGCACATAGGCGTGCTCCTGGTTCATCGGCGCCACATAGTCCAGGCGGTCGAAATAGGGGATCGTCTGCTGATAGGGCCTGGCCTCGATCAGCTTCTCAGTGCCCCGATGCAACAGGCCGATGTGCGGATCGACCCGCTCCACCAGCTCGCCGTCCAGTTCCAGCACCAGCCGCAACACCCCGTGCGCCGCTGGATGCTGGGGTCCGAAATTGATGTTGAACTTGCGGACCGGAGTCTCGGAGGTCAGCGATACTTCGCCGTCGGCGCTCATTTCGCCCCCTCGCTCTTCTCGTCGCCCGGCAGGGGCACGCGCTCAGCGCCTTCCCAGGGCGAAAGGAAGTCCCAGCTGCGCCACTCCACCGCCTTCACCGGCTCATAGACCACCCGCTTAAGCTCATCGTCGTAGCGCAGCTCGACGTAGCCGGTCATCGGGAAGTCCTTGCGCAGGGGATGGCCGTGGAACCCATAGTCAGTGAGGATCCGGCGCAGGTCGGGATGGCCGTCGAAGAAGATCCCGTACATGTCGAACGCCTCGCGCTCGTACCAGTCGGCGCAGGGGTGCACGCCGGTGACCGTGGGCACGGGGGTGTCTTCGTCAGTCTCGATCTTCACCCGCGCGCGCAGGTTCTTGGCGTGGCTAAGCAGATGATAGACCACCTCGAAGCGCCTCGCCCGATCCGGATAGTCGACCCCGGCGATGTCGATCAACTGGTGCAGCCGCAGTTCCGGGCTGTCCCTCAGATAGGTCAGCGCCTCGACGATCCTTCCAGCGGACGACATCAGGGAAAGTTCGCCGAACGCCACCGAGCAGCCGCTCAGCGCGCCGGCGGACCCGGCCACGATCTTCTCGCCCAGGGTGGCGAGGTCGTCGGAGGCGACCGGCCAGCTCATCGCTCAATCGTCCCCGTGCGGCGGATCTTTTTCTGCAGTTGCAGCACCCCGTAGACCAGCGCCTCGGCGGTGGGCGGGCAACCCGGCACATAGACGTCCACCGGCACGATCCGGTCACAGCCGCGCACCACCGAATAGCTGAAATAATAATACCCGCCGCCGTTGGCGCACGAGCCCATGGAGATCACATAACGCGGCTCCGGCATCTGGTCGTAGACCTTGCGCAGGGCCGGAGCCATCTTGTTGCAAAGGGTGCCGGCCACGATCATCACGTCGGACTGGCGCGGGCTGGCCCGGGGCGCGAAGCCGTAGCGCTCCAGGTCGTAGCGCGGCATCGAAGCCTGCATCATCTCCACCGCGCAGCAGGCGAGCCCGAAAGTCATCCACATCAGCGAGCCGGTGCGCGCCCAGGTGATGACGTCATCCAGCGCCGCCGTCACGAACCCCTTGTCCGAGAGTTCCGCCGACACCCCGTCGAAGAACGGATCGTGCAGGCGCGGATTATAGCCTTCCACCGCCGACCTGGCTCCAGAGAGCGCCGGAATCTGACCGCCCGCGGGCGTGATCACTCCCATTCCAGGGCTCCCTTCTTCCACTCGTAGATGAAGCCCACGGTGAGCACGCCCAGGAAGCTCATCATCGACCAGAAGGCGAACTGCGACGCCGCCTGCGGCAGCTTCATCAGGCTCACCGCCCAGGGGAACAGGAAGGCCACTTCCAGGTCGAAGATGATGAACAGGATCGAGACCAGATAGAAGCGTACGTCGAACTTCATCCGCGCATCGTCAAAGGCGTTGAAGCCGCATTCGTAAGTCGAGCTCTTCTCCGGGTCCGGCCGCGACGGCGCCAGCACGGCGGCGGCCACCACGAACAGCACCCCCAGACCCAGGGCGATGCCCAGGAAAATGACGATAGGCAGATACTCGAGGAGGAAAGCGTTCATAGATTCTCTCGGCGGAGTCGCGACCTTCTAGACCACCCGCGCGCGGGGTTCAAACAGCGGTTTGAGGGTTTTCTATTCCAGCCGTCGGGTCGCGCCGCGGCCGCCATTTCGACGCGGCGCGGCACACTGAATCATTTGACAGGATGGGGGCTCGGACCTATCAGACGCCCCTCGCGTTTTGCGGAAGCGATGCGGATGTAGCTCAGTTGGTTAGAGCGCCGGCCTGTCACGCCGGAGGTCGCGGGTTCAAGTCCCGTCATTCGCGCCACCGCCACCGGCGCTGAGCCCCTACAGCCTCTGCAGAAACTGAAACACCAGCCCGGCCGTCTGGCGCGGCGCGATGGTGGTGAACTTGCGATCCCCCAGAGGACTATGGGTGGGTTCCGCCACCTTGAATCCGCGGGCGCGCACGTCCGCCATTACGGCCTCAAGGTTCGGGACTTCAAAGGAAACTGTTGGCCGCAGGCCTGCCGCCGCGCCGGCCAATCCGCCGGTGGCGCCGGGCGTCAGGAGTTCGATCTCGGCATCGCCGATGCGGACCTTGTGGATATCCACTCCGAACGCCTGGCCTGCGAAGGTCCGCTCGGCGCCCATGAGGTCCGTCCAGCGACGGCTCACGGTCTCAAGGTCGTAGGTCACCACCGCCACATGATCCACGCGCAGCAGCGGCAGTTCGTGGGCGCCTGCGCCCGCGGTCCTCGATCCCGGCGGATGCTGTAGAATCACCACGTCGCAACCAAGTCCTGTCTGCGCTGGACGCAACCAACGGATCGGCTGGACCTCACCAGGCTGCAGGAGCGCCTGCTCGTCAAAGCCGCCGTCCGCGAACGCCGCCCGCGCCGGGGCGAGATCGTCGGCGTCGAAGCCCAGGAACGACATGCCGCCGCCTTCGCCGATCAGCCGCGCCATTCGGGCGTTGCCGGGATCGCCCATCCTGTCGGGCGCCAGGGAAAGGAATTCCACGGTCACGGCCGTCTCCGCCGGACCCACCTGGAAACAGGTGTTGAGCGCCCCCGATGCGCCCACGGGACCCGGCGGCGTGGCGACGATCCCCAGACGCGCCAGGGCCTCGCTGGCCGGCGCCAGGTCGGGGACAACGCGGACGATGTGATCAAGGCCGTTCAGTTTCAGCGGCGCCATCGGATCAGACCAGGGCCTTCTTGTAGAGGGAGACCATCTCGCCGTAGGCGCGCTCGGCGCCGTCCTTGTTGTAGACAGCGCTGTCCGGCACGCACCATCCATGGTCGGCGTCATAGACCTCGACCTTGGCTTTCACCTTGGCTGCCGCCGCGGCCTTGGCGAGCGCGTCCTTCGCCTGCGGCTCCTTGGCGTCATCATTGCGGGCGACGCCGAAATAATAGGCCGCCTTTATCTTCGGCAGCAGCAGATGGGGGCTGTCCGGCTTGTCCGTCACCAGTCCGCCGCCATGGAATGAGCAGCCGGCCCCGATTCTGGCCGGCGCCGCAGCGGCGCTCTGCATCGTCATCGCGCCTCCCATGCAGTAGCCGACGACCCCCAGCTTGGCCTTCTTGTTCACCACCGCCTGACGATCCAGCCAGGCGATGAAGGCCAGGGCGTCCCGCGCCACCGCCTCCGGCGTCAGCGGCGTGCGCAACTCCATGAGCCGGGCGCGAACCGCCGGATCGGCGAAGTTGACCGGCCCATCGAAAGGCGGCGCTTTGCGCGTGCGGTAGAACTGGTTCACCGTGAGGACGGCGAAGCCCTCCGCCGCGAGCCGCGCGCCCATCTGCTGAAACGTCGGGCGCAGGCCGAACGCGTCCGGCCACACCAGGACCGCCGGATAGCGTCCCTTGCCGATCGGATGGGTGAAGTTGACATCGCACACCCCGTCCGGGGTCTTGATCTCCATGTCCATCGGCATGACGGCGGCCGAAGCCCCGGCTGCGGCCGTGGCGGCGCCCATGGTGAGCGCGCCAAGTTCGCGCCGCGAGGGGGTGAACTTGGATCTGGTGGGTGAAGTCATGGCCCGTCGCTCCCGTGGTCGTGTCTGTTCGCGGCGATCGTTACGCTCGCGACGCGCCCCGGCAAGGACTAGAAGTGCAAAATGACGATCCCATCATCGGACACCGCGCGCACATCGCCTTCCACGGCGCGAAATCGTGAACCGATCTTGAGCGTTCTACGCGGCGCGCTGGCGCCCACGGCCCGCGTGCTGGAAGTGGCCAGCGGCGCCGGTGAACATGCGGTGTGGATGGCCCAGGCCCTGCCCGGCGTGACCTGGACGCCCAGTGAAATCGATCCCGTCGCCCTGGCCAGCATCGCTGCGTGGCGAGAAGCTTCGGGATTGGTCAATCTGCAGGCGCCGCTTCGGCTGGACGCCGGCGATCCTGGGTCCTGGCCTACCGAATCCTTTGACGCCATCGTCTGCATCAACATGGTCCACATCTCGCCTTGGACCGCTACCAGAGCGCTGGTTCTCGCCGCCAGCCGCCTGTTGTCCGTCGGCGGATTGCTTTATCTCTACGGACCCTATTTCGAAGACGGGGTCGAAACCGCGGCCTCCAACCTCGCATTCGATGAGAGTCTCAGGCGGCGCGATCCGGCCTGGGGCCTCCGGCGCGTGCGCGATGTGGCGGACCTCGCCGCCCAGGCTGGTTTCAGCCGGCCCGACCGCGTGGCCATGCCGGCGAACAACCTCAGTCTGCTGTTCACCCGGGCGCCGGACTAGTTCGGCTTGGGCCGGTTCGGTCCGCGGCCCTTGGGCTTGTCCTTCCGGAACGGCGGCCGACCCGCACGTTTGGGCGGCGGCCCGCTCCTGTCGCCTCGTCCGGCCTCCCGATCCTTCGGTCCGGGCGGCGCACTGGCGGGTTCGATACGGATGTCGTCTTCCGCCGCCGCCTTGATCGCCTCCTTGAATTTCGCCACCACCTCGGTGCTGATCCCGAATTTGGTTTCCCGCTCGAAGATGCGGATCTGGCCAATGTCCCGCTTGGTGACGTGGCCCAGCCGACAGATAAGCGGCAGCAACCACTTGGGATCGGCGTTCTTCTGGCGACCGACAGTCAGTCGGAACCATTCCACGTCGTCCGCCCCCAGACGATCCCGGCGCGGCGCGCCCTCCTCCGGTCTCCAGGCGCCCGTCCGCACCTGCGATGTGACGCCGCCGCCATCATCGAACACCTCTTCCGGCGCCGGAAGTCGGCTTCTGTGCATGCGGATCAGGGCGGCGGCCAACTGCGCCGCCGTGCGTTCGGCCAGGAGTTCGTTCACCAGCGCCGCTTCGTCTTCGGCGGGCGGATCGACGAACACCGCATCTTCCAGCAGCCGCTTCGCATCGCCGGCGCGGATCGCCTCGGCGCTTGGGGGGGCTGACCATGTCGCATTGATATCCGCCGAGGCCAGCAACTGTTCCACCCTACGGCGCTTGGTGTAGGGCGCCAGCACGACAGAGATGCCCTTGCGGCCTGCCCGGCCTGTGCGACCGCTACGATGCAGCAGGCCCTGCCGATTGGCCGGCAGGTCGGCGTGCACCACCAGCCCCAGGTCCGGCAGATCGAGGCCGCGGGCGGCGACATCCGTCGCGACACAGACCCGCGCGCTGCCGTCACGCAGGGCTTGCAGGGCGTCCGTGCGCTCCTTCTGGCTCAATTCTCCGGACAGATGCACCGCTGCGAACCCGCGTTCGCGCAGGGCCGTGAACATGTGCCGCACCTGCTCGCGGGTGCCGCAAAACACCAGCGCGCCGGGTGATTCAAAGAACCGCAGCACATTGACGACCGCATGCTCCACCTCGCCCGGTGCAATCCGCATGACCCGGTACTCGATATCCCCATGCGGCGCGTTGCGTGCGGTGGTGTCGATGCGATGGGCGTCGGTCTGATAACGGCGGGCGAGCGCGCCAATCTCCTTGGCGATGGTCGCCGAAAACAACAGCGTCCGCCGCTGCGTGGGCGCCGCCTCGATCAGGAAATCGAGGTCTTCCCGAAATCCCAGGTCGAGCATTTCGTCGGCTTCGTCGAGCACCAGCACCCTGATCGCCGATAGGTCCAGGTTGCCCCGCTCCAGATGGTCCTTCAGGCGGCCGGGTGTCCCCACGACCATGTGCGCGCCCGCTTCCAGCGCCCTTTGCTCGCGCCGCGCGTCCATGCCGCCCACACAGGCGACAATCCGCGCACCGGCCGGTGCATAGAGCCAGGCCAGTTCCCGCTGGACCTGCAGCGCCAGTTCACGGGTCGGCGCGATCACCAGCGCAAGTGGCTCAGCGGCCCGGTCCATGCGCTCGGCGTCGCCTAACAGGTCAGGCGCGACCGCCAATCCATAGGCCACCGTCTTGCCGGAACCGGTCTGGGCCGAAACCAACAGATCGCGGCCGGCCGCTCCGCCCTCTAGGATCGCGGACTGGACGGGTGTCGGTTCGCTGTACCCCTGCGCCTCCAGAGCACGCTGCAGGGCGGGATTGACTTCAGGAAACGGCATCAGGCTCTCACAACCGCCGAATGCGGAGGCGGCTTATGTGTCGGCCTGTGCCTGGATCGCAAGTCCGAATATTGAAGCTGGCTATTCCGTCGTGGTGTCGACCGTCTCCGCGTCGGGGCCATTCTTCTGCATCGAGGCGATGGCGTTCTTCGCAGAAGACTTGGAGCTGTAGCCCTCGGTCGAGAACATGATCTCGCCGTTCGGCGCCTTGAACTTCACCCGGAACTCACCGGCCTTGTCCTTCGAAATTTCAAACTTGTAGGGCATCAGAGTCTGCAGCTTTGCCGTCCCGGGCGGACGATCCGGTGAACCTCGCGCGACGTCAAGCCCAGGAGGCCGAATTGGCAAAACGGCGTTCCTGAATCTTCCTGATCCGAGCCAGGACAGCATCCGGCAAGCGAAGGCCTGACGCGGCGGCGTTCTCTCTAAGGTGCGCAATGCGAGTGGTGCCCACCACAGCGCTGGAAATATTCGGATCAGCCAGAACGTAGGCGAGCGCCGCCTGCGAGCCCGTCATCCCCGCCACATCGTTCAGGAAGGCGTACCGTGCGCCCTCCCGCACCTCACGGCCGTGCCGCGCGATCCCGCGGGCGGCGTACCATAGGTCCTGAACCCCACGCAATTTCAGGATCTTCAGCCCTGTGTGACCCATCGCCAGCGGCATGCCAGCCAGCACGCCCTTGCCGGCCGCCGCGGCCGCCGCGGCAAGCGCGGTCCGTTCGGGTCGCAGGACATTGTAGTCGATCATCACCACGTCGAAGGCGGGCAGGCGCAGCACGTGTTCAATCACTGAAGGGTCAAAACTGTTGACACCCAGCGCGCGCACCAGCCCCTGGCGTTTCAGGTCTTCCAGTCCGCCAACCAGTTCCGAAGTGAGTTCCGCCGTTGCGGGGCCATGCAATTGCAGGAGCGGCAAGCTGTCGAGGCCCAGATTGCGCAAGCTGCGCTCCACGCTTGCCCGGATCGCGGTAAGGCCGGGATCGCGGATGACCCGCCCGCCGTGCGCTCGAGTGCCGGCCTTGGTGGCCACGATCAGGCGACTGGCGTCACGGCCCTTCAGCGCGCGGCCCAGCCTAGGCTCCGCCTCGCCGCCCGCGTAGCTTGCGCCGGTGTCGAACAGGGTGACGCCAAGTTCGATGGCCTCATGCACAAGGCGTATCGCGGTCTGTTCGTCGAAGGCTGGCTTTCCCCAGTAGCTTGCGCAACCAAAGCCAATCTCGGAGACGCAAAGTCCAGTTCGACCGAGGTGCCGGCTGCGCACTGCGTCCGCCGCCTAGGACGCCACTTTGTGGGATACGGCCTGCGTCACCTGCGCCCGAACGGCGACATCTGCGGCGAAGAACGACATCAGCGTATGGAAGTCACGGACATAGACGTCCGGTTCGCGCACGAAGTCGATATGGCAGCCGCCCTCCGCGTTGTTCCAATGGGCGGTCCCCATGAGAATTCGGTTCAGCAGCCGCGGATCCATGCGGATCGCGATCCGGGGCTCGGGCGGCGGCGCCGCACAATACGCCCCCTCGGGCGAGGAGAGGTCGAACCTATACCACCCTTCTCCAACCGCGATCGCCACACCCAGCTTGGGGCGACAATCGTAGGCCTGTTGCTTGCTCCAGAGTTGTTGACGCGCCGACTCGCAAAGACCGATGAGATGCTCCGGGTCCGGCGCCTGATCGGCTTCGTGCGGATAGGGCCGCGCCGCCAGAACGGTCTCGATGTGTCGCAGTTCAGCCAAACGGTCAGCTGGCTGATAGGCGCCCTCTCGCTGTCCGCTCGCAAGATCGACTGTCTGACCTTCGTTCAACAGCAGCACGGGGATGTCCGGGTTACGCTTGCGCAGCCCGGCGGCCGCCACGTCGGCCGAAGTGGTTCCGAGGCAGAAGTTCTTGCGCCACTGCGCCCCGCCGAGGACAAACGCGCCTGCGAACGGCATGTGCCAGGCGGGCTCCAGGATCCGCGCCAGAGCGGCGGCGTGGTCAAAGTTTCGCTCCAGCACCCTCTCCGCCATCGTTTCTTTCTGCGACGGCGCAAGATTGTCGAAACAACTCGGATACGGACCCGCGGCGTTGTAGGCGATCTGCGCCACCGTCGGCGGTCCATGGCGCGCCCGCAGGCGCCTGGCTGCGGCCAAGTCCGGCGTATTGTCGTTGAAATTCATGACGCTGAAGCCGCCATGCGCAAACAGAGCCGAGGAGTCGATCAGGTTGCCAAGTGCGGAGTCGTGGAAAACATGCGTGGTGAACGGCGCATAGAGCGTCACCTCGAACGGACCCAATAACGCCTGCGCGCCATCCCTCACCGCGATCAGGTTCGAAAACCCCATTCCGCGCAAGACGCGGTGCAGAAAGTTTGGCGGGTGATCCAGCACCAGGATCGGGATTTCACGGGGAAACGCCGAAAGGGTGGTGGGATCGCAGTGATCGGGATGAATGTGACTGATATAGAGCGCGTCGACGTCCGCCAGATCACGGGGTCGAACCTTCAGCGGCGGGTAGTGACACCAACTGCCCTCGAATGCGCCATCGGTCAGCCAGGGATCGGTGAGAATCCGGAACCCCTGCGCCTCCATCAGGCAACAGGCGTTGGCGAAATAGGTCAGGCGCATCGTCCCATTCCCTTGACCGGCGCCGCTCAGGCGGGCCGCGCGTAAGCGATAAGATTTCGGCCAACGCCGGATTGGGCGCAGCCCCGTCGAAACGCCAGCACAGCTTCCACGCCCTGTCGCTTCCACATTGTCCACTCGAACGCTACGCGGGCGAAATGCCCGGCGCGGCCCTTGGCCGGCGCCCCGCCGATGTAGGCGGCCTCTGCGTTCAATTGGAACAGGTCGACGGGAAAATCCGCCAGCAGATCGCTCACCGACCAGCCATTGGCTTCCATCACCTTCGGAAAGGTCACGGCATTGAAATAGTTCAGATGGTCCGGAGCGGCGACCCAGAACTCCGGCTTCGCCAGACCTCTGTTGACGATCTCGGTCTGCAACCACGATCCGTCATTCGGCGCCACCAGCCGAAGCAGGCCGCCCGGCGCGACGATCCTGCGCAGCCGTTGTAGCAGGCCCAAGGGATCGACCACATGTTCGATCACATTGTTGCAGGCCACCAGATCGAACGTTTCGCCGCGGCTGATCACCTCATCCAGCAGGCCGAAGGCGTCACCGATCTGCACGCGGTCCCGCAACTTCGGGAAGAATGCGTTCAGACCATCATCGGTGAAATCAACACCATGCACTTGCCAGCCGCGCTGATGGAACCACTCCAGGAAGAATCCCTCGCCAAACCCGACTTCAAGCACTCGGCCCGGGAGCCCCCGCCAGACGGCTTCCGCCTCCGCGGGCGCCAGGTATTTGTGTTCAATTTCCTCGTCCGTATAGGCGTGCTCATACTGGCCGCCCCCGCGTCCGGGACCGAAATATTTGTTGTTGTAATGTGCGGCGAGGTCAGCGGACGTGGGCTTGGGCTCCCAGGTGAACCAACCGCCGGGTTTTTCCACCAATCCGCCCATGACCAATCCATCCCTTGCCGATCGCGCGACTCTCAGCGGGTATGGTTAACACCTTGCTACTTCGACCTTGGGTCTGGCGCGCCATTGCAGTTCCGCTTTTCAGCGCAAACGTTTAGAACCACCTGTACGGGCGGCTAGCTCAGCTGGTCAGAGCACCTGGTTTACACCCAGGGGGTCGGGGGTTCGAACCCCTCGCCGCCCACCATTATCCAGCGTATCAGCCCGCTAGTTCAGCGCGCTCTTCAGCGCGTCACCGACGCGGAAGCGCGCTGTCGTCGATGCCGGGCGTTTCACGCGTTCCCCCGTGCGGGGATTTCGGGCGAGGCCGGCCGGGCGCTTCACCGGCACGAAGCTTCCAAACCCAACCAGCCGAACCTCATCGCCCGTCTTCAAGGCGGCTACGACGGCCTCAATAAACGCATCCACCGCGTCCTTTGACTGCGTCTTGCTCAGGCTTGTCTTATCGGCAATCGCCGAAACGAGTTCCGCCTTGGTCATCCTGTGGCCTTCCCACCCTGTCCATCCCTGCACTGACGGCATTCTTTGTGCCGTGTCCGCGACTTAAGACTATCCGGCAGTTGACATGGGCGTCAAATGCCGACGGCGCCGAAATCGCTTCGGCGCCGTCATTTTTTTAATCTGAACAAAGATTAGGCAGCCTTAGTGGGTGAGCACGGCCTCCAGATCGCCGTCGTCGGGGGCCACCGTCGCCGGGTGGTCCGCCTCTGACCATTCAATGGGAATGGGCGCACGGACCAGAGCCTGGGCGATGGCCTCATCGACTGTCGCAATCGGAATGATCTCCAGAGCCGAACGGACATTTTCCGGCAGATCCACAAGATCCTTCTCATTGTCTTGCGGAATCAGCACCGTCTTGACCCCGGAACGCAGGGCCGCCAGCAGCTTTTCCTTCAGGCCGCCGATGGCCAGAACCCGGCCGCGCAGCGTAACCTCGCCAGTCATGGCGATGTCCTTGCGGATCGGAATGCCGGTCAGCACCGAGATGATGGCGATAGCCATCGCGACGCCCGCCGAGGGACCGTCCTTAGGCGTCGCCCCTTCCGGAACGTGGACGTGGACGTCGGTCTTTTCGAACGCTGGCGGTTCGATGCCGAACCGGACCGCCCGCGACCGGACATAGGAATTCGCCGCGGCGATGGATTCCTTCATCACGTCCTTCAGGTTGCCGGTGATCGACATACGGCCCCTGCCGGGCATCTTGACCGCCTCGATGGTCAGGATGTCGCCGCCGAACTCGGTCCAGGCCAGGCCAGTGACGATACCGACCTGATCTTCCTCGTCGGTCTCGCCATAGCGGTATTTCTGGACGCCCGCATACTTGGCCAGCCGCTCATCATCGACCGTGATTGCAATCTCCTCGCCTCGGGCGAGGTCCCGTACCGCCTTGCGGGCCAGATTGCCCAGTTCGCGCTCCAGGCTCCGCACGCCCGCCTCGCGGGTATAGTAACGGATGAGGTCGTGGATCGCCTTGTCCGGCACGGAGAACTCAGTCGCTGTCAGGCCGTGATCCTTGACCAGCTTCGGCAGGATGTGCCGCTTGGCGATCTCCACCTTCTCGTCCTCGGTGTAGCCGGGGATGCGGATGATCTCCATCCGGTCGATCAGCGGCTGCGGCATGTTGAGGCTGTTGGCGGTGGTGACGAACATCACCGGCGACAGGTCATAGTCCACTTCCAGATAATGGTCGGCGAAGGTGGAGTTCTGAGCCGGGTCCAGCACCTCGAGCAGCGCCGACGAGGGATCGCCGCGCCAGTCAGAGCCCATCTTGTCGATTTCATCCAGCAGGAAGAAGGCGTTCGTCGACTTCGCCTTTTTCATCGACTGGATGATCTTGCCGGGCATCGAACCGATGTAGGTCCGCCTGTGGCCGCGGATCTCCGCTTCGTCGCGCACGCCCCCTAAGGAGACCCGCACGAATTCACGGCCAGTCGCTCGGGCGATCGAACGGCCCAGCGAGGTTTTGCCGACGCCCGGAGGGCCAACCAGGCACAGGATCGGCCCCTTCAACGAACCGGTCCTCGCCTGCACGGCCAGGTACTCGACGATCCGCTCCTTCACCTTTTCAAGGCCGTAGTGATCCTCCTCGAGGATTTCCTCGGCCTTGACCACGTCAATCGGCTTCGTCCGTGCTTTGCCCCACGGGATTGACAGCAACCAGTCAAGATAGTTGCGCACGACGGTGGATTCCGCCGACATCGGGCTCATATTGCGCAGCTTTTTCAGCTCGGCGTCTGCCTTGATCCGCGCTTCCTTGGAGAGCTTGGTCTTCTTGATCCGCTTCTCGAGCTCCATCAGCTCATCGCGCGAGTCATCCTGCTCGCCCAGCTCGCGCTGGATCGCCTTCATCTGTTCATTCAGATAGTACTCGCGCTGCGTCTTCTCCATCTGACGCTTCACGCGGTTGCGGATCTTCTTCTCGGTCTGCATGACCGAAATCTCGCCCTCCATCAGGGCGTAGACCTTCTCCAGCCGCTTGACGACGTTGAAGACCTCCAGAAGCGCCTGCTTTTCGCTGATCTTCACAGACAGGTGCGAGGCGATCCGGTCGGCCAGTTCGCCGCCCGATCCAATCTGCGGGATCGCGGCCAGCGCCTCCGGCGGCACCTTCTTGTTGAGCTTCACATAGTTTTCGAACTGCTCGACCACCGCCCGTGACAGAGCTTCGGCTTCGGCGGTCCCCGCCCCGTCCTCCTGCACATAGGCGATCTCGGCCTCATAATAATCCGCCTGGTCCGTGAACCGCGTGATGCCGGCCCGGGCCTTGCCTTCAACCAACACCTTCACGGTGCCGTCCGGCAACTTCAGAAGCTGCAGAACCGTAGCGACGACGCCAACGTCATAGATGGCGGCCGGCGACGGATCGTCGTCGTCCTTATCCTTTTGAGTGGCGAGAAGGATCTGCTGGCCGTCCACGCGCATCGCCTCCTCAAGGGCGCGCACGGATTTTTCCCGGCCCACGAACAATGGCACCGGCTGGTGCGGAAACACCACGATATCGCGCAGCGGCAAGATGGGCAGAATGTGGGTCTCAGGCATAATCGTCTCACTCCTGGCCATCACACGCGGGCCGCTCGCGCCCCGGACTCGCCGGGGTGACAGCTCCCCTATTTGGACCGAAACGTTCGCAGTTCAAGCGTAGCCGCTGACGATTGCGACCTTCTGCACAGAGGAATTGCGGTCATACGGCCTCGAGACCGGCGAAAAGACGACCCAGGCGCGACAATTTGCGCCGCGCCGGATCCTGGCGAAAACTCGGTTTTGCCGGCTTCGGTCAGGCCGCGCCGCCCTTGTCCCGGCGCTCGGCATAAATGATCAGCGGCTGGGCGCGGCCTTCCACGACCTCGGCGTTGACCACCACTTCCTCGACGCCGTCGTAGGTCGGCAGCTCGTACATGGTTTCGAGCAGGATGCTCTCCAGGATCGAGCGAAGGCCCCGCGCCCCGGTCTTGCGCTGGATGGCCTTGCGGGCCACCGAGTTCAGGGCGTCGTCCGTGAAGGTCAGGCCGACATTCTCCATGTCGAACAGGCGCTGGTATTGCTTGACGAAGGCGTTCTTGGGCTCGGTGAGGATTTTCACCAGGGCCTTCTCGTCCAGGTCATCGAGGGTGGCGATCACCGGCAGGCGGCCAATGAACTCCGGGATCAGACCGAAGCGCAGCAGGTCGTCCGGCTCCACCTGACGGAAGATTTCACCGGTGCGCCGATCGTCAGGATCGGAAACCTTGGCGCCGAAGCCGATGGATGTCCCCTGCCCGCGCGCGGAGATGATCTTCTCCAGGCCCGCGAAGGCGCCGCCGCAGATGAACAGGATGTTGGTGGTGTCGACCTGCAGGAACTCCTGCTGCGGATGCTTGCGCCCGCCCTGCGGCGGCACGGAGGCGACGGTGCCTTCCATGATCTTCAGCAGGGCCTGCTGCACGCCCTCACCCGAGACGTCCCGGGTGATCGACGGATTGTCGGACTTGCGGCTGATCTTATCGACCTCGTCGATATAAACGATGCCGCGCTGCGCCCGCTCGACGTTGTAGTCGGCCGATTGCAGCAATTTCAGGATAATATTTTCGACATCCTCGCCCACATAGCCCGCTTCGGTGAGCGTTGTGGCGTCGGCGACGGTGAACGGCACGTCGATGATTCGCGCGAGCGTCTGGGCCAGAAGCGTCTTGCCGGTGCCCGTCGGACCCACCAGCAGGATGTTCGCCTTGCCCAATTCCACGTCGTTATTCTTCGACGCATGGTTCAGGCGCTTATAGTGATTGTGCACCGCAACCGACAGGACCTTCTTGGCATGGTCCTGGCCGATAACGTAATCGTCCAGCACTTCCCGGATCTCCTTAGGAGTCGGAACGCCGTCCTTGGATTTCACAAAGGATATCTTGTGTTCTTCGCGGATGATATCCATGCACAGCTCGACGCATTCATCACAGATGAACACGGTCGGGCCCGCAATAAGCTTGCGAACCTCATGCTGGCTCTTGCCGCAGAATGAGCAATATAGGGTGCTCTTGGAGTCCCCGCTTGCGGCCTTGGTCATATTAGCATCTCACTCCAGGGACGCTGGCGGCTTGTGCCGGGCAACATCCGCTCCTGCGGCGAATCCCAATCGAGCATGCAGGATATGCGCCGCAGGTTGTCTAATCCTTGACAATCCTCGATCCAGGCGCGGATCACAAGCTTTCGCTCGTTGCGGCGACAATCTGCAGCGGCCTCAAAGCGACATTTCACTGCGTCCTAAGATGGGGTTGGCGCAAATTGGCACAAGGGCGTCCCCATCCGTCCGCCCAAAAGGAGACTGACATGCCCGCGCCGTCCGGGGCGATCGTCGCCTTTGACTTCGACGGCACCCTCACCACCCGTGACAGCTTCATGATGTTTCTCGCCTGGCGGGTCATGGCGCCGCGGTATCTAGGCGGCCTAGGGCGGCTGCTGCCGGCCGTCGCGGCCTACCTCGGCGATCACGACCGGGGCCGACTGAAGGCTGCCGCCGTGCGTGAGTTTCTGCGGGGCCTGCCGCGTAACGTGCTTGAGGCAGAGGCCCAGGCGTTCGCCCGGTCAACCTCCGCGCGCCTGCTGCGCCCGGACGCCCTGGAAACCTGGCGCCAATGGGGTGTGCGCGGCGCGACACGGGTGATCGTGACCGCCTCACCGGAAGTCACCATCGCTCCTTTCGCCCACGTCCTGGGGGCCGACACCCTTATCGGCACCCGGCTGAAGTTTGACGCCGAAGACCGGGTGGAAGGCGGACTCGAAGGTGAAAACTGCCGCGCAGACGAAAAGGTGCGCCGCCTGCGAGAGTGGTTCGGTCCGGACGTGCGCCTGGCCGCCGCCTACGGCGACACCAGCGGCGACCACGCCATGTTGGGCATCGCCGATGAGCAAGGCTATCGGGTATTCAAGCAAAAACCCTAGGACGGAGTCGCGGATGCGACACGCCAGACCAGCCGACTTCGACCAGCTGGAGCCGCTTTTGGCGCGTCTGCGCGGCATGGCGGGACTTTCGGAAAGGTCCCGCGGGGTCTTCTGTCGGCGCGGTCGCGCCTTTCTGCACTTCCATGAGGATCGAGAGGGGCTGTTCGCAGACCTTCGAACACCAGACGGACTCGATTTCGACCGCCACGATGTCACGGAGCCGAAAGGTCGCGACACCCTGATCGCCCTGGCGGCAAAGCGCCTGGGTTAACCGCCCTACCCCACCGCCTGCGCCGTCCGCATCGCTGTAATCGCGTCGGCGCCATATCCCAGCTCCGCCAGGATGGCGTCGGTATGCTGACCCGGCGTGAACGATGGTCCCTTTAGCTCTCGCTCCGCACCGGGCAGCCGCACCGGTGGAGCGGCGTTACGCAAGGTCCCGCCCGCCCCATCGTCCATCTGCGCGAAACAGCCCGCCGCCTCCACCAGCGGATCGGTAAGCACCTCGGCCCCCGAAAGCACCGGCGACCAGATCAGCCCCTCCGCCTCCAGGTCCGCGCCGATGTCCTCGCGCGACCGCTCACGGAAGCCGGTGTCCAGTGCGTCCATCACCGCGTTGGGATTGGCCGCACGCCAGTCGGCATCCAGCCATTGCGGATCCTGGGCCAGGTCGGCGCGGCCGGCGGCGTGATATATCACCGGCCAGTCATGGACGATGTCGTGCACCCAGATGCAGAACCAGCGTTCGTCCTTGGCCGGGAAATGGGCGCTGAGCTTGCCGTCGCGGCCCCGGTCGCCGGGGGGATTGGCGACCCCGCGCCGGTCCTGGTCCACCAGGTCGTAACCGACCATATAGACCCCCGAACGCAGCAGCGAGCTTTCCACCAACTGACCTTTGCCGGTCCGGGTGCGGGCGAACAGGGCGGTCATGACGCCCAGCGTCGTGGAGATCGCAGTCACATGGTCGCCCATCCCCGGGCGGTTATACGGCGGTGCGCCGCCCGGCGGGGTCATCATCCCGGCCAAGCCGCTGCGCGCCCAAAAGGCGGTGATGTCAAAGGCCGGCGTATCCACCGCAGGACCCTGCAGGCCATAGCCGGTGACGCTGGCGTAGATCAGCTCCGGCTTCCAGGCCGCCAAACTGTCGTAGTCCAGGCCCGCCTTTTTCAGGATCCGCGGCCGGAGGCTGGTGATGAAAACATCGCAGTCGGCGATCAGTTTGCGGATCACCTCCGCACCCTCGGGCTTGCGATAGTCGATGACGATGGAGCGCTTCCCGCGGTTGTCCTGATCAAAGGTCGGGTTCCAGCCGCCCTCATATAGCGCAGGCCGGTTCCAGCGGATGGCGTCGCCCCCCGGCGCCTCGATCTTGATGACCTCCGCGCCCCAGTCGCACATCATCCCCGCCGTGGCGGGCCCGGCGATGTAGGCGGACATCTCGACCACCTTGATTCCGTCCAGCAACCCCATAACCCCTCCCCTAACGGCCGGTGAAGACCGGCGGACGTTTCTCAAGGAAGGCCTTCACCCCCTCGACATGGTCCGTCGCTCGTCCGGCCGTCCTCTGGTTTTCGCGCTCCATCCAGAGCGTCTCGGTCAACGATTGCTCCAGGCTGGCCCACACGCCCTGGCGGATCAGGCCATAGGCCACCGTCGGCCCATTCGCCAGGCGGCGGGCCATGGCGGATGCGGTCACCGCCAGCTCGGCGTCATCCACCACCTGATAGATCATCCCCCATTCCAGCGCCGTCTGGGCCGGAATGCGCTCGGCCAGCAGCATCATGGCCATGGCGCGGGCCTTGCCCACCAGCCGGGGCAGCATCCAGGTCGAACCCACGTCGGGGACCAGCCCGATATTGGCGAAGGGTTGCAGAAAATATGCGGAGCGCGCGGCGATGACGATGTCGCCGGCCAACGCATAGGAACAACCGCCGCCGGCCGCCGCACCATTTACGGCGCAGACGATCGGCACGTTCAAGGCGCGAATCCGCTCCATGATCGGGTGAAAGTGGCTTTCCAGCCGCGAACCGGAATCACGCGGGTCGATCTGGGCCTTGGCGCTTCCCGGCGTGGCGAGTTGGGCGCCGGAACAGAACGCCCGCCCGGCGCCGGTCAGCACCAGCACCCGCGCGGTCTTCTCGTCGCGGATATGGTCCAGCGCCGCGCGCAGTTCCTCCAGCGCCTCGGTGTGCAGGGCGTTGAGCACCTCGGGCCGATTGAGCGTCAGGGTCGCGACGCCGTCGGCCTCATCCAGGGTGATGAATTGATAGCCCATGTGCGTCCTCCCGGCCTGCCGACAAAAGCCCGGCGTCGCGGCCGATGTCCAGGGGGCTTCTCATATCCGCCGTCATCGGTCAGGAAAGGATCATGAGCCAACCGTTTTTCGATCTCCGCGCCAGCCACAACCCCCACCGCTGGCACCTGCCGCTGGACCACACCAACTGTGTCGGCCGCGAACCGCGCTACTTCATGTATGGCGGTATCGGCCTGGCCGCTTCGGTGGCGGCGCTGGAGCGGACCTGCAAGCGCCCGGTGGTCTGGGTCACTGCTCAGTATCTGTCCTTCGCCCAGCCCGGCCAGGTGCTCGACCTCGACGTCTGGCTGCCGGTGAACGGCAACGTCACCACCCAGGCGCGGGTGAATGGACATGTGGGCGACAAGGAGATCATCAGCGTCATCGCCGCCCTCGGCAGCCGGCCGGGCGGACCCTCGGTCCATTGGCGCGGAACCCCCGATGTCCCGCCGCCGGAAGACTGCCCCAACCTCGAGATCTGGGAGGGACAGGCCTCCATGCTGCATGGCCGCCTTGAGGCGCGCGGCATTCCCGGCCGGGTCGGCTACGGCAACATGAGCGGCAAGCCCTCAGCCGATGGCCGGGCCATGTTCTGGCTGCGCAGCCGCGAAGGCCAACCCACCGATGCGTCGATGCTGGCGGTGTTCGCCGACTACGTCCCCTCCGCCGCCGGCGCGGCGCTTGGCCGCCGCTTCGCCGGCAACAGCCTGGACAACACCCTGCGCGTTCGACGGCTGGTGGAGACCGAATGGGTGCTCTGCGACATCCGCGTCACCAGCGTCCATGACGGGTTCGGCTACGGCGAGATGGACCTGTACGCCGAAAACGGCGAGCTGCTGGCCACGGCCAGCCAATCCTTCATTCTGCGGGATTTGCCTGCAGCGGGGTGAGTGAGCGCACGCCCTCAGCGTTCCACCAGCTTGAGCATATTGGCCGTATAACGGTCGCCCTGGGCGGCGCCGACCGGCAGCGCGTCTTCCAGGCGGCGAATGTCATCGGGTGTCAGGGCAATGCTGGCCGCGCCGACGTTCTGCTCCAGGTTGGCGACACGGCGGGTGCCGGGGATGGAGACGATGTCGGGACCCTTGTGCATGAGCCATGCGAGCGCGATCTGACCGGGCTCCGCGCCCTTTTCGGCCGCCACCTGGTGGATGACCTTGGTCTTGGCCAGGTTCACCTCATAGTTCTCACCCGTCAGACGCGGCTGGTGGGCGCGGTTGTCGCCCCGGTCGAGGGCGTCGGGGCGCGGCGCCTTGCCGGTCAGGAACCCGCGGCCCAGCGGCGAAAAGGGCACCAGGCCAATGCCGAGTTCGCGCAAGGTGGGGATGATCGCCTCCTCAAGCCCGCGCTCGAACAGCGAATATTCGCTCTGCAGCGCCGCCACGGGCTGCACGGCATGGGCCTTGCGGATCGACGCAGGCCCGGCCTCAGACAGGCCGAAATGGCCGACCTTGCCTTCCTTGATCAAGTCGCGAACCGTCCCGGCCACGTCCTCCATCGGCACGGTGGGGTCGACACGGTGCTGATAGAACAGATCGATGCGCGGACAACCCAGCCGGCGCAGGCAGTCGTCGGCGACCTGGCGGATGCGTTCCGGCCGGCTGTTCGGGGTCCCGGTGTTGCGGCCGTCCACGACATTCCAGCCAAACTTGGTGGCCATCACCACCCCGTCCCAGCGCCCCTTGAACGCCCGCCCGATCAGCTCCTCATTGTGGAACGGCCCATAGACCTCCGCGGTGTCGAAGAAGGTGACCCCCAGCTCGCGGGCCCGATGGAGGGTGGCGATAGATTCCGCCTCATCGGCCGAACCGTAGCTGCCGGAAAGGCCCATGCAGCCATAGCCGATTTCGGAAACCTTCAGGCCAGCGCGGCCAAGTTCACGGGTCTTCAGCATGGGGGAGTTCTCCTTCGGCGTTAGGTGGCTTGGTGGCATAAATTGGCCCGAGGCGGTAGGCGGCTTCGTATGGCGCGTCCCCACACATGACCGTCATCCTAGGGACAAGTCCGGGAATGCCGTCGGTGAAAGTCCCCCTACCCCGTCACCCGCGCTTGCAGCGGCGCCTCTCGATTGCGCCCCCGGCCGAACATCCGTTGGTGCGACAGGGGATAGGGCGTGCGCGGCTCGCTGGCCTTGTCCAGGCGGGCGATATCCTCGTCGCTCATCGACCAGGTCGCCGCCGCCAGATTGTCCTTCAGCTGCTCGGCGTTGCGCGCGCCCAGGATGATCGAGCTTACGCCGGGCTTACGCACCAGCCAGTTGAGCGCCGCCTGCGAGATGCTGGCGCCGGGATAACCCTTGGCCACCTCGGCCAGCATCTCGACCACCCTGCGCGACCGCTCATCATCCATGTTCGACAGCCGGCCTGAGGCCTCCAGCCGGGTCGGCGCGCCCACCGTGTCGCGGAATTTGCCGGAGAGGTAGCCCTGGGCGAGCGGGCTCCATAGTAGCGCGCCCACCCCATGCTCGATTCCCGCTGGCAGCATCTCATACTCGGCCTCGCGCACCAGCAGGGAATACTGGATCTGCTGGCTGACGAACGGCTCCAGAAGGTGCTTTTCCGATACCCAGGCGCCCTTCACCAGCTGCCAGGCGGTGTGGTTGGAGGAGCCGATGTAACGGACTTTGCCGTCCTTCACGAGCTGGTCCAGCGCCCGCAAAGTCTCCTCGATCGGCGTGGCCCCGTCCCAGTTATGAACTTGGTAGAGATCGATGTAGTCGGTCTTCAGTCTCTTCAGGCTCGCCTCGCAGGCCTCGATCAGATAGCGCCGCGACAGACCCACCTTGTTGGGTCCTTCGCCAATCTGAGCGTAGCCCTTGGTGGCGATCAGCACCTGGTCGCGTCGGCCCTTGACCGCGGCGCCCAGGATCTCCTCCGAACGCCCCGCCGAATATCCGTTGGCCGTGTCGAACAGATTGACCCCGGCCTTCAGGCACTGGTCGACCAGGGCGCGGGCCTCATCCTCCTGGGTCGTACCGACGGCGTCAAAAAAGCCGCCGCCGCCGAAGGTCATGGCCCCATAGCAATAGGCGGAGACATAGAGGCCGGAGCGGCCGAGCGGACGGTATTCCATGGCAGATTCCCTGGTCTTGAAAACGAAACCGGCCGCGCCGTCGGATGACGGACGCGGCCGGTCCTTAATGCCTCAGATCGAGCCGCGCCTTAAGCCGGTTCGAACCGGAAGACGGTGTAGGTGTCGCTGACCTTTTCCCAGGCCACTTTCACCTTGTCGCCGATACGGATCTTTTCAACATCACAGTTGATGATGTTGGCCTGGACCCGCGCGCCGGCGCCCTGGGTACCGTCCAGCTCGATGATCCCCGCCGCGAACGGCACCACCGCATCCCAGCCGGGACGCAAGGGATGGCGCACCACGGTGAAGCTGTAGATCGTGCCGGTGCCGGGCAGTTCCACCCACTCGAACTTATCGTTCTGGCAGTTGAAGCAGCGCGGTTGCGGTGGCAACACGTGGGTGGCGCACTTGGTGCACTTGGTCGACATCAGCTTGCCCTTCTGGGTGGCGTCCCAGAACGGCTGCGTGACGTCGTCGGCGTAGGGGTCCTTCTGGGCGACCGGGGTCACCCCGCGTGTGAAATTGTTCATGCTTACCTCCGAAGCAGCGTGCCGCTGACCGGCAGGCCGGCGGGACCGCCGGTGACAAGCGCGATTTCAGCATCTTTGACTTGGTTGCCGACCGCCGTGCCGCGCAGTTGTTCGACGGCTTCGCGGACGTGGGTCATGCCGATGATATAGGCCTCCGATAGGTGGCCCCCGTGGGTATTCACCGGGATGGAGCCACCCTCGTAATAGATGTTCCCATCGTCGATGAACCGGCCGCCTTCGCCGATCGGACAGAATCCATAGTCTTCCAGCTGCATCAGCACCATCGGCGAGAAGTGGTCGTAGAGCAGCGCAACATCCACGTCCTTGGGACCGACGCCGGCCATCTCGTACATCCGCTTCGCCACCGGCCGGTGGCCGGAGGAGGCGAAATATTCGTCCGGCATCTGGAAGTAGGAGAAGATCGCCGAACCCCACCGGCCCATGCCGCCGTTGGCCGAGCCCATGATGTAGACCGGCTTCTGCTTCAGATCCTTGGCCCGTTCCGCCGAGACAGTGATCACTGCGATCGCCCCGTCGGACTCCATGGTGTAGTCCAGCAGGCAAAGCGGATCGGAGATGATCCGGGAGTTGAAATACTCGTCCATCGTCAGCGGCTCCTTGCGGATGGAGGTCGGCCGCTTGATGGCGTTGGCGCGCTGCGAAATGGCGATCTTGGCCAGGTGCTCACGCTTGGTGCCGTAGAGGTGCATGTGCCGCTGGGTGAGCAGAGAGAAGCTGTGGCCCGGGCTCATCAGGCCGGAATGGGCCATAAAGGCCATGCCTGGCGGGATACCGCCCGCCCCATAGGGGCTGCCGCCGCCGCCCGAGGCCGGGGGCGCGTCACCCACCTGGGTGCCGCCCAGCCGGCGCTTGGCCTGCTGGAGGGTCATCAGCGAAACCACGACCTCCGCCTGTCCTGAGACGATCGCCGCCGCCGCTAGACCCAGCGAGCCCGCCGAACCGCCGCCGCCGGACGTGAGCGTCGCGGCGAAACGGATTTCATCAACCCCAAGAACCGACCCCACCGTGGCCGGATCGCAGGAACTCGAATAGATGGCGAACCCGTCTAGTTCCTTGGCGGTCAGCCCCGCGTCGTCCAGGGCCGCCAGAATCGCCGTGCACGCCATCGACAATTCGGTTTCCGGAACAGACTGGCCCCGCTTCCAATATTGTGTCGACCCCACCCCAACGATGGCTGTCTTGTCTTTCAATGTCACCCGCGTCTCCTGTCCCGCAGCCGGCCGAAATCCGGCCGCGATGCCATGCGTTTGCAATTAGAATTCAAGTATCGGCGCAGGGGACCGAACGCCCGCAACGCACAGCCACAATGACGCGGTTGGACGTCGCCCGTCCATGACGAATTTGAGGGACTATCAAATTTCCCACCGGCGACGTGGCTCAGTTGCGCGGCGTCCGGGCTGCGCCGCCCTGGGCCTCCATCAGACGCACAGCCTGACTGTCGAACGAGACGAACATATTGGCGCCCAACCAGCGTCCCTCGTAGGCGATCACCCCATCGGCGAAGTCGCCGCCCGCTTCCAAATTAGCCCATCCGCATTCTGCGGCGGGACGGTCGATCCGGACGTTACGGCTGCCGATAAGCCGCCGAATCACCGACGCAATCTCAGCGTGGGAGTGTCGGTAGCCCTTGCCCAGCACCCATGCCAGTTCACACAGTGTCGGCAGGGTCAGAGCGACCAATTCGGCGCGGGCGAGTTCAGCCTGCGCCGCCCGCGCTTGGTCTTCGTCGTCTCCGGTGATCGCGCGTACCAGGACGTTTGTATCCGCCGTGATTCTCAACGCTCGCCAGCCCAACCCTCGGCGGCGATGCGATCAATGTCTTCCAGAGTAAGGCGCGGGCCGGCCTGGTTGTTTGAGCATTCCGAACACCGCAGAGATATCGTCCGTTGGCCGCATAGGCCGAACCTCGATGCGTCCTTCGGGCAGCATCTCCACGTCGATCCTGTCACCGGGGCGCAGGCCCAAATGCGCAAGGATATCCTTGCGTAGAGTCACCTGCCCCTTGGACGTGATGGTGAGCGTAGCCATAAATCACCCCTAAGTTAGCTTAGAAGTGAGGCGAATACGCCTTTCAATCAAGTTAGGTGGACAGCTGTGCGGGGCTTCCCCGCGCCAACCCCCTACGCGCCTTCGGTCTCGCGCTTTTCAATAACCTGATCGATGAGGCCCCAGTCCTTGGCCTCCTCGGCGGACATGAAATGATCCCGATCCAGCGTCTCTTCGACCACCTCGATGGGCTGGCCGGTGTGCTTGGCGTAGATCTCGTTCAGGCGGCGCTTGGTCTTGATGATGTCCTCGGCGTGCCGCTCGATGTCGCTGGCCTTGCCGGAATAGCCGCCGGACGGCTGGTGGACCATGATCCGCGAATTCGGCAGCGCGATCCGCTGGCCTTTCTCGCCGGCCATCAGCAGGAACGACCCCATCGACGCAGCCATACCCATGCACAGCGTCACCACCGGGCAGCGGATGTATTGCATGGTGTCATAGATCGCCAGGCCCGACGTCACCACACCCCCGGGGGAGTTGATGTACATCTGGATTTCCTTTTTGGGGTTCTCCGCCTCCAGGAACAGCAGCTGGGCGCAGATCAGCGCCGACATGCCGTCCTCCACCGGTCCGTTGAGGAAGATCACCCGCTCCTTCAGAAGGCGCGAGAAAATGTCATAGGCGCGCTCGCCACGGCTCGTCTGTTCGACGACCATTGGCACGAGGTTCAGCGCGGTGGTTTGCGGGTCACGCATGGGGAAGCGGGCCTTCCTGAATAGGGCATAAACGCCGGGATTCGGCTTCAGGTCCGATATCGCGTGCGGACCTGAAGGTTGCAAGGCGGCGTTTTGGCCCCAGACCGCTTAACGTCCGGTGTCAGCCGCCGTAGCCTTCCGGAAGATCATCCTCTTTGAGTAGTTCCTCCTTGGTGGTCTTGGCGTCCTCGACCTTTGCCTTGGCCAGGATCAGGTCGACCACCTTCTCCTCGAAAATCGGCGCGCGCATCTGGGCTTGCAGGCTGGGCTCCTTGCGGAACATGTCGAAGATCTGCTGGGCCTGTGCGCCATAGCGCATGGCCTCCTGGCGCATCGCCTCGGCCAGTTCCTGTTCGGTGACCTGGACGTCATTGACCCGGCCCACTTCGGCCAGGACCAGGCCAAGCCGAACCCGGCGCTCGGCGATCTTGCGGTACTCGGTCCGCAGTTCGTCCTCCGACTTGCCGGTGTCTTCCGGCGGAAGGCCCTCGCGTTCCTTGTCGGCTTCAACCTGTTTCCAGATGCCTTCGAACTCGGCCTCCACCATCTTCGGCGGCAGCGGGAAGTCGTGACGGGTGTCCAGGACGTCCAGGAGTGCGCGCTTGACCTTGAATCGGGTGGCGCCGGCGTATTGTTCGCCCAGATTGGTGCGGATCACCTCGCGCAGCTTTTCCAGGTTTTCCAGGCCCAGGCGTTCGGCCAGGGCGTCGTCGGCCTTGGAGGCCTTGGGCGCCTTCACCTCATTGACCCTGACGTCGAACTCGGCGGCTTTGCCCTTGAGGTTCTCCGCCTGATAGTTCTCGGGGAAGGTCAGCTTCACGACCTTCTCTTCGTCGGGCTTCACACCCACGAGTTGTTCCTCGAAGCCTGGGATGAACTGGCCGGAGCCCAGCACCAGGTCAACCTTCTCCGCGGTCCCGCCCTCGAAGGGCGTTCCGTCGATTTTTCCGACGAAGTCGATGTTGACCATGTCGCCGTCCTTGGCCTTCAGCGACTTGCCGGTGCGCGGCTCGTAGGTCTTATTCTGGTTGGCCAGTTCGGTGACCGCTTCGTCGACCTCCCCATCTGTGGGCTCATAGACCGGACGGGTCAGTTCGATGGCCGACATGTCGGTCAAGGTGATATCCGGCATGATCTCGAACGACATCTCATAGGCCAGATCGGCCTTGCCCTCGATCACCTGCTGGATGTCGCCTTCGGGCTTCAGGTCCGGTTCGCCGGCCGGACGCACCGCCGCGTCGTCGATCACCTTCTGAGCGGATTCGGACAGGCTCTCCTGGACCACCTCGGCCATGATCGCCTTGCCGTGCAAACGACGAACATGGGCCTGCGGCACCTTGCCGGGCCGGAAGCCCTTGATGTTCATCTGCGGCGTGATTTCCCGCAGGCGGCTTTCCAGCTTCTCTTCGAGATCCGCCGCCGGGATAGTCACCCCGTAGACGCGGCTGAGGCCTTCTTGTAATTTTTCAACGATTTGCACGGACATTCGCAACTTCGGTCGCCGCGCGAACCCGCGCGGGCGATCCGCCCTTGGGCTGAAAAGTGGACGCCGCCGGAGGCCCGGCGGCGGGGGGCGCCCTTATGTCACGCCGCCGCCCGCCATCCAAGCGCAAAGGCGGGCGACTTCAAACCGCTCATTTTTTTGGGTTGCCCGGGGCGCGATTGGCGCTGGCGCCGGTCCGCCTGTCCCCTTATGAGGTCGCGGCGCGCGGATGTGGCGGAACTGGTAGACGCACTGGATTTAGGTTCCAGCGCCGCAAGGCGTGGAGGTTCGAGTCCTCTCATCCGCACCACCCACCTGGGTCGCATGGGCGCTTCGCGCGTGACAACTGCGCCGTCCCGCGCGAGAACCTGCGGCGCATGAGCGGCGGCGTCCTCTTCGTCCACAACAACTTCCCGGCCCAGTTCGCGGATGTGGCCCGCACCCTGGTCGCGCGCGGCGTGCGCTGCTGCGCCATCGGCTCCGAAACCGCGCCGGGTGTCGAAGGCCTGTCTATCGCCCGCTGGAAGCTCAACCGCGGCACCACCCCAGACATCTTCCCGCTCGCCGTCCGCGCCGAAGCGGATCTCATCCGCGCCAGGGGCGCCCTGGATGCGGCCTTGCGTCTCAAAGGCCATGGCTACGATCCCGCCCTGATCATCGGCCACGCAGGCTGGGGCGAGATGACCCTTCTGCGCGAGGCCTTCCCGAACGCCCGCCAGATCGTTTTCCATGAATTCTTCTACGCCGGGCGCGGCCTCGACATCGATTTTGACCAGGAGTTCATCACCACCACCGAGGAGATGATCCTGACCGGGACCACTAAGAACCTGACGATGGCGCTCACCCTCGCCCACGCTGACGCCATTGTCTCTCCTACGCCATTCCAGGCCTCCACCCTGCCCCAGCGCTTGCGACCGGGCGTGCGGATCATCCATGAAGGCGTCGACGTCGGCGCTATCGCGCCCGGTCCGGCTGAACCCTTCCAGGTCCCCGAAGGTCCGCTGCTCGCCCCCGGAACGCCGGTGATCACCCACGTCAATCGCAGTCTGGAGCCCATGCGAGGTCTGCACATCCTGATGCGCGCCCTACCGCGGCTGCAGGCGGAAATCCCGGACGCTCACGCCATAATCATCGGCACCCCGTCCAACCGCGGCTACAGCGGCAATGCGCCTGAGGGTAAGACCTGGAAGGACGTGATCCTAGAGCGCGTTGAGGGGCGACTGGACATGTCGCGGGTGCATTTCACCGGCCCCCTGCCACACGCCCGGATGCTTGCGGCCCTGCGGCTTTCGACGGCCCACGTCTACTACACCTACCCGTTCGTGCTCTCCTGGTCCCTGTCCGAGGCCATGGCCAGCGGCTGCTATGTTATCGGGTCCGACACCGCCCCGGTCCGCGACGCGATCACTGACGGGATAAACGGCAAACTGCTGCCGTTCTTCGATGTGGACGCCCTGTCAGCGGCCCTGATCGGAGCCTGCCGCGCGCCGCAGGGATACGCCGCCCAACGGGTCGCGGCGCGACAAGCAGCAATAGCCATGTTCGACCGTGAAAAGGGACGGGCGGCATGGCTGGACCTGATCAAGGAAGTGGCGGGGATCTAGTGCGCCGCTCTGATTCAATCGGAGCGGAAGACGCCCTAACCCTGCGCCTCGGCCCATAGCCCCGCCAACACACCTGGCGCCAATCCTGGCAGGTCCTCAGCGATCAGCCCCGGCCCGAAGCTCGCACCGGCCTCCGCGTGGATCCAGGCCCCGGCGCAGGCCGCTTCGAAGCTCTCCATGCCCTGGGCGATCAGACCGCCGATGAATCCCGCCAGCACGTCGCCTGAGCCCGCGGTGGCCAGCCAGGGCGAGCCATTGAGATTGACCGCAGCGCGACCGTCCGGCGCGGCGATCACAGTGTCGGGGCCTTTAAGCAACACCACCGCTCCTGCCTGCAGCGCCGCCTGCCGGGCCGCGGCGATGCGCTGGGGCGAACGCGCCAGCAGGCCCGGAAACAGCCGATCGAACTCTCCGGGATGCGGCGTCAGCACATCATCGCGGTCCAGCACCGAGAACAGCTCGTCCGGGTCATCGCGGAACACCGTGATCGCGTCCGCGTCGATCACCAGCGCCGCGCCGGTGCGCGCCAGGGCCAGCAGGTTCATCAGCGTAGTGTCGCTGACCCCGGCCGCCGGCCCGATGATGGCGGCGTCGACGTCGGCTGCGGCCTGTTCCAGCTCCAGGTCTGTCTCATAGGCGCGCAACATCACCGCCTCCAGATGGGCGGCGTTGACCGCCAGCGCGTCCGGCCTGGCGAACACTGTCACCAGCCCTGCGCCGACCCTCAATCCGCCCCTTGCCGCCAGCCGCGCCGCGCCGGTGCTCCAGGGCTCGCCGCTGATGACGATCAACCGCCCCCGGGCGTGCTTATGGGCGTCGGCATTGGGCCACGGAAAGTGGTTGAGCCACAGGTCCGGAGCATTCTCGAACAGCTGGACAGCGGAATTCTCCAAGCCGATGTCGACCACCACGACCTCGCCGCATCGGCTGCGTCCCGGTTGTAGAGCGTGGCCCACCTTGCGGGCGTGGAATGTCACGGTCAGGCCCGCGGCGAAGGCCGTGTCCCCCACGGGTTTGCCCGTATCGCCGGACAGGCCGCTTGGCAGATCAATCGCCACCACCCGCTCCGGCGTCGCCTGCCAGGCGCGGGCCAGGCGGGCGATCTCGGCGTCCAGAGGGCGCGCCAGACCTGCGCCGAACAGGGCGTCCACGATCAGGGCGTCACCTTCCGCGCCGCCTAGCCGGTGGATCTCTCCGCGCCAAAGTTGGGCCATCAGCTTGGCGTCGTGGGTCGCCGGCGGCGCACTGGTCTCGAGCCGGACAGTCCAGCCTCGTTCCTGCAGGATGCGGGCGACCACATAACCGTCGCCGCCGTTGTTTCCGGGACCGCAGAGTACGCGCACGGGACGGGGCGCGAACCGCTCGCAGATGGCGTCGGCGGCTCCGACGCCGGCGCGCTCCATCAGGGTGACGCCGCTGGTTCCGGCGGTGATGGCGGCCTGGTCTGCGGCGGTCATTTCCGCCACGGAAAGGATCGGGCGCGGCTTCAAAGGACCCCGGTCTCCGCCTCGCGGCCCCGCGTGATCAGCCGCAGGTCCCCGCCGTCCGTTTCAAGCACGCTCACCGAAGCGTGGTCAGGCCGGAAACACACCACCCGCTCGTCCCCGCTCAACAGCGAGACCACCGCATTGATGGCGACGAAGTGGCTGAACACCGCCGCCCCGCCGCGATCCTTCAGCGCATCGGCCGCCGCCCGCCGCCAGTCCAGATAGTCGAGATCACCCTCGATCTCGGACCACACGCCGCCGAAGGCGCGCTGCAGCCACGCCGGCCGTTCATCCGCCGGTAGCGAGATCGGCGTCGGTATCTCACCCACTGCCGGGTCGATCTCTATTTCAACGCCCAGTGCTCGCGCCAGCGGAGCCGCTGTCTCGCGGCATCGGCGCAAGGGTGAAGACACCACCCGCGAGGGCCGCTGATCCGCCGGCGCAGCCATCAATGCTGCGCAGGCCGCGGCAGCCTGTTCGTGTCCCACGGCATCCAGGCCGGCGTCATCGTCGCCCTGTCCCCAGTTGGACGTGGGCCGCGCGTGGCGGATCAAATAGAGGCGCGGCATCCGGGCTCCGGTCTGGCAAGGTTCGGTGAGACCATTGACTTAAGGCGCCGTGGTGCGCCCCGCCAGCCCGCCAAATGCCTGGTTAGGCGGCTTTCCACACCCGTGCGCGCCGAAATCTTCAGCAATCGGAGTGGAATTGGCGAATCCGGCGCTTTGCAGGCTCGCGGAAAAATGCGACCAGTCCGCGCGAATGATGCTGGCTATCTGGTCAATGTCCGGTCTGAACGCTGCAGTTTGCGGCGTGAAGGCGCGCTCTACGACCGCAACCACGCGATTTCACCGGCGCCGCGACCTTGGGCGACGGGCGCCCGTTTTGTATGCAAATGTGGAAAACGCCGGCTGGCCGGCTGACAACCGCGCCGAGTTCGCTTGAGAGTCCGCCAACCCTGTGCTCCGACGCCGCCATCGCGGGGCCCCGCTACGAGTTCGCAACGTCCATGAAGAAGATTGAGGCCATCATCAAACCGTTCAAGTTGGACGAGGTGAAAGAGGCGCTGCAGGAACTTGGCGTTCAGGGCATGACGGTGATCGAGGCCAAGGGCTACGGCCGCCAGAAGGGCCATACCGAACTCTACCGGGGCGCCGAATACGTCGTGGACTTCCTGCCCAAGATCAAGATCGAGGTTGTGGTTTCCGATGGCCAGCTGCAGGCCGCGCTGGACGCCATCACGGCCGCGGCCCGGACTGGCCGCATCGGCGACGGCAAGGTGTTCATTTCCGAAATTCTTGATGTGCTGCGGATCCGGACCGGCGAGTCCGGCGATGCGGCCATCTAGACCCCTCCTTATCGCATCACTCAAAGAGGACATAACATGACGACTGCGAAAGATATCCTCAATCAAATCAAGGAAAAGGAAGTCAAATACGTCGACGTCCGCTTCACCGACATCCGCGGGAAGCTGCAGCACGTGACGTTCGACATTGACCTGGTCGATGACGACTTCCTTACCGACGGAACCATGTTTGACGGCTCGTCGATCGCCGGCTGGAAGTCGATCAACGAGTCCGACATGAAATTGCGTCCGGACCTGGAGACCGCCTACATCGACCCCTTCTACCAGCAGACAACGCTGGTCCTGCACTGCGACGTCGTGAACCCCGACACCAACACCCCCTACAATCGCGACCCGCGCTCGATAGCCAAGGCGGCGCTCAACTATGTGAAGTCGGCCAACGTCGGCGATACTGTGTTTTTCGGCCCAGAGGCCGAATTCTTCATCTTCGACGATGTGCGCTGGTCAACCGATCCGCACAACACCGGCTATGCCTATGACTCAGAAGAGCTGCCGGTGAACACCGGCAAGGTCTATCCGGAAGGCAACATGGGCCACCGGCCGGGCCCCAAGGGTGGCTATTTCCCGGTCAATCCGGTGGACTCCTGCCAGGACCTTCGCGGCGAGATGCTGGCGGTGATGGGTGAGCTGGGCATGAAGCCTGAGAAGCATCACCACGAGGTTGCCCCGGCCCAGCATGAACTCGGTCTGAAGTTCGACACCATGGTGGTCATGGCCGACCGCTTGCAGATGTACAAATATGTGATCCAGAACGTCGCCGCCGCCTACGGCAAGACCGCCACCTTCATGGCCAAGCCGATGTTCGCCGACAACGGCTCGGGCATGCATGTGCACCAGTCAATCTGGAAGGATGGCAAGCCGCTGTTCGCTGGCGACAAGTACGCCGGTCTGTCGCAGATGTGCCTGTGGTACATCGGCGGCATCATCAAGCACGCCAAGGCGATCAACGCCTTCACCAACTCGACCACCAACTCCTACAAGCGTCTGGTGCCCGGCTATGAAGCCCCGGTGAAGCTGGCCTATTCGGCCCGCAACCGCTCGGCCTCCATCCGCATCCCGCACGTGGACAGCCCCAAGGGCAAGCGCATCGAGGTCCGCTTCCCTGACGCTATGGGGAATCCGTATCTCGCCTTCACCGCCATGCTGATGGCGGGCCTGGACGGCATCGAGAACAAGATCGATCCCGGCTCGCCGGCAGACAAGAACCTCTACGACCTGCCGCCCCGCGAGCAGAAGAAGATCCCCGAGGTCTGCGGCTCCCTCCGCGAGGCCCTGGAAAGCCTCGACAAGGACCGCGGCTTCCTGAAGAAGGGCGGCGTCTTTGACGACGATTTCATCGACGGTTACATCGACCTGAAGATGGAAGAGGTCATGCGTCTGCAATTGCACCCGCACCCGGTCGAATTCGATATGTACTACAAGTGCTAAGTCGATAGGCTGACACGACGAATGAAGGGCCGCGGCGTGATCCGCGGCCCTTTTTCGTTGGGCCGGCCCAATGATCGTGCGATCCGTTCCGTTTCGCCGGTTTCGAGGAAGCCCATGACCGCCCGTTTCGAACTCCTGGGCATGACAAGCCCGAACGTCCGCAAGATCGTGCTGATGCTGGAGGAGTTGGAGGCCGCCTACGATGTGCGCCTCGTGAAGGTGTTCGCCGGCGAGCAGTTCACCCCGGAATTTCGCGCGCTCAACCCGCTGTCCAAGGTGCCCGTGCTCATCGACCGGGAAGCCGATCAGACCCTGTTTGAGTCCGGCGCCATCCTGATCTACCTCGCTGAGACTTTCGGCCGCTTCCTGCCCGCCGCAGGGGCCGAACGCTACGAGACGCTAAAGTGGCTGTTCGTTCAGACCTCAAACGTCGGCCCGATGCTGGGCCAGTACAATCACTTCCGTATCGCCGGGGACGGCAAGGGTTCCTACGCCTACGAGCGCTACCGCAAGCTCAGCGCGCGCATGTACGCCCTGCTGGACGAGCGACTTTCGTCCTGTCGCTATCTGGCGGGCGACGCCTACTCCATCGCCGACATCGCCACCTTCCACTGGGCCGGGTACGTCGACATCCAGAAGATGGATTGGGCGGACTATCCGCACCTCGCCCGCTGGCGGGCCGAGATCGCCGAGCGCCCCGCCGCCCGTCGCGCCGAAGACGCCGCCGTCCGGCTCACCCTCTCTGAACACGACGGCATGGCCGCGGCGTCCCAGGCCGACATCGACCGCTTTTGGTGGCGCGACTGAGCGCCGCTCACGCCCCCTGCGTCGGCAATACGCCGCCGCCGCCCCGGTCGGGGGTTTCGTCTTTCCAGCGCACTGAGCCGAACGGTCGTTCCAGCATGCGCCGGATACGCAGCGGCTCAGGCCCCAGGTGAAGGGCCCTGGCGCGGTCCTGAATGTCGCGCTCGACCTGAGTGGCGCGGTTCCTCTGGCGCAGATAGTCGAGCCAGGTCGGACAGGTGAACCGCTCCGTCCACAACTCCGGATCGGCGATGTCGCGGGCGATGGACCAGTCGTAGGCGCCATTGCGCTGGCGCGTCTTCTGCACCGCCTGCATCAGGTCGTAGAAGGTCCGGGCCTGCGCCGCGGATATCCGGTACTCCAGCTGCACCACCACCGGCCCGCTGCGATGGGTGAGCGCCAGGTTCACTTCCGGTTCGGCCAGTTCGTCCGCCTCGGCGTTGGAGCCGTCATCCGTGGGCATCTTCAGCCAAAGGCCCAGCGCACCGGTGCCCAGCATCAGCAGCGAGGCGATGAGCAACGCCGTGTCCACGCCCGAGCGCTGGGCAACCGCGCCCCAGCCCAGGGCGCCGATGGCGATTCCGCCGGCGATGGCCGTCTGGAACAGCGACAGCGCCCGGCCTGCCACCCACCGCGGAGTCGAAAGCTGCAGGCCGATGTTGAAAGCTGTCACCGAAAGCGTCCACACGCAGCCCGCCGCGACCAGCGCCGGCGCCGTCAGCCAGGGTGAGCGGCTGAGCGCCACCACCAGCAGCGACGAGGCCAGGATGACCGCCCCCAGCCGGGCGATCGACTCCCCGTTCAGACGTTGACGCACCGCGCTGACGTTAAGAGAGCCGGCCACGGCGCCCACCCCGAATGATCCCAGCATCATGCCGTAGGTCCTGGGACCGCCGCCCAGCAGGTCGCGGGCGATCACCGGCATCAACGACTGCAGCGCGCCGCCCACCAGCCCGATCAACAGGGTGCGGAACAGGATCACCCGCATGCGCGGCGAATGCACCACGTAGCGAAACCCGGACTCCACCGCACGCCCTAGCCGCTCCGGCGGCAGGCGCGAAGCCTCGAGCGTGCGCCGCCAGAAAGCCATCACCAGCAGCAGCGGCAGATAGGCCAACGCATTGGCCACGAATGCCGCCACCGCGCCGGCCACCGCCACGATGGCCCCGCCGATCGCCGGGCCGAAGCTGCGGGCGATGTTGAAGCTGATGCCGTTCATGGCGATCGCCTGAGGCAGCACTTCGCCGGGCACCTGCTCGCTAACCGACGACTGCCAGGCCGGGCTCATCAGCGCCATGCCGCACCCGGTGAGGAAGGTGAACGCCAGCAGTACTTCAGGCGTCACCAGGCGGGCCAGGCCCAGCGCCGCCAGGCACGAAGAACCGACGAAGGCGATGCCAAGGCCGCACAACACCACCTTGCGGCGGTCGTACATGTCGGCGATCGCGCCCGCCACCAGCGACAGGATCATCGTCGGCGCCATGGAAGCGGTCTGCACCAGTGCGATCTTGTCCGCCGCGCCGGTGAGTTCGGTCATCGCCCAGGCCGCGCCGACCCCGCCGATCAGCATGCCGAAGTTGGAGAACAGGCTGGCGATCCAGATACGCCGAAACACCCGCTGCCCAAAGGGCTCCAGGACGTCACCGAACAGCTTCTTGGCGCTGCGGGCGATCCCGCCCGTCGTCTGCTCCACGCCGACTCCTTTGTTTGCGAACCTGCCTCTCTTAGTCGCCCCATCCGCCTGCGTCATCCGCGGTCGCAGGATCGCCTGCCACGCATTGCTAATGACGCCAGGGCGATTCATACCGGGGACCCTCGAATCGCAGCACCCTCACCTCATGTCCAAGGCCACCGCCGCCCAAGCCAATCTGTTCGACGAGGCGCTTAATCCCGCGCCTGCCGCGCCTTTGAGCGAAAGTCATGAGCCGCGTCCGGGCAAGTCCAGCGGCTATTCCGCTAAGGACATCGAGGTTCTGGAGGGATTGGAGCCGGTCCGTAAGCGGCCAGGCATGTACATCGGCGGCACCGATGAGCGGGCCCTCCACCATCTGTTCGCCGAAGTGCTCGACAACGCCATGGACGAGGCTGTGGCCGGCCACGCCAAGGTCATCGAGGTGACGCTGGAGGCGGACGGCGCGCTCACCGTGCGCGACGACGGCCGCGGCATCCCGGTTGACCCGCACCCCAAGCACCCAGGCAAGTCGGCGCTGGAGGTGATCATGACCGTCCTGCATTCGGGCGGCAAGTTCTCAGGCGACGCCTATGAGACGTCCGGCGGCCTGCACGGCGTCGGCGTTTCGGTGGTGAATGCGCTCTCCGAACGTCTCGAGGTCACCGCCTGGAAGGACGGCTTCGAATGGCGCCAGGTGTTCGGCCGCGGCAAGCCTCGGAGCGGCATCGAACAGATAGCGCCGACCCGCAAGCACGGGACCCAGATTCGCTTCACCCCCGATGAGGTGATCTTTGGCGAGGGCGCGGCCTTCAAGCCTGCGCGCCTCTATCGCATGGCCCGCTCCAAGGCCTATCTGTTCGGCGGCGTCGAGATCCGCTGGAAATGCGACCCGGCCCGCATCCACGACCAGACTCCCGCGGAGGCGACCTTCCGATTCCCAAATGGCTTGGCCGATTACCTGGCCGAACGCGTCAAGGATCTGGAGACTGTAACCCCCGAACCCTTCGCCGGCCGCTACGAGAAGAAGGGCGAAGCCGGGGCTGTGGAATGGGCCATCGCCTGGACACCGGCCGGCTTCGGCGAGGCGGACAGCTTCATGCAGTCCTACTGCAACACCGTTCCCACGCCGGAGGGCGGAACCCATGAGTCCGGCCTGCGCGCGGCGCTCACCCGCGGCCTGAAGGCCTATGGGGAACTCACCGGCGAAAAGCGCGCCGGACTGATCACCGCCGACGACGTGCTGGCTCAGGCCGGCGCGATGATTTCAATCTTCGTGCGCAATCCGGAATTCCAGGGTCAGACCAAAGAGCGGTTGTCCTCCATTGAGGCCCAGCGGCTGGTGGAAGCCGCCCTGCGCGACCCCTTCGACCACTGGCTCACCGCCCAGCCCAAGGCCGCCAGCGCGCTGCTGCAATTCGTCGTCGAACGCAGCGAAGAGCGCCTGCGCCGCAGGAAGGAGCGCGAGGTCGCCCGCTCCAGCGCCACCCGCAAACTGCGGCTGCCGGGCAAGCTCGCCGACTGCGCCGGCGCCGCTATCGATGGCGCGGAGATCTTCCTGGTCGAGGGCGACAGCGCCGGCGGCTCCGCCAAACAGGCCCGCGACCGCAAGACCCAGGCGATCCTGCCCCTGCGCGGCAAGATCCTAAACGTCGCCTCCGCCAGCCTCGACAAGACCGGCGGCAACAAGGAACTGGCCGACCTGATGCTGGCGCTTGGCGTCCAGGGCGGGGCCAAGTTCAAGGAAGAAGACCTGCGCTACGAACGCGTGGTGATCATGACCGACGCCGACGTGGACGGCGCCCATATCGCCAGCTTGCTGATCACCTTCTTCTACCGCACCATGCCCGACATGATCCGCGCCGGTCGCCTCTATCTGGCCCTGCCGCCCCTCTACCGACTCAGCCACGGCGCCAAGGTGATCTACGCCCGCGACGACGCCCACCGCGACGAGCTGCTCGCCACCGAATTCAAGGGCAAGTCGCCCGAAATCGGCCGATTCAAGGGCCTGGGCGAGATGATGCCGGCCCAGCTCAAGGAAACCACCATGGACCCCGCCAAGCGCACCCTGGCCCGCGTCACCCTGCCCCGGGCCGAGGAACAGGTCGCCGAACTGGTGGAGGCCCTGATGGGCCGCAAGCCCGAATCCCGCTTCCGCTTCATCCAGGAAAACGCGGAGTTCGCCACCGGGGATCTGGACGTCTGAGAACCGATCAGACGCCGGTGCGCCATCTCATCCGCGCAGGAAATTCATCGTCTGGACGTCACGCATCCCAGGACGGCAGAATCAAAACGCCTGCGACCAACGGCTCGTGACCGTAGCGCAGCCAGGCCCTCCCCGGATCGGCGCCGACAGCTTTGCAGAGCGCGTTCCAGTAGCGCGGGCTGAGCATCAGGGCCCTGACGCGCGTCGGGCAGCTCGAGATCAAATTGTCGATTTCCTGCATCACGGTCATAGGACACACCACGATCCGACGTTTTAAGATGCCGCATGTTTGCCCCCACAGTTCCCGGAGGCCAGTGAACGATCGGCAATGATCGGGAATCCGCCGCCTCCATCGTCCAATCATACATCGCCGTAAGTTTGGCGAAGGGCGGCAGGCAGATGCACAGCGCAGGACGGTCTCCCATCTGTGAGACGCGCCGTGGCCGACTTCGTATTTCATGATCCCACCGGACGACGCGCGCGGCGCATGGGCCATTCGGCGGGCCTGATCCTTTCGGTAGTCCTCGCCTTGACCGCGGCGTTCGCAGCCACGCTTGCGTTCGCACCAAAGCTCCCCGCGCTCACCCTCGCCGACCCGCGAATCCTGCGAGCCCTGCACGACACCAACGCCCATGGCCTGATGTCCCACACGATCTGGTCGCGGCCGCCGCGGCCATCGACTCCGACAGCGCCCCGGACCAGCAAGCCGCTGGCGGTCGGCTTCTATGTGAGTTGGGACGAGCGGTCGCGGGAATCCCTGCGCGCGCACGTCAACCAGCTTGATGTGGTTGCGCCGCAGTGGGTCCAGCTATCCACCCGACCGGGCGAGATCGTAGTGTCAAGCGATCCGCAGGCGCAGGCGCTCATACAGGCCTCCGTGCGTAAGCCCGCCGTGATGCCGCTGGTCTATAACGCCCGTGAGGATCTGTGGGATGGGCCGCTTGGCGACCGCGTCGTCCTGGACGGCGCCGCCCGCCAGCGTCTGTTCGACCGGCTTGCGTCGCAGGCGCAGGGATCCGGCTATGCCGGATACATCTTCGACTTCGAGTCGCTGTCGCCGGCCGCGCTGACGCAGTACCCATCCTTTCTGGCCCAAGCGCGTGTCGCCCTGGCGACCAAGGGGTTGCAGGTCTGGGCGACGGCGCCGTTCGCCGACCGCTCCTGGCCGTTGGCGGCGATGCAGGGCGCAGTCGATAGCCTTGTGCTGATGGCCTACGATCAGCATTGGGCCACCGGCGCGCCCGGTCCAGCCGCGGCCCAGGATTGGTTCGAAAGCAATCTGGCCGCCGATTTCGGACTGCTTAATCCGGCGCGAACGATCGTCGCGGCCGGGGCTTATGGCTACGACTGGAAACTGGGGGCGACCGGTCAGGGAAGCGCCGACGCGGTCACCTTCCATGAAGCCGCGCTCACGGCGCAGGATTCGGGCGCGGCGATCGATTTCGACCACGCTTCGCTCAATCCACACTTCGACTACCAGGACGACAAGGGGTTCGACCACCATGTTTGGTTCCTGGACGCGGTGACCCTGTTCAATGAAATCAGCGCTGCCGATCCCTGGCATGCCCGGGGTTACGGACTGTGGCGGATGGGGTCGGAGGACCCTGGCGTCTGGAACCTGCTCGACCGTCCCTATGGCGCCCCGTCAACTGCCGGACTTGTGAAACTCGGCCCTGGCGAGGACGTCGACTTCGACGGCGACGGCGAGGTGCTGAAGGTGGTGGCCACCCCCAAGCCCGGCGCGCGACGCCTATCGGTCGACCCGGTTTCGGGGCTCGTTCAGGCCGAACACTACGACGCCCTTCCGACCTCCTACGTTCTGCAACGCTACGGCGCGCACCCAGGCCTGGTGGCCCTGACCTTCGACGATGGCCCGGACCCGCTTTGGACGCCTCAGATCCTGGACATTCTCAAGGCCAAGCACGCCCCGGCGACCTTTTTCGTGATCGGCCAGAACATGCAGACCTGGCCGGACCTGGTCACCCGGGAAGTGCGAGAAGGCCATGTGGTCGGCGACCACACCTGGACCCACCCGAACATTGGCGAAACCGGACCGGCCGAGACGGCGCTGGAGCTCAACGCCACCCAGCGGCTCTTTCAGACCCTGACCGGGCGATCCATGCGCCTGTTCCGGCCGCCCTACTTCGGGGACGCCGAACCTTCGACGCCCAGCGAGGTGGCGCCGATCCTGGCCGCGCAGAAGCTGGGGTATCTGATCGCCGGTCTGCGGATCGATCCCGATGACTGGAAGAAACCTGATCCGGTTCACATCGTGAACCAGACCCTGCTACGGCTCGGCGACACCAATTCTGAAACCGCCGGCCAGGTGGTGCTGCTGCACGATTCCGGTGGCGACCGCAGCCGCACCGTCGCGGCCCTGCCAAAGCTGATCGACGCCCTGCGGGCTCATGGTTATCGCCTGGTCACCGTGTCCCAGCTCGCCGGCATGTCGCCGGACCAGGCCATGCCCGACGCCGAGCGGAAGCCTCTTGAACTGATGCTTGACCGCCTGGGCTTCGGATTAGCCCGCGGCGTTCAGTTCATCCTGCACGCGCTTTTCCTGGCCGCTATAGCCCTCGGAGTCGGCCGGCTGGCGTTCCTGGCGACCCTGTCGCTGATGCACCGTCTGGGTCCGGCCAGGATCGCGCCGCCGGTTAATGAACCCGGCTACCTGCCCAGGGTCAGCGTCCTGATCCCGTGCCTGAATGAGGAGATGGTGATCGTTTCTTCCGTCACCCGCATTCTCGCCTCCACCTGGCGCGACCTTGAGGTGATCGTCCTCGACGACGGGTCCACCGACCGGACCGCCGATATGGTCCGAACCGCCTTCGCGGAGGAGCCGCGTGTACGGCTGTTCAGCTTCAGCAACGGCGGCAAGGCCTGCGCCCTCAACCGCGGCCTCGCCGAGGCCACCGGTGCGATCGTCGTGGCCCTGGACGCCGACACTCAGTTCGAGCGCACCACCATCGCCAAGCTCGTCCGCTGGTTCATCGATCCGCGGGTCGGCGCCGTCGCCGGCGACGCCCTTGTGGGCAATCGCGTCAATCTGATCACCCGCTGGCAATCGCTGGAATATGTGGTCGCCCAGAACCTCGAACGCCGGGCCCTGGCCGCCCTGGGCGCCGTGACCGTGGTGCCGGGCGCGGTGGGCGCCTGGCGCAAGACCACGCTTGAGCACGTCGGCGGCTATCCGGCCGACACCCTGGCCGAGGATCAGGACCTCACCCTGGCGATACAGCGGGCGGGCTGGCGGGTGGCGTTCGACCCCGACGCCCGCGCCTGGACCGAGGCGCCGCACACCGTTCAGGGCCTGCTCAAGCAGCGCTACCGCTGGTCGTTCGGCACCTTGCAGTGCCTTTGGAAACACCGCGGCGCCCTATTCTCACCCGCCAACCGCAGCCTTGGTTTCGTCGCCCTGCCGCAGATCTGGCTGTTCCAGATCATTCTGGCCTGCGTGGCGCCGCTGGTCGATCTGGCGGTGATCTGGAGCGCGGTGTCGGGGGTGATGGCCCACCAGGCCCACGCCGAACAATGGGACCATCAGCGGGTCCTGCTGCCGGTCCTCTACTGGGCGGTCTTCGTCCTCGTCGACCTCTCGGCCTGCGCGCTGGGCATGGCCATGGAGCGTCGGGCGCCCTGGCGTGACATCCTCTGGACCCCGCTGCAGCGGTTCGGCTACCGCCAGCTCATGTACTACGTCGTCGCCAGGGCCGTGCTCTCGGCGCTGCAGGGCGTTCGGGTGAGCTGGGGGGTTCAGGAACGCCGCGCCTCCGTCGTGCTGGAGCGCGCGTAAGCCGCGACGCGGAACGGCAGGCCTTAGCCCTTTGCCAGACTGGCGGTGACCTGACCCAACCGGCCGATGACGCCCTCGCCCAGATCGCCGGGCTTCAGCCATAGCTCGGTGGTCAGCAGGCCGGTGAGCAACAAGGCCCCGTCCTCGACCACCCAGCCCATTTCATCCAGCGCCTCGCACAGCACCCCCAGCGCCAGGCGCGGGTCCTCCAGCCGCTCGCCGATGCGCCGCGCCATCACCTGTTCGCCGTTGCGCGAAATGGTCGCCTCATCTTCCAGCACCCCCTCCGGCCATCCCGGGGTCTCCGGGCCAAGGACGATACCGGCGTTGGCGATGGAGTCAGCGATCAACAAATTGATGTGTGAGGAATCGATCGGCGTCGCCATCCGCTGCTCGACGATTTCGAAGGCCGCGATGGTCCCCACCACCTCATAGGTCTTGCCGCCCCCCGGCTTTGCGCCGACCCCGATGCGCAGGCAGATCTCAGTCTCCAGGCCCAGCAGCCGGCGGCCCCGCCCATCCAGGGTCACCTCCGAACCCTGCACCTGGTGATCCCAAAGCGGCGCGCACAGCGGCTTGGCGATCACCAGGCCGGGCGCCACATTGGAGCCGGACGAGCGCTGCATGCCCGCCACCTTGAAACCGGCGATCCGGGCGCCGGCGGGCATCACAAGCTGGTTGACGCGTGTCTGCACCCGATAGGCGTCGGCCCGCTCCAGCGGCGGCAGGCCCGGCGGTAGCGACACCACGGCCGCCTGGGCGCGCGCCTCGGCGATAGCGCTAGCGGCGCGGTCGATCTCGGCGTCGGTGTACATGGCTACCCCCCATGGGCTCGCGTGTTCGGGCGACATCATGACTGAACCCCGCCTCTCCGAAGCCCAACCCTCGCTGTCCTACCTTCGCTGTCGGCGTCCGAGCGGCCCGCCCCTCATCCATGACATCCTGCCTGCATAGGCGCAGGCTCTCAATCCAGGTGTGTCAAACTCTCGGATCGTTGCGTCAGGGTCTGGACGTCAGCCAATCACTGCCTCCCCTCAACATGCTTGGCGAAGTTGTCCAGGATCGCCTGCCATCCGCCGCGCTGCATTTCGATGGGGTTCTCGGCTTCGGCGTCGAAGGTGACGCGCACCGTGACTCCGTCCGCCCCCGGCATGAACTCGACCACGCAGGCTCGGTCGCCGAGCTCATAAGCGATCAATTTCTCCGGCTCGACCCGGGTGTAGACGCCGGCGAAATCGAAGCCGAAGCTGCCGTCCTTGGCTTCCATTCGCGAACTGAACGCGCCGCCCACTCGCAGGTCCACGGTGGACGCGGTGGTGTGCCAGTCGTCCGACGCCGCGTTCCACCGCATGATGTCGGCGGGCGTCACATAGGCGCTCCAAACCTTGGCGATGGGTGCGTGGACAAGTTTTTCGACCGTAATTTTCATGAGGTGCTTTCCGGGGAGATATTGATTTCCGCCTATATGATACCCGATCCCCCACCGCTCAGAAATCCAACCTTCCGCGCCCGCTCGCGCGCCCTCACCCTCCGTCCAGCCCCTCCAGCATCTCCCCCACCTCCTCCATCAGCGCCCGCAACGCCCGCCGCTCGGCGATCACCGCGGCGCTGTACTCGCCGTGCTTGAAGGCGTTGCGGTTGCCCCTTGGGGCGCCGGCCCGGGCGCCGTGCATGCGGCAGCGGCGGGCTCCTCGCACGGCCGGGGCGCGGCAGTGTGGGCCTGACCGGGTCGTCGCCCCACAGCGCCGCGCCGCCCGCATCGCCGCAACGGCGCCGCCTGCGCTCACAGCCAGGGATTGGCCGGCAGGGAAATGGCCGCGTTCACGGTCCCCACCACCGCCTGGCCGCCGGACTCCACCGTCACATGCTCCACCCGCACCCGGTTGGCGCCCCGGCCGCGGCGGCGGTCCAGGGTGTCGACCTGGCGCACATAGAGCCCGGCCAGCTTGGCGACGTGGCGCAGATTGCGTTCGCGGCCCTCCGGGGACTGATGCTCCAGATTGGCCCGGCGCAGGCATTCGAACGCGGCGGCGTGCACCGCCACCATCTGAGCGGCCAGCAGTCCCTCGACCACATCGCGCGGGCCGAGCGCTTTCAAGGCATGGACCGTCGCGGCGACCCCTTCGCGACGTTCTTCCGCCGTCGATCCGGTGATCGGCGCCAGGGCGTTGGCGGTCTGCGCGATCAGATGCCCGCTCAACCGCGGATCGACAGCGCCGGTCGCCTGGGCGAAGTCGAGGTCGTTGAGACAAAGTGAAATCGTCTCCGCCTCTGGTGTGGGAAGCGTGTGGTCGGTCAAGGCGCAATCCTGATCTTGGGTTGGCGTTCTGCGGCCCAAAGTGTGCGGCGCACCTACGTCAAAAACGGACGTTTCCAAGGTGCATGGGATTGATCCTCGAAATTTCGAACCCCGGGGCGTTTTTTGACCCTGCCGCCCTCGTCACCGCCTACCCCGCCAGCGCCGCGATCTCGTCCGGCCCGCATCCGAGCTCCTCCAGCAGGGCTCGGGTGTGCTGGCCCAGCATCGGCGCCATGCGCGGCTCCACCTTGGGTTCGTCCAGGATCTTGAAGGGACTGTCGACGGTCTTCAGGCCCAGACCGTCGACGATGTCGGGTAACAGGCCGTTGGCGTAGAGCTGCATGTCGTTGGGGTGATCGGTGACCTCGGCGACGATGCTGAAGGTGACGCCGGCCGCATCCAGGACATCTCGCCATTCGGCGTAGGGCCGGGTGATGAACACGTCCTCCATCACGGCCACCAGCGCCGCGGCGTTGGCCATCCGGGCTCGGTAGCTTTCGAACCTGGGGTCCGTCTTCCATTCCGGGTGACCAAGGGCGTCGCAGAAGAACGGCCACTCCTTCAGGGAGTTGCTCATGCCCAGCAGCAGTTCGCGCCCATCGGCGCAGCGGAAGGACTCGGATAGCGGGGTGCGCTTGCCCCGCGGACCGCGTGGGGTCAGCTCGATGTCGCAGAGCGCCGCCTGCACCTGACACGAATTCGACCACAGGCCATTGGCAATCAGGGACGTGGCCGCAACCCCGCCCTGACCCGTGGCCTGTCGCCGATAAAGCGCCGTGACGATGGCCGCGTACATGGAGACCGCGGTCGGATGATCCCCCATCCCCACCACCGGATGGCCGTAGGGCGCATCGCCATTGTCGCGGGTCATAGCCATCAGGCCCGATCGCGCCCACCAGCCGGTGGTGTCATAGGCCGTGCGGTCTCTCTCCGGTCCCTCTTCGCCATAGGGCGTCATCGAGGCGTAGATCAGCCGCGGATTGATCGCCATCAGCGCCTCGGCGGTCACTCCCAACTCTTCGCGCGTTGCGAACGGGAAATTGGTGATGAACACATCGGCCCTGGCCACCAGTCGCCGCAGCACCGCCTGGGCCTCCGCCTTGTGAAGGTCGATGGCCAGGCTCTCCTTGTTGCGGCCGTCGAGGGTCCAGAAGTAGTCAATGGTCCCGCCGCTGGGATCGCGCATCAGGATCAAGTCGCGATAGCGGTCCCCCGCCTTCGGCTCCTCGATCTTGATCACCCGCGCCCCGAAGTCAGACAGGATCGCCGCGGCGGCCGGGCCGGCGATGAAGCTGGCGCAGTCGATGACCAGCAGGTCGGAGAAGACGTGCTCGCTCACTGAGGACGCCTCACGCCACCGCATGCAGGTTGCGGGCGAACAGGTCATTCAACCGCGACCAGTGGCGCTCCGCACAGGCCTTGTCATAAGCCGGCCGCTGCGGGAAGGCGAAGCCGTGGTCGGCGGCGTAGTAGATCTCAACCTCGCAGTTGACGCCGGCGCCGGCGACCGCCTTCGAGAACACGCCCACCTCGTCCAGGGTCACGAACTTGTCCAGCTCGGCGGCGGCCACATAGATCTCTCCAGTCACCTTCTGGGCGACCAGGTGTGGGCTGTCAGGCCGATCGGTGACCAGCTTTACGCCATAGAGCGACGCCGCCGCCCGGATTCGCGCCGGGTGTCGGGCCGCCGCATTGATGGCGTACTGGCCGCTCATGCAATAGCCCAAGGCGCCCGCGGCGCCCTTGCTGGCCGCCGGATCCGCATCGGCGAAGGCGAGCAACGCATCGGCGTCGTCCATCACCTTGGGAATGTCGAGGGAGTCCATATGTTCGTAAATCCGCGGCCGTGATTCCTCGGTTAGCGGACCGAGCTCATCCGCACTGGTGCGGTAGTACATGTTGGGTAGCATCACGTAGTAGCCGGTGCTGGCCAGGCGCCGCGCCATGTCGCGCAACTCTTCGCGGATACCGGGGGCGTCCATGAAGAACAGCAGCACCGGGAACGGTCCGCCCCGGTCCGGGTGGACAATGAAGCAGCCCATGCTTCCGTCCCGTGTCCGAATGGTGATCTGCCGCTCGATCATCGCCTGTCCTCCCCACGCAAGCGCATTCGCGCCTTGCTCGTCCACATCAAACCAGGCTTTGTCGCACGACCAGCAGGGGTGAGGAAACAGACATGCGGGTGCGCAAACTGGGCGGCGACCTGGAAGTGGCGGCGATTGGCTTCGGCTGCATGGGAATGACCGGATCCTATGGTCCCGAACTCAGCAAGGCTGAGGCTACGAATCTCCTGAGAGGCGCGGTGGACCGGGGAGTGACTTTTTTCGACACCGCCGAGATGTATGGCCCTTTCCGCAATGAGGAACTGGTCGGAGCGGGCCTGAAGCCGGTGCGCGACCGGGTCGTGATCGCCACCAAGTTCGGGTTCAAGCTGAAGGCGGATTCGCCCTACCCTTCCGGTGTCGACAGCCGGCCGGACCACATCCGCGAGGTGGCGGAGGCGTCCCTGAAGCGGTTGGGCGTCGAGGTGATCGACCTGTTCTATCAGCACCGGGTCGATCCCTCCGTACCCATTGAGGATGTGGCGGGCGCTGTGGGCGACCTTATCCGGGCCGGAAAGGTGCGCCATTTCGGCCTGTCAGAGGCCGGCGCCGGCACCATCCGGCGCGCCCACGCGGTGACGCCCGTCACGGCCGTTCAGAGCGAGTACTCCCTATGGAGCCGCGATGTGGAGGCCGAGGTGCTGCCGACCCTGCGAGAGCTTGGCGTCGGGTTCGTGCCCTACAGCCCACTGGGTCGCGGCTTCCTGACCGGAACCATCACGCCTGAGACCTTGGCCGAGGACGACCGCCGCCGGGCCATGCCGCGCTTCCATAGCGATGCGATCGGCCAGAACTATTCCCTGGTCCAGGCCCTCGGCGAACTGGCCGCCGCCCGCGGCGCCACCGCCGCCCAACTGGCGCTCGCCTGGGTGCTGCACCGGGACGATGGCTTCGTTCCAATTCCCGGGACCACCAAACTCTCGCGGCTGGAGGAAAACATCGCCGCCGCTGACATCCAATTGTCGGTCAAGGAACTGGCCGCCATCGAGGCCGCCATGCCCGAGGCAGCGGTGTCCGGCGAGCGCTATGCGGCGGCGAACATGAAGATGGTCAATATTTAAGCGCGCTTACGAACCCGCCTTCGCCACGATCTCAGCCCCAAATTTCGCGGCGTTATCGCACCATTCCGCCACGCTCTTGCCGGCGATATGTACGCCGACCCAGCTAATCCCCATGGCCTCGAGCCGTCCCATGGCGTCCAGCGCCGCTTGCGCCCCGCCTTCCGGAAGGTGGAAACTGTCCAGCACGATGTCGATCGGCCGGGTGCGGCCCTGTACGGCGACTTGCTCATGCATGTAGGCGATGCCGGCGGCCAGCGCCGCCTCATCACCCATGGGCACGGTGCGGGCGGTCTTGGCGACCGGAGAGTCGGCGGGGACGTTAAAGGGAAGCCAGGCGTCGCCGTACTCCACCGCGCGGCGGATCGCGCGCTTGGCGTTTCCGCCGACCCAGACCGGCGGGTGCGGCTTTTGCACCGAATGCGGCAGGATGCGATTGCCCAAGGCTTGGTATCCCGTGCCCTTGAAGCTGAACTCGTCATTGGTCCAGGCGGCGATCATGGCGGCCAGGTACTCGTCTGTCAGCTCATTGCGCAGGTCGTGATCAACGCCGACCGCCTTGTATTCCCCCTTCAGATAACCCACGCCAACCCCAAGGATCATCCGTCCGCCGGAGAACAGGTCGAGCGAATTGACCGCCCGGGCGGTGATGAAGGGGTTGCGATAGGGCAGCACCAGGATCGCCGTCTGGATGCGGATCTTCTTTGTCGCGCCGGCGACAAAACCCAGCGCCGCGAATGGATCGGGCGACAGGTGGCCACCGCCGTCCAGCCAGCGGCCGGTGGGAACCGGATGATCCGTCACGCTGCAGGCGTGGAAACCCGCCGCCTCCGCTGCGCGCGCTAGGATCGCCAGCGAGGATTCGCCGCCAATGGTTTCGGAAATCATGTCCTGGGGAAGCGCGACCGAGATTTTCATCCTGCCCTCATATTGGCCTGACGCGCCGACTGCGCGCCGCCGGACACTAGGCCGCCCCGCACCGGCTGGACAATGGGCGCACCGCCATCGCATGCGGCCGGGGAATTCATTATAGCCATGGCGGTAGTCATCGGCCGGAGCCGCCAGCGTTGAGCATCCTATCGGACACCATTGAACAGACGCTGGCCGTGGGCCAGGCCAACGCTTTCGAGATTGATGGCCGATGGGTCTCCCGCGCTGAAACGAACGAACATGTCGCCGCCCTGCGCAGGGCCCTTCGAACCTTCAGCCTGCCGCCCGGCGGGCGCGTCGGCGTTATTGCGCGCAACCGGCTGGGTCCGGCGGCGGCGATGATCGCGGCGATGGCGGAGGACCTGTGTGTCGCCCCGCTCAACCCGTTTCAAAGCGCGGCCTCCCTGGCCTCGGACGTGGCCCGACTCGAACTGTCGGCGCTGATCGGCGAGCCGGTTGATCTGGTCCCGGATATCCTTGTCGCCGACCCTGCTTGCGGCATAATAACCAGCCATCCCGCTGCGTCCGGGGTGATGCGGAAGCCCGCCTTCCAAGGCTTGCGAGCCGACCTGAACACCGCGCTGCTTTTGCCCACCAGCGGAACCACCGGCGCGCCCAAGCGGGTCCCGATCCGTCCCGACACCTGGCACGCCACGCTCACGGCGGGTGCGCGCCCCAAGTCCGATGGCGACGTTGTGATCCAGTATTCGCCGCTGGCGCACATCGCCGGCGCGCTCACGGTTTCAGGCATGGCGGTGCGCGGCGATGCGGTCGTCCTGCTGGAAAAATTCAGCGTCGAGGGCTGGCTCGACGCCGTGCGCCGTTACCGCCCCAAGACCGCCAGCTTGCCTCCCACCATGATGCGGATGGTGATGACAGCCGCACCTGTTCCCTCGGACCTCGCCAGCGTCGAGGTGGTGATGAGCGGCCAGTCACCGGTGGATTGGGAACTGGCGCGCGCGTTCGAGGCAAAGTACGGCGTCATTGTGTGTGGCAACTACGGGGCGACAGAATTCTGCGGTCCGATCGCCGCCGGAACCGCAGAGCACCGGCGCGAGTTCGGAGATAGAAAATGGGGCAGCGTCGGGCGCCTGCGTCGCGACCTAGCCAATGCGCGCATTGTCGATCCGCAGACCAACCTGGAAATGCCTCCGGGTGAGGCCGGCATCCTCGAAGTTCAGGTGTTTCGCATCGGACCGGACTGGATGCGCACCTCAGACCTCGCTGCCTTGGATTCGGACGACTTCCTCTACATCCACGGCCGCGCCGATGACGCGATCATGCGCGGTGGCTTCAAGATCCTGCCGGAGACGGTCGCCGATGTGCTCAGATCGTTTCCCGGCGTGGCCGATGTCGGCGTCGCCGGCCTTCCGGATGAGCGGCTGGGCGCAGTTCCGGTGGCCGCCGTGGAAATGACTCGCGGCGCGTCAATCCCGACAGAGGCGGAACTCATCGCCTTCGCCCGCGCAAGGCTTCTGACCTATCAGGCGCCCGTTCGCGCATTGGCCGTCCATGCGCTTCCGCGTACGCCGACCTTGAAGATCGATCGGCGAGCCCTGCTGGCGCTTTTCGACTGATCCGTCGGGTCCCAGATCATGAGGCGTGCTTCAAGGCCGCGATCAAGAGCAGCACACCCACCACAACCAACGCCACTGTGGCGAAGATCCACCTGCGGGGCGACCTGGGAACCTCTGTCAATGGTCCGGGCTCTGGCTCAGGCGGTGTCGCCTCCGCGATCTCAGGCTGCGACAGGGCGTCCACAGGCGAAGGATCACCCTCTCTGTCATCTTGCGCCGGAAATTCTGCATCCGCGTCAACGAGCGCAGGCTCCACGGGATCGCGCCAGGGCGCCCGATAGATTTGGTCCAGAATTTGAGACAGCGGCGCGGAGTCCCCCTCGGGTGGCGTCAGAAAAGTCTCGAAATCGATATTCGGGTCGTCGGGGGCGCTCTGGCCGCTCTTAGGACCTTCACCACGGCCGTCGTTTCCCCCGCCCGCCACCCTGAATTCCCAGCTGTGCGCGCGACCCTCCACAAACTGAACGGCCGCGATGACACTCTGAAGAATTTAAGGCGGAAGTTTCGCGGTGAACGCCACGCCCCTCCGATTGCATCGCATCAAATTGACGCACCCTGCAGCGCAGGAAATAGCTTTCGCCACTAATTCAACAGCCACAACGCAAGCAGAAGGACGGCTAGTAAGCCTGCGATCGCCACCAGCATCACATCAAGCGCGCGATCCGGCTGTTTAAGCCGGGTCATCGACGCCATGAAGCCCGTGCTTGCCGCAGTTTCGAGCGACAGGTCGAGACTGGGCGCACCGCACCCCTCGGAGTCCAGGACATTGTCCTGACGATAAGGTTTTCTATAAATCTGGTCGAGAATTTGACCAACCGGGGGCGCTTCGGCGAGCTCCGCCAGGAGGTCATCGGGGTGAGAAATCAGTCCACCGTGCTCACCGCGACTTGGAGGCCGCTTCGCATTCCACTGATCTTGCCCCTGCATTCGAACCGTCTCGCCCTCGGTCAGCGCCCTTGTCAACCGACCGTCAGGTCGGCGTCATTACATTGACCATGAATGCGAACATCGCGATCAGAACGCCGGTCACCAAAGCAAATATCACCACGCCCGGCCGGGGACGGGGTGCAAAAATCGCTTCTGGGACCAGGGACTCACGCAGTGTTGGGGGCGCCGCGACGTCCGGATCGGTCATCTGCAGCAGACCGACAGGCCTGAATTCTTCAGGTTCCTCGACCTGGGCCGCAGCAGTCGCGACCATATCTTCGGTACGAAGTTCAAGTTCGTCCAAGCCGGCTGGGGCTGCCGGCCCCTCGACCTCTATCAGACTAACTTCAAGTCCGCTCGGAGCTTCAGGCTCAACCGGCGCAACAAGCTTGCTAGGCCGGCGAACCTCCTGTTCCCCGTCGATGCTGCTAGCGGTGGAATTCCTCTGCGTTGAGACCGCTGGCCTGGTCGACGCAGAACGAGCGCGCCTGGTTCTTCGAATGGCGGCCGGTCGTTGGACACGATAGATGAGGTCGAGCACCTGGCCGACTTCGACAACATCATTTTCAAGAGGTGCAATCCCGGGCACGCCGCCGGCATGCGCGACAGACACGTCTTCGCCGTCGACGTCATTGTCTCCGTGAAACCGGAGCATAGCTTCTTCGTGCGCCGCCACTGTTCAGTCCAAGCTGTTCGCCCCTGATGGGACTAACATAGCGATGATACCTGAACGGCGGCTAACAACCAGCAGATGATTCGGAATCTGAGATTCACCCAGGGCAGACGCTATCCGTACTGCTAGGTTGGAAGCGTCTTCTGCGCCGCGATCAAGTACGCGACAGGCTCAGAACCGACGCCAATAGTATGAGGGCGATCACCAAAACCGCGGACGCAAAAATCCGATAGCGCCCGGTCGACCGCGCCGCGGGAGGAGGGAAGAATTGCTCGGCTTCCCCCAGTTGACCTTCGGGCCGAAGCGAAAACGGAGCGGCGTCAAGAACCTCGACGACTTCTACGACCTGACGGTCGTGCATCTGGGGCAGGTGTCCGTAGTCGATGGCGGCCTGCGGCCTTGGTCTGGGTTCCGAATAGGTTTTGAATCCGTCGTCTTGGCGAAGGTCAGAAATCCGGATCGACTCGATCTCGACCGGCCGTTCAACCTCGCCGGGGGGATACTGGTCGAACGGGGGGGGCTGTGTCGGGAGCCGATAAACGCGCTGCAGCACTTCATCGACCGTCAGGTCGCCGCCACCCCATGGGTTGAGAAATAGGGCCGGATCAATAGCAAAACGTGACTCACCGCCCGCAGGCGCTCGCGCGCCCCCGTCGGCAATTCGCCGCACACCTTTTCGCCCCACCAATTGTCTGTTCAAGGCGCTCTCTCCCCACAACCTCCCATAGCGTGATGCCATTATGGTTAACAACGAAAAGGTAAGTTTTTTGCACAGACAGTTGCATCACCGCGCCCCAAAGCGGCGCAATCGTCGGTGGAATGCGAATCCGGCCCGATTTTCCGGCGCGTATGGCTCAATCCGACAACCAGCGGGCGCAAAATAGACCAGGGCCCGATCAATTGAGGTCACCCGCCGCAAAATTGATTCGGAATGGCAATGTGTGGCGCAACCGGCGCTTCGGTCCCAGGCGCCGCAATCGACCGTAGCTATCCCCGCGAAAACCGCCCGCGCAGTTTAGCCACCAGGGTGCGGATCGCCTGTCCAAGGCCACCCCTGTTCGCAAGGTGATAGATTCCCTCCGGGGTAGACGACGCCGCAAGTCGCCGATGGGCTTCAGCGAGGTTGTGATAGGGCACCCGTGGCGCCAGGTGGTGCAGGGCATGGAAACGCAGACCGACCGGCGCCCAGATCAGCGGCGCCAGACCCGGGGGCGGCACGTTTACGGAATCAATGAATTGCGCGCAGAGCGACATCGGTTCGCCGTCACTTTCCCAGGCATGAGCCACAAGCGTGCGGAGTTGGTTCACCAACGTCGCCACGGACATCACCACCAGGGCGGTCAAGACGACCCGAGCGCACACGCCGCCGGCGACCACCATGGCGATGAGACTCCAGCACCAGAGCCAGCAAATCAGTTCCTGCGTACGCCACGGCGCCCATGCGCCAGCAACGATGTCTCGGCGGCGAAACTGCGGATTTATGACCATGGCTGAGTAGCGCTCAAGAACCAGCGACCTGAACTGCGGAATAACCCAGGAAACTGGCGCCAGCACGCCGAACCGCAACAGCGCCCCCAGGGGCGCGAGTGCGCCTACCGCGACAAATCCGATCAGGCCCCAGACGGAACTTCGTGAAAGTTGGAGATACTCCGGATCGTCCGACGTTCCGTATCGCTGTTGCACGTGGTGGATGTTGTGGACCCCCTCGTAGAGAAAGGATGGAACCAGGAAGGGAAATCCGATCAGCAGGTTCCAGGCGAGGTTGAACCCCGGCAACTCGTCGGACCGGACATGCGTCAGTTCGTGAATGAAACTGATTGCGCGGTAGAGCGCCAGCGCACCGAGCATGCCGAAGGCGAGCTTCCAGGCGCCATGCAAGACCACCGTCCCGGCAAGCGCGATATAGACCACTGCGGCGCTAACACAGAGGTCGGTCCAGAAGACACGTCGAGATGGTCTGCCAAGCGCAAGCGCCACCTTGCGAGCCTCGGCCGTCAAAGTGGCGGCCGCGTCGGTTCCGCCGTGTGTGGCCGAACCCGCGCCTGGGGCGATTTCGCTAATAATTTTACGCTCCCTGGTGTTGCGGATGCCGAAGCGGGTTATGACATGTTCGAGGTCTTCGCATCAGGCCTCTCGCGGCCCGTCCTCGCGAAGATTTTGGAGTGTTCGCGCCTCGATGTCGGAACCAGACATGAGTGTGACGGCGCGTCCGCGTGCGTCTGGCGGGAATGCCGTGTCCAAGACCACCCCTCGCATTGGTGTGATCGTAAACACCAGGAGCCATCGCAACCAATCTGCGCGAGACGTAAAGCCCGCGCCGGAAGGCGTAGAGACCGCCTATACGGAAACGCTTGCCGACGTTGCCGCCGCTCTGAAGCAATTCGCAGCTCAAGGGATCGATCTACTGGTGATCGATGGCGGCGACGGTACGATCCGCGATGTGCTGAGCCTCGCGGCGCCGCATTTCGGGGAGCAATACCCGCGGCTGGCGGTGCTTCCTTCCGGCAAGACCAATGCTCTGGCGGTCGATCTGGGCGTCCCGAAAGGGTGGACTCTCGACGCCGCCCTCGCCTGCCACGCGCGTGGAGAAATCCGCAGGCGCGCCCCCCTGGAAATCTGGCGCAAAGACGCCGATGCGCCCGAGATGCGCGGATTTCTTCTAGGCGCCGCCGCATTCGTGCGAGCGACACAGATCGCGCAAGGCGCGCACAAGTTGGGCGCCTTTGACGCCCTGGGCGTCGCCGCAGCCATTGGCGCATCACTGTTCCAGGCGCTCCTGGGCGGCCCCAAAGGCGCCTGGAGGGCTGGCGAATCCATAGGGCTGGCGCTGGGAGTCGGGCCGATGGAGACCAAGGCGCGCTTCCTGGTCCTGACCACGACGCTGAAGAGATTTCCGATGGGGTTCAAACCATTCGGCCCGCCCCGTGAAGGCCTCAAGGTTTTGCACGTTGACGCGCCGCCGCGCCGCCTGCCTCTGGCCATGGGGCGCATCCTGACGGGGCGGGACGCCGCATGGCTGCCAGAGGCGGGTTATCATCAAGCCGATGTGGAGAGCCTTGCCCTTGCGGGTGCGCCCCAATTCGTGCTCGACGGCGACCTCTATCCCGGCGGCGAATTCGCTATCCGCCGGGGACCTCTCCTGGAATTCGCAGCGCCAACCTGATCCGTCGCCGTTTTCAAGCTCGCAGCGCCGCCTCAGTGGCCTCGATCTCCGCACGGATCCAATCATGTCCACTGCTGGTCAGTACGCCATCGATCGCCTCAAGATGGGTGCGCATTCGTTCACGGATGTCCACCTCCACATCCGTCCGGCCCGCCATCCATTTCGCCATCAGATGCAGGCCAAAGGCCGAATGCAGGGCAAGACGCTCAAGCTGGTCAGCCGACAGGGTCATGTAACCGCTCCTATTACGGTTGCGCGAAAGCGCAGCCATTTCGACAAAGGCCATGGCCTCGACTAGGTTCCCGGTGACAGATCAGATTCCCGCAGGGCCAACTTGACCTACTCCGCATATTTCGAATCCCACGCCGACGGCGTCCGTCCCGATCCCATCGCGCGCAGCCCATGGAACCCCGATCATCAAAGCGGGGTCGCGGTCGCCGCCATGCTGACACATGCGCTGGAACAGGTCCCAAGCGCCGAACCGATGATGTTCGCCCGCATCGCGATCGATATATTGCGCCCGGTGCCGATGATGGCTGTCAAGGTCGCCACCCGGATCACGCGCGACGGTCGGCGAATGCAGAACCTCGCCGCTGAAATCACCCATGACGGAGATGTGGTGGCGAGCGCCGCGGCGCTGCGGGTACGGCTTGCGAAAACCCCGCAAGCGATGCCGCAGATCAGCGGCTACCCTACCCCCGAAGACGCGCCGCGCCGCCCATTGGCGAAACGGGAGCCACTTCGCACGGGCCTTGAGACCCGGATGGTCTCCGGCGGTATCATTGAAGTCGGTCCGGGCGTGGTCTGGGCCCGAATGCACGGTGACCTGTTTGCAGGTGAGCGGGCCTCGGCATTGGTCACAGCGATGATGGCCTGCGATCTTGGCAGCGCCATCGCTGCGGTGGTCGATACCCGCGAATGGAGCTTCGCCAACCTCGACATCTCCGCCCATTTCATTCGTCCGCCACGCTCCGAGTGGATTCTCATCGACGCACACACGATCACCCACGGAGATGGCGTGGCCCTGGTCGACAGTTTGGTTTGCGATGAAGAGGGCATGATAGGGCGCGCGCATCAGACGCTGTTCATAGCGCCCGTGGCGAAACGGGCGAGCTAGGCCTGCGCGCTAGGGCCGGTTCGGTCTTCCGCCGGCTTGGTCCAGGGAGCCTCATACTTGAAACTGACCCGCAGTTTGATGCGATAGGCTTCGATTTCGCCGTCCGGACCAATTACGCAGTCCTGCTCCACCACTTCGGCGATGCGCAGGTCCCGCAAGGTCCGCGCAGCAATTGTGAGCGCATGCTTGGCGGCATACTCCCAACTTTCGTCGCTGGCGCCGATGATCTCTGTCACACGGTAGACGCTCATGAACTTATCCCGATGGCCAAGCCTGAAACCGGCCTGATAGTGCTCGAACGTTCGAATGGCCGAAGCGTTGCCCTTCCACGCGCGCATGGCCAGCGGCTTGGCGCCGGCGTCATCGGAGGCCTAGATGGCGCCATGAAACCCACGCCGACGCGCCTGAAGCTTGAGTCCTATCCCCACCAGGTGGAGATTCCACCGCGCTTTTCCGACGTCGACATGTTCCGCCACCTCAATAACGTGGCCATTGGTCAGTTCTACGAGGAAGTCCGCTTTTCCCTCCTGGCCGTCGCGCGGGAGAAGATTCCCCGTGAGCGGAACAGTCGTCTGCTGATCGCCAACGTCGACATGGCCTACCTGCGCGAAGGCGCCTATCCGGGCGTTGTGACTGTCGGAACCGGCCTGCTGCAGTTCGGCCGGAAGTCACTGCGCCTGGGACAGGGCCTTTTCCAGAATGGTGTCTGCTTCAGTTGCGCCGACACGACAGTCGTGTACGTCGAGAACAATTCCGCCGCGCCCCTGGCCCCTCAGATCACCGCCGTGTTCGCCGACCTAAAGCTGCCCGATTTCGTCGATGACCGGTAGGTGACCCGACACCCACCAAAAACATCAGAAAAACAAGCACGAGGAACGACCATGCGCATTATCGCCGAACATCTGAAATTCCCAGAGGGTCCGGTCGCCATGCCGGATGGATCGGTGTTGTTTGTTGAACTTGCGGCGGGCCAGCTTTCGCGCGCCTGGGGAGATCATAAGACCGAGGTGGTGGCCAAGGTCGACGGCTCACCCAACGGCGCCGCGATGGGCCCCAACGGCATGGTCTACCTCTGCAACAACGGCGGAGTGAAATTTGTCGAGATCGACGGCGAAGTGCTGCCGCGCGGCAACCTGCCTCAGAATGGCTGGATCGAGGTCGTTGATCCAGCCACTGGCAAGTCCGAACGTCTCTATGATCATTGCGGCGAACACCTGTTCAATCACCCGAACGACCTGGTCTTCGACCGCCATGGCGGTTTCTATTTCACCGACTCCGGCAAGACTCTCGGCCGCAAGGTCGACCGCGGCGTGATCTACTATGGCAAGGCCGACGGTTCCCAGGTGGTCCAGGCGGCGTTTCCGCTCACAAGCCCTAATGGCATCGGCCTGTCTCCAGACCATACGACCCTCTATGTCGCCGAAACGCCCACAGCCCGCGTCTACGCCTGGGACATTCTCGCTCCTGGAAAGCTACGCAAGCTCAAGCAGCTCGACATTCCCCATGGCGGGCGGTTCGTGATCGGCTCGGATAATTTCCAGCGCTTTGACTCCCTGGCGGTCTCGGGTTCTGGCCGGGTAATTGTCGGCACCCTCACGAACGGCGGCTTGACTGAGATTTGGCCGGATGGATCGCATAAGCGCCACCACCCCCTGCCCGACGGCCACGTGACCAACATCGCCTTCGGCGGCGCGGACCTGCGCACCGCCTTTGTGACCCTGGCCGGATCGGGCAAGCTCGCCGCCTTGGATTGGCACGAACCGGGCCTGCAACTGACCCATCAGGAACTTCCGAAGTGAAGCGGCGCGATTTGGTGTTGTTGGCGACAGCCTCATTGGCTCACATAGGCACGGGCGCGTCGGCGGGGCCGTGGCGCAAATCGGGAGGCGGCAAGATGATGGACGACGCGGCATGGGAATCCGAAACCTACGATGAATTCGGGTTTCTCGGTGATATCGCCAAGGAATGGGGACTAAAGGTTCCGCCGCTGAAGCCGAAGCGGATCGAATTTGAGTCCGCACCGGGTCAGAAGCTTTCCGCCATCCAATGGGGCGACGATCCTGAGATCGTCTTCCTGCATGGCGGCGGCCAGAACGCCCACACCTGGGACACTGTGGTGTTGGCGCTGGGCAGGTCGGCGCTGGCCATCGACGCCCCCGGGCACGGCCACTCCTACTGGCGCGACGACCGCGACTACGGCCCATGGAAGAACGCAGACGCCTATGCGGCGGCTATTCCCAGGCTGGCCCCAAACGCTAAGGCGGTGTGCGGCATGTCGCTGGGAGGCGCCACCACCATCCGCCTTGCCGGAACCTATCCCCAGCTTGTGAAGAAAGCAGTGATCGTCGATGTGACCCCGCAGGTGAACGATCCCAGCCGCCAGATGACCCGCGAGGATCGCGGCACCGTCTCACTGATCGGCGATTCCCCCTTCTATTCGTCCTTCAAAGCCATGGCTGACGCTGCGGTCGCGCTCAGCCCCTACCGCTCGCCTGAATCGGTGCGGCGCGGGGTGCGCAATAACGCCAAGAAGCTGCCCGATGGCCGCTGGACCTGGCGCTACGATCTGGGCAACCGGCCGGGCGCGCCACCACGCCCCAGCTCAGACTTCTCCACCCTTTGGGAGGACGCCTCACGTATAAAGTGCCCGGCAATGCTGGTGGTGGGCGGGGTCTCAAAGTTCGTGCAGCCAGCGGATGTCGTTGAGATGCAGAAGCGGGTCGCGGGCCTCCGCGTCGAGACAGTCCCCGGCGCGGGTCATGCGGTGCAGAGCGACAAGCCCCTAGATCTGACCCGATTGCTGAACGAATTCGTCTTCAGCTGAGCTGTGGGGGCGAATTGAATATAATTGTATTTGTTAGTATTTTCACTTTGCATTGGGTTGATCCTCGAATAGCGCACATCGGGAAGCCGTTTTCACGCTGCGGCGCGAGCCTATTGCCCCACTGCCGCGAACAGCAGCCATGACCTCCGGCGTAGCTGAACTGCGGGCGGACAGCACTGCGCCCAGGTCGCCCGAAGACGGCCTGCCGACGCCCCAGCGTTATTGGGCGATGCTCGCCATCTGGCTGGTCATCGCCACCACGGTCGTCGACAGCGGCATCGCCAACGTCGCTCTGCCGGTGATCGCCCGCGACTTGAACGCGGCGCCAGCCGACGCGATCTGGATCCTCAACGCCTACCAACTCACGGTAACAGTCTGCCTTCTTCCCATGGCCGCGCTGGGAGACAAGCTGGGCTACCGGCGCGTCTATATCGGCGGCCTGTTGCTGTTTTCCGTGGGCGCCGTCTTCAGCGTCCTGGCGCCGAGCCTCCATTGGCTGGCCGCATCAAGAATGATGCAGGGGATTGGTGCGGCGGGGGTGATGGGGATCAACCCCGCCGTCGTGCGCTTCACCTATCCGTTGAAGTCGCTTGGGCGCGGCATGGGGATCAACGCCGTGGTCATTTCGGCCTCGGCGGCGGCAGGGCCGACGATCGCTTCGGCGGTCTTGGCGGTCGCCTCCTGGCGTTGGCTGTTCGCGATAAGCGCACCCATCGGACTGTTCGCCGTGGTGATCGCCCTACGGTCGCTTCCGGCAACCGCTGGATCTGGGCGCAGATTTGACACCGGCTCCGCACTGCTCAGCGCCCTCACGTTGGGCCTGCTGATTATTGGCGCAGAGGCGGCCGGTCGAGGTGCAATTGGCGCAGGGCTCATTATCTTCCTGGCCGGATGCGTAGCAGCGGTGCTGCTGGTTCGCCGCGAGAGCGCTCGGACGGCGCCGCTGTTTCCCGTCGATCTGTTGCGGATTCCAGTGTTCGCTCTGTCCGCAGTGACATCTCTGGCGGGTTACGCCGCCCAGATGACAGCTTTCACCTCCTTGCCCTTCGCCTTTCAGAAGCTCTATGGCCGCAGCGTCGTGGAGATCGGCCTGCTGATGACCCCATGGCCGGTGGCCCTTGCTATCGCCGCCCCATTCTCCGGCCGGCTGGCTGACCGGGTCCCGACCGGATGGCTGAGCGCCGCGGGGTTGGCCGTGGTGGCCGCGGGCCTAACCCTGCTGGCGATCATGCCGACACCGGCCAGCACCCTCGATATCGTCTGGCGCATGGCGCTTTGCGGCCTGGGCTTTGGCTTCTTCCAGACCCCGAACAACCGCGCCATGGTCACCGCCTCGCCAATCACTCGAAGCGGCGCGGCCGGCGGGATGTTGGCCACGGCGCGCCTGTTTGGGCAAACCACAGGCGCCGCTCTGGTGGCGGTCTATTTCCACCTAATCCCCGACCACGCCACCCGCGCAGCGCTCGGCACTGGCGCAGGTCTCGCGGCCGCGGCGGCGGGCGTTAGCTTGTTGCGGTTGCGCGCAAGCACCGACGGCTAAGTCGTCCTCAGATCGCCAGACGATAAACCCGCTTGGCGGTGCCGCTGAAAAGCGCGGTCTTTTCATCCGCCGATGCCCCTGCCGCCAGTCGCTTGAACGCGTTCCAGAGCACCGCGTAGTTGCAGGTCCCGAGGTCCACCGGGAAGTTCGACTCGAACATGCAGCGGTTGGCGCTGAACGCCTCGATGCAGGTTTCCACATAGGGTTCCCAGTCGGCCGCCAACTGCTTGGAACTGGCGGGAGAGTCGGACATAAAGCTGTCAAAGCCACAGAATGGCATCGCCAGACCGCCGACCTTGATCGCCACATTCGGACAGGCCGCCAACGCGCGAATGCTGTCACGCCAAATCGGGAATCGCTCCTCCCGTCGGCCGGCGTAGGCGCCCATGCCCAGGGGCGTGCCCGCATGGTCGAGAATTATCTGAGTGTCGGGAAACGCCCGAGCCAGGTCGACCACGTCGGGCAGCTGGGGCTCAAACAGCCAAGCGTCAAACGATAGGCCCCGGGGCGCAAGATGACGGAAGCCTTCGCGGAACTTCGGATTGGCGTAAGCGTGCGCCCCCTGGCGCCAACGCGCGCCGATGATCGTCGTATCCGCATCCCACGGCACGGTGTTGCGAACGCCGCGAAACCTGTCCGGCGCACGGGCCGTGTGGGCGTCCAGCAGATCGGCGGCAGCATCACCCAGCATCAAGTTCACGTAGCCGACAATTCCGGCGATGGCGCGGATATCCCCGTAGCCGCCGGACGCGAACATCGCCCCAACGCCGTTGACGAACTCCGTCTCGCCTAGCGACCTGGCGTCCTCTGGTCCACCGGCCCGGTACATGGAGTTGGCCTCCAGATAGACGGTGGCGATCACATTGTGCCCGCTGGTGAGGTCGGCCAGGAGCTTATCGTACAGGTAGCTGTGATTGAGGTCCGCCAGCCGGTCCATGGAAAACCGCGGCAGCGGCTTGCCGGGCCGCGGTGCTGGCCGGTCCCACAGATGATGGTGAGGATCAACGATCGGCAGCGCTGGCTCAAGGATCGGCTCCTTGAGAGATTCGGGTCGGTACATGGGGTGTCCGGACTTGATTTCGCACGATGTGGCCGCAGCATGTTGCCGCCCCAAATCGCGATTGTCGCGTCCCAATCGCGGCGTATGACGCCTCGAGGGCTCGCCATCCAGCGACGCTTACGGCATCAAGGCGAAAACACCGCCTGGGAGGAACGATGACAACAGCGTCGCGGCCAATTCTGGTGCCGGAGTTGCCAGCCCATCATGCGGAGACGCGCGGCGATTTTGTCGCCGTTCAGCTCGATAATCAGAGTTTGAGCTATGCCAAGCTGACGGATCGCGCGGTCGTTGTCGCGGGGTTACTGCAGGCGATGGGCGCCAAACCCCACGACCGTGTGGTCTGGATCGGAAGGACCAGCCTCGCCTACTTTGAATTGCTACTGGGTGCGACCTATGTGCGCGCCTGCCTGACCCCGATCAACAACCGCCTCGCGCCGCCCGAGGTTGGCTTCATATTAGAAGACAGTGACGCCACCTTGGTGTTTGTAACACCGCAATATTTCGCCACGGTGGAAACTCTGGTCCGCGCCATGACGCGCCCGATGGTGGTGGTCGCGGTGGACGGCGAACATCCCGGATTCGAGAGTTATGCCGCACTGATGGCTGCGGGGCGCGCCGGGCGGCGGGAACCGACGCGCCCTGAAGACGACATCATCCAGCTGTATACGAGTGGGACAACCGGACTGCCCAAGGGTGTGCGGCTGACCAACGCCAACTACGGTTATCTGACTCAGGCCGTGGCGAAATTGCCAGGCTTCCGGTTCGAAGCGAATGAAACCGCACTCTGCGTCATGCCGCTGTTCCATGTCGCGGGAGTCAACTACTCCGTCTGCAGCCTGGCGGCAGGCTCCCGATTGCTTTTGTTGCCGGAGTTCAGCCCCGGTGACGTGATCCGGCTTATCGAAACGGAGCGGGTCGCGCATGTGTTTCTCGTGCCGGCGATGATCCTGATGATGCTCCAGGCGCCGGAAATCGAGGGTGCGGACCTCTCCAGCCTGAAGAGCGTGAGCTATGGCGCCTCCCCAATCAGTGAGGCGGTGCTGGCCGAAGCTCAGGCGAGATTCGGATGCGGTTTCGTACAGTTCTACGGCATGACGGAAACCACCGGATGCGGCACGACTCTGCAGCCCGATGAACATACTGGCGAACGAATGCGCTCCTGCGGCGCCGCCTTTCCGGGCATCGAAGTGCGGATCCAGAACGACGACGGACATGCCCTGCCACCTGGTGAAATAGGCGAAATCGCCATCAAGGGTCCGGCGATCATGACCGGATACTGGAAACGGGAAGAGGCGACTCGAAACACCATCTCCGCGGACGGCTGGCTGAGAACTGGCGATGCCGGCTATCGCAACGAGGCCGGGTTCTTTTTTGTGCACGACCGTGTGAAGGACATGATCGTCTCCGGCGGCGAGAACATCTATCCGGCCGAAGTGGAAAACGCGATCCATGGCTGCCCCGGGGTCGCCGATGTCGCCGTGATCGGCATACCGTCCGCGAAGTGGGGCGAGGAGGTTAAGGCGATCGTGGTGTCCAAGCCGGGCGAGACGCCGTCGCCCGACGCAATAATGATCTGGGCGCGCGAGCGGATCGCAGGATTCAAAGCCCCGAAGACCATCACCTTCATTGATGCCCTGCCCCGCAACGCGTCTGGCAAGATCCTGCGCCGGGAGTTGCGCAAACCCTATTGGGAAGGTCACAATCGCGGCGTAGCCTGAACCAGCCTGACCGGAACCTGGCTTCACCCAAATCAAATCAAGGCGATCGAAATACTGCTAGGCTTTGGGTCTGACATCCTGCGCAGGCGGACAGGCGGAGACGTGACCCTATGGCCAAGAACGACCAACGCGACTGGATGTGGTCGGAAGCGCTTCACATGTTGGCGCGCGCTGAGCGCATGCACCAACAGGTATTCCAGCCAAGAGCGGCCAGCCGGCCGCGCCCGACCTGGGAGCCGCCAGTCGATGTGCTCGAAACCAAGGACGCAGTAATCGTCATCGCCGGCGTGCCCGGCGTCGATGCCGAGTCCGCCCAGGCGGTAATCGAATCTGGCGCATTGCATATTTCTGGCGAGCGTCGGCTGCCAGATGAACTCCGCAGCGCCGAGATTCATCGCATGGAGCTTCCGCAGGGTCGTTTCGAACGGCGTATTCCCCTGCCGCCGGGTCGGTATGCCGCGATCGCCAGGTTCGAAGTCCATGGCTGCCTGGTGTTCAAACTCACAAAGGTGGCCGCATGACCGTGCAGGACGTCACGCCCGCTGCTGCGCCAACGCAGGCCAGCGCGGCCCCCCGCCCGATGATCGTCATCGCCGTGCGCCAGATCGTACTGTTTCCCAACGTGGTGTTCCCGATCAACATCAACCGGCCGGCTTCACTTGCCGCCACCCAAGCGGCCATGCGCGAACAGCAACCGGTGTTGCTGGTCTTGCAAACCGACCCAACGAAGGAGGAGCCCGGCCCCGACGACCTGCACCGGATCGGCTGCGTAGCCAACATCCTGCGCTACATCACTGCCCCCGACGGTGCGCACCACGTAATCTGTCAGGGCGTTGAGCGGTTCCGGATTACGGAGTTCACTACGGGAAACCCCTTCCTTACCGCGCTCGGCGAAGCGGTCGAGGAGCCCCAGGAAGCCTCACCGGAAATCGAAGCGCGTTTCCTGAATCTGCAGCGGCAGGTGGGCGAAATGCTGGACCTCCTACCCGGTGTCCCGCCCGAACTGCGTCAGACCATGGAAGCCACCACCTCGCCCGGAGCGTTGGCTGATCTTGCGGCGTCCTATCTCGATGCGAAGCCCGAAGAGAAACAGGCCGTTCTTGGCGCTGTCGACCTGAAGGCGCGGTTGGAGGCCATTTCCAAATTGCTCAGCCATCGCCTCGAAATCCTGCGGCTTTCCGCGGAGATCGGGCGGGAAACGCAGACAAACCTGGATGAACGCCAACGCAAGATGTTGCTGCGTGAACAGATGGCGGCCATTCAACGCCAGTTGGGCGAGGTCGATGAGAACGGCGCGGCGGTCGCCGAACTGCGGACCAAGATCGAACAGGCCCATCTGCCTGAGGAAATCGCCGCTATCGCCGACAAGGAATTATTGCGGCTCGCGCGCACGCCGGACGCATCCCCCGAACACGGCATTATCCGCACATATCTGGAAACACTCGCAGAACTGCCCTGGGCGGAGCCGCAGAGTCATCCCATCGATATCACCGAAGCTCGTCGTGTGTTGGACACCGACCACTTTGGCCTGGAGAAGGTCAAGCAGCGGATCATCGAGTATCTTGCGGTGCTCAAACTGGCGCCCCTGGGCAAGGCGCCTATCCTCTGTTTTGTGGGACCGCCGGGCGTCGGAAAGACCTCCCTGGGCCAGTCCATCGCCCGAGCTATGGGACGCGCATTCGTTCGGGTCAGCCTTGGCGGTGTCCACGACGAGGCGGAGATCCGCGGCCATCGCCGCACTTACATTGGGGCCATGCCTGGCCGGATCATCAACGCTCTCCGAAAAGCCGGCGCCCGGGATTGCGTCATGATGCTCGACGAAATCGACAAGATGGGCGCCGGCCATCAGGGAGACCCCTTCGCCGCCATGCTGGAGGTGCTCGATCCTGAGCAAAACAACAGCTTCGTGGACAATTACCTGGGCGCACCCTTTGACCTGAGCCGGGTGGTGTTCATAACCACCGCCAACATGCTGGACACCATCCCTGGTCCGGTGCGCGACCGTATGGAGATTATCAGTCTCCCCGGCTATACCGCCGGCGAAAAGCTGGAGATCGCCAAACGTTATCTGCTTCAACGCCAGTTGCTGGCGAATGGGCTCACGCCTGAGCAGGTCGAGCTTTCACCTGAGGCGTTGGAGAGGATCATCGTGGGCTACACCCGCGAAGCCGGCGTACGGAGCCTCGAGCGAGAGATTGGCCGCGTTTTGCGCAGCGTGGCTGTGAGGGTGGCCGAGGGTGTTAAGGCCAAGACGGTGATCGCAGCTGATGATCTCGACGAAATTCTCGGCCAGGTGCGCTTCGAAAACGAAACCGCCATGCGCACCAGCATGCCCGGCGTTGCCACTGGCCTGGCATGGACCCCTGTCGGCGGCGATATTCTGTTCATCGAGGCCGCCAAATCTCCCGGAGCCGGGCGATTGATCCTCACAGGGCAATTGGGTGAGGTGATGCGCGAAAGTGTCCAGGCGGCCCTGACTCTGATCAAGGTTGACGCCGAGGCGCTGGGGATCGATGCGGCCGTCTTCGAGAAGAACGACATCCATGTCCATGTGCCAGCGGGCGCGACACCAAAGGACGGACCCAGCGCCGGAGTGGCGATGTACATGGCCCTTACATCCCTATTCACCGGACGCACGATCCGTAGCGACACAGCCATGACCGGAGAAATCAGCCTTCGAGGCCTGGTTCTGCCGGTGGGAGGGATCAAGGAAAAAGTGGTTGCCGCTGCGGCGGCCGGCCTGACCCGGGTGATGCTGCCTGCGCGCAACCGCCGAGATTACGATGACATCCCTCCGGACGCCCGCGACCGCCTCACGTTCATTTGGCTGGAACGGGTCGAGGATGCGGTCGAGGCCGGACTCGATCCCCCCATAGTCAACGACGCGGCCTAAGCCTTCACTTCGTTTAGTAGCGGATCGCCGCGCAGGTAGCGTCCGAGATTTTCGACGAACAAGGCGTCATTGCGAAGCACCTGGCCTTCCGTAAATCCCGAGGTGTGCGCGGCTACGGAAACAGCGGGATGAGACCAGAAGGGACTTTCCGCTGGCAGGGGTTCGGTCGTGAACACATCAAGCAGTGCGTGCGCGGGCGTCCCGCGGTCGAGCGCCGCCAGCAAGGCAGTCTCATCCACCAGGGCGCCTCGACCCACATTGACCAGCACTGAATTGGCCTTCATTGCTGCAAGAAATCTCGCATCGACGAAATTGCGCGTTTCATCGGTAAGGGGCGGGCTTAGCACCACAACATCAGCTGCCGGGGCATACTCGATCGCCTGATCCGGACCGATCATGGCGTCCGCGCTGGGATGTGCGCCGGGCGTCCGGCGAACGCCGGTGACGTGCGCGCCAAAGGCCCTGGCGCGCACCGCGGTCTCTTGGCCGATGGCGCCAAACCCGACAATCAACCAGTTTGAGCCATGGATCTCACGGAAATGCACGCGTCGCCATTTGGCTTCAGCCTGGGCGGCGCGGCGCTTGGCGGCGTTCTGAAAATGATCAAGCACGCCCGCCATGATAAACTCGGCAATCGAGACCGCCTGGGCATGACTGTTGGAAAGCCGCACGCCACGCTCTATCAGGCCAGCAAACATCGGGTGCTCAAAACCCGCGGCGCCGCTCTGCATCCACTTAAGGCCCTGGGACTTCAAGAGCGCGATGAGAAAATCACGGCTCTTCGGCGCACTGAACACGTCCGCCGTCGCCCAGGCGATGTCCGCGCCGACAGTGTCGCGCTCAACCGGGCGGCCAGCCTCGGAAAACACACCCTCTGTGTTCATCAGGACCAGGTCAATCTGGTCCGCCAAGGTAGCCAACATCGCCTCGATACGGCGATAGGCCGGTTCATAAAGTAGTACGCGGGTCATGCGTCCCTGTTAGCAGGGACCAGCCATTCCTGCGATAGGCGACAGCTTAAGGGCGATCCTTGCGTGGAATTAGCGCCACTTCTTCCGGGGTCAGCAGCGTCAACTTCCGTGCGATTACCGGAACTGAAAAGCCGTTGGTGTCCGCCACCGCCAGATCAAGATCGAGATGCGAACAGATAGAACCTGAGCCGCGCAACTGGTTGACCAGATAGGTTCCGGCGGATTTCATGTGCGAGACGCCGCCGACCACATCCACCTTGTAGACCTTGCGGCCCACCTCAAGATAGATGACATCCGGACTCGGCGAACTCCATCCGCCCCAGTTGGAGGCGAAGAAACAAGGCGTGCGCCTGACGTTCCCCGCCTCGGAAGCACTTGCGGTTGAGGTCGCGGACAAGACCACCAAAGCTGTCGCGGCGGCCAACCCGGTTTTGGCGACTCTGGACAGGAAAGACATTTCATTCCTCATGTTGCGCCCTCGCACCCTGAGATTGGATTGCGTTAGCCCGGTGTCAAGCCGTCCTGGACTCGTTGTTGTTCAATTCCTCGGCGCCGACCGTGGCTTGCGAAGCCGGGCGAAGGTCGTGCAATAGGTCGCCATGACCCAGACGATTTCACTCGCCGGCCGCAACGTCCTCATCACCGGCGCCTCTTCGGGCCTGGGGCTCGAGTTCGCAAAGGCCGCCGCCGCCGCCGGCGCCAAACTGGCCCTGGCCGCCCGCCGCACGGACCGATTGGAAAGCCTGGCCGCCGAAATCGAGCGCGCTGGAGGCCGCGCCGTGGCGGTGGCCATGGATGTTCAGGACGAAGCGTCCGTAATCGCGGGCTACGATCAGGCTGAGCGCGCGCTAGGTCCGATCGACAGCGTAATCGCTAACGCCGGCATGAACAGCGTCGGCCTGGCCGCCGACATCGAGATCGCGGAATTCCAGCGGGTGCTGAACGTCAACCTCACCGGCGCCTTCATGACCGCCCGCGAGGGTGCGCGGCGCATGATGACCTCCTTCCCGCGTGAGGCGCAGCGCGGGCGCATCGTCCTGGTGGCTTCCATCGGCGCGCATATGGTCCTGCCGGGCGCTGTCGCCTACTGCGCATCCAAAGCCGGGGTTGCTATGATGGGCAAGAGTCTGGCCAGGGAGTGGGCGAACCGTGGGATCAACGTCAATGTTGTCTGCCCCGGATATATTGAAACCGAGCTCAACGCCGACTGGTTCGCCAGCGAGGGCGGAAAGAAGCAGCTGGCCGGATTTCCGCGGCGGCGGTTGATGGAAGAAGCCGATCTCGACCCAGTCGTCCTTTACCTGGTGTCGGACCTGTCAAAGACCGTGACCGGATCCGTCATCACCCTGGACGACGGCCAGACACTGTAGAGGCGCCACCTCACGCCGCGACTATCCAGCCGTCCGGCAGGGTCGCGAGAGATACGCCGGCCAGGATCAGCTGATCGCCGGCGCCAAGGTCAACCACCACGTCCGCCCCGGATTGCAAGAGCGTGTAAGCCCCCGATTCAACCCGGACCCGGTCGCCCTCTCCCGCCGAAAAATCGAGGATGCGATCTGCGCCGGCGCCCACGAAGACATTGAAGATGTCTGCGCCGCCACCGCCTGACAAAGTGTCCGAACCGCGGTCGCCGCTGACGAAATCAGCGCCCGCGCCGCCAATCAGGGAATCGTCCCCCTGCCCGCCGCGGATCAGATCGTCGCCAGGGCCGCCGTCGCATGTGTCATTACCAAGATTGCCATAGACGATGTCCGCCCCGTCATCGCCGCTCAAGCTGTCGTTGTCCTGGCCGCCGACCACCCAGTCAGAACCCTCGCCACCTGAGGCCGTATCATTGCCAGTGTTGCCGTTGATATCGTCGAAATCCGCGCCGCCGAAGATCCGATCGGCGCCTGCGTCGCCGCGCAGATAGTCCTGGCCCGCACCCCCCTGGATTGAATCATCCCCAGCACCGCCAAAAATGGAATTGGCCGAGGTGTTGCCGATCATGTTGTCCGCGCCGCCGCCGCCCCTGGCATTTTCGATTACCACGCCGGCGGCGATGGCTATGTTGCCCACCAAACCGCCCACGTCTGAGAAGTAGCCATCCCGCAGGTCGATCAATTGGCTGGACGAATAGCCCGAGAAATCAAAGGTGTCCGACCCGCCTGCGTCCCATACCGCGAAGATCAGGCGCGAGGCTGGCGAAGCCGCTTGGAACCAGGGCCGATCAGCCGTTGAGTTGAACCCGTAGATTGTGTCTCCGGTGCGGGTCGACATGTTCGGCCCGTATTCCTGTTGGATCGCAGCGATGTCGTCGAGCATCGGAGCGGAAGGAAAGATTCCTGCTGTCCGCCCGCCAGTGTTGCCCGCCGAGAAATAGCTCATCACCGTATACTGCTGAGAATCCTCATAATAACTGGCGTTCAGGGCATATGTGGCTGCGTCAGTGTCACCTACGTCATAGTCAGACGGATGAGCCAGTCCGACCGCATGACCAAGTTCGTGGACAAGTACAAAGGCGCCGTATCCACCGACCGTCAGGTTTTGGTTTGAACTGAGCGTGGCATTGACCCAGACGTCGCCGTCGTTCGACGTTGGCCGCGTGGAGCCGGGAAAGTTGGAAAAGGCCGCAGCACCTGGCTCGCCTGTCGTATAGTTGGAAAACAGGATGGTGGCGTTGTTGGTGTAGGCGGCCTCCCCCTGGTCACCGAAGCCCTGGCGCACGAAGGTGATGGCCCCGGCGTCGGACCAGGACTGCAGGGCGAGTTCCGCGGCTCTGATTTGGGCCGTCGAAAATCGCTGGAATCCTTCAATGTTCTTCGGCATCACGGTGGGCGCATCGGCCCGGAATCCGTATGTGACCGTGAACCCCTGGCCCAGAACGCCACCCCAGCCTGCTTCGCCGCGAATCAGCTGATTGCCCGCTTGGGCGATCGTGTAGCTGGGCTTGCCGCCGACCGTGGCGCCGGCGCGCTCATCACCGTTCAAGTAGGCATGGGGCTCGTCGTCCAGGTTGAAAGGGTCAAACGCCATTCGCCGGTCGCCGCTCCGCCCCCCAAGTTGCCGCAGAGACTAGGTCGATCCGTGAATCTCAACAACATCACAAAGGTCGCACCGCACATCAGCCGCGTGCTGACGCCTTGCCCGCCGCCCGACAAGTGATTGAGGGGCTGGTAGGACAGGGCGCTGATCGAAGGCGCTCGGCCGTTGATCTCGGTGATCCGCGCTGCGAGCTAAAGTCACTTGGTCCGGCACGCGACATACGCCGGAGGCGCCAGGAAGGACGAACGCCCGTCGTTGGCGTCAGTCCGATGCGAGCGGCGTCGGCACACCCAGATTGCGGGCCGGGAACAGCGGTACGTCGCGCTGGAGCAGGATTCCGGCAGGCGCTTCGCAGACCCAGGGGATGGCGCTCACCGCCGACACGGGGGTCAGGTTCATGCCCTCAGTGCGGGTGATCTCAGTCTCGAAGCTGGGGTCGCCGGTGATCCGCAGGATCTTGGTGTTCTCGCGCCCTGTGCCCTTAGCCGACTTGGGCCAGTCGGGGCCTGCGTCCTCATGCAGCCGAAGGAGCTTGTGGTAGACGATGAAAGGCTTGCCAGCGACCATTGCGCTGACGATCCAGTAGGTTGCCGCAGTGGTCCCCGCCTTGACCACGCCGTAGGCGGTGGTGTCGAAGTCGGCATCCACCGTGGCGGTGCGCCACTCCTGCTTATATTCGTCGACCTGGACGCCGAGAAAATCCGCGATGCCGCGCAGAGTGTCGACGTGCCACGACGCCCCCACCTGTGAGGTGAACATCGGCGGTTTGAAGTCGAGCGGCTCGCCGAAGCCATACATCTTGAGCGACTCCAGGCCCGAGTACCAGCGGACATGGGCGAGCGCGCCCACGTCGATGCGATCGACCCGACCGGCGACAGACAGCAGGCTGAACAGGACATGGCCGAACGCCCAGCCCGGATCATCGCCTGTGAGGTAGATGGAGCTCCCGCCCCTGCGGCAGGCGTCCTCGATCGGCTTCACATATTGCGACCGCCCATGGCGAGGATACTGCAGGTCGAAGTGCGAGATGCTACTGACGTTGGTCCCGCGCTCCAGGAAGGGCAAAACGTCGGCGAGGATGCCGTCGTCGCGGTTGGCGCTGTTGGCGAAATAGGCGACGCAGTCCGGTTCGAGAGACAGCATGGCTGCAGGGTCATTGCTGGCCAGCACGCCGGTCTTCTCCGCCAACCGGGCCAGTTCGCCAGCGTCGCAACCTACTTTCTCCAGCGAATGTGTGAAGGCGCCAACAAGCTCCAGGTCGGGGTGCTGGATGATCATCTTCAGGCCATCCTGGCCCAGCCCGCCGAGGCCCCAGGCGATCACGCGTCGCGTCTTCATGCGGCAATCCCTTCATTTTGCGCCGCTAGCGCCCGAACATACCCGGATCGGGCCAGGCCGAGCAGCGCCGCCATGATCACGCTGGAGCCGGCGATGGAGATAACGATGGCCGAACCCAGCATATTCCGGTCGTGGAACAGATGGTCTGTAAGCAGTCCGGCCAACGCCGGACCGATACCCAGGCCGACGAGGCCCGAGACCAGGGCGAACAGGCCCGTCAATCGACCGCGCAGATGGGCCGGCGCGGCCAGCTGCAACGGCGACATTAAGCATCCGAAACCGTTGTAGACCATCGAGCCCAAAGCGAAGGCCGGAACACAGACCATGGGGTTGCGCACCAGGAAGGCCGCGGCGCAGAGCGGGATACCTGCCAGCACCAGCCCGATGAACACTCTGAATACCGCGTCACGTCGGCCGCGGCGGACCATGTGGTCAGACAAATGACCCCAAAGGATATTGCCGGCGAAAGCGAAGCCCATGCCGGTGGCCACCACCGCGCCGATTACCTCATGATCCCAATGGAAAGCGCGACCGAAATAGGGTGCAGCCCAGGCGATGTTTGTGAAGGCCGTAACCAGCATCACAGTGTAGGCCGCGCAGTAGCAGGCCAGGTAGCGCCAGTTCGCCCGAAGGTAAGCCACGAATCCCGAGCGGCCGGCAGCCTTGTCGGCGTAGGCTCCGATGGCGGTACGGCCGCGGTCGTCAATCGGTATCGCAAACGCCAGCCAGGCCGCCGCGACGCCGGGTAGCCCCGTCAGCAAAAATCCGGCCCGCCAGGGCTCCACATGACCAAGAAACGGAAAGGTCATCCCGCCGCTGCGCACCAGCGCGCCCAACGCCGCGCCGCCAAGAAGGAGGGCGACAACGCCGCCAAGAGTGGTGCCGCTGTAAAAGACGCCGGTGGCCATTGACAGCCGGTCGCGCGGAAACAGCGAGGCCAGGATGGACATGCCAACAGGAACCATCGCCGCCTCTCCCAAGCCCACGAACATCCGCGCCAGGGCCATGGATTGGAAAGACGTGGCCAAGCCGCTGGCCGCCGCGGCCAGGGACCATAAAAGTACGCCGCCAGCCAACAGCAGTCGGCGCGGATAGCGATCCACCAGGATGCCCATGATCAGCAGGCCGATGGAATAGGGGGTGGCGTAGACGAAGCCCTGCAGCACGCCGATCTGGGTGTCGGAAAAGCCGAGCTCGCCCTCCAGGGTATTGGTCAGGAGCGCGAATATCTGTTTGTCGATGAAATACAGCACATAGAGGAAGGTGAGGATCAGCAGGCTGGTCCAGGCGGCCCGCCCGATTTTTGCGGGCTCCCCCACCGCAAAGTCCACCATCCTGCGCTCTCCCAAAGACGGGCGAAGCATCGCCGCGCACCCATCTCTGGCCACGATGCGCGGACGTCGATCAAATGGAAAGCTGCGGCTCGCTCAGCTACTGGCCAGAACGGTAGCGAACTTGAGCCAGGCCGGGCTGTGATAGGCCCACATGACTCCTACGTGGACCGCCGCCATGACCGCCGCGCTGACCAGGTATGCGGGGTGGACGCGTCCGTGAGTCTTCAAGTCGTAGGCCGCGCAAATCGCCAGCAGCAGCTCGGCGACGGCCAGGGAAACCGATGTCCCGTGTTGAGGAAAACCGGCGCCCACCGTCAAACGGTGCGTTCCTGGTGGGGTCATCATGAAGAATGAGGCGACCATCAGTCGCTTGTGCCAATCGCTTCGGCGACGGTTCCAGACCGCCAGACCAAAGGTCGCCATGAGCCCGACAAGGGCAAAGATCGGCAGCGCCATGAACGCAAGCGGAGGCGGCGAGCCTGGAGGCACATGGCCGAGCCGTCCAGCGGTGAGCGCCGTGGATAGCGCCAACGAAACCATCGCCCCGAATAGAATGACGCCGAGGATGCCGAGCTGACGATGGACTGCGGGCCGCCGCAAACGGATAAGGGCGGCCTGGACGACGAAGATGCCCATCCAGGCCGTGAACACCACCCCATGGGTCATGGTTAGGCGCGACAACGGCGGAGGGGCGTGAATGACCGACTTGAGGTAAAATGACGGCGCAAAGCCCGCCAGGAGCAGCAGCGCGGCGACGAGCGCCATTATCAGGTAGAAACCGGCGTCCGAACCCCAGGTCTCCGAGAATTTCACCGAATCCGCACCTGTGGGTGATGACGCGTCAGCGGCGTCGACGGCGTTGACCATGAAAACCTCCCCCGTCCCTGGACATGGAATTCTCTCACGATCGAATTGGCTCGACAATTAGATGAGCATGATCGCCGAACTGCGCCGTGCTTGCAGACACCGGCGGCTTGCACCATTCGGGGTGAACGCTAGCGTGAGCGCGCGGCGTGTGGAAACCCGGAGACGATATCAGTGAACCTGTCGGAGCGCGTGAGGAAGAATTTGGCGGAGGCGGGCGAGATCATCGCCGTGACCTTCAACGACCGAGCCTACAGCTGGAACGAAGTGCGGGTGCTGGCCGAAGGAATCGCCCAGGCTCTATCGACGGCGGACCCAGGCGGCGACTTCGCCGCGATCGTGCTACGCAACCGCCCGTCCGGGTTCGCCGCCCAGACGGCGCTGATGAGTGAGAGGCGGACATCGGTGATGATCACCCCGATTCAGCCGGTTATGAACATGTGCGCCGATGTGCGCGCGATCAATCCCGCCGTAGTGATCGCCGACAGCCAGGACTGGAACGACGACCTGGACGCGGCCGCGCGGGAGGTCGGCGCGGCGGGCATCGAGATCTTCGAGGCGCCGCTGGGGACTTTCGGCTGGGCGTTCCGGCCAGGGCTGGCGAAGGCGACGTCGGCAAAGGCCAATCCATTCGACGGCGCAGGTCTCGTGGTGCCGACCAGCGGCACCACCGGCCCGCCGAAGCGCGTGTCAGTGCGCTGGGCGCAGGTGGATTCCTACGCCACCGACCGGCCGATCAAGCAGGGTCATGGGGTGATCCAGACCAATCCGCTGGTGACAATCGGCGCTACTGCGGTGTTCCTCACCGCCATCGGCAAGCCTCTGAACCTGATCCTCATGGAGAAGCTGGACGTGGTGAAATGGGCCGACCTGGTCGAAACCCATAAGCCCCGACGGACCGGCTTGCCGCCCACGGGTCTGCGGATGCTGATGGAATCCGGGGTCACCAAGGAGAAATTCGACTGCATCGAGGCCTTTGTCACCGGCTCAGCCCCCTTCCCGCCCGATGAGATCGAACGGCTGGAGGATCAGTTCGGCAAGCCCCTGCTCTACTCCTATGGCGCCACCGAGTTCGGCGGCAGCGGCACGGTGGCGGCCTGGACAATGGAGACCCGCGCCAGGCACCGGATCGACAAGCGCGGCAGCGCCGGCAAGGCGGTGGAGGGCGTGCAACTGCGCGTAATCGATCCCGCCGATGGGCGTGTCCTGTCGCCCGGTGAGGAAGGTGTCATGGAGGTGCATAAGCCGGACGCGCCCGTGAGCGGACCGGGTGGCTGGATCCGCACCAACGACCTGGCGGTGATCGACGCGGACGGGTTCGTATTCATCAAGGGGCGGGCTGACGACGTGATCATTCGCGGCGGCTTCAAGGTGCCGCTCGGCGAAGTGGAGGCGGCTCTGGCGCAGCATCCGGCGGTGCATCGCACAGCCGCGATCGGCATCCCAGACGCCAGGCTGGGCATGGTTCCCGCCGCCGCGGTGGTGATCGCCGACGGTTATCCGGGCCAAGTGAGCGAGGCTGATTTCATCGCCTGGTGCCGGGAACGATTGAACGCCTACAAGGTGCCGGTGCGGATAAAGATCGTCGATGCAATTCCGCTGACGCAGCTTCTGAAGGTGAGTCGGCCGCAGATGCGGGCGTTGTTCGCAGATTAGGAAGGACGCACAATGCCCAGGGCGCGCAACGGTCAGGTCGAGCTGGAATACGAAACCTTCGGCGACGCCACCGCGCCGACGGTGCTGCTGATCAACGGCCTGGGCTCTCAAATGACCCGTTGGCCTGCGGATTTTTGCACAAAGCTTGCGGCCCGGGGTTTTAGACCGATCCGCTTTGACAACCGCGACGTGGGCCTTTCCACCCGTTGTACCGACGCGGAGAAGTACCGCCTCGCCGACATGGCCCGCGACGGTATGGCGGTTCTGGACGCCGCCGGCGCAGCAACGGCGCATATCGTCGGAGTCTCGCTGGGCGGCATGGTGGCGCAACGGGTGGCCATCGATTTTCCGGACCGGACGCTGTCGCTGACTTCGATCATGTCGACGACGGGGGAGCCGGGAAAGCACCTGTCGACGCCCGAGGCGATCGAAATCCGCATGGCCCCAGACCCTGATCCTATGGCTGACTACGAAGCCTTCATCGCCCATGGCATGAAGCGAGCGCGGGTAAACGGCAGTCCGGGTTATCCCTGGGAGGAATCCGAACTGCGCGAACGCACGGTTGCGGAGCACCGGCGCGCCTATAATCCCGCCGGGGTCGTGCGCCAGCGCAAGGCCGCGACCCGCGACGGCGACCGAACTGCAGAACTAAGGCGGCTGTCGGTTCCCTGTATCGTGCTGCACGGGACGGACGACCCGCTGGTCATGCCGGTCGGCGGCGAGGCGACCGCCGCAGCGATCCCGGGCGCGGAATTGCGGATGATCCCGGGCATGGGGCACGATCTGCCTCCCGGTCTGCATGCGGTGTTCCTGGACGCGATCTGCGCCGCCGCCACGAAAGCGCGCTGAAGGGTGGCCGTCGCTGATCTCCTGGACCTGCCTGCGCTCCTGCCCGCTCGGGCGCCGTTGGCTGGCCTGGACCTGGGAGAAATGACCATCGGCGTGGCGGTTTCAGATGTTGGTCGGACCGTAGCCACCCCGATTGAACTGATCCGCAGGACAAAGTTCACAGACGACGCCAAAGCCCTGTTCGCACTGATGGACTCCCGCGGAGCCGCAGGCGTTGTGATCGGCCTGCCGGTCAACATGGATGGGACCGAGGGATCGCGTTGCCAGTCAGCGCGTGCGTTCGGGCGTAACCTGTTGCGGCTACGCGAACTGCCCATCGCCTACTGGGATGAACGGATGAGTTCGATGGCGGTAAACCGCATGCTGATTAACGAGGCCGACGTCAGCCGGACGCGCCGGGCGGAGTTGGTGGACAAGGCCGCAGCGGCCTGGATTCTGCAGGGTGCGCTTGACCGGCTGAGATCGGCGCTTGGCTAGTGACGCCAACCCGCATATGACGCCGCTTTGATGACGATGCTGGCGGGCCTAGACGAAGTCCTTGGAAGGCGCTTTCCCTTCCCCAGGCGCCATTTCCTATCCGTGACCGACTTGAACGTGGTCGAGGTGACCCAGCTCTTGGACCTCGCCGACGGTTTTGTGGGCTTGAATCGGCAGACGTCGAAGAAGCTGGACCTGCTCAAGGGTCGCACGCTTATGAATCTGTTCTTCGAGAACTCGACCCGGACGCAGAGCTCGTTCGAACTGGCGGGCAAGCGCCTGGGCGCCGATGTGGTCAATATGAGTCCGCGTTCGTCCTCGATTTCCAAGGGCGAGACACTGATCGATACGGCGGTGACCCTGAACGCCATGCAACCGGACATATTGGTGGTGCGGCATGGCTCGTCGGGGGCGGCATCCCTACTTTCACAAAAGGTTGGATGTTCGGTGATCAACGCCGGCGACGGCCAGCATGAGCATCCAACCCAGGCGCTCTTGGATGCTCTCAGCATGCGTCGGGCGTTTGGCCGAATCGCAGGCTTGAGGGTGGCGATCTGCGGCGACGTAATGCACAGCCGGGTGGCGCGCTCCAACGTCGGGCTTTTGCAGATGCTGGGGGCGGAGGTGCGGTTGGTTGGGCCGCCGACCTTGATCCCGGCCGGCGCCGATCGCTGGGGCGTCGCCATCTTCCACGACTTCCGCAAGGGCGTGGCCGGGTGTGACGTAGTGATGGCCCTGCGCCTGCAGCTGGAGCGGATGGACGGGGTGATGGCGCCCTCGCAGCGGGAGTATTTCCGATTCTGGGGCCTGGACCGTGACAAGCTGGCCCACGCCGCGCCGCACGCGCGGGTGATGCACCCAGGACCAATGAACCGCGGGGTGGAGATCGATTCTGAGGTGGCCGACGATCCGGCCGTCAGCCTGATCCAGGATCAGGTGGAGATGGGGGTGGCGGCGCGCATGGCCGTGCTGACCTCGCTGGCCGCGCGGCTGGACAACGATCGATGAGGCCGCAGGCGTTCGTGAATGCGCGGCTGGTGGACCCGGCCAGCGGTTGGGACGGGCCCGGCGCGGTGCTGGTCCAGGCCGGGGTCGTGACCGATGTGGCGCGCGGTGGTGATTTGGGTAGCCTGGGCGACGACATCGAAATTGTGGATTGCGCCGGCGCGGCGCTGCTGCCGGGTCTGGTGGACATAAGGGTCAAAACCGGCGAGCCAGGTGCAGAGACCAAGGAGACTCTACGCTCGGCGGCCCAGGCGGCTGCGGCAGGCGGGGTCACCTCCATCGTCGTGCAACCCGACACGGATCCGGTTGTGGATGAGCCATCAGTGGCGGACTTCATATTGCGCCGGGCGCGCGACGTGGGCCTGGTGCATGTATATCCGGCCGGCGCCGCAACGAAGGGCGTCAGGGGCGAGCGCATGGCCGAGATTGGCCTGATGGCCGAGGCCGGCTGTGTCTATGTGACCGACGCAGATCGCCCAATCGTGGACTCCAAGGTAATGCGGCGGGTGCTGGCCTATGCGGCGGGGTTCGGCGTACAGGTTGCGCATCGTCCGGCGGACCCCTGGCTATCGGCGGGCGCGGCGGCCAACGAGGGCGAGTTCGCGGCGCGGCTGGGCCTGCCATCTGCGCCGGCGGCGGCCGAAAAGATCATGCTGGAGCGGGACCTGGCGCTGGTTGAGTTGACAGGCGCGCGCCTGATCGTCGACCAGTTAACCACCGCGCTAGCGCTGGAGAGCCTCGAGCGGGGATTGTCGCGCGGTTTGCCCGTGACGGCGACAGCTTCGATCAACCACCTGTCGTTCAACGAACTCGACATCGGCGACTACCGCACCTTTTGCAAGCTGGATCCGCCTCTGCGCAGTGAAGACGACCGACAGGCGCTGATCTCGGCCCTGGTCTCGGGGCTGGTAAAAGTCGTTGTCTCCGCCCACGCCCCGGCGCCGGCGGAGGACAAGCGCCTGCCCTACGATGAAGCCGCGCCGGGCGCGGTGGGTCTGGAGACGCTCCTGGCGGCGCTGCTCACTCTGCATCACGAAGGGCGATTGCCTCTGATCGACCTGATCCGCACTGTGACGCAGGCGCCCGCTGACTTGCTCGGCCTGCCCGCCGGACGCATCGCCGAGGGAGCACCGGCGGATCTGGTGCTTTGCGACCTTAACGCGCCCCTGGTGATTAACGCCGACAAACTGATTTCCAAGTCCAAGAACTCGCCGTTCGACGGGCGACGGTTACAAGGCCGCGTGCTGCGCACTGTGGTAGGAGGACGAACGGTCTTCGCAGGCTGACGCAGCGGCCTGTCGCCAGGGCGCGCCCTATTCAAGTTCGCGTTATGTTCTTGGCAAACTCAAGCTGAGGCGCCATGAAGAGCCGGAGAGACCGCCGATGTTCGAGCCAATCAACCCGTCGCAATTCGCCGCCGCCCTTGTCGGCGGCTATCTGCTGGGCTCGATCCCGTTCGGGGTGATCATCACGCGCCTGGGTGGGGCGGGCGATGTCCGTCAGATCGGATCCGGAAATATAGGCGCGACCAATGTGCTGCGCACCGGACGACGGGACCTGGCGCTGATGACGTTGCTTGGCGACGGCGGGAAAGGAGCTCTAGCGGTCTTGGCGGCTTGGATGGCGACCCGGACAGGGCCCAAGGAAGCCCAGGCTGTACTGACTTCGCTGGCGGGTGGCGCGGCGTTCCTGGGCCACCTGTTTCCTGTATGGCTGAAGTTCAAAGGCGGCAAAGGCATGGCGACATTCCTGGGCGCCCTGATGGCGGCCGCATGGCCGGCGGGACTGCTCGCGGGGGCGACCTGGCTGGTGATGGCGTTCCTGTTCAGAATTTCGTCGCTGGCGGCGCTTACCGCAGTGGCGCTGGCGCCGATATACGTGTTCGCAACGGACCGGCCCCGGCCAGTCGCGTTGATGGCCCTGTTCATGGCGGTGCTTGTCTATGTCCGCCACACCGACAACATCCGAAGATTGCTGAAGGGTGAGGAACCTCGGATCGGCGCCAAGAAGAACAGCGCGTGACGCAGACGCTGGACACCGTCGAGCGGCGCGACTGGTTGCGGCTGGCGCGAACTGAGACGGTAGGACCGGTCACCTTCGATCAATTGATCCGCCGGTTCGGAACGCCTGCGGCGGCGCTGGCGGCGATCCCGGATCTGGCGCGGCGGGGCGGCCGGAACGGGCTGGATATTCCCACCCCCGCTCAGGCTGAGGACGAGATTGCGGCCGGGGATAGCCTGGGGGCGCGGCTGATCTGCGCCTGCGAGGCGGAGTTTCCTCAGCAGTTGGCCGCCCTCGATCCGCCGCCCCCGGTGATCTGGGCGCGGGGAAACGTTAGTATGATGGCGCGCCCGGCGGTGGCGGTGGTGGGCGCGCGGGTGGCCTCGGCCGCGGGCCAGAGGTTCGCTCGCGGCCTGGCGGCGGAACTGGGTCAGGCCGGCCAAGTAATCGTCTCCGGCTTGGCGCGGGGCATAGACGCCGCAGGCCACGAAGGCGCATTGCCGACCGGCACCATTGCGGTTCTGGCGGGCGGAGTCGATGACGTCTATCCAGCGGAACACCGCGGTCTTTATGAGCGAATCGTCGCGACTGGCCTGGTGACGGCGGAACATCCGCCCGGGCGCGCCGCCCAGGCGCGGGACTTTCCCCGTCGCAACCGGATAATAGCCGGCCTTAGCCGCGCAGTGGTCGTGGTGGAGGCCGAAGTCAGGTCTGGTTCACTTATCACAGCCCGGCTGGCCGCCGAGCAGGGTCGCGAGGTGCTAGCGGTGCCCGGATCTCCGCTCGACCCGCGTTATAGGGGAACCAATGACCTGATCCGTCAGGGCGCGGCGCTGTGTGAAAGCGCAGAGGACGTGCTGCGAGCGCTGGCCGGATTCAATGGTTTTCGAGAGCCGGGGCGGCGCTGGGAAGGTCCGCCTCAAGATGCATCACCGAGCGACCCCGCATTCGAAGCGTTGCGTCGGCGGCTTAGCGATCTGCTTTCACCGGTCCCTGTGTCCAGGGACGAACTGGTTCGTGCGGCGGCCGCGCCGCCGGCGGCGGTTTTCGCCGCGCTGGTCGAGCTTTCGCTCGCCGGGCGTTGCGAACTGCTGGCGGGCGGAATGGTAGCCGGCGTATAAGCCCGCGCGTCGCTGGAGAATATGTGTTCCTGGCGCTCACTTACACGTCGCCGTTGACACAGGTGGCGGCGCGACACACTTTCCGCGCCCTCAAAGGTCGGGCGTCACGCCCGGGACAGGCTCGCAGCATCGCATGAACGTCGTCGTCGTCGAGAGCCCGGCCAAGGCTAAGACTATAAACAAGTACCTGGGGCCGGATTACAAGGTGCTGGCCTCCTACGGCCACGTCCGCGACCTTCCAGCCAAGGACGGCTCGGTGCGGCCGGACGAGGACTTCGCCATGAGCTGGGACGTGGACGCCAAGTCCGCGAAACGACTCAATGAGATCGCCGAAGCTGCGAAGACCGCCGAGTTGGTGATCCTGGCCACCGACCCCGACCGCGAGGGAGAGGCCATCTCCTGGCACGTGTTGGAAGTGTTGTTGAAGAAGCGGGCGCTGAAAGGCGCCAAGATCCAGCGGGTGGTGTTCAACGCAATAACCAAGTCCGCCGTCACCGAGGCGATGAAGAACCCGCGCGACCTCGATATGGAGTTGGTGGACGCCTACCTCGCCCGCCGGGCTCTGGACTATCTCGTGGGCTTCACCCTGTCGCCGGTGTTGTGGCGGAAGCTGCCAGGATCCCGCTCAGCAGGGCGGGTGCAGTCGGTGGCGCTGCGGCTGATCGTCGACCGTGAACTGGAAATCGAGCGGTTCCGGAGCCAGGAGTATTGGACCGTCGAGGCTGAGGTGAGCGCCGGGGCGGAACCCTTCGCCGCACGGCTGGTCAAACACCAGGGCAAGCGACTTACGAAGTTCGATCTGCCCGACGAGCCGGCCGCCCACGGCGCGCGGGCCGCGGTGCAGGCGGCGAACTTCACGGTGTCTGCGGTGGAGAAGAAGCCGGCCCGGCGCGCGCCACCACCGCCATTCACAACCTCGACCCTGCAGCAGGAAGCCTCCCGGAAGCTGGGGTTCAACGCCCAGCGCACCATGCAGGCTGCCCAGCGTCTCTATGAGGGTGTCGATGTCGGCGGAGAGACCGTCGGCCTGATCACCTATATGCGGACCGATGGCGTGCAGTCGGCGCCAGAGGCGGTCACGGAGGCCCGCGATGTGATCGCCGGCCTCTATGGCCGCGAGTACGTTCCTGAGAGCGGACGCATCTACAAGACCAAGGCCAAGAACGCCCAGGAGGCGCACGAAGCGATTCGCCCGACATCGCTCGGCCGCAATCCTGGCTCGCTGCGCCTGGAGGCGGACATGGGCCGCCTTTACGAGCTGATCTGGAAGCGAATGATCGCCTCGCAAATGGAAGCCGCACGCATCGAGCGCACGTCCATCGACCTGGAGTCCGCTGACGGCAAGACCGGTCTACGCGCCACCGGCCAGGTGGTGCTGTTCGACGGATATCTGGCCGTATACGAGGAAGGGCGCGACGACCCGGATGACGAGGAAGGTGGTCGCCTGCCCGCAGTCAAGGACGGCGCCGCGGCTAAGGTGTTGGACGCAAAGGCCGACCAACATTTCACCGAACCCCCGCCCCGTTATTCCGAAGCCAGCCTGGTCAAGAAGATGGAAGAGCTTAGCATCGGGCGCCCCTCCACATATGCCTCGATCCTCACCGTGCTGCGCGATCGAGAATATGTGCGCATGGACAAGAACAGGTTCGTTCCTGAGGACAAGGGTCGCCTGGTCACCGCCTTCCTGGAAGAATTCTTCCGCAAATACGTGGAGTATGACTTCACCGCGGCGCTGGAGGAAAAGCTCGACCTGGTGTCGGCGGGCCAGCTGAACTGGAAGTTGCTTCTTCGGGAATTTTGGGACGACTTCTCCGGCGCGGTGGCGGAGATTGGCGATCTGCGCACCGGTCAGGTGCTCGACGCGCTTAATGAAGCTCTGGGGCCGCATATTTTCCCAGCCAAGGCAGACGGGAGCGATCCTAGGCTCTGCCCGACCTGCGGCAGCGGGCGGCTGTCACTGAAGACCGGCCGCTTTGGCGCCTTCATCGGCTGCTCCAACTATCCGGAATGCCGCATGACCCGGCCACTGGCTCAGGACGGCGAGGACGCCGAGGTCAGCAACGGCGACCGCGAACTGGGCGTGGACTCGGAAACCGGATTGACGGTGTTCCTGAAGGCCGGTCGGTTCGGACCCTATGTGCAACTGGGCGAGGGTGAAAAGCCTAAGCGGTCCAGCCTGCCTAAAACCTGGTCGCCGGCGGCGATGGACCTGGAAAAAGCCATGCGCCTCTTGCGTCTTCCGCGTGAGGTGGGCGCGCATCCGGAGGACGACAAGGTCATATCGGCCGGAATCGGCCGCTATGGGCCGTTCGTGGAACACGCAGGCACCTATGCAAATCTCTCGTCAGTGGACGAAGTCTTCGAGGTTGGCCTCAATCGCGCGGTGGCCCTGCTGGCCGAGAAGCGCGCCGCTGGGCCGGGACGGGCTCGAGGCGAGGCGCAGCCCCTGGCGGACCTCGGCGCCCACCCGACCGACGGCCAACCGGTTCGGGTGATGCCGGGTCGCTACGGGCCCTATGTGAAGCATGGCGCGACCAACGCCAATGTGCCGCGCGGCGGTGACCCGAAGGCCCTAACCCTGGCGGAGGCTGTGGCGCTACTGGCGGAACGGGAAGCCAAAGGCGGCGGCAAGCCTAAACGGGGCGTCAGAAAGCCGGCGCCCAAGGCTTCCGCACCAAAGAAAGCGGCGAAGAAGCCCGCCGGGAAGAAGCCTCCGGCGAAGAAGAAGGCGGCGGGCGGCTGACACCGGTATGGCCGCCGGACGACTCTCACTTTGCCGCGCGCTGGGAATGGCCGCGGCCCTGAGCTTGAACGCCTGTGGCGATCCACCTTGGCGCGACCCGGCAGGCGCCTCGGCGCAGACGGAGCCGCCATTTCGCGCACCCGGGTCCCCCCCGCAAGTTCGCAGAGTTTCTCTTGTAGCCAAGATGTTGCACAAGCCGTCGCCCGATCCCCCGGTATGGGCTGCGCCGCTAATCGGTCAGACATTGCACAGCGCATTTCCGGGACTCGGTTCCTGTGAAGGCAACACCGACAATGTGCTGGTGCGTTATATCGGCCCTCCGAGCGGGGTGAAGATTGTCGGCTGGGGGTGGGACACCAACGCACGGCGGGGCTTTCGACGCATCGTCGCGGCAGATGACGCCGGTCTAATCGTCGGCGCTGGCGAAGGCGAGCTGCCGCGTCCCGATGTCATGCGCGCGCGGCCGAACATAGACGCGCTCAACACGGGCTGGCAGGTAACGGTCCGACGAGATTCTGGATCGGTTGAGGCCTATGGCGTCATGAACGACGGCCGGTCGGTCTGCCGGCTCGGGCGGCTTGATATCCAATGAGCAAAGTTGGCGCCGCACCTGGCCCAGAACTGCATAATCCATCCTGGGCAAGGTCCCTGTTGTTCGCCGCCCTTGCGACGGCGATTTCATGCCATGCCGCCTGGCCGGGCTTCATGTCCTATGACAGTCTTTACACCTACGCCGCCTCAGGGACGGGCGTCGATACGGCGCTATGGCCGCCGCTGCACGCCTATCTGTTCTGGTTCAGCCGCGCCGCCGGCGCCGAAACCTGGGGGCTATTCGCCGCCCAGACGTTTCTGCTGTTCCTTGCCGCAGGGATCACTATCCACCTGACGATCGCGAGTCGGGGGTTGGCTGCCCTGCTTTGCCTTCTGTTCGCCGCCACCTTCGCCGCCATCCCGGCGCAAATTGGCGTGCTGTCTGCCCATTGGCGGGATGTGCCGACAGCGAGCTTCACCTTGGCGGGCCTCGCCCTGTATTTGCTTTCAGCGCGCAAGGAATCGCGCGTCCTGCTGGCAGCTGGGATCACAAGTCTCGGGCTGGCGGTCGCCTTACGTTACAACGCCATTCTGCTGGTGGCGGGCCTTCTCTTGATAATGATCTGGCGTCCGGTCCTGGGTAACTCCACAAGCGGTCGGGTGACAGCGATCATGGCGACCGTCATAGCGCTTGCCCTTGCCTGGGCGTCGACACATTGGCGCGCGCCAGATTTTTCACCGCTTGCACAGCCGGACAGTTTGGGCGGCACCCGGGAATTTGACCTGATAGGCATCTCCGCTTGCGCCGGGCGCGTCTATCTGCCGGCCGCCGTGACTGGAGGTCAGAACATCTCACCACGTCAGGTCCGCACCGCCTACGACCCCCGTCATCTGCAACTATCACTGGCGGCTAAGCCGGGAGGGCCCCGCATGCTTGAGACCGGCGGCGAGGGAGACGTCGCGCGAACATGGTGGTTCCTATTGCGCCATGAACCTCGCTGTTACGCCGCCCATCGCCTGCAGGTGTTCATCCACCAGATGGGATTTTCGCGTGAGGGCGCCTTTTATCCCATTCATGCGGCGATCGACCCCAACCCCTATGGCCTCAAGTTGGCCAGGCCTGCGGCGGCTGCCCGGCTAATGACCTATGTGACTTTGCGCGCGGCCAAGCCTTGGCGTCAGCCATGGCTGCTTTATCTTGCCGGCGCCGCCGCTGGCTTGCTGATCATCGGTCGGCGTGGACCGATGCGGCAGGTTATCGCAGCACTACTCGTCGGCAGCTTCGCCTACGCCGGCGTACTGTACTTTGTCGCGCCTGCTGCCGACGCCCGATACATCTTCCCGTCGAATACAACCGCCGCGCTGGCGATCGTGCTCGCGTTAGGGTTGATTGCAGAAGAGCGACTGCAGCGGCGAAAATTCCGGGTAGTGTGATCCATGATCAAACGCCCGCCGCGGCCCACACGCCTGCCACAAGGTCTGCCGGACCGAGACACTCTACTGGCGTATGTGCGCCGGAATCCGGACGCTCCGCGCGCCATGATCGCTCAGGCGTTCGGGCTGAAGGGCGCTGACCGGCGCGCACTTCGTGAATTGTTGCGCGAGCTCGAGGAGGCCGGCGCCTTGGTGCGTCGGGATGGAAGGCGGATCAGCGAAACCGGCGCCTTACCCCCAGTGGGCGTGGCCGATGTCGTGGAGCGCGACACCGATGGTGAATTATGGGTTCGACTGAGCAAAGCGGAGGACGCGCCCCGCGCGCGTTTGGTTCCAGATAAGGCCGAAGCGACTGCCGGGGCCCCGGGATTGGGCGACCGGCTGCTGGTCCGCTTTGAGCGGCTCGCCGACGGCGAGGTGGAAGCTCGCCTGATCAAACGCCTGGGCCAGAGCGCGCACAGGATTTTGGGCGTGGTCCGTAAGGGACGCCGGGAAGTGCGCGTCGAACCGGTCGACCGCCGCGCCAAACAGAGCCTTGTGCTGGAAGGACTGGCTGCGGAGTCCCTGCATGACGGCGATCTCGTGTTGGCCCAGGTCGGCGGTGCTGAACGCCGCTTTGGGCCGCATCGAGGTAAAGTTCTGGAGGTCGTGGGCCGGGAGGACGATCCCCGCGCCGCGTCGTTGATCGCCATCCACACCCACGGCATTCCGATGGGATTTACACCAGCCGCCCAGACTGAGGCCGAAACGGCGGCTGCGCCAACGCTGACAGGTCGGGAGGACCTGCGCGACATCGCATTTGTCACCATCGACCCGGCGGACGCCCGCGACCACGACGACGCGGTCTACGCCAGCGCGGACAACGACCCGAAGAATCCAGGCGGTTGGATCGTCTGGGTGGCGATCGCTGATGTTGCGGCCTATGTCCGGCCCGGCTCGGCGCTGGATGAGGAAGCCCGGGAGAAGGCCAACAGCGTCTATTTCCCCGACCGTGTCGAACCGATGCTGCCAGAGAGGCTGTCCAACGGTCTTTGTTCGCTGCGCGAAGGCGAAGCACGGGCCTGTATGGCGGTTCAGATGACCTTCGGCGCAGACGGCCGAAAACGTTCGCATCGGTTCGTGCGCGGCCTAATGCGATCAGCCGCCAAGCTGGCCTATGAGCAGGCGCAAGCCGCTGTGGATGGCGCGCCCGACGACGTCACCGGTCCGATCCTGGAGCCAATCCTAAAGCCTCTCTACGATGCCTACGCGACAATGAAGAAGGGCCGAGACGCCCGCTCGCCGCTGGCCATCGAAAGCCTGGAGCGAAAGATCACGTTAAGCCCTGAGGGCAAGATAACCGCGATTACACCACGCCCGTCACTGGAGGCGCACCGGTTGATCGAAGAGATGATGATCCAGGCCAATGTTTGCGCCGCTGAAACCCTTGAGGCCAAGCGCACACCGCTGATCTATCGCATCCACGACACGCCCAGCCAGGAGAAGGTGAACGCCCTGGCGGACTTTTTGCAAACCCTGGCGATCCCCTGGTCCAAGGGCGAAGCACCGCGCACAGACCGTTTCAATCGCTTGTTGGACCAGACCCGGGGCGGGCCGCATGGAGAGATCGTCAACGAAGTCGTTCTGCGCAGCCAGATGCAGGCGATCTATTCCCCTGAAAATATCGGCCATTTTGGTCTGAACCTGGCCAAGTACGCACACTTCACCTCGCCGATCCGGCGTTATGCGGACCTGATTGTCCACCGCGCGCTGATCCGTGCGCTGGGCCTGGGCGCCGACGGATTGAGCGATCGAGACGTGGAACGGTTGAAATCCACGGCTGAGGCGATCACCGCGGCCGAACGCCGGGCGATGGCGGCGGAACGCGACGCCACGGACCGCTATGTGGCGGCCTTCCTATCCGAGCGCGTAGGTGCTGAGTTCGAGGGACGCATCACCGGCGTCACACGTTTCGGCCTGTTCGTGCGGCTGTCGGAAACTGGGGCTGATGGCCTTGTGCCCGTGTCACGGCTTGGAGATGAGTTTTTCATCCACGACGAGCGAACTCACGCCTTGGTCGGCGAACGCTCGGGCCGGCGGTGGCCGTTGGGACGGACTGTGAGTGTGCGGTTGGTTGAGGCGACACCACTGACCGGTGGACTACTGTTCGAGATGCTGAGCGATCCGGACCCCGCAGATCCGCGGGCGCCGCGACCGCCCCAGGGCGCGCGCCGTCGCCCGCCAATTGGCCGCCCGCCAGCCCGTGGTCCCAGAACAAGGCGGCGGTAGAGGACTTCCCTTGCTGCAGTCCAGAGTTCATACGCTTGTTTGATGTCCAGTTTTAAATTTGAAGAAGAACGCACGGTCACCACCCTACCCGACCGGATTGCCGGCAGCCGCGCCGTGCGGCCGCGACATGCCGCCACTCTGATCCTGGTGCGCCGAGATTCACAAAAGCCCCGCATCCTGTTGGGCCGCCGTCATGGCGGTCACAGTTTCATGCCGGATAAGTGGGTGTTTCCCGGCGGCCGTGTCGACCGCTGTGATTTCCATGCGCCTTACGCCAGCGATCTACGGCCTGAGGTGGCCGAAAAGCTGCATTTGACTGCGCCCCTGGCCCGCGCCCGCGCTCTGGGCATGGCGGCGATCCGGGAAACCTTCGAAGAGGCGGGCCTGCTGCTGGCGCGCCCTGCGCCCGTCCGCTCCGCAACCGGTCCCTGGCGCGAGTTTTTAGTCCAGGGCGCCCAGGCCGACCTGGCGGCGCTAAGCTTCGTGGCGCGGGCGATTACTCCGCCTAGCGTGCCAAAGCGCTTCGATGCCCGATTCTTTATGGCGGAAGCTGAGCGACTGGTCAGCCTGGAGCGACAGGCCGACTGCGGAGAACTCGATGAAATCGCCTGGTTCACCTTGAAGGACGCTCAGGATCTCGACCTGCCGATCGTGACCCGGTTCGTGCTGCGGGAGATGGAGCAGCGGCTAGAACATCCTGCCCGGCCGATCCCGTTCATGCGGTTCATGTACGGGACGTCGCAGCTGACCCACCTCTAGCAACCTCTGACCGCCCCCAGGCGGACCAGAACCTCCCGCGGGATGTTCAACTCGGAGATCACGACACGATGATCTCGGAAGCCGCACAGTTCGCGCTGGATGAAGAAGCACCAGACCGCCTCAGCCGCCTGAGCGAGCCTCATGGGGCGATCCCTATCGGCGAGGCTGCAGCGATGGAGAGCGCTCATCGCCTTGGCCGCCTTCTCACCCATCCGGCCGAGTGTCGCGGCTTTCTCCCCAAGCAGCTCGTAGTCGAGGATGCTTGCGCCGGTTTCCAGGCGCAGGTCGCGGGGCGGTCGCAGGGCCATGACGAGCTGTATAAGACGCGCATGGCCATTACGCCAAGCATGGCGCATTGACTTCGTCGCCGCGATTCGTATTGTCCGCCGCTCATTTTCGAGCCCCGGCCGCTTGGCCGCTGAGCCGCCGTAAGGACTGACCATGGCGAAGCCCGCCTCCATAAAAATCCGCCTGAACTCCTCGGCTGACACCGGGTTTTTCTACGTCACCAAGAAGAATGCCCGCACAAAGACCGAAAAGCTGGTGTTCAAGAAGTACGACCCGATCGTGCGCAAGCACGTCGAGTTCAAAGAAGGCAAGATCAAGTAGCCGACCTTAGGGATCAGATTTATTTAAGAAATCGCCCGGGAAATTCCCGGGCGTTTTTCATTGTCAGCGCCGGTCAGGCCGCCCGGGCGACCACCCGGTTACGGCCGGCGGCCTTGGCCTCATAGACACCCTCGTCCGCCCGCTTGAGCAGCACCTCGGGGGTGTCGGCCTCCTGGGTGGCGGCCACACCAATGGAAATCGTCACCGTCAGGAGTTCAGTTCCGCCCATAACCCGAAAGGGTGATCCGGCGACATGCAGGCGAATCCGTTCGGCGATGCGCTGGGCGTCGTCCAGGCGGGTGTCGGGCATCACCACCACGAACTCCTCACCACCGAATCGGCACGGCAGGTCGATGGCCCGGACGTTGGAGGCCAAGCGCACCGCGAACTCGCGCAGCACCTCGTCGCCAACATCATGGCCAAAGCCGTCATTGATCTTCTTGAAGTGATCGATGTCGATCAGCATCGTCGCAACCGGACCACCACCCAAGGCCGCCCTCTTTACCAGGGCTTCCAGCTGCCCGGCCATGTAGCGGCGATTGTGCAGGCCTGTCAGTTGATCTGTTACGGCCAACTCAAGCGAATGATCGAGGTTGTTGCGCAGGTAGTCCGTATACCGCTTGCGGCGAATTTGGGTTCGAACCCGGGCGGACAGCTCCTGTGGGTCGATCGGCTTGGCCAGAACATCGTTGACGCCGAGTTCCAGAGCCTTCACGAGCCGGTTGCGTTCATCGAAGTCAACGATGGCCAGGATCGGCAGGTGCCTTGTGGCTTCCTCCGAGCGGAGTTGGCCGGCTAAACGAAGACCGTCAAATCCCTTTGCAACCGCATTGACGATGACCAGATCCACAGGCCCCTTTGCGGTCGCCATCGCCTTCTCGGGCAGGCCTTCAACCACCGGGCGATGTTCGATCGCCAGTTCCGAAAACGTACGCTGCGCCTGACGCTCATTGTCGTCGATGATCAGGATGCGGCCGCCGGTTCCGCCAAGCCGGGAGGCCACGCCTGCGATCACGCCCATCCGCCGACCGGAGGCCTCGCGCTCGCGCAGTTCGTCGATAACCGTTTTCAGGCGGGTCAGGCTACGCACCCGCGCGAACAGCATTACGTCATCGATTGGCTTGGTGAGGAAGTCATCGGCGCCGGCTTCCAGCCCAGTGATGCGGTCATTGCGGCCATCCAGGGCGGTGACCAACACGACGGGAAGGTGACGCGTATCCGGCGCCTCTTTTAGGCGGCGGCAGACCTCAAAGCCGTCCATCCCTGGCATCATCACATCCAGGAGGACGATGTCTGGCTTTTCTTCGGCCGCGATCCGCAATGCCTCAGGACCGTTGTACGCGACCAGTACTTCATAGTACTCGGCGGTGAGCCTGGCTTCGAGTAGGCGGACGTTGGCCTCAATGTCGTCGACGACGAGAATGCGTGCTGACATGACCTATTCCAGCAGCCGCCGGATGGTTTCGAGGAAGTGCGCGACCGATATGGGCTTGGAAATATAGGCCTCGCAGCCTCCCTCACGGATCCGTTCCTCATCGCCCTTCATGGCGAAGGCTGTCACCGCGACAACGGGGATCGATGCGAGCTCGTCATCCTCCTTGAGCCACTTGGTGACTTCGAGGCCGGAAATCTCCGGCAGCTGGATGTCCATGAGGATCAGGTCGGGCCGGTGCTCACGTGCGAGCGCTAACGCCTGAAGACCTTCACGGGTCTGCAGCGTCTCATAGCCCTGGGCATCGAGGAGATCATGAAAAAGCTTCATGTTCAGCTCGTTATCCTCGACGATGAGGACCTTCTTGGCCATTGCCGACTCAACAGTCTCTCTTTGGCCGGCCCGAAAGGTTTCGTCGCCGCCCCACCAATTGGCGAGTCATCACATGGATATCCTTAAACTTCGTTAGTCGCGTGAATCCGAACCCCCCCGCTCCCCCCGTCCAAACCATTCGAAACAGCGACCTCGACCTGCTGGGGATCGCCCCCGATCGCCCGCTTGTTATCGTGGATGTGGACGAAGTTCTCGGTATGTTCATGGCCGGGTTCGGCGACTTCCTGGCCGGCCGCGGACTGGAGTTCCGAGTCCAAAGGTTCGCCCTATTCCAGAATATCTTCCGGCCGGGCGAAACTGACCACCTGGACGTCTTGGAAGGCCGAAGGCATTTCGATGACTTTTTCCGACTGGGGGCAGCCGACATGACCCCGGCGAAAGGGGCCGCAGCGGCACTGCGGGGGGTGTCTGATCACGCCTCGCTTGTCATCTGCAGCAATGCGCCTCCGGCGGCGCGGTTGGCCCGGGCGCGCTGGCTAGGCCGCCACGGGATGGACTATCCGCTGATGCTGAACGTAGGCCCAAAAGGGCCCCTGGCCGCCGCGATGGCGGCGCGAACGGCGCATGCCAGCGCCTTCGTCGATGACCTGATCTCCAACCTTGATTCGGTTGCGGACGCCTCGCCTCAAACCGCCAGATTCCAACATGTGGCGGATGAGCGGCTGCGTCCGCTGGCGCCTTCAAAACCCGACCTTCATCGCCGAATTGACGACTGGCCGACTTTGGCGGATGCGATCATCGAGGCGATCAGCCGTTAGGGTTCTGGCATGTTGCGTATCGGCGTTGACTTTGGCGGCACCAAGATCGAAGCGGCGGCGATCGACGATGGCGGAGCTGTGCTAGTCAGCCGGCGCGCCGCTACGCCGCCAGACTATGAGTCTGCGCTAGGCGTGGTGCGACGCTTGGTTTACGAGGTGGAAAGCGTCGCCGGGATTCGTTTCACCTGCGTTGGTGTCGGCGGACCTGGATCGCAATCGCCGCGGCGCGGTAAGCTTCGAAACGCCAACTCGACGCAATTGAATGGGCGCCCCTTTCGCGAAGACCTGGAACGAACGCTTGAGCGGCCGGTAAGGTTGGCCAATGACGCCAACTGCCTGGCGTTGTCGGAAGCCATCGATGGCGCGGCGGCAGGCGTTCGGGTGGTTTTCGCAGTGATCATCGGAACTGGCTGCGGCGGCGGACTGGTCATCGATCGCGCGCTGATCGAGGGACGCAATGGAATCGGAGGCGAATGGGGCCATACTCCCCTGCCCTGGCCCAACGCAGATGAACTGCCTGGCCCAACGTGCTGGTGCGGCCGGTTGGGATGCCTCGAAACCTGGGTGTCGGGACCGGGATTTGCACGAGATCATCGCGGCGGTCTAACCGCAGAAGCGCTGGCCCTGGCGGCGCAGGCCGGCGAGCCCACGGCCCAGGCTGCGCTTGACAGATACATCGACCGGCTGGCGCGGGGCCTGGCGGTGGTCTGCGACATCGTCGATCCCGACATGATCGTGCTGGGTGGCGGGATGTCGAATGTGCAGTCTATCTATGAGAGGGCGCCTGACGCGATGGCCGCGCATGTTTTCTCCGACGCCTTCGACACGCCGATCCGGAAGGCGATGCACGGAGATTCTTCCGGCGTGCGTGGTGCGGCCCGGCTCTGGCCGATCGAGGGCGCGCCGTGAAAGCGCTCTGTCGCGACTGTCTGCGGACCTTCGAAACGCCGGCTAAACGGTGTCCAGGGTGCGGCTCGCCGCGCATGATCGCGCATGAAGATCTAGGGCGGTTGCATATCGCCCACATGGACTGCGACGCCTTCTACGCCTCGGTGGAAAAGCGGGACCGTCCCGAACTTCGTGACTGTCCGGTAATCGTCGGTGGCGGCAAGCGCGGCGTGGTCACCACCTGTTGTTACATCGCCCGATTGTTTGGAGTGCGCTCGGCGATGCCCATGTTCAAGGCGCTGAAGGCCTGCCCCGAGGCGGTGGTCATCAAGCCGGACTTCGCCAAGTATCGTACCGAGAGCCGACGAATTCTGGGCATGGCGGCGGAACTTACGCCGCTGATCCAGCCCCTGTCGCTGGATGAGGCCTGGATGGATCTGGCTGGCACCGAGCGGCTGCATGGCGCCGCGCCAGCGGTGACCCTGGCGAAACTGCAGGCGCGAATCGAAGCTGAGGTGGGGCTCTCGGTGTCAATCGGGCTGGCGGCAAACAAGTTCCTGGCCAAGATCGCCTCGGATCTTGACAAGCCGCGGGGATTCTCAGTGATCGGCCAGGACGAGGCGCAAGCGTTCCTTGCTCCAAGACCCGTTGCGATTCTGCCGGGCGTAGGTCCGGCAATGGTCCGCTCCTTGGCCCAAGCGGGGTTCACCACCGTCGGCGACTTGGCGTGCGCGGAACCACGGCGGTTGGCCGACGCCTTTGGAGCGCACGGCCTAAGGCTGCACGGACTTGCCCTGGGGCGCGACAGCCGCGCAGTGGAACCCGATCAAACCCGAAAAGGGATTAGCGCAGAAACCACCTTCAACGACGATCTCAAGAGCGTTGGTGATCTTGAGGATCGCCTCGCCCCGCTATGCGAGCGGGTCGCCGCTCAGGCCCGCGCGGCAGGAGTGGCGGGACGGGTGGTGACACTGAAACTGAAGACCGCGGACTTTCGGATCGTGACCCGCCGTCGCGCGCTAAGGGCCCCCACCCAGACGGCGCGATTGCTTTTTTCAGTCAGCCGCGAGCTGCTGGCGGCCGAAATCGATGGCCGCAGTTGGCGGCTGGTCGGCGTGGGGGTGAGCGAGTTGATCGACGCCGACACCGTCGAGCATGACTTCTTCGACGACGCCGAGCGCCGCTCCCTGGCCGGGGAACGCAGCGCCGATGCGATTCGCGCCCGGTTCGGCGCCAGGTCGCTTACCACCGGCCGCGCGCTAAAGGTGCGCGTCGCGCGAGCAGATTGAGCGCATCCGGCCAAGATAAGGCCTGGAAAGGCCGCTGCTGGAAGCGTAATCGGGCCTGCGCGACAAATGGGCTCTTTCAAACTGAGCCAATTTCCATATCTATTTCCGTTCAGGGCGGTTTTGCGCACGCCCCAGGAGATCGGTCGATGGCCGAGCGAAAGCAAGGTGATCAGGATACGGGCGTACGCTCGACCGTGATCACTCAGACGAAACCGAAGACGCAGAAGCCGTCGCTTTACCGCGTTCTGCTCCTGAATGACGACTACACGCCTATGGAGTTCGTCGTTTATGTGCTTGAGCAGTTTTTCAACAAGTCGCGCGAAGATGCGACCCGGATCATGTTGCACGTCCACCAGCACGGTGTCGGCGTTTGCGGCGTGTTCACGTACGAAGTGGCGGAAACAAAGGTGGCCCAGGTCGTAGACGCAGCCCGGCGTCATCAGCACCCCTTGCAGTGCACCATGGAAAAGGATTGAGGCCAAGCTTGCCCTCGTTTTCGCGCCAACTCGAAGAATCCCTCCACCGCGCGGTGGCCTACGCGAACCAGCGTAAGCATGAATACGCGACCCTGGAGCACCTGCTCTTGTCCCTTGTCGATGATGAGGACGCCGCTGGGGTGATGAAAGCCTGCGAGGTGGATATTCCGGCGCTTCGCACCACGCTCAACAACTATGTGGACAACGAACTGCGCTCCCTGGTGGTTGACGACGGTGAGGATGCCAAGCCGACCTCGTCATTTCAGCGGGTGATCCAGCGGGCTGTGATCCACGTCCAGTCGTCGGGCCGCGAGGAAGTAACCGGCGCCAATGTGCTGGTGGCGATCTTCTCCGAGCGCGAAAGCCATGCCGCCTATTTCCTGCAGGAGCAGGACATGACCCGTTACGACGCGGTCAACTATATCGCACACGGCATCGCCAAGAAGGCCGGAGCCTCCGAAGCCAAGCCTGTTAAGGGCGCCGACGAGGACGAAAAGCCGGCGGTGAAAACTGGTGGCGAAGCGCTGGACGCCTATTGCGTCAACCTCAATGAGAAAGCCAAACAGGGGAAGGTCGACCCTCTCATTGGCCGGGCCGCAGAGGTGGAACGCTGCATCCAGATCCTCTGCCGGCGCACAAAGAACAACCCGCTGCTGGTGGGCGATCCTGGCGTTGGTAAGACCGCAATCGCCGAGGGCTTGGCCCGCAAGATCGTCAACAAGCAAGTTCCGGAAGTTCTGGCCGGCTCCACCATCTTCTGCCTGGACATGGGGTCTCTGCTGGCTGGCACCCGCTACCGCGGCGATTTCGAGGAACGCGTGAAGCAGGTGGTCAAGGAGTTGGAGAACCACCCCGACGCCATCCTGTTCATCGACGAGATCCACACGGTGATCGGAGCGGGCGCTACCTCCGGCGGCGCCATGGACGCATCGAACTTGCTGAAGCCAGCCTTGGCGTCAGGCAGCCTTCGCTGCATGGGCTCAACAACCTACAAGGAGTTCCGCCAGCACTTCGAGAAGGACCGGGCGCTGGTGCGACGGTTCCAGAAGATCGATGTCAACGAACCCACTGTCGAAGACACGATCAAGATCCTCAAGGGCCTGAAAACCTACTATGAGGAATTCCATAAGCTCCGCTACACGGCTGACGCCATCAAGGCAGCGGTGGAACTGTCGGCCAAATACATCACCGACCGCAAGCTGCCCGACAAGGCGATCGACATCATCGACGAGGCTGGCGCCAGCCAGATGCTTTTGCCGGAAGGCCGCCGCAAGAAGGTGATTGGAGTGAAGGAAGTGGAGACGGTGGTCGCCAAGATCGCCCGCATCCCTCCCAAGTCGGTGTCAAAGTCCGACACCGAATCCCTACGGCAGCTGGAGACCGACCTGAAGCGGGCGGTCTACGGCCAAGACGACGCCATCGACCAGCTCTCCTCAGCCATGAAAATGGCGCGGGCAGGCCTGCGGGACGCCAACAAGCCGATCGGCTGCTATCTGTTCACTGGACCTACCGGCACGGGCAAGACCGAAACGGCCCGTCAACTGGCAGCAACGCTCGGCATCGAGCTTCTGCGCTTCGACATGAGTGAATACATGGAGCGCCACACGGTGAGCCGCCTGATCGGCGCGCCGCCCGGCTATGTGGGCTTCGATCAGGGCGGGCTGCTTACGGATGCCGTCGACCAACATCCCCACGCCGTGGTCCTGCTGGACGAAATCGAGAAGGCGCACCCTGACGTCTTCAACATTCTGCTGCAGGTCATGGACCATGGGGTGCTGACCGACGCCAATGGCAAGAAGGTCGATTTCCGCAACGTGGTCCTGATCATGACCACCAACGCCGGCGCTTCAGACGCTCAGCGGCAGTCGATCGGCTTCGGACGCGGTAAGGCCGAAGATGAGGCCGATGAGGCGATCAAGCGCCTGTTCACCCCCGAATTCCGCAATCGCCTGGATGCGGTGGTCGGCTTCAAGCCCTTGTCGCCGGAAATCATTCGCCAGGTGGTGCAGAAGTTCGTCATGCAACTGGAGGCTCAACTCGCAGACCGCCATGTGACGATCGAAACCTCGGATGAAGCCGCGGACTGGCTGGCCAAAAACGGCTTCGATGAACTTTATGGGGCTCGGCCGCTGGCCCGGGTCATCCAGGAACACATCAAGAAGCCGTTGGCCGACGAGATCCTGTTCGGGAAGCTGGTTAAGGGCGGCCACGTAAAAGTGGTGCTGCGCGACGGCAAAATCGGCTTCGACATCGAAGGACAAACTCACACCCCCGGCTCGCCGCAGATCGAACGGCCGAAAAGGCATGGCCTGCGAGACACCGCCGAGGATCCGGCGCCCGAACTGGCGGACTGATCGCCTTTCCTGTCGACATATAGTTGGGCCCTGGTCGCATCGCGACCAGGGCTTTTTTGTCAGGCGATGTTTGCGGCGATGCGCGATGCAAGCGCCTTCAGTTCATTTACATCGGCCATGCCGCCACCATGGCGGCCGAGCGCCACGCCGTCCCAACGTGGAATGATGTGGACGTGCAGGTGGAACACGGTCTGGCCCGCCGGCGCGCCGTTGAACTGGGAAATCATCAGTCCGTCGGGTTTGAGCGCCGTTCGAATTGCGCGGGCGACACGTTGCACACCGAGCATCAGCGGCGCCAGAATCTGCGGCTCTTCCTCCAGATAGTTGCGGGCCCGGCTGTGCTTAGGAATCACAAGGGTGTGGCCCTTGCTCTGTGGAAAGGCATCCATGAAGGAAAATACGTGTTCATCCTCGAAAACCTTGGCGGCTGGGACCTCGCCACGCAAGATTTTGGCGAAGATGTTGGCCTCGTCGTAGGTTCCGTCCAGGCTCATCGCCAACTCCCGCTGCTGATGCGCCTTATCCTAGCAAGTCCGGTTCTCACTGGCGAACGCTGCTGCCTTATCCCCCCTGCCGGAAGGGAGAGTACTCCTCCGCCAGCCATTCCATTTCGCCCTCCACGGCGGCGCGTTCGCGGCGGACAAAATCCTCCACGGGTCCACGCAGGGCCGGATCGGCGATGTAGTGAGCGGAGTAGACCGGGCTCGGCAGGTAGCCGCGGGCTATCTTGTGTTGGCCTTGGGCGCCGGCCTCAACACGAGTGAGCCCGCGGCCGATCGCCCATTCAATCGCCTGATAATAGCAAAGTTCGAAGTGCAGGAATGGCACGTTCTCGGTCGCGCCCCAATTGCGACCATAAAGACAATCGCCACCGATCAAGTTGAGCGCGCCAGCGATCCATTTGCCCCCGCGCTTGGCCATCACAAGTAGAACATTATCGGCCATGCGCTCACCCAGCAGGCTGAAAAACAGGCGATTCAGGTAGGGGCGCCCCCATTTCCGATAACCGGTATCCATATAGAACGCGAAAAAAGCATCCCAATGTTCCTCATTGATCGCCTCACCGGTGAGGGCGAAAATTTCCAATTCGGCTTGGGCATCACGCCGCTCCCGTCGGATAGTTTTGCGTCGCCCTGACGAAAGGCTCGCCAGGAAATCATCGAACGTTGCATAGCCCTGATTCAACCAGTGAAATTGCTGGCCCTGGCGCAGGGCGAGTCCCTGTTCCCCCATCCAGCGCCATTCATCCTCTCGGGGGAAGTTCACATGCAGAGATGATGCGCCATAGCGGTCGCAAAGATTGATGGCGCCTGCGAGTAGCGTCTTGCGAGCGGCGTCCACATCAACATCCGGTCGCACCAGCAGCCGCGGACCGGTCGCCGGAGTAAACGGCGCCGCTGACAGAAGCTTTGGATAGTATCGCCCCCCCGCACGCTCATAAGCATCGGCCCAGCTGTGGTCGAAAACATATTCACCCTGGCTGTGGGACTTCAGATAAAGTGGAGCTACGGCGGCGATGCGGCCGGTCTCGTCGGCGACAGTAAGATGCTGTGGCCCCCAACCGGTGGTTTCGACCGCGCAACCAGATTCCTCAACGACGCCCAGGAATTCGAAAGATATAAAGGGGTTCCTGGAATAGATGGGGTTGTTGGCGCAGTCATTCCAAGCCGAACTGCCAATCTCGGCGATGCGCCGATGAACCTTGACTTCAGACTTCAGCGCCATCGGGTAGGGAGCCTCACGCGGCAAATCCCTCGAAGATAAAGTTGTCACAGTGAGGCTTCAAATCCGCCCACTGCTCGGGGCCGCGTACGGTCCAGGCGACGATGGGCAAACCCTTGGCGCGATGGGCGGCGGCGGCATCGCTGGGTAACATATCCACGCCCAGCGCCAAGAAATGCGGCCGCGCGATTTTTACGTGTTCCAACCGCGCGAACGCCTTGCGCTGCTCCTCGGCCAAGTGTGGCGCATTGCGGTAGCGGTCGGAGTCCAGGCCTCGCAGAACACCAGGAAAGCGGTCAGCGAACCAAGCGTGGGAATAGGGATTGAAGCCGATTACCGCCAAGGGACCTGCGTGGTCGATTATGATTTCATGGACCCGCTGTTCCAGGCGGCCGACATCTCCGTAGGGTGTCTTGAGCTCAATATGGACCATGGCGCGGTGGCCGATAAGGGTCAGCACCTCCAACAAGGTTGGAATGCGTTCGTCAGTCCCCGATAGGCGTACCTGAGCCAGATCCGCAGCGGTGCGGTCACGCAACCGCCCGGGCTGTCCGGTCAGTCGCTGCAGATCATCGTCGTGGAAGACCATCGCCTCGCCGTCCGCCGACAGTTGGACATCCAACTCGACGCCATAACCTCCTGCGCAGGCCGCTTGAAACGCCGCCTGTGAATTCTCAGGAGCCCCCCCGGGACTCCATAGGCCGCGATGGGCCACCGGCGGGTGGAACAGATGCTCCCAAGCCGCGCCGAACTGGTCCTTCACAGGACCTGCACCACGGCGTCGACTTCGACCGCAAAATTCATAGGCAGGCGGTATACGCCCACCGCAGACCGGGCGTGACGACCCGCATTGCCGAAAGTCGCCACCATAAGATCGGAGCAGCCGTTCACAACCTGGGGAATCTGGAGGAAATCCGGCCCTGCCTGCACAAAGCCGGCAAGCTTAACAACACGAACTATACGGCTGAGATCCCCCTCGCAGGCTGCCTTCATCTGCGCGATGAGATTGATTCCGCAAATCCGGGCAGCAGCAACGCCCTGGTCAAGGTCGACATCGACGCCGACCACGCCGGTAATTCCGCCGCCCTCGTCCGCCGAGATCTGTCCGGAGATGTGGACGAGATCCCCCGTACGCACAAATGGCACATAGTTGGCTACCGGCGCGCGCGGTTGCGGAAGCGTTATTCCGAGTTCGGCGAGGCGGGCTTCAAAATTAGGCATGGCGCAGGTCTAACTCTCCCGCACAGATGTGAAAAGGCCCGGGTCGAATGACCCGGGCCTTCCAATCTGTTCGACAGCCTAGGTGGGTTCAGCGGGCCGCCTGGAAGCGCTCGACCACCGCGGTCACACGCTCATTCAGAGGCTTCATGCTGTCCTTCAGGCAAGCTGCGACCGTCTCCGACATCTTGCCCATCTCGCCCATGTAGGTTTCGAGTGCGGACTTGGCGTAGGAAGTCTGCAACTCGATCACTTCCTGCACGGACTTGGCGCCGGCCAGGGACTTCGCAGCGGAGACTTGGCCTTCCAGTGATGCCTTGGAAAAAGCCATCGCCTGGGCGCCCAGCGTTTCAGCGCCCTTAGTGGCTGCCGTCACGGAAGCGACAACCGCCTCCAGATTCTTCTTGGAGTGGCCGTTGGCGTCGGTCAGGGCTGAGAGAGATTTCTCGACGGCGTCCTTAAACGCTGTGGCGCCCGCGGCGGTGTATTGGTCAACTGTGGTCTTTACGGTTTCGGCAGCGGCCATGTCAGGCTCCTGAGAGTGTGTGTGGTACGTCCGCGGTCTTATGACGGGCGCGAAACGGATAATCGGGGCAGGTTCGTCGGATCGGCGGGTTGACGCACTGCAGTAATCTCATGTTGCAGTGCGGCGGTCAAGAAAATTTTTGGTGCAGCGCACCATAATTTCGCGTGGCGAGCGAAATCACGTGATCGTGCCCTGGCGCGGCGCGACAATCGGACCAACTTCAAGTCGTGTTTACCATCGCGCAAGGACGTCCAGGGCATGCTAGGGTCTTGCTTGGCTGCCCCCAGGTGGCCTGAACCTTTTGATTCGACGGACGAAGCATGTTGAAGCCCGCCCGCCCCCTGTTGCTTAGTATCGGCATTCTCATTGCAGCTATGGTTGCGATGGCGGCGCCGCAGGCCCAGGCTCAGGCGTCATATCTGCAATTGCCGGCAAACCAGCCGAAGTATGCGGCCATCGTCGTGGACGCGAAATCCGGCGAGGTGCTGTACGCCAAACGCGCGGACAGTCCGCGTTATCCGGCGTCGATCACCAAGGTGATGACCCTCTATCTGACCTTTGAGGCCCTGGCGTCGGGTAAACTGAGACTCGATGACCGCATCGTTATTTCGCCCCACGCCGCGGCGCAGTCGCCAACCAAACTGGGGGTAAGCGCCGGAGACTCGGTTTCGGTGAATGAAGCCATGCAGGCCATGGCCATCAAGTCTGCCAACGATGTCGCAGTCGCGACGGCGGAGCGCCTGGGTGGCACTGAAAGCCGCTTCGCTGCTCTGATGACTCTTCGGGCCAAGGAGTTGGGCATGGCGGGCACCCGGTTCGTAAACGCCTCAGGCTTACCGGATTCCCGCCAGATCACGACGGCCCGCGACATCGCGATATTGTCGCGAGCCGTGATGCGCGACTACCCGCAATATTATCGTCTGTTCAGCCAGCAACAGTTCGTGTTCCGCGGACAGGTGATGGGCAATCACAATCACCTCCTGGGCCAAATGGACGGCGTGGATGGGCTGAAAACAGGCTTCACGAACGCCTCAGGCTTCAACCTCGCCGTTTCTGCGGTTCGCGATGGCCGCAGATTGATCACGGTCGTACTTGGCGGCTCATCACGCATCGCGCGAGATAACAACGCTCAGGCCCTGCTTGTCACCGGTTTCAGCGTCCTGGAGCGCCGGGCGCGGGGCGAACGGATCACAATAGCGCAGAACCTTTTCGAAGCTGAACCCACGGGTCAGGTCATGCGCCCCTCCGTGGAACAAGGAGACGACGGCGATCCGGAAGGCATGCGTATCATGCTTGCCGCCGCCGCCCCTCCCCCGCGCATGGCGCCTGTGAAGATCATTGAGCCGGACCGCGCGGCATTGCGTCGGAACTCAAAGTCAGAGCTGAAAAAGCCCGATACGAAAGCTGACAAATCGTCCAAGCGCGACACCAAGTCCGAGGGTCACTGGAGTGTCCAGGTCGGCTCATTCAAGTCGAAGTCGGACGCCAAAGAGCAGCTCGCCCTTGTGAAGAGCCGCTTCGGAAAGCATGTCTCCGGCGCGGATCCCGCAGTGAGCGATAAACAGGGCGGATCCTACCGCAGTCGCTTCAGCGGCATGTCCGAAAAATCGGCGAAAGCTGCGTGCAGCGCCCTTAAGGCGAAAAAGATGACGTGCCAGGTGGTCGCACCAAGCTAAGCGACCCTTCCAGTGACGGTTGATGGTGGCCTCGTCGTTTCAGTCCTTTAGTAGCCGATCCCGAGCGGCGTTAAGTTGCGCGGCCAGCCCCGAAGTGCCGCCTTTATCCGGATGGGCCATGCGCATCAGCCGCGTATAGGCAGCCTGAATTTCTACTCGGGACGCACCAGGCCCCACGCCTAAGATTGCTTGGGCCTCAGCTTCACCGATGGAAAATCGTGGCGCCGGCGGCGTCCGGGCTCCCGCCGTACGAGTCGAAAGCGTCAACCACAGACCGATTACCACCAATACGATCGATGAACCCCAGGCGCCCCGGATTCCGATAAAGGCCGCGCCCGCAAAGGCCGCCACTGCCGCGCTGCCAGAAACCAGTCGCCATTCACGTCGCGGCAGTATGGGCTTGCCACGGCCCAGCCAGACCAGGAAGGCCAGGACTGCGCAGCCGAGTACGACGTAACTCACAGGGTGTTCATTCAGCGGCGATCGTTTCGCCACTCACCAAGTCCGGCAGATTGAGCGACGCAAGCAATGCACGTAGTTCCTGGCGAGCAGCGACATGCTGCAGCGACATCGCAACAGGCCGGATCACAGGCGACAGGTCCGCGACAGTCAGACCAAAGGGAAACAGTTCGCGGTAGATGACCCGATCGCGCAGACCGGGTCCAACACGAAAACCCACGCGGCGCGAAAGGGCTTGAACGCGCTCGTCCACCCGGCGTCGATTGCGCGCCTCCACGGGTGCGAGGCGGTTACGCAGCACCACCCAATCAATACTCGCCCCATCACAGGCCGCCCGGACTTTGCGGCTGTTCCAGACAGTCTCGGAATAGAGGCTGGGGCGTTTCAGGTCCAAGGTCACCGGGTCCACCTGACCCAGCATGTCGAAATCCACAAAGCTGTCGTTCATTGGCGTAACGATCACGTCGGCGCGCCCGTGGGCGGCGCGGGACACTGCGGTGTCACCCCCGGGTGTGTCGATAACCAGGTAGTCAGCCTGAGCGCGCCCAAGATCGTAGGCGTCATCGAAGCGCGCCAGAATGTCTTCGTCCCCAGCGCGCGCCAGGGCCGCGCCATCTGCGCCGAGGCCGGGATTGAAGGGCATCGGCGCTGCCTGACCTGCCGCATCAAGCCAAGCCCGGCGATGGGCGAAGAACCGTCCCATGCTCTGCTGGCGCAGGTCCAAATCCACGACTGCGACCCGCGCGCCGGCGGACATGAGGCCCGCGACGAGGTGGATGGCGATGGTGGACTTACCCGCACCACCCTTCTCGTTGCCCACGACGATGACTTTGGCTTGCGTCATCAGAAACTCCACGCGTGCGTCGAACGTCTGCGACTCACCTCGCGCAGAGGATGACGTCGGCGGCCGAACGTCAACGCAACATGTGGACGCGCCCGCCCCATGGACGTCGCCGCCCGACCACGGCATAAGCCGGCGCCCGCCAATGGAGGCTTGCGATGCTCCAACTCGCCCTGCCCATCGTCCGCACCGTCGCAGAATTGCGCGCCAGAGTGGCCGCCTGGCGCGCGCAAGGCGACCGCATCGGATTGGTGCCCACAATGGGCGCCCTGCATGAGGGCCATCTATCGCTTGTGCATCTGGCAAAGACACGGGTCCGCCGCGTCGTCGCGAGCGTATTCGTCAACCCAACCCAGTTCGGTCCCAATGAGGATTTCGACGCCTACCCCCGCGACGAGGCGAAGGATGCGCAATCGCTGGCCTCTGCGGAATGCGATCTGTTATATGCGCCGACCGTCACGGAAATGTACCCGATCGGCTTTTCGACATCTGTGACCGTATCCGGCGTTTCAGCGACGATGGACGGGATCGCGCGACCTGGACACTTCTCCGGTGTTGCAACGGTGGTGAGCAAACTCCTCCTACAGTGCGCCCCAGATGTGGCTGTCTTCGGCGAAAAGGACTACCAGCAACTCCTGGTGATCCGGCGCCTGGTGCGGGACCTGGATATTCCGGTGGAGATCATCGGGGCGCCGACCGCGCGTCTGGACGACGGCCTCGCACGGTCATCACGCAACGCCTATCTATCAGAGGCCGAGCGGATCGTTGCGGGCCGCATGAATGTCATCATGACCGATGCGGCGGTGCGACTGAGGGCCGGAGAAGCGCAAGATGTGGTGGAGGCGGAGGGCCTAGCCGCACTGAAGATCGCTGGCTTTGATAGGATCGACTATTTCGAGGTACGCGGCGCTGAAGACTTGGCGCGGCCAGCCAAGGCCCCAATGCGCATCTTTGCAGCGGCCTTCGCAGGCAAAACTCGCTTAATCGACAACATGGCCGTGTAACTCACCAAGCCCCCGCCTCGCGCAGTTTTCGGGCCAGGTCAGGCGGCATTTCACCGTCTATGCTGTTGAACATATCGGTCGGGGCATCGGCCTCTGCCAGATAGCGCCAACCCTGGAAAGCCCGCCGCGGCGTGGGCGCCACACGGACAATATCCGGATTGAGCGTGACCTCACAACGCGCGGCGGAACCCTGTCCCAAGGTCTCCACCCCAAGGATCTCCTGGCGGCAAAGGATCACGCCGCGGAAAACCCTATAGAGCGATCCGCCGTCGAGGAGCTCTGCGGCGCGCTTGGGTGTCTGCCGGGTGTGCATTGTCCAGGGTCGCCCTGCCCGATCCGCTATGTGCCATTCGATCAGGTCTTCGACCGTATCGCAGCCAACACAGAGCTTTACGAGGTGAAGCGCCAACGCCCTATCCGGCATTCAGGCGCACGAGGACCGCTCCTTCGACGACCTGATCGCCGACGGCCACCAGCAACGTCTCGACCGTTCCATCGAAGGGCGCGGTCAACATGTGCTCCATCTTCATGGCCTCAAGGGTGACCAGCGCCTGACCGCGCACGACGGCGTCACCATCCGCGACCGCGACCGAGGCGATCTTGCCCGGCATTGGCGCCAGGATCTGGTCGTTGCCCGCGGCCTCGCCGGGTTCCTTGTGAGGTGGTGAAGTTGAGAAGACGAAAGCGTCACCGGCTTCAAAGACGACAATTTGGCCATCGGGACCACAAGCGACGGTGCGCTGGTTGGCGTTCTCCGCCCACAACGGCGCGTCCAAAGCCTGGCCCTCGCGGTATAGTCGCAGGACGTTGACCCGAGGAGCGTTTGCACGAAATCCGGTGAGCGTCAGCCAGGGCGAAAGCGGCTCGTTGGTCGCCCGTTCATCACAGACCAGCGCTACAGAGGCGGCCGCCCCAAGCGCGGCCTGTGAGGGCGCGCCGAGGACCAATAGTTGATCCAGCCGGGCCTCGATGAAACCCGTGTCGACCTGGCCGGCGACAAATTCCGGGTGGTCAAGGCATGCCGCGAGGAATGCTGCATTGGTCTTCACCGGCCACACCTCGACGCAATCGCAGGCCTGGGCAAGGGATGCGATTGCAGCTTCGCGCGTCTCTGCATGGGCAATTAGTTTGGACAGCATCGGGTCATAGTATGGGGTCACGACATCGCCGGCCTCGAAACCTGAATCGACCCGCACGTCCCCAGGCATCCGAAAATGCCGGAGTTGGCCCGTCGAGGGGAGGAAGCCTGTCGCCGGTGTTTCGGCGTAGAGGCGCGCCTCGACCGCGTGGCCGCTTAGCCGAATTTCAGACTGAGAAAGCGGTAGTGGCTCTCCAGAGGCCACTCGGATCTGCCACTCCACAAGATCCAGCCCAGTAACCGCTTCAGTCACCGGATGCTCAACCTGCAGGCGTGTGTTCATCTCCATGAACCAGATCCGGTCGGGTCTCAGTCCCTCGCTCGCGTCAGCGATGAATTCCACTGTTCCGGCGCCGACATAGCCCACCGCCTTGGCGGCCTGGACGGCTGCGGCGCAGACTGTAGCGCGGGTCTTGTCATCCATTCCGGGGGCCGGAGCCTCCTCGATCACCTTCTGGTGGCGCCGCTGCAAGGAGCAGTCGCGCTCAAACAGGTGCACGACCTCGCCATGTTGATCGGCGAAGACCTGCACTTCGATGTGACGGGGACGGCGGACATAGGTTTCCAAGAGCACCCGATCGTCGCCGAATGCGCCCGCCGCCTCACGGCGCGCCGCCGCAAGCGCACCCGCGAAGTCCTCCGCCTTGTCGACCTTGCGCATGCCTTTACCACCACCGCCGGCCACCGCCTTGATTAGCACGGGATAGCCGATCTTCGCGGCCTCGGCCGCGAGCGTCGCAGGGTCTTGGTCCACACCCAGATAGCCCGGCGTCACCGGTACGCCTGCCGCCGTCATCAGCGTCTTCGCCGCGTCTTTTAGGCCCATGGCGCGGATTGCCGTTGGCGGCGGCCCAATCCAGGTCAGCCCCGCACTCGTAACCGCCTCAGCGAACTCGGCGTTTTCGGAAAGGAAACCGTAGCCTGGATGGATCGCATCCGCATCCGTGGCCAATGCCGCAGCGATCACCTTTGTCCCATCGAGGTAGCTTAGACGCGCCTCCGCGGATCCAATGGCGATCGCCCGGTCCGCAGCTCGTACGTGGGCGGCACGGACGTCCGCTTCGGAGTAGACCGCGACTGAGCCGATTCCCATTCGATGAGCGGTGCGAAATATGCGGCAGGCTATTTCACCGCGGTTGGCGACCAGCAGTCGCTTGATCATCTGTCACCCCAGACAGGACGCTTTTCTTTGATCCTTCTTATGATTGCGGGCGATAGTTGCTGGTCAATCTCGCCGCTGACGGCTGATTGCGCGATGCGCTCGGCGACCTGGGAGAAGCCGACGTTGTCCGCAACCAATTCCTGAACGACCCCAAGCCGTAAAACTTCCCCCGTTCCCAGGGCGTCGCCACTCGCGATCAGCCGGTCGGCTTCAGCATCTCCCACCGCGGAACGCAGATATGGGCTGACGACGCCTTTCCCGGCCGCGAGCTTTTCATCCGTGAAGCAGATGGTCGTCGTGTCTAGCGCCACGACTATGTCGCATGCCGCAGCTAGCCAAGCCCCGGCGCCGTTCGCTTGTCCCTGCAGCAGCGCGACTGTAAGCGCTGGGGCCGCCCACAACCGGTGAAGCAGCGCCTCTACCTCCTCGACCACGGTCAGTTTCTCGATAGCTTGTCCGCCGGTTTCGGCGAACCGCCAATCAGGGTCCGAACCTTGGCAGAAGGTTTCGCCCGAGCCGCGCAAAAATATGACCCGAACCCCATCCGCGCCGTGCAGGGTCTCAAACACTTGGTTCAAGGCTTCAAGCACGGACCAGTTCAGCCTGTTTCCCGATGCTGGACGACAGATAAGAACTGTGGCGACACCTTCAGGTGTCAGGTCGAACTGAACCTGCGCGGTATCCAGGCCCTCCTCTTGGCCTCCGACCAGCGGGTCGGTGATGGCGTTGGTCATTGGAAGGCTCTCCAGGTTCACATTCGAAAGACGCCAAAGTGCGTCTCCGGGATTGGTGCGTTCAGCGCCGCCGACAGTGACAGACCCAGAATGTCTCGGGTTTGGGCGGGATCAATGATCCCATCGTCCCAAAGGCGCGCCGTAGCGAAATAGGGATCACCCTCAATTTCATAGCGCTCGCGCACGGGAGCTTTGAAGGCCTCCTCGTCAGCCTGCGGCCAGGTCTCACCGCGCGCCTCCAGGGCATCACGACGGACGGTTGCTAGGACGCTCGCGGCCTGCTCCCCACCCATGACGCTTATCCGGCTGTTGGGCCAGGTCCACAAGAAACGGGGGGAATATGCCCGCCCGCACATACCATAGTTGCCGGCGCCGAAAGAGCCGCCGATCAACACGGTGAGCTTGGGCACCTCAGCGCAGGCGACGGCGGTGACCAGTTTGGCTCCATCCTTGGCGATACCGCCAGCCTCATACTTGCCGCCGACCATAAAGCCGGAAATGTTCTGAAGGAAAAGCAATGGAATCCTACGCTTGCAGGCGAGTTCGATGAAATGCGCACCCTTCAATGCGCTCTCTGAAAACAAAATCCCGTTGTTGGCGAGGATCGCCACCGGATAACCCCATATGCGCGCGAAGCCACAAACAAGGGTGGCGCCGTAAAGCGCTTTGAATTCGTCGAGCTCTGATCCATCGACAATGCGGGCGATCACTTCACGTACATCGTAGGGTGCGCGCACATCGCCCGGTATAACTCCATAGAGTTCTTCAGGGTCATAGGCCGGTGGCCGAACCTCGGCGATATCCTGGTCAACGCGCTTTGTAGTGTTGAGGTTGCCGATGACGGAACGGACAATCGACAAGGCCTGCTCATCATCCGCCGCTACATGATCCACCACGCCAGAGCGGCGACCATGCACGTCAGCGCCACCTAGGTCTTCCGCCGTTATCACTTCGCCGGTCGCCGCCTTCACCAGAGGCGGGCCACCAAGGAAGATGGTCCCCTGCCCGCGCACGATTACCGTTTCATCGCTCATGGCCGGAACATATGCGCCGCCGGCGGTGCAGGACCCCATGACGCAGGCCACTTGGGCGAGACCTGCGGCGCTCATCCTCGCCTGGTTAAAGAAGATGCGCCCGAAATGGTCACGATCAGGGAAGACATCGGCCTGATGCGGTAGGTTGGCGCCGCCAGAGTCAACCAGATAGACGGACGGAAGTCGGTTCTGCAGCGCGATTTCCTGGGCGCGCAGATGCTTCTTCACCGTCTCGGGGAAGTAGGCGCCGCCTTTCACCGTGGCGTCGTTTGCGACCACCATCACCTCGCGGCCCTTGACTCGGCCAATACCGGTAATCAAGCCAGCTCCGGGAGCTTCTCCGCCATGCTGACCCCAGGCCGCGAGGGCGCCGACTTCCAAGAACGGCGAGCCGGGGTCGAGCAACCGATCCACACGGTCGCGAGGGAGAAGCTTGCCTCGCGCGACGTGGCGGTCACGTTGCGACTGCGGACCGCCCAGGGCCGCCTCGGCGGTTCGCGCGCGTAAAGTCTCGACCAGCGCCCGGTTTGTCGCCGCCAGCGACCGGACCGCCGCATCGCCAGGATTCAGCGTTGAATTGATCTTGGACATGACCGAGGCATAGCCGTGGTTCGTCGCCAGCGCTAGGCTCGCCAATCGTGGTCAAGCTCCCTGATATGCCAATAGACTCCGCCCTGGCGCGCCTCTTCACAGAGGAGCGCGCCGAAGGGGATGCGACGTGGTTTTCACTGCCAGGCGGAGCGGTGCTGTTTGAGCCCGGAGAGCCCGCGGAATACCTCTATTTCTTACGCACGGGCCGGCTGGGCGTGTTCCGGATCGAGGATGGGCACGAACCACAGTTTCTCGGATTGATTCGACCCGGCGAGCCAGCCGGTGAGATGGCGATGATCTCCGGCGGCCCCCATACCGCCCGCGTCGTGGCTTTGCGCGATTCGGAAATATTCGCTCTGGGGCGCGAGGAGTTCTTCGCTCACAGCACCAGTGATTCGGCGATCATGGGGGAACTCGCCCGCCTGATGCTGAGCCGGACGCGCCGCACCGCGCCGATGGTGGGTTCGGGGGCCAGCGAGCCAACGGTGTTCGGCTTCATGACCATGAGCCGCAAACTCACGGTGCGGCCGATTGTCGACAAAATCGCCAGGGCCATCGGGCGTCTCGGCTACGGGGTCACGGTGGTAGGCGTGGAAGCGCAGCACGCGCCGACGGAATGGTTTACCGAAGTCGAGCGAAACCACGACTTCGTACTCTACGCCGCCGAGGCGGAAGACCACGGCTGGCGGCAGGTGGTGGCGCGACAGTCTGACCGCCTATTGCCTGTCGCCCGCGGAGACCTGCAGGCGCCGGACGCGCCCGCAGCCTACGCTCGAACTACAGTTCAGGCGCAACAACTCGTCGACCTTCTGCTCGTGCAACCGGCTTTGCGCCAGCGCCCGAGCGGCTCGGCGGCTTGGGCCAGGGCGGCGGCGCCATCACGCGTCTTTCAGCTACGGCGGGATGACTCCGCCGACGTGCGACGCATCGCCCGCGTGCTCACCAGCCAGTCTGTGGGACTGGTCCTGTCCGGCGGCGGCGCTCGCGCCTATGCCCACATCGGTGCAATTCGGGCGCTGCGCGAGCGAGACATCCCGATCGATTTCGTCGGCGGCGCCTCCATGGGCGCCGTGGTTGCGGCCGGCGTGGCCATGGGCTGGGGTGACGATGAACTTGAAATGCGCATTCGCCAGGCTTTCGTGAATTCGAGCCCGCTCGATGACATCGCCCTACCTCTGCTCGCCATGACTCACGGCCTCAAGGTGAGCGAGCGGCTCGCCCAGCATTTCGGCGACATGGAGATCGGCGATCTGTGGCTACCGTTCTTCTGTGTCTCCTCCAACCTGACCACGGGCAACTATCACCTTCACCGAAGCGGAAGATTGCGAGACGCGCTGCGCGCAACGATCGCGCTGCCGGGAATTCTGCCGCCGTCCACCGATGGTTCGAACGTGCTGGTGGACGGTGCGGTCATGAAGAATTTTCCGACCGACGTAATGCGCACCTTCCACCAGGGCCCCATCATCGGGGTCGATGTCAGCCGCGGCCGTAGCATCACTGCAGATGATGTCGCCAGACCAACCTCAGTTCTGCGTTGGATATTCTCCGGCCAATGGCGAAAGGGGCCACCGATCGTGTCACTGCTGATGCGGGCCGCCACTGTATCCTCCAGCCGCGATCTCGCCATGGCTCGGGAGGCTACCGACATCCTAGTGACACCGGATGTAAGCGGCGTTGAAATCCGGGACTGGGCGGCATTCGAGCCAGCCGTGAAAGCCGGCTACGAAGCGATGTGCGTAGCCCTTGATAAACTGCCTGGTCCTGTAAGCTCACTTCGCCGCCGGCCATCCCGGATCGAACTCGAGGCGCGGCGCGCGCAGTCACTGGCCTAAGTCCCTGCAAGATGACCCCTTGTCCTATTGCCGGCGACTCCCACATACTGGCCTCCCGTCAATGCAACGAAAGGAGGTGATCCAGTGTCTCATAGTGAAAACCGTAGCCCGGTGAACGCGACCTGGACCTCCGCTTACGAGGTTCGCGCCTAGGCCTTTGGTTTGGCAGAGGTCGCGGCCGCGCTGCGGTCCGACTATGGAAAGGCCGCCCCCGACAACGGGGCGGCCTTTCGCATTTACGCTCCGATCAACTCACGACCGATCAAAAAACGCCGAATTTCATTTGTGCCTGCGCCGATGTCGTAAAGCTTGGCGTCCCGAGCCAGACGCTCCACCGGGAACTCCTTGGTATAGCCTGCGCCGCCCAGGGCCTGTACGGCCTCCATGGACACGCGCACCGCATTCTCGCTGGCCATAAGTATCGCACCGGCGGCGTCGAAACGCGTGGTGCGTCCGGCGTCGCAGGCCCTGGCGACCGCGTAGACGTAGGCGCGGGCCGAATTGAGCGCAACGTACATGTCGGCGATCTTGCCTTGCATAAGCTGGAACCCGCCGATGGATTGGCCGAACTGCTTACGGTCCCGCACATAGGGCAACACAACGTCGAGGCATGCCTGCATGATGCCTAGCGGTCCGCCGGCCAGCACCGCGCGCTCATAGTCCAGGCCGCTCATCAGGACGCCAACACCACCGTTCTCCGGACCAATCACGTTCTCTTCGGGAACTTCGCAGTCCTCGAAGATCAATTCGGCGGTGTCGGAACCGCGCATCCCCATCTTGTCCAGCTTGGCGCCCGTCGAAAATCCTTTGAAACCCTTCTCAATAAGGAAGGCCGTGACGCCCCGGCTGCCGGACTCCGGCGCCGTCTTGGCATAAACGACCAGCACGTCGGCATGGGGGCCATTGGTGATCCAGAACTTGGTCCCATTCAGAACGAAGCGGTCGCCATTGCGGTCTGCGCGCAGGCGCATGGACACAACGTCGGATCCAGCGCCGGCTTCGCTCATCGCAAGTGCGCCGACATGCTCTCCACTGATAAGTTTTGGCAAATAGCGGCGCTTCTGAGCATCAGATCCCCACCGGCGAATCTGATTCACGCACAGATTGGAATGGGCGCCATAGGACAGCCCTATTGCGGCGGAAGCCCGGCTGACCTCCTCCATCGCCACCACATGCTCAAGATAGCCGAGACCCGCCCCGCCGAATTCCTCCTCCACGGTGACACCCAGCAGACCAAGCGCGCCCAGTTGCGGCCATAGCTCGCGTGGGAAACTGTTGGCCGCATCGATCTGCGCAGCGCGCGGTGCGATACGCTCGGCTGCGAAACGGCCGGCGACCTCGCGGATCGCATCAGCGGCTTCGCCAAGACTGAATTCGAGGGCCAGACCAGGACTTGTGCTCATGTGGTCGAGTTAGCATGCGACGTGGAACCCGCGAAGCACCGTCAAATCAAAAGACTGCCTGTGTCCGCCCCCGACTGCTCGAACCAACGATCGGCCGCCGAACAGAAAATCCACATTCCTGCAATTCCGAGGAGCCACCCCACGCCCATCGAGCTGCCGCCACGCAATCCGATCTGCGGAGCGAGATCGAACGTCCAATAGAACCCGCCGAGAAAAAGCAGCAGGCCCATCGCACCGAGTGACGCGAGTGAAAGCATGTTTCCTGACGCCCTCGCAGCCCGGCTCGCTGCGACAAAGGTAGGATTTGGCGTAAGTTGATCCTTCGCGTCCGTCGCCCCTGTTTCTGGCGCGTTTCTCCGGATGTCTATGACCCGGGAGGTATTGCCAACGGACGACGGGGGCTCCTGTTCGACGCCCAACGCCGCAGTCGACGATCGGTCAACCTCTGGGCTAGCGGAGCCATAGCCTTCGAACCGCCTGATCAGTTCGATCGCGGTCCGCGACAATTCGTCATGCGGATTCGCCGCCTGTTGGCCCAAAATGGCGCGCTCAAGTTTCATAGAACTCAGTTATGCAAGTTCAGAACCCTTTACGTAACGATTAGAGCGGCCAAGCCTAGGAATGCCAAAAAGCCCATAAAGTCAGTCACGAAGGTGACGAAAATCGATGACGACACGGCAGGATCGCGGCCAAGTCGCTCCAGGGCCAACGGCGCCAAGATCCCGGCCACCGACGCGATGAAGACATTTATCACCAAAGCCAGGGCCACGGTGAGCGATAACCGAGGATCGTGGAACCATAGGAAGACCGCGCCTGACATCACCGCGGCAAGCACCGCACCGTTGGACAGCCCTACGGCAAGCTCCCGCCGGATTATCCGAGTCGCGTTGGCCGCGTTCAGTTCCCGATTGGCCAGCGCGCGCACGGCGACGGCCAGGGTTTGGGTTCCAGCATTGCCGCCCAGGGACGCAACGATTGGCATCAGTATGGCGAGCGTTACCAGTTTGGTGATCTCACCCTGAAATGCGCCGATGACACTGACGGCCACACTTGCTGTCAAAAGATTCAACACAAGCCAGGGAAGCCGCGAGCGCACGATGCCCAGAATACCGGCGTCACGCCCAGCATCGGACACACCGGCCAGGGCGAGGATGTCCTCATCGCTCTCCTCCTGAATGACGCCCACGATGTCATCGACGGTTATCTGACCCACGAGCCGACCGCCGCTCTCAACCACAGGCGCTGAGATCAAGTGGTACTTGTCGAAAATATAGGCCACTTCCTCCTGGTCCATATCGACAGGAATTTCCGTGACCGGCTCCATGACCTGGGCCAACGGCGTGGAAGGACGGGCGCGCAGCAACTGACTGACCGCCAAGGCGCCGACCGGGCGGTTTGCCGGGTCGACCACATAAACGTCGAAGAACAACTCCGGTAGATCGTCACGGTCGCGCCGCAAGTGATCGATCGTCTGGCCAACGGTCCAGAACTGTGGGGCCGCGACCACCTCACGCTGCATGAGGCGACCCGCAGTTTCGTCTTCGTAGGCGAGCGAGGTTTCGATCGCGACACGGTCGCTTTCGTCCATCGCAGCCAGGACCTGGGCGCGCTTATCCTCCTCCAGATCGTCGGCCACGTCAGCGGCGTCATCCGATTCCATCTCGCCAAGGGCGCGGGCCAGGGTGTCGTGAGGAACGAAGGCGAGGATCTCCTCGCGGATATCGGTGTCCAGTTCCGAGAGGATATCGGCCAAAGATTCCGGATTCAGGTGAGCGATGGCGACTTCGCGATAGTCCGGCGACAGAAAGCCCATGAGGTCGGCGACGTCCTCCGGACGCAGAGCGTCAAGAAGTTCGCGTAGCCGCTCGGAGTCGCCGCGGTCAGCGGCGTCCATGACCATGGCGACAAACTCAGGCGCCAGCGCGTAATCCTCGCGCAGGGCCATGTCTTCCAGGTCTTCAACAGGCTTCTCAGGAGTCCGCTCTGAAAGGTCGGTCGGTTCGGCCACTTCTCGGCTCATGCGGACCTCCCTATCGGACAGCTATATCCCTGTTTGCTGATACCCACTCACTGGTGCGGTCGAGAAGACTCGAACTTCCACGGGTTGCCCCACAGCGACCTCAACGCTGCGCGTCTACCAATTCCGCCACGACCGCTCGTGGTGAGGCGCGGGGCGTAGCAAACCCCCGCCGGTTTGTGAAGGCTGCCCGACCGCCTTAGGCGGCGCCGCCGGCCAAATAGTCGAGCACGTCGGCCGCGCGCGTGACCGTGATGGATATCCGATCGTCCTGGATCTGGATCTCACCGCGGGCGACCGGGTGGTTGTTAGCTAGAATCCAGACCTCGTCATTCACCGTTGCGTCGAGCGGAATCACCGCACCGCGCCCCATGCGCAGCAGTTGCTGCATGGGTAGGATCGAGCGCCCAAGCACCACCTGGATATCGACGTTGACGGCGTTAACCTGACTCAAGGCGCAACCTCATGCGGCCGGATTGAACACAGACTTTGCGTCACAGCCGCCATGGGACCACATTGCGCGGACATGCTTGACCGCACGTTAAACTCACTCGCTTTCCTTAGGCCTGACGGCCTGGCCGCCGATTGGGCGGTATCACCGGAGCCGGTGGAATATCCCGCCGCAGTCGCCGCCATGGAGGCGCGCGCGTCGGCGATCGCCCATGGACAGGCTCGCGAACTTGTCTGGCTGCTGCAGCATCCTGCCCTCTATACGGCCGGCGTGTCCGCAAGACCGCAGGACCTGATCGATTCTGACCGGTTTCCAGTGTTCCAGAGCGGCCGTGGCGGTCAGTTCACCTATCATGGGCCCGGCCAACGCGTAGTTTATCTGATGCTGGATCTGAACGCCCGGGGTCGCGACGTGCGCGCATTCGTCTCAGCCCTTGAAGGTTGGCTGATCGAGGCCCTCGCGCGCCTGGGCGTCGCCGGCGACGTGCGACCGGGCCGTGTTGGTGTCTGGGTGGCGCGGCCCGGTCGCGAGGACAAGATTGCGGCGATCGGGGTGAAGGTGCGCCGCTGGGTTTCATTCCATGGTGTGGCGCTGAACGTGGCGCCGGATCTGTCGCATTTTTCGGGCATCGTCCCCTGCGGGGTCAGCGAGCATGGCGTCACAAGCCTTGCGGACCTTGGCGCGCCGGCGACGATGGACGCTGCAGACACGGCATTGCGAGAGAGTTTTGTGAATATTTTCGGCGCTGTCGCGGCGTCTGCGGCGCCAGCCTAGTCCGCAAGTTTGTCATTTGTCGCGGTGGAGTTGAAGCTCTTGCCGCCAGGAATTCGGATCGTCGTCGGCGGCCGCGTTGGGTTAATTGGCACGGACAGGACGAGAGTGTGGAACACCCGCTCAGCGGCCAATTTGTTGTCTGTGGATATGCAGAGATCGAATTCGCCTTCACGACCCCAAGGCCGTCGCGTCACGTTCTTGTCAAAGGCCAAGTGATCCAGAACCTCGTCGACGATACGAACGGCCTCCTGGTCAATTCCGCAACAGATGCTGGTGAAGCTGACGATCACGGAGGGGCGCGGGCAGGTCTGATCTTCGTCTGCGACTTTCGGGGACGTTGCACATCCGAGCGCCAACAGCGCCAGTAGAGACGAAGCGCGCCTCACGTTAGGGCCGCCTGCGGACGCAGCGGATTGGAGCCAAAGCGGTTGGAGCCCTGCTCTCCGGCAAGGACGCCCAGCTCGACGGAGGCCCAGATCAGCACCAGGGCGAACAGGAAGTCGAAGAATCCCACAGGTTGCGGCCACACGGCCACGGCGCCGCTCAGAATCAGGGCCGCCCACCAGCCAGAGCGCCCTCGATCATGCAGTCGCTTGGAAATCACACAGGCGCCGCAGAAGAACAGCGCAGGATAGAATATCCAACCGGTCACCCAGTGCAGCGTCGGCCCCACAATGGCTTCATAGAGGGCGGCCAGCAAAATCAAGAACATTGCCGCCAGCAGGAACGGCGTGCGAGACAGGCGTCCATCGGCGGAAAAGAACGTCTCAGCCAGGTCACCGCCGCGCCCCATATAGCCAGCCTCCAAAGAATCTATGGAAACGATACCTTGGCTATCGGCGTGACGCGATCCAAGATCATCCCCATGACTGAAACCACCACCTTCGATTTGACCCCGCCCACCGATCTGGAACGCCAGCGCCTGGAAGCCGGCCTCACACCCGCCGAAGCCGAGGTGTTGCTGCGCCACGGCACGGAGGCGCCGTTCTGCGGCGGTCTTCTGGATAACAAGGTCGACGGTGTCTACTGCTGCCGGCTGTGCGGCCTGCCGCTGTTCCGGGCGCACACCAAGTTCGAGAGCGGTACAGGTTGGCCGAGTTTCTACGCGCCGATCGACGAAGCCAACGTCAAGGCAGTGAAGGACGTCAGCTACGGCATGGTTCGGATCGAGACCCGTTGCGCCCGCTGCGACTCTCATCAGGGACATGTGTTTCCGGACGGTCCGCCGCCGACCCGGCTGCGATACTGCATCAACTCCGTGTCACTGGAATTCGTCGCCAGCGGCCAGCCGCTGCGCGATCCGCTAGGCCGGGGTGACGGCGCCTAATTCAGAGCAGCGAACCAGCGGCCCAGCATCCGCGCCTCCTGGCGCAGACGTGCGGTGCGTTCTGCGGCCTCGACATCGACGCCCCAGCGCTCCTCTTGCCAAGCTTCATCCAGACGGGAGAGGTCAAAAGCCGTCTCTGCATCAACCCAGGCCCGCAGGGCGGCGATCGCAAGGACCGTTGAACCGAACAGGGCCGCGCCAAACGCCAGGCCCGCAAGGCGGAACTCATCCAACTCCAGCGCCATCTCTCTAACGCGGTTCAGGGAGCTCTGCGGCTGGGTCTGGTGAACGATCCCGGCGGCGCGTACGAGCTCCACGCCGGCCTCGTGCTTGACGCGTATCAACAGGGGGTCCCAGTGCTCGGCCTGTCGCGCCACCAGGCTCTGCGGATTTTCGGCCCGGTAACATATGAGATCGCTGGCGGCGAACGCGGCGATCTGGTCGGCTGTGGCGGCGCGGGCTTTGGGAATCGAGTCGATTGCAGTGTTGGCCAGCCGCGTGGCGTGCATGGAGGCCATCTCGATGATCTCATCTTGGGTGGCCCATTCCTCCGCCACTTGGGCGGCGATGGCCTCTGAGGGAACGATCAGGTGTGTTCCGCCGGGCGTACGCAAGATGCGGCCGTCCAACTGAACGGAGAACCCGCTTTCAGCCGCCGCCACTTCGACCGACTTGTAGAACCGGCGAGGCTTGCTGTTCGCTTCCTTGAACCCGCGCTTCACCGCGACCTCCTCGATGCTCGGCCGAACGGTTCACGATCGGCCTCATGCTCATCAAACCCAAAGCGCTCGAACCCGGCGCGCATCTCAGCACTGAGCGGCGCCTCCAGAGTAAGGGTTCCACCGGCCGGATGCGGCAAGATCAGGCGGCGGGCGTGCAGTTGCAGCTTCAAATCGCCGGACAGTTCCCCAGAGACTTCGTCACCATATTTGGGGTCTCCCAGGATCGGGTGACCCATAGCCTTCATGTGTGCACGCAATTGATGAGTGCGACCACTACGGGGACGAAGCGCCATCCAAGCCGCACGCGGCCCAGCCCGGGCGATGGTGACGAACTCAGTCTCGGCGGGCTCGGCGCGGGGGTCCTTGGGGTCGGCTGGAACCATTAACTCGCGGTCGCCGATACCCCGCTTGACCAGGGGCAATTCCAGGATGCCCTCCCCCGGCTTCGGAAACCCGGCCACGATCGCCCAGTAGGTCTTTTCGGCGCGGCGCCGCGCGAAGGCGCCGGCGAGTTTCGCTGCGGCCTGGGGCGACTTGCCGAGCACAAGCACGCCCGAAGTGTCGCGGTCGAGCCGATGCACCAGGCGCGGTCGCGTCAGCCCTTCGCCCCAGGCGCCGAGCAGGCCGTCAACATGACGCGTGGTCTTGGTCCCACCCTGGACCGCTAGGCCTGCGGGCTTGTTGAGGGCCAGGACCTCATCATCCTCATAGAGCACCAGAGAACGGGCGAAGGCGGCATCGCGCGGGTCCAGCACGCGTAACGCCGCTGGTTCGCTGGTGGGTTCCGGCAACGGCGGCACACGCACTACCGCCCCGGCCGCCAGTCGATCATCGGCCTTGGCCCGGGCACCGTCGACGCGCACCTGGCCCGAGCGGATCAGTTTCTGCAGCTGTCCCTGGCTCAGGTGCGGCCACCGGCGGCGAAACCAGCGATCCAGCCGCACCTCACCTTCATCGGCCGCGACGGTGATGGTCTGGACCTGCCTCACGCGAACATCCGGCGGGCCAGGGCCAGACCGGCGAAGACGGCGGCCACCGACAGAAGCGCCGAGCCCGCGCCATAGGCCGCCGCCTGGCCCCAGGCGCGGGCCTCGATCATCCGGGCCAGGTCCAGGGAATAGGCGGAAAAGGTGGTGAACCCGCCAAGTACGCCAACGCCCAACAGCAGGCGCAACCGTTCCTGATCCGCGCCGCCCCGATGCGCCAGAAAGCCCACCAGGAGCCCCATGGCGAGCCCGCCTAGCAGATTGGCCGCGAACGTGCCGGCGGGCCAGCCGGGGCCGAACGCGCGCAAGGTCGCGGTTCCCAGGAGATAGCGTCCGACCGCGCCCACCGCGCCGCCTGCGCCCACGAGTAGCAGGTTCAGCATCGGCCCCTTATGCGCCGGCCGCGGTCAGGGTCAAAGCGCCGCCTTTGGCGTTGCAGGGGATGAAAATCGGGTCGGGACATTTAGAAATCGCGGATCAATCCCATGCACCCTGGAAATCGGCGCGATCAGACGCGTGGCGCAACCATTTGGCGAACCTCCCGAGCCACATAGACATCGGTGTCCCTGGGCGCCTGGCCCTTGCCCAAGAGGATCTCAAGCGTCTGGCTGAAGGCCGGCCCGCCGCCCAGGTCGAAACTGGTTCCGAGGCCCAAACCGAAGGCCGAGTGGCGGCCAAAACTGCCGCTGCCCGCGCCCACGGATAGGGTCGAACCGCCGCCCGGCCGATCCGTGCGGGTGTAACGGTCCGTCACCCGGAACCAGTCGTAACCCTGTTCGATGGCGAGATCAGCCGCCCGCAAGAGGGCCATGTCCGCCACCTGTTCGGCCGGCGCGCCGGGGCCGCCCTGAAACGTGATCCGATAGCGGTCGGTCTCGATGCGAGTGTCGGTGAATCCCACGGCTCTGGGGCCGGCGGCGGCCTGATATAGGGTGGGGGTCGCGGCGCAGGCGCTTAACGCCAAGGCGGCAAGAAGGGGTGCGATCAGTCGGCGCATCGATAACCTGCTCAAGCGTGGAAACCGTCCCTCGCTCGCGACATATCACAATTAACCCGGCGCTTCGCCTGTCAGACCAAACCCAACGTGCGGCTGAGCGTCGCCATGTCTTGGGCAATCGGGGCCTCCAATCGCTTTTCGCCACCCGCAGGATGGGGGAACTGAAGGACAAGCGCGTGCAGCATCAGGCGCGCAATCGGCGCCCCCGCGACCACCAGCGCGCCGCCATAACGGGCATCGCCGACGATCGGGCGGCCGATCGCAGCCAGATGCACCCGAAGCTGATGCATGCGGCCGGTCTGCGGCGCCAGTTCCATGAGCGCGGCGGCTGGTCCGGCGCCCACGGTGCGGTAGCGGGTCAGTGCAGCCTCCGCGTCAGGATGATCGGCGGCGCACACACGCATGAATGCTTCGCGACCGCTCTCTTCCCGGCGAAGGGACAGATCAATGCGCCCCTGCGACGGATCCGGCGGTCCCGGCGCCACAATGGCGAGGTAGGTCTTGGACACCCGCCGCCCCATCAGAGCCTTGCCCAGAAACGCAGCGGCAGGCTTGGTCTTGGCGGTCAGGATCACGCCGGAAGTATCACGGTCCAGGCGATGGATCAGGCGGGGGCGCGCCTTGCCGGGTTTGGCGAACGCCCAAAGGAGTTCATCCAGCGTGTGAACCTGACCTCGTCCACCCTGGCTGGACAGCCCGGCGGGCTTGCATAGCGCAAGAACCTCCGCGTCCTCGTAGAGCACCAGGGACCGCACAAACGCGATCTCGTCGGCGGAAAGGCGGATGGGCGGGCGAGCCGCCCGCTCAGCTTTCACCCCTTCCCCCGCTTGTCCCGCTCCGCCGACCAGAATTCGATCCGCTCTTTGATGCGCGCTTCTGCTCCGCGGCCCGTAGGCTTGTAGAACGTGCGGCGCGCCATCCCGTCGGGAAAATAATTCTGGCCCGAGAACCCGGAGTCCTCGTCGTGATCGTAGGCGTAACCCTTACCGTAACCGAGATCCTTCATCAGTCGGGTCGGCCCATTGAGGATATGGGCTGGCGGCGCCAGGGAACCTGTTTCACGGGCAGCCTTCTGGGCGGCGGTGAAGGCCGTGTAGACCGCGTTGGATTTGGGCGCCGAGGCCAAGTGGACGACCAACTGGGCCAACGCGATCTCGCCCTCCGGCGATCCCAGGAAATCGTAGGTGTCCTTGGCTGCGTTGGCGAGCACAAGGGCCATGGGGTCAGCTTCGCCAATGTCCTCGGCAGCGGCGCGCACAAGCCTGCGGGCGATAAACAGCGGATCTTCTCCACCCGCCAGCATGCGCGCGAGCCAATAAAGCGCCGCGTCAGGGTCGGACCCTCGGATCGACTTATGAAGGGCCGAGACTAGGTTGTAGTGCTCCTCACGGCTCTTGTCGTAGGCGGGACTGCGCTTCTGCAACACCTCGCCGAGTTGCCGGGTCGTAAGGGGCTGGCCCGAAGCGATATTGAACAGTGTTTCGGCCAAGGTAAGCAGATAACGGCCGTCACCGTCGGCGAGCGCAAGCAAGGCGGATCGGGCCTCTGGTTCCAGAGGCAGGACGCGCCCTTCCGCGACCTCTGCCTTGAGCAGCAACGCCTCAAGGGCAACGTCGTCGAGGCGCTTGAGCACATAGACCTGACACCGGGACAGGAGCGCGCCGTTCAACTCAAAGGACGGATTCTCCGTTGTCGCACCCACAAGGGTGACGATCCCCTCTTCCACAAACGGCAGGAAGCCATCCTGCTGAGCGCGATTGAATCGGTGGATCTCGTCGATGAACAACAGTGTCGACTGGCCGGCTGCACGGCGGGCGCGGGCGGTCTCAAAGGCCTTCTTCAGGTCCGCGACACCAGAAAACACCGCCGAGAGACTCTGAAGTTGATAACCGCCCGCCTCAGCCAGCAGGCGCGCGATTGTGGTCTTCCCCGTGCCGGGGGGGCCCCAAAGGATCATCGACGACAGGCGGCCAGCGTCAACCATGCGCCGGATCGGGCCTTCCGGCCCAAGCAGATGATCCTGGCCGGCGACCTCATCGAGCCGGCGCGGCCGCAACCGTTCCGCCAGCGGCGCCGGCGCGTGGGGCGTCAGCCCGGCGGCTTCAAAAAGATCGGCCATGACCGCGATGCTATCACGAACTAGGTGCGGAAGGTCGCAGTGATCTCCTGGTCGCCCCTTAGGATCGTCACGCGCCACAGGTCGGTGACCACGGCGGCGGCGGCGGCCAGGTCTTTCGTCGTGCGGATTGTCTGGCCGTTGACGGTGCGGATGACGTCCCCGGGCCGCAGGCCGGCGTTCATGGCGAAACCGCGCCCGATGCCGGTGATCAGTACGCCCTGCGCCGCGAAGGCATCGACACCCAGCTCATCAGCCACCGCCGGCGACAGATTGACCACGGTCGCGCCGTCGAAGGGATTGCGGCCGGCGATGGTGCGCTGGTCACGGGCGGGCGTGTCCGGCGCCGGCTCGGCGCGGATGGAGAGCGGCTGCTCACGTCCCCCCCGCCGCACCACAAGGCGGATACTTTCACCGGGGCGTTGGCTGTTGATGGCGTAGTTGAGGCCCGCGCCATCGGTCAGCGCCTGGCCATTTACAGAGACGATCACGTCGCCCTGCCGCAGGCCGCCGCGCTGTGCCGCACCTCCGGGCCACACATCCGCCACCAGGGCGCCTATGGGCGCGGCCATGCCTAGGGAGCGGGCGATGTCGGCAGTCACTGGCTGTGTGCGCGCGCCGAGCCAGGGACGAACAACGGAATGTCCGCCGCCGACGGCGGTCTCCACCACTCGCCGCACCATGGCGGCCGGTATAGCGAATCCCACTCCTGATGACGTGCCGGACTGCGACAGGATGAAGCTGTTCACCCCGATCAGGTCGCCGTCCATGTCCACCAGCGCGCCCCCGGAATTGCCGGGATTGATGGCCGCGTCAGTCTGAATGTAGCTGGATGCCGCCCCCCCGCTGGGATCGGCGGTGCGGTTAAGCGCTGAGATTATGCCGTTGGTCACCGTCTGGCCGACGCCGAAGGGATCGCCAATTGCCAGCACCAGATCACCCACCTGGGCGTCACCGGAATCATCCATCGGCAGCACCGACAGGCGTTCACTTCCGACATCGATTTTCAGGACCGCCAAATCGGTGCGCGGGTCGGCGAGCAGAACCTTGGCCGGGAATTCGCGGCGGTCAGAAAGCGCCACGGTGATCTCCTGGCCGCCCTCGATAACGTGATTGTTTGTGACGATCACCCCATCGGCGCGCACGATCACGCCGGACCCAAGAGACCCTTCCACACGCTCGCGCGGGGCCCCCATGCCGAACATCTCCCAGAAGGGGTCAGCCTGCTGGCGCACCAGGCGCTTGGAGGAGATATTGACCACCGCAGGAGTCGCCTTCTTCACGACAGGGGCGAATGACTGCTTCAAGTTCACCGCGCCCAGGGGCGCCGTCCGGGTCGGCTGGGCGAGCGCCGGCTGGGCCTGACCCTGACTTGTGGGGTTGGAACAGGCGGCCAGTAGGGTCAGCAGAGGAATCAGGACGCGGTGTTCGCGCATGGGGGCTCCGGGCGGGCGCAGGACGGTGCGGGATTGACGGAGGTTTCGGGCCGAAATTGGGTCAACGCAAGTGAAGTTGCTGACAGAAATGCCGTCGGCGACCTGACACACGCACTGAAGGGCGTTCGCTGCACCCTTCACCGGCGGTGAGTATCCGTGCGATTATCCGGCGCACGGCTCCGGCGGCTCGCATTCCGCCGCCCTGGCTGAACTCTATCGACCAAACAAGGACGGACATCTCTATGAAGCTCGCCATCGGCATCGGCCAGGACCCAAGGACCGGCCAGATCGATATCGCCCGCATTTTGCGGGCCGAGGCGCTGGGCTACGATTCGGTGTGGTCCTCCGAGACCTGGGGGACAGACGCCCTGTCGCCGCTGGCCTATTTGGCGGCTCTCACCAAGAAGATCAGGCTGGCCACAGGAATCGTCCATGTGGATGGCCGCACACCAGCGATGACGGCGATGGTCGCCCAGACCATCGACGCCCTGGCCGGCGGGGGGCGGGTTGTGCTGGGGATCGGCACCTCTGGACCCCAGGTGGTTGAAGGCTGGCACGGGCGCCCCTGGGGCAAGCCCAACTATCGCCTGCGCGACAATGTGGCGATCATGAAGAAGATCTGGCGCGGTGAGATGGTGACCCATGACGGCAAGGAGATCCAACTGCCTTACCGCGGCGAGGGCTCCGTCGGCCTCGGAAAGCCGTTGCGCAACGCATTCAAGCCGCTGGCGCAAATTCCGGTGCTGATCGGCGCGGAGACACCGCTCAACACCCGCATGACCGGCGAAGTCGCCGATGGCATCGTGACCATGCACTCCGTGCCGCGCCAGATGCCGGCGGTCCGCGCCCTTCTGTCCGAGGGGATCGCGCGGCGCACGGACGGCAAGCGGCTGGAGGATCTGGAGGTCGTTGGCAGTGTGACGATCAGCATCTCGAGCGACGTCAAGGCAACTATGGCAAAGGCCAAACGGGGGATCGCCCTCTATGCCGGCGGCTTCGGGGCCAAGGAGATGAACTTCCATAAGGACGCCTTCGTCCGACGCGGCTTCCAGGCTGAGGCCGACCGCATCCAGGAGTTGTTCCTGGCCGGCCACCGAGAGGAGGCCGCCGCCGCAGTGCCGGACGAATATGTGGACGAGGAGATGTTGATCGGATCGCCGGAGCGGATTCGGGAGCGGTTCGCAGCCTGGCGCGACTGCGGGTTCACGACCCTGCGCATCCAGGCGAGCCGGCCAGAGGCCTACGAATTGGCGGTGACGTTGGCGAACGCCTGACGGTATTGCCAAGGGGTCGCCCAAATCGCGAGTCACAGTTAGGACCGTAACCTGTCCATGAGCATGCGCTACGCGTTCGAAGCGGACATTTGGGTCTACCAGGGCCAGGGCGCTTGGCATTTCGTCACGGTTCCTCAGGCGCTCACCGCGGGGATCAAGGTGGTGCGCGGTCCGCGATCGCGGGGCTGGGGATCGCTGCGGGTGCAGGCGCAGATCGGCGCGAGCATCTGGCGGACTTCGATCTTTCCGGATACCGGTCGCGACGCCTTTCTGTTGCCGATTAAGGCGGAAGTCCGCGCCCGGGAAAAATTGAGCGGCGGCGAACGGGTGTCGGTATCGCTGGAAGTCCTCATCTAGCCTTCGGCCGCACCGATTGGAGATGACCATGCGCTTTGGAATCCGGATGCCGGCGACCCACTCTCTGCAAGAAATGGTGGGCGTCGTGCAGCGCGCAGAGGCGGCCGGGTTCGACGCGGCCTGGTTTCCCGATTCGCACCTGAACTATCGCGAGGTCTGGACGGTGTTGGGCGCGGTGGCCGTCTCCACCGACAAGATCCAGATCGGTCCGACGGTGACCAATCTGGTCGGCCGCCATGTAACCATCACGGCGTCGGCGGCTCGGGCGGTGGCCGAGGCTGCGCCAGGGCGGTTCATACTGGGGATCGGGGCCGGCGACAGCGCCGTGGGCTTCGACGGCATGCGCCATTCCAGGTTGGCGGATATGGAACAAGGGATCGGGCGTCTCCGCGCACTGATGGCTGGCGGCGGTGTCGACTTCGCGGGATTCGAGGCTCGATTACGAGGCGCGGAAAATCCGGCCCCAATCTATGTGGCGGGCTCCGGGCCCAAGACCCTGGCCATGGCCGGACGGATCGGCGACGGTGTGATCGTTATGGGCGGCAATATTGCGGACAAGATCGCGCATGTGCGCCGAGGCGCGGCTGCGGCGGGGCGCGAAGCGCCTGCGGTTCATATCTACACAACCGCCGCTGTAGTTGACGACGTCGAACGGATCGCGCGCCAGTTCAAACCCTATTGCATGCGCATCGCCGAACTGGAGGGCCCCGGCGTGTTCGAGGCGGCGGGCGTACCCGCGCCCATCGTCAGCGATCATGTGATGGGCGCGCAGGGTGATCTGGGCCACTCCGCCGACGTGGCCGCAACCGCCGCCGAGGTCGATCATCTGGTTAGCGATGAGACCGCGCTTTGGTTCGTACGGAACTGCACCATGGTGGGGACCGGGGCCGACATCACCGCGCACCTGGCACGGTTTCGCGACTTAGGCGTGGCCGGCGTGACCATGACCCAGACAGCGGGCAATCGCCTGCCCGACCGATTAATCGAAACCCTGGGACCGCTTACCCGGCAGTTTGCGACGGGCGATTAATGTAGCGCTAGGCCGGCATGGCGTGACGCAACGCCGGCAGGACTTCGGCGGCCACCAGGTCGAGGGATTCCTGGGCGAGGCCAGGGTCCATGCCCCCCATGGTTGGTTTCAGCGACAATCCCCCCGCGCGTATGGCGAAACCCACCGCCTCCTCAGGCGTCAGCACCCGGTACATGCCCGACGCCCGCAGAGCGTTCGCATCGCTCGTCGGCTGATAGGGGTATTGGGGATCCCCACCCGCCCAGGCGCCATAGTCGTTGGCTTCGTGCAGGGCATGGGGGGCGATCTTCTCCCAGTCACGATCGGGGTTGCGGCTCACGTGCAGGAACATCGCACCTTCGCGCTGCTGCATCGGCGGCGGGGCGGTCTTACCCAGACGGATCAATTCCTCACGATAGACGTCGAAATATCGCGGCACGAAGGGTTGGAATCCGTCGGCGATGCGCGCGGCGCGGCGAGCGGCGGCCTCGGAGGTTCCGCCCATGATGATCGGCGGGCCACCGGGCTGGAACGGCTTGGGCAGGATGCGCACGGTGCGGCCCTGGTATTCGAAGGGCTCGCCGGTCCAGGCCTTTTTCAGGGTCAGGATCGCCGCTTCCATGCGCGACGGGCGGCTTTTGATGTCCAAACCGAACTGAGCGTACTCCTCGGCGCGGTAGCCGCCGCCCACGGCCAACACAAGGCGGCCCTCGCAAACCAGGTCCAGGACCGCGAGATCCTCTGCCGCCCGGATCGGGTCGTACAGCGGCAGGAGCATCAGTGAAATCCCGATCTGCACCGTCCTTGTCCGGCCCGCCGCCGCCGCGGCCGCCACGATCGGTGACGGTAGGTATCCGTCAGTGCTGGCGTGGTGCTCCATGAAGGAAATGCGGTGGAAGCCGTTGGCCTCCGCCCAGGCGCACTGGTCGAGCATGGCCGCATAGAGCCGAGGCGCCGGCGTCCCGAAATCCGGCGCGCGCATGTCATAGGCGAGGCTCAGGGGGATCATTGCGCCGCCCCCCCCTTCGATGCTTCCCAGGCTTCGCGGGTGGTTATGTGCTCCTCGACAATTCGTGTCGTGACCGAGCCGCGGTCCATGAACCTCGCCTCATCGGCCGCGATAAGGGGTTTGAGTTTCTCGGCGATGAGTTCAGCCGTCGCCTTGGCCGCCGCCTTGTCCTCGAACCAACATTCCGTGACGCAATCGAAGGGCGGCTCACCCTCTCCTTTCGCCGGACGGATGTAGTTGCGTGCGTGCTTTCGCATCAGCGGCAGGTTGTCGAGGGACAACGGCACGTGGGCGGTTTCGTAGTGATGTTTGAACTCTGCAAGCGTGAGATCCGGGCGGCGCTTGATAAAGATCATGAGCTTGAACATCGGCGAGACCCCTGGATGACGAGCCACGATTGAACCGGTCTATGAGCTGGTCGTCAAATGCCGATCGGGGAGTCCGCCGCCTGTTACTGGCAGGCACAGAAAAAGGCCCGGGTCGCGAAACCCGGGCCCTCAATTTTCTCAGAAGCGGCTAACGCGTCAGCTCTCGCCGAAACCCGCTTCCTGCACCGGACCGGAATCCTTGCCCTTTTCGGACACGTCACGGTCGACGAACTCGATTACCGCCATGGCGGCGTTGTCGCCGTAGCGGAAACCGGCCTTCAGCACGCGGGTATAACCGCCGTGGCGTTCCGCATAACGGGGACCGATGACGGCGAACAGCTTGGAAACCTGGTCGCGGTCGCGCACCTGGGCGATAGCCTGGCGCCGCGCATGCAGATCCCCGCGCTTGGCCAGGGTCACCAGCTTCTCCACCACCGGACGCAGTTCCTTCGCCTTGGGCAGGGTGGTGACGATCTGCTCATGCTTGATCAGGCTCGCCGCCATATTGGCGAAGAGTGCGGTGCGGTGGGCGCTGGTGCGTCCCAATTTGCGGCGCGCGTAACCGTGGCGCATGGCGAATTCTCCTGTGCGCGGGGCGTCTCTCGACGCTCCGCAAAAAAATCACATCTGGTCTTCGAACTTCTTGGCCAGCTCTTCAATGTTTTCAGGCGGCCAATTGGGCACGTCCATGCCCAGGTGAAGCGCCATACCCGCCAGCACTTCCTTAATTTCGTTCAGCGACTTGCGACCGAAATTTGGAGTCCGGAGCATCTCGGCCTCGGTCTTCTGGATGAGATCACCGATGTAGACGATATTGTCGTTCTTCAGGCAATTGGCCGAGCGGACCGAGAGTTCGAGTTCGTCCACTTTCTTGAGCAGGGCCGGGTTGAACGGCAGTTCCGGTTTGGCCTCACCCTCCACCTTCTTCTTGGGCTCTTCGAAGGTGATGAACAGCTGCAACTGATCCTGCAGTATGCGCGCGGCGTAAGCCACCGCGTCCACCGGCGACACGGCGCCGTTGGTTTCAACTTCGAGGATCAGCTTGTCATAGTCCAAGCTCTGACCCTGACGCGTGGGTTCCACGCGATAGGCGACACGCTTGACCGGAGAATAGAGGGCGTCGACCGCGATCAGGCCAATTGGCGCGTCCTCGGGCCGGTTCATCTCGGCGGGAACATAGCCCTTTCCGGTCTGGACCGTGAATTCCATGCGTACGCTGGCGCCCTCATCAAGCGTGCAGAGCACATGGTCACCGTTTAGAATTTCAATGTCGGCCGGGGCGTCGATTTGGCTGGCGGTCACCGCCCCCGGACCCGTGGCGCGCAGGGTCATGCGCTTTGGGCCCTCAGCGTGCATGCGCACGGCCAGTTGCTTGATGTTGAGCACGACGTCGACGACGTCCTCGCGCACGCCCTCAAGCGAGGAGAATTCGTGCACGACCCCATCGATTTGCACGGCGGTCACAGCTGCGCCTTGCAGCGACGACAGCAGCACGCGGCGCAGGCTGTTGCCCAACGTCACACCAAAGCCTCGCTCGAGCGGTTCGGCGACCAGCCGCGCCTTGCGCGCGCCATCACCGCCCAGTTCGATCATGGGCTTTTCGGGACGAATGAGCTCGTTCCAGTTTCTCTCGATCACGGATTGGCATCCCTTGGAACGCAGGATCGTCGGCCACAGAGGCGGGCCGCCGAATTGAATTTGGGCGGTCGGGTACTCAGACTCGCCGGCGCTTTGGCGGCCGGCAGCCGTTATGCGGAATCGGGGTCACATCGCGGATGGTGGTGATGGTCATGCCGACGGACTGCAAAGCGCGCAGAGCGGATTCGCGTCCAGATCCAGGACCCGAGACACTCACTTCCAGCGTCTTCACCCCATGCTCAGCGGCCTTGCGGCCAGCGTCCTCAGCCGCCATCTGGGCAGCATAAGGGGTGGACTTGCGCGATCCCTTAAAGCCCATCGCACCGGCGGAAGACCAGGAAATGGTGTTCCCCTGTGCGTCGGTGATGGTGATCATGGTATTGTTGAACGAGGCGTTCACGTGCGCCACGCCCGAGGTGATGTTCTTGCGCTCGCGACGTTTGACGCGCGCCGGTTCTTTGGCCATCAGACTTGACGCTCTCTACTTCTTCTTGCCGGCGATCGGCTTGGCCGGCCCCTTACGGGTCCGCGCATTGGTGTGGGTGCGCTGACCGCGAACCGGCAGGCCCTTGCGGTGACGCAGGCCGCGGTAGCACGCCAGGTCCATCAGCCGCTTGATGTTGACCGCCGTCTCACGACGCAGGTCGCCCTCGACGGAATAGTCACGGTCAATCGTCTCACGAATCTGCAGCACTTCGGCGTCAGTCAGCTGGTTGACGCGACGACCATCGTCGATACCAACCTTGGACACGATCTCGGCGGCCTTAGCCTTGCCGATGCCATGGATGTACTGCAGCGCGATAACGACGCGCTTGTTAGTCGGTATATTGACGCCTGCGATGCGGGCCACTTGGGATCTCTCCTGGTCACGCAGAGAAGCGCGAACGGCGCCCCGGCCATGCCTGCAAAGGCTTCGACCGGCGCGTCTTTCGCGCCCTTTCGCGGAAGCGCCCCGTTATAGGGATCGAAACGCCCGCGTCAATGCGTTATGCGACGAATTGTTAAACCGTTTTGATGGGCCGCGCGGCCCTATCCGCGCGACGGCAAAATCTATCGGTCGACCGGCTCCAACGCCCTGTCGATCGCCTGGGCGACAACCTCAATGGATCCCATGCCGTCCACTTCCGTCAGCTTCTTTTGGCCTTCGTAATAGGGCAGCAGTGGGGCGGTCTGATCGTTGTAAGCGGTCAGGCGAACCTTGAAGCTCTCCGGATTGTCATCAGGACGACCCGACTCCGCAAATCGGCCAGCGATCCGGTCGGTGAGCGCAGCATCATCGACCTTGAGCCGAATCACCATGTCGATGCGCGAGCCACGCCCCTTCAGCATGGCGTCGAGCGCCTCAGCCTGGGCGAGCGTGCGGGGAAAGCCATCGAAAATGGCGCCGCCGGCGTTCTCGGCCTCGGTCAGGCGTTCCTCGATCAGGGCGATTACAATGTCGTCGGAGACCAAGCCGCCTTCGGCCATGATTCCCTCAACCCGCTTGCCGAGCGCCGAACCAGACGCCACCGCAGCACGCAGCATGTCGCCGGTGGAGAGCTGAACCATGCCGCGTCCGTCGACCAGGCGCTTGGCCTGAGTCCCCTTCCCCGCAGCTGGCGGTCCGAACAAGATCAGATTCACGAGTACGCCCCCCTCAAGGCCCGGCCGTCGGCTGTCAGCGATTGCTGCGCCCGCCGCGCAATTTAGATTTCTTGATAAGCCCCTCGTACTGATGGGCCAACAGGTGCGACTGAATCTGCGTCACCGTATCCATGGTCACGCTCACCACAATCAGCAGAGAGGTGCCGCCGAGATAGAACGGCGCGTTGTAGAAGCCGATCAGCGCCTCAGGCAGCAAGCACACCACGGTGATATAAGCCGCACCGATAACCGTCAGGCGGGTAAGCACAAAATCCAAGTACTCCGCCGTGCGCTTGCCCGGCCGGATGCCCGGTAGGAAACCGCCGTACTTGCGCAGATTTTCCGCGGTATCCTCAGGGTTGAACACCACCGAGGTGTAGAAGAAACAGAAGAAGACGATCAATGCGCCGTACAGCAGCATGAACAGCGGCCGGCCATGCTGAAGCTGGCCCACGGCGCCGGGCAGCCACTGGGCCCAGTTTGGCAGATTGGCGGTGGCAAGGAAGCCCATGACGGTGGCGGGCAGCAACAGCAACGACGAGGCGAAAATCGGCGGGATCACACCGGAGGTGTTGATCTTCAGCGGCAGGAATGAGGTGTCTCCCCCAAACATGCGGTTGCCCTGCTGGCGCTTTGGGTACTGGACGAGAAGGCGGCGCTGCGAGCGCTCCATGAACACGATGGCGTAGACCACCGCGACAGCCAGGCCCACGATCAGCACCACCGCCACCGAGGACAGCGCGCCCGTCCTGGTCATCGAGAACATCTGGGCCATGCCCCTGGGCAGGACCGCGACGATGCCGGCGAAAATGATCAGCGAAACCCCGTTGCCGACGCCGCGGCTGGTGATCTGCTCGCCCAGCCACATCATGAACAGTGTGCCGCCGGTCAAAGTGACCACTGTCGAGATCATGAAGAATGGCCCCGGGTTCACCACCAGCCCAGGACTCGCCTGCAGGCTGGCGGCGATGCCGAAGGACTGGAACAGCGCCAGCACCACGGTGAGATAGCGCGTGTACTGGTTGAGCTGTTTACGCCCCGCCTCCCCGCCTTCCTTCCGCAGTTTCTCCCAGGGGGGATAGATGGTGCCCAGGAGTTGCACGATGATCGAAGCCGAGATGTAGGGCATGACGTTCAGCGAAAAAATCGCCATTCGCTGAACGGCGCCGCCGGAGAACATGTTGAACATGCCCAGAATTCCCTGCGACTGGCTGTCGAACGCCTTGGCGAACGCAACCGAGTCGATACCAGGGATCGGAATGTGGGTACCCAACCGATAGACCACCAGCGCCATCAGGGTGAACCAGATTCGCTTGTGGAGTTCGGTCGCCTTTGAAAAGGCGCCGACGTTCAGGTTTGCGGCTAGCTGTTCGGCGGCCGAGGCCATCTAGTTCCCCAAGGCAACGATCGCAACATACATAGGGTGTTCGCGCGCGCCTGTCAGGCGCCTGCGACCATCAGGCCTCCGCAACGGCTTCCTTGCGCGTGGTGGTCACCTTGCCTCCGGCCTTTTCAACCGCGGCGCGGGCCGAGGCGGTGGCATGATGGACGGTGATATCGAGCTTGGACTTGCATTCGCCTTCGCCCAGCAGTTTCACCCCGTCATGGACCCGCCGCAGAACGCCGGCCGCCACCAGGACAGCGCCGTCGATAGGCTTCTTGGCATCGAGTTTTCCAGCCTCGATGGCCTGTTCGAGGCGCCAGAGATTCACTTCCGCATAGGTCTTGGCGTTGGGCTTGTTGAAGCCGCGCTTGGGCATACGCATGTGCAGCGGCATCTGGCCGCCTTCGAAGCCCGCGATAGCCACGCCTGAGCGGGACTTCTGGCCCTTCACGCCCCGACCAGCGGTCTTGCCCTTACCAGAGCCTGGACCACGGCCAACCCGCATACGGCCCTTAACGGAACCCTCGCGCGGGGCCAGTTCGTTGAGCTTAACCATGTTCGCCTCTCCTTTAAGAGATCTGGCGCCGGGCGAAGCCCGACTCGGCTGTTTTGTTCACTTATCGCGGACGTCGAAACGCCGGTCGCAAAGACCGACCTAGTCAACGACCTCAAGCAGATGGCGCACCTTGGCGATCATGCCGCGCACCGCGGGCGTATCCTCCAGGGTGGAAGTTCGGCCAATACGGTTCAGGCCCAGGCCCACCAGGGTGGCCCGCTGATCCTTGGTCCGGCGGATCGGGCTGCCGGTCTGTCGCACCTTAATCTGCGCCATAAGACTTATCCTTCAGCGTCAGCGGCCGCGGCGCCCGCACCGTCGGCCCGACGACCGACGACTTCGGAAACCTTCTTGCCGCGCTTGGAGGCCACCTGGCGAGGCGAAGATTGAACCTTCAGAGCCTCAAAGGTGGCGCGCACCATGTTGTAGGGATTGGAAGACCCGACCGACTTACCCACCACGTCCTGGACCCCAAGGGTTTCCAGAACCGCACGCATTGGTCCGCCTGCGATAACGCCAGTGCCGGGAGGCGCGGCGCGAACCATCACCTTGCCTGCGCCCCAGCGGCCATTTCCGTCGTGGTGCAGGGTGCGGCTCTCGCGCAAGGGAACGCGGATCATGGACTTTTTGGCTTCTTCGGTCGCCTTGCGGATGGCTTCCGGCACTTCGCGCGCCTTGCCATGTCCAAAGCCTACGCGACCCTTCTGGTCGCCCACCACCATCAGTGCGGCGAAGGAGAACCGACGGCCGCCCTTAACAGTGGCCGCAACCCGGTTGATGTGGACGAGCTTCTCGACGATGTCGCTTTCGGCTTCGTCCCGTTGCCGGCGATCGCCGCGCTCTTCGTTCCTGCGAGCCATTACGGTTCCTTAGAAATTCAAGCCGGCTTCGCGCGCGGCGTCGGCCAGGGCTTTCACCCGGCCATGAAAGAGGTATGAACCGCGGTCGAAGACGACGTCCTTGACGCCCTTTTCGATCGCGCGTTGAGCGATCAGGGCGCCGACCTTGGCGGCGGCGTCCTTGTCGCCGCCCTTCGACTTATCGGCCTCAAGCGTCGAGGCCGCGGCCAGGGTCACGCCGCGCTCATCATCGATGACTTGCGCGTAGATGTTCTTCGAGGAACGAAACACCGACAGCCGCGGGCGGCCTGTGGCCACCGCACGAAGGCGGATGCGGACGCGCTGAGCGCGCTTCTTGGAAGCTTCACGGGGGGAGAGCGCCATGACCTACTTCTTCTTGCCTTCCTTGCGGCGGACCTGTTCGCCGGCGTAGCGCACACCCTTGCCCTTGTAGGGCTCCGGCGGACGCAGACGACGGATACGGGCGGCGACTTCGCCGACCAACTGTTTGTCGATGCCCTGGATCTTGATTTCGGTCTGCTTCGGCACCGCGAATGACACGCCCGTTGGGGCGGGCATTTCGATGTCATGGCTGTAACCGAGTTGCAGGTTGAGGTTCTGGCCCTTCATGGCGGCGCGATAACCGACGCCGACCAGTTCCAGCGTGCGCTCATAACCCTCGGTTACGCCCGTCACCATGTTGCTGAGCAAGGTCCGCGAAAGCCCCCACATGGCGTGGGCGCGCGCAGTGTCCTCACGCATGGCGAGCGTCAGTTGGCCAGTCTCCTGGGCGATGGTGACATCGTCCGGAACGGTCCAGCTCAGCTGGCCCTTTGGTCCCTTGACGTTGACCGTCTGTCCCTCGACGGCAAGCGTAACGCCGCTGGGGATGACGACCGGCTTCTTTCCAATGCGCGACATCTTAGTAGACCCGGCAAAGCACTTCGCCGCCAACATTGGCGTCGCGTGCGGCGTTATCCGACATCACGCCTTTGGGCGTGGACAGAATGGAAATACCGAGACCGTTCTTCACCGGTTTCAAGTCGGAAATGGCGGTGTAAACACGCCGGCCCGGCTTGGAGACGCGGGAAATCTCGGCGATCACCGGCTGTCCGTCGAAATACTTCAGTTCGATCTCGAACTCAGGGAAGGCGCCTGGCTTCTGAACCAGATTGTAGCCGCGGATGTAGCCCTCCTCGGCCAAAACGTCCAAGACGCGCGCACGCATCTTGGAGGCCGGGGTGGATACCTTGCCGCGGCCGCGCATTCCGGCGTTCTTAATGCGGGCGATCAGATCGCCGATGGGGTCGTTGACCATCAGATCCTCCCTTACCAGCTCGACTTGACGAGGCCGGGGATATGCCCCGCCGCACCAAGGTCCCGCAGCGCAATTCGGCTCATGCGCAGCTTGCGATAGTAGGCGCGTGGCCGTCCGGAAATCTCACACCGGTTACGGTAACGCACCGGCGAAGAGTTGCGCGGCAGCTCGGCCAACTTCAGACGGGCGTCGAAACGCTCCTCCAGCGGCAGGCTGTCGTCGCTGGCGATCGCCTTCAGGGCGGTACGCTTTTCGGCGTACTGCTTGATCAGGCGCTTCACGCGGTTGTTGCGGTTGACGGCGCTCTTCTTAGCCATGTGCTTGTTCCTCTCCCGTCACTGCGCCGTGAACGGGAACTGAAATTCTTTGAGAAGCGCGCGTGCTTCGTCGTCGGTCCCTGCCGTCGTGCAGACGATGATATCCATGCCCCAGATCTGATCGATCTGGTCGTAGTTGATCTCCGGGAACACCAGATGTTCCTTCAGACCCATGGCGTAATTACCGCGGCCATCGAAGGATGTGGGCTTCAAGCCCCGGAAGTCCTTCACTCGCGGCAGTGCGATCGTGATCAGCCGGTCCAGGAATTCGTACATGCGGTCTTTGCGAAGGGTGACCTTTGCGCCGACCGTCATGCCCTCGCGCAGCTTGAACGACGCGACCGACAGGCGCGCCTTGGTGGGCGCGGGCTTCTGGCCGGCGATCAACGCCAGGTCCTTCATGGCGGACTGGATCTTCTTGGAGTCCGATACGGCTTCGCCGACACCCATGTTCAGGACAATTTTGTCCAGCCTGGGAATCTGCATCTCGTTGGAGTAGCCGAACTGCTCCTTCAGCCTGGCGCGAATCTCTTCGCGATAGACCGTCTTCATTCTGGGTTCGTACGCCTGCTCAGCCATTGATCACCTCACCGGTCGTCTTGGCGTAGCGCACCTTCTTACCGTCCTCGACGCGGAAACCGACGCGGGTCGGCTTGCCCTTTGAGTCAACGACGGCGACGTTGGAGACCTGCACCGGCGCTTCCTTGTGTTTGATGCCGCCCTGCGGATCCACTTGCGTAGGCCGCACGTGGCGCTGGACCATATTCAGCCCCTGGACCACGACCCGGCCTTCCTTGGGATTTACAGAAAGGACAGCGCCCTGCCTGCCCTTATCCTTGCCGGTTAGCAGGATGACCCGGTCACCCTTCTTGATCTTCGCCGCCATCACAGCACCTCAGGCGCAAGAGAGATGATCTTCATGTGGTTCTTGGCGCGCAACTCGCGCGGAACCGGTCCGAAAATCCGCGTGCCGATCGGCTCGCTCTGCTTGTTCACGATCACCGCAGCATTCTTGTCGAAGCGGATCACCGATCCGTCCTTGCGTTTGATCGCCGAGGAGGTGCGAACGACGATCGCTTGCAACACGTCACCCTTCTTCACCCGGCCGCGGGGAATTGCTTCCTTGACGGACACGACGATCTTGTCGCCGACGCTGGCGTAACGGCGCTTGGCTCCGCCCAGCACCTTGATGCACATCACGCGGCGCGCGCCGGAATTATCGGCCACGTCGAGATTGGTTTGCATCTGAATCATGGTTCAGATCCTTCAGGCTTGAGCCGCGCCGCCCTTAGGCAGCACTTCCCAGGTCTTGAGCTTAGACTTGGGCGCGCACTCGATGATCCGGGCCATTTCCCCGGCTTTGTAGGCATTGCCTTCGTCATGGGCATGATAGCGCTTGGAACGGCGCACGGTCTTCTTCAGCAATGGGTGCAGGAAGGTGCGTTCGACGCGCACGATCACCGTTTTGTCGCCCTTGTCGGAGACGACCACGCCTTCGAGAATTCGCTTTGGCACTTCGTCGTCTCCTTAAGCCTGAGCCTGACGGGCCCGGAGTGTCGTCTTGATGCGCGCGATATCCTTGCGCACCTCGTCGACCCGGTGGGTCTTCTCGATCTGCCCCGTGGCCTTCTGAAAGCGCAGGTTGAACTGCTCCTTCTTCAGGTTAAGCAGGCTCTCAGCCAGTTGGTCGGGCGTCATGCCCCGGATTTCGTCAATCTTCATGCGGCGTGCTCCGCCAGGGCGTCGATGCGGGTCACGACGCGGGTTTTCACCGGAAGCTTGGCAGCCCCAAGGCGTAATGCCTCGCGGGCGATGTCGTCTGGCACCCCATCAATCTCGAACATGATGCGGCCAGGCGCCACGCGGGCGGCCCAATATTCCACCGCTCCCTTACCCTTGCCCATCCGCACTTCCGCCGGCTTGTCGGTGACGGGCACGTCCGGGAAGATGCGGATCCAGACCCGGCCCTGACGCTTCATCTGGCGGGTGATCGCGCGGCGAGCCGCCTCGATCTGACGCGCCGTGATGCGTTCAGGCTCCAGTGACTTCAGGCCGTAGGAGCCGAAGTTCAGCGCCGAGCCACCCTTGGTCATGCCATGGATGCGGCCTTTGAACTGCTTGCGGTATTTGGTCTTTTTCGGAGACAGCATCAGCTAATCCTCACGCGGCCTGATCGCGGCGGTCGCGGCGCGGACCACGGTCGGGGCGATCGCCGGCACGGTCACGACCGCCGCCCTCGCCGGCCGGGCCGGATTCGGTCGCCAGACGCTTGTCGAGCGCCATTGGGTCGTGCTCCAGGACCTCGCCCTTAAACACCCACACCTTAACGCCGATGATGCCATAGGTGGTCTTGGCCTCGGCAAAACCGTAATCGACGTCCGCGCGCAGGGTATGAAGCGGCACGCGGCCTTCCCGGTACCATTCCATGCGGGCGATTTCGGCCCCGCCAAGTCGGCCAGAGACGTTTATCCGGACACCCTTGGCGCCCAGGCGCATAGCGCTCTGCATGGAACGCTTCATGGCGCGGCGGAATGCGACCCGGCGCTCAAGCTGCTGGGCGATATTCTCAGCCACCAGTTGGGCATCGGTCTCCGGCTTGCGGATCTCGATGATGTTCAGGTGCACCTCCCCCTCGGTGAGGGCCGAGAGATCCTTGCGGAGCTTTTCAATATCGGCGCCCTTCTTGCCGATGATCACGCCGGGGCGCGCGGCATAGATGGTCACGCGGCACTTCTTGTGCGGACGCTCGATGACGATGCGCGAAACTCCGGCCTGATAGAGGCGCTTCTTGAGTTCGCGGCGGACCTTGATGTCTTCGTGCAGCAACCGGCCATAGTCGTTCCCATCGGCGAACCAGCGGGAATCCCAGGTGCGGTTGATGCCGAGGCGTAGCCCGACCGGATTGACTTTCTGACCCATCAGGCGGCCTCGCCAAGTTCACGAACGACGATGGTGAGTTCCGAAAACGGCTTCTCGATCCGTGAAGCACGGCCGCGAGCGCGGGCGGCGAAGCGTTTCATCACCAGGTTCTTACCTACGAAGGCTTCGGCGACGACCAAAGAGTCGATGTCGAGGCTGTGGTTGTTCTCAGCGTTAGAAATCGCCGAATAGAGCGCCTTGCGCACATCCTGCGCGATACGCTTGTTGCTGAATTCCAACTCGTTCAGCGCCCGCTGAACCTTGAGGCCGCGGATAGACGCCGCGACCAGGTTCAACTTGCGCGCGCTGGTCCGCAGGGTGCGCACCTTGGCGACAGCCTCGGAAGGCGCGAGCCGGCGGGGTTTCGCTTGCTTGCTCATGCTACTTCCTTTTGGCCTTCTTGTCGGCCGCGTGGCCCGGGAAGTACCGGGTGGGCGCGAATTCGCCGAGCTTCATGCCAACCATGTCTTCGCTGACCGACACCGGGACATGCTTCTGGCCATTATGAACGCCGAAGGTCAGGCCGACGAATTGCGGCATGATGGTCGAGCGGCGCGACCAGGTCTTGATCACGTCCTTCCGCCCGGAGTTCTGGGCGGTTTCGGCCTTCTTCAGCAGGTATCCGTCGACAAACGGACCCTTCCAGACAGAACGGGTCATCTAGCGAGCCTTCCTGGCATGGCGCGAGCGGATGATGAACTTATCCGTCGCCTTGTTCTTACGGGTCTTGGAACCCTTGGTCGGCTTGCCTGTGGGGCTCACCGGGTGACGGCCGCCGGAGGTGCGACCTTCGCCACCGCCGTGGGGGTGATCGACCGGGTTCATGGCCACGCCGCGCACATGCGGGCGGAAACCCATGTGCCTGCGGCGGCCCGCCTTGCCCAATACCTCATTCATGTGGTCCGGGTTTGAAACCGCGCCCACGGTGGCCATGCAGCCGTCCAGAACCATCCGCAATTCGCCGGAATTCAGGCGGATCTGAGCATAACCTGCGTCGCGGCCGACCAGTTGGGCGTAGGTTCCGGCGGAGCGTGCGATCTGGCCGCCCTTGAGGGGCTTAAGTTCCACGTTGTGGATGATGGTTCCGATCGGCATGCCGCGAAGGGGCATGGCGTTGCCCGGCTTCACGTCGGCCTTTTCGGCGGCGATCACCTCATCACCGACCTTCAGGCGTTGCGGCGCCAGGATGTAGGCGATCTCCGCGTCAGCATAGCGCACCAAGGCGATAAAGGCCGTACGATTTGGGTCATATTCCAGACGTTCAACGACGCCGGGGACGTCGAACTTGCGACGCTTGAAATCCACCTTGCGGTACAGGCGCTTGGCGCCGCCGCCCCGGAAGCGCACGGCCACCCGACCGCCGCCGCCCCGGCCGCCCGACTTGGTCAGCCCTTCAACGAGGGACTTTTCGGGCCGGCCCTTATGGAGCTCGGACTTATCGACCAGCACCAGGCCGCGGCGTGATGGAGAGGTCGGATTGAAATGCTTCAGAGCCATCGGATCAGAGCCCCGTGGTGATGTCGATCGACTGGCCTTCGGCCAGCGTCACGATGGCTTTCTTGACGTCGGAACGACGGCCCTTGATGCCGCGGAACCGTTTGGTCTTACCCTTCACGTTCAAGGTGTTGACCTTGGTCACGCTGACCTTGAACAGGGTTTCGACCGCGTCGGCGATTTCCACCTTGGTGGCGTCGGCCGGCACCCGGAAAACGACCTTGTTCTGCTCAGAAAGCAGAGTGGCTTTTTCGGTGATGATCGGCGCCAGAATGGTGTCGTAATGACGAGGGGTAGGATCGCCCATTACGCGGCCTCCTTTTCAGCGAAGCGCGCCTGGATCGCCTCGACGGCGTCGCGGGTCAGCACCAGCTTGTGGCGGCGCAGGACGTCATAAACGTTGAGGCCGGCATTCGGCAGCACGTCGATGTTCGGAATGTTGCGGGCGGCGAGCGCGAAGTTCGCGTCAACCTCGACCCCGGCGATAACCAGGGCGTTGGTGAGGCCGAGCTTGTCCAGCTGAGCCCGCAGCGTGGACGTCTTCACATCCTTGACAGCGGCCTTCTCGACGACAACCAGGGCGCCGTCTCGAACCTTGGAGGAAAGCGCATGGCGAAGGGCCATGGCGCGGATCTTCTTGGGCAGATCGAAAGCGTGGCTGCGGACAACAGGGCCGTGAGCGCGGGCGCCGCCCACGAACTGGGCCGCCCGACGTGAGCCGTGGCGTGCGCCGCCGGTGCCCTTCTGCTTGTACATTTTCTTGCCGGTGCGAGAGACCTCGTTGCGCACCTGCACCTTGTGAGTGCCTGCGCGGCGCTTGGCGAGCTGCCAGGTGATCACCCGTTGCAGGATATCGCCGCGGATCTCTTCGATCCCGAAAATTGCGTCTGGGAGCTCAATGGAGCCGCCCTTGCCGCCGTCGAGGCTGATGACGTCGAGCTTCATGTCTTTAAGCCTCCTCGCCGCCGGCGTCAGCCGCAGGCGCTTCTTCGGCCGGAGTCTCGGCGGACGTCGCCGCCGGGGTCGGGGCGCCGGACTTGCGGAAGGCGCCTGGCTTGGGGGCGTCCGCCGGGAGCGCAGACTTCACCGCATCACGCACCTTGACGAACGAGCCCTCGGCGCCGGGAACAGCGCCACGAACCAGGATCAGGCCGCGCTCAGTGTCAATGCGCCAGATGGTGAGGTTCAACGTGGTGACGGTTTCCTGGCCATAATGGCCGGCCATCTTTTTATTCTTGAAGGTCTTGCCTGGGTCCTGGCGCTGGCCTGTGGAACCGTGGCTACGGTGGGAAAGAGACACACCGTGGGTGGCCCGAAGACCCCCGAAATTCCAGCGCTTCATGGCGCCGGCGAAGCCCTTACCGATGGTGGTGCCGGTGATGTCCACCTTCTGCCCGGGAAGGAAATGATCAGCGGTGATTTCCGCGCCGACCTCAATGAGGTTTTCCTCAGATACCCGGAACTCCGCCAGCTTGCGCTTGGGCTCCACCTCGGCCTTTGCGAAATGACCTCGCATTGCCTTGGTGGTGTTCTTGGCTTTCTTGGCCCCGGATCCCAGTTGCAGGGCGACATAGCCGTCCCGGTCCTTGGTTCGGTGGCCGGTGACCTGGCATCCCTCTAGGGCCAGCACGGTCACGGGCACATGGACGCCGGCTTCATCGAAGAAGCGCGCCATACCCAGTTTCTTGGCGATCACGCCGGTACGCATCGACCGATCCCCCTTAGAGCTTGATCTCGACATCCACACCGGCGGACAGGTCGAGCTTCATCAGCGCGTCCACGGTCTGCGGGGTGGGGTCGACGATATCGAGCACGCGTTTGTGCGTGCGGATCTCAAACTGCTCGCGCGACTTCTTGTCGATATGCGGCGAGCGGTTCACGGTGAATTTCTCTATGCGGGTCGGGAGCGGAATCGGGCCCCTGACGGTCGCTCCGGTGCGCTTGGCCGTATTGACGATCTCGCGAGTGGAATGGTCCAGCACGCGGTGATCGAAGGCCTTGAGCCGGATCCGGATGTTCTGACGATCCATATCGCTCTTCAATTCCTCTACAGACGGCGGTCCGCCCGCGTGATCTTGACCATTTCAAAGACCGACCCGGTCCCCTTGCGGGAGCCCGGACGCGTAAGTCCGCAAAAAACGATTTAGGCCCGCGCCGATCAGCGAGGGCCCTCCCCGAAACTCTGACAATAAGCACTGTCTCAGGTCGTTCTGCGATCCGCGTCTAGCCCCCGGTTTCAAGCGGGGCCTACAGCCGGTCCAACAGGAGGCGCGTAAATAGCCCCCGACTCGGAGTCGGTCAAGCCATTCAACCCCTTCACCGAGGAAAAATTGGCCCCGATCCTTTCGCCCACGAAAAGGGCCGCCGGGTTATGGCCCGGCGGCCCCAATTCGTCTCGTCGAGGCTTTGAACGGCCTATTCGATGATCTTAGCGACCACGCCGGCGCCCACCGTGCGACCGCCTTCACGGATCGCGAAGCGAAGACCCTGGTCCATGGCGATCGGCGTGATCAGTTGAACGTCCAGCTCCGCGTTGTCGCCCGGCATGATCATCTCAACACCTTCGCGAAGCGTGATCACGCCCGTCACGTCCGTCGTGCGGAAATAGAACTGCGGACGGTAGTTGGAGAAGAACGGCGTGTGACGACCCCCCTCCTCCTTCGACAGGATATAGGCCTCCGCCGTGAACTTGGTGTGCGGCGTGATCGAGCCCGGCTTGCACAGCACCTGGCCGCGCTCCACGTCCTCGCGCTTGGTGCCGCGAAGCAGCACACCCACGTTGTCACCCGCCTGGCCCTGGTCCAGAAGCTTGCGGAACATCTCCACACCCGTGCACACCGTCTTCTGCACAGGCCGGATGCCCACGATCTCAACTTCCTCGCCGACCTTCACAATCCCCTTCTCGATCCGACCCGTCACCACCGTGCCGCGGCCAGAGATCGAGAACACATCTTCCACCGGCATCAGGAACGGCAGGTCGATCGGACGGTCAGGCTGCGGGATATAGGCGTCAACCGCCGTCATCAGCTCCAGGATCGAGTTCTCCCCAATCACAGGATCACCCCCGTCCAGCGCAACCTTCGCCGAACCCTTCACAATCGGAATGTCATCCCCAGGGAACTCATAGGAACTCAGCAGCTCGCGGACTTCCATCTCCACAAGTTCAAGCAGTTCCTCATCATCCACGAGGTCCACCTTGTTCATGTAGACCACCAGCGCCGGAACACCCACCTGACGCGCCAGCAGAATGTGCTCCCGCGTCTGAGGCATCGGACCGTCCGCAGCACTCACCACCAGGATCGCCCCGTCCATCTGGGCCGCACCCGTAATCATGTTCTTCACATAGTCCGCGTGACCCGGGCAATCCACGTGCGCGTAGTGACGGTTCTGCGTCTCATACTCCACATGCGCCGTGTTGATCGTGATCCCTCGCGCCTTCTCCTCAGGCGCAGCATCAATATCAGCATAGGCCATCGACTTGGCCCCACCCGTCTTCGCAAGCGTATACGTAATCGCAGCCGTCAACGTCGTCTTCCCATGGTCAACGTGACCAATCGTGCCGATGTTGCAATGCGGCTTGTTGCGTTCGAACTTTTCCTTGGCCATGGGGTCCTGCGGAGGTCTGGGGGCTAGAGGGGCGCTGGAGCGGGTAGCGGGAATCGAACCCGCATATTCAGCTTGGAAGGCTGCTGCTCTACCATTGAGCTATACCCGCGGTCACGCTTCAGGCGTGGATTAAGTCTCATCTCTGAGGCGTGGTGGGGGAAGTAGGACTCGAACCTACGAAGCCATTACAGCAGCGGATTTACAGTCCGCCCCCTTTGCCACTCGGGACATTCCCCCAGCGCGCTCAGAGCCGAATAGGGCCGATGAAAAAGCCTCCGCCGACGGCCGCGCCCGGTGCTAACAGTGCGCCGCCGCATATGGTCGAAAGCGAAGGCCGAACGTCGGCCCCAATTTGGAGCGCGTCTTATAGTGTCCTCCCCCAGCGAACGCAACGCACCCCGGAAGGGGTGGAAACCAGGACCCGGCGGGCGCGGCGGACGCCGCGCGGAAGCCCCGGCTGACGACTGGATCTGGGGCTGGCACGCGGCGCTCGCAGCGCTGGCCAACCCCCTTCGTGAGCCGGCGGCGCGGCTGTTGGCGACCCCTGAACAGGCGAAGCGCCTTGAGGGGAGATTTGGGCGATTGACCGCCCTGGAGATCACCGACGGCCCCGCTATCTCCCGCGCCTTGCCCCAGGGCGCAGTCCATCAGGGCGTCGCCTTGCGCGCCGGAGCGCTGGAGGAGACAGCGCTCGCCGATCTGGCGCCCGCGCCCGGCGCTGTTCTTTTGATGCTGGACCAGGTGACCGATCCGCAAAACGTCGGGGCGATCCTGCGTTCGGCGGCCGCGTTCGGGGCGGCGGGCGTTGTGCTGCAGGACCGTCACGCGCCGCGCCTCACCGGCGCCCTGGCCAAGGCCGCCGCCGGTGCGGTGGACGCGATCCCAATCGTCAGGGTGGTCAATCTGTCGCGAGCACTGGAGTCGCTTGAAGACGCGGGCTGGCGCGCGGTCGGCCTCGACGGGCGGGCCGAGCGCACTCTGGCCCAGGTGCTGGACGGCGGCCCGGTGGTGCTTGTCATGGGGTCCGAGGGCGAAGGCCTGCGCCCGCTGGTCGCAGAACACTGCGATGAACTGGCGAAAATTCCGATGCCCGGCGGATTTGAGAGCCTCAACGTATCGGCCGCTGCGGCGGTCGCCCTATACGAGGCGGTTCGACCGACAGGCTAAAGCGCGGCGCTTGCGGCGCGGGCATGCTTGAAGCATTCAGGCGTCATGGATCTATCCTCCTTCCTCACCGTCCCCCAGGCCGGCGCGCTATCCGCGTTTTTTCAGGTCGTCATGATCGACGTGGCCCTGGCCGGCGATAACGCCGTGGCGGTCGGTCTGTCCGCCGCTGGACTGCCGCCCAAACAACGCCGCACCGCGATCTTCCTGGGGCTGGGCGGCGCAGTGGTGATGCTCATCGGCTTCGCCTTGATCACCGTTCAGCTGCTTCAGGTGGTGGGGCTGCTGCTGGCTGGCGGACTCCTGCTGCTGTGGGTCTGCTGGAAGATGTTCCGTGACCTGGGCGCGCAGGGTCGTGAGCAGTTCGCCGAGGGTGAAGCCGCGCTGGAAGACGCCACCGGCGTCGATATCGGCGCGCAGCCCAGGAATGCCCCAAAGGCGAAAACCATGGGTCAGGCGCTACTGCAGATCCTGATCGCCGACCTGACCATGTCCCTGGACAATGTGCTGGCCGTGGCCGGCGCGGCGCGGGAGCATCCGCAAGTGCTGATCGTGGGCCTGTTGCTTTCGATCACCCTGATGGGCGTGGCGGCGACCTGGATCGCCAAGCTGCTGCATCGCTACCGCTGGCTGGGTTATGTCGGCCTGGTCATCGTGCTTGGCGTCTCCCTGCGGATGATCTGGGAGGGACACCGCGCCGTGGTCATGGAAACCGACAGGGTCGCAGCCTACAACGCCATGGCGCCTGGACTGTTGGACATCACGCCTGAGGAATTGGCGGAACACGCCCGCCGCGGCAGATAGGGTTCATGACCCGGCGGGCTCCGCCCCTCCGAAGCGGGCGACCCATTCGACGACCTGGGTCTCCTCGATCTTTCGGAACAGCACTTCGGGCGCCGCGACCTTGCGGCCAGGGGGAAGGATCTCGAGCGCGCCCTGCCCCTGCGGCCAGCGGCCGGGAAACGCCTCGCCCACGGCGGCGGCGATGGTCTGGGCGGTCGCGGGCATGAAGGGCTCTGAAACCTTGGCGAACAAGGCGACCAGATTGAGCCCCGTGCGCACGGCCACGGCGGCGCGATCCGGATCGGTCTTGATAGCGGTCCAGGGCGCGGCCTCGGTGAGGTAACCGTTGCCCAGCACCCAGAGCTGGCGCAGCGCCTGGGCCGACTTGCGGAACTCCATCGCCTCCATGAGCTCGGTGAGTTCGATGATCTTGGCTTGCACGTCCTTAGCCAATTGAATTTCGAGCGGCCCCGGTTCGCCGCCCGCTGGAACGGCGCCTTCGAAGCGTCCTTCGGCGAACTTGATGATCCGGTTGACGAAGTTGCCCAGGACGTCGGCCAGGTCGGCGTTCACCTGGGCGCGGAACTGTTCCCAGGTAAAGGTGGCGTCGGAGGTCTCCGGCGCGTTGGCGATCACCCACCAGCGCCAGTAGTCCGCCGGCAGCAGCTCCAGGGCGTGGTCCATGAACACCCCGCGCTGTTGCGAGGTGGAGAACTTCCCACCGTAGTAATCGAGCCAGTTGAAGCCCTTCAGCCGGTCGACCCGCTTCCAGGGCTTGGGGTTCGCGCTCGTCCATTGGCCCGCCGCGTCCAGCCGCTCGTTCACCCCGATCAGGGTGCAGGGGAAGCCCACGGTGTGAAAGGGCACGTTGTCCTTGCCCATGAACTGGACATAGGTGACGTCGTCCGCTTCCGGCGCGCGCCACCATTTCTCCCATTCCGAGGCCGCGGGCGGCCCCTTCCCCGCCGCCGCGGCCTGGGCGTCGGCCCACTCCCAGGTGGCGCCGATGTATTCGATCGGCGCGTCGAACCAGACGTAGAAAACCTTGCCCGCCAGGCCCTCGGCATCGGGCCGCAACCCGTCCGGGTTCGGGCCCCAGTCGGCGGCGTTCACCCGCACCCCCCATTCCAAGTCGCGGGTGATGCCCCGGTCCTGCAACCCCTCGTCCAGCCACTTGAGCGCGATGGAGGTGACCAGCAGCGGCCAATCCCCCTGCTTGGCGCCGATCATCGCCCGTAACCGGTCCGAGAACAGGCTCTGCCGCAGGAACAGGTGCTTGGAATCCCGGATCTCGATGTCGCTGGAGCCGGACACCGCTGACCGGGGTTTGATCAGGTCCGCCGGGTCCAGCACACGGGTGCAGTTCTCGCACTGGTCGCCGCGCGCGGCGTCATAACCACAGTGTGGACAGGTTCCGATCACATAGCGGTCGGGCAGGAAGCGCTGATCGGCGTTGGAATAGACCTGCTGGGTGACCCGCTCCTCCAGAAATCCGTTCTCCCACAGGGTCTGGGCGAACATCTGGGTGATGCGGTGGTTCCGCGACGACGAGGAGCGACCGAAGTGGTCGAACGACAGGCCGAAACGGCGGGCGAGATCGGCCTGGATCGCATGCTGTTCGGCGCAAAAGGTCGCCGGGTCCTGGCCGGCGGCGGCGGCCGCAAGCTCGGTCGGCGTGCCATGCTCGTCCGTCGCGCAGATGTACAGCGTATCGCGCCCCAGCGACCTCTGAAACCGCGCGAACACGTCAGCCGGCAGCATCGAGCCCGCCAGGGTGCCCAGATGCTTGATGCCGTTGATATACGGAAGGGCCGAGGTGATCAGAATGCGGGTCATGGGGCTCGGGCAGGTGCGCGGGAAGCGGGCTTATAGGGCGCCCGGCGGCGAACGCCAAAGCCGCCGCGGACGATCAGGGCTTGCATTCACAGCCCAGACGCGGCGCCATGCGATATCAGAAGGCGGCCGCGGGTTTGAAAGGGCCGCCAGCAAGGGAGAGGCGCATGTTGAAGGGCATCAACTGGATCGCCGTGGTTGTGGCGGTGGTGGTCAGCGAAGTGCTGGGTTACGTCTGGTATACTTACCTGTTCGCCGCGCGCTGGACCGCGGCGCTGGGCTATACGCCCGACCCGGCCAGGCAGGGCGCGATGATGGGCCTGGGCGTGATCACCACGCTGATCGCCGTGGTGGGCCTGGCCTGGCTGATCAAAAAACTGGGGGCGTCCAGCCTCAATCAGGCGCTGGGCGTGGCGTTGGCGGCATGGGTGTTCTTCAACTTCACCACCATGGCCATCGAGTACCTCTACCTGGGACACAAGGCGGAGCTGGTGATCATCAACATGGGCTTCCAGCTGGTGTTCTATCTGGTCTCTGCGGCGGTGCTGGCGCAGATGAGGCCGAAGGCGGCTACCGGGAACGGGGCGGTCTGAGTGAGCACCGGCAGCAGAGCTGACCAGGCTCATGGGTGACGGAATGTGGCGCAAGCGCCAAACACACCCTGAGCGACGCGGATCAATGTTCTCGTTTTGTGCTTTATAAATTCGGGCAACTGTGCGAGAGTGTGAGGTGCGTACGGGTCATGTCCATAAAAGGAAAGCACTTTGGCGGGAACGGGATCATTTGCGCGGGGAAATCAACCTAGGTCAGTTCCAGATGACCTCCGGGACCCCTACGATGACATGGTGCGCCGCCAGCGCGCGCTGAATGCGCGACAGTCCGTAGAAATTGACCACCCGCAGACACCTATTCCCCCGACACTCGCAGGCGAATCTGGTCGAGGCGCGAACCGCGTTTCTCATCACGACGTCGACCACCCGGGCGCCCTTGAATCCATGATCCCGGTCTGGGGATCAGGAAAGGAGGCGCTGGCTGATTTCGAAGTCGGAAACTACGGCGGCGCAGCTTTTAACGCCGGCATGGCGGTCTCCGATGCCTTCCTCGCGAAGGCGGTGGCGAGCGGATTGGCGAAGGGCGGACTGAAATTGGCTGGTCCGCATGTCTGGAGGACCAAGCCTTGGGAGGCTGGCCAAGGGGCGCGGCAATGGATGGGCAGGCAGGGGTTCGTCAAACCTGGTCAACCGGCGCATCATTGGATTTTTGAACAGAAATCCAGTGTTCCAGAATTCATCAAGAACCAGCCACCTTTCATTAAGGCCATGAAAGATGCACTTCAGCATGGGCGCATTCACGGCGCGTACACGAGCAAAGGGACTCGACTGCCGCCATTCAACCTAGCGCAAAGGCTTTGGTTCGGAACGCCTCAGTGGGCGAAAGCCGCCTATGTGTCGTCGGCAGGTCACGGTGGCACGGCCGCCGGGCGAGCGGTCGCGGAGAAAGATTCATTGTCCCTCCCCGGACGTTGAGGATTGCGCAGTGGAAAGCCAGATCACATTCCCGGTGCTCGCGTTCTGGGCCTCGCGCGAGCCAGACGGTTCTTCGGCTGTCGAGCGCTTTCGCGCCTTCATCCAATTGTCGGACCTGAGGGAAGCAAGCCAGCGAGAACTCAAGCTTGACGAGAGGGTCGGCATGGTTCTGGCCGACAGCTCAGGCCAATGCTGGACCATCCTAAAGGCATGGAGCATCGGCTATTGTGCGCCCCGGTGGCGCCGCATTCTTCAGACCCTGCTCAACGATGGCGACAATATTCGCCACCACGTCAGGCATGAAATCGAAGCGGGTGAGCGGACGCCGTTTCCCGAGGTGCAAGAGCGCGTATGCAGGGCGATCGACGGAGATCCCGAAGCCTGGATGGACGACGAGGTTCTGGCCGGCGAGAGTGGTCCCCCTCTATTGATTGAAGATGTGCTCAACGCACTCAAGGCGGCGGTGCGGCGCGCTGCGACCGTGCAAGAGATTTTGGACGGTCTCGACCCCGAGCAGCATTATCCCGCGCTACAGGCTGCGGCTGCGGCGGAGTACGATCGCGAGGCCTGACTTTCGAGGCTAGATTCGGGACAACCTCAAACGCCCCCTTGAACCCTGCAACGACCCCTATAACGTCGGGCTCGCAGGATTTGGAGCGGGCGAGATGCGGGCTGGAGGACTGGCGTTCGTGGCTGCGCTCCTGTTGGCGGCCTGCAGCCAGGATGGCGGCCGGAAACCTGCGCGGGCGTCGGACACCCTGCACATCTACAACTGGTCAGACTACATCGACCCCGCCCTGCTCGCCGACTTCACGAAGAGGACGGGCGTCAAGGTGGTCTACGACACCTTCGATTCCAACGAGGTGTTGGAGACCAAGGTCCTGCAGGGGGACACGGGTTATGACCTGGTCGTGCCCTCCAACAACAATGTCGCCCGCTATATCCAGGCCGGGGCGATCGAGCCGCTGGATCGGGCGAGGCTTGCGGGCCTCGACAAGCTCGACGCGACGATCATGGCTCACATGGCGCCTTTCGATCCCGGCGCGAAATACACCGTCCCCTACATGTGGGGCACCGTCGGTATCGGATACAACGTCGACGCCGTGGCCAAGCGCCTGCCGGGCGTAAAGATCGACAGCTGGGCGATCGCTTTTGATCCCAAGTCATTGGCGAAGCTCAAGGACTGCGGCGTCTATTTCCTCGACGCCTCGGAGGACATGTTCGCCACCGCTCTGAACTTCCTCGGCAAGGATCCCAACTCAAAGTCCGCGGCGGATTATCAGGCGGCCACCGACCTGCTGCTGGCGGCGCGGCCCTATGTGCGCAAGTTCCACTCCTCGGAATATGTGGACGCCCTGGCCAATGGGGATATCTGCCTGGCGATCGGATACTCCGGTGACGTGCTGCAGGCCAAGGCCCGCGCCGACGAAGCGAAGAACGGCGTCAAGATCGCCTACGCTATCCCCAAGGAAGGCGGCCAGATCTGGTTCGACGTTTTCGTGACGCCCAAGGGCGCGCCGAACCCGGACGCCGCGTATAAATTTCTGAATTTCATGCTGGAACCGGCGACCATCGCCCGGGCGTCGAACTTCACTAAGTACGCCAACGCCAACGCCGCAGCGACGCCCCTGCTGGACGCGGAGGTGCGCGACAATCCGAATATCTATCCGCCGCCCGAGATCGCCGGGCGGCTATTCGTCACCACGGCCAAGGACCAGGCCCTGCTGCGCGACGTCAACCGGCGTTGGACACAGGTTCTGACCGGCCAGTGACTTCGCGCCAAAGCCTCGGCGCGGTGCGCTCAAGTTTCGCCCCATGGGCGGATCCAACCGCAACGCCCCTGGTCCGCTTCGAGGCGGTGACCAAGCGGTTTGGCGCTGAGACCGCCGTCAAGTCAGTCAGCCTGGACATCTATGAACGGGAGTTCTTCGCGCTTCTTGGCCCTTCGGGATGCGGCAAGACCACGTTGATGAGGATGCTAGCTGGGTTCGAAACGCCGGACGAGGGGCGCGTCACCCTGGAGGGTCAAGACCTCGCCGGGCTGCCGCCGCACCAGCGGCCGCTGCACATGATGTTCCAGTCCTATGCCCTGTTCCCGCACCTTTCCGTGGAGCGGAACATCGCGTTTGGTTTACAGCGACAGGGACTTGCCAAGGCCGAGATCTCTGACCGGGTGGCTGAGATGCTGGCCCTGGTGCGCCTGGAGGGCCTCGCCCGTCGCAAGCCTGACCAGCTTTCGGGCGGGCAGCGCCAGCGGGTGGCGCTCGCCCGGGCGCTGGCGCCCCGGCCCAAGGTGCTGCTGCTTGACGAACCGCTGGGCGCCCTGGACCGCAAGCTGCGCGAAGAGACCCAGTTCGAGCTGATGGCCCTGCAACAACGCCTGGGCATGACCTTCCTTGTGGTCACGCACGACCAGGAGGAAGCGATGGTCATGGCCGACCGCATTGCGGTGATGCGCGCCGGAGAGATCGTCCAGACCGGACCGCCCCCGGAGGTCTATGAGGCGCCCAACTGCCGCTATGTGGCGGACTTCATCGGCGAGGTGAACCTGTTCGAGGGGCAGGTGGAGACCGCTGACGGGCGGCTGGTTCGACTCTCGTCGCCGGTCTGCCCGCAGGGCCTTGAGGCGGCGGAGGATGATCCGTTGCCCAAAAGCGCCGCGGCCTGGTTCGCGGTGCGGCCCGAAAAGATGGTCCTGCATCCCACGCCGCCGCCGCCCGGGCCGAACCTGATGCAGGGCAAGGTGGCCGACATCGGTTACCTGGGGGACTGGACCACCTATGTCGTTGAGGTCGCGGGCGGGCAAACGGTGCGCGCCGCCCGCGCCAACGCCGCACGGGTCGTCGAGAACCCGGTGGATTGGGGCGACACCGTTTGGCTGACCTTCGCACGGGACGCCGCTGTGGTGCTCAGCCGATGAAACGCCGCAGCCTGGCCGCCATCGCGCCCTATCTGTGGCTGCTGGCGTTTTTCCTGTTCCCGTTTCTGCTGGTCGCCAAACTCTCCCTGTCCGACCAGGCCCTGGCCATGCCGCCCTATGCGCCCAGGCTCGACCTCGCGGCAGGCGTCGCGGGGATCGCTTCGTTCCTGAAAGCGCTGGACCTGGAGACCTACCTGCGGCTCGCCAGCGACCGGCTCTATCTGGTCTCCTATCTGTCCAGCCTGAAGTTCGCCGCAGTCGGCACGGTGATTCTGCTGCTGATCGGCTACCCCATGGCCTATGGGATGAGCCGATTTCCGCCGGCCGGACGCCAAGCCCTGTTGATGGCGGTGATTCTGCCGTTCTGGACCAGCTTCTTGATCCGCATCTACGCCTGGGTGGCGATCCTCAAGCCGCAGGGGCTGTTGAACGCCGCCCTCCAGGGGCTGGGCCTGCCGGCGCTGTCGATCCTGAATACCGAGACAGCCGTATATCTCGGGTTGGTGTACGCCTATCTGCCGTTCATGGTGCTGCCGCTCTATGCGGTCCTGGAGCGGCAGGACCCGAGCCTGATGGAGGCCGCCGCCGACCTGGGCGCCTCACCGCTGCAGGCCTTCTGGCGGGTGACATTTCCGATATCCATGCCCGGGGTCGCAGCCGGCGCCCTGCTCTGCTTTATTCCTATGGTGGGCGAGTTCGTCATCCCGGACTTGCTGGGCGGCCCCGGCACCCTGACGCTCGGGCGGACTCTGTGGACCGAGTTCTTCGCCAACCGCGACTGGCCGGCCGCCTCGGCGGTGGCGATCGTGATGCTGGTGACTCTCGTGGCGCCGCTGGTGTTCCTGCAACGGCGCGCCTCGACCTTGGCGGCGGCGTCATGAGGCCAGGCCCCAGCCTGTTCAACCGGATCGCGGTGGGCCTGGGCCTGCTGTTCCTCTATGCGCCCATCGTGCTGCTGGTGGTCTATTCCTTCAACGCCAGCAAACTGGTCACGGTTTGGGGCGGGTTTTCCACGCGGTGGTACCAGGCTCTTCTGCACGATGATCAGATGCTCGCCGCCGCATGGACGACGCTGCGGGTGGGATTGGCGTCAGCGACGGTCGCGACCGTGCTGGGGACCCTGGCCGCCTTTGCGCTGGTGCGTCATCCGCGATTCGCCGGCCGCACCCTGTTCACCGGCATGATCTATGCGCCGCTGGTGTTGCCAGAGGTGATCTTGGGGCTTTCGCTCTTGCTGCTGTTTGTCTCCCTGGGGCTGCCCCGCGGGTTGTGGACGGTGACGATCGGGCACGCCACGCTGACGCTCTGCTACGCCGCTGTGGTCATTCAAGCGCGGCTGTCGAGCTTTGACATCAGCCTCGAGGAAGCGGCGCAGGACCTGGGTTGCACCCCGACCCAGGCTTTCCTACAGGTCACGCTGCCCAATATTGCGCCGGCCGTCGCGGCGGCCTGGATGCTGGCCTTCACACTCTCGCTCGACGACCTGGTGGTCGCCAGCTTCACCTCGGGGCCCGGCGCCACCACCCTTCCGATGCGCATTTACAGCCAGGTGCGGCTGGGCGTGAATCCTGAGATCAACGCCGTCTCCACCCTGTTGATCGGCATGGTCGCCTGCGGGGTGATCGCTGCCTATGTTGGTCAACGCCGAAGCACGCAGCGACGATGAAAACACGGCTCCACGGTTGTCGCGAACGCCGCCCTGTGGCAACGCAGGCCCGCGGATAGCCGGCTTAGCTCAGTTGGTAGAGCAGCGCATTTGTAATGCGAATACCGTAGTGCGACAGCCCGCGACAGCCAATGACAGGTAAAAATTCAAGAGCGTGTAAACGCTCGACTTAATATCCTTGTGGCGCTTCCACTCGCGACATGCGACACCAAAGAGCGACAGCGATCTGTGACCTATTTGCGCCCTGCGGATAGGTCACAGGTCACAGAAATTCTGAGGTGACCTCGTGCCAAGTCTGAATTTGACTTCGAAATTTCTGGAGGCGGTGAAGCCGACGCCCGGCCGACAGGTCGCCTACCCGGATCGGGTGGTTCGCGGTCTGGAAATGCGCGTGACGCCTGAGGGTCGGAAGGTCTGGTCGCTTCGCTACCGCACGCATCTTGGCAAACAGCGCCGGGTGACCCTTGGCGTGTTTCCTTCCGTCGATCTTGGCGATGCGCGCGACGCGGCCAAGAAAGTCGTGGCGGATGTCGCGGGTGGCGGAGACCCGGCCTCCGACGCACGGCGCGCCAAGCTGGCGGCCAAGGCGGAGCCGATCAAGACGTTCGACGACCTCGCGGACGCGTACCTCCTGGCCTGCGAAACCGGCCTATGGAAACCGAGGCGGAAACAGAAACGGGAGCGGACCCTTGCCGATGAGCGGGGATCGCTCAAACGCCACATTCGCCCAGCGCTGGGGAAGTTCGCCCTGGAGGACATTACCCGAGCCGACGTGCGGCGGTTCCTGGAAAAGATGCACGCTTCCGGGATCGGCGCGCAAACCAACAAGGCCCATCAGGTCATCCGCATGTGCTTCGCCTATGCAATAGGCCAGGGTCGCGTCGAACTGAACCCCGCCACCGGCTTTGATCAGGTCGCCTTGGCCGGGAAGCGCGTTCGCGTGCTGACCGACGCGGAACTTCGCACCCTTTGGACCACGCTGATCAACCCCACCGCGCTGCGGCTTCCACCCAAGGATGGGGAGACAAAGGGCGTAGCGGTCTATGTCGGCCGTCCCATGCGGATCGCCGCGCAGCTTGCCTTGCTCCTCCTGCAACGTCGCGGTGAGATCGCCGGGATGCACATGTCGGAACTCGACCTTGATCACGCAACGTGGCTGATTCCGGCGGAGCGCATGAAGGGCGGTGCGCCGCACATGGTGCCGCTGCCCCCGATGGCTGTGGCGCTGATCCGTGAAGCCCTGGACCTCGGTCTCGCGGCCATGACCGATGATCAGCGCCGCGCGGCCCCCAATGACCGGCCCGTGTTCCCCTCCCCTCGCGACCCCGCCAAGAGCGTCAAACCGGACAGCCTCACCCATGTGGTGGTCAATCTGGCCACCGCGCTCGGCGTCACTGACGCCACCCCGCACGATCTGCGCCGGACGGGCTCAACGCTGATGACATCCGAACGCCTGGGCGTGTCGCCCTTCATCCGGTCCAAGGTGCTGGGCCACTCGACCGACACCGGAGGCGGAGCCGCGGTGTCGTCGGCGCACTATGACGCGAATACCTACGCTGCGGACAAGCGCAAGGCCCTGGCGGCATGGGAAGGGCTATTGCTGGAGATCGTGGGGGAACCGGCGAAGGCGTCCCCCGACGCCGCCGCGCCTGTCCAATGACCTCCCCCGTCTTCAGCGAGGATCAACGCCACGACCTCCGTGCGTTGGGCGTACTGGATCGGCAATTGGAAAGATTGGAGACGGAGGCGTTACCCGGGTGCATCGCCCTGCTTTCCGCCAGTCCGACAATGACGGATGTTCGGACCGAACTTGACACCCTTGCCGCCAACATCCGAGCGACACACGCACAATTGGCGCGCATGGCGCGAAACCACGACGTTGGGGCAGCGGATAGAGAAGCGTTGGCGCGCTTCTATGGCGAAATGTCGGATGACGACATCTGCCCCGAAGATCGCAGCGATCCAAGCGCATTGTTGCGCCAATTGGACAATGCGCTTCGCGCCGCTGAGCGTGCGCTGTCGAGCCTTCCCCAGCAACAACGCCGGTACGCCGCAGCCTCCCCGGCTCCAATTCGGCGAATTGATGAGGCGCTAAAGCGCGGGTGGGCCGACGCGAATTATACGATCCGCCTTGGCGACGAGCCCGTCACTTCCCGCGCAATTCCCGAACCATATCCGTTTCCCCCGTCAAGGAACGGTGCGTTCGCCGACGTCATCCGCATCTGCTATGAGGTCGTGCTAGGCATACGCGACGCCGATCCAGCGCGCGCGGTGCGCGCCTATGTTGACGAAGTGAGGCGGTAAGACGCGGAGCGGCAACGGCCACTGTGAAGGAGCCTCACATTCTGGACGGCAGGTCTCCAAAATACCCAACCTGCCGTCCAGGAACACAGCGCCCTGAGCGCCTATAATTCGATCATTGAGCGACATGTAGAACAGCCGACGTCGCACCCGATGAAAGAATTAGCTCATGGAACCCGGCCAACAAGCCAACTCCACCGGCGGTATCAACACCGGACATCTGGAAATCTCTCCTCGTCTGCTTTCGCCAAGGGCGGTGGCCGCCCGCACATCGACGTCCTTCCGCACAGTCCAGCGTTGGGTCCGAGAGGGCTCGTTTCCATCGCCCGTGGCGATTGGCGCACAGCGGATCGGCTTCTATGAGGCGGAGGTCAACGCGTGGCTGGAAGCCCTACCGCGTGTGAAGGCGGTGGCCTGATGCGCAAGTATCGCTTCCTGACCATGGATGAGGTTGTGGCCGGTGCGCTGACGCCGACCAAGCTCACGAATGCCGAGCGCCGCGTCGTTGACGTGGTCCGCTGGACTGACGGCGAAATTCGCCTGCATCTCATCTACGGCGATGACGGCCCGGCCGTAGAGTTGAAGGCGTTCATGCGGGCCACTCCTGACGGCCCAATAACGGCGTCATGGTGGCAATCTCTGACCGTGCCGGTCTCGAAGCTGATCGCCCTGAGCGCGGCGTGCGTTGAAGCCGAAGACCAAGCGCGGGCCAACGGCATGTTGGAAGGCTGCGAATGACCGGCTTGGACTTCAACACCGCCGGCCCCCAAGGCGCGCCCTTCACCTATCGCGCCGCCAGCCGCCGGGAGCCCCAGCCCCCGCCCGATCTGCGTACGTTGCAGGATCGCCATGGCGGCGACCTGTACGACGGTGGGCGCAGCTTGATGATGCCGGGGCCGGGGCATAGCCGCACCGACCGATCTTTGTCCTTGAAGGTCACGCCGGAGGGCCGGCTGGTCTGGCATTCCTTCGCGGATGACCCGTTCCCCGCCATTGCCGCGTACATCGGCCTGGAAGCGGACCAAGGCGCGCGCCTGAGCCCGCGCGACGCCAAGCGGGAGCAGGAGGCGCGAATGCGCGCGGCGGCTGCGGAGCGGGCTCACAAGCTCACATTCTGCGCCGCGACCTGGGCGGAGACCCTGCACGCGGCCGGCTCACCGGTCGAGGCTTACCTGCGGGGCCGTGGGATCACCGGCCCAGTCCCCGATGTGCTCCGGTTCCACCCGGCCGCGCCGCTCGGCTATCGCGGTGGTGCCGTTTACACGGCCATGGTCGCCATGGTGACCGGGCCGGACGACAAGTTCTGCGGTCTGCACGTCACGGCCATCAAGCCGGACGGCTCGGGCAAGGCCGACCTGGCGAACCCGCGCCGGATGTTCGGCGACATGGCCGGGGCCGCCGTGCGGCTTTCGGACGTGCCCGACAGCGGCGAACTGGCCGTTGGCGAGGGCCTGGAGACCATGCTGGCCTATCGCGACCTGACGGGTGCGGCGGTGTGGGCCTGCCTGTCCACAGGCGGCCTGCGGGGCTTCACGCCGCCGACCGGCCTCGTGCGCCTGACGGTGGCGGCGGACGGCGACGAGGGCGGGCTGGCCGCGGCCCACGCCCTGGTGGCGAGGGCGTCGCGCCGCTGCGCCTGCGCCATCGTGGCGGCCCCCGAGGGCAAGGACTGGAACGACGTGCTGATGGAGACGGCCCGGTGATGTTGGATCTTAATTTGGCCGCGTCGCCGGCTGGACGTGTGCCCACCTACGATCCCGAGACAGATTGGGGCGAGGATGAGCGAGTAAACGCCGTCGAACCGGCGAGCGACATCGCCCGGTCGCCGGCCATCGCCGCCACAGTCTACCCCTTCCCGATTGCGCCGCTTCTGGAGGTACCGCGCCGGTCTAAATTCGAAGTTGAAGACTTCGACACCCTTGAGCCGCCGGCCATGGTGTGGCGGGTGAAGGGATTGTGGCCCTCAAGCGGCGTCTGCGTGGTCGCCGGTCCGTCGGGGTCGGGCAAGTCCTTCTGGGTGCTCGATGCCGGGGCCAGGGTCTGTCGCGGCCTCCAGGTGGTCGGGCGCAAGTCGAACACCTGCGGCGTCGTTTACATCGCCAGCGAGGACGGTGCCGGCGTCAAGCTCAGGATCAAGGGCTTGCGTCTCGCGGTCGGGCTGTTGGGCCACCGCTTCGACTTCGTCGGCCAGGCCCCCGACCTGACTGATGTGGATGATATCGATGATCTGCGCGGGACGTTAATAGAGGCCAGTGCCCGGATGAAGTGCCACGGGCACGAGCTCGGCATCGTATTTATCGACACCCTGTCGGCTTCGATCCCCGGCGCGGACGAGAACACCGCGAAGGACATGAGCCCGGTCCTCGCGGCGCTCCAGACCCTCGCCCAGGACCTCGGCTTGCTGGTCGTGCTGGTCGCGCACACCGGCAAGGACGAGACCCGCGGCGTGCGGGGCTGGTCCGGTCTGCGCGCCAACGCCGATGGCCTGATCTTGTTCGAGGAGGGCAACGCCGAGGGCGTGCGCGTCGGCACGTTGACCAAGGTGAAGAACGGTAGCGCGGGCGACAAGTTCGCATTTACCCTGCGCCAAGTTCCGCTCGGCCACGACGCGGACGGGGACGAAATCAATACCTGCGTCGTGGACGAGGCCGACGTGCCCGTGACAAACGCGCCCGTGAAGCGGTTGAACGGCAACGCGCGGATCGTGGCCCAGGCGTTAGGCTATCTCATCGACAACAGTGTCACGCACCCCGCTCTCAACATGCCGGGGGTGAAGCCGGGGAAACGGTCGGTCGCGATGGAGGAATGGAAGGCGCGGGCCGGCGAAATGGGCCTATTCGTTCAAGGAGATACACCAGCAAATCGGCGACAGAAATGGCACCGAGCCGTCGTTGCCTGCCGTGACGCCGGCATGGTGCGTATTGAGGGGGAATGGGCGATCCCGTTACAGCGTGACGAGCTATGACAGATCGTTTCTGTCACGCCAACGGGCATCCCAGAGGCCGTGACACTCGTGACACACACCCTATGGGGTGGTCACGTTGTCACGCTACGCCCCACCGGCCAGGCGGCGAGACCATGACCACAATAATATCCGCTGACCCGTCCGGGCCAGCGGCAACACGCTCCGTCGAGAGACGCCGCTTTCTCCAGGACATATGATGAGCCAGTTCACTAGTGATCCAACCGTCTACCCCGGCAACACGGGGGGGCAAGAGCATCTCGAATTCGACATCGTGGATGTCGAGAGCGCCCACGCCGAGGGCTTTCGCAGCGGTTTCCGCTCCGGGATCGCTGCGGCGAGCCGCGTGCTCCGCAGCCACGCCTTCGATCGCTATGCGGCGGAAAACCCCAAGCTCGCCTGGGGCGTACGACCTGATTCGCGCAGCGGTGAGGCGCTCGCCCTCGACGCGCACGCCGACCTCATCGACGCTCAACCGCGCGACGATGACTATGTCATGCACCACGAGAACTCGCTCGGGTACTGCACCATTGCCATGGAGGGGAAGGAGCGATGGGAAGCCGCGGCGGAGGCCCGAGGCGAGGCGGAGCGCGCCGCCGCCGGCTGGTACTAGCCCGCGACCATACGCGCGCGCCCGCGCGCGAGGCCCCCGTGAGTACGGAACCCCAGATAGGCTTGGCTTCGTAGCCGATCACCGCAAGCACCTCGTTCGCGGCGCGCCATCGCCCAATGGACGGAACCCGGCCGCCCTCGCCCCCTGTGGCGGCCGGGGCGTTCGATGCCAAGCCAGCGCTCGGTGTCGTGTAAACGCGAGCCGCCACAGAAAAAGGTCGCCAGAGCGATACCCTGGCGACCCCTTCAGCGCGAAGATTAACGGCGACCGTGGTCAGGCCGCCAACGCCGCGCGCCGCGCGCGCCGCTAGTGCCCGCGCGCGAGGCCCCTGGGGGCACCCCCGGCGGTCAAGGCCCAGCTTCGGCCCCACGGTAGCCGGCCGCCCCCAGCCCGTCCCCTGGCCCGCCCTGGGGGCCGTCCGCGACCCATCCCCGATCCGGGCCGCGGCCGAGGCGCACGAAAAAGGCCGCCGGGTGGTCACCTTGGCGGCCTGTTCGCGTCGGTTGATCGGGTCCGCGCCGTCGCGGCGGGCGCGATAGAGCCCCCAGGCGAGCAAGAAGACGTGGCGGTGGGTGTTTGAGGCGATGGTCATGGCGGCTCCTTCGGGGTGATGGGGACGGGTCAAAGGCCAAGCCGGCTTGTGAGCCGGCCGGCTTCCCAGGCCTGCCGGCCGGCGTAGGGGCGGCCCGCGAGATTGCGACCGATCGGGCTGGAGGTGGTCGAGCGAAGAACCATCACGCGGTGCTGGGGCGCAGCTTCCCAACGGTCGGTCGCGGCAGCGCGCTCGGCCTCGCCCTTGAGCCAGGCCCAGGAGTGGCGCAGCGCCGCGGCGAATGTGACCGCGCCACGTTTGAAGCGGAATTTCGACCAGGCTCCGAGCATGACGGCTTGGAGGAATGTGCGGCGGCTGTCGGTTATTATTGTAAACCCCAGGTATTTTTGGTGATACCTGTGGTACAATATGCGCCGGCGTTGGGAAGCAACCCACACTGATATTTGTCTAGCCCTGAGGTACCATGTTGCACGGTGAGCAGATCAGGGCGGCGCGCGCGCTCGCCAGAATGGAACAGGCCGCTCTCGCGGCGGCGGCCGACCTATCGGTCCCTACCATCAAGCGCCTTGAGAAGATGGCCGGGCCGATCTCCGCCAACACCGGCACCGAAGCCGCGATCCGCGCCGCGTTCGCCGCGGTGGGCGTCATATTTCTCGACGCTGACAGCCAGGGACCGGGCGTCCGCCTGCGCCTGCCGCCCACATCGGCCTAACCGGGTCGTTTACACGCTTCGCCGTTCACACCAAGGAACCCACGACATGGCCACCAACACCGGCAAGATCGACTACAGCCCCGAGCTGGGCGAGGCCATCGCCACCTTCGTTATGGAGGGGGGTACGGTGCGCGAGTTCTGCGCCCAGCCAGACACTCCGAACAAGAGCACCGTGTTCCGTTGGCTCGATCGTCACCCCGAATTCGCTGCGCGTTACACCGCGGCGCGGCTAATGCAGGCCGACGCGCTTGCGGACGAACTGATCGACATAGCGGACGGCACGGGGCTGAAGCCCGGCGAGGTCTACGACGCCCGCAGGGTTCGCCAGCAGCTTAGCAGCCGCATGTGGCTCGCCGAACGGCTCGCGCCCAAGCGCTACGGCGCGAAGCAGGCGCTGGAGCGTTCGGCTGGGTTGGCGACCACGACGGTGGTGGTGCGGGCGTATGCGGCCGGCCCGGCGGGCGGCGGCGAACAGCGCGACAAGCCGAAGATCACGCCGCGAAGCCAAACTGAGAAGCAAAAGAACAGGGCGGCTGAAATCCAGCCGGCAATGTTCGCCGCGGCGTCGGGCGCGCGCTCCGGTGTGTCGGTGCTGGGGGCCGGTTCACCTGGGTCAATGACCTCGAATTCCGCGTCGATGAAGTCGGGTTTAGGTGTCATTCGCCGGCCATGATGTAGCGCAACGCCCGGCCAAAGACAGACGCGCTTACAATTGCCATAGGGAATTGGACACTGTCACGTTTTGGGGGCAGCTACGATACCAATGAACGAAAGGCCGAGTGCCACCAGTGTCCAATGCAGCACGTGGCTGAGTCGCTGGACGCCGTTCGGTTCCTCCAAGCCGATTTGTCCGTCGAACGGGGCAATCGAGATTGCTAATAGATCGTCCCCTTAACTGGGTAACAAAAGCCATCCCACCCGAAGATGGCCCCACATCCATGGCACAACCTTCCGGTCCCGCCAGTCGAACGATGGAACAGCCGAATGTACGTTTGGCCGCAGTGGGGGCAGTCAGTCAATGAATAGGTGCGTCCGTTCGGCCCTGGAACCGTCCCGTGCAGCGTGAATTTCCGGCCGCGGGTCGTGCTGTACTCAATGGACATTGGCCAACACTAGGTGTCCTCCGTCATTGCGGGCCTCGCCAAAAAGTGAATTGAACATGCCCCCTGGCTGCAAGAGGACCGAAATTCCTGCCGACCGCATCGCCATAGCTTTCCAATACCTTACGGGGAACGGGCCCTGGGCACCTTTTTAGGTTGTGTCCAGCGTGGTGCTGGCGTTAGTTCGAACCGGCGCGCGACTGGATAGCTCGGCTGCCGGTGGTCCAGTCCGAACCTTGCGTTAGGGACCGACCAAATGTTCGGACTAAGTTACGAAGATATGTTTGGTTGGGCCATCGGCATAGCCTGCGGCGTCGCTTACCTCACCCACATCGTCCACGGGCTGCGCGACCGCGAACTTATGTTGCTCCTGATCGGAGTATTCGTCTTTCCACTCGGCGTCATCCGAGGGTTCATGATATTGCTAGATCAGGACGGCTGAAAGCACCTGTCCGCGCTCACGCCACGCACCCACCGACAATCAAGGCTGAAGGCTGACAAGCGGTCCGATCCTCGCTAGAAGCCCTCTCGCGAATGCGTTTCGCGACCTATCTGTGACCTGGAAACCACGGCTAGATAGGTTAGGTTTGTTAAGTATCTGATTTTAAACGGATAGCCGGCTTAGCTCAGTTGGTAGAGCAGCGCATTTGTAATGCGAAGGTCGCGGGTTCGAATCCTGCAGCCGGCGCCGTTCAGGCCACATGCACCGTAAGATCGGGAGCGGACGTCTGGCTCAAGTCGACGATAATATAAGTCGCGCCGGCGCCGACCATGTCGGTGGGCGAACCCGAGTAGGCCGCCGTTGTGGTCAGGCCAGTCAACTCCATCGCCGCGTGATGGTGACCAAGCGCCAGGTAATCGCAAGGGCTCGCCTCGACTTCATCACTTCGGATCGGCGATGAACGCCAGGACTGGCCGCCCTCGCCGACGTAGAGGCCGTGGCCCATCCCCAGGTACCAGCGCGCGCCCGCGGGCCGGTCCGGACAGCCGCTGAGCGGGCGGAAGTCGGGAGAGTGGTCGGCCATGCCTCGGCCCCACACCGCGACGTCCAGATCCGGCAGCCTCGCAACCTCGCCGGCCTCATCGCCCAGGAAGCAAACGTTGGGAATCCGGCTGAAATCGTGGCGGCGGTAGATAGCGCCTTCCTCTAGACAGTCGTGGTTGCCCGGGATCATCACAACGGGAAACGCCAACCGGCTCAAGGTTTCCATCGCCCATTGGATGGTCTCCACGGTGGCGGTGTTGGTGTCGAACAGGTCCCCCGCCAGCAGCATGAGATCTGGCCCGTGCGCGCTGATCGCGGCGAGCGCGGCCGCGAAGACCTCGCGCTGCTGGTCGCGCCGAGCCGGACCGCCGCCATAGGTGTCCGGGTCCAGATGGATGTCCGAACAATGGGCGATGCGCAGTCCCTGGGGCTTGATCAGTTCCATTCAGAGCACCAGCGGATCGCGCCGCGCTTCCGGGAAGTAGCGTTCCGCGGCAGGTGGATAGGTCGCCAGCAGCATGTCTCGGAACCCACGATCCTCAAGCGGGTTGAGCGGCAAATTGAAGGCGATGCCGCGCGCACGAAGATCGTCGGCGAACACATCGACGATGATTTCGGCGGTGAGGTCGTCGGTATGCGCGTCAAAGACCGCGGCGGCCGCAGCATCCTTGAAAGCGTAGGCCTTCCACAGGATCGAGATCCGGACCTCATCTGCGCCGAAGCGACGCCGAACCGCGCCAAATTCCCGCATTTCCCAGGTATCGCCGGCCCAATGAAGCTCCTCGTGGCCGCTCATCGCGCCGACCTTGATCCATGAGGCTTGCGGGCCCACGGCGCAGGCTCTGTGGAACATGTATTCGTTGTCGCAGACCAGCGCGACATTCCATGCCGGCATGTCAACGCGCCCACTGGGCCGGCCAGGACCGTCGGACCAGTATTCAAACCCGCCCCCTGCTCCGCGATAAAACCAGGTCAGAGCCGACGCCACCGGAACTGACCAGGCGGCGAACAACTCCGAGTGGTGCATGGCCACCGGGACCCAATGGGCGAAGTCCGCGTGGGTCGCGCCGCGGAAACGGCAGACATCACGATGCTGCACCCCTGCCGCCATGGGCGCATTGAGGTTGAGCTTCATGCTCTCAGGCCGGACCACCTCGGCGTCGAACGACTCCTTCGCCGCGGCTATAAAGCGCGGATTGTTGAAGAAGGGCTCGGCCGCAGGATTGCGCCAGTCTTTTGGCCCCTTCACCCACTGGCCTCGCGAACCGCGAAACCAAGGCTCGGCGCCGCCAGCCCGGGCGTAACCCTCGGCGCTGTAAAGCAATCCATAGGGTCCGCCGGACTTGACCAGCCCGACCACCGCATCGGGATCGTCGAACGCCGGATCGACGAGCACCGGTTTGGCGATGATCTCTGCAGGTCGCGTGAGCGACTGCGCCAAGGCGGCGGCCATGGATCGCTCCTATGAAGGCCCCGTCGGCGCCGGCGTTTCACCGGCGCCAGACAAGTCCTAGGCCAGCAGGGAGGGAACCCGGATCCGCGCCAGATCCTCGGCCTGCTTCATAATGTTCCGCACCAGTTCCTTGCAGGTGGGGATGTCATGGATCAGCCCCTGGCTTTGTCCGGCGGTCCAGATGCCGCCATCGACGTCGCCGCCGGCCAGGACGTTCTCGCGGCCGCGCACGCCGGCCACCAGTTCGCGCACGTCCTCGATGGTCTTGGTGGTGTCCTGCTGGATGCGCACCACTTCCTCGGCGACGGCGTTGCGGGCCACCCGGGCGGTGTTTCGCAGGGTGCGGTTGATCAGCAACGTGTCACGCTCGGTGTTGGCGACGATCGCCTTCTTCACATTCTCATGGATCTGACATTCCTGGGTCGCCAGGAACCGGGTGCCCATGTTGACCCCTTCTGCGCCCAGCATCAGAGCCGCCATCAGGCTGCGCCCATCGGCCATGCCGCCGGAAGCGATCACCGGGATGTCCCCGATGGCCGCCAGGGCGTCCACCGTCGCGGGCAGCAGCACCATCAGAGTCACGTCGTCTTCGCCCGGGTGGCCGGCGCATTCGAAGCCGTCGATGGAGATCACGTCCACGCCCAGCTTGGCGGCCGACACCGAGTGACGGGCCGAGGTGCACTTGTGGATCACCTTAACCCCGTTGGCCTTGAAGTCCGGCAGGTGGTCCACCGGGTTGCGCCCGGCGGTCTCGACGATCTTGATTCCGGTCTCGCAGATCACCCGGCGGTATTCATCATATGGGATCGGGTTGAACGACGGCAGGATGGTCAGATTGATGCCGAAGGGCTTATCAGTGAGCGACCGCACCTTGGCGATCTCCTGCTCCAAGGCTTCGGCGGTGGTGAACATATGAGCGGTGAGGAAGGCCAGAGCGCCGGCATCCGCCGCGGCAGCCACCAGGGGTGCATAACCCACGCCGGTCATGCCGCCCATGCAGATGGGAGTTTCAACGCCAAACATCTCGGTAATACGGGTCTTGATCATAGATCTTTCGTCCAATCCGTTGTCATTCGCGGCCGTTCTGGGCGTCCGCAGGTCGAGGGCCTCTGTCGTCGTCCGGTCAGCAGATTGAACGGAGAGGCCCTGGCGTCACCCCGCCCGCGCTCGACGCCATACGACTCAAAACCATCGACGCGGTCAAGGTCGGCGCTCGCAAGCGGCTGTCCATTCGGCGACATTCAAGCCAGACCCGGCCGCCAAGGCGTCAGTCGGCGATCAAATCCTGACCGCGTCCTGGCCTTCCGCCGCCCAAACCGCCTCGTCACGAGCGTCATGCTGACGCCGTAGACATCCGCAGGACGAGGGATCAAATGAAAGAACAAGGGTGCGGATTCATGGGCGCGGGCGGTTCAGGGCGAATTCGGAGCCATTCCGAGAATTTGCAGAACAGTATCACTGTCAAAGCCCTGCTTGTCCGCGAGGTGGAACAATCGCTCAGCCTCTGACCTGTCTGCCTGGACCCCATCGCCGTTCAGATATTGGTAGGCGAGGTCGTAACTTGCCGCACCGTCTCCCAGATCCGAGGCCTTCTTGCGGTGGCTGGCGGCCTCCGCCTTGTCAATCGTTACGCCCTTGCCCTCGAAATACATCGTGCCCAAAAGACGGCTGGCCAGCGGGAATTGCTTTGGCTCAAGTTCGCGAAAAATACTGAGCGCCTTACCGTAATCCTGTGCGACGCCAATTCCTTCAAAGTAACACTGGCCAAGTTGCAGCCGCGCGGGCAACCGCCCCCTTTGTTCCGCGGCCTGCACCAGCTTTATGCCAGCCTCAACATCCTTCGGAACAGTGTCGGTCCCGTACAGTAGAATTCTACCAAGTAACAACTGCGCGAAAACATTCTCGTCGCTCGCCGACTCCCTCAAATATTTGATCGCCATCTGCTTGTCGACTTCGACAGCGTAGCCAAACCAATACATCATATAGAGACCGAATTTCGACTGCGAATCATCCTTTGAAGCGCCGGCCTGGCACCACTTCAAGGCTTCGGGGTCGCTCATAGCTACGCCGACACCGTAGAAATTCATGAGACAAAACAAACCATCCGCCTGGGCGTCGCCCTTCTTCGCCATAGCGATGATCTTGTCCGCGCCGGTGTGTTCGACGATCTTCCGTGTCATCGGGACAAGTTCGAGCTCACTGAACTCATCCTGCGTCAGTCCAAAGCGCTGGTAGGGATAAGCCTCGTGTCGATTTGCAACGAGAATGGCAACCACGAGGATTGCAACGGCCGCCAGCGCCATCAGTCGGGCGCGTTTGTTTGCCATCAGGTGCTTAAGGACACTCTCGCGCGATCCGACCGCGGGGACGTCCAGATCGAGCACCCTCGCCCACGCCGTCACCGCCTCAGCAGCATATGACTCTGCGACGGCGTGCTCACGGGTGAGGAGTGCGCTCTCACGAGCAACCGCCTCGCGCGCAAATGCCGCCGGCGTCGATTTGAGACGCGCCGCCACGCCTGCTCGCAATGCGGTGACGGCGGCTGTGATTTGACCTCGTTGCTCGGGCAACCGGTCGGCCAGCAGCCCACGACAACGAATATCGTCAAAGAGCGCGCCTTCGCCGCCAAGGGTCTTCAGCTCTCGAAGCGCCGCCTCCAGGGTTATCTTCCCCGACATGTTCAACTATCCCAGATGAACGGATCAGGCGGATTGGCGGCTACGCCCGTTTGCAGAACATCGCGCAAGCTCCCCCGGCCGGCCGCCTGTATGGTTACTGTGCTTGCCCAGCGCATGCGATTGGCGAGTTCGCCAGCATCACGGGCGTCCAGTGGGGCTCCGCCATCGGGCCCTATAAACGCCTGCAGGATTTGCAGATCTGCGTCCGGTCCAATTGCGATAGCGATACGAACGGCTCCGGCGACGCAAAGCGGCGCTGATTCAAGTTTGGCGAAGCCCTCGCGGAAATCATCGGTTGGCTGTCCATCAGAAACCAGGATTAAGACCGGCGGCAGAATTCTTCCGGTCAACCGCGCAGGGTCGAGTTCCTCGGCGAGCAGACTGAGCGCGGCGCCCAAGTCGGTCAGGCCGGCAGCAGAGATGTCTTCCCACACCACGTCGTGGAGTGGTGTCGCCGGGCCGCGCCATGATGCGCCGTCAGAAAATGTAAGAACTCGAATGTAGACGTCGGCCTCTGGATTATCGTCAGCGGCCTTCTTCATAGCCGGTAACGCGCCGCGAACAGCATAGTTCAACGACTTTATCTTCTCACCCTGCATTGAATTCGAGCAGTCTATGATCAAAAACAGATACAGGCTCCGGCGCTGGACACCGAAGAAGTCGAACGTCTTTGCACCGCCGCTGACCGACGAAGTGGGATTTTCAGCCATCAAGGAACCTTAACAGATGTTCCCGCCAGCACACTAGTCCACGCCCATTCCTGCCAACCTTTGGATCCACGAACCGAGTTCCGATTGACCAGAAGATCACTATCGTCGAGCGGCGCTGTAAATTAGCATCACACCTTGAAGATGGACCATGTGCGGTGGCTGACACTTTTCGCATTCTTCCGGTAGGCACAACGTTGCGGATCGGCCGCACCGGCCAACAATGCCGCATCCGCAGCTTCATGGACTCGGGTTCGCAGGGTGCCGTCTATGAAGTGGATGTCGACGGCGAAAGATTTGCGCTGAAGTGGTATCATTCAATGATCGCGCGGGATGAACGCCTGCGCGAACGAGTCCGCCGGGCGGTCGAACGCGGCGCACCCGATAACCGTTTTCTTTGGCCGCTAGCCGCCGTGGAAGCTGGCGGCGGCTTCGGCTATTTGATGAACCTTCGACCTAGCGGATGCGTCAAGTTCACGCGGCTGTTTTCCTCTCGGGCTTCGGACCGAGTTATTCTGCCGCTTCGAGACCGCGCCGCGGTCGGCGCGGAAATAGCTGAGGCCTTTTTTAGCCTTCACGCCAAGGGGCTGTGTTACCAGGACATCAACTTCGGAGCCATCTTCTTGGATCCGCAGCGCCTTTCAGTATTGATCTGCGATAATGACAACGTCGATGTTGACGGACAGCCAGCGACCGTGGCCGGAACGCCTCGCTTCATGGCCCCAGAGATTGTGCGAGGCGATGCACAACCCTCGGCCGATACGGATTTGCACTCGCTCGCGGTGTTGCTATTCTATCTCGTTTTCTTTCATCACCCACTGGATGACTTGACCGCCGCGAGTCGGCCGGTCTTTGCGCGCACCGACGAACTGGAAGTATTTGGCGAACATCCGTCCTTTGTGTTCGCTCCTGACGTCGATGTAGCTGAGTTGGAACGCCACGGACTTGGTCCTCAGCGGCGCCTCTGGGGCGAACTCGCGGAGCGGACGCAGCAACTGTTCATCCGCGCATTTGACGCCGGATTGAACGCGCCACGCGCTCGCGTCATTGAAACCGAATGGATTGAGGCGCTGCGTGACTTGAGGGACAGCTGCATCGCCTGCGATTCATGCGGCTTTGAAATACCCTGGAAAAAAAGCTCCGGCCAAGCTGGTGATTGTTGCTGGTGCGGCGCACGCCTCCAGGCGTCGCCCCGCCTGCAGATCGGAGGTGCGCACATCGTACTTGCGCCGGGCGCGCGCATCTATGGCTCTCGGCTGGGACTGCCCAGCGCACAGTTGAACAATGGCGTGGCCGGCGTCGTGGAGGGTGATCACAGCGAAATTCAGTTGAGAAACCTGACCTCGGCGACCTGGAGCATCCGTTGTCGAGACGGCAGGGTCCGTGCGGCATCGCCCGACTCATCCGTCGCCCTTGCCGTGGGCGACGTACTGGAGTTCGGCGGCCTGAAACTTGGAACGGTTGAAATTTGAGCCGCCGGGGCTCCAAACTTGTCGCGGTCAGCGTCCGTGGCGCCGGGCATATCCGTCGCGGGAGGCCTAACGAGGACTTCGTCGGCGCTGAACCATTCGAGCCGGACGGTTGGGTAATCGCAGTCAGCGACGGTCATGGGGCCGAGTTGCACTCGCGTAGCAATATCGGTTCCCGATTCGCCGTTGAAGCCGCGCTGGCCGAAATGCGCCGCATCAATTGGCAAACAGATTCGGTCAACAGCGCCGCGCCGTTGGTCAACGGACTGATCAACGCAATCATTCAACTGTGGCGCGACAAGGTCGAGGCCGACCTGCAACACACGCCCCTGGATTCGGCCGCCGCCGCCGCCTCCGAGGCGGCGGGTCTTGGGCGGGTCGGCCCCTATGGCGCGACGCTATTGGCGGCGACTGCCCGCGGGGCTCAAATGCTGGTCCTGCAGATCGGCGACGGTGACTTTTTCATACGCGGTGATGACGGCTCGATTATCCGACCATTGCCAGATGACCCCCGGGAAGGGGAGGAAACCGCTTCACTTTGCATGATCACGCCGGAAAGGCATGCTCGCTGGCGCATTCTGCCGCGGCCGGTCGCCGTACTGGCGGCGACCGACGGATTCAGCAAGTCCTTTGCTGACCCCAGTGAGGCTGCGCGGGCGATCGCGGCGCTCCTCGACCGGATGGCGGATGGTGAGGACGATCTGCAGACGGACCTCTCCGCTTTATCTGAACGAGGGAGCTCCGACGACATAAGCCTTGCGGCCTGGCTGCTCGATGCCGAGCAGGGGCGCCCAGCCTCGCATGAGGCGGCGCTTCCAAGGCCTCACCTGCCCTGGCTGCGTTTGATACTTCTTGCAGCCGCGGCCGCGTTCGCCGCATTGATCGGTATTCAATTCGTAGGGTCTGCCGAACGCAATCCTGAAAAGCCCCGCGGGCGGCCCCACTTGACCGAACCGACGAGCACAGGTTCAGTGAAAAAGCCAAGTGGTGGGGCGGGTGATGGTCAATTCGACAGAGAACGGCCTAAGTGACGGTTATACCCGCCACGAATTGTATCCGTGGCTGAACGTCCGAGCCTCATTTGCTGAGAGCCGGAGTTTTTGGCTACTTGTCGGCGTAGTGGTTCTATCGGGCCTATTGTTCACCGCCAGAGACGCCCCCGCGGTTCTCGTCAACAGCTTGGCTGGCGTTGTATTGGTTGGATACGTTGTAGCCCTTCACGTATTCCTGCGCTCCAGCATGACGCTTGCCGCGTTATTCGGCGTATTTCTGTTGGTCATTGTCCTGATGACCGTACCGCTAGTTCCTGTTCCGGGGGAAAAAGGGCTTCAGGCCCCCATGTGGCTGTGGTTCTGGTTCTGGCGTGACTTCCTGCCGGGGAACGCGCTCGCCCAGCACGGCCCATTCCCGCAGGCATGGCTGAATTCCTTCCTGTCGAACTTCCTATCGGCCGGTGTGGCGGAAGACACCTTCAAGCTCGCCCCGGTGGGCATCTTCATTCTGCTCAGCCAATGGCTGCGACGTCGCGCCGATCAAGGCAACGTATCAGCCGCGGTCTGGGCCGCGCGCTTTGACATGAGCCGGCCAACCACCGTGCTCATGACGGCCTTCGCGGCGGCGGCGGCCTTCGTCTATGTGGAGACCGTCTATTTGTATGTGCCACAGGCCCAGGCGAACGCCGCGCCGATCGCCCTGCAGGCCATGGCCGGGAGCGGGATCGATCCGGACACCGCGACGGCCATCGCGCGCGGTTTCGTCGGATACAAGGGCGTTGAGCTTCTCGTCCCTCGCCTACTGAGTTTCTTGATGGGGCACGGCGCCTATGCGGCGATCGTCGCCTACGGTGTAATTCTGGCTCAACGCCGCCCGAAGCAATGGCCTATCGCGTTAGGCAGCGCAGTCTTGCTTTCCGCCTTCGTCCACGGCTCCTGGAACACATTCGCCAATCTCCTGCTGATTTTGCCCATCAGTTTTGCTGGGGGCTACATATTGCTCGCGATTTGCGCTCGGGTGGCTGGGCTCGACCACGAAAGCGGCTATGCGCCTGCAGAGATCGTAGGGGAATCCATTGTGTCCGCGCGACGCCGGGCCACATCTGCCCCCCCAGCGCCCGAGGTCTACCAAGCCAGGCCGCTTCTCCCGGCGGCAGCCGAGCCACTGGCTCTGCAACCGCCCCCTTCACAGGTGGTGGGCGCCCTGACTGTCCAGTTGAAAGGCTCCCGTCCCAGAACTGTGTTGCTTCAGAGGGCGGCGGTCCTGACATTCACCGAAGAGGCAAAGTCGGATCCAACGCTTGAGGCTGTGCTGATCGAAGTCGTCGCCGACCCGAATAACCCGCGAAGATTGGGTCTGCGCAATGTTGGATCACTTTCGTTGCTCGCGACCGCGCCGGACGGTCGGCAAGTCGAACTCGCGACTGGGCGCACCATGAACCTGGTCACCGGAGCGCGAATTTCGGCCGGAGCTCTCGATTGCGACGTCGTTGCTGTCGATAGTGACTGAATGCCGCCTGAGGACTAGTTTTCCGATCTGGCGCTAACCCCCCATGGTCACGGCGGGTGGCTCAATCAGTGTACCTATTCATCCCGAATGACCTGCCGAGAGCGGTCGATTTCCGCCTTTATGGTAGTGCTGTTCCGGCATCAGAGGTATCCTGAACAAGTAAAAATTCCAGGATGCCGCGCGAATGTCCGAAGACCTCACATGGCTGCCGGCTTGGCGCATTCGTGACCTGATCATCCGCCGGGAGGTCTCCGCCACCGAGGTGACAAAGCATTTCCTGAACCGCATCGAACAACATGATGGCAAGGTGAAGTCATTCGCCCATGTGGATCACGCCGGCGCCTCCGCCCAGGCGGCGCGGGCCGAAAAGGCGGTCGCCGACGGCGATCAACTCGGGCCGCTGCACGGTATACCGATGTCGGTGAAAGGGCACATCTTCATCAAGGGCCTGCCCAGCTTCGACATGGGATCGCTGACCAATATCGCGGCGGCGCCGAGAGACGACGTGCAGGTTGAGCGGCTGCGGGCGGCCGGAGCGATCCTGCTCGGAACCAACACCCTGATGGGTTCGGGAGCTGATGTCTCCAAGGCCGCCGGCGACCCGGGGCGGATGTACAATTGGGATGTGGAGGCCCGCAATCCCTGGGACCCCACCCGCGTGCCAGGGTGGTCCAGTTCGGGCACCGCGGCGGCGGTGTGCGCCGGCCTGACGCCAATCGGCCTGGGCTCGGACGGGGGCGGCTCTACCCGCCTGCCCTCGGCCTATTGCGGCCTGTTCGGCATCGTCGCCACGCCAGGACGCATACCGTGGATCAATCCGACGTCGCCGGCCCTGGCGCTCACCGCCAGCACTGGACCCATTTGCCGCGACGTGCGGGACGGCGCCATCGCCACCCAGGCCATGGCTGGTCCGGACGGGCGCGACTACTACAGCCTGATCGACGAACCCGAGGACTATACCGCGGCCATCGACGCCGGTGTCGAGGGCATGCGCTTCGCATGGAGCGACGACCTGGGCTTCACCTCAATCTACGCCCAGGCGGAGAGCGGGCGGGTGATCACCGCGGTCCGGTCGGCGGCCGAGGGATTCCGCCAGCTCGGGGCCGTGGTGGAGCCCTGCGAGGAACGGTGGGACGACTTCTGGGATGGCTTCCAGATGATCAACCGGGCGTTCGGGGCCGGCGGGCGAGGCGCGAGCGTCATGCCGCCGCCGGACGAACTGTGGGCGTCGCTGGAGTCGCGCGGCAAAAATGTTAACTGTTTCAATAAATTATTTAAGGATTACGACGTCCTTTTGACGCCAACCACGCAATTGTTGCCGCGCGAGATCCAAGACTGGAACGCCTGCTGGACTCTCAACGGTTCAAGCTATGCCCACGGATCTTTCGCGGGTGTCTATACAAGCCACGTCATGCTGTTCAACTGGCTGTCGATGCCGGCATTCTCGGTCCCTGCGGGGTTTGTCGACGGCCTGCCGGTGGGCCTGCAGATCGTGGGCAGGCCCGGCTCTGAAACCAAGATGTTCAAGATCGCCCAGGCCTTCCAGAAGGCTTTCCCCCGCAATGAGCGACCGCCGTCGTTCTAGGCTGCGGGGAAACACGGCCCCATCGCTAAAGGAACCGCCATGTATGACCTCATCATTCGCAACGGCTCGGTGGTGGACGGCACGGGCGCTGCGGCTTTCCCCGGCGATGTGGCGGTCAAGGATGGCCGCATCGCCGGGATCGGACCCAATCTGCAGGGCCAGGCGCGCGAAACCATCGACGCCCGGGGGCTGATCGTCACCCCCGGCTTCGTGGATATCCACACCCATTATGACGGCCAGGCGACTTGGGATCCTCTGCTGGAACCCTCAACCTTACACGGGGTGACCACGCTGGTTATGGGCAATTGCGGCGTCGGTTTCGCGCCGGTGCGGCCAGGCTCGGAACCATGGCTGATCTCCCTGATGGAAGGGGTCGAGGACATCCCCGGCACGGCGCTGACCGAAGGCATGAAATGGGGCTGGGAATCCTTCCCGCAGTACCTCGACGTCCTGGAGACCATGCCCCGCTCTGTCGACATCGCCGCCCTGGCGCCGCACGGACCGATCCGCGCCTACGTGATGGGCGATCGCGGATCTGACAATCAGCCGGCCACCCCTGGCGACATCGCGGCCATGAAAGCTATCGTCCGCGAGGCGCTGGAGGCCGGCGCGGTGGGTTTTTCAACTTCGCGCTCGATCCTGCACAAGGCCATGGACGGCAAGGTGGTGCCCGGCACCTTCGCCGCCGAGGACGAACTGTTTGGCATTGGCGAAGCACTGCGCGAGCTGGGCCGCGGCCTCTATGAGCTGGCCCCCGCCGGCGCCTCGGGCGAGGACATCGTGGCGCCGGCCAAGGAGATCGACTGGATGTGCCGGCTGTCGGCCGCCATCGGCCGTCCAGTGACCTTCGCCCTGCTGCAGGTTGACGCCGCGCCCGAGCTGTGGCGCGAGATGATGGAGAAGTCCCTGCTGGCTGTTCAGTCCGGCGCCCAGGTCTATCCGCAGATCTCGGGCCGACCCACCGGCGTATTGGTCGGCTGGCAGTCAAACCATCCCTTCGCGGGCCGCGCCAGTTATGACGAGGTGGCGCGCCTGCCTCTGGCCGAGCGGGTCACGGCCCTTCGCGATCCGGCCCGCAAGGCGCGGATCCTTCAGGAGCCGATCGGCCCAAAGAACCGCATTTCCTGGGTGCTCAGCAACAATCTGGACCGGATCTACATCCTGGGAAATCCGCCCGATTATGACCCGGGTCCGGAGATGACCATCAAGGCGATCGCCGATCGCGAAGGCGTGGACGTGGCCGCCAAGCTCTATGACCTGATGCTGGAGGCCGATGGCCGGGCCCTGCTGATGTTTCCGATCCTCAACTACAGTTACGGGGACAGCGCCGCGATCTTTGAGATGCTGCAGCACCCCATGGGCGCCGTGGGCCTCGGCGACGGGGGCGCCCACTGCGGATCGATCTGCGATGCCTCGACACCCACCTGGATGCTGACCCACTGGGTGCGCGACCGGGTGCGTGGGCCCAGGCTTCCCTTGGAACAGGTAGTCCGCAAGCTGACCCATGACACTGCGCGCCTCTATGGCATGACGGACCGCGGAACCCTTGCGGTGGGCATGAAGGCCGACCTCAACCTCATCGACCTTGAGCGCCTGATTCTGCACCCGCCTGAAATGATCCATGACCTGCCCGCCGGCGGCCGCCGCTTCACCCAGCGCGCCAGCGGTTATGTGGCCACCGTGGTGAACGGCGACGTGGTTCGGCGGGGGGGCCAGGACACAGGGGCCCGACCAGGCCGCCTAATCCGCGCCGGACGAGCATAATGGCGTAGCTTATCCCCTCGGGATCGCTTCCCTGCCAGCCGGCCAACCTGTACCAGTGCGCCAATGTCCTATCCGTTCTCAGCCACCTTCCGTGACCTGCTGGCCTCCGCCTGTGCAGATTTTCCGCGCATACCCTATGAGGGGCCCGAGCTGAAGCGCTCGGCGGTTGCAGTTGTGTTGACCCAGGCCGACGACGAGTCCGGGGAGACGGCGTTCCTGCTCACCCGTCGCTCACCACGGTTGAATGCGCATGCGGGCCAGTGGGCGCTGCCGGGCGGGCGACTGGACCCGGGTGAAACGCTTGAGGAAGCTGCGCTTCGTGAACTGCACGAGGAGTTGGGGCTGCGCCTTGAGCCGCAGCATATCCTGGGAGTTCTGGACGACTACGCCACCCGCACGGGCTATTCGATTTCTCCGGTTATCACCTGGCTTGAGGACGCCTCGGCGCTCGCCCCCAACCCGGCGGAGGTGGCGTCAGTGCACCACGTGCGCTTGGATCACATCGGTCGCCAGGAGTCAGTGGAGTTCTTTTCAATACCCGAAAGCGAGCGGCCGGTGATCCGCCTGCATTTTGACGGCAACAAGGTGCACGCGCCTACCGCGGCCCTGGTCTACCAGCTACGTGAACTGATCGCCGGGCGGATCACCCGTGTGGCCGAGCTGGAGCAGCCGGTGTTCGCCTGGAAGTGAGCGTACCGAGCGTCAGGCCTTCAGCCGATCCCGGGCCTGATTGACGTCGATGAACAGGGCCATCGCCAGCACACGGCGGCCACGGCCCGGTTCAAACCCCACCTGGCCCGTGAATCCTTCGGGATTGTCGTAGGTCCCGGTCAGCATATCCCACCAGGTGATGTCGCCGAAATTGCGTGAATGGATTTCGCGCTCATGGTGCAGGCAGTGGGCTTCGGGGCGCTGAACCACCCAGCCAATCCAGCGGGGCGTCGCGACATTCCAATGCTGGAAGACGGCGAAGAAGAATCCCAGCGCGCCAGCGATCGCCGCGCCGCCCCCAGGAACAGAAAGTACTGCGCCGGTATCGCCAGCGTCGCCGCGTCCTCGATCGTCATGCCCGCCTCTTCGAACCGCGAAGACAGGCAAACGCCGACGCGGTGGCCTCTCCCTCCGGTGTTGATACGGCGTCAGCGCCAGGCCGGATGCGGTCAGACGACGACAATCCGCGCCGAAGCGAGGTTCTCCACCTGTCGTCGCGCGGCCGGGTCGCCATGTCGGTTCAGGCGGACGCGGGCGGTGGCGAAATAGGTTCCCGGCTGATCGTAGGCGTGCGCGGCTGAAAGACTGAGCGCAGTCTGGCCGGGCTCCACGGGGACGCTGGTCGCGAACTGGCCGGAGCCGTCGAAGTCCCAGTGGACATGTGTGAAGGTCCCGGCGCCAGGGGGCGCCTCTGCCGACAGCGTCAGCGCGACCGACTCGCCCGGTCTGGCGTCGGCCCTGAGCGCGCCCTTGGCGAGCACGGTGACCACCGGCTGTGTCCCGCCGCGGGCCTTGGCGTCCGCCGGCAGGCTAACCTTGCCGTCGACGAAATCGAAAGCGGTCTCCGCCGGCACGATCCCCTTCTCCACCCAGGCGGCGAGGTCGACAAGGCCCTGCTCAATCGAGGGCATGTAGTCGATCAGCCAGGTGGTGGTGGCGCGCTTTGGGTTGGACGGCAACAACATGGGCGGCACATGCTCAGCGTTCTGGGTCCACTGCAGGCGAAAACGTTCCCTGGCTTTTTCGGCTCCCTGGGCCTGCTCGACCGCGCGCTTGTAGATCACCCCTTGGGGCGGCCAGAGCGAGGCGTCGTGGGTGTGGTGGATCCACAACAGCTTGCCTTCGTACTGGCCGGAATATGGAATTCCCATCAGTGGCGACTGGGCCGGCAGGCCGTGCTGGGGATAAAGCGGCTGGCCATCCAGGCGCAGGAAGTCGTTCAAAGGGTCGTCGGAGATGTGGTGACGGTAGGAATAGCAGTAAGCCAGGAAGGCGTGGTTATCGACATGAACCATGTCGCCGGCCTTGGCCCCACGGAAGCGCAGGAGATTGGCCTCGGCGCGGCCGTCACAGAAGAACAGATCGCCCACGGGCTGTGTGCAGTAGAACTGTCGGCCCGCCGCCGCGCCGGTGGTGAGCTTCAGGCCCGCGCCGCGGCGGTAGCCGGCGCCGACGCCCTTGACCTCAACGGCGATGGGCAGATCCCACTGGCCGGTGGATGAGGCGATCATCATCGCCATTGGCTTGGCGTCATTGTACTCGGGGCCGGCGAAGTCCGGAGTCATCAGGTCCTGGGCGGTGATGATCCGGGTGATCGGCAAGGTGATATCGATCAGGTCGGGGACAACCGCCTCCGGCTGATCGTGGCCGACATAGCCGGGCTTGGTCCAGAAGGCCTTGAAGTAATCGGCGTCCTCCTCGAGCAGCATGTCGGCGATCGACGACCACAGCCAGATCTGGCCCATGGGCTTGGCGATCATGAACTCGTCGCCGCGAGGATAGCCGAGGCGATAGAGATTGGAGAGTTCCTCGCGCTCATGGTTGCTCAGCCCCTCGAAGGGGTTGCCCGAGCCGCCCGGCTGCATGGCGTCAATGACGCCGTCCAGCTTGCCGTCGCGCAGCAATCGCTGGACGTTGAACATTGACCCGAAGGAAAGCGGCTGCTCGCTGCGCACGCGGATATTGGAGCCCTGAGGCGCGACGCTGCCGCCGCCCATGAACGGCAAGGCGCCGTCATAGACTCCGCCGCCGTTCTCCAGACAGCCCGGCGAGCGCCGCCCGCCGCCGCTGCCGCCCCAGACATAGCTGTAATCAGGTTCGCGGCCGTAGATCTGTTTTGCGATGTGCTTGGAAAATCGCGCCGACTCCACGCTGGCCCGGTATCCATAGAGGCTGGGGTCCTCGCCGGCCCTCGGATCGACGTCGTCGCCGATATGCCCGGAGTTTGACTCCACCATATAGCCACCCAGTTTGACCATCATCTCCAGGCCGCCCAGCAGGGCGCCCATGGCGCCGGCGAAGGCTTCCTCGTGTCCGGCATGGGCGCCCTCCAACGGGTGGTACAAGCGCCCGCCCCATTCCGCCTTATCCGGGAAATAGAAGGTGAATCGGGTGTCCGTGTTGGCGAATCCGCCGTGGACGTTGCGGTGCGGATAGGGCGCATCGCGGTGTTCGTCCCGGTCGATATAAGGCTGACCAAAGTAGCTATCGCGCACTGCATAACTGGCCGTATCCAGGGTCGAGGCCATTGTCTTTTCGCTCATTATCCTGCGCCTTTTCGACCTGGGCGGATGCCCGTCTGATCCGATAGTGATCGATGCATTGCGTAGATGGAACCGCCATTCGCGGACCAGCGGTCCCCTAGTCGGGGACATGCCGACGGCTTGCACGCCGCACACTTACGTTGACTTAGGGGCGCCCTTGGCCATATTGCCGCCGCGCGCCCGATCGCCGGCCGCGCCGCCGCGATTCGCGTGAGGCCTTCGCCCGCGTCCATCGCACAGACCAGCATAGATGACCGAATTTTCCGACCTGGGCCTTTCGCCCGCAACTCTCAAAGCCGTCGCAGAGACCGGCTACACCACCGCCACCCCCATTCAGGCCGAGGCGATCCCAATAGCGCTGGCCGGCAAGGATGTGTTGGGCATCGCCCAGACCGGCACCGGCAAGACCGCCGCCTTCACCCTTCCGATGATCGACCGACTGGCCGCCGGCCGCTCCAAAGCCCGCATGCCCCGCGCCCTGGTTATCGAGCCTACTCGCGAATTGGCCGACCAGGTTTCGTTGGCCTTCGAACGTTACGCCAAGGGCCAGAGGCTCTCCTGGGCGCTGTTGATCGGGGGCGTTTCCTTCTCCGATCAGGAAGCGAAGCTTGACCGCGGGGTGGATGTGCTGATCGCCACACCTGGCCGCCTGCTCGACCACTTCGAACGCGGAAAGCTGTTGATGACCGGCGTTCAGATCATGGTGGTCGATGAGGCTGACCGCATGCTCGACATGGGATTCATTCCCGACCTGGAGCGGATTTTCAAACTGACGCCGGTGAAGAAGCAGACGCTATTCTTTTCGGCCACCATGCCGCCGGAGATCACCCGGCTCACCAAACAGTTCCTGAACGACCCCATCCGCATCGAGGCCTCGCGCCCGGCCACGGCGGCGTCGACCATCGCCCAACTGATGGTGCGCATTCCCACCACCGACGCCAAGGCCAAGCGGACGGCGTTGCGGACCCTGGTTGGCCGCGATGACGTCAAGAACGGCATTGTTTTCTGCAATCGCAAAGTCGAAGTGGATATCGTCGCCAAGTCTCTGAAGACACACGGGTTCGATGCGGCCCCGATCCACGGAGACCTCGACCAGCAGACCCGCATGCGCACCTTGGAGGCCTTCCGAAAAGGCGAACTGCGCCTGTTGGTGGCCTCTGACGTCGCGGCCCGGGGATTGGACATTCCCGACGTGAGCCACGTGTTCAACTTCGACGTGCCCCACCATGCCGACGACTATGTGCACCGGATCGGAAGGACCGGCCGGGCTGGGCGGACGGGTACGACGTTTATGATCGTCACCCCTGCCGACAGCCGCAACTTCGACAAGGTGATCAAGCTGATCGGTTCGACCCCCGATGAACTGGTGCTCGATATCGATTGGTCGGCGATTCCGGCCGATGCGCCCCGGCGTGGCGGCCCCAAGGATCGGGCGCGTCCGGCTGGCCGGGATCGTGACCGCTCTCGCGAACGCGGCGAACGCCCGGCGCGGGAGGCCGCGCTGATCGCCGGCGACCCCGTGCCAGCGCCCGTCGTGGCGAAGCCCAGACCGGCGTCGGTGGCTCCAGAGCCTGCGGCGGAGATCGCACCCCCAACCGCGCGCCGCGCGGAACGGCGCCCGCGCCGCGATGAACGGCCCCCGCCTCAGGCTGCGCCACCGCCGCGGACGCAGCGCGCCGATGAGGATAATGATCGAGTCAAAGGTTTCGGCTCAGAACTGCCGGCTTTTCTGGCCCGGCCGCCGCCGCGGATCGCCAGCGAAGACTGACGCGCCAAGTCTCCGTCCGCTTTTCAGCAGACGGAGATGATGTGACGTCAAAGGTCGCGGCGCCCTTAGGCGGCCGGTTTCACCAACTGGTTCTTGGTGAGGTTGAAGAGGGAAATCGCGACCGCCACCAAGGCGCCTGCGGTCAACACGGACCCGAAGTTGGTGAAGATGCTGGTCAAATAGGAGCCAGCGGCGGGAATCGCGTCGAGGCTCTTTGCGCCGACAGTGAGCAGAACCGCCGACGCGATCAGGCGCGGCCGCATGTCTGCATCAACGCTGAGACCGCCCACAGCTCCGGCCACCGTCAGGATGATTGCGGCATAGGGAATGTTGGCGAAGGCGGCCACGATGGCGACCACCAGTCCGATCAGGACTGCAATCGCAGAGACTTTGCTTAACAAGGTTTTTCCTCCCATTTCGTCGCCACGTCTTCGCGGGCGATCCATGGTGAAGCTTGACCCCTAAGCGCGGCCGGTCAAGCGAATAGTTGCACAACAATTAGGCAAGGCAATTGTCGGCGGCTCGCCGTCCTGGTTGGGGCGAACGTTGCGGGAGCAATGGCGGTGACGCAGGGATTCGAACCCTGGATACGCTTTCACGTATGACGATTTAGCAAACCGTTGCCTTCAGCCACTCGGCCACGTCACCTTTGATTTTCAGCGGGTTTTCTCCCGGTCCCGGGTATTGGCTCCGGGGGTCGCACTCCATAGCCGAATTCGGCGCGCAAGAGCAACGGGGTCGAATGACCACCAGTGTTAACGGGGTGCTCAGACCGCCGTGCGACATTGCAGCCAATCCGATTGCGACACTGCGAGAATATGGCCCTCGTCACCTCCCTGAATCCGGCCGCGAGCAAGCGCGAACGCCGTAAGACACCGCGCGCGGAAGCGGCGCCTGATCGGCGCGGACCCATGCGTCCCGGCAAGCTCGTGCCCACAAGGGCCAGGCTCCGCGGCCGACTTGTCGCGCACACGTTCATGGCTGCGGATATCGTTTTGGTCCTGTCCTGCGCGCTGGCCGCATGGTCGATCGCGCCCACCAACGCCAATCCGTCGGTGTTCTTTGCAGCCCCGCTGGTCCTGATCGGCGGCCTGTTCGTTTTCCGCGCCTACGCCTTCGGTCGTCATGAGACGCTCGCACAGCATCTTGGCCGGCTGGCGGCGGCCACCGTCGCCGCCGCAGCGGTGACTGCGTTAGCGCTTTACCCCTTCGCGCCCTACCCCGACTTTCGCGCCGCCATCGGGACCTGGGCGCCGTTGACCTTCGCCATCCTGGGCGCGCTGCATATATTCTGGTGGAGTTGCGTGCGCGGCTGGCGCGAGTCCGGCCGGCTTACCCCCAATATCGTGGTTGTCGGCGCAACCGGCGCCGCCGAGCGACTGGTCGCCCAGGCGCTGAAGCAGCGTGATGCGAACATTCTCGGTGTGTTTGACGACCGCAAGGGCCGGTCGCCCGGATCCGTGCGCGGCGTACCGACGCTCGGTGACACTGGGGCGTTGATCGCCCACCGGATCATGCCGTTTGTCGACCGGATCGTCATCACCGTGCCGTCGCAGGCCCGGGAACGGGTGGGCGAATTGATCGCCCGCTTGCGGGTGCTGCCCAATGAAATCGTGTTGCTGCTCGACGGCGAGGATGAAGCCTATGAATCCGCGGCTATCTCGCGGATCGCCGATGTGCCCCTCGCCCATATCTCCGGGCCGCCATCCGATGAAACCCGCGCCGCGGTCAAGCGCGCCCAGGATCTGGTGGTGGGGACCGTGGCCCTGATCATCTGCGCGCCGCTGATGCTGCTGATCTGGCTCGCGGTGCGGCTGGATTCGCCAGGTCCCGGCCTGTTCCGCCAGCGGCGGCACGGGTTCAACAACGAAGAGATCGTGATCTGGAAATTCCGCTCCATGCGGACCGACTGCGCGGACCCCACGGCGTCGCGCCAGGTCGAAGCGGACGACAAGCGCGTGACCCGGATGGGCCGCCTGATCCGCGGATCCCGCCTCGATGAGCTGCCGCAACTGATCAATGTCCTGAAGGGCGAGATGTCCCTGGTGGGACCAAGACCACACGCGGTGGGTATGCGCACCGGCGAGGTGGAGTCGGCGCGACTGGTGCAGGAATACGCTCATCGCCATCGCATGAAGCCCGGCCTCACCGGCTGGGCCGCGATCCATGGCTCCCGCGGGCCCGTGGATACGCCCGAACTGGTGCGCCGGCGTGTGGCGCTCGACGTCGAATACATCGAGCGCCAGTCCTTCTGGCTCGACATCTACATTCTGGCCATGACGCTCCCCTGCCTGCTCGGGGATCGTGACGGCGTGCGCTAGGCTCGCGGGATCGATCTCATGTTCTGGAGAGGCGTCCTAGGATATCTGCCGGCCAATCTCGTTCAGGCTGCGGTGGGTCTACTGACGATCGTCGTTTTCACCCGGCTGCTGAGCCCCGCCGAGTTTGGCGCATACGCCCTGGGCTTTTCGGTGATGAGCCTGACTCACACCTGTCTGTTCACCTGGAATGAAGCCGCGATGGCGCGGTTCTGGGCCGGTGAAGCCGACAAGGGTCAGGCGCCCGCGCACCTGGCGACAATCTACAGGCTGTGGATGACCCTCCTGCCCGGACTGGGCTTGGCGTTGGGTGTGGTGGCGGTCTGGCCGCTCAATCCGGCGGTCAAGCTAGCCGCCCTCGCGGGATTGGCCATGGTGCTGCCAAAGACCCTGGCCAAGCTCGCCCAGGAGCGGCGTCGCGCCGCCGGCGAGGTCCGGGGCGCGGTGGCCCTGGACATTGGTCAGTCCCTCGGGGGCTTCCTGGTGGGAGCGGCGCTCGCCTGGGCGGGATTGGGCGGCGCCGCGCCCTTGCTGGGGGCCGGTGCGGCGACCGCCCTGTGCGTCGCATTCGCCACACCTCGCGAATGGCGGCTGTTTCGCGGTGGCGCATTCGAAAGTGACCGAGCCCGGAAATATGCGGCCTATGGCGTCCCGGTCTCTCTGTCGTTGATCCTGGCCCTGGTGCTGTCCACCACCGACCGCTTCCTGCTGGCGGCCTTTCTCGATGAGGCGGCGGTGGGCGTCTATCATGCTGGCTACAGCCTTGCGAACCGCACCCTCGATGTCGCGTTCATCTGGCTGGGGGCGGCCGGGGGGCCGGCGCTGATCATGGCGCTGGAACGCGGCGGCCCGGCCGCCATGCGCGACGCCGCACGCGAGCAGGGCGGCTTCATGCTGTTGGTCACCCTCCCCGCCGCGGTTGGGCTGGCGATGGTGGCGGCGCCCCTCGCGGAGGTCTTGGTTGGCCCCGGACTTCGCGCTGGCGCGGCGCACGTCACGCCCTGGATCGCCGCAAGCGCCTTCTTCTCAGGACTCTCCACCTATTATTTCAGCCAGTCCTTCACCCTGGCGCGGCGCACGGGCCGGCTCATGGCGGCGATGGCTATCCCCGCAGCGGCCAATATCGGCCTCAATCTCGCGCTGATCCCGCACTTCGGCCTCGACGGCGCCCTGGCCGCCACCGTAGCCAGTTATGCGCTTGGCCTCGCAGCGTTCCTGGTGATGGGTCGTGGCGCGACAGCAATGCCGATTCCCTGGCGAACCCTGGCCTGCGCCGGCGCCGGCGCAGCGTTGATGGCCCTGGCGGTGAGCCAAGTCCCGGCGGTTGGCGGCATTGCCGAACTTATCCTCAAGGCCGGCGCGGGCGCGCTGGTCTACGGCGGCGTTGTTTGGGCGCTGGATGCTGGCGATCTGCGCAGCCGCGCTGGTCAGGCGTTCAGCCTGCTACGGGCCAGGACCGCGACATGAGCGGTGAAGCCCTCATCGACAACGCCGCGTGGGGCCGTGGCGGCGCGGCGCTTTCCGTGTTGATCCCGTTCAAGGGCGACGATCCATCGAGCCTGATCGCCATGCTCGGGCGCGAACAGGTCGCCGCCGAAATCGTGCTGCTTGATGACGGGTCTGCGGATCCGGCTCTCACGAGACGTGTCGCCGCCGCAGTCGAAGCCTGCCCGCTGCCGGCCCGGCTGGCGACGATCGAGGTAAATCAGGGAAGGTCCAGCGGACGCAACCGCCTGATGGGGCACGCCCGTTCGGACCAGTTCTTGTTCCTGGACGCCGACATGGCGCCCGACGATGCGCGGTTCCTTACCCGTTGGCTTGAGTTGATCCGTTCGCAGACGCCGGCCGTCGCCTTTGGCGGGTTCTCACTGATCCAGATTCCCCCGCATCGGGATCAGGCGCTTCACCGACAGATGGCGGCCCATTCCGATTGCCTGAGCGCCGAACAGCGACGCCTGGCGCCCGAAAAACATGTGTTCACGTCAAACCTGCTGGTGCGCCGCGACGTATTCGAGCTGGAATCCTTCGATGAAGGCTTCGCCGGCTGGGGTTGGGAAGATGTCGAGTGGGGCATGCGGGTGGCGCGCCGCTGGCCCATCGTCCACATCGATAATACGGCGACCCATCTGGGACTGGACAGCGCCCGGACCCTGGCGGCGAAGTATGAACAGTCGGCGGCCAATTTCGCCCGTGTTGTCGCGAGCCATCCGGAGGTGGTGCGCACCTATCCCAGTTACCGGGTGGCGGCGCTGCTCAAGCGCGCGCCGCTTCGGCGCCTGTGGCGGCCCTGGCTGAAAGCGTTCGCCATCGCAGACCTCGCCCCAATCGCCGCCCGGGCGTTCGCCATGCGCCTTTACCGCGCCGCGCTCTACGCGGAGGCGATTTGATGGACCACGCCAGCGCCTATCAGGCTGACCGCACTTTGCGAGGCAAGATTCGCCGGCGGCTGGTGCGACTGGCGGCCACCCGCCCCCTGGCCAATGGCCCCGAGCGAGCGATGGTATCCTTCAGCTTCGATGACGCGCCGCAGACCGCTGTGGTGTCGGGCGCCCAGGCGCTGGAGACGCGCGGCGCGCGTGGAACCTATTTCGTGTCCGCGGGCCTATGCGGCGCCGAAGCGCCGATGGGCGTCTGCGGCCGTGCAGATGACTACCAGCGCCTGTCCCAGGCTGGACATGAAATCGCCTGCCACACCTATTCGCACCTCGATTGCGGCCGTGCTGACAGCGGTGAGGCGTTCGCGGATGTTGAACGCAACGCCATGGTGATGTCCGGTTGGGGCGTGCCCGCGCCAAAGACGTTCGCTTACCCTTATGGTGATGTCGCCGTCGGCCCCAAGGCGGCCCTGGGCGGCCGCTTCTCGGTGCTGCGAGCCCTTCATCACGGCCTGATCGAAGCCGGATGTGACCTTAACCAGGCCCCGGCGGTCGGCATTGAGGGACCGGATGGAGAGATCCTCGCCAACCGCTGGATCGACTTGGCGGTCAGCCGATCAGCCTGGTTGATATTATATACTCACGACGTGCGCACGGCGCCTTCGGTTTGGGGCTGCGCGCAGGACGTACTCGCCCGATTGATTGACCGGGCCCAGGACTCTGGCGCAGACGTGGTGACCGTTGGAGAGGGCGCGCGCCGGTTGGGACTGTGACGCTTATGTCCCGATGCGTTCGTCCGGCCACGCCAGTTTGACCGCCACCACCACGAACAGCACCCAGCGGAGGTCGTGATAGATCACGCCGACGCTCTCGGTCAGCGACATCAGTGTGTAGACCACAAGGATCGGCGCGGCGAGCAGAGCGCCTGGGTGTCGGAACACCGAGACCAGCGCCAGGACGAACGCCTGTGCGAGCATCAGGCCAAAGGCCCAGACCCCGACCAGACCTTGGCCCAACCACTGTTCGATCCAGGCGTTGTGGGCATGCTGCGGCTTGAACCCGGCTTCCTTTACGATTTGGGCGAGCGGCGCCCAGTTTCCCTCTTCGGTCCACACCACGCCATAACCAAAGCCCGTCCATGGTCGCTGGGCGATCTGGCGCAGGGCGGCGGCCCAGATCTGGGTGCGACCGGTAAAGGTCGCGTCCTTGCCGAGCAGTGAGAAAAACTGATCCGGCGCGAACAGGGCGACGCCAGCCACCAAAGCGGCCCCCAGGACGCCGGTCCATACCACCGCCACCGCGGCGGCCGGTCCGCGCCGGGCGAAGGCCGCCGCGCCAATGACGCCCATGCCCAGCATCGCCGACACCAGCGAGGTCTTGGATGTCGACATCAGCACCAGGCCCAGCGCCAATGCGGCGAAGGCGGCCCAGATCAGCGCACGCCGGGGATTGAGAGCCGCCGCGGCGAACATGATGATGCAGCCCAGGGCCATATTGCCGCCGAAAGCGTTTTTTTCCGCCCATAGCCCGCGCCATGCGCCGGGAAATATCTCGTGCATCACGCCGATGGAAGGCGCCGCCAGGCAGACGACGAGGGAAAGGACGGCCAGGCTCGCGAAACAGGTCCCGATGATTTCCGCCATTTGCGCCCATCGGTACCGCACCGCGATCGCAACCCCGCCCAGGGTGGTGAAATAGACGGCGACGGCGCGGCGCAAGGTCTGGTCGGGTGCGATTGACCAGGCATAGGACAAGGCCACCATCGCCAGCACCAGCAACAGGAACGGCTGGCGGGCCAATGCGGCCAGGAAGGACAAGGGCGCGCCGGCGACCAACACGAGGCCAATGATGTAGGCCGGCAGATAGATCGCCCGGATCACCCCGCTGGCGGCCACAATCCCCGGCCCGTCACCGAATATCGGAAACACGAAAAACTGGCTGTAGAGCGCCAGCATCCCCACAGACATCGCTGCGACCGCGAAACCGGGCGTCGATGCGTGTCGCGTTTCTTGCGGCCTGGACAGGTTCCAGGCGGCGGCGCTCACGACACCAGGCCGCGCAGGAATCCGGGCTGTCTCACCACGGCCCGGTTGAAGAACAGGCCGGCGACATGACCGCCGACGCCATCGATTGCGTCTCGCAGCAGCGCCGTGCGGCGCGGTTCCCCGCGCTCCGCGGCCACGACCAGGACCGACTGGTCCACAAAGGGCGCTATGGTCACCGCCGCCTGCGACCGGTCTGCGGCGGGCGCATCGACGATCACCAGGTCGGCGTGACGGCGCAAGGCGTTCCAGTAATCAGGTCTGGCCAGCACATGCACGGACTGGCCGGCTTTTAGCGCATCGCGCCGGAACCGCGTCACCCAAAGCCGGCTGGACCCCACCCTGTGGCCCGCCAGATAGGCCGCATCGGGGATCGGCGCGCCGTCGGGCGCCTTCGCCGTCGGCCGCACTGTGAAAAACATCGAGCCGTCGGGGGTGGCGACCACTGCGCCGCCTAGGTCGCCGAACCGCGCGCGTTCAGCGCGGATCGCCTCATGTTGCGGCGATGCCAGCAGGTCAAGGTCGACCAGCCAGACTGTCCGACGTGCGCCCTTGGCCGCGTAGAGGGCCAGTTCACGCGCCACCGTCGAGGTCCCCTCCCCCTCGGTCGCAGCCACAACCTGTATTACCCGCGGCCGCCCTGGCGCAGGCGGCCCCAGGGAGGTCCACAGCTCAGAAATCTCGGCGCTTAAGTCCACCATTGTCGAATCGCCGCAACCGCAGGAACTGCGCAGCCTACCTCATCCGCCGGAGCCGCGCGCAGCGGTGTTTCGCCGCTCAGGCCTTCATCGGCGCGGCGCCCAGAACCGGGAGATTGAGCGTTCGCGACGCGGCCCGCGCGGTGGGCAGGCCTGGGCGCGTGAAGGCGCGCAGAAAGCCCGCGCATAGTCCGGTGAAGGCGGCGAACAGGAAGGCCAGTACGAATGCCGGCTTCTTCAGGCTCACGCCCTTGGTCGGAGCCGTGGCGCGTTCGACGATGCGGATGGAATCGTTGGAATAGGCCGCGATCTCCTGGGCCGCGCGGCTTTGCTGTTCCCGCACCGTGAAGTCGCGCACGTTTGCCTGCAGAACGTCCCGGTTGAGGCTGAGTTCCTGGAACGACGGCTCCAGGGACGCCAGCCTGAGCCGGCGCTCGGTGATCTCGCGCAACTGGCGCTCCATCTCGGCGTAGGACTGGCGCAGGGCCTGCACCTCGGCGGCCAGCTGGATGCGTTCGGTCTGCACGGTCTGGAACACCGGATTGACACCGATGCGCCTGGCGCCCTCCCCCTGGGCGCGGCCGGCGGCCACAGCCGCCTCAAGCTGGGCGATCTGAGCCTCCAGGTCCTGGACCGGGCGCGCATCGGGCCGATAGCGGCTGAGCAGGTCCTCGCGCTGGATCTTCATCTGCACCAGACGGTCGGAGGCGGTGTTGTTCTGGTCGCGGTAGAGGCTGATTTCCGGCGATACCAGGCCCAGCTGGCGGTCCAGGGCGCCCAGGCGACCGACCCGGTCCTGAAGCTGGGCCTCGGTCTGCAGCGCCTGTTGCTCGATCTGCGCCTGCAATTGGCTCAGCGAGGCCTTCTCGGCCACGAAATCGCCGATGCGGTTGGAGTTGAGGAAGTTCTGATATGCCTCGTCCGCCTGGGCCAATTGGCCCTCGAACCGCTGCCGCTGGGCGACCAGGGCCGGTGAGGTGACCTCGGTCAGCACATTGCGGCGATAGACCAGATATTCCTCCAACAGTGTGTTCAGCACCTTGGCCGCCACGTCGCGGTTCTTGTTGGCGTAGCTGATGCGGATGACCGGCGTGTCCGGCGCCGTCGCCACTTTGGTGGCGCGGGTCATGGCCAGCAGGGCTTCCCCCATGATCTTGCGTTTGCCCGGCGGATCGGCGGCGGCGTATTTCTCGGCCAGGTCAGGATAGACCGAGGCCAGGCCCAGCTTTTCGATCACCCGCTGCTTCAGGTGCTGGCTGGACAGGATCTCCGTCTCCGCCTGGATCACCGAATCGGAGTCCGGCACGGCGCCGCGTCCGGCGTCACCCGCGCGGGGTTCGTAGACATACTCCTGTCCCAGGCGGACCAGGATGCTGGAGTTGGCGGCAAACGTCTTGGGCAGGGTGAACGCCAGGGCCGCGCCCAGTAGGAACAGTGGCACGAACACCGCCAGCATGAGCAGGCGCTCCCGCCAGAGCATCGCGGAGAAATCCGACCAGTGGTAGCGCACGCGCACCGGCCCCGCCGGCGGCGGTGGCGGCTCCTGCGGTCGAGTTCTCCAAGCGCCCTGCGCCGACATGCTGATTCCGGAATCTGGATGTTCAAAAGGCACCCTGGAAGGGCGCGATTAACGATCCGTTACCCATTCTCCTTAACCTTCCGGCCATGGACGTTCGCCTTCGCCTGACCCGTCGCCTGGTGATCTTCGCCGGGCTTGCGCTGAGCGGTTGCGCCACCGCTGCGCCGGACGCCCGCCCGCGCATCGCCCCCGGCGAATTCGCCGACATCCCCTATGCGGACTGGTCGGAGGACGAGCCGCCCTACCGGCTCTATCCCGGCGACGAGGTGGAAGTGGCGGTGCTGTCGGCGCCGGAGCTCAACAAGACCGTGACGGTTCAGCCCGACGGACGCATCTCCCTGCCGCTGATCTCGCCGGTGATGGTCACCGACCGGACCCTGGACGAGGTGCGCCAGAACCTGATGCAGGCCTATTCAAGCCAGCTCCTGCGCCCCGACGTCAGCGTGGCCCCGCGGGCCGCGGCGCTGAGAGTCTTCGTGGGCGGCGAGGTGACCAATCCCGGCGTGTTCGAGATGCTCGGCGACACCGACGCCCTGCGCGCCATCATGCAGGCAGGCGGCTTCCGCCCGTCGGCCGACCCCCGGCGGGTGGTGATCCTGCGCCGGGGCGCGGGCGGACGCGGCATGATCCGCGAGGCCAATCTGGGACTGGGCCTGAAGACGCCCGGCGCCGACCTGGTGCCCCTGCGCCGCTTCGACATCGTCTTCGTCCCCCGCAGCGGCGTCGCCAAGGCGGGCCTGGCGGTCCAGCAGTATTTCCGCGACCTGACACCGATCTCGGTGGGCTTCAGCTATGCGCTGGGGAACGGGAACGGGAATAACTAGGGAGGCGGTCGCCCTCGGGACTACCGGGACATTAGCGGTTGCAAGTGCGACTCCTGGGTAGGAGTCCCTGACGGGAACCTGAAACCGGAACGCGTACACATTCCTGCACCGCACCCTGGAATTGGAAATTGCAGTGTGCCTGTCCCGGTTGGCCGGGCTTTTTCCCCACCTGAAAACCCGCTGATTACCGCTCACGCCCCCACGTCAATTCCGGACGTTTCCAAGGTGCATGGCATTGATCCTCGAATAATTGAACCCTGGGGTAAATTTTCAGCCCAAACGCCGATTTCGGGCCCGGACCTGCGCCGCGACGCCCCCTTGCATCCGTCCTCGCGCCCTGCCCTCCTACGCGGATGATCCACGTCCCCACCGCCCCCATCGCCCATCTGGCGTTCGACCTGACCGCCTGGGCCGGCGGCATGGGGCTGGGGGCGGCGCTGCACCGGTGGCGGCTGGGCGCGGCGGCGGAGGCCATCGCGGGCAAGGTGGGCGGGGGTTATTTCGCCGCGCTGGCGGCGGGGGCGGTGGCCGGCGCCTGGCTGATCGGCTCGCTGAACACGCTGCGCGCAGCCCAGCCGGCGCTGTCGCACAGCGTGGCCGGGGCGCTGGCGGGCGCCATCGTCTGCGTGGAGATCTACAAGCGCTTGCGCGGGATCACCGGCTCCACCGGGGCGGTGTTCGTGGGGCCGTTCGCGTTGGGCGTCGTGATCGGGCGGCTGGGATGCTTTTTCGCGGGGCTGGCCGACGCCACCTACGGGCGCCCGACGACCCTGCCTTGGGCGGTGGACCTGGGCGACGGGATCGGCCGCCATCCGGTGCAGCTCTATGAGAGCGCGGCCATGGCGGCGTTCCTGGCGGTCTATCTTTGGGCGCTGGCCGGGCGGCGGGCCTGGGCGTTGCGGCGGGGGTTCTATGCGCTCTGCATCGTCTACGGCGCACAGCGGTTCGCCTGGGAGTTCCTAAAGCCCTATCCGCCGCTCCTCGGACCGTTTAACCTGTTCCACTTCCTGTGCGGGGGGTTGGTCGCCTATGGATGGATCTACTGGCGCGCGGACCTTGCCCGGGATCGTCGGGCGCAAGAGCGCGCCCTATCTGTTCCTGGGTCAGACCACCAGCCTTTGCGAGACCTGCCTTAAGCTGGTGCCGGCCAAGGTGATCGCCGAGGACCAGTCGGTGTTCTACCTGAAGCGCTGCCGCGAGCACGGCGTCCAGAAGACCCTGATCGCCGATGACCTCAACTATTGGAAATCGCAGCAGGACTGGCTGAAGCCCGGCGACCGGCCGCTGGCCGTGCAGACCCGCACCGATCACGGTTGTCCCTATGACTGCGGCCTGTGCCCCGACCACGAACAGCACTCCTGCCTGGCCATCGTGGAGATCAATGAGGCCTGCAACCTCTCCTGCCCGGTGTGTTTCGCCGACTCCTCGGTGAAGCGCGAGGCGCACCGGCCGCTGGCCGAGGTGGCGCGGATGCTGGACATATTGGTGGAGTCCGAGGGCGAGCCGGACCTGGTGCAACTTTCCGGCGGCGAGCCCACCCTGCATCCGCAGTTCTTCGAGATCCTTGACGCCGCCAAGGCCCGCCCGATCCGCCACCTGATGCTCAACACCAACGGCCTGCGGATCGCTCGGGAGGCCGGGTTCGCCGAGCGACTGGCGAGCTACATGCCGGGGTTCGAGGTCTATCTGCAGTTCGACAGCCTAAAGCGCGAGGCGCTGATGAACCTGCGCGGCGCGGATCTGGTGAAGGTGCGCACCCAGGCTCTGGAAGCCCTGGAGCGCAACAACATCTCCACCACCCTGGTGGTGACGCTGAAGAAAGGCGTCAATGACGATGAGGTCGCCGACATCATCCGTCACGCGCTCACCTGGCGGTGCGTGCGCGGGGTGACATTCCAGCCGATCCAGGACGCAGGGCGCAATGACGGCTTCGATCCGCGCGCCCATCGCATGGTGTTGACGCAGATCCGCCGGCGCATCGCCGAAGCGGGGGTGTTCGCGCTCGAGGACCTGATCCCCCTGCCCTGCAATCCCGACCAGATCTGCATCGGCTATGGCCTGCGCCAGGGCGAGACGGTGACGCCGGTGACGTCGATGTTGCCCCGGGAATTGTTCGTGGCCGCGGCGCCCAACACGGTGACATTCGAAGGCTATCCTGAACTCAAGCGGCAGGTGTTCGACCTGTTGTCTCTGTCCACCGCCCAAGCCGACACATCGGAGAAACTGGCCGGACTGCTCTGTTGTTTACCTGAGGCCGCGATCCCGCAGGAGATCGGCTATGAGCACACCTTCCGGGTGGTGATCAGCCAGTTCCTGGACCGGTTCAATTTCGATCTGGGCGCGGTGAAGCGCTCCTGCGTGCACTTCGTGCAGCCGGACGGGCGGATCATTCCCTTCGACACTTTCAACACCTTCTATCGGCCAGGCGCCGCCGGGGCGGGCGCGCTGGCGCGGGGGCGCGGCGAGACATGACGATGGAACCTGAACGTCCACTCGGAACGCTGGTGCGGCTCTGGGGGGCCCTCCTGGTGACGGTGGGGGCGATTGTGGCGGCGACCTGCGGCGGCTGTACGGCGCTGTTTGTGTTTGCGATCCTGGCGGACGCAGTCTCGCGCGGAAACACCGGCGACCTCGGAATGCTGGTGCTGTCGCTGCTTGGACTCATTCCAACGGTGATCGGGCTGTTACTGTTCCGCGCCGGAATGGCGCGACTGCGCAGATCGTCGGAGGCCGCGTCAGATGAGTGATACGCCACCCCAGCAAGCGACCGCCGCGCAGAAATTCTTTGGCGGCCTGATGATGGCCATCGGCGCGATCGTGACCCTGACCTGCGGCGGCTGCACGATCGCACTCATCGCGACCGGAATGCCGGAGCTCCTGAAGGAAATCAGCCGCGGCCAATTCGGGATGCTGGCGAGCCTGCCCATCCTTCTGATCGGCATTGTGCCGGCATTGGTAGGCGTGCTCATCTTCCGCGCCGGCCTCAGCCAGTTCAGGCCGCCGCGGCTGAAATAGCTGTGGTTGCGGTCAGGCCTTCACCATTCCCTCGAGCAGGCTCTGGACCAGGACGGCCAGCAGGACGTTCGGTTCCGCCCAGTTGAAATGCGGTCGCGCGATCAGCATGGCGATCACACCATGAACCGCCATCCAGGTCGCCTGAGCCACGGCATCCGGTTCGTCGCTGCGCAGCCGACCGGCCGCGGCGAGTTCGCGGACCAGTTCCAGATAGATGAAAAAGGCCTGGTAGCTCAGATCGGCGTTTTCCTGCGTCCACATCTCGGCGCCGACGCGGGATTCTATGTAGACGAGGCGGTAGGCGTTCGGATGCTCCAGGGCCCAGCGGATATAGAACTCACCGATCTGGACCATTCGGACCAGGGGATCGATCGGCTGGACCGCAATGGCGGCATATCCGTCGATGACAGCGCGCAGAGACCGTTCGCAGATTTCCCGAAGGATCGCCGGCTTGTCCGGAAAGTGCAGATAAAGCGCCGTGGACGATACGCCCACTTCCTTGGCGATCCGCCGAATTGTCGCGGCGCGGTAGCCGTCGGCCACGAATATCCGCTCCGCCGATTCCAGGATTTCCGCCCGTCGAAGGTGGCCGTCGCCCTTGCGCTTGCGCGCAGACCGGCCAGCGGTCACAGCCGCTTGCGTCACATTGTTACCCCCTGGCGTCCCCCTCCGTAACGAGAGCTTAATTCGCCCGCTCTGGCAAGGCGCCGGAATCCCGCGTAAGTCGCCGCAATGAACTCCGCCGATCCAATTGTCGCCGACGCGCCGGGCGTCATGCGTACGCTAGGTTGGGCGGACTATGAACTTCTGGACTCTGGTGACGGCCGCAAGTTGGAACGTTACGGCCCCTACCGTGTGGTGCGGCCGGAACCGCAATGCCTTTGGCGTCCGCGCCTGGATTCCGACAATTGGACCGCCGCGGACGCCATTTTCGATCCTGCGGACGAGGAGGACGCCGGCCGTTGGCGGTTCAATCGCCGTCCTGCCGAAACGACCCCGCTCGGCTGGGGCGAAGTGCGTTTCAACGCCCGCTTCACGCCCTTCCGCCACCTGGCCTTCTTTCCGGAGCAGGCGGCGAACTGGGCCTGGCTGGACGCCCGGGTGCGGGGCGACGGGCGTCCCCTGCGGGTGCTCAACCTGTTTGGCTACACCGGGGTGGCGAGCCTGGTCTGCGCGGCCGCTGGCGCAGCGGTGACCCACGTGGACGCCTCGAAGAAGGCTGTGGGCTGGGCGCGTGAGAACGCCGCCTTGTCGGGACTGGACGACCGGCCCGTGCGCTGGATCTGCGAGGATGCGCGCAAGTACGTTCAGCGCGAAGTTCGTCGCGGATCGACCTATGACGGCATCATCCTCGATCCGCCGAAATACGGCCGCGGTCCGGGCGGCGAGGTGTGGCGATTGTTCGAGGACCTGCCGGAAATGGCGCGTCTGTGCGCAGGCCTGCTGTCAGGCAGCGCCTCGTTCCTGATCCTCAACGCCTATGCAGCCCGGATTTCAGGGGCCGCCCTGGCCGGCCTGTTGGGTGAGAACCTGGCAGGACGCGGTGGAACCATCGACTGGGGAGAACTCTCCCTGGCGGAGTCCGCCGGCGACCGGCAGATCGGGCTGTCCTTCTATGCGAGGTGGGCGGCTTGAGCGGGCGCGTTGTCACTTCGCTGGCCAACGCCACAGTCAAGGCGGTACGCGCACTGCACCTGAAGAAAGCCCGCGACGAAACCGGCCTGTTCGTCGCCGAAGGCCTGAAGATCGTCACCGAGGCGGTGGAACTTGGTTATGCGCCGGCGATGTTGCTTTACGGCCGCGAAGCTGCGGACCATCCCCTGTTGGCCCGGGCCGCGGCGGCCACCGAGGCGGCCAGGGGCGAAGTGCTGGAAGTCACCTCGGATATCCTGGCGAAGGTGGCGCGGCGAGATAATCCCCAGGCCGTGGTCGGCGTGTTCCGCCAACGCTTCAAGGATCTGCAGGACCTCGATCCGGCTTCTGCGAGTTGCTGGGTGGCGCTGCACAGGGTCCGCGACCCCGGAAACCTCGGCACCATCATCCGCACCCTGGATGCGGCTGGCGGGGGCGGACTGATCCTGGTGGGCGAGTGTTGTGATCCCTATTCGGTGGAGGCCGTGCGGGCCACCATGGGCTCGATCTTCGCCGTGCCACTGGCCCGCGCCGATGAGGCGGCGTTCGCCGCATGGCGAAAGGCCTGGCCGGGTACTGTGGTGGGCACCTTGCTGAGCGCCTCGGCGAGCCACCGCACCGCCGACTATCGGGCGCCGGTGATGATCCTGATGGGCAACGAGCAACAGGGTCTTCCCTCCCAGATGGCCGACCTCTGCGACGTCAACGTAAAGATCCCCATGCGCGGCCGCGCCGACAGCCTGAACCTCGCGGTGGCCACCGGGATCATGATCTACTCGGCCACGGAAGCTGGCGAAAAAGGAGCGCACACATGAGTATCGAGGCCAACAAGGCGCTGGCGCTCAGGTTTCTGGACGACATGTCCGCGCGCGGCGCGGCGACCTTCGCCGACTTCAGCCTGATCACCGAGGATTTCGAATGGTGGGCTCAAAGCCTCGGAGTCTATGACGCGTCGGCGATGGTCAAGCGCATGGGCGAGGTGGGCAAGATCTTCGCCGGCCAGGGCAAGCGCACGATCAAGGGCGTCACCGCCGAGGGCGACCGGGTGGTGGTGGAATATACTGGCGACACCCCGCTCACCAACGGCAAGCGCTACCAGAACACCTATTTGTCACTGTTCGTGATCCGCGACGGACGAGTCGCCACCGTGCGCGAATATTGCGACACAGGGTACGCCCGCGACACGCTCAGGGCTTAGCCAACACACGATCCACCACCTCTAGGAGCGCCAACGCACGGAGCGGCTTGGGGATCGTCGCATCGGCGCCCAGGCGACCGGCGATGCTGAGCAGGTCAATGCCGCCGTCCTGTCCGGCGGTGCCAGACATGGCTATGACCTTCACTGTCGGCCATGACTGCCGGATTTCCATAATTGTTTCAATGCCTTCCTTGTTGGGCATCAAAAGATCCGTGAGCACGAGTTCGAAGGCCGCTTCGCGCAGGCGGGTCACCGCGACTTCGCCGTCCTCCGCCTCCACACAGCAATGGCCTGATGCGCTGAGCGCCTCACAGGCGATCGCCCGGCAAATGGGATCGTCATCGACCACCAGGACTCGGGCCATGATCCGCCCAAACCTCTCCCCCGCAAGCGCAACAAACGCGCTTTCAACAATCAAACAGTAGCTCTATCCGGGCAACAGGCGCCAGCGACAAAGTCCCGCAATTCAGCCTCGCGGCTTCGCCCGGGTGGTCGGTGCGGCGGTGGCGGGATCCTCGGGCCAGGGATGTTTCGGATAGCGGCCGCGCATCTCAGCTCGGACATCTTTCCAAGAACCGCGCCAGAATCCCGGCAGATCCCGGGTCATCTGCACCGGACGGTGGGCCGGAGACAGTAGCGCCAGGGTCAGCGGTTCGCCCAGGATCTCCGGATGCCGTACAAGTCCGAACAGTTCCTGCACCCGTACAGATACGCGCGGCCCGCCCTCGGCCGCATAATCAATGGGGTGACGCTGGCCGGTCGGCGCGGTCCAGTGGGTTGGCGCAGCCGTCTCCAGCCGGCGCAGAAGGTCACGGGGGATCAAGCTGCGCACGGCCGCGTCCAGGCTTTCTGGGCGAACCTGAGCGAGTGAGCGAGCGCCCGCCAGATGCGGCGCCAGCCAGTCGTCGATCGCCGCCAGTAGGCCAATGTCCGACAGGTCCGGCCAGGGCTCTCCTTCCCGATCGCGAAGGATCCCAATTCGGGTGCGCAAGCCGCTTGCGGCCTCGCTCCAGTTGAGCACGCCAAGCCCCTCCGTCCGCACCCTGGTCAGCAGCGCCTCGGTGACCAGGCACTGATCTGGATCATCGTCAATGTGTTCGCGCAGCGAAAGTCGCCCCAACCGCGTGATTGTGCGGGCCCTGATCCGCCCGCCGCCAGACTCCTCCAGGCGGGTTTCCGTTTCCAGCTGGCCCGCAAACGCTGCCGCCAGCGCAGCCTCGGATACCGGCGCGGCCAGCAGAATCCGGTCCCGGCGTTCGCCGCCCCCCAATTCGGCGATCGCCAGCCAGGGCGAGCGCGCCAGGGCGTCGGTTGGCTCGAGATAGGCGCCGCGACCGGATGCGAGTTGGAACTCCCCCGAGGATCCGCGCGCCTTGGCGATGCGTTCTGGAAAGGCGAAGGCGAGAAGAAGACCATCCTCCTGTGCCTCCCCCTGGCCCGCCCCACCGGCAAGGCCAGCCCAGCGGTCCGCCAGGGCGCGGGCGTCGCGGGCGCGGGGCGATCGGTCGCGTTCCAGGGCCTCGAGCCGATGGCGAAGGTCGGCGTCGCGGCCGCCCAGGCCCTGTTCGCTGATCAGCACGGCGATCCGCGCGGCGCGGCGCGCCTGACCAGTGCTTGCGGCGCTCAGCACCATGTGCGCGAGACGTGGTGGAAGCGGAAAGTCGGCGAGCGCCTCGCCATGGGGCGTCAGGACACCGGCGACATCGATGGCGCCCAGCTTGTGCAGCAGCGACCCGGCCTCCGCGTAGGCTGCGGCCGGCGGAGGATCGAGGAAAGCCAGGGCGGATGGATCCCTGGCTCCCCACCGGGCCAAATCCAGCGCCAGTCCGGAAAGATCGGCGTCGCGGATTTCCGGGTTGGCGAAGGGCGCCAGAGAACGGGTCTCGGCTTCTTCCCAAAGCCGGTAGCAGACCCCTGGCTCAGTGCGGCCCGCCCTGCCCCGCCGTTGATCGGCGGCGGCGCGGCTGACGCGGACGGTGACGAGGCGGGTCAAGCCGCTGGCCGGGTCGTAGCGGGGAACTCGCGCCTGCCCGCTGTCGATCACGACACGGACGCCGGCGATGGTCAGGCTGGTCTCGGCGATCGATGTGGCCAGCACCACTTTGCGACGCCCCTGCGGGGCGGGCTCAATGGCGCGGTCCTGGTCCCTGGCGTCAAGGGCGCCATAGAGCGGAGCGATATCCACGTCCGACAGCATCACTTGCTCGCTTAACGACGCAGCAACGCGGCGGATTTCCGCCTGCCCAGGCAGAAAGGCCAGTACGGATCCGGACTCCTCAGCCAGCGCGCGGCGGACGGCCCGCACGACGCGATCCTCAGGCCGGAGCCGCTCATCGCGGCCCAGGTAGCGGGTATCGACGGGATAACTGCGTCCAAGGCTTTCTATGACCTGGCAATCCCCCAAAAGCCGCGCCACCGCCGCGCCGTCGAGGGTGGCCGACATGACCAGGATGCGCAGATCCTCACGAACCAGTTGTTGGGCGTCGCGCGCCAGGGCGAGGCCCAGGTCCGCGTCGAGACTACGCTCATGGAATTCGTCGAATATCACCGCAGCGACGCCGGACAGCCCGGGATCGGCCAGGATCATGCGGGTGAAGACACCCTCGGTGATGACCTCAATGCGGGTGCGGGCCGACACCCGCGACTGCATCCGCACGCGATAGCCGACGATCCCGCCGACGGTATCCCCCAAGGTGTGGGCCATACGTTCGGCCGCAGCCCGGGCGGCGAGACGGCGGGGTTCCAGAACCAGAATGCGGCCGTCGCCCCGCCATTCAGCCTCAAGAAGCGCCAGCGGAACCACGGTGGTCTTACCTGCGCCGGGCGGCGCGACAAGTACGGCGCAAGGGCCGGCGGCGAGCGCCTGGCTGAGCGGTTCAAGAACCTCATGGATCGGCAGCATGCGCCGCCGCGTCTAGCGCGCGCCTAGGGCCTGAGTCACTCCGCGCCGGCCAGCTTGCGCTCGTGAAAACGCGAATGATGGTAGGCGTAGCCGAAGTAGACCACCAGACCGATGCCCATCCAGATGAACAGCCGAGGCCAGGTGGCCACCGGCAGCGATGCGATCAGATAGGCGCAGCCGAGGGCGCCCACGGGCGCCACAAACCATATCGCCGGCACGCGGAAGCTGCGCGGCAATTCCGGATGTTTGTGGCGCAGGTAGAGCACGCTCAGGCAGATGAGGACGAAGGCCAGGAGCGTACCCATCGAAACAAGTTCGCCAAGAATCTTGATGGGAAACAAGCCGCCCACAAGAGCCGCCAGACCAGCCGTGGCGACTGTGCCCCAGATCGGCGTGCGGGTCTTGGGGTTCACCTGACTGAAGGCCGGGGGCAGCAGCCCATCGCGGCTCATCGCGTAGAGAATCCGCGACTGACCATAGAGCAACGAAAGGATTGTTGAGCCCAAGCCCACCGTCACCCCGATATTAATCCACAATGTCAGCCATTTGAGGCCGGGAACGGCGGCCAAAGCCGTCGCAACGGGCGCGGGATTGTTCAGCGTCTGGTATGGGGCCAGACCGATCAGGACGGCGGCCACGGCGATATAAAGGACCGTACAAATCGCCAGCGAAAGCAGAATGCCGATCGGCATGTTCCGCTGCGGATTCTTTGCTTCCTGCGCCGCCGTGGAGACCCCTTCGAAACCGATGTAGGCGAAGAAGATGACCGCCGCCGCTGCGGGAATTCCCAACAGTCCATACTTGCCCGGCTCACCGCCGCTTGCCGGCACCCGGTCCGGAATGAAGGGCGTCAGGTTATCCGGGTTGACGTACCAGACCCCGAACCCGATCACCGCCAATACGATCACCACCTTCAGGCTGACGATCACATTGTTGGCCACCTTGCTGTGGCCGATGCCGGCGACCAGGAATCCAGCCATCAACAGAATGATGAAAACCGCCGGCAGGTTCAGGATCGCACCAGTCTGAATCAGTTCAGAGCCGGTGAAATCGTAGGGCGCGTTGGTCCACAATTGCGGCATCTGAATTCCAAACGAATTCATCAATCTAGAGAAATAGCCGGACCAGCCGGCCGAAACAGTTGCGGCGGCGATTCCGTATTCCAGGATTAGGTCCCAGGCGATCAGCCAGGCGAAAAACTCGCCCATGGTGGCGTAGGTGTAGGTGTAAGCGGAGCCCGACACGGGGATCATAGAGGCGAGTTCGGCGTAGCAGAGCGCGGCGAAGGCGCAGATGACGCCCGCCAGGACAAAGGATAGGATGATCGCCGGTCCCGCGTTAACGGCCGCCTGCTGACCCGTCAGCACGAAGATGCCCGCCCCGATAATCCCGCCGATTCCAAGCAACGTCAGCGACGGCCAGCCAAGTCCCCGACGAAGAGTATGATCTCCCTCTTCGTTCGCCTGTGCGATCAGAACCGAGATCGGTTTCTTGGTTAGCAGTTTCATGGCCTGGCGTTCCCCCGCAGGTGGGATAGCATCATCCCGACTCCGGCAAGATTAGGCATGCTCCGCGGCCGGCGGCAACGGCTGGGCGAGCAGGCCTTTAATAATCCGTCGGAATGCCCGACATAGGGGCTGAACACGAGGACGCAGCCTTGACCGAACCCGCCCCGCCCATCCGCGCGCTGATCGCGCCGGTCACTGATTTCCAACAAAACTGCACGATCGTCTGGTGCACGCAGACCAACAAGGCCGCGATTATCGATCCGGGCGGGGAAGTGCCGCGCCTGCTGGCGGCGTTGAAGGAACACAATCTGACCCTGGAAAAGATCTGGATCACGCACGGTCACACCGATCACGCCGGGGCGACGGCGGCGCTGAAGGCGGAGACTGGCGTTCCGATCGAGGGGCCGCATGAGGCCGACATCTACTGGATCGACCGCATGGAGGAATCGGGCGCCAAGCTCGGCATGACCTATGCGCGCGCGTTCACCCCGGACCGCTGGCTGAATGACGGTGATCGGGTGAGCCTCGGCGCGACCGAGTTCGAGGTCTATCACTGCCCGGGACATACGCCGGGCCATGTGGTGTTCTTCCATCGCCAGGCCCGGTTTGCACAGGTGGGCGACGTTTTGTTCCAGGGCTCCATCGGCCGCACCGACTTTCCCATGGGCAGCTACGACCAGCTGATCGCGTCTATCACCGGCAAGCTCTGGCCGCTCGGCGAGGATGTGGCCTTCGTGCCCGGCCACGGACCGATGTCCACCTTCGGCCGCGAGCGCAAGACCAATCCCTTTGTGGCCGACCTTGCGCTCGGCTGACGCGTGTCACATGCCTTGCAGACCTGAAATCTGAGGGATACGCAGAGGCGCAAGCATGCCACGCATGGAAAGCACCACTGAAATCACCGCGCCGGGACCCGCGCGGATCCTGATGGTCGACGATGACCCGGGCATCCGGGATGTGGTTTCCGACTTCCTTGGCCGCCATGGCTATCAGGTCGAGACCGCAGCCGACGCTCGCGAAATGGATCAGGTGATGGCCCGCGGCCCGATCGACCTGATCGTGCTCGACATCATGATGCCCGGCGAGGACGGACTGTCGGTGTGCCGCCGGCTTGGCGGCGGCGACGGACCCCCAATCATCATGCTTTCAGCCATGGGCGAGGATACCGACCGGATCATTGGCCTGGAGCTGGGGGCGGACGATTACCTCGCCAAGCCTTGCAATCCCCGGGAACTGCTGGCGCGGGTGCGCGCCGTGCTGCGCAGGTCAGAGCAGCGCGGCTCCGCCGGCGTTGTGGGCGCGGTCTGCGAGTTCGCTGGCTGGCGCTTCGACCTCGTTAGGCGGGAACTACGGTCGCCCGCCGGCGTGGTGGTCAACCTTTCCAGCGGTGAGTTTTCACTGCTGCGGGCCTTTATCGAACGGCCCCAGCGGGTCTTGACCCGCGACCTGCTGCTGGACGTCGCCCGGGGCCCCGACTCCGACGCCTTCGACCGCGCGATCGATGTGCAAATCAGCCGGCTTCGGCGTAAACTTGACGACGGCGGCGGCCAGGACCTGATCCGAACAGTCCGCAACGAAGGCTATATGTTCACCGCCAAGGTCAAACGGGGATGAAGTTCCTCTGGCGCGGCTTCGGCACGGCCTCGCTGTTCGGACAACTGATCGCGCTGGTTGGGGTCAGCCTGCTCGCCGCCCAGGGCATTACCGCCCTGATGATCTTCAACCTGCCGCCGCCGGCGCCGGACTTCTACCGTGTCAATGAGGTGGTTCAGACGTTTCGCGGCGCCTCGCCAGATGTTGGCGACCGCCCTGCCCTCTCGGTTCGGATCTCAAGCACGCCGCCGAGCGATCCACTTGAACCGTTTCTGACGCCCACGCTGCGCGAAATGCTCGCTGAGGAACTGCATGTGCCCGTGGAGGCGGTGGTGATAGGGGCGCATCGCGGTCCGCTCTGGGATCGTCGCTCGCTGCGCGTCCTGCGTGAGCGGATGGCGCGAGAAGGCGCACCCCGGAACGAACAGTTCCTTGTCGCGCCCTTCGAGGTCGGTATTCGGCAAGCCGATGGGACCTGGCTGGCCGTTCGTCCGGAATCCCGCGGGGGCCTAAGCGACTGGCAGCAGCGGCTACTGCTCTGGTTTCTGTTGTCCACCCTGGCCATGGCGCCCTCAGCCTATTTGTTCGCGCGCCGACTGGCGCGGCCAATCAAGCTGTTTGCGTCGGCCGCCGAACGGCTTGGACGAGATCCGCGCGCACCGCCGCTTGTGATGAAAGGATCGGAAGAGATCGACGTGGCCGTGCGCGCCTTCAATGAGATGCAGGAGCGGTTGCGGCGCTACGTGGAAGATCGCACCGCCATGGTGGGCGCCATCGCCCATGACCTGCGCACGCCGCTGACGCGATTGAAATTCAGGATCGAAGGCGCGCCGGAGGATGTGCGGATCAAGGCCGCCGCCGACATTGACCAGATGGAGGCGATGATCGCCGCCACTCTGACCTTCGTGCGCGACGCCACCCGGGACGGTGAGCGTACGCCGCTCGAACTGTCCTCGCTCCTGGAGAGCGTGTGCGATGAGATGGCCGAGACCGGCTCAAAAACCGAGGTCACCGCCGGCGAGAAGGTGGTGTTAGAAGGCGACCCAGTGGCCTTGCGGCGAATGTTCACCAACCTTCTGGAGAACGCCGTCAAGTTCGGGGGCGCCGCCCGCGTCCGGGTCTACCGCCAGGCCGGCAGCGCGGTGGTGGAGATCGACGACGACGGTCCCGGCATTCCGCTCGAGGATTCTGAGCGGGTGTTTGAACCCTTTTACCGCCGCGAGCCGTCCCGTAATCGCCAGACCGGCGGCATCGGACTTGGCCTGGCGGTCGTGCGCTCTATCGCGCGGGGGCATGGAGGCGACGTGTCGTTGCAGAACCGCGAGGGCGGCGGACTCACGGCGCGGGTGCTTCTGCCGATCGGCTGAGGCCGACCGTTCGGCGATGTTTTTGCGCGCATGGCCACTTTTCTCGCAACCTCCGTCGCACTTCGGGGGTTTGGTCAAATACAGCCTTTGAAAAGCTGGGGTGGCCCACCTGCGTTTAACACCGCTTGACCAGGAGTATCCCATGTCGCTTGAAACCAACGTCAAGCCGCGCGCCCGTCGTGGCTTCGCCGCGATGAATCCGGAACGTCGCCGCGAAATCGCCCGCAAGGGCGGCGCCAGCGTGCCGAGCGAAAAGCGTAGTTTCGCCAAGGACCGCGACCTTGCGGCCTCCGCAGGCCGCAAGGGCGGCGAAGCTTCCCGGGGCGGCGGCCGCGCGGGGGTTAAGATCCTGGATATCTGACCGTCCGGGCGGCAAGCGGCGGCTCAGCCCCGTCGTGTCGCCGCGGACGGCCTGCTTTCGCTGCGGTTGAAATGTTCAGCCTCAGCAAGCAGGTGGGCCGGCATCGGAGCGACGCTGGCGGCTCGAAACATCTCGCGCAACGCCCCGTCGATCTTTTCCCGCTGATCCTTCGAAAGCCGGCCGGCCATGACCGTACTCCTGCACAACTGATCGGGCGAAAATACATCCGTACGCAGTAAGCGCAACGTGACAGGATCGCGCAGCACCCGGACGATCCTGGATCAGTCAGCAAACTTCGGCGGGCGTTTCTCCAGCAGGGCGTTGACCCCTTCGGCGTGGTCTTCCGTCAGATGGCTGATCGCTTGAGCGGCGGCGCTCATTTCCATGAGCGTCTCATAGCTCGCCGACTGGCCGTTCTTCAGGAGCGCCTTTGCGATACGCAGGGCGTGTGTGGGCTGTTCCGCAATCCGGTTCGCAAGCGCCATGGCCTCGTCCATGAGGCTGGCTTTGGGCACCACCTTGGACACCAGACCCCAGGCCGCAGCGGTGGCGGCGTCGATGACATCGCCGGTGAACAAGAGTTCTGCGGCGCGGCTCATGCCGATGGTCTTGGGAAGCAGCCAGGCCCCGCCATCGCCGGGAATCAAGCCGAGCTTCAGAAAAGTCACCCCAAAGCGGGCGTCGTCCGAGGCGAGGCGAATGTCAGTCATGCAGGCCACGTCGCAGCCCAGGCCGATCGCCGCGCCGTTCACCGCGGCGATGGAAGGGACCTCAAGATTGTAGATCGCCCGGACGATGCGGTGGATGCCCTTGCGATAATGCTCGCGAAGTTCGACGCCGCTTCCGCCGAACGCGCCGGATCGCGCCTGCATCGCCTTGACATTGCCGCCAGCCGAGAAGGCGCGGCCGGCGCCCGTCAGCACGACGCAACGCACATGCGGATCGTCATTGACCTTGGAACAGACGGCGGCGACTTCATCGCCGTCGCCCATTTCGCCCAGGGCGTTCATCGCTTCCGGACGATTGAGGGTGAGCAGGGCGACCTTGCCCCGCAACTCGTACTCGAGAAGCGCCATGGGTGTTTTCCGTTCCTTTGCCGATCCGATCCCGGACTGCGGCGCTGCTATATCGGGAACGGTGCCGGGGCAAGCCGGGCGGCGCTGCGAAGGAACTTATGATTCCTCGCCGATAAGCTCATTCACAGCGGCCTGAGCCGCCTGCCGATCCGGATCCGCGCCGCTGGCTACGGTGCGACCGTCTTCATCAAAAATGCGCCATTCCCAGCCGCTGTCGGCCTGGCTAAGCGAGTAAGCGAGCTGTGGCGCAGTCTGCATTCCGACGCTCCCGGTACATATCGCATTGCACAATAAAGGCCAATCCAGGCCAGCCGTCAATAAACCTTCTTAAACCATCCTTAGTTCCAATCCCTTTTTCAAAAGGGGAGAAATCGGCGTTGCCTCTCGTCGGAACAACTCCGTTGCGACGCAATATCGCCTGTACGCTGAGCACCCTCAGTCGCGGGACCGCATGCTGCGGATAGCCGCCTGCTAAGGGCGGGACTGCTGCGCCACTTCGTCCGCCAGGCGCCCGGTCAGTTCGGACATGTGGTGGAAGCCGGACTCGAAAGTGCCCAGGCCCTGGGTGATGGAGCGGATCTCGGCGATCAGGTCATGGCGCTCGCTTTGTGGCAGATAGGCTTCGATGCGCTCCCAGCCGGGCCAGCCGTCCCTGGGCCCAAATCCCAGGATCTGGCCGCGCCGCGAGGAAAGGGCCGAAGTGATGTGAGACAGGCTCGCCGATGGCGAGAAGACCACGATTTTTTCAATAGGCTCCAGGAGCACCGAACCGCAGCCGCGCAATCCCTCCTCGATGGCCAAGCGGCCAGCGGCGCGGAAGGCCATTTCCGAAGAGTCGACACTGTGGTGGCTGCCGTCCACCAAGGTGACTTCAAGATCCACCACTGGAAAACCCAACGGCCCGCGGCCAAGCCCGTCGCGAGCGCCCTGCTCCACGGCGGGAATCCATTGCTTGGGCACCACTCCGCCGGTGATCCTAGGCACGAAATTGAAGCCGGAACCGCGTTCCAAGGGTCGGATCTCCACGACGACATCGCCGAACTGACCGTGGCCGCCTGTCTGCTTCTTGTGCCGGCCGCGCTGAGTGACGCCTTTGACGATGGATTCTCGGTAGGGCGTGCGCGGTCTGGACGTATCGACCTCGACGCCGAACCGGCGCCTCAGTCGATCGAGCGCCAGGCGCACATGTCCGTCACCCTGCCCGGCCAGCAGGACCTGACCCATTTCATTGTCATGGATCAGTTGTAGACCCGGATCCTCTTCGACCAGCTTGGCCAGGGCGCCGGACACTCGAACATCGTCCTGTCGGTTCTTGGCGGCGACGCCAACCGCATAGAGCGGCGGCCGCTTGGGCGCGAAGCTGCGCTGTTCGGCGGGTATGCCGTTGGCTGAGACCACAGCGCCGACGCCCACGTGCTCCAGCTTGCCGATCGCGACGATGTCGCCGGGGTCGGCGGCGGCGACTTTCTTCAGAGCCGCCCCCTGCACCGCGAACAGGCCGCCAGCGCGGCCGTGCTCGCCGCTGGAGAGAGTCAGATCCGCGCCGTCCGACAACTTGCTACCGAACACTCGGGCGTAGGCGAGCTTTCCCGCCTGCCCCGCGTAGCTGGTTTTCATGACATAAGCGCCCGGACCCTGCAGTCCAAGACGGGCGGCTGCCCTCTCCGGCGCCGGCGCCTCATGGCGCAGCGCCTTGAGTAACCGGGTGATGCCGAACCCGTTCTGAGCCGATCCGAAGAACACCGGAACAATCAGACTCTCGTTCAATTCCCGCACAAGATCGGCGAACACCAGGTCGCGGCTGGGCATCACATCGGAAAGCAATTGCTCCATTAGTTCGTCATCAAAGTCAGCGAGTTGTTCGAGCATGTGGAACCGGGCGTCCGCCTCGACCGCCGCGATTTCGGGGGTCAGGTCCACCTGTTCGGAGGGTTTGCCGGGCCGGTATACAAAGGCGCGTTCAAGCGCCAGATCCACGAAGCCGGTGACTTTTTCTCCCGTCACAATGGGAATCTGCCGCGCCACCAGGGGTCTGGCGCTTACCGGCGCAAGGGCGGCCAGGAATTCGTCGATCGGACCGCGAGCCTGGTCCATCTTGTTGACGAACAGGGCGCGAGGCACGCCGAGCCGCTCCAGTTCCTGCAGCATGGGTTGCAGCAGCACCGCCTTGGCCGCATCAGGCTCAGCCACGATGATCGCCAGGTCCACCGCCGCCAGGGCCGCGTCGGATTCGGCGGAAAATTCCACGGAACCGGGGCAGTCAACCACCGCATAGCGGTCACCCATGAACTCAAAGTCCGCGAAGTTCAGTTCGACCGAGTGGCCTCGGGCCTTGGCCTCGGGGCTAGCGTCGCCGACGATCTTTTCCGCCAGGCCGCCTGGACGCCGATCGATCGCGCCGACCGCCAGCAACATAGCCTCAAGAAGGGTTGTCTTTCCTGCGCCGGTCGGTCCGACCAGCGCAAGGCTCCTGACTAATCCGTTCGCCGAATGGGGCATGCGTCATCCTCCCATGTTTTAGCGCCGGGAGGATGCGTCGGCATCAGGATGCGGCGCATCCGCGGCGCAGTTCACGCCGGGGCGGCCGCAGGCCTTTGAAGGGGCGTACGCCGCCTGGAATCGAGACTAAGCCCATATTCGACCGCCCGCCAACGGGGAAACAGCGTCGCCGTGGCGCGATGTCGTCAGGCTCTGTATGATTTCGGAAAATCGCCGCCCGCCAAGGAGACATCGTCCGGCATGTCCGATCAGGAAGGCCCCTGGACCCAGCCGCCAAACCAACCCGCCCCCAAGGCCAGGCTTGGCCCCTTATTCTGGATCGCCCTCGTTGGCATGGTGACGATCGCAGCGCTGTCGCTCAACAAGCTGTTTCCAGGCGAAGTGGATCAAAGCGCCTCAAATTGGGCTCGCGCCGTGCTTTTGGGAGCGCTCGTCGCCGGCATGCTGGTGCGCCTTCGCCTGAGCCCCAGCCACGCGGCGCGGCAGATCGGTCTTTGGCTGGGGATCGTGGCGGCGCTTGTGGTCGGCTACGCCTATCGCAGTGATCTAAAGGCCGTCGGTCAGCGTGTGCGGGGGGAGCTTTCACCCAGCCACGCGATCGCCGCCGGCCAGGACGAGATCGTTGTCGCCCGCAACGACGAGGGGCATTTCGCCCTTGACGCCCTGGTCAATGGTCACAGCGTGCGGTTCTTGGTGGACACCGGCGCCAGTGGGATCCTGCTTAGCCCTCAGGATGCGCGGCGGGTCGGGATCGATACTGACACGCTCACCTATTCCCGCCGTGGGGAGACCGCCAACGGGATCGGATGGAGCGCGCCGTTCACCGCCGACGCCCAGGAGGTCGGCGGACTGCGCCTATCCGGCGTGGAGATGGACATCAATCAGGCGCCGATCAGCGTGTCGCTGCTGGGGATGAGCTTCCTCAATCGCCTCGGCGGTTTCCGCGTCGAGGGCGATCGGCTCTATCTGAGCTGGCGCAAATGACCCCGCGCCGGCTTGCCAAGCGCGGCCACGGCTGTGCAGATCGCTGGGGCCTCCAGCGGGGCGGTTGCGGGAGCAGATGATGGCCGCCTGGGCCGACGGTTATTTCACCGAAATCCAGTACACCGCCAACGCCTACGCAGAGCTGGCGCCGGGCTTCATGGCCTTCGCATGCCTGCGCCATGGGGTCCGGCCGCCCGACTTCGGCGCCGGCTCAACCTATCTGGAGCTGGGATGCGGGCAGGGTTTCGGCCTCAATTTGATGGCCGCGGCGAACCCTGACGCCCAGTTCTGGGGCGTGGACTTTCATCCCGGCCAGATCGACAACGCCATCCGGCTGGCGCGGGATGGCGGCCTCGCCAACGTCACCTTCGAAGACCTTAGCTTCGAGCAACTGCTTGAGCAGCCCAGCGGCGCTCTACCCCGCTTCGATATGATCGCCTTGCACGGGATCTACAGCTGGGTCAGCGCACAGGCCCGGTCGACCATTGTGCGGTTGCTTGACCGTCTGTTGAAGCCCGGCGGTCTGGTCTATGTGTCCTACAACTGCCTGCCGGGCTGGGCCTCGCTGGCGCCGCTGCAGAAGTTCATCGCCGAGCACGCCGCGCAAGGTTCGGGCGCCCCCCAGGCCCGGATCATCGCCGCACTGCAGGTCGCCAAACGCTTCGCTGACACCCCGGGGAGCGTGTTCCACGCCTCGTCCGCGGTGCGCATGCGCATCGAGGAGGCGATGAAGGAGGACCCCGCCTATCTGGCGCATGAGTACCTCAACAAATACTCCCAGCCGCTCTTTCACGCCGAGGTCGCCAGCGACTTCGAAGCCGCTCGGCTCACGTTCGCCGCATCGGCCAATATCGCCGACGACTTTATGCATCTGGCGGCCCCGGGGGCGCTGCAAGACGATATCCTTGGAGTCCAGGACCCGATCTTACGCCAGACCTTGCTGGACTACTCAGCAGTCAAGCCGTTCCGGCGGGACATCTTCGTGCGTGGCCGCAATAGCCTGGACCATTTTGACCAGAACGACCAACTCGACGGCCTTTGCTTCGCCCTGATGACCGGCGCCGATGCGGTGCTCACGGAATTTCCAATCCCGATCGGCCGCCTCACCGGCCAGCCGGTGGTGTATCAGCCGCTGATCACAGCCCTGGCGACCGGGCCGAAGAGCCTGGCGGAACTGCGCGCGCTGCCGGCCCTGGCCGGGGCGGCGTATGGCGCGGTCCTCCAGGCCTTGGCGATCTTGACCGGCGCGCGGCAGATCCATCCCCTGCGCGCCGGGACGACCGACGCGGCGCCGGCTTTACGGTTCAATCGCGAGGTGTGCCGCCGCGTGGCCAGGGGCGAAACCTGGAACTCCGTGGCCGCCGCCGCCGCCGGCGCGCCTTTGCGCATCCCCTTCTCCGACCAACTGGCGATGCACGCGGTGTTCGAGGGGATCGAAGACGACGCCGAAGCCGCGCGCCTGGCGTGGCCGGGCATGGCTCGATCTGGCCGCAGGCTGATGATCAATGGCCAGGTGTTGCAGGACCAGGCCGCGAACGAAGCCGAACTGGCGGCGCGCATCGGCGATTTCAGGCGCTACAAGTTGCTATTGTTCCAGCAGCTCGGGGCGATCTAGCCGCCCGTCAGTAGATCACCACGCTGCGGATGCTCTCGCCCGCATGCATTAGGTCGAACGCCTTGTTGATGTCCTCCAGCGGCATGGTGTGGGTGATCATCGGGTCGATCTGGATCTTTCCGTCCATGTACCAGTCGACAATTTTCGGCACGTCGGTGCGGCCCCTTGCGCCGCCAAAGGCCGTGCCCCGCCAGACCCGGCCAGTGACCAGCTGGAACGGCCGGGTGGCGATCTCCTTGCCGGCTTCGGCCACCCCGATGATGATGCTCTCTCCCCAACCGCGATGGCAGGCTTCCAGCGCCTGACGCATCACCTCCACATTGCCGGTGCAGTCGAATGTGTAGTCCGCCCCGCCGCCGGTCAGCGCCACCAGATGCGCCACCAGGTCGCCGGATGCCTGCTTTGGGTTCACGAAGTGGGTCATGCCGAACTGGCGGCCCCAGGCTTCACGGTCCGGGTTCATATCGACGCCGACAATCATCGAGGCGCCCACCAGCTTCAGCCCCTGGACAACGTTGAGCCCGATGCCGCCCAAGCCGAACACTATGCAGTTGGCGCCCGCCTCCACCTGGGCGGTATTGGTTACCGCGCCGACGCCGGTGGTGACGCCGCAGCCAATGTAGCAGGCCTTGTCGAAGGGGGCGTCCTTGCGGATCTTGGCCACCGCGATCTCCGGCAGCACGGTGAAGTTCGAGAAGGTCGAACAGCCCATGTAGTGGGCGATCGTGGCGCCCTTGTAGGAGAACCGGCTGGTCCCGTCGGGCATCATCCCCTGGCCCTGAGTGGCGCGGATCGCGGTGCAGAGATTGGTCTTGCGAGAAGTGCAGCTTTTGCACTGCCGGCATTCGGGCGTGTAGAGCGGGATCACATGGTCGCCGGGCGCAAGCGTGGTGACTCCGGGGCCTACCTCCACCACCACGCCGGCGCCTTCATGGCCGAGGATCGAGGGGAATATGCCCTCCGAATCGAAGCCATCCAGGGTGTAGGCGTCGGTGTGACAGACCCCCGTGGCCTTGATCTCGATCAGCACTTCGCCGGCCCTGGGGCCCTCCAGGTCGACCTCGACGATCTCGAGGGGCTTCTTCGCCTCAAAGGCGACGGCGGCGCGGGTTTTCATGGTGGGACTCGCTGGAGGTTCGCAATCGCGCGACCATTTCCCAGGTCGGCGGCGTTGTGAAGCCGTTTCCGAGCCGCTAACCCAAGCTGATGGCGCTACCGGAAATCCTCGTCGACGCCCGCGGCCACCGCTGCCCGGTGCCGACCCTGCGCCTGCGCCGGGCGCTGGAGGCCGCCGAGGCTGGCCAGCAGGTACGCCTGCTTGCGGACGATCCGATGGCGCGGATCGACGTGCCGCACTTCGCCGGATCGGTGGGAGCGGTGATCCTGTCGCAGGAGGAGGTTGACGGCTGCCTGGTGTTCGTCGTGGCGAAACCGGCCTAGCAACCCGCCTCGTCGCCGTCCGGTAGATTGGCGAACTTGCCCGCGTGCAGGGCGATTTCGATCTCGGTGGCCAGGGCCCCGCCCAGGAAGACGGCGTTCACGTTCCAGGACAGCCAGATCAGGAACACCACCACCGCGGCGATCGAACCATAGGTGGCGCCCAGGGGGGATATCTGGTCGACGTAGATGGCGCTGGCCCAGGACGCGCCAAGGCACAGAGCCGCCGCGCTAAGACCGCCGATCATCGAGGCCCGCCAGATCACCGGCTCCGACGACATGGCGAAACGGTAGATCAGGGTCATGGAGAGCGTCAGGCCAAGGCTGGCCCAGGTCCATTCACTGAAGAGCCATGGCGCGCCGGCCAGGGGCTCCAGGCCCAGGGTGGCGCCAATGAGGCGCAGGAACAGGAATGCGCCGGACAGGAGGGCCAGCATGGCGAAGGCTGCGACCAGTACGATCAGGGCCATGACGTTGAACCCAAGGAAGCCTCGAGGCAGGTGTTCGTCGTGGATGAACGACAGGCCCGCCAGCAGCGCCTTGAACCCGCGATGCGCCGCATAGATCCCGATGACCAGAGCCAGGCCGCTCTGGGCGGACACCCGCAGGGGCGCGGCGGCGATTCGAACCATCTCGGCGTGAAAAAGTTCACGTGAGGCCGCCGGCATGAATTGCGCCAGCATGTCCATCTGGCGTTCGGCCACCTGGGGGTCAGCCAACATGCCATAAAGGCCGATCAGGATTACAATCGCGGGAAATGCCGCCAGCAAGGCGAAGAACGAGACGCCACCCACATAAAGCATGACGTCGCGGCCCCACAGGCGGCTGAGCGACTTGCCCATGATCCGCAAGGTAGCGACCAGCCAGTGCAGCGGGTCCCAGTCCATGGCGCGCAGACGGGAGAGGAATTCTGACAGGCTCATCGACCGTGGTTTCGTCTGCGAAGGCGGCGGAAGCAAGGGCGCAAAACGGCACGGCGCGCCGCTCCCGGGGGAACGGCGCGCCGCCGATGGGCGTGTCAGTCCATCAAGTCGTTCGCCACTTCGAGGGACGGGAGAGCGCGACGAACAACTTGCAGCCCTTTTGATGGGGTGCGGCTGAACCGCGCCTGAACGACGGTTTCAGGTTCCGCACAGTGCTAGGCCACACCCTCACCCTGCTATGGCGCCCGCCGCGAGAAGGTCGGTGACCTCACCTTCAGTGAAGCCCCAGGCGATCAGCCCTTCATGGTCGTGCTGGCCGTGTTTGGGTGCAGGCCCCTGCACGGCGCCCGGTGTGGCGGAAAACCTCGGCGCCGGCGCGGGCTGCATGAGTCCATCCACCTCGATAAAGGTTCCGCGGGCCACCAGATGCGGGTGATTGGGCGCCTCGGACATGTCGAGCACGGGCGCGAAGCAGGCGTCTGTCCCCTCGAGCAGTGTCGTCCACTCGTCACGTGTCTTTTCGGCGACCCTGGCCGCCAGTTTCTCACGCAGGCGACCCCACCGCGTCCGGTCGTCGCGCCCATGAAAGTCGGGGTCGTCGACGCCCATTCGCCGCAGAAGTTCGTCGTAGAATGGCTGCTCCAGGGCGCCCAGCGCGATCCAGCGGCCGTCTTTGCAACGATAGGTGTCGTAGAAGGGCGCGCCACCGTCCAGGAGGTTGGCGCGCCGTTCATTCGTCCACCGCCCGTCGCCGTGGAGATAGTAGAACATCGCCATCATATAGGCGGCGCCATCGACCATCGCGGCGTCCACCACCTGCCCCTGCCCCGTCGCCTTGGCGCTGAGCAGCGCCGCCAGGACACCGAACGCCAGATACATCGCCCCCCCGCCGAAATCGCCCACCAGGTTCAGGGGTGGGACAGGCTTATCCTTGACGCCCATTGCGTGAAGGGCGCCCGTGATTGCGATGTAGTTGATGTCGTGGCCGGCCGCCGTGGCCAGCGGACCTTCCTGCCCCCAGCCGGTCATGCGGCCGAAGACGAGGCGCGGATTGCGGGCCAACGCCACATCTGGCCCCAGACCCAGTCGCTCCATAACCCCCGGCCGAAACCCCTCGATCACGGCGTCGGCGCGGTCCATCAAACTGAGGCAAGCCTCAATGCCCGCGGGTGACTTAAGATCCAGCGCCACGGAGCGGCGACCACGGGACGTCACTTCATGCGCCCATTCATAGGCGCCGCCCTTGCGGTCGATGCGCAGCACATCCGCACCCTGATCTGAGAGCATCTGGCCGCAGAACGGAACCGGCCCGATCGCCGAAAACTCAAGAATCTTCAAGCCTGCGAGTGGTCCCTGGCCCATGGCGCATCCCAAGTCTGTTTCGGGCGACATTTGGCCGTTTCAGTGCGCTGGGCCAAGGGTGAAACCATTTGGCGGCGGGTTTAGGCTGCGCGCCCTGATCGGATTGCTGTATCAAGCCTTCGGCTGTGTCTATCTTCGCTCTGATTCCTCGCGGTGAGGCGTCGCGGGTTCGTTACGAGGGCTTCCACTCATGACCGCAAGCGTTCACGCGCGAGTGGTGATCGTTACGCGTGATGACGCGGTGGCGGGCCCTCTGTCGGAGGGTCTCGACCGGCTGGGTTGGCGAACGATCACGGCGCGCGGCCCATATGCGGCCCTGGCGGCGCTGGGCGACTTGCAGATCGAGGCCGTTATCGTCGATCTCCGCAGCCTCGGCGAAGAGGGACTTAGTCTGGCCCGCCGCCTGAAGGCCGCCTGCGCCCCGCGCCGTCTGCCCGTAATTGCGGTGGGCGATCCGGACCCGGACCTGGAGCGCCGTGAATTTGATCTGACCATCGCAGCCCCGCTCCATCCGGCTCAGGCGGCCCTGCGGATCGAATCCCTGGTGCGCAGCGCGGTCGCCGAGGAAGAGTTCGAGCTTCGGATGGAGACCTTCGCGGAACGTGGCCGCCGGCTCGACCTGCCGGACATGGATCCGACCCCCTTCAAAGTCCTTGCCGTCGGTGAACCCGCGCCGCAGTTCCTGGCCCTATCCAACGCCCTCAGCAACACCGGCGCGGAAGTGGTTGGGGCGTTCACCGCCTATACCGCCTTCGACTATCTTCACGAGCGGCCCTTTGACGCCATCGTGCTGTGGGGCGGAGAGACGGGGGGCGAGGCCTTGTCCATCGCCGCGGGCATGCGGCGCAACACCCGGCTCTACCACACGCCGGCCCTGCTCTATCTGGGCGACGACAGCAGCGTCACCATGTCTGAGGCCTACCATCGCGGCGTGACCGACGTGGCCTCGCCGGAAACCGCCGAGACCGAGACCGCCAAGCGGGTGGTCGAACTCAGCCGCAGCTACCGCCGCCAATCGTCAATCCGGCGCGCGCTGGAGAAGGCTCGGTCATCGGGCGTCATGGATGCGGCGACGGGGCTGTTCACCCGTGATCTCTTCGCGTCGCACCTGGGGCGGCTCGCCCACGCCTCGCGAATCCGCAACCGTCCGCTTTCGGTGTGCGTGCTGAAGGTTTCCGAGCGGGCCGACGTTCTGCAGGCCAGAGCTTCAGGCTGGCTGGACCGCGCCATCCCCCAGATCGGCTCGATGATCGGTCGCCTCGTGCGGGTGGAGGACACAGCCGCGCGCCTGGCTCCGGAAGTTTTCGCACTGGCCCTTCCCGCGACAACGGTCACCGCCGCCCGCGCCGCTGGCGAACGCATCGCCGCTGTGATCGGCTGCACCGCCTTCGAGGCCGGCAAGGGTGAACAACCCTTCGTCGTCGATTTCGACATCGGCGTGGCGGCCGTGGACGGCGCTCCCAGCGCCGGCCGCGCCCTGGAAGAGGCCGCCGCCCGCGCCCAGGCGCTGAAGGCGGGGTAATCCCCTGCTACGCCGCCAACTTCGCCAGCTCTCCCAGAATCCGTTCCGCCGCGCCCAATCGCTGCTCGGGCGTCTCCCATTCGCCGCGGACCACAACCTTATGGTCGGGCCGTAGCCGCCAGGCGACCTGGTTCTTCTGCAGGAAGCCGATCAGGGCCATAGGGTTCTTGAACGCGTCGTTGCGGAACGCCACCACGGCGCCCTTGGGTCCTACGTCAATCTTGGCAACCCCGGACTCGCGACACAGCCCCTTGATGGCGACCACCTTTAGCAGCTGGTCGGCTTCCGGCGGCAAGGGACCGAAGCGGTCGATCAGTTCAGCGGCCAGGGCTTCGCGGTCGTCGGCCTTTTCGGCATCCGACAAGCGCCGGTAGAGCGACAGGCGCACATTCAGGTCGGGCACATAGTCGTCTGGAATCAGCACCGCCGCGCCGGTATTGATCTGCGGTGACCAGCCCCGATCGGCGGCCTGGCCGTCCGCGCCGGCCTCCAGTTTGATGTCGTTGACGGCGTCTTCCAGCATCTGCTGGTAAAGTTCGACGCCGATTTCGCGGATGTGCCCTGACTGCTCATCACCCAGCAAATTGCCGCCGCCGCGAATGTCGAGGTCATGGCTGGCGAGCTGGAATCCAGCGCCAAGGCTGTCCAGCGACTGCAGCACCTTCAGCCGCCGTTCCGCCGACAGTGTGATCGGCCGCTCGAAGGGCGTCGTCATATAGGCGTAGGCCCGCGCCTTGGCCCGGCCGACGCGGCCGCGCAGCTGATAGAGCTGCGAAAGGCCGAACATATCGGCGCGGTGAATGATCAAGGTGTTGGCGGTCGGGATGTCGAGGCCGGATTCGACGATCGTGGTCGACAGCAGCACATCGTACTGCCCGTCGTAGAAGGCCGACATGACATCCTCGAGCTCACTGGCCGCCATCTGGCCGTGGCCGGTGACGAACTTCACCTCCGGGACCTGTTCGCGCAGGAAGCGCTGCAGATCTGGCAGGTCGGATATCCGAGGGGTTACGTAGTAGGTCTGGCCGCCGCGGTACTTCTCTCGCAGTAACGCCTCGCGGATCACCACCGGATCATAAGGGGTGACGTAGGTGCGCACAGCCAGCCGGTCGACCGGAGGCGTTGCGATAATCGACATTTCCCGGATACCGGAGAGCGACATCTGCAGCGTCCGCGGGATCGGTGTGGCGGTCAGCGTCAGTACATGGACGTCGGTGCGCAGCTCCTTGAGCTTCTCCTTGGCCTTGACCCCAAAGTGTTGCTCCTCGTCGACGACAACCAGACCCAGGTCCCGGAAGCCCACTTGCTTGGAGAGCACCGCATGGGTTCCGATGACGATCTCCATCTCGCCGTTCTTCAAGGCCTCCCGGGTGGCGTTGGCTTCCTTGGCGGGGACGAGGCGCGAGAGGCGGCCGATCTTCACCGGCCAACCTTCGAAGCGATTGACAAAGGTCTTGTAGTGCTGGCGAGCGAGCAAGGTTGTCGGGCAGACCACGGCCACCTGCTTTCCGCTCATGGCCGCCACGAATGCCGCACGCAGCGCCACCTCGGTTTTGCCAAAACCCACGTCGCCGCAGATCAGCCGGTCCATCGGCTTTCCGGCCTCGAAGTCCGACAAAACGTCGCCGATCGCCGCGAGCTGATCGTCAGTCTCCTCATAGGGGAAGCGGGCGCAGAATTCATCGAACACCCCGTGCGGCGGATCCATGGCTGGGGTCGTGCGCAGCGCCCGCTCGGCGGCGATGCGGATGAGGCCCTCGGCCATCTCCCGCAAGCGTTGCTTGGCGCGGGCCTTGCGTGCCTGCCATGCGGCGCCGCCCAGTCGGTCGAGTTGGACGCCCTCGGTCTCCGCGCCGTAGCGGGTCAGTAAGTCAATGTTCTCCACCGGCAGGTAGAGCTTGGCCTCGCCGCCATATTGCAGTTCCAGGCAATCATGGGGCGCACCCTGGACATCTAGGGTCTTCAGGCCGTCATAGCGGCCAATCCCATGGTCGATGTGAACGACAAAGTCGCCTGGCGTTAGGGCGGAGGCCTCGGCCAGGAAGTTGGCCGCACGCCTCCGCCGCCGGGGCCGGGCCAGCCGATCGCCCAGGATGTCGGTCTCGGAGATAACCGCCAGCTTCTCGGTTTCAAACCCGTTCTCCAGCGGCAGCACCACTCGCTGGGGCAGTTTCGGGTCTGCCGCCCGCGCCGCATCCCAATAGGGCGCGAGCTTCACGCCCTCCAGGCCATGGTCGATAAGCATGGCGCCCAGGCGGTCCGACGAGCCCTCGGTCCAGGATGCGAACAGCACCCGCTTGCCGTCTGCGGCCAGTTTGCGGGCGTGGTCGGCGGCCGCTTCGAAAAGATTGACGCTGTCGCGCTGACGCTCCGGCGCGAAGCTGCGCCCGGCTCTCGCGCCCATGTCCAGAACGGCCTCTCCCTCGGCCTCCTGGAAGGCGGTAAATCGACGGCTGGGGCGCACCGCCATGCCCCCATCCCACTCAGCCTTGGTCAGATAGAGGGCTCCCGGCGGCAGCGGGCGATAGTGGGCCTTGCGATCGGCCTGGTCGCGGGCGTCGAAGGCGTCCTCCACCATCGTCAGACGCTCATCGCGGGCCTCGCGGGCCAGGTGGTCGACGCCGATCAGCGTGTTGCTTGGCAAATAGTCGAACAAGGTGGCCAGCGCCGGATAGAACAGCGGTAGCCAGTGCTCCATCCCCGCGCGGCGCCCGCCGCCGGAGATGGTTTCGTACAGCGGGTCATCGCCGGCGCCGCCGAAGGCTTCGACGTAGCCCCGCCGAAAACGCGAGATCGACTCCGCATCCAGCAGCGCCTCGCTGACCGGCAGCAGGCGCACGGCCTGGAGCTGGCGTGTCGAACGCTGGGTTTCAGGATCGAAGGCGCGGATCGATTCCAGCATGTCGCCGAACAGGTCCAGCCGAACCGGCTCCTCCGCACCTGGTGGGAAGACATCGATCACTCCGCCCCGAATGGCGAACTCTCCGCGGTCCGAAACCGTGGAGGCGCGCACATAACCATTGACCGAGAAGTAGCGTTCAAGGGTGGCTATCTCGACCGTATTGCCAACCTTGGCCGCGTACGACGCATCCGTGACCGCCGAAATCGGCGGAACGCGCTGAAGCAGCGCCGCGGCGGTGGTCGCTAGCAGCACCGGCGTCTTGGGATCCATCCCTTGCGCGAGGCGCGCCAGGGTGGTCATCCGCTCCGCCGCCACGCCCGAAGACGGGCCGATGCGGTCATAGGGCAGGCAGTCCCAGCCGGGGAAGCGGATCACCTCGATCCCCTTGGCGAAGAATTCGAAGGCGTCGATGAAGGCCGACAGGCGCGAGGTGTCGCGCGCTACGAAGACCGTCAATCCGCCACGGGCCCTGGCGATATCGGCCATAGCCAGCGCGTCGAACCCCTCCGGCGCGCCGACGAGGTCCAGCCGGCCCGGGTCGGTGGTGACGCGGCGAAGCTGGGCGGCGCTCGGCGGACTGGCGTCGTCAGGCGCCACGATCGTCACCTCGAATATCGTTCAATTGATCCCGGAAAAGCTTGAGCATTTTCATGATTTCGCCGTCGTATTCCGCGGGCGTCGTCGCACGCTCAGCAATCCATTCGTAGAGATCCTGGTCCGGGACATCGAGCAGCCGCTCAAGGGCGTCGAGCTGTTCCGTCGTCAGAGTCGCCCCATACGTGTCCACAAACGGCCCCAGGATGAGGTCCGCTTCTCTGAAGCCGCGCCGCCAGGCCCGGAACTTCAACCGCTTCAGGCGTGTGTCATCCGTGTTCATGAGGGAGGGGCGGGTATAATGGTGAGCGTCATAAGGCGCCAGCAAATCCGCGCCGCAGGAGCCGCCATGCCGCAGGATTCGCATTCAGCGCCATTCGAGCCGAGGGCCTGATCGCGAACATGCGTCCGGAGGTCCTATTCCCACTCTACGCGCCGGTGACCTCGCTGAAGGGCGTTGGGCCGCGCGTTGCGCCGCTGTTGGAGAAGCTCGCCGGTCCCATCGTGCGCGACGTGGCCTTCCTTGCCCCCCATGCCATCGTTCGCCGCACCCCGGCGACGGCCGCCAACGCCATAGAAGGCGAGGTTCAGACCTTCACCGTCCATATCGACGCCTACCAGCGGCCTCGCGGCCCATCGCAACCCTGGAAGGTTCGCACCTTCGACGAGACGGGGTTCCTGACTCTGGCATTCTTCGGCGACGTAGGCGCGGGAATGGAGAAGCGACACCCGCCTGGCTCCATCCGGGTGGTTTCGGGCCGCGTCGACAGTTACGGCTCGGAAACGCAGATCGCTCATCCGGATTACATCGTCACGCCGGAACAGGCTGGCGACATCCCTGAACGCGAGCCGATCTATCCGGCAACCGCCGGCCTGCCGCCGCGATCCGTCCGCCGCTTCGTGCTCGAAGCCCTGGCCCGCACGCCGCATCTGCCAGAGTGGCAGGATCCGGCGTGGCTGAAGCGGCAAAATTTCCCAGACTGGCGCGCGGCGCTGGGCCGGCTGCATGCGCCGGAAACCGATAAGGACCTGGAGCCCCAGGCCGTCCATCGGCGCCGGTTGGCCTATGACGAGCTTCTCGCCCATCAACTCGCCATGGCCCAGCGCAAGGCTGACCGCCGCGCAGAGCCAGCCCGGGCGATTCCCGCCAGCGAAGTGGGCGATGGGGTCCGAGCCGCCCTGCCCTTTGCATTCACCGGCGCCCAGGCCCGGGCGCTGGACGACATTCGCCGCGATCTCGGCTCCGCAGAGCGAATGAGTCGCTTAATCCAGGGCGACGTGGGCTCAGGCAAGACCGTCGTCGCGATGACCGCAATCGCCGATGTCGCGGCGGCAGGCGGACAGACCGCTCTGATGGCGCCCACGGAAATCCTTGCCCGCCAGCACTATGAGACGATCAGCGGTCCCCTATCGGATCAGGGCGTCTCTGTCCTGCTGCTCACCGGCCGCGACAAGGGCGCGGCGCGGGCGGAAAAGCTCGCCGCGCTGAAGAGCGGGGATGTGAAGGTCGCCGTGGGCACCCACGCGCTGTTTCAGGACGATATATTCTTTCAGCGCCTGGAACTGGCGGTCATCGACGAGCAGCACCGTTTCGGAGTCGCCGAGCGCCAGCGACTGCAGGCGAAGGGTGAGGCCGTGCATCTGCTGGCCATGTCGGCCACGCCCATCCCTCGCACGTTGGAACTTACCCTCTTCGGCGATCTCGACGTCTCACGAATCGAGGAAAAGCCGCCCGGTCGCACGCCTGTCGCAACCCGCGCCGTCCCCATGTCGCGGGTCGCCGAAGTGGAGGCGCGGCTGCGTGCGGTTGCCGCCGCCGGCGCCCAGGCGTTCTGGATCTGCCCACTGGTGGCGGAATCTGAACTCATCGACCTCAAGGCCGCCGAGACTCGCGCCAGGGAACTGCGCGAACGCATCGGACCCGGCGTCGGCCTGATCCACGGCAAGTTGGCGGCCGCCGAGAAGGATGCGGTGATGGCCGATTTCGCCGAAGGCCGCCTTTCGGTGCTGGTCGCCACCACCGTAGTGGAGGTCGGCGTCAATGTTCCCAACGCCACGATCATGGTGATCGAACAGGCGGAGCGCTTCGGCCTTGCGCAGCTTCACCAGCTGCGTGGCCGGGTGGGCCGCGGTTCGCGGGAGAGCGCCTGCGTGCTGCTCTATGATCCGCCCCTCTCAGAAATCGCGCAGAAGCGCCTGGATGTGCTGCGGCGCACGGACGACGGCTTCCTGATCGCCGAGACCGATCTGGAACTGCGCGGCGGCGGCGATGCGCTGGGTCTGCGCCAGAGCGGATTTCCCGACTATGTGTTTGCCGAACCCTTCGCCCACCGCGACCTGATCCTCGCGGCCGGAGACGACGCGCGCCTGATCATGGCCCGGGACCCTCTCCTCACCTCGGATCGAGGCAAGGCGCTCAGGGTGCTGCAGGCGCTGTTCGATTGGCGGCCGGGTGCCAAGGACGCCGGTTGAGGTCGGCCGCGGCCTGCCGCCATGCGGCGCTCCGGGCCATGGCATCGGCTTCCAAATCACCATAGAAGACATTGAATCCAGAGATCTTCTTCCGATCCGCCCAACCTCCGGCAACGCGAAGGGCCGATGAACTGAGCCTGGTGACCTGGAGAACGCCCGCCTCGCATCGGGCGCCGACCTGACGGGTGAGGAACGCGGGGCGGGCGCCCCATTCCAGGCCGGTGGCGTTGACCGCACCCAAATTCAAGCGCGCCGGACCATCTTGCTCACCTACGGCGCCCAGCAACGGATTGAAGCATTGCAGCGCTCGGCCGCCGAGGCTTTCAAGCGTTCCGCCCCCGCCCCAGACCAGCGACCGGTCGCGAATGTCGCGGCCACGCGCCAGATCCCCCGCTGTGACGCTGGCCCAGGCCGCAACGCATTCGGTCTGCGCTTTTGCCCCGCAGGACCTGATCGGCAATCCGTCAACGGGGACCGCCGTCTCGATAAGATAGGCCGCAACCAGGCGCGCGCGGACGTCCGGCCGCGACGCAATCTCCTCGGCCAGAAGCCGCGTGGCAAGCAGGCCTCCCTGCTCTACGCCGACCAGGACAAACGGGCGACCCAGGCTCAAAGTATCGCGGAAGCGGATGAAGGCGCGGGCGACGTCGCTATAGGCGAACCTGCGCGCCTCGATGGCGTCCTCCCGCAAAGTGAGCTGCGTATATAGGCTTGCCTGACGGTAGCGGGGCGCAAAAATCCGACCGACCCGCACGAAAGGACCAACATAGTTGGGCGCGATCGTGCGGCGAAAGAACTGGTCCGCCGCCGGGTCGTAGATCGGCGCGTTCCAATGCCGACCGCCGTCATAGGTGGTGGGTGAGACAAAGAAGACGTCAACCGGTGGATCGGTCGGTCGCAACTCAGAAGGGCTTGGGGGCGATAGATACCAGGCGCTCGACACAGAATAGTCCGGCGCCGACGGCGGCTGGTAGGTCTGGAACGGTTCTTTCGGATCCAGGCTCGATTGGGCGATATCGTCACGCCAGACATAGGCCGCCAGCGCGATCAGAGCGGCGAGGACCAGCAGGCCCAGAGCCAGCCAACGGCTCACGGTCCGGGGTTGCGCCACCTCACACCGCCTAGCGGTAAGGGTCGGGCTGGGAGAGGAAAGATTTCACATAGTCACCGATGCCCGACTCCAGCGAGGTGAAGGCCTGGTCGTAGCCAGCGGCGCGCAGACGCTCGATCCTGGCTTCGGTGAAGTATTGGTAGCGGTCGCGGATCGCTGGCGGCATTGGCGTGTATTCGATTGCGGCCGGACGGCCCGCGGCGGCGAATACGGCGCTGGCCAGATCCTCGAAGCTACGCGCCGAGCCGGCGCCAAGATTGAAGATGCCGCTGACGTCCGGCTTTTCCAGCAGCCACGCCACGACCTCGGCGCAGTCGCGGACATAGACGAAGTCCCGCTTCTGCCCGCCATCAGGGATATCCTCGCGATAGGACTTGAAGAGTTGCACGGCGTGGCCATCGCGGACCTTTGGCCAGATCTGTGCGGCCACCGACTTCATCGCCTGCTTGTGATCTTCATTAGGTCCGTAAACATTGAAGAACTTCAGGCCGACCCATTGCGGCGGCGCATAATCGCGGGAAGCCTGGCGCGCCGCGAACAGGTCGAACATCGCTTTTGACCAACCGTACGTGTTGAGCGGCCGCAGGCCCGCCAACGCCTCATAACCGTTGTCGTCATCGAAACCCTGCGCCCCATCACCGTAGGTGGCGGCCGAGGATGCGTAGACGAGCCTGCGCTGACGGTCCGCGCACCAGCGGAACAGATCGCGGCTGAGCGTGAAGTTGGAGTGGACGATCTTGTCGGCGTCCGGTTCCGTGGTGGACGACACCGCCGCCATGTGGACAACCAGTTCCACATCACGCCAACGTCGCTCCAGCCATTCGAACATATCCTCGGGCGCCACGAAGTCACCGATGGGATGCTTGGCGATGTTGCGCCATTTGCCGAGGTCGGCCTCGCGCAGCCGGTCACACACGACGACATCAAGTGACCGGTCCTCGGCGAGTTTGGCGGCGATGTTGGAGCCGATGAAACCGGCGCCGCCGGTCACGAATGCGATGCGGCGGGTCATGTCGTGTCTTCCTTCGCTGACGCCATCTTCAGGATCGCGGCGGTAGTGGAATAGCCGTCGACCAGGGTGGCCAGACGAACCTCTCCGCCCCAGCTCCTGACCTCGGCGGCTCCGACCACCTCGTCCTCGGCGTAGTCGGAGCCCTTGACCAGCACGTCCGGCCGGGCCGCGTCGATCAGTTGCAGGGGTGTATCCTCATCGAAGGGCACGACCAGGTCCACCGAACCCAATCCGGCCAACACCAGGGCGCGGGATTCAATGTCGTTCACCGGACGATCAGGACCTTTGAGCGCACGCACGGAACGATCGCTGTTGACGCCGACGATCAAGCGGTCGCACCAAGATCGCGCCTGGGCGAGGTAGGCCACGTGACCGCGGTGCAGGATATCGAAGCAACCATTGGTGAACCCCACCTTCAGGCCCCGCTCTCGCCAACGGGCCACTTCGGCGGTCATCCGCAAAACGGTCGCAACCTTGGCCTCCGCGGGCGCAAGGTGCGCGCTTAGCGCGGCCTCGATCAGCTCCTCGGGACTGACGGTGGCGGTTCCCACCTTTCCGACCGCGACACCAGAAGCCAGCAGGGCGAACGCGACAGCGTCCTCTATCGCGCTTCCCGCCGCCAGCGCCAGACCCAATGCCGCCAGCGTCGTGTCGCCGGCGCCGGAGGCGTCGAACACCTCTCTGGGGACCGACCGAAAATGCCGAACAGGCTGACCCCGTTCGGCCAGGGAAATACCCTTCGACGCCCGCGTTACCAGCACCGAGCGCGCTTCGCAGAGTTCCAGCGCCCGCAAAAGGGCCGCCTCGACCTCATTGTCGGTCTCGGTGGGCATCTCGGTGGCGTATGCCAGCTCGACGGCGTTCGGCTTGACCACATGGACCGCGCCATAGCGAGCGAAGCTGCGGGCCTTGGAATCCACGATTACCTGGGCGCCGCCTTGGGCGGCTGTTCGGCAGGCGGCGACGACGGCGGGGGTCACCACCCCTTTGCCGTAATCGGACAACAGAATCACGCCCACATCGGCGGCCACGTCGCGGATGGTGCGGATCAGCCGCGCCTCCACTTCCCCGCTTACCGGGTGAGTCTCCTCCAGATCGACTCGCAGCAATTGCTGGCCCGACGAGACGAAGCGGGTTTTCAACGTTGTCGGGCGCGCCGCATCGGTGACCAGGAAGCCCTCGACGCCCGGCTCCGCCGCCACCAGCCGCATCGCTTCGCGCGCTTCGGCGTCACCGCCCACCAGGCCAACCAAGGCCGCATGGCCGCCGAGGGCGGCGACATTGCGCGCCACGTTGCCGCAGCCGCCCAACATGGTCAGCTCGCGGGTGCGCGCCAGCACCGGGATCGGCGCCTCCGGCGAGACCCGGGCGACATCCCCATAGACGAAACGGTCCACCATCAGGTCGCCGACACAGGCCGTGCGCACACCCGCACAGCGGGCCAGCAGCGGTTGCAGGGCGGAGAGGTCCATGAGCCTAGGGTCTGCGGCCGGACGGGCGGCGGGTCAAGCGGGACCGCGACGCTTGGTCAGGGCGTCGAATTCCAGAAGTTCGGCCACGAGCGGCTCAAACTCCGAAAGCGGTATCATGTTCGGGCCGTCAGACGGCGCGCGGTCCGGGTCCGGGTGGGTCTCCATGAACACCGCAGCGACCCCCACGGCGACGGCGGCCCGCGCCAAGACCGGGACAAACTCGCGCTGACCGCCGGAGCGATCGCCCTGCCCGCCTGGCTGCATGACCGAATGGGTGGCGTCAAACACCACGGGACAACCGATCGCCGCCATGATCGGCAATGCGCGCATGTCTGAAACCAGGGTGTTGTAGCCAAAGCTCACGCCGCGCTCGCAGGCCATCACGTTCGGATTTCCCGCCGACGTGACCTTGGCGATGACGTTCTTCATGTCTCCGGGCGCCAGGAATTGGCCCTTCTTGACGTTGACGACGCGACCTGTCCTGGCGGCGGCGACCAACAGGTCGGTTTGCCGGCAAAGGAAGGCCGGTATCTGCAGAACATCGACCGCCTCGGCGGCGGCGGCGCACTGATCGATCTCATGGACGTCGGTCAGCGTCGCCAACCCAAGGCGCTCACGGATCTCCGCAAAAACCGTCAGGGCCGCGGCCAGACCGAGCCCGCGCGCCGCGGTGGCGGAGGTGCGGTTCGCCTTGTCAAATGAGGTCTTGTAGATCAATCCGACCCCAAGACGCCCGGCGGCTTCCTTAAGCGCAGTCGCCGTCTCCAGGGCCTGTTGGCGGCTCTCCATCTGGCAGGGACCAGCGATAATCGTCAGCCGCTCGCGGTTGCCGATACGCACCTTGCCGCTGGGGGCGTCGATCTGGATCACGGCGTTGGGGTTCACGGAGGGCCTTCGATCCGGCGGTTGATTGCTCCCAAATGGCCCGCCCGCGCCCGTCGGACAAGCGCCTTGACCACGTCGCCAGAAACGAACCCCCTGTTCGAGCGCTCGCCCGCCGCTTAAATGGCCCTCATGACTGTCGCGAGAAGCGTCCTCGACGCCATTGGAAACACGCCCCTCATCCGCCTGCGCCGGGCCAGCGAGGCCACCGGCTGTGAAATTCTGGCCAAGGCGGAGTTCATGAACCCCGGCCAGTCGGTCAAGGACCGCGCTGCTCTGTTCATTGTCCGCGACGCGGAGCGCAAGGGGCTGCTTCGTCCCGCCGGTCGCATCGTTGAAGGCACCGCCGGCAACACCGGCATAGGCCTGGCCATGGTCGCCAAGGCGCTGGGATACAGCTGCACCGTGGTGATTCCCCGCACCCAGAGCCAAGAGAAAAAGGACGTCCTGCGACTCTGCGGGGCGGATTTGGTCGAGGTCGACGTCCACCCCTACTCCGACCCGCGCAACTATGTCCGTCATTCCGGCCGTCTGGCCGAAGAGCTGAACAAGAGCGAGCCCGCCGGCGCGCTCTGGGCCAATCAGTTCGACAATGTGGCCAATCGCCAGGCCCACATCGACACCACGGGACCAGAGATCTGGCGTCAGACCGGCGGGCGGATCGACGGCTTCATCTGCGCCATCGGTTCGGGCGGCACCCTGGCCGGCGTGGCCGCCGCGCTGCGGGCGGAGAAACCGGACATCGCCATCGGCCTGGCCGATCCGCACGGCGCTTCGCTCCACAGCTACTACACCACCGGCGAACTGAAGGCGGACGGGACCTCCATCAGCGAGGGCATCGGTCAGGCGCGGATTACCGCCAACATCGAGGGGCTCAAGGTGGATATGCCCTATCGAATCAGCGACGAGGAGATGTTGCTGGCGGTCTATGACTTATTGGAACACGAAGGTTTGGTGATGGGTGGCTCGACCGGGATCAATGTGGCCGGCGCGATCCGCATGGCGAAGGACCTCGGCCCCGGCCATACCATCGTGACCGTGCTCTGCGACCACGGCTCGCGCTATCAGAGCAAGATCTTCAATCCGGCCTTTCTGCGCGAACGCGGCCTGCCGACACCACCGTGGCTGAACTGATGAAAGCCGGACCGCTGATGTCCACCGGCGGGCTGGCAAAGCGGCTTGGCGCGCCAGACATGGCTGTCGTCGATGCAACCTGGTTCATGCCCGGCGATCCGCGCAACGCCATGGTCGAATTCGAAAAAGCGCATATCCCCGGCGCCTTGTTCTTCGACATTGACGCCATATCCGACCGCGGCAGTCCGCTGCCCCACATGCTGCCGACCCCAGAGGCTTTCGCCGAGGCCGCCGGTCACCTGGGGCTCAGTCGGGATAAGCAGGTCGTGGTCTATGACGCCCAGGGGATCTTTTCCGCCCCCAGGGTCTGGTGGACCTTACGGACCATGGGCTTCTCCAGTGTCGCCGTGCTTGATGGCGGACTGAAGAAGTGGCTGGCCGAAGGCCGCCCGGTTCAGTCGGGCGGCTCAGCGCCCACGTCCACGCTGGTCGCCCCGGCCTTCGACCCCGCCCTCGTTCGCCACCTTGCGGACATGCGCCAACTGATTGCGGCGCCCGGCGCCGTTCAGATCCTCGACGCCCGCCCCGCTGCTCGTTTCCGCGGTGAGTCGCCGGAGCCGCGGCCAGGCCTGCGCAGTGGACATATACCGGGCGCCACGAGCCTGCCTTTCGCCAGCCTGATCGCCGAGGATGGAACCCTGAAACCGCCTGCCGAACTCGCTGTGGCGCTGGCCGCCGCCGGCGTCGATATCGACCGCCCCGCCGTCGCCACTTGCGGTTCCGGCGTCAGCGCCGCGGTGATCGCGCTGGCCCTGGCGCGGCTGGGACGCGAGGATGTGGCGATCTACGACGGCTCCTGGGCCGAGTGGGGCGGTCGCGACGACACCCCGATCGTGACCTGCGATGGCTAAGCGGCCCCCGAACGCCACCGACCTGATCCACGGGGACGCGCCGCCCGGCGCGCTGGCGCGCACCGTGGGCCCGCCGATCCAGAAGGGTTCGACGGTGCTATTACCGAACGCCGCCGCCCTCTATGACGACGAGCATTTCCTAACCTATGGCCGCACCGGGCTCGCCGCCCAGGCCGCGCTGGCGCAGGCCCTGGCCGGCCTGGAAGGCGCCGCCGGCGTCGCCCTCTACCCCTCCGGCGTCGCCGCTCTCAGCGGCGCCATGCTGGCCCTGCTCAAGGCCGGGGACGCAGTGCGCATCGTGGATACCGTCTACAAGCCTACCCGCCGTTTCTGCGATCAGGTGCTGACCCGCTATGGGGTCGAGGTCGAATACTACGACCCGGCGATGCCGGCTGACCACCTGTTCGCCCAGGCGCCGGCCAACCTGCGCCTGGTGCTCCTGGAATCCCCCGGTTCGCTGACACTGGAAATGCAAGACGTCGCCGCCATCGCCGCGGCGGCCCGCGCGCGGGGCGTGCTCACCGTTATGGACAACACCTGGGGGGCCGGCTGGCTTTTCCGGCCGCTGGACCACGGCGTGGACGTCAGTGTCCAGTCGCTGACCAAATATGTCGGCGGCCACTCCGACCTGTTTATGGGCAGCGCCGCCGCCCGAAATCCCGCCGTGTTCAGCAAGTTGTCCCAAGGGATCACCCACATGGGTTGGGCGGTGGCCGGTGATGACGCCTATCAGATGCTGCGCGGCCTGCGCACCCTGCCCGTGCGCATGGGCCGTCACGGCGAAAGCGGCCTTAAGATTGCAACCTGGCTCACCGAGCAGTCTCAGGTTGTGAAGGTGCTGCACCCGGCACTTCCCGGCGCGCCGGGCCACGAGCTCTGGCGGCGGGACTACACCGGCGCCTGCGGCCTGTTCTCGATCGTCCTGAAACCGGGGAATGATGCCGACGGCTTCCTCGACGCGCTCAAACTGTTCGGCCTGGGCTTTTCCTGGGGGGGCTTCGAAAGCCTGGCGCTCGCCTGCGACCCGCAGCTCAAGGTGCGCCGTTACCCCAAGGCCTACGGCGGTCCTGTCGTGCGCCTGCACGTAGGCCTGGAAGACCCCGACGATCTGATCGCCGACCTGGCGCAGGCGCTGGCGGGGGTGTGAGCTCAGGGTCCTGACACGATACTCTGATCGTCTCAGCAGCCCTCGATCTCTGTGGCGATTTCGACGAGCTTTTTGATCGTGTTGAGGTTTCGGGCCGTCCCCTTCGCAGCCGCAGGAATCTTCAGTTTCGAGATCCCCATTCCGCCGCCATAGGCGACATATATCTCCCGTTCGCCCAAACACAGTTCCTCATCCATGCGACCCCTGGCGGCGCCAAGAGCATTGGCCGGAGGCGGATCGTCCAGAAATATGGCGACGGTCCTGTTCGGCGCTGACCTGGGAAACGGATTGGATTTCAGGACGGCCGCCATTTCGCGAGACGTGCGGACAATGACGCCAACCGGTTTGCCGGCGTAGGCCTGAAGGCGCGTCTCAAGCGCCGCCTTGACCTCCGACGCCGACAGCTCGGCGTCGAAAACGACGTTTCCGCTGGCGATATAGGTCTCGATTTTCGTAAAGCCCGCGTCGGCGCACATCGCCTTAAGCGCGGCCATGGGCAGCTTGCCTGTTCCGCCCACATTTACGGCGCGCAACAGGGAGATGTAGGTCGTCATTGAAGATCCCGAACACCAGTCCGCCAGCCTTGAGCCGGCGGCGAGGCGGAATAGATCGGCGAAACTGGCGCGCCCGGCAGGACTCGAACCTGCAACCGTCCGCTTAGAAGGCGGATGCTCTATCCGGTTGAGCTACGGGCGCTAGTCCGGCGGGTTCTATCCAGGCTGAGCTTCGCCCGCTAGCCGGTGATGTCTTCCCGCGGCCCCATTTCCGGCGCTCTGGCGCCCGCCACGGTTCCGGCCGGCTGGCGGGAATCCAGCGCGATCCAGTCCAGGCGCACGTCGCGGTGGACGATCTGCCAGCGGCCGTCGATGCGACGGATCTTGTCAGCGTAGAGGCCGGAATGATCAGGGCCATGTTCGGTGTAGTTGATCCAGTAGGTCCGCGCCGTGGCGGTGTCCGGGCCGGTGAACTCCACCAAGGAAGAGGTCAGGTGGTGGCGCATGATGCGCCCGCGGGTTCCGCCGCGGCTGCCGGGCTCGCGCTCGGGCGGAGCCGTGCCCTTGTCGCCTGACAGCGCCTTGACGATCCCTTTGCGGCCAATGGCGCGCCAGTTGGAGTTTTCCAGGATCCCGTCCTCGGCGAACACCTGGGACAACGCCTCAACGTTCCCGCGATCACCGTTGATAGTGTAGGTATTCAGGAGCGTGTTGATGGCCAACCGCTCTGCGATCTCGTCCATGGGGTGGTTTCCTCGTCTGCGTTCGATCCCGTCCGCAACTTAAGGCCAGGGCCGGCGAACGCCACCCGAAAGTCGCAAGCGCTGTTGTCTCAGGCGACCCGCGCCGTGGAAGCAACGTGAAAGCGCCCCCCTACTGACAGCACAATCCAGTCGCCGGGCCTGGCCAGTGTGGGTCCGTCCGGAGTCCTGACTTCCACGGCGCCGGCCTCGCCAGTCTCTACGCCGTCGTCCCCAAGCCAAAGGCGCAGCTTGCGCCAGTTATTGGCATCGTGAGCGGGCGGCACGCGCAGCGCCGCGCCATGGTCGAAAGCAGGATTACGAATAGCGCGCATGGGGTCCTGAAAAAACGAATCGCAGCAGGACTAACGGGGTGCTTCGGTCACCAAGACCTTAAGACGATTGTGGGGCTGCCGAACTCAATAGTGGATCGCCCCCTTGGCGCCGCCGGCGCAAGCGATGGCGTCGCCCGTGACGGAAACGCTTCGGGGCGAGGCCAGGAAGGCGACCAGATCGGCGATCTCCTCAGACTCCACGAAGCGGCCGATCACCACATTCGCGGTCATGCGCTTCTCGGTTTCCTCCGGCGTTATACCCATCGCCGCGGCGCGCGCGGCGATCAGCGGTCCGGTCTTCTCCGTCCGCGTGGCGCCAGGGTGGATGACCGTGACGTTGATTCCATGCGGACCCAGTTCATCGGCGAGGTTCTTGGTGAGCGCGGCCACCGAAACATTCCGCACTGAGCCGATGATCCCGGCCGCCTGTCGCGCGGCCAGGCCGCTGACATTGATGATCCGCCCCCAGCCGTTGGCGGTCATGTGCGGCGCTACGGCGCGGGCGCAGCGGATGTAGCCCATCACCTTCACATCGACCTCGTCCCAGAAAGCGTCCCCGGTGACTTGGGCCAGCTTCAGAGGCGGCGCCTGGCCGCCGGGGCGCGCGGCGTTGTTGACCAGGATATCGAGGCCGCCCAGCACCTCAACCGTACGCGCAACCATCGCTTCCACGGCGGCGTCATCGCCGGTATCCACCGGCACGGCGATCACGTCGGCGCCGGTTTCCGCAGCGATCTCCCGGGCGGCCGCTTCAAGCGCCTCGACATCCCGCGCCGCCACTGCCACGGCGCAGCCCTCACGGGCGAGCTGGCGGGCGATCGCCTTACCGATACCGCGGCCGCCGCCGGTGACCAGGGCGCGCTTGCCCTTCAGATAAAGATCCATTTGCTCTCCCTCACATCCTCAGCGGTGCGGCGTATCCGGTGAGTTCCAGATATCCCCGACCGCCTTCGACTGTCGCGGCCCCTTCCCAATAGACTGGGCCGCCGCCAGCGCGGCTATCCAGTTCCTGATCATTGAATAGAGGTCGAATACGCCAAATGCGGACGCCGCCCGGTGTTTTCACGCTCAGTCGCTGTTCGACCGGATAGGTCGCCCCCGTCCTGGGCGAACGCCAACGCTGAATGGGTTCGAACCACACATCGGCCGGAGCGAATGCCATCATATTCCCGGCTTCGCGCAGGGAGCCGCCGGCCCAAAGGCTCTGCCCCGAAGCGTCGCGCACTTGAAAGGCGGTGAGCGCGCCGCCGCCCTCGAGGTTCAGGCCGGTCCAATCCCAGCCGACAGCGTCAGCGCCCAGGATCGACGATGACCACTCCCGGTCCATCCAGGCCTCGCCAGTTACGGATTCCAGCCGACCGCCGCGGCGGAGCATCCCGGAAACCTGCATGTGCGGAAGGCTGTAATAATAGCTGGCCTGCTCCAACGCCGGACCCTTGCGGCTGAAGCCATGCTCACCCTGCAGGACCGGCGGCTGAGTCGGCGCAACCGTCAGGTCCATCTGGAATTCCGTCCCACCAACGCGGGTCCGAAACCGGCCGTCCGCCATGCGCCAGAACCGCCAGTCGTCAATTCGGATGTCGGCGTCGCCAACCCGCGCTTCAGCCAGGCCGAACCCTGCGCGGGCGACCCGCTGCGCATGCGCAAGCCGACCAACCTTCGGATCCGACAGCGCCGCATGGGCGAACAGCACTTGGCGCGGCGCGAATGCGCTGGGGTTGGCGGGATCGACATCGGGTCGCGTGCGGAAGAAGGTGACTTGGAAGCCGTTGGGCTCTCCGCCGGCGGTGCGTAGCCAGCCGGTGAGGTACCACCATTCGGTCCTGTGCTCGGGGTGGGCGCCATGATCGGCTGGAAACCTCAACTGTGCGCCGGGACGCACCCTGGGATAGTCGACATGGGCCGCCATCGCCGGGTTGGCCGTTACGGCCAAGGCCAGCAAACTGAAGCCGCGCCGGCTGAGCGCCATCACCAATCCTCCCGCACGGCGCGTATGGCGTCTGCGGACAGCGCCCGCCAGCCCGCCGCCACCGCCGCGCCCGCCGAAGTCGTCACCAAGGATTCGGTCACGCCCATGAGCAGAACCCATGGAATCTGGGTTCGCATAGTCCAGTTGAACGACTGGGGATTGACCACGTGGATCAGTACCTGACTCATGGCCAAACCAAGAGCGATCCCCGCCACAGCGCCAACCGCGCCCAGCAGCGCGCCTTCGGCGGCAAGCATGGCGACGACCTGGCCGCGGCGCACCCCGACATGGCGCAGCATGCCAAACTCCTTGGCCCGCGCCAGGGTCTGGGCCGCGAAGGTCGCGCCGACCCCGGTCAGGCCCACCAGGATCGCGATCGCCTCCAGCCCGTAGGTCACCAGGAAGCTGCGATCGAATACGCTCAGGGCGCGAGCGCGTATTTCTCGGGGTTCCGCGATCAGGGTCTGCTGTGCTGACGCTGGCGGCAGCGCTGCGCGAAGGCGTCGGGCGACCTCCGCCGGCGCGACCCCCGGCGTCACGGTCACGGCCGCTTCGGTGCGCAGGTGTTCGCCCGTGAGGCGTTCATAGTCGCCGATGTCGATGCTGATGGCGCCCTGTTGATGGGCGTAGTCTCGCCACACCCCGGCGACGTTGACCAGTGTTCCGCGGGGCCCGAGCGGGAGCCGTCGGCGGACGCCTGTATTCAAGCCGTAAATTCTCGCCGCCGGTTCTGACGCCCAGACCGATATGACGCCGGCTGGCGGCGGAGCGTACCGCCCGATCAGCGGCAAGGTCGGCCGGCCTTTCCCCAGCGGTTCGGCAATCAATGCGATCGGCGGGAGGTTCGGTGAAAGGCTTAGCGATGTGGTGCGGCGGAAGGCGATATGCGCAACGCCCGGAACCGTCGCCAGCCGTGTCTGAGCCTGAGGATCAAGGCCCCCGCCGCCATCCATGCGCACATAAAGATCGGCGGGTAGAATCTGGCCCAACCACTCCGTCACGGAGCTCCGGAAACTTGTCACCATAACCGCCATGGCGATCATCAGGCTGGTGGAGGCGACGATGCCGCATAGAGCCAGCGCCCCCTGTCCCGGCGCGCCCCACAGCCGCTGCGCGGCCAACATCGCCCAGGCCGACCCCAGGTCGCGCCGGCTCAAAGGAGTCAACATCAATCTGGCCAACCAGGGCATGGCGGTCACGCCACCCGCCAGCAGCAAGGCTATGGCGAGGTAGCCAAACACGGACACGCCGCCGATCGCCGGCGCCGTCGTCGCCAAGGCTCCGGCGCAAAGCAGCGCCGTGGCCGTCCAGGCGCTGATCCGGCCCGGCGCGCCCCAGACTTCCCCAGCGCCCTTCAGCGCCACCGCCGGTTCGGCGCGCGCGGCGGCCCGCGCCGGCAACAGCGCCCCAAGGATCGCCGCCGCTAGGCCCAGGCCAAAGAATACCGCGGCGGCCACGGGCGCAAACACCAGCTGCGGTCGACCGCCCTGGAAATAGCCGCCGCCCAGGTCACCGCCCAGGAGGCGCAGCGCAGTCGCGGCGATTCCGAACCCCACAGCAAGGCCAGCGCCCGCACCAAACACACCGACAATCGCGCCCTCCGCCAGCACCTGCGCCATCAAGGCGCGACGCGGCGTTCCGAGGACACGCAGCAGGGCGAACTGAGGCCTGCGCCGCGCGACGGAAAGCGACTGGGCGGAAAACACCAGGAACCCACCGGTAAGCAGGGCGACGAGACCCAGCATCTGCAGATTGACCCGATAGGCCCGCGAAAGGCTGTCGCTGCGGCGGCCCGCTGTCTGGCGGTTTGAAATGGCGGCATCGACAGGGAGAACCCGCCGCAGAGCCTCCGAGACGCGATCCGCATCGGCGCCAGGCGCGAGCTTCAAGTCCAGCCTCTGGAGGCGCCCCAGTTGACCGAAGCGCCACTGGGCGGCGGCGATGTCGATCACGGCCAGCTTGCGCCCCTCGGGCGCCGCGCTCAGCACCCCGACCACTCTGAACACCCGTGTGATCCCCGCCGCCGTGATCACGACATCACCGCCGATTTGCACCCCGGCATCGGCCAGGGCGGCCGGCGAAAGGCGAACCGCGTCAGGGTCAAACACCTCGGCGCCCGGGGCGGCCTGTCCGCCGGTCGGCGCGCTCAGCAGCGCGGGCGTGACCAAGGCGGCGCGTAGGGGATCCAGACCTATTAGGGTCACGCCAGTCGCCGCCCCCACGCTGGCGGCGAACTCGACCCCGGGGCTCACCGCCGCAATGCCTTCGACCCCGGCCGCCGCAGGGTAGGCGGATTCGGCAAACCCTTGCGGCGACGCGGATCGTACCTGCAAATCTGCGTCGCCGTTGACCGTGCGGAGCGCCTTGGAAAATTCATTCAAGGCCGAGGCGTTGATCAGATGAACGGCGAAGGCCAACGCGACGCCGACGGCGATCGCCATTACCGCGGTCGCCACTCGGGCGGGATGCGCCCGCCATTCGCCTAGCAGCATCCAGCGCGCGGCGAGTCCGCCCGCCGCTTCAGGGCGCATGGCGGCCGTGCAGCCCCTCGGCGGTGAGGGTCAGTCTCCGGTCCGCCGCCGCAGCCACCGATTCCGAATGAGTCACCACAACCGCCGCCGCGCCGGCCTGCCGAACCTGACACAGGAATATGTCCAGCACCCGCGCCGCCGTCTCCGGGTCAAGGTTGCCCGTGGGCTCGTCCGCCAGGATCAGGGCCGGGCGGTGCGCCAGGGCGCGGGCGATCGCCACCCGCTGCAATTCGCCGCCCGAGAGATTGCTGGGCGGTTCATCGCCGCGGCCGCCGAGGTCCACCGCTTCGAGCATCTCATTGGCGCGGGCCAGGGCCGCCTTCGCGGGAACGCCCTGTAAGGCCAGTGGCAAAGCGACGTTCCGGGCCAGCGTCAGATGCGGAAGGATGTGAAAAGCCTGAAACACGAACCCGATCCGGTCCCGCCGCAGGTTCGTTCGCGCGTCGTCGTCCAGGACCGACAGCGCCAGGCCATCCACCCAGGTCTCACCGCTGTCGGACCTGTCCAGGCCGGCGATCAGATTGAGCAGGGTCGACTTGCCGACGCCGGACTCACCGGTCACGGCGACGAGCTCGCCGGCCCTGACCGACAGGTCTAGGTTTGCGAAAAGGGTTCGCCCGCCTGAGACCGACTTGGTCAGGCGCTCAAGCCGCAGGATCGGTGAATTGTCGGAGCCATGCGTGGGCATGGCTCCAACCTAAAGACTCGCCGCGTCAGGTCGAGTGGCTGATGGAAATCAGTTTCCGGCGGCGCGCTTGGGACGGCCTGGCGAAGCCTTCTTACGGCCGCCCTGACCGAGCCCCATGGTCTTGGCCAGATTGGACCGGGCCAAAGCATAGTTCGGCGCCACCATTGGATAATCCTTCGGCAGGCCCCACTTCGCACGGTATTCCTCCGGCGAAAGATTGTACTTCGTGCGCAGGTGACGCTTCAGACTCTTGAACCTGCGGCCATCCTCCAGGCAGATGATCGCGTCAGGCGTGACCGACTTGCGGATCGGCACCGCCGGTGTCTTGGCCTCCACCACCGGCGCCGGCGGCGCCGTGATCCCAGCCAGCGCAGCGTGCACATTTCTGATCAACGCCGGCAAATCATTCACTGACGCCGAATTGTTACCGACGTAGTTGGCGACGATATGCGCCGTCAGGTCCAAAATATCTGATTTTTCGTCTTCCATAGTCGCCCCCGTAAACTGGTCGCCTCTGATACAAAGCGCCGGTTGGATTCACAAGTGCTGTAATTGGCAAGTTTTTCTATCTTTAGTTGAAAAGCCTGTTGTCTGCGCCAAATTGCCCCCACCAAAAAGCGCGCAGCTGTCAATTCGGCCGGATCGCGCAGCGGCGAGAAGCCGACCATGAAATTGATAAGCTGTTTGCACCGTCGATGGCGGCTATAGATCCCATATGACGCGGCTTTCCGTACTTGACCTGTCTCCGATCGTGGCTGGGGGAGATGCGCGTGGCGCGCTCCTGAACAGCCGCGATCTCGCACGCCACGCTGAGGCCTGGGGCTACACGCGCTTCTGGATGGCCGAGCATCATAACATGCTGGGCGTGGCCAGCGCGGCCACGGCCGTGGCGCTGGGCTTCGTGGCGGAGGGCGTCTCGACGATCCGCATCGGCGCGGGCGGCGTCATGTTGCCGAACCACGCGCCGCTTGTGATCGCGGAACAGTTCGGCACCCTGGCGGCGCTCTATCCCGGGCGCATCGACCTGGGCGTCGGTCGCGCGCCGGGTACGGACCAGATCACCGCCCATGCCCTGCGTCGCACCCTGTCCGGAGACGTGGACCGGTTCCCGCAGGATGTGCTGGAGCTGATGGCCTATTTCCAGGCCGAACAGCCTGGTCAGCGCGTGCGCGCCGTGCCCGGCGTCGGCCTGCATGTGCCGGTCTGGATCTTGGGCTCGAGCCTCTATGGCGCCCAACTGGCGGCCATGCTGGGCCTGCCGTTCGGCTTCGCCTCCCACTTCGCGCCGGCCATGCTTGACCAGGCGATCGGAATCTACCGCGACCGGTTCGAACCGTCCGAATCCCTGGACAAGCCCTACGTCATGGCGGGCGTCAGCGTAGTGGCCGCCGATACCGAGGCCGAAGCCCGCCGCCTGTTCACTTCCCAACAACAGTCTTATGTCGCCCTGCGGCGGGGTGAACCGCGACAGTTGCAGCCGCCGGTGGATAACCTTTCGGAACGTCTGGACGCCACCGACATGGCGTTCGTGAACTCGAACCTGTCGCATGCCCTGGTCGGCGACCAGGCGATCGTGTCTACGGGGCTCGCCGCCTTTCGGGCCCGCACCCGCGCCGACGAACTGATCGTGACCTCGCAGATCTTCGACCACGCGGCGCGCCTGCGGTCATTCGAACTGACCATGCAGGCGCATCGCGTACTGGAAGCGGTGGGTTAACCCGCCGCCAGGGCTTGCTCCAGATCCGCCAGTATGTCGTCGATATGCTCAATTCCCACCGACAGGCGCACATAGCCCTCGGTCACGCCGGTCGCCAAGCGATCGGTCTCCGAAAGCTGCGAATGGGTGGTCGATGCCGGGTGGATCGCCAGGCTGCGGGCGTCGCCGATGTTGGCCACATGATAGAAGAGCTTCAGCGCATTGATGAACCGACGGCCCGCATCTGCGCCGCCGGCCAGTTCGAAGCCCACTAGCGCGCCCAGGCCGCCCTTCAGGTATTTTTCGGCCCGCGCCCGCGCTGTCCCGGTCTGGACGGACGGGTGAATCACCTGGGTCACATCGGTGCGCTTCTTCAGAAATTCGACCACCTTGATGGCGTTCTCGCAATGTCGCTCCATCCGCAGCGGCAAGGTCTCCAGTCCCTGCAGAGTCTGAAAGGCGCTGAACGGCGAGACGGCTGCGCCCAGGTCGCGCTGGAGCACGGTGCGCGCACGAATGATGTAGGCCACCGGTCCCATCGGCTTGACCGCCTCCACCCAGACTGCGCCGTGATAGCTGGGGTCGGGCGAATTCAGGTTAGGCTGGCGCTGTGGATGGGCGCTCCAGTCGAAATCGCCGCCGTCAACGATCATGCCGCCGATCGTGGTTCCGTGGCCACCGATGTATTTGGTGGTGGAATAGACCACCACCGCCGCCCCGTGCTCCAGGGGCCGGCACAGAATCGGACAAGCGGTGTTGTCCATGATCAGCGGAATGCCGAATTCACGCCCGATGGCGGCCACCTCGGCGATAGGAAACACCGCCAGCTTCGGGTTCGGCAGGGTCTCGGCGTAGTAACAGCGTGTGCGCGCATCGGTGGCGCGGCGGAACGCCTCCGGATCGGTCGGATCCACGAAGCGGACCTCGATCCCCTGGGCCTTCAGGGTATTTGCGAACAGGTTCCAGGTCCCGCCATACAGGTCTGTGGACGCGACGAAATTGTCCCCAGCGCTGGCCAGGTTCTGGATCGAGAACGCCGAGGCCGCCTGGCCAGAGCCCGTCGCCATAGCCGCCACGCCGCCTTCCAGAGCGGCGATGCGCTTTTCCAGCACATCCGTCGTGGGGTTCATGATGCGGGTGTAGATGTTTCCCGGCTCGGCCAGGGCGAACAGGCGCGAGGCGTGCTCGGTGTCCTGGAACTGGTAGGACGTGGTCTGGTAGATCGGCACCGCCACCGCGCCGGTCGCGGGATCCGCCCGCCAGCCCGCGTGGAGGACGAGGGTTTCGGGGTGCTGGTCGCTCATGTCATTCACCTTCTAACTCGGGATAATTCGGACCCGCGAACCATCTGCGGATCAACTCGCCAGCAAATCCGCCAGCTCCGCGGAAAACCCACCGTACGAACCGCCTGCATATAGTAGCGGCGCCCGGTTCGGATCGCCCAGGTTTACATGGCGCACCACGCCCAGGAAAATGCCATGGGTTCCCGCGTCGACGACGCGTTCAACCTCACAATCGAAGGCCGCCAGGCCCGTGGCCAGAATGGGCGCGCCGGTGACGCCTTCAATCCACTCGCCCGCCCGGAACTTCTCCTCCGCGGGCCGAGTACCCGCGAACTGATCGGCGACGGCCGCGTCCTGCAGCGACAACACATTGACCGCAAACACCCCGGCCTCGGCCACCGCAGCGAAGGAGTTGGAAGACCTGTTCAGGCAGGCGATTAGCATCGGGGGTTCCGCCGACAGCGAGCAGACCGCCGTGGCCGTCAGGCCGTTGCGCGCACCATCCGCCCGCCGCGTCGTGATGATGCAGACACTTGCGCCCAACCGGCGCATGCCTTGCTTGAAATCACTAGGATCGATCGTCATCGACGCCCCTTGCGCCTTAGGCCCACGCCCGCCGCGTGCGCTTTCGCGCCAAGCTGCCTTGAACCCGGCCGCCCTGTCCAGAGCCGGCGCGCGCCTTGCCGCTTTTCATCCCCTGACCTAAGACTTGCGCATGGCGCTCAAGATGCCGGAACCCGATGGCGACGTGCTGCGCAGCCGTACGCTGATCGCCCAGGCGATGCGGACGATCGTCGGCGCCGAGGCGGTGATCGAACACACCGACGAATTGATCGCCTACGAGACCGACGGCCTGACCGCCTATCGCCAGCCGCCGCTGCTTGTCGTCCTGCCCAAGTCCACCGAGGAAGTGTCTGCGATCCTCGGCTGGTGTGGCGCCCGGGGCGTACGGGTGGTTCCTCGCGGCGCCGGCACATCGCTGTCAGGAGGCGCCTTGCCCTTGCAGGACGCCGTTCTGATCGGCATGGCGCGGATGAATCGGATTCTCGAGATAGATCTGGCCAACCGCGTGGCGGTCGTCCAGCCGGGCGTCACCAACCTGGCGGTCACGCAGGCGGTGCAGGCGCACGGCTTGTTCTATGCGCCCGACCCCTCAAGCCAGATCGCCTGCACCATCGGCGGCAATGTCGCGGAGAATTCCGGCGGCGTGCATTGCCTGAAATACGGCCTGACAACCCACAATGTTCTCGGCGCCACCTTGGTGTTGACCTCCGGGGAAGTGGTCGCCCTCGGCGGCGGCCGCGCCCTTGACGGTCCAGGCTATGACCTGTTGGGAGTGGTCATCGGCTCCGAGGGGCTCCTGGGCGTGGTCACGGAGGTCGTGGTGCGCCTGACGCCTGCTCCGGAGGAGATCCGCGCGGCCCTGTTGGGTTTTCCCAACGTCGAGGCGGCGGCGAGAACGGTCACCGACATCATGGCCGCCGGCATCGTACCGGCCGGACTTGAGATGATGGATAAGCCGGCGATCCATGCGGCGGAAGCCTTCGTGAACGCGGGCTACCCCCTGGATGCCGAAGCGCTGCTTATCGTGGAGCTCGACGGACCTGCCGCTGAATGCGACCAGCTGCTTACGGCGGTTTGCGCGATCGCCAGAGCCAACGGGGTCACCACCGAACGGACCGCCGCCGATGCGCCCGAACGCGCCCGGTTCTGGGCCGGGCGCAAGGCCGCCTTTCCCGCCGTCGGACGCCTGTCCCCCGACTACTACTGCATGGACGGCACGATCCCGCGCCGCGCCTTGCCCGAGGTTCTTCGTCGCACGACCGCCATGTCCCACGCATGCGGGCTCAAGGTGGCCAATGTCTTCCACGCCGGCGACGGAAATCTGCACCCGCTGATCCTCTATGACGCCAACACGCCCGGCGACCTGGAAAAGGCTGAGGCATTTGGAGCCGACATCCTGCGGCTCTGCGTGGAGATGGGCGGCGTGCTCACCGGGGAACATGGCGTGGGAGTCGAAAAACGCGACTTGATGCCGGTGATGTTCACGGCCGACGACCTGGAACAGCAGCAACGCTTGAAACAGGCTTTCGACCCCGATCTGTTGCTCAACCCCGGCAAGGTGTTCCCGACCCTGCACCGCTGCGCCGAACTTGGCCGCGTGCATGTACACGCCGGCCAGCTCCCCTTCCCGCACCTGCCGCGGTTCTGACGTGGAGGCGCTGGAACCGGAAGACGCCCGCCAGGCCGCCGAGATGATCCGCGCCGCCGCAGGGCGACGGCGGCTGAGAATCCAGGGCGGCGGCTCGAAGGACGCCTATGGCGCGCCCGCGCCGACCGACGCCCAACGGCTTTCGACTCGCCGGATGGTCGGCATCATCGACTATGACCCTCAGGAGTTCGTCCTCACTGCGGGCGCCGGGATCCGGTTGGCGGATGTCCAGGCGCTCTTGGCCTCTCAGGGTCAGCAACTTGCGTTTGAACCCCCGGACCTCGGGCCTCTGTTTGGCGCCGCGCCAGCACAGTCGACGCTGGGCGGTGTGCTGGCGGCCAACCTGTCGGGACCACGTCGCATCCTGTCCGGCGCGGCGCGCGATCACCTGTTGGGGTTCGAAGCGGTGTCAGGCCGTGGCGTCATCTTCAAATCAGGCGGGCGCGTCGTTAAGAATGTCACCGGCTTTGATCTGTCCAAGCTGATGTGCGGCGCCTGGGGGGCGCTTGCGCTGCTGACAACCGTCACCGTGCGCACGGTCGCAACGCCCCAGACCTCAGCCACTCTGCGGGTGAGCGGGCTTTCGGACGACAGAGTGATAACAGCGCTCGGCGCGGCCCTTCGCGCGCCCCTGCAGGTCTCCGGGGCGGCCGGCGTATCTGGCGCGGCCTTGGTTCGACTGGAGGGATTCAATTCCTCGGTAGAAGCCAGGGCGCGGCGTTTGAGGGAAATTCTGCAGCCCTTCGGCGACCCCGAGACCCTGGATGGAGATGAGATGATCTGGCCGCGGATCGGAAACCTGCAGGTGTTGGAAAGCCGAGCCGCGGCCCTATGGCGCCTCAGCCTGCCGCCAGCGCGGGGTGCTGAAGCCATCGAAGCTCTGCAGGCCCACAATGCCGAACGCCTTTTCGACTGGGGCGGTGGATTGTTGTGGGTCCGCCTCGCCGCCGACCGTTCGCTTGAGATCCGCGCGGTCGCAGAGCGGCTTGGCGGTCACGCCACCCTCGTTCAGGCCGATGCCCCGGTCGGCTCGCTGGCCTTTCACCCGCCAGGGCCGGCGCTCACCGCGCTCTTCGCGCGCGTGCGAACCGCTTTCGATCCTGACGGCGTCTTCGTGAACCGGAGTGTGGCCGCATGAAGACAGACTTCGCCGAGGGTCAACTCGCCGACACCGGTGTCGCCGAAGCGGCTGCGGAAATCCGCCGTTGCGTGCGCTGCGGATTTTGCACCGCCACCTGCCCGACCTATGTCCTGCTGGGCGACGAACTCGACAGCCCTCGGGGCCGCATTTACCTGATCAAGGAAATGCTGGAGACCGACCGCGCGCCCTCGCCCCAGGTAGTCAAGCATCTGGACCGCTGTCTCTCCTGCCTGGGTTGCGAAACCACCTGCCCTTCCGGCGTCAGCTACAGGCGGCTGATCGACGAGGCCCGGGTTCGTGTGGCTGAACGTTACCGGCGTCCAGTCCTGCAACAGTTCTGGCGCGCATTGCTGGCGGCGGTGTTGCCACATCCGGCCCGGTTCAAGTCCGCCCTGCAGTTTGCGCGCATCGCCCGGCCGCTTCAGGGACTCCTCTCACGCGCCACCGCGCTGCAGCCGCTGGCCGCCATGCTGGCCCTGGCGCCCGCGCGAACATCGCCCGCCATCCCCGACCCGCCGCCGCCGGCCCAGGTTCGCGGGCGGGTGGCCGTGCTGTTTGGCTGCGCCGAACCGGTGCTTCGTCCGCAGATCCGCGCCGCCACCGTGCGGTTGCTGACGCGGGTCGGCCTCGATGTCGTGCGCCCCTCAGGTGAGGTCTGCTGTGGCGCGATCGTCCATCACCTGGGCCGTGAAGCCGACGCCAAGGCCGCTGCGCGCGCCAATGTCGACGCCTGGACCGCTGAAATCGAAGGCGCCGGCCTGGACGCGATCATTTCGACGGCCGCCGGGTGCGGGACGCAAATCAAGGACTACGCTCACCTGCTGCGCGATGATCCGGCGTATGCGGCCAAGGCGGCGCGAGTCAGCGCGCTGTCCCGCGACGTCTGCGAGGTGATCTTAACCTATGGCCTGCCCGAGGGGGGCGCGGCCGGTCCCTATGTCGTCGGCTACCAGGCGGCCTGTTCCCTACATCACGGACAGCGACTGGGCGACACACCGGGCCGGTTATTGCGCCAGGCGGGATTTAACGTGCGCGAGCCACAGGAAAGCCACCTCTGTTGTGGATCGGCGGGCGTCTACAACATCCTGGAGCCCATGATCGCCGGCCAGCTACGCGCACGCAAGGCCGAGCGGATCGCTGCGCTGGACGCCCAGGTGATCGCCTCGTGCAATATTGGCTGCCTGACGCAACTTGAGGGCGCGGTGGACGCACCGACCGTTCATACCGTCGAACTGCTTGACTGGGCCACAGGCGGTCCGCGCCCCGCCGGCGTCTGACCCGCAGCCACCAGAGGTCGATGGCGCACCAAGATTGTGACTTCACAAACTTGTGTTGGTCTTGCCCGCCGCAAAGTTTAACGTTTCCGACCTGCCCTAAAATGGCGCCACAATCGCCAAAGCATCGCCGTAGCGCCTGCGCTTGCTGGTAATATTCCTTCCCGACCTGCGTTCAGCGTATGAATTCCACCGCTGCAATTGGCGTCGCCGCGTTCACCCTAGCTATGTTTCGCCGCTTTCCCGCCGAAATTACCCTCTCACGTTGATTTAATGCAGACGGCGGGGTTCGGCTCCGGCCTGACGCATGTCCGGCCATCCCGCCGGACAAGAGGGGGATGCGTCGAAGGGCGCGTCCGGGACGGGAGCGTGGGATGCAGGACCCAGACTGGAAAAGCGTTACGGCGCTGATCCCGCACCTGCGCGGCTATGCCATAGCGTTGATACGCTCCAGTGCGGACGCCGATGACCTGGTGCAGGAAACCCTCAGCAGAGCCTGGCGCTATCGCAATTCATATGTCCCAGGCAGTAACCTCAAAGCTTGGCTGTTCCGCATCCTTCGAAATTGCTTCAACAGCGAATTCGTGCGGCGTCGGCCGATCGTGCAGGACGTCGAGGGACGGATCGCCGCCCAGCTTATCCAGGCGCCGGAGCAGGAGTGGTTCGTCCGCTATCGCGAGATGCTGGATGCGCTCGCGCTCCTGAGCGAGACTTGCCGCGAAGCGCTGCTGTTGGTGGTGGCGTCCGGGCTTTCGTATGAGGAAGCCGCTGTCATCACCGGCGCCGCGGTCGGGACGGTGAAGAGCCGGGTCAATCGCGCCCGGCGTCACCTTTCAATTCTGTTGGACGAAGATCCGCCCCATCAAATTCCGCCCGCTCGGACGTCGGCGCAGCATCATCGCTAATCCCACCTCCTAGCGACTCGGCGAAGGCCACGAGTCGCGCCGGAACTGGCAGATTGCAGGCCGTCGCCATCATCTCACGCACGGCCGCATCCAGAGCCTCCGTGCGGTCCGGCCCGAAGGCAAACGCGCTCTCGTCGCGATCTGGCATCAGCCAGGCGACAAACGGATTGAGCGGGTGGGCTGCGGTGTGGGGCAAGGCCTGCGGTCCATCTGCGATCCGTCAAGACTCGCAATGCAGGCAAATAGTTCGCCACAAATCGCATCAGACCATAGATTTTGTCACATAGGCTCACCGCGACGCTAGATATCGAAATCGGCAGCTTTGAGTCGCGTCATCCAAATAACGGCGGTAGCCCTCTGAATATGCGGAATATCTGCTGCGTAACGCCGGCGACTGGCGGCCCTTTGCGTCGGCAATTCGAATGGTTTCGCTTGTTCCTTGGCCGGACTATGATCCAACAAAATGACTGCCGCCGGGGGGCGACGTGGATCAGACCAATGAAGGGGGCGTGCGGTTATGACCGCGCGCGGGCTTGGGGAGCCGGCGCCGATGTTTCGGGCGCTGTCGCATGCGGGTCCGAACTATGACTTCGGCGCCGTGGCCGGACGCTGGATTCTGCTGGCGTTCCTGCCGCCGCCTGGGCCTGAGCGTGATGATGCAGTCGCGCTCATTGGCGACGCCCAATCAACGTTCGCTGATGGATCACGGCTGTTCTACGGCGTACTTCCGGACACCAAGTCTTTTGAAGGACTCCCCCACGGGGCGCCGTTCGGTTGGTTCGCCGATCCGGCCGGCGAACTCCGGTCAGCCTATGGCGCCGTCGGCCCGGACGGGGAACTGGAGCCGAAGTGGATTCTGATCGATCCATCCATGCGGATCATGGACATCCGGACGCTTGAAGCCGGCGCCCAGGTCCTGTCTGACCTGCAGCGCTTGGGCGCCCCCGGCGATCATGCCGGCGCGCCCCTGCATGCGCCTGTGCTGATTGTGCCTCGGATCTTCGAACCGGCCTTCTGCCAGGAGTTGATCGCCTATTACGAGCGGATTGGCGGAAAGCCGACCGGCGTCATGCAGGTCCGCGGCGGCCGCACCGTCGAAGTGATGAACGACATGAAACGCCGACGAGACGCGGCGATCGATGATCCGGCATTGATGAATCAAGCCCGCCTGCGAGTCGAACGGCGGCTGTTCCCCCAGGTGGAAAAGGCCTTCCAGTTCAAACCAGTCCAGATTGAACGTCACATCGTGGCCTGTTACAGCGCCGATGATGGCGGTTACTTCTGGCCCCACCGCGACGACACCACGCCGGCAACCGCCCACCGACAGTTCGCGGTGACCATCAACCTCAACGCCCAGGCCTATCGCGGAGGCGACCTGCGGTTCCCGGAATTTGGCCCCGCGACCTATCGAGCGCCGACTGGCGGGGCGGTGGTGTTCGCATGCGCTCTGTTGCATGAGGCCCTGCCGGTGACCGCCGGCGTGCGACATGCGTACCTACCGTTTCTGTATGACGCGGCGGGCGCTGAAGTTCGGCGCAAGTTCCTCAATTCGCTGGCGCGCGAGCCTGCGACCTCAGACGCCTGAGATCCAGACCTACCGAAGCGACTCGTTAATTTTCGCCAGGGCTGCGCCACCGGGCACCAGGTCCCGGGTTCCCAGCGTATTCAACGGCGCCTCAACCGTGCTGATCGCCTCATGCAGGTCCTCGGCTTCCGGATCCACAAAAAGCAGGCCGGTGACGATCTCGCCAGCCGCCTGCCGTTCGGCCAGGAATCCCATGGCTGCGATGCGGTCGGTGGGATCGTAGTGCTCGGAAAGCTTGTGTAATTGCAGCACCGACCCGTCGTGCTGGGTCACCGCCAGGGTCGCGCCTGGCGCATAGTCGATGTGAATGGGCGCCCGCGGGGGGACGACATCCATCCGGTTCACCGCTTCATTGTGCTCGCGCACATAGTCGAAGCTCTTGGTGGAGCCGGCGTGGTTGTTGAACTGCACACAGGGGCTCAAACAGTCGATGAAGGCCGAGCCGCGATGGGCAAGTGCGGCCTTGATGAGCGGCACCAGTTGGGCCTTGTCGCCGGAGAAGGAGCGGGCCACGAAAGTCGCGCCGAGCTGCAGGGCCACGGAGACCAGATCGATGCCTGCGTCGGTGTTGACCACGCCCCGCTTGGATTTTGAGCCCTTGTCCGAGGTGGCCGAGAACTGTCCCTTGGTCAGGCCGTAAACCCCATTGTTCTCGACGATGTAGGTCATGTTGACCCCGCGTCGCACCGAGTGGGCGAACTGGCCGAAACCGATGGAAGCGGAGTCCCCGTCCCCGGAAACCCCGAGGTAGATCAGATCCCGGTTGGCTAGGTTCGCACCGGTCAGCACCGACGGCATGCGCCCGTGAACGGTGTTGAAGCCATGGGAATTGCCCAGGAAATAGTCCGGCGTCTTTGACGAACAACCGATCCCCGACAGCTTGGCGATCCGGTGCGGCGGTAGCTCCAGTTCGTAGCAGGCCTGAATGATCGCCGCGGAGATGGAGTCGTGACCGCAACCGGCGCACAGGGTCGACACCGAGCCCTCATAGTCGCGCCGGGTGTAGCCCAGGGAATTGGCGGCCAGCTGGGGATGGTGCAGCTTTGGTTTGGTTATGAACGTCATTCGGCGGCCTCCGTCACGCGGGCCATAGCGGCGCCCATATGCATGCCGATCGACTCGGCGATGAAGCGGGCGGTTATAGGGGTGCCGTCAAAGTGCAGCACGGGAATGACCTTGGCCGGGTCAACGCCCCCCTCATTGATCAGCATGCCGCGTAGCTGGGCATCTCGATTCTGTTCGACGACGAACACCCGGTCGTGGGCGGCGATGAACTCGAACACCTCATCGCAGAACGGAAAGGCCCGCACCCGCATGGCGTCCAGGTTCAGCTTGTCGGCCTCCAGCTTGTCCAACGCCTCATGCAGCGCCGGCGTCGTGGATCCGTAGTAGATCACCGCATCACGGGTGGCGCGTTTTGACGGCCGGGTTATCGGCGCCGGCACCAAGGACTTGGCGGTCTCGAATTTGCGCAACAGCCGCTGCATGTTGTCCACATAGACCGCGCCTTCCTCCGAGTAGCGGGCATAGGGATTTCGCGACGTGCCGCGGGTGAAATACCCGCCGCGGGTCGGGTGAACGCCCGGATAGGTGCGGAACGGAATCCCGTCGCCATCCACGTCCAGATAGCGTCCGAAATCCCGGCCGGTCTCCAGATCCTCGTGGGTCATCACCTTGCCGCGATCCAGTTGGCGACTGTCGTCCCAGGCGAAGGGTTTGGTCAGCCACTCGTTCATGCCGATATCCAGATCCAGCATGACGAAGACCGTGGTCTGCAGGCGATCCGACAGGTCGAAGGCTTGTGCGCCCATCTCGAAGCACTCGCCGGGATCCTCCGGCAGCAGCAGGACATGCTTGGTGTCCCCATGGCTGGCGTAGGCCGCCGACAGGATATCCGACTGCTGCGTCCGCGTCGGCATGCCGGTGGACGGCCCGCCCCTCTGTACATCGAAGATAACCGCGGGAATCTCGGCGAAGTAGCTGAGTCCGATGAACTCCTGCATCAGGGAGACGCCGGGTCCGGAGGTGCAGGTGAAAGCCCGCGCCCCGTTCCAGCCGGCGCCCACCACCATGCCGATCGAGGCGATCTCGTCCTCGGCCTGAATGATCGCGTAGCGGGCCTTGCCGGTCTCCGGATCCTTGCGCAACGTCTCGCAATGGCTGGTGAAGGCTTCGGCCAGTGATGTCGATGGCGTGATCGGGTACCAGGCGCAAACCGTCGCCCCGCCATAGACCGCGCCAAGCGCCGCCGCCTCATTGCCCTCGACATAGATGCGGTCGCCCACGGCATCGGCGCGGCGCACCTTCAGGCCCACCGGCTTCAGGTTCGCCTGCACATAGTCGCGACCCATGTGGAGGGCTTCATAGTTGGCCTTGATCAGCCGGTCGCGTCCCGCGAATTGCTCGGCGAGCAACTCCTCAATAACGGCGATCTCGATATCCAGCAGGGCGGCGAGCGCACCCACATAGATGATATTCTTGAACAGTTGCCGTTCCCGGGGAACCGTGTAGGCCGCATTGCACATCTGCGTCAGCGGCACGCCGATTACAGAGATGTCGTCGCGGAACTTGGACGGCGGCAGAGGCTTGGTGGAGTCGTAGAACAGATAGCCGCCCGGCTCGATCTCCGCCACGTCCCGGTCCCAGGTCTGCGGGTTCATCGCCACCATCATGTCGACGCCGCCCCGCCGACCCAGCCGGTTGGCCTCGGTGATGCGAACCTCGTACCAGGTGGGAAGCCCCTGGATGTTGGACGGGAAGATGTTGCGCGCCGCCACGGGCACGCCCATCCGGATCACCGATTGTGCGAACAGGGCGTTGGCGCTGGCCGAACCCGAGCCGTTCACATTGGCGAACTTGACGACGAAGTCGTTCACATGCGCTAGCGGCTTTGGCATGCGCCCTCGCCGGCTTGCGCCATTCCCAGCAGGAACTTCTGCATGTCCCAGGCGCCCGTCGGACACCGTTCGGCGCAAAGGCCGCAATGCAGGCAAACGTCTTCGTCTTTCACCATAACCCGTCCTGTCTTGAGGGGCTTCGACACCAGCAGGTCCTGCGCAAGGTTCAGCGCCGGCGCGCTCAACCGGGTGCGTAGGTCAGCCTCCTCACCATTTTCCGTGAATGTGATGCAATCCACCGGACATATGTCCGTGCAGGCATCACATTCGATGCACAGCGGCTCATCGAACACCGTCTGGACATCGCAGTTGAAACACCGCTCCGCCTCGCGATAGCCCAGCGCCCGGTCGAACCCGATCTCCACCTCCATCCGCACGTCCTTCAGCGCCAGCGCCTTGTCGCGCAGCGGCACCCGGTGGCGCAGATCGTTGGAAATGTCGTTGTCGTAGCTCCACTCGTGGATGCCCATCTTCTGGCTGACCAGGGTGGTTTTCGGCGCAATCCGCTCGGTGACAGGGATCCCGTTGCAATAGTGGTCGATGGAGATCGCCGCCTCATGGGCGTGGGCGACCGCCCAGATGATGTTCTTTGGTCCGAACGCCGCGTCACCGCCGAAGAAGATCCCTGGCACCGTGGATTCCATGGTGATCGGGTCAACCTTGGGCACATCCCACTCGTCGAACTCCATGCCGATGTCGCGCTCGATCCAGGGGAAGGCGTTTTCCTGCCCCACGGCCACCAGCACGTCGTCGCATTCATAGTGCTCGTCCGGTTTACCGGAGGGCACCAGCTTGCGGCGGCCCTTTTCGTCGTATTGCGCTTCCACCACCTCGAACAGCACGCCGGTAAGTTTGCCGTTCTCATGAGTGAATTGCTTGGGCACCCGCATGTTGATGATCGGGATATCCTCATGCATGGCGTCCTCCTTCTCCCAGGGGGACGCCTTCATTTCTTCGAAGCCCGAGCGGACGATCACTTTCACGTCGTCGCCGCCCAGGCGGCGCGAGGTGCGGCAGCAGTCCATGGCGGTGTTGCCCCCGCCGAGCACAATCACCCGCTTGCCGATCGAGTTGATGTGGCCGAACGAGACGCTGGACAACCAGTCGATGCCGATGTGGATATTGGCCCCCGCCTCCTGGCGGCCGGGGATGTCTAATTCGCGGCCGCGCGGCGCGCCAGACCCCACGAAGATCGCGTCATAGCCTTCGGCCATCAGCGCCTTCAGGCTGTCGATCCGCTGGCCCAGTCGCAGTTCGACGCCAAGGCGGGTAATGTAGCCCACCTCCTCGTCGATAATTTCCTCCGGCAGACGGAAGCGGGGAATCTGGCTGCGGATCATGCCGCCAGAAGTGGGGTCGCCGTCAAAGCAGACCAGTTCGTAGCCCAGCGGCGCCAGGTCGCGCGCGACCCCCAGGGACGCCGGACCCGCGCCAACCAGTGCGATTCGCTTGCCATTCTTGGGGAACGGCCCCTGCGGCATGCGGTCGACCACGTCGTCCTTGTTGTCGGCGCAGACCCGCTTCAGCCGGCAGATGGCCACCGGCTCGTCCTCGACCCGCCCACGTCGGCAGGCCGGCTCACACGGGCGGTCGCAGGTGCGACCCAGCACGCCCGGAAAAACGTTGGAGCGCCAGTTGATCATATAGGCGTCGTTGTAGCGACCCTCGGCGATCAGGCGGATATATTCGGGGACCGGCGTATGAGCCGGACAGGCCAACTGACAGTCCACCACCTTGTGATAGTAGTCGGGACCCTTGGTGTTGGTCGGCAACAAACTGGCGTTTCCTCTCGCGGCCGTCATTCGCGGCAGCGAATACGCGCTCACCCGAGCACGACCCGCCAGCCCCGATACGGTGTCGTTCAAAACCGTAGTGCCATACCCGGTACCCGCCAATACCAATTTACGACAATGGCTTTTGCGGTCCGGGTCAGGTTGGCGGGACATTAATGGGTCAAGAGTTCGTGAATCGTTTCCGATTTGCTTGGCCGCGCCGAAAAGAAAACGTTAAGAAAAATTAACCGCCGCCCTTGTGGAGACCGAAGTCATGCCCCTGCCGCACGATGTGATCCCGGTTCCCGCTTCCGCCGCCCATATGCCCGGCTCGGCGGAGCCGCTACCCGATGTCGCAGCGGCGGACGTAGGCGAAGAAGCCATCAACGCGCGCCGCGCCCGGGTGGAAAATACCGAGGCTCTGCGGCTCGCCCGCGCGCTCTAGCCCCACCTTAGCCGGGCACGAAGAAGCCCCGACCCCGCCCAAAAGCCGCGGTGTTGCGCAATCCCCCGACGGCGAACGCATGGCTCGGGCGTGAGGCGCTTTCAATTCGGCTTGACCCTGAAACCTAGGACCCTGGCGGCCGGATCAGCTCTGGACGCGCATTGAGCGCCTCGGAACGTTCGAGGTAGAAGACGCCGGTCTCGCCGTCCCAGTCCACCTCTCCGTAGTCGAGCACATACATCCGTCCCGGGCCGGTCAGGTCCTTGCCCACGGTCCAGCGCTCGATCTGCACCCAGATCGCGCGGCGCGAAACGCCGGTCCAGGCCGTGGTCCCACCGCTCCAGGTGAGCGCCGTGGTCAGGCGTTCGCCGCTCGCTTCATGCAGGGCGCCAAGGCGCGGGCGTTGATGGACGGCGGCGGGATGATAGCCGCCATCCGCATCGATCACCGCCCCGCCTTCCAGGGTGATCACACCTTCCCGATCCCAGTAGGTTGAGCAGAGATAGGCCCGGCCGCTGGGGAAGACGGCGCTGGAGATCATATGGCCGCCCCAGGTCTTGCGCTGGGCGTGCGGGACGCGCACGCCGCGGGAGTGGTCGCGCCAGCCTGCCCCGTCGTAGGCGTAGGTCTTGCCGTCAACGCTCACCGTGCCTCGCGCCCGGACCAGCTGTTCGTAATGCTCCTTGGCCCAGCCCTGGCTGCCCATGCCGCCATGGCCCTGGGCGCCGCTCGCCGAGGCGTGGGCGTCCCAGGCCGGCGTGAAGCTCTCCATTTCCAGGTCCAGGATCACCCGCACCTTGGGCCCGTCCGGGACCGGGCCGCGGCGCATATCGGCGTTGCTGTTGAGCTGGCAGTAGCCATCCAAGGTCACCCGCCACAGGCGAAAGGGCTCTATGCATTCGAACGCCAGCACCGCGCCCGCCGGCCGGCGTTCCGGCGCGGTCTTGTGGTAGGACCACAACGACAGAACGCCCGCATCGCCCGGCAGGCCGATGAACAGATGGTCCTCCCAGAGAGTCCACTCTTCTGGCCGGGTGCCCAGGTGCAGCCACAACGCCAGGTCAGCGCGGGCGTCATAGGTGCTGAAAAGCAGGTTCTCCGACCAGTAGGGTTCGGCCGGCGGCTGCTGGATGACCGCTTCCTTGTCGAGCGGTAGTCCCCCGGAAAGATCGCGGCCAGCCATACGGGCGCCTCCATCGAATTTGCGGATTTGAATCAGAGTAAGCACATCCGACAGCGGGGAACAGCCGCAGTTGGCGACTCACGCAGAGCGGGACAGGGCACCCTACTCTCGCGTCGCCCTACGACTCGCATCCTACGACCGCCTCACGTCTTGCCGTCTGGAGCCGGGGCTCGTAGGCATGGCGCCTGTCGCGCCAGGACGGGCGCTCGTTTCCGGCTCTCCAATGCTGCCATTCATTTCCGTCTCCGAGGCGATCGGGCGGCCCGGCCTCCGGCTGGTGTTGAGCGCCGGGCGTCCCGGCGTGAGCCCGTCGGTGCCTGGACCCTGGGGCCAGTCGGCCAAGGCGCTGTTCGACATCAAGGGCGTTCCCTACATTCCCGTGGCCCAGATTCGGGCGATCAAGGACGATGCGCTGCGGCACTGGACCGGCCAGGACTCCGCGCCGGTTGCGATGTACGAAAACGAACGCCCGCGCACCCGTTGGTACGAAATCCTCCAGCTTGCCGAGCGCCTGGCGCCGGAACCCCGGCTGCTACCTGGCGACGAAAGCGTTCGCGCCGAGATGATGGGGCTGGCGCACAGCCTGCTGGGCGAAGATGGCCTGGCCTGGAATGTGCGGCTTATCTTGCTGAAAAGTCAGGAACACCTCACCGACGAGGCGTCGCTGATCTGGCGCGCCCGCTATGGCGACGCCACCCGCAGCGCCGATGACGCCGCCGCGCGGGTGAGAAACATACTCCAGCATTTGTCGGCGAAATTTCGTGAGAACGCAGCGTTGGGCGGTGACCATCTTGTCGGAGACCGGCTGACGGCGCTGGATATCTTTTGGGCCTGCACCTCCACCCTGGTGGCGCCGTTTCCCGAGGCCTATTGCCCGATGCCGGATTTCTACCGGAAATTCTCCGAGCGCGTCGGCCGCCTGGTGGGCGAGGCCCTGGATCCGGCGCTGATCGAACACCGGGAGCGGATCATCGCCGACCACTTCCCGCTACCGATGCAGTTCTAAGTAAGTTGCGGCGCCCTGGTCTGGGCGATCCTGAGCCATCGCCCGGGAGCCCCCCTGTCGCGCGGGACGGGATACCCTGTCCCGACCCCGCCGCGGAATCCGGACACCGCCCAGAACCGTGCGTTGCCCAGTCCGATCCAGGCCTGACCCTAGTTCGACCCACGCACACTCGGCTTGCCCAGCAGCGTATCCGCAATAATCCGTAACTGGATTTCCGAAGTCCCCTCGAAGATCTTGGTCAACCGCGCGTCGCGCCAATAGCGCTCGATCGGATAAAGCGTGGTGTATCCGGCCCCGCCGAAGATCTGCAGCGCCTCGCTGGTCACCCGCTCGCTCATCTCCGAGGCGAACAACTTGACCATCGAGGTCTCGATGGCCCCGCCGCGGCCGGCGTCGGTCTCTTGGCAGACGTGATACATCAGCTGCCGCGCCGCCTCGATCTCGGTGGCCATGCCGGCCAGCTTGAAGCGGATGGCCTGGAAGTCGCTGATCGGCTGCTTGAACTGCACCCGCTCCTTCGCATAGGCCATAGCGTCCTCCAGCGCCCCACGGGCGCAGCCGATGGAGCGGGCGGCGGTGTGGGCGCGGGCGAGGCCAAGCGCGAAGGCGGCGGATTCCACCGCCTCACCCTCGCCGGTCTCGGCGTACTGGACCGGCGCGCGCACCTGGTCGAAGTGCAGCTCCCAGGTCTTCCAGCCGAAATAACCGATCTTGGGGATCGGTGCGCCGGTGCAACCCTTGGGCAGTTCGCCCTTCGGCTTCTCCACCGACACATACATGGTGGGGCCCCGCCCCTGCGGCGCATCGGGGTCGTCCAGCCGGCACAGAACACTGATGTAGTCGGCGCCGTCGGCGAAGGTGCACCAGTACTTTGATCCGGTGATCACCCATTCGTCGCCGTCACGGCGCGCCTTGCAGCTCACCGCCGACAGATCCGAGCCGACATTGGGTTCGGAGAGCGCCACCGCGCCCAGGTACTGGCCGTTGGCCATCCGCCGGATCCGGTCGCGCCGCGCCTCCCCCTGCCCCGGCACGGAGCGGTAGAACGAGTTGCCGCGGGCGATAATGCTGGCCACGCTCATCCAGCCCCGAGCCAACTCTTCGGCCACCAGGCAGTATTCGAAGGCGCCAAGGCCCAGCCCGCCCAGCGCCTCGGGGATCAATATGCCGAAGAACCCCAGCTCCCCCATCTGCTCAATGAGCTCGCGGGGCATATCGCCCTTCTCGGGATCAAGCCGGTTGGCGGCCGGCAGGACGACGTCGCGGGTGAAGTCGCGGGCCAAGTCGCGGATCATGATCCGCTCCGGCGTCATATGGCCGCCGGTGGGCGCGGAATCATCAGTCATTCGGGCATTCCCTCTTGCGTCAGGCGCCGCGCTGCGTCGCCGGCGCGGCCCGCTTACGCGGCGGCGGCTCGATCATCACGTCGTCGGTCTTGAACCCCAGCGGCTTATAGCCGTGCAGGAACGACTCCACCGCCACGCACACCGGGCCGGAGAGCTGCCGGCGGCCGGACTCCATCTCCAGCACGCGCTTTTCGCCCTGGTCAGGTCCCCCGGCGAGCCGCAGGGCGCGCGCCAGCTCGGACGGCGACCACCCGAGGGCTTCGCGGGCCTGTTTGAGGTGTGGCCCGGTCTTGATCATTTCGCTGCCTCTTCGTTACGCGTCGCGCGCACGCTAGATCGCGCAACACGGCGCGCGCGTCGAGGCCGAATTCGCATCTGTGGGCGACAACCGCCGAACCGCCTGGTCCGTATACACGTCGTTAGGCATGAATCTTCACGCGGTCTCAGCAACCATGGCCGCATTGTGCCGGACAATGCTCAGCTTTCCTCCGGCCAGAATGCGAAGTTCCACCCTCGAAATCGCGGCTCCGCGGCTGCCCCGGATCGACTTTCGTGGCAGAATTGTCGGCCTGGCCGCCCTCGGCGCGGCCGCGCCCCTGGGTATCGCCGCAGCCTGCGGCGTCGGCCCCTACCCGCTGGCGACAGGCCTCGGCGCCGTCATCCTGTGCCTGGCGGCCGTATCGCAATTGCTGTCGCCCGTAAGGATCGCCGCGCAGGAGTTGCGCGCCTGTGCGGACGGAGACGGTGAGGCGCCGGCTGATCCGCGCCGCGCCGACGGCGACAGCCTCCTGGACGACGTGCGCAGGGTGTCCGATCAACTGGAAGTCTTGCGCGATCGTCTGAAGCACCGTCACCCGATCACAAAACTTCCGACCCGCGAGCCCTTCCTGTCGATCATGTCCGAGGACATGCGCGGCCCACAGACCAGCGTGCTGGCCCTGATCCGCTTTGGCGATTACGACCGCCTGGCCGCCTTCGACCAGGACGCCGCCGATCGCGTCCTGACCGCCTTCGCCGCCCGGTTGGCAGCCGCGAACAGTTCCGACCGCCCCCTCGCGCATATCGACCGTGATGTCTTCGCCCTATGGTTCGCCGGCGTCGAGGAGGCCTCTGCCGCCGCCGCGGAAATGCAGGCGATCGCCGCCGTGCTCGCTGAGGAGATCGACGATGGCGAGGTGAAGGTGACCCCGGACATCGGACTGGGCGGCGCCATCCATCCCGACGATGGCGCGGATCCCCAGACCCTGATTCTGCGGGCTACGGCCGCCTTGCCGAAGCCCGGCCAGATGGTCGCCGGCAAGCTCAATTTCTTCTCCGCGCAATCCTCCACCGCCGCCCGCGCCCGTTTCTCCCTGGAACAGAGCCTTCGACAGGCCATCGCCCGCGACCAGTTGCTGCTGCATTTCCAGCCGGTGGTCGACCTGGCGGCGGGCAAGGTCATCGGCGCCGAGGCGCTGTTGCGCTGGCGGCACCCCGACCGCGGTCTGGTGTCCCCCGGCGAATTCATCCCCATACTGGAGGAGACCGGTATGATGGACGAGGTCGGCCTGTGGGTGCTCAACACCGCCTGCGGTCAGGTTCGCACCTGGGAGGACAATGGCCTGTCGGGCCTGAAGATGGCGGTCAACCTTTCCGCACGTCAATTCCACGATCCGACCCTGAATCAAACCATTCTGGGGGCGCTAAAGCGTCACGGCCTGGCGCCGGAGCGGCTTGAGCTGGAGCTCACCGAAACAGCCACCATGGAAGACGCGAAACACACCCGCCAGCTGTTCGGCGAGTTGCGCTCCCTCGGCGTCAGCGTCGCGATCGATGACTTCGGCACCGGCTACTCCAGCCTGAGCTATCTGAAGAACCTGCCGTTCTCCAAGCTTAAGATCGACCGCGAGTTCGTCACCGAGGTCCATCAGCGCCGCGACAGCCACGCCATCTGCACCGCCCTGGTGGAGCTGGCGCGCGGCCTGGACATCCTGGTCCTCGCCGAGGGCGTTGAGACCCGCGAGGAAGCCGACGCGCTGCGACGTCTCGGCTGTTCGATGTTCCAGGGCTTCTTCTTCGCACGGCCCCTGGCCGCGGAGGATTTCGTCACCACCGTCAGCGATCCAGAGTGGCTGGAAGCCCTCGCTTCGCCGGCGCGCAGACAGCGCGCCGCTCTGCAGAGAAGGTTGAATTCATGAAGCCCTATAAGCTCGTGTTGTCCCTGGCCGCACTGGGCCTGGCGGCAAGCCTGTCAGGGTGCGCCCATGGGATGCGAGCCGACCGTTCGGTTTCGGCCAGCGTCGTCGCTGAAAATCTCAGCCCGCGCGCCGACCGCGCCGTGGCGTTGCTGGGGGAGGGCGAAACCGAACTCGCCCGCGCTGAGCTGAATGCGGCGCTTAAGAAACATCCCAAAGACAAGGTGGCGCGCCGCCTGCTCACCGAAATGGACGCCGAACCAGAGGCGATCCTCGGCGCGAGCAAATATCCCTACCGCGCCCGACGCGGCGAAACCATGTGGATGCTTGCCGATCGGTTCCTCGGCGATCCGCTGCTGTTCTATGTGCTGGCCCGCTACAACGGGGTCGAAGCGCCAGATTCCCTCTACGGCGGACAGGTCATCTGGATCCCCGCCCAGCGGCCGGACGCCGCGCGCATCGCCGCCGCCACCCAGCCCGCGAAGGATCCTGCCCGCGCCGAGAACCTGCGCAAGGACGCCCGACAGCGCCTGAGCGTGGGCGAGGTGGACCGGGCCGTGTCCATGCTGCGTGAAGCGGTGGAGCTTTCGCCCGCCAATGTGGCCCTGCGGGAGGAATTCGACCAGGCGGTTCGCATCCAGCACGCGGTCGCTCGCGCTTCCTGACCTGTCCGGGGTCTTTCAAAAGGTTCACTTGACCGAATACCCGCGGTCGCCGGACCATGCGCGCTTGGCGCGGCGTCAGGCCGGCCGTGCGCATGGAGACGATAATGGGATTGCTGGACGGACTTCTTAAGGCGGCGGGCGGCGGCGGCGGAGATGGCGCGCTGGAGGCCGTGACTCAGATGCTGGGGTCCCATGAGGGCGGCATTGGCGGCCTCGTGAAAAGCATGGAATCCGCCGGTCTTGGCGCACTCGCCACGTCCTGGATCAGCAAGGGCGCCAACCTGCCCATCAGCGCTGACCAGATCACCACGCTGCTCAATTCCAGCGCCGTGGCCGGTATCGCCCAAAAACTCGGGATTGATCCCAGCCAGGCCGCCGGCATGGTCGCACAATACCTGCCTCAGGTGATCGATCACCTGACCCCCGACGGCCAGCTGCCATCCGGTGGCGGGATGGGCGCGATCACCGACCTCCTGGGCATGCTGAAGCGCTGAAGTTAGCGGCGGCGCCCGAAACGGACGCCGCCGTTCCCACCTATTTCAAGCTGTCAGGCACCTTGCCGCCGTTCTCGGCCAGCTTGATCATCACCTGCTTGTGCAGCCAGATGTTCATGGCCGCGGAGTCCCCGGTATCGCCGGTGAAGCCCAGTTCGCCGGCCAGTTACTTGCGCTCCGCCAGGCTGGATTCCAGGCCCAGCAGCTTCATCAGATCGACGATCGAAGTCTGCCAATTGAGTTTTTGGGGATTGGCCGACGCCATTTCGGTCAGCACCGCTTCCACGTCCACAGGCTCGGGCGGCGGCGCGGGCGCGGCGGCCGCGGCCGGCGCAGCCGGAGCGGCTGGCGCGGGCGGCGCCGGCTTCTTGTGGTGGAAGATCTTGTCCATGATATTCGAAAACACGCCCATCGCATTGCTCCATCGCTGACCGGCGGACAGTCCGCCCTCCCCGAAGTGTCGGGTTCGGATACCAGCGTAATGCAGCTGATAGCCGCCGTCCTGGACATATTCGCGACACTCACCAGTCGCGCTCGGCGCAAGCTTCCGCCATAAGGGCGCCGACCTGGAGGTGGAAATGTACGAACTGTTGAAAGGCCTGCGCGTCGTCGAAGGCGCGGCTTTCGTGGCGGGCCCGAGTTGCGGTCTCTATCTGGCCCAGATGGGCGCCGAGGTGATCCGCTTCGACCAGATCGGCGGCGGTCCGGACTTCAATCGCTGGCCCCTGGCCCAGGAGAACGGCAAGAGCCTCTATTGGGAGAGCTTCAACAAGTCCAAGAAGTCCATCGCCATCAACCTGGCCAGCCCCGAGGGCCGCGCTTTGGCGGTGCGTCTGGCGGCGGCGCCGGGCGAAAACGGCGGCCTGTTCGTCACCAACTTCCCCGCTGAAGGCTTCCTGTCCTATGAGGCCCTGCAGGCCGCGCGGCGCGACGTCATCTGCGTACGTGTGATGGGCTGGGCCGACGGCAAGCCGGCCCTGGACTACACCGTCAACTCCGCCGTCGGCGTGCCCACTATGACCGGCCACCCCGACGACCCGCGACCGGTCAACGCCATGCTGCCGGCCTGGGACTTCCTCACCGGCGCCTATGCGGCCTTCAGCCTGGTCTCCGCCCTGCTGGCCCGGCGCATGGACGGCAAGGGCCGCGAAGTGCGCCTGCCCCTGTCCGACATCGCCGCCGCCTCCATGGCCAACATGGGCCTTGTGGGCGACCTGATCGGCGGCGCCCCGGACCGGCCGCGGATGGGCAACGACCTCTATGGCGCCTTCGGTCGCGACTTCGTCACCGCCGACGGAACCCGCATCATGCTGGTGGCGATCACCGGCCGCCAGTGGAAGGGGCTCCTGGAGACGCTGCAGATCGCCGAACCGGTAGCTGTGCTGGAGGCGCAGCTGGGTGCGAACTTCGCCGAGGACGAAGGCCAGCGCTTCGACCACCGCGCCGGGCTGTTCCCGATCTTCGAGGCCGCCCTGGCCAAACGCAGCCTCGCCGACCTCATCCCGACCTTCGACAGACTGGGCGTCTGCTGGGGCCCCTATCAGCCCCTGTCCAAGGCCATAGACGATCCCCGGCTCTATCGAGGCAATCCGGTGTTCTCTGAGATCGATCAGCCCAGCGGCCGCCGCTACCTGGCCCCCGGCTTCGCCGGCACGGTGCCGCAGGATGAACGCCTGCCGCCCAGGCCCGCCCCGCGCCTGGGCCAGCACACCGACGAGGTTCTGGCCTCCGTCCTGGGCATGACCAGCGGCGAGATCGGAAAATTGCACGACGCCGGGACCGTCGCCGGTCCGACGGCCGATTAAGGGATAAGCACCATGAGCGACGAAACCACCCTTATCCTGCGCGAGGCCGCCCCCGGTGTCCGCATCGTGGCTTTCAACCGGCCCAAGGCGGCCAATTCCCTGTCCACCGCCATGGGCCGCGAACTGCTGGCCGCCTGGACCGACCTCGCCGCCGACCCCACCGTGCGGGTGGCGATCCTTACCGGCGAGGGGCGCTTCTTCTGCGCCGGCGCCGACCTCAAAGAGCGCAACGGCATGAGCGACGCCGAATGGTCGGCCCAGCACCGCATCTTCGAGGACATGGCCGCGGCCCAGCTTGCCTGCCCCTTCCCGATCATCGCCGCGGTCAATGGCGCGGCCATGGGCGGCGGCACGGAGATGACGCTCGCCTGCGACTTCGCCTTCGCCTCGGAGACCGCCCGCCTCGGCCTGCCCGAGGTGGGGCTGGGCATTATCCCCGGCCTCGGCGGCACCCAACTGCTGGTGCGCGCCTGCGGGCCGCGCCGGGCTTCCGAGGTGCTGATGAGCGGCCGCCATCTCACCGCCGCCGAGGCGGTCGATTACGGCATCGTCAACCGGGTGTTCAGCGCCGAGGCCCTGCTGGACGAAACCATCGCCTTCGCCGCTCTGATCGCGTCGAAGGCGCCCCTGTCCGTGCGTGCGCTGAAAAAGCTGATGCGCCAGGGCCCGGCCCTGCCGCTCGCCGAGGCCATGGCCATGGAGCTTGGCGAATACAACTTCCTGTTCACCACCGCCGACCGCCGCGAAGGCATCGCCGCTTTCAACGAGGGCCGCACCGCCAGTTTCGAGGGCAAGTGAACGCCTTGGTCGAAACTGCGGTTTGAACGCCTGACATCAGCTGGAACCCATAGACGCCCATGGCCTCCGATCCGCCGACGCGATCCGGCCCGCACAAGCCGGCCGCCCCCTTCATCCTGACGCTCTCCTGCCCTGACCGCATCGGCATCGTCGCCGAGGTGTCCCACTTCCTGGTGGCCCACGGCTGCAACATCATCGAGAGCGCCCAGTACGGCGACCGCCAGAACGGCCGCTTCTTCCTGCGCACTGGTTTTGAAGCTTTGCAGGGGGCGAGTCTCGCCGACTTGGAGGCCGACTTCGCTCCCATCGCCCGCGACTTCGCCATGGACGCGGCCTTCTATGACATGGGCCGCAAGACCCCCACCCTGCTCCTGGTGTCGAAGTTCGGCCACTGTCTGAACGACCTGCTGTTCCGCTGGCGCTCCGGCTCCCTGCCCATCGACATCCGCGGCGTGGTCTCCAACCATACCGAATTCCAGGCCCTGACCGAGGCCAACGGCCTGGCCTTCCACCACCTGCCGGTGACCCCCGACACCAAGCCCCAGCAGGAGGCCTGGATCGAGGCCCTGATCAGCGACACCGGCGCCGAACTGGTGGTGCTCGCCCGCTACATGCAGATCCTGTCGCCGCAGATGTGCGCCCGCTATCCGGGGCGGATCATCAACATCCACCACTCCTTCCTGCCCAGCTTCGTCGGCGCACGGCCCTACCACGCCGCCCACAAGCGCGGCGTCAAGCTGATCGGCGCCACCGCCCACTACGTCACCGAAGACCTCGACGAAGGCCCGATCATCGAACAGGCCGTCGACCGCGTGACTCACAACCTCTCCGTCGACGACTACATCGCCGCCGGCCGCGACGTGGAGGCCATGGTCCTCGCCCGCGCCGTCAAATGGCACGCCGAGCACCGGGTGCTACTGAACGGACTGCGCACGGTGGTGTTTCACTGAAGGGGGCCAAGCCCTCACCATGCCACCACCCCACACCGCTCATTCCCGCGAAGGCGGGCAATCGATCCGGAAAATCGCTAAGGTCGTCGGAAACCACCGGTCGTCCCGCCGGCGACGCGGCGTTCATTGGCTTTCGACTTGGTGCGCGGCGGGCTTAATCCGCGCCCGTTGGCCGCCAATCCCCGCTCACGCCCTCACGTCAATTCCGAACGCATCCAAGGTGCATGGCATTAATCCTCGAAAAATCGAAGCCCAGGACGTTTTTCACCCCAAACCCCGCTTTCAGCCCCGAGACGGCCCCATGCGTCAAATCCGGCCGCACAACGGCGTATGATGGGGTGGATGGCCCCCGTATCCGGCATCGTGATGTGCCAAGGTTGGGTGTCGACAGACGTTTCAACCTGAGAAGGGAGCCATCCGGATGCAAGTTACCACCA